>NZ_JBXVVG010000003.1:2500-5739 GCF_057219245.1 Roseivirga sp. YIW32 | reverse complement strand
GCGCATAAAAAAACCCTGAAAGTTTGAACGATCAGGGTTTAATAAAGGTCTGGCGACTACTTACTCTCCCACCTTTTGAGGCAGTACCATCAGCGCAAGTGAGCTTAACTTCTCTGTTCGGAATGGGAAGAGGTGGACCTCACCGCTATAATCACCATAAGATCTTAAATAGCGATAAGCGTTAAGCCTTAAGCTACAAGGATTCCTTGAAGCTTGAAGCTATCAGCCATCAACTAAATTGACATATATACTGTAAGAGTATCACACGACAGAACTGTAGTTTTTAGGAGAACGCGGCCGTCCCTTGCATAAAGGACGGCCTACTACGAAAAAGCTTACGGGTAATTAGTACTGCTCAGCTATGACATTTCTGCCTTTACACCTGCAGCCTATCAACGTTGTCATCTCCAACGTCCCTTAAAAGAAGTCTCATCTTGAGGGGAGTTTCGCACTTAGATGCTTTCAGCGCTTATCTCTGCCCAACGTAGCTACTCAGCACTGCACCTGGCGGCACAACTGATACACCAGCGGTTAGTCCATCTCGGTCCTCTCGTACTAAAGACAGGTCCTCTCAAACTTCTTACGCCCACAACAGATAGAGACCGAACTGTCTCACGACGTTCTGAACCCAGCTCGCGTGCCACTTTAATGGGCGAACAGCCCAACCCTTGGGACCTTCTCCAGCCCCAGGATGTGACGAGCCGACATCGAGGTGCCAAACCTCCCCGTCGATGTGAGCTCTTGGGGGAGATCAGCCTGTTATCCCCAGAGTACCTTTTATCCTTTGAGCGATGGCCCTTCCATGCGGAACCACCGGATCACTATATCCGTCTTTCGACCCTGATCGGCTTGTAGGCCTCACAGTCAAGCACCCTTATGCTATTGCGCTCTACGTACGGTTACCAAGCGTACTGAGGGTACCTTTGAAAGCCTCCGTTACTCTTTTGGAGGCGACCACCCCAGTCAAACTACCCACCACACACTGTCTCCATTGCTGGATTAGGCATCAGATAAATAAAGGGCGGTATTTCACCAACGACTCCCCCACGCCTAGCGACGCAGGTTCAAAGTCTCCCGCCTATCCTACACATCATTTACCCAATACCAATGTGAAGCTATAGTAAAGGTTCATGGGGTCTTTTCGTCCCGTTGCGGGTACGCGGCATCTTCACCGCGACTACAATTTCACCGAGCTCATGGCTGAGACAGTGCCCAGATCGTTGCACCATTCGTGCAGGTCGGAACTTACCCGACAAGGAATTTCGCTACCTTAGGACCGTTATAGTTACGGCCGCCGTTTACTGGGGCTTCAGTTCAATGCTTCTCCTTACGGATAACATCCCCCCTTAACCTTCCAGCACCGGGCAGGTGTCAGGCCTTATACTTTATCTTTCGATTTCGCAAAGCCATGTGTTTTTGCTAAACAGTCGCCTGGGCCTATTCACTGCGGCCTCTCTTTTGACAGAGGAGGCGCCCCTTCTCCCGAAGTTACAGGGCCATTTTGCCTAGTTCCTTAGCCATGAATCACTCGAGCACCTTAGGATTCTCTCCTTGACTACCTGTGTCGGTTTACGGTACGGGTACCATATCCATTGCTTAGAGGTTTTTCTTGGAAGTCTGATTAGGTCCACTATCCACGCTGCCGAAGCATTGTGGTACTATCAGGTTCAGCACAGTCCGCGGATTTGCCTACGGTCTGTATACCTACACCCTTTAACGCACTATTCCGTCAGTGCGCGGGACTTTCACTACTCCGTCACCCCATCGCTGAATACGGTAGTATTGGAATATTAACCAATTGTCCATCGACTACCCCCTTCGGGTTCGCCTTAGGTCCCGACTAACCCTGATCCGATTAGCGTTGATCAGGAATCCTTAGTCTATCGGTGGGCGGGTTTCTCACCCGCCTTATCGTTACTTATGCCTACATTTGCTTTTCTATACGCTCCAGCATCCATTACCAGACACCTTCACCGCAAATAGAATGCTCCCCTACCCATTCCGATAAATCGGAATGCCTTAGCTTCGGTACTATACTTAATGCCCGATCATCATCGATGCCCTGTCGCTCGACCAGTGAGCTGTTACGCACTCTTTAAATGAATGGCTGCTTCCAAGCCAACATCCTGGCTGTCTAAGCAACTGGACCGCCTTAGTTCAACTTAGTATAGATTTTGGGACCTTAGCTGAAGGTCTGGGTTCTTTCCCTCTCGGATAAGGACCTTAGCACCCTTACCCTCACTGCAGAGTATATCTGTTAGCATTCGGAGTTCGTCAGGATTTGGTAGGATTTGACTCCCCCTAGTCCTATCGGTAGCTCTACCTCTAACAGACTTTACCTCCACGCTGCTCCTAAAAGCATTTCGGGGAGTACGAGCTATTTCCCAGTTTGATTGGCCTTTCACCCCTACCCACAACTCATCCAAAGACTTTTCAACGTCAACTGGTTCGGTCCTCCATTGCATGTTACTGCAACTTCAACCTGGTCATGGGTAGATCACAAGGTTTCGCGTCTACCCCCTCTAACTAAGCGCCCTATTCAGACTCGCTTTCGCTCCGGCTGCAGGTCTTAAACCCTTAACCTCGCTAGAGAGGAGTAACTCGTAGGCTCATTATGCAAAAGGCACGCCGTCACCCAATTATTGGGCTCCGACCGCTTGTAAGCGTATGGTTTCAGGTTCTATTTCACCCCGTTATTCACGGTACTTTTCACCTTTCCCTCACGGTACTTGTTCACTATCGGTCTCTCAGGAGTATTTAGCCTTACCGGATGGTGCCGGCAAATTCAGACGGGATTTCACCTGTCCCGCCCTACTCAGGATACTGCTATCGCTCAAAAACTTACCCGTACGGGACTCTCACCCTCTACGGTCGACTTTCCCAAGTCGTTCCAGTTCGTTTTTGTTAAAATGTCGCAGTCCTATAACCCCACACTGGCCGTAACCAATGTGGTTTGGGCTGTTCCGCGTTCGCTCGCCGCTACTAACGGAATCACTAATTGTTTTCTCTTCCTCCGGGTACTTAGATGTTTCAGTTCTCCGGGTTCGCCTTCCAATAAATTGGAATAACTACTCTTCAAGTAGCTAGGTTGCCCCATTCGGAAATCCACGGATCAATTCATATGTGCTGATCCCCGTGGCTTATCGCAGCTTATCACGTCCTTCTTCGCCTCTGAGAGCCTAGGCATCCCCCATACGCTCTTACTTACTTTCTCGTATTCGTTATTACCTAAATTCATT
>NZ_JBXVVG010000002.1:0-1333579 GCF_057219245.1 Roseivirga sp. YIW32 | reverse complement strand
GGATCTGACCAATTAGACGCTTCTACAATAGCTAACTCATGGTTATATCTAATCGCCGATCCCTCGCAGTAAACGTAAAACTTCTAAGGCTTTCAAACCCCTTAAGTCTTATTCGAAAACTCACCGTTGTGAGCCCCCACTTTTTTACACTTTCTAAACCTTCGTTCCGAAAGCGGATGCAAAGGTAAAAAAGATGTTTTTAAAAATCTAAGCTAAATGAAAATTTATTTCATCTCGCTCTTTTTTCGTTTTCAATACTGTGCTCCGTTTCATTTAAACGGGATGCAAATGTAGAAAGCTTTTGCTCAATACAACAAGCCTAAGCAGAATATTTTTTCGATAATTTCTAATCCCTTGAAGCTTAATTTTTTGGTGCTCTGGGTCGTTTATATACGGGTACTGTGCTACAAGGTTCGCCAAACATGAGTGACTTGACTCCCGGCACCAGTCTTCTCGTCATTTCGCCAAAGATTGTTTCGGAAATTACCAGTTCCCCACAACCTTTAACCACCACAGGTTTATCATTGAACTGCGACCAATCCATGGCATCAAAACTCCTATTGAACAAGGCCAGCTCGAAGGCCTCCTCTGTTCCGATCATGACAAAATTTGTGATCGGCTCCAATTTGGCGATCAACAACATGAAAGCCCAGGTAGGGATAATCGCATCGGCAGAGGAAAACACCCGGACATTCTTTCCTTCATAAGGTGACCAATCGTATTCTTTTATGAAGGTTCGGAACTCCTGCTCACGCAGAATCAACCCTTGGTAAAGGTTTTGTGCGATGTCGTAGTCAATACGCTCGGTACGATCATAGATCTCTTCCAGATCAATTGTGACCAGTGGGCTGTTTGCTACCCTATTTACAATTTGCTCTTCCATCACAGTAACTTTTTCGGTTTTGTCGCCTGGTAGGCTTTCAAATAGTTGGGTTCAAAATAGGCGAGGTCTTCAAAAACAGACCCTGCATGTTTTTTCTGTGCTAGCAAGCCGACAGCCCAAGCCTCAGGCACCAAGTCATTTACAAAAGACGCTCGCTCGTGTTTCATGATCTCCTGGAACTTGCCTGCACCATTCCCGAAGAATAACATCGATTGGCTTTGCAAAGTTTCTGCAAACGACTGTTCATCTAGAATTACAGGGCGCACTTGTTCCGTCATCTTCAAGTCGCGTGTAAACGTGGCTGTATAGACCTCCATTCGGCGTGCATCGAGCATAGGCACTAATAACTCATCAGTCCTTTCGAGCTGAATTGCCTGATACGCCATAGCGGACAAGGTAGAAATAGCAATCAAAGGGATTCCTAGTACATAACAAAGCCCCTTTGCTGTGGACACCCCTATGCGCAGGCCCGTATAAGAACCGGGTCCTTCAGAAACCGCCACAGCATCCAAGTCTATCATTTGACGTCCCGCTTTGGTCAACACCGCCTCAATCAACAACGTAAGATGCGTTGAATGGCTCTGTTCCGTATACAGGATCTCTTTGGCCAAAACGGCATCTCTATCCGTGAGCGCTACAGAGCAAACTGTTGTCGATGTTTCTATACTCAGTATTAATGCCATATCAGATCAGTTGTAGCGCTTTATCAATGATGACAACCACAACGAAGCACACAAAGATAATACTGATCCATTGTTGACTCAGCTTTGACGAAACTTTAACTCCAATGGGTGAACCTAAGACCACACCCAATGAAATAATGAGCGCTAATGGAAAGACAATATAGCCTTGGCTTTGATTCACGTAGGGAATGCGGGTATTTTCCAATAGATTAAATATGGTTGCTGCCAGAGAGGAGATCAGGATAACTCCTAGCGAAATCGATTTGGCCTTGATCATGTCTACCTTGAATCCGATGTTCAATATTGGAATGATCACGGTGCCTCCACCAAGTCCAGACAAGGCAGCGACGGCTCCCGCTCCCATTCCCATAGCAGCAGATGACCTTAGGTTGATGGGCTTTTCTTTTTTTGCCTTGCCTTTCCAATTTTGTTTGATTGTCCGATAAATGATAAAAAGCATCAGGACGATGACGGCAATATTAAATTCGCGCATCGCATACAAGCTGGTATTAACGAAATATTCCAACAAGAGCAAAGAGACAAGCGTACTGAAAAACCCGATGATCAGGACCGTTTGCCAATAGATCCTCCGTTCCTTGAATAAAATAATATTGGCAGAAAGTGCAGCAAAAAAAGTTCCTACCAATGAATTAGCGATGGTGTATTGGACGATCTCTTCCTGGGGAAAGCCCATTTGTATCAGCAAATAAGGCAAAATCAACACATACATTACCCCTCCTCCAATGCCGATCAGCCCAGCCAAGAAACCACCGATGAGTCCTAAGAAGAAGAGTAAAAAATAGTACTCCATTAATTGCTAAGCCCAAGAGTTTCTTTCAACAGCCCCTCATTGTTGAGTACCTCAATAGCTTTCAGTACCTCAGGGTCCTTGCCAAAACTTGCTTCTAATTGCCCTCTTTCCAAGAAGCGTCTTCCTGCCACTTCTTCCTGCAACAAGAACATCACTTCTTCTTTAGCATTCATCAGATCCAACTCCATGTCTCGTTCAAGCTGGGCTTGAAGTTGATGGAGCTGTGAAGCGATTCTGGACAACTCCCCTTGTGCTTCTGCCAAACGTCTGAATGCTTCTATTTCCTTTTCGAGCGCTGAAGCATAATCGAGTGTCTTTGTTCCAAGCCAGTTTTTAAAATCAATGAAATGTTGTTCATTCAGCACAATGTCTTTTCCAGAAGCAGCTTGATCAAATCCAAAATCATAGGTATTGGCAAATTCGAATATCAGGTCCTTCTCTAACAGACCTAACACAATCGGAGAAAACTGCCTTTCCGGGGTTGCAAAATCAGGATCTACCCCACCCCCATCATATACGGGACGACCATTACTGGTTTTGAATAAGGTTTTTAAGGAATCAGCAACCTTACCCACACTACCATCGGCATTTCGGTTACTATAATCCAATGCCTGAATACATCTTCCTGAAGGGGTGTAATATTTGGCGATGGTCACTTTGAGTTGTGAATTATAGGAAAGTGGCATCGTTCGCTGCACCAAGCCCTTTCCATACGATTTTTGACCAATGATCACTCCACGGTCATAGTCTTGCATCACGCCTGCAACAATTTCCGATGCTGAAGCACTTGAACTGTTGATCAAAACGGCCAACGGAATTTCATGATCGTAAACAGCATTCAAGGTCTTGTAGTCAGCATTCATTTCCTCCAGCTTTCCTTTTGTGGTGACGATCAATTCTCCTTTCTCCACAAATAAATTGGACACATTGACTGCCTCATTTAACAGACCTCCACCATTCCCTCTGAGGTCAAGAATTACTTTCTCAACGCCTTCCTTTTTCAGCTCCCGAATGGCTTGCTTAACCTCTTTCGATGCATTTTGCATAAACCCTGTCAATTTGACTAAGCCCACATTGTCCGTCACTTTACCATAATAAGGAACATTGGGTAATTCTACCTGTTGAAAGGTCAACGCGACCTCCACCATGCTGCCATCGGGCTTTCTTAAATTAAGAAGCACCTCATCATTGGATTGTCCTTTCAAGAACTGCGCTGCTTTCTCGTAATCCTTCTCCACGTTTTGCCCATCGATGGCGATGATTTCGTCCCCTCGTTGTAAACCAGCCTCTGCCGCTGCATAGCCCTCGTCTGGCATGAGTACAAATACGCCACCATCAAGACGCTCGCCAATTCTTGCCCCAATGCCACCGTACTGCCCAGTGTTTTCTGTCCGTACATCCTCGATTTCATCTTCTGCATAATACACTGTGTAGGGATCCAACGACTCCAACATGGCATCAATACCTTTTTCCATGAGTAAATTGGGATTGACGTCGTCGACATAGTTGGAGTTTACCTCCTTGTACATCGTGACAAAAATGTCCAGGTTCTTCAGGATCTCGAAGTATTTATCATTCTGTGGACTTGTAAAGGCGAACAAGGTGACCACACTAAGAACTATTACTGAATAAAGGGCAATTCGCTTTTTCATGTTGAACTAAGGGTTTCCTTTATCAAACGCTTGAGGCTTTTCTTTAGTTTGGACTCGAGAGCATGAAAGTCAAGTTTCTCTTTTCCCGTATAAATATAAGCGATTAAGAGAGCAGGCTGAATACTTGAGAACTCTTGCAGTGGTTTGTTTAGGCGATAGGCCTCTTTCATCCGACGTTTGAGTAAATTTCGGTCGACGGCCTTTTTAAAATTTCTTTTCGAAACAGAAAAGAGGACTTGATGTGATGTGAGCGTTGGCTCTGCCAACCAGACGACCTTGAATGGGTATAAATAAAAAGAGGAGCCATTGTCAAATAGCTCCTTAATCAATTTCTTACTATGTAATCTCTCCGCTTTTGGGAAGTGATATGTTAAGCTGTTTTCTTCTGCCACGAGGTAATATACAAAACCCCTACAGAGTAAAATTACGCTTTATGTCTTTTCTCGCTAGAAACGGTCAGTTTGTGTCTGCCTTTTGCTCTTCTGCTAGCCAACACTCTTCTACCGCTTGCAGTAGCCATTTTAGCTCTGAAACCGTGCTTATTTCTTCTTTTTCTGTTCGAAGGTTGGAACGTTCTTTTCATCTCTTCTGATTCTTCTTTTCGTAAAAGGACTGCAAAGATAGATAGCTTTTTTTGATTTGCCAAAGTAGATCATAAATTGTTAGCAGAAACTGATCTATGACTCGATATACTCTCTCATACCACAACCCTACGGCACAATTCCTCAGGATTGATGTCGAATTTGAGCATTCCTCTGAATCGCCACTGTTGGTCTACTTGCCTACCTGGCGACCGGGACGGTACGAAATTCAGCATTTTGCCAAACGTATCCGAAAGGTGCGAGCCAAGACCCGGGACGGAAAGGCATTGATCATTAAGAAAAAAGACCTCTCCTGTTGGGAGGTTGAGCGCACGAAAAGTCAACACATTTGCATTTCTTACGAGTATTATGCCGGATTGATGGATGCCGGAAACAGCTGGTTGGATCAGGAGCAACTCTACGTAAACTTTATCAACTGTCTGATGTATAGCCAGTCGAGCCGAAACGCACCTTGCGAAGTGCTTCTGACCTTACCCAATGATTACAGCATCGCCTCTGGACTTAAAAAGATCGGAAAGCACCACTTGATCGCCCCTGATTATAACGTATTGGTGGATAGCCCCATGGTTGCGAGCAAGAGCTTGAGAGAGGTCGGATATGAAGTAAACAAAAAACCTTACACACTTTGGTTTCAAGGCAACATGCCACAAACTGACGAAGTCCTCATCCACGATTTTGAGCGGTTCACTAAAAAAACATTGGAGGTCATGGGTGAGCTACCTTGCGACGACTACCACTTTTTGTTTCAAGTGCTTCCTTACAAACACTACCATGGAGTGGAACACTGGAATTCCACGGTGATCACCATAGGGCCGGAAGAGGCACTTGCTGAAAGGGAACGTTATGCGGACTTTCTAGGTGTGAGCTGTCATGAACTCTTTCATACATGGAATGTGATTCGGTTAAGGCCGCAGGAAATGACTCCGTATGATTTCCAGCAGCCCAACTTGCATCTTACCGGCTTCATCTCCGAAGGCATCACAACTTACTACGGAGACCTGATCTTGGCCAAATCTGGTGTATATAGCGTTCAAGAATACCTAGGGGAAGTCAATAAACTACTGAAAAGGCATTTCGAAAATGAGGGTAGACATAATTACTCAGTCGCTGAATCCTCTTTCGACCTTTGGTTAGACGGCTATGAAAAGGGTATACCAGGTAGAAAAGTTAGCATTTACAATGAAGGCGCCCTGGCCGCGATGATCTTGGACCTTAGCCTACGTATTAAGTTCAATGGCAAGAAAAGCCTGGATGACGTGATGCGCCTGATGTGGAAACGCCATGGTCAAGACAGGTCGGGCTATATTTGGACACACTATCAAAATGCTGCGGAAGAAGTCTACGAGGAATCCTTAACAGATTATTTCGAACAGCTCATTTTTGGTACGGCAGACTACGGAGAGTGGCTCTTCCCCCTACTGGTTAAGGTTGGTCTTAAGGTTGTTGACGAAGCACCAGACCATCAATTAGAGAAAGAATTTGGTTTTCGAACAGAGGAACAAGTCGTTTACGCCATCTCAATTGGTTCAGACGCTGAACAACAACTGATGCTCAATGACAAGCTTATCCAAACCACTCAACATGCAGATCAACTTGAGGTAAAAGTGGAGCGCTATGGAAAACAACACACCATTCGTTTAGCTAAAGGCAGTCAACCATTCTTTGTGATCCCTCAGGTATCCATAAATCGAGCAGATAGTGGGAACCCCCTCTTAAAAGGGTGGCTGGAAGAATGTTTAAACTAAAAAGGGCCTCAAAATGAGGCCCTTTTTAACTTCGTATGGTTTCAGCTGATCATTCAAACATTGAATCATCAATCGCTTCGTTGATCTTTACCTCTGAAACAATGAACTCCAAAGGTGCAGGGATCTGAGCACTCTTGACGATCAACTTGAACGGCATCATGATACCGTCCACTTCTCTGTAATCTTCGAAAGTGTAAACACCCGACTGCCCTAGGTCGGCCTGTACTTTAAGACCAGAGTCCACATCGTAGAATTCAATGAATGTCGCTCCGTCGATCTTCACGTCGATGCGATGCGAATTCTTCCCGTTGACTTCTTTGATTCCTTTATATTCGTATTCGTAGCCTAGTTCTCCATAGAATCTCTCCGCGAACAACACGCCTAGGTATTTCAATGGTGCCGCCATTGGTCCTTGAACAGGAACGGTCTGACCTCCAGCGATCATTTTAGCTTCTCCACCGTTGTAGATCTGCTTTGTCGTCCCCATCATGGTCACGATCGTTTCGTCAAGAAACTTATCTGGTGCTTTCTGATAGACATTTCTATTGAGTTCAATAGACTGACCACCCATGCTTAAAGTACCTGTGCTTTTGTACTGCAGGGTTTTGACCTTATCCAAGGCCTCTTTGCCACCAATCGCCCGTACATAATTGGCTAGTACTTCGTCTGCCGAGACATTGCCCATCACCACCTGAGTAGGATCAGACACCACGTTGGCCTCATCATCGTAGTAAGTAATGGTACCAAAAGCCTTGAGCTTGGCCGCAACTTCCTCTGCTTTACCTACCACAACCACATTCGCTTGTTCTGGTCGGATGTATTTTTTGGCAACCGCTAACAGATCTTCTTTGGTTACCGCCTCAATTTTCTGAAGGTAGGTTGCGTAATAATCATCAGGCAGATCATTCAGCTCAGCATTCAAGGCAAACTGAGCAACGGTAGATGTGCTTTCCAAAGAACGAGCGAAAGCACCCTTTGCCGAACTCTTTGCGATCGCTAACTCTTCATCTGTAACCATTTCTGTGCTGATCAATTCCATTTCTTTGATGAATTCGACCATGGCACTATCCGTTACTTCATTTCGAACACTAGCCCCTGCATTGAATGTTGCTGAATAGCGACTCGACCCGATGCTTGAATTCGCACCATAGGTGTACCCCTTATCTTCTCGGAGGTTCATGTTCAAACGAGTCGACAATCCGGCACCTCCAAATATTCTATTGAGAAGCGCGAGCTTGATCGCATCTTCAGAACCCGGTTTATTGTCGATCGGGTATGAGATGCTGATCACCGACTGCACGGAAGAAGGACGATCTACAAAAGCAATTGCTCTTTCATTTGGCGTCTCGGGTTGAACAAACTCTTCTTTTACGACATCTCCGCTTTCCCATTTACCGAAATAATCATTCACCAGTTTTTTCGCTTCGCGCGCTTTGATATCACCCACAATGACCAAATAAGCGATATTCGGTTTGAAAAACTTTTGGTAATGGGCCTTTAGGTCATCCATTGTGATGTTCTTGACGGTTTCTTCCGTCACGAGCTCGCCATAAAGGTGGTCCTTTCCATAGTTTACCACGCCTCGTACATTTGCAGCAATCGCATCAGGACTATCCTTGGCAGATTTTAGACCTGTGAGCGTTTGCTCAATGGCCCGTTCAAATTCATCCTCAGGGAAACGTGGATTAAATAATAAATCCGTCATGAGGTCTAGCACCTCAGTTTTATACTTCGATAATGAGGTAGCAAAAACGGAGCTTGCTCCGGCGCTGATGTTGGCCCCCATGAATTCAATTTCTTCGTTGAATTCATCTTTCGTCAAAGAGGTAGTTCCAGCACTCATCACCTGACCAAAGATACCGGCATAGCCCGCCTTATCCCCTTCGGTGATTGGTCCTGTATTGAAGGTCAATGTCCAGCTTAAACGAGGCAGTTTGTCATTTTCAACCAGTATAACGGTTAAGCCATTATCCAATTGGAATTGCTCATAATCCCCAATTTCTATCGGCCGCTCAGGAGCTGGCTCAGGTAATTTCGTTCTATCAATTTGAGCCACCAGGCCTATTGATAGCAGGGTCAACATTAATGTGTATATCGTTCTCATTAGTTCTTTCCTCCTTCCTTCTTCAATGGTGCTTCTTTCGGTTGTTCTTTTTCAGCCATCGGGCGATAATTCAACACCACTTTGTTTTCTGGCACCAAGTATTTCTTGGCCACTCTCATCACATCCTCGGGAGTCACTTTTTGATAGCGCTCGATCTCTGTATTGATCAAATTGGCGTCGCCGAAATAGACATGGTAATTGGCCAAGCTTTCAGCGATCCCTTGTACCGAGCCGTAACCCGAGATAAAGCTGTTTTCTACCTGGTTCTTCAATTTCTGAAATTCTCTTTCCGGAATTGGATTGTTTTTAACGTCTTCAATGATTTTGTCCAGCTCAGCCATAAGATCTTCAACCTCCACTCCCTGATTAGGAAGGGCAATGTTGATGAACAAGCCTGCATCTTCCAAAGCAAAAGGAGCAGACTGAACTTGTAAGGCCATGCGTTTCTCATCAACTAGTACTTTCTGGTACCTAGAAGAAGCACCTCCTGACAACAAGCGTGTCAAGAATTGAATGGCGTAATAATCGTCTGTTCCTTGTGCAGGAATTCGATAGCCTTCAAACACAGCTGGAATTTGCACGTTGTCAAAAACGGTTGCCTCCTGGGCTTCTGTGAATTGTGGTATGTTTACTTCAGGTCTAGGAATATCCTTGGTTCCTCTTTTTATTTCGCCAAAGTAAGCCTCTACCAGCTCCTTCACTTCCTTTTTATCGAAGTCGCCAGCAATGGAAAGCGTCGCATTATTGGGTACGTAGAATGTCTCGTAGAAATCAACGAAGTCTTGGTCAGTTGCTGCATCGATATCCTCAAAGCTACCGATAGGTGTCCAAGCATAGTTGGTTCCTTCAAATGCCTTAGAGAACATTTCAGCTTGGAATGACATGTACGGTTGATTGTCAATTCTCAATCGCTTTTCTTCTTTAACCACTTCCTTTTGTGTGGCAATACCAGTAGAATCAATGACAGCATGAAGCATGCGTTCTGACTCCATGTATAAACCAAGCTCTAACTGATTAGAAGGCAACGTTTGAAAATAGTACGTGCGGTCATTAGAGGTGTTGGCATTCAATGAACCGCCAGCAGCTTGAATGATCTTGAAATACTCACCCCTTCCAATATTTGGAGAACCTTCAAACATCAGGTGTTCAAAGAAATGGGCAAAACCAGTTCTACCTGGAGGTTCATTTTTAGAACCCACATGGTATAGCACTGATACCGTAACAATAGGAGTAGAATTATCTTGATGGAGAATGACATGCAGTCCATTATCAAGATCGTACTCTTCGAATTCAATATTCTGAGCCTGCGCGGCAACAATCGCCAAACAGCTTAATATTAAAAAAAGACTTAATTTTCTTAACATAGTTCTATTCAAGTTTTAACGCTTCTAATGTAGAGTTGAGACTAATTATCCCATAACGTCAAATGATAAGCGGATGTTTATTCGGATAACCGTCTGAAGATTCTTCTCAAGAAACTTCCTTTAGCAATTTTCTAGTCTCCTCCGCCGATAGCCTAGGCCCATATTGTAAGACCACTTTCGAACTGGCTAAACTCGCGAGTTTACCAGCTGCCGCCATTGACATGCCATTGGTAATGCCATACAAGAAGGCTCCGGCGAACATATCTCCAGCCCCATTGGTGTCGAGGGCTTTTACTTTATACGGTTCAATATCAATGAAGGTATCGCCATCAAAGATCATGGCACCGTTAGAACCTAAGGTAATGACAAACTGCTTTGCCTCCTTTTTCAGAGCCTCTCTTGCTTCAAGTAGATCGCTGGTACCGGTATAAGCCATGGCTTCCTCTTCATTACAAAAGAGCAGATCGACAGAAGCACCAATTACGTCTTCAAAGTTGGCTTTGAACGCCTGTACGATGGAAGGATCAGATAGTGTGATCGAGGTCTTGACCCCATTCTTCTCAGCGATCTTCTTGGTTAACTTCATGGCTTCAATGCCTGTGGCTGAAGTGGTCAAATAACCCTCCAAATAAACGTATTTTGCTGCCTTAATGGCCTCTTCATCTACCTCATCGGTCGACAAATTGGTCGTAGCACCGAGGAAAGTATTCATTGTACGATCAGCATCAGGGGTTACCATCACCAAGCATTTCCCTGTTATGCCTGCTTCTCTTTCGGCTTCATCTAAATTGGTTTTTATGCCTGCTTCATTCATGTCCATTAGGTAGAAGTCACCAAATTCATCATTGGCTACTTTGCATGAATAGTAGGCTTTACCGCCAAACTGACTAACTGCAATCACTGTATTCGCAGCCGACCCGCCTGATTTTCTTTCATATTGCTGATCTTCAACTGCTCCGATCAAGCGGAACTGTGTGTCTTCATCCACGAGCGTCATTAAACCCTTCTTCACCTTATGATCATACAAGAACTCATCGTCCACTTTGATCTCTAAATCTACCAAGGCATTTCCAATGCCATAGACGTCAAAACTTTTTCTCATGCTCATATCTTTTTTGCCCGTTTAAATTCTTTTGTTCTATCGAATAAGTATCTGTAGGTAATATGTGTTTTGAAAACCTCTCCTCCGATCTGCTCCACAACACGCATCATTTTTGGATTGAAATCACCGATCCAGTTCATCTCTAGATCATTGTATTGGAACCCCTTCTGCCATGCCATTTTTGTATAGGAGACGATAAGTGCGGCTTCAATTCCTTTTCGCTGGTGATCAGGAACCACTCCAAACACGATTCCTAATGCTTTTTTTATTGCTCCCGTTTTGAGGAGATACAGGAATTTGAGTTTAGTGAAAAGGTTCCATTGACCATTTAGCTGCTTATAGATCTGATTTAATTCTGGAAGTGAAATGAAGAATGCAACAGGTTCACCCTTGTAAAAAGCAAACCAGATGAGTCTAACATCAGCCACCGGTTTCATGCTTTTAAATATGGTCTGAGCTTGCCTCAAAGGCATTTCTTTTACTCCTCCATGACCAGCCCATGCCTTGTTGTATACTGTTCTAAAATATTCCGGCCCTTTGTCGTATTCCTTTTTGGTGATGCACCTAAACTCGTATTCTGGATTATCGATATTCAAAGAGGCTTTTTCCTTCATTCGGTCTGTCAACCCCACCTCTGACCCCATGGGTCGTTGATACGTATACTGATTGAAATACAGTTGCCAGCCATAATTTTCGAATAGGGCCTGGTAGTAAGGAAAGTTATACGGCATCTGATAGTTCGGCTCATGAAAGCCATCCACCAGCAAGCCCCACCAACTGTTTCGGTCGCCGAAATTAATGGGTCCATCCATCGCTTCCATCCCTTTTTCGATGAGCCAGTGCTTTCCAGCATCAAATAAGGTGTTGGCCACTTCTTGATCGTCGATAGATTCGAAAAAACCAATGCCTCCCGTTGGCTGTTCGTTTTTTGCCGCCGTTTTCTTATCATAGAAAGCAGCTATGCGACCCACTACCTGACCTTCTCGTTCAAGTATCCATCTTATGGCCTCACCATTTCTGTAGTTTTTGTTCTTGGCTCGATCAAAGACCGCTTTGATGTCTTTGTCCAGCGGACGAATCCAATTTTTTTCGTTCTTATAAAGCCTTACGGGCAATTCAATAAAAGCCTTCTCAGTGCTTTTATCTTTTACTTCTATCAGATTCATAGAGATATCAAAGCGCTAAAATTAGGGACTTTAAGAGGATTTAAAAAGGTGAGTTCGTATCAATTCAAGGACTTTGCCAGATTGGGGTAATCCGTGATGATCCCGTCGACGCCAAGATCGACCAAGGCCTGCATTTCTTTGACCGAATTCACTGTCCAAGGCACTACTTTCATTCCCAATTCATGGGCCTTGGCTATCTTTTTAGCACTGAGCAGCTTGTAATAAGGACTGTAGACGTCCGGAGTGAAGCCTAATTCCTCTAGGTTCTTTTCTATGGATCTGGTGTTTTCGATCAGCGCGACCAAACTTACCTCAGGATATTGTTGATGCCAGTACTGAAGTACACGGAAATCAAAACTTTGAAGCGTATACCGCGAACGAGGCAAAAAGGCTTCTATGGTTTCAAATACAAGACTCGAAAACTCCTCCACTTCAGGATGATCAACACCATCTCCCTTTGGCGAACTTTTGATTTCAATGTTGTAGTTAAGAGGCGACACCCCTTTTTCTTTTGCATAGGCTTCCGCTGCCTGGATCATATCCGATAAAAGGGGCTTTTGAACAACCATTTTCGCTTGTTCTGCAAATCTGGCATTGCCTCTTGAACCGCAATCAAAGGTCGCTACTTCTGCATAAGTCATTTGATAGATATTGAACTCCTCACCCTTTCCGACAGGTTCACCATTCGGCTTTACACAAATGGAAGAAGACATGTAGGGTTCATGCGAAACCACGACCTGCTTATCTTTTGTAATGACAACATCCAACTCCAGTGTTGTCACTCCCTCGTCAATGGCTCGTTTGAACGCCGGAATCGTATTTTCGGGTACAAGTCCCCTGGCTCCTCGATGTCCTTGAATATCCAAAACAGTTGTTTGCCCCATAACATTGGTCTGAAGAATAGAGAGTAAAAGTAAAAGGAGTGAAATTCTTTTCATAGGTCGTTCATTTAGGGTTTGTTTGCTCCTAGCGAAGTATGGCGATGGGGCCGTCAATCAATTCGTCATCATCTCGACGAATGCTAAAACTCATTTTCGGTTCTTTTCCACTCCAATCCACATGGATGAGTCCAAAACTCTTTTGCGTCACCAATTTACTCAATCTGTAGGAGTTATACTCGGTGCTTGCCGTGTAACTGTGGGTCATGCCGCTGGAGGTGAAATCATAAGTCATGCCATAACCGGGCACATGAAGTGCCGCCACTTCAGAAATGTGTCGATCTCCGCTCAAAAACACAGCATTCTTTGCTTGTGTTTTTACCAAAAGATCCAACATGCGCTGCCTTTCTTTTGGGAAGTTGTCCCATTTCTCAAAACGATGCTCTGTCGCAATGAACTGGATACCACTTGAAATCAGATGAATGGCTGCGTCGCTGTTGGTAAGCTCTTCCTCCAGCCACTTCCATTGGGCTTCACCCAATACTTGGCCTTCCCAATTCTTTTGATACACCCCCTGCTGTCGATCCAAGGTATCTCTGAAATAACGGGCGTCGAGCAGGATCACTTTGATCTTTTGATCTGCTGATCCATAGGAATAGGATTGATACCCTCCTTTTCTTTGCCAGGCGGGACTTTCTTTGGGTACATCTAAAAAGTCGAACATCAAATCCCGGCTTTCGTCTTTAAAGGCGTATTCACTGCCTGCATCATTTTTACCAAAATCATGGTCATCCCAAATACCAATGAGCTCCACTTTATTTCTGAATGCACGATATTCCTTGCCATTTTTCTGTTGATCGTACTTCGCCTTCATCACCGCCATGTCGTCCGTATCCCCATAAATATTATCCCCTAGCCATATCCATAGATCCGGTTGGTGCTTGGCAATATGCGTCCAGATGTGCTGCGGCAGTTCTTGCCGATTGCATGATCCAATGGCAATGGTTTCTAGTATGTTATCAGAAGCCAGGTCTTGCGCTGCAAGTGTGCCTGTCAAGAAGCAAAATAAGAGTATGAGAAATTTCTTCATGGCATAATTTTGGGTAAGATAAATAGTTCATGTTATTCAGATATGAATTGACTATTATTGTTACCCAAAAATTTCTAGATACACGATGAAAATCCTATATGCATTCCTTTTGAGTTGCTTTTCAGTAGCACTTTTTGCTCAAAACCAATGGCAAGGCAAGTTTGAGCAACTTGACAATATGCTGCCCACACCGAATCAATACCGAACCGGAAGCGGTGAACCCGGCCCTGCTTATTGGCAACAAAAAGCTGATTATCAGATCAAAGTTGAATTGGACGATGAGAACCAGAAGATCACGGGTTCAGAGACCATCACCTACTTCAACAATTCCCCAAACGCTTTGAAATACCTCTGGGTGCAGCTCGATCAAAACGTACGAGAGCAAGGTAATCTAAGCGCTCTTTCAAATGGCTTTGGCAACATTCCAGACAATACGAGTTCCTTGTCGACCACACAAGCGCAAAGTACCTTAGGTGATAATGGGTTCGATGGAGGATTTAAGTTGATGGCTGTGAAAGATGCCAACGGCAATGACCTGGAGTACACGATCAACTTCACCATGATGAAGATCCATTTGCCTGAAGCCCTCGAAAGTGGTGAAAGCTATTCTTTTAATATCGATTGGTGGTATAACGTGAACGATCGTGGATTGATCGGTGGTCGATCGGGTTATGAATATTTTGCGGAAGACGACAATTACCTCTACACTATTGCCCAGTTCTATCCTCGCATGGCCGTTTATGACGACTTCAATGGCTGGCAAAACAAGCAGTTCATTGGTTCTGGTGAATTTGCTTTAACCTTCGGCGATTTTGAAGTGGAGATCACCGTACCATCGGACCACATTGTTGCTTCAACTGGTGAGTTACAAAACCCAAAAGATGTGTTGTCGAAAAAAGAATTGGACCGATTCGAAAAGGCAAAGAATACCTATGACGAGCCTGTGATCATCGTAACCCAAGCCGAAGCCGAAGCAAAAGAAAAAAAGCGATCGACTAAAAAATCAACCTGGGTGTATCATGCCGAGAATGTCAGAGACTTTGCCTTCGCTTCCTCTCGAAAATTCATCTGGGATGCCATGGCAGTTGAAGTGGGTGAAAAGACGCCTTTAGCCATGTCCTATTATCCAAAAGAGGGTAATCCTCTTTGGGAAAGAGAATCGACCAAAGCCGTTAAAAATACGCTGATCAATTATTCAGAAATGACGATCGATTACCCATATCCGGTAGCCATTTCTGTACATGCTGCCAGTATTGGAATGGAATATCCCATGATCTGTTTCAATTTTGGACGACCAAGACCTGATGGTACCTACGACGACTTCATCAAAACCCGAATGGTTTATGTAATTGTCCATGAAGTGGGGCATAATTATTTCCCAATGATCATCAACTCTGATGAACGTCAATGGGCATGGATGGATGAAGGGCTCGATTCGTTCTTGGAATACATGACCATGAAGCGTTTTTATCCTGATCTTCCATACAACTCCAATTCACCGGAGGCCATTGTACCTTACATGAAGGGAAGCAAAGATTTTATGCGTCCGATCATGACCAATCCAGAGCAATCCTTACAACTTGGGCCTGAGGCTTATTCAAAACCCTCTGCGGCCTTGGTGGTATTGAGAGAGCAAGTGATGGGACCTGAGCTATTCGATCAGGCATTCAAGGAGTATGCCGAGCGATGGGCATTCAAACACCCAAAACCCGCTGATTTTTTCCGCACCATGGAAGACGCCTCAGCGGTAGACCTGGACTGGTTCTGGAGAGGTTGGTTCTATTCGACCGATAATGTTGACGTAGAAGTTGCCAATGTCAAATGGATGCGAATCAAAGGCGAAGAGCAAAACATTGAAGGTGATGTAAAAGCTCAAGAAGGTAGCCTGGGCGGCGATGCAGACAACAACCCTTTCTATGGTCAACCCCAAGAGATCAGCCTGACAGACGCTCAAATGAGGGGCGAATACAGAGGAACCGTTCCTAATGATGCGATCAAGGAGCGTTTAGCGGGTAAAAATGTTTACCAGGTAACCTTCAAAAACAATGGTGGTCTACCTACCCCTATCGTTGTGGAATGGACGTACAAAGACGGTTCAAAAGAGATTGAAAAACTCCCAGCGGAGATCTGGCGATACAACGAAAGCCAAGTCAACCATATTTTTGTCAAGGACAAAGAAGTCGCCAATGTGGTCTTCGATCCTTACAAGCAATTGGCAGACGTGAATGTGGAGAACAATGTGTTTCCTCCAAGTAAAAAAGGAGATTCACGTTTCGATAAGTTCAAAAAGGACGGCAATTAATTTCTTGCCGAGCAAAAGAAAAGCCACAGGTCGTTCACTTGTGGCTTTTTTTAGCTGTAAACATTTTTTGTACAAGAGTGCAATCTATTTCACGTATAGTATATCTTAAGTTGCGATAAGCCTATGGAACAGCAAAACCGATTACTTTCCTTGGATGTCTTTAGAGGCATGACCATTGCCTTGATGATCTTGGTCAACAACCCCGGTTCATGGTCACATGTATACCCTCCACTGTTGCATGCCAAGTGGCATGGCCTAACACCGACTGATCTTGTTTTTCCTTTCTTCATGTTCATCATTGGTGTCTCTCTTTATTTGTCTGGTGATAAATTCAACCATCAACTGACTACGCCTGTTGCTAAAAAGGTTCTGAGAAGAGGGGCTGTTATACTCTTGATCGGTGTTGGACTGAATTGGTTTCCATTTTATCATTTGCCGTTTAGCGAGCTGAGGTTTTTAGGGGTTTTGCAACGGATCGGTTTGGCTTATATCATTGCAGCATTCTTATGTCTGGGTTCAGATCTTTGGAAGATCTGGAAGCCCGCATTGGCTATTTTAGTCGCTTATTGGGTCATTCTACTCATTGGCCAAAAGGAAGACCCATTTAGTCTAGAACATAATTTTGCACGACAGCTTGACCTCATGCTTTTGGGTGAAAACCACCTATATAATGGGCTTGGTATTGCCTTTGATCCTGAAAGCTTACTAAGCACTCTTCCAGCCGCCATCAGCATTGTCATGGGATATTTAATCGGTGCTTTGATCAAAAATAGTACAGATCGACATCGCTTGGTTAAGAATATGCTGTTGGTAGGTGTTGTCGATATTTTTATTGGATTGGCTTGGGGAACCCTCTTCCCGATCAACAAATCTCTTTGGACGAGTTCTTACGTACTCTACACTGGAGGCATTGCCATTCTCGTCTTGGGCGTGTTGATCGAATTGATCGATAACAGAAAGTATACATTCTGGGTAAAGCCCTTTCAGGTTTTCGGATTGAACCCGCTCATCATTTACATTTTTTCAGGGCTACTCGTGAACACTATGTATGTGGTGTTGCAATGGACGAACGCATCTGGTGAAACGGTCAATGCCTACGGCTGGTTATGGACCGAAGTGTTCAGTCAAGTCGCACCGAACCATTTAAAATTTGGTTCCTTTTTGATGGCACTGGCCCACCTCTTGGTGTG
Organism: Roseivirga sp. YIW32; assembly: GCF_057219245.1. Taxonomy (NCBI): domain Bacteria; kingdom Pseudomonadati; phylum Bacteroidota; class Cytophagia; order Cytophagales; family Roseivirgaceae; genus Roseivirga; species Roseivirga sp. YIW32. The sequence goes on along the minus strand of NZ_JBXVVG010000002.1, from coordinate 1,316,007 downwards.
CTACCTACTCGGCTATGTACTTTACCGTAAAAAGATCGTGATCAAGGTTTGATAGAAAATAAAAACCCTAAATCGTCGGGACGGCAGGATTAACATAGCTGCTTCTGGGTTAGGGATTTACAACAATTCATAATTTACGTCTTACAGGATTAGCTTCGCTGATCCATTGGTGGGGAGATACAACCCATTCAAAGTCCAATTACTCTGTAACTGCTTTCTCATTTCACTGACAATTTCAAACAAGTTTGAATTGTCCTGAAATGAAAAAGTCTGCAAAAGCAGACTTTGAATGGGTTGTCGGGATGACAGGATTTGAACCTGCGACCACTCGCCCCCCAGACGAGTACGCTACCGGACTGCGCCACATCCCGAAAAAGGAAATCTCAATGATCAAAGACCAAAATCCTATTGGGTATTGATGCTTGACAATTGAGATTTTTAGTGGGATATACTGGATTCGAACCAGTGACCTCTGCCCTGTCAAGGCAGCGCTCTAAACCAACTGAGCTAATACCCCAAGAAAAGGCCGTCTCTCAACGGCCTTGCAATATTAATAAATCTCTGCGATGGGTTTCAATGGTTATAGAGTTTTTTGTAGTACTCATCTGCCATTCTTGATGCCCTAAAGTATTTATCGACATCGTCCATGCTTTGATAGTTCATTTCTACCCAGGCATCGTGGTCGTTGTAATACATGGGCACGATCTCATTTTCTAAGATCTCCATCATGTGCAGTGCGTCTTGCTCGTCTTGTTCTCCTTCGGGTAAGGAAGTGTCTACTTCCGGAATAACGAACCCATTCTTTCCATGTTCACCAAATTCCAAAATCCAACCATCGTTGGTAGAGAAGTTCAAAGATCCATTCATCGCAGCTGTCATGCCCGATGTTCCAGAAGCCTCCAGTGGAATCCTTGGGTTGTTCAACCAAACATCAGAACCTTTCTTCATCAATGCGGAAAGCGATAATTCATAACCCGTTAATATGGTCGCATTATGATACTTTCTTGTGAAATGCACCAACCAGTTGAACGTACTCACAGCCGAATGGTCCAACGGATAGGGCTTTCCTGCCCATATGATCTGAACAGGGAAATCCTTATTGTTCAACAAACGCTCAAAACGCTCTGCATCGCGAGCGATCAGGTCCGCTCTTTTATAGCCTGCAAATCGCCTTGCCCAAACAATGGTCAGCACATTCGGGTCAAAGATTTTACCCGTTTGATCGGCCACTAGATCGAACAACTCTTGCTTCATCTCCTTCTTACGGCTGACAAACTTCTTGTTATTGCGCTTTTCATGGGCCTTATCCAACTCTTTATCGGTCCAATAAGCTGCATTTTGGGCGTTTGTAATTGGAATGATATCACAGATCCCGTCAAAGGCTCCCCACATCTGTTTAGAGACTTCACAATGCTTTTTTGAAACGGCGTTTGAGATCTTTGACATTCTAAGTGCTGCCAAGGTATGGTTGAACATGCCGTTCTCAAAGCCGACCATGTCCTCTACTTCACGGATTGAAAATCCATTGAAGAAACCTAGCTTGTGCAAGAGATTTGGGTCATTGACTTCATTTCCTGCTTTAACCGGAGTATGAGTCGTGAAGACCAACTTTTCTTTCAGCTTGTTGAGATCACCCAACTTTTCCATTAATCGAAACGCTGCCGGAAGAGCATGGGCTTCATTGAAATGGTAGAGATCAACCTCATGACCAAGTTCTTCCAACAACTTAGCCCCTCCAATACCTAAAATGATATACTGGGCGATCCTGGTCGCAATGTTATTGTCATACAACTTGTGCGTTGTTGTCTGCGCCAAGTAATCGTTCTCAGTATGATCCGTCGACAGTAAAAAGATCGGAGCTGATCCAAAGACCTCGGGAGCCAAGTAGAATACCTTTACTTTAACCGGATGGCTGTCGACTGAAACGTCGAGCACAATGCCTGTGTCTTCCAAAAAATTATAGTGTCTTTCTTGCCAGAGCACGTCTAGCTCGTTATTGTGCTTTCTGGTTTGGTCGTAGTAACCGTATTTCCATAGCATTCCGATGCCTATCACATTTTGCTTAAGGTCGTATGCGCTTCTCATATGTGAACCGGCCAGGAAGCCAAGACCGCCTGAGTAGATCTTTAAGGGTTGATCAATGGCGAATTCCATTGAAAAATAGGCTACCGGCTTTTCGTAACCTTTCCCAAATTTATATGGGTGTTTGAATTTCATATCGATTGGTTTTGCGGATGGTAAATGTAGTGGATGCGTTCGGCTTATGAATGCCTCCTCCCAAAAACTTGCGTGCAAACGATTGTCCTTTTGCTCAACAGAAGAAGCTTCAAAAATTGTCTCATTTTAATGTCTCGACCTGACCTTTGTCATCTTTTGTGGCTACTTTAAAATCCATATTTGCCACAAAGAAAAACAGATGAAAGTTAATTCAGCAGCAGAGGCCGTAAAGGTCATCAAACCCGGACATAATATCTATTTACACACTGCCGCCGCTACGCCCGTATCGTTGGTGAAAGCCATGACAGACCGAGCAAGCGAATTGTATGACATCAAGCTGTATCAATTGCACACCGAAGGACCGGCTCCCTATGCTGCTTCTGAAATGCAGGATGTTTTTACCATTAACTCCATGTTTATTGGGGGCAATGTACGTCAAGCACACAAAGAAGGAAGGGCCAATTTCATCCCCTCCTTTTTGAGCGAAGTTCCGGTCATGATTCGTTCAGGTGTCATCCCGGTGGATGTCGCCATGATCACCGTTTCTACGCCTGATAACCATGGTTATTGTTCTCTAGGGGTCTCTGTCGATGCAACAAAAGCCGCTGTTGACAAAGCCGATATCGTGATCGCTCAAGTCAATCCGCAAATGCCCCGTACCCATGGTGATGGTCTGATTCATATGAGCAAATTCACCACCTATGTTGAAATTGATGAACCCATTGCTGAACATCCGAAACACCCTTTAACAGAAGAGGAACAAAAAATAGGCATGCACATCGCCGGAATGATAGAAGACCGAGCAACTTTACAACTTGGGATTGGTGCTATTCCGGATGCCGTACTGGCTTGTCTTGGGAATCACAAAGACCTTGGAGTGCATACTGAAATGTTTTCTGATGGTGTTATTCCCTTATTGAAAAGTGGGGTGATCAATAACCGATACAAAACAAAGCACAAGGACGTACTCGTCTCAGGCTTCATGATCGGCTCTAGGGAACTCTATGATTTCGTAGATGACAACCCCATGATCAGGATGCTCGATATCCAATATGTGAATGATACTGCGGTCATCAGAAGAATGCCCAAAATGACCAGCATCAATAGTGCGATCGAAGTTGACCTGACCGGTCAGGTGTGTGCAGATTCCATCGGTACGAGAATGTATTCTGGTGTTGGAGGCCAAATGGACTTCATTCGTGGCGCTTCATTATCTGAAGGCGGCAAACCCATTATTGCCCTGTCGTCTACCACCAGAAGTGGTGATTCAAAGATCGTCGCTACCTTAAAGCCAGGTGCTGGTGTGGTGACTACTCGAGCCCACGTGCATTATGTGGTCACAGAATATGGTATTGCCGATCTGTATGGAAAGAGTTTAAAACAACGGACCCAAGCATTGATCAATGTGGCTCATCCGAAACACCGTGAGGCTTTGGCGCGTGCTGCCCATGACCGCTACAATGGGCACTACTTCAAGTAAACTGCCCAAAACTCTATGACTTGCGGACCAAAGAGTCCGATCAATAGCACGGCTGCTAAACTGATCAACCCTCCCACTCGAATGAAGTCTTTCGAGACCAATGTCCCTTGGGCATAGGCAATGGCATTTGGTGGCGTACTGATCGGTAAGGCCATGGCGGCGCTTGAGGCCAAGGCAATGCTTAAACCGTAATACACAACCTGTACTTCCCCTATTCCAAAGGCCAATGTGGCCAAGGTAATTCCCAAGGGAATCAACAAATTGGCTGCTGCAGTGTTCGACATGAAAATACTCAACAGCACAGTCGCCAAGACCAATAAGACAAAGATGAAAGACGATTCAGTAGGAATTAACTGAACGATCATGACATCCAAGCCACTGAGCTTCATTCCTAAACCCAGCGCGATACCTCCAGCTATTAAGGCGAGTATGTGCCATTCTAGATTGTTATAGTCTTGCCTGTCGATAATACTGGTAGATGTAAACACAATGACAGGAAAAAGAGCGGTGACAGCCGATGGCAAACCATGTAGCGAATCCGTCATCCAAAGCAAAATGGTCATGCTGAAAATGGTGATGACAAACCATCCTCTTCCTTTGATTTGACGTTTTTTTGTCTGGAGTCGCACGGTAAGGTCCGGAGAACGAAACATTCGCGTGATCAATATCCAGGCAATGAACAAAAGGATGAACACTAGAGGAACTCCTATGATCATCCAATTGAGAAAACTGATATCGATGCCTTCTGTTCTTAAAAACCCAATGGCGACAGCATTAGGAGGAGAACCAATGGGAGTTCCCATCCCTCCAATGTTCGCTGCTACCGGAACACTGAGCACTAATCCTTTACGCAATGGATCGTCCTCCTGAAGATTCAGAAAAAGTGGAGAGACCAAGGTGATCATCATGGCAGTGGTTGCTGTATTGCTCATGAACATTGAAAAACCGGCTGTGATCAACATCATTCCTAAAATGACCATGTTCGGTTTGTCACCAAATACTTTCAAGATGGTGCTGGCCAGCGCTTTGTCAACCCCTTCTTTAACGGCAGCCCGCGCTAGGATGAAGCCCCCTAGAAATAGAATCAGGATAGGATCGGCAAAGGGGGACAATATCTCGCGGTAACTGGGGTTGGCGCCCAGTGAAAAACCGACACCTTTCCATTCACCGGGGTTAGCCAATAAGATGATCTCGAGCCCAATAACCAATAAAGCAGTCGCGAACAAGGGCAGGGCTTCTGTCACCCACAGCAATGCGGCCAACAGGAAGATCCCGAGCATAAAGGCAATTTCTTGCTTCTGCTGTTCTAATAAAAGAAATGTAGCAACTGTAGAAATAGCCAGGCTCCCCAAAAACATCCAAAAATGCTTGGTGATGATCGGACGAGGAAAGTAATCAAAGGCTTTTAGGTAAGCCCTTTTTACTTCGTAGCGCAGGTGAATTCGTTCAAAAAGTTTACGTCGATGCTGAGAAGCCATATCATTTGGAAATCAGTTCCAATATGCCATGATGCACCCAGTACTCATAACCTTTGCGCATAAAAAAAGGCAACCGATTGTTGCCTTTTTTTATGCTATTTCATTGAATGGAGTGTCTAGTTATCCCCGTTGATGGTGGCTTTCAAGTATTCTCTATTCATTCGTGCAATGTTTTCAATTGAAATCCCTTTCGGACATTCCACTTCACAAGCTCCTGTATTTGTACAGTTACCAAAGCCTTCTTCATCCATCACCTTTACCATGTTCTTCACACGGTCCTTCGCCTCTACTTGTCCTTGAGGAAGTAAAGCAAACTGCGATACTTTAGCCGACACAAAAAGCATGGCAGAAGCATTTTTACACGTCGCCACACAGGCGCCACAACCTATACAAGTCGCTGCGTCAAATGCTGAATCGGCATCTGCCTTCTCGATAGGGATGGCATTTGCATCCACCGTATTTCCTGACGTGTTCACAGACACGAAACCTCCAGCCGCCATAACGCGATCAAAGGCAGAACGATCGACAACCAAATCCTTGATCACCGGAAAGGCTTTCGCTCTCCACGGTTCGATGTAAATGGTATCTCCATCTTTAAATTCTCTCATGTGAAGCTGGCAGGTTGTGATCTCCTTACCCGGTCCATGTGCTTCTCCGTTGATGAACATGGAACAAGATCCGCAAATTCCTTCGCGACAATCATGATCGAAAGCCACGGGCTCTTTGCCCTCTTCGATCAACTGTTCGTTGAGAATGTCCATCATTTCCAAAAAAGAGCTATCAGGTGAGATATCAGCTACCTGATAGGTCTCCATGTTTCCTTTCGCATTTTGGCTCTGTTGTCTCCAGACCTTTAGCGTAAGATTCATTCCATTATTTGCTGACATATCTTAATTTCTTATTTGTATGATCTTGTCTTCAATTCAATATTCTCGTAGATGAGCGGTTCCTTGTGCATCACCGCATCGGATGGTTCACCCTTATACTCCCATGCGGAAACAAAAGTAAAGTTCTCATCATCTCTCACCGCTTCACCTTCTTCCGTTTGGTACTCTTCTCTGAAGTGTCCTCCACAAGATTCGTTTCGCTCTAAGGCATCTCTAGCGAAGAGTTCGCCTAACTCAAGGAAATCGGCTACTCGACCAGCCTTCTCCAGTTCTTGGTTGATGTTTTCCGACTCGCCAGGAACTCTCACTTCTTTCCAGAACTCTTCCCTCAAGGCTTTGATCTGTGCGATCGCATCCTTAAGACCGGCTTCATTTCTTGCCATTCCTACTTGGTTCCACATGATCTTTCCGAGACGTTTGTGGAAATAATCCACCGATTTGGTGCCGTTATTGTTCAAGAAGAAGTCAATGGTTTTTTGGACATTCTTCTCTGCCTCTTCAAATTCCGGACTATCTGTTGGGATTGGCCCTGTTCGTATGTCGTCGGCCAAATAATCTCCAATGGTGTATGGTAATACAAAATAACCATCTGCTAGTCCCTGCATCAAGGCTGAGGCTCCTAGACGGTTCGCCCCATGGTCTGAGAAGTTGGCTTCTCCCAAGGCATAGCAACCCGGGATGGTCGTCATCAGGTTATAATCAACCCAAACACCCCCCATGGTGTAATGCACAGCAGGATAAATTTTCATTGGCTTTTTGTACGGGTTGTCCGCCGTGATCTTCTCGTACATTTGGAACAGGTTACCGTACTTTTTCGAAACCACATCTTCTCCCAATTGGCGGATTTGCTCTTCAGAGGCATTGTGAATTCCTTGTACATTCGCTGCTTCTTGGCCATAGCGCATGATCGCAGCAGAAAAATCTAAGAATACCGCTTCTCCGGTTTCGTTGGTCCCTACTCCATAACCTTCATCACATCTTTCTTTCGCAGCCCGAGAGGCCACATCACGAGGGACAAGGTTACCAAAAGAAGGATATCTTCGTTCCAGGTAATAATCTCGATCCTCCTCGGGAATTTTCGTTGGGTCTAACTTCCCTTCTCTTACCGCTTGTGCATCCTCTTTTTTGGCAGGCACCCAAATTCTACCATCATTTCGCAATGACTCAGACATCAAGGTCAGTTTAGACTGTTGATCGCCATGCTGCGGAATACAGGTCGGGTGAATCTGCGTGAAACATGGATTCGCAAAAAAGGCTCCTTTTTTGTGAATTTTCCAGGCTGCAGACACGTTCGATCCCATGGCATTGGTGGAAAGGAAAAACACGTTTCCATACCCGCCTGAAGCAATGACAACCGCATGCGCAGAGTGTCTTTCAATTTCTCCGGTCACCAAGTTGCGGGCAATAATTCCTCTTGCTTTCCCATCAACAAGCACCAAATCCATCATTTCATGACGGTTGTACATCTTTATCTTGCCTTTTCCGATCTGACGAGACATAGCAGAATAACATCCCAACAAAAGCTGCTGACCTGTTTGCCCTTTCGCGTAGAACGTACGAGACACCTGAACACCACCAAAGGAGCGGTTATCCAATAAGCCGCCATAATCTCTGGCGAAAGGGACGCCTTGCGCTACACATTGGTCAATGATGTTTGTCGACACTTCAGCCAAACGGTGAACGTTTGCCTCACGCGAGCGGTAGTCTCCTCCTTTTACCGTATCGTAGAATAAGCGATAGGTCGAATCGCCATCGCCTTGGTAGTTCTTGGCTGCATTGATTCCGCCCTGAGCCGCAATTGAGTGCGCTCTTCGTGGCGAATCCTGGTAGCAGAATGCTTTAACATTATAGCCTAACTCCGCCAAGGTTGCGGCTGCGGAGCCACCCGCCAATCCAGTCCCTACCACGATGACGTCGATCAATCGTTTATTTGCAGGGTTTACTAGTCTAATGTCGTTCTTATGTTTGGTCCACTTATCCGCAATAGGACCTTCAGGAATTTTTGAATCTAATATACTCATGGCTTAGTGTCCGTTAAGGTGGTGAAACAGTGCAATGAAAATAAATCCCAGAGGAATTGCGATCGCATAAACCTTTCCAAGTTTTTGTATGAAAGGGGTATACTTCCTGTGGTTGGCACCGATGGATTGAAAGGCCGACTGAAACCCATGCAATAAATGCAAAGAAAGTAGTACAAAGGCTAATGAATAAAAACCAACGCGTACCGGATCTTCAAATTTATGAGCCAATTCTTCGTAATACCGGTATTCGCCGTCAACCGTCATTCCACTCATATCACCTTGGATATATTTGGTATTGATCTCTGGCACCCAGAAATCATAAAAGTGCAGGGCTAAAAAGGCCAACACCACCGCTCCACTGATGATCATGTTTCTCGACATCCAACTGGCATTCGCTGAGCCCTTTTGCATCGCGTATTTATTCACTCCTCGTGCTCTTCTATTTTGCGCCTCAAGCACAAAACCAGCCACAAAGTGATACACCACGGCAAAGATCAACACCGGCTGCAAAGCAAATTGCACCAACGGGTTTGTCCCCATAAAATGAGAAACCTCATTGAAGATATCTGGTGCAAAAACGGATGTAAAATTGATCAGAAAATGCTGTAGCAAAAAGATTAGTAAAAATAGTGCCGATAGCGCCATGGCAACCTTTCTACCTATGGAACTACTGAATGTTTGTTTCATCCAACTCATTGATGGTCTTCTTTTATAAATCGCTCCAAATTTAGTCTGCAAACGTTACCGAACAAAGGTATTTGGAGCTGGAACAATTCTAAATAACACAATTTCTCACCCAACAGAATGTCGAGAAAAGTTGTTTGAAAGTATAACTAAATAATGATATTGCGTTATGTCCTTAAAGGGATTCACAATGGACAGGTTAAAAACACTTTTCTACGTTTGTTTTCTGTTGTTCATCAGCAACGACATCTGGGCGACACATATCCGTGCAGGAGAAATCACCGCCGTCCGGATTTCTCAATCCAGTTTGCGTTATCGATTCACCTTGGTGCTCTACAAAGACACCGGGTCAAATGTAGAAGTAGGCGAAGGGGGTATTTTCAATTTTGGTCAAGGACGCGTTATTGGCCCTGGCAGGGATGTTCTTTCTGGAGAGTCAGTAGATGGGCGTTTTATAGAAACAAATATTGGTAACGAGACCCTCATCTCTGTCATTCAATTCGACCATACTTTCGATGGCCCGGGTTGCTACGTGATCAGCTACACAGAGCAAAATAGAAACGGTGGCATCATTAATATGGGTGGTGCTGCATCGGAAGACATTCCTTTTCATATCGAAACTGTCATTTGTATCGACCCCCTTTTCGGCGCGAATGGTACACCCCAACTGACAATTCCTCCCATTGACAGAGCCTGCGTTGGCGCGCGCTTTATCCATAATGCAGGTGCCTATGATCCTGATGGGGATAGCCTTGCTTATAAAATTGTGACGCCGATGCAAAACCGAGGTATCGATGTAACCACTTATTTACCGCTGAATGATCCAAGCATTACCACCTTAAGAGAGGATGGTGGTTCGCCTTCAGTATTTGATATCGACCCAATAACCGGTGATTTGGTGTGGGATGCTCCTCAATTCGCTGGAGAATACAATGTCGCTTTAATCGTTGAGGAATGGCGTTTCTCGACACTAACTGGCCGCTACGAACAATTGGGTTATGTGACACGCGACATGCAAATCATTGTCGAAGAGTGTGATAATGAACGCCCGGAGTTGGAAATCCCTGCTGATACCTGCGTAGAGGCCGGCACCTTACTCGAAGCAGTGATCACAGCTACAGATCCGGATAATAACAATGTATTGTTGGAATCTTTTGGTGGAGTCTATGAACTCAACAATTCCCCGGCTGAGTTTTTGAGCTTGCCAAACCTGAACCCTGTCCCCGAGTTCAGAAGCCAGCCCGCCAGTTCTTTATTCAAGTGGCAAACGAATATCAACCATGTGCGGGCCAGACCGTATGAAGTACAGTTTAAGGTATCGGATCAACCGTTTGATCCGGATGCGCCTTCCCTGGTCGAATTTGAAACCTGGAATGTCACAGTGGTGGCACCTGCGCCTACAGGGCTTACCACAAGTATCGCCTCATCGAATGCCATTAACCTCAGCTGGGATGCATATGAGGGGGCAAATTTTGCTCCGGTCATGCAGATCTACAGGAGGGTTGACAGTTATGACTTTACTCCAGAAAATTGTCTTGTCGGTATACCTGCCCAATCCGGATACGAATTGATTGATGAAATACCCATAGACCAAACCAACTACACTGATGATGAAGGCATTCGACCGGGTGTGAATTACTGCTATCGTCTTGTCGTTAAATTTCCACCGCCTAGTGGAGGGTTGAGCTATGCTTCTGCTGAGTCATGCACTCGGATACCTTTAGATGTTCCGGTCATCACCAATGTGAGCATCGAAAATACGAGCGAAACTTCTGGGGAGATCTTTGTAAAATGGACCTCTCCTCTTGAGATCGATGAAACACTCTTCCCACCGCCGTTTACCTACGATGTGATTCGCTACAGCGGATTTAATGGCTCTACGGGCGGAATTGAAGTGGTGAGTAAAACGACAGACACCACCTTTGTAGACCTTGGTATGAATACAGAGGACTTGCCTTTTCATTACGCGGTACGCTTTTATGACGCAGCCGACAACCTGATCGATAGCTCAGCTACTGCATCTAGTGTGCGTTTGGAGGCCTTGGGCTTGGTTCAAGCCGTAGAATTGACATGGGAAGCCGATGTCCCTTGGTCTAATCGAGTGCAAGATTCACCTTACCACTATATATACCGGAACAGAGCGGATGCAGCAGGCAATGACACGAATACATTCCTATTGATCGACTCCACCTTGGTAACTGCAGATGGATTCAAATATGTTGATGAAGGACAGTTTAATGGTATTCCCCTGTTTGATGATAGGGACTATTGTTACTATGTGGAAACAAAAGGAGCCTATGGCAACCCATTGCTAAAAGAACCATTCATCAATAAATCGCAGCGCATTTGTATACAACCTAATGATGAGATTCCACCCGATGAGCCAGAAATTGAAGTACCGGGAGATACAACTACGGTAGAAGGACCCGATGGTCCATTGGTGATCGTAGATAATCCTAATTGCGAAAGGCTTCAATTTGAACCTTGTGGCTTTGCCAACTTCAACAATACGATCACCTGGAATCCAGCAGGGAACACCGAGGATATCGCCAGTTACAATATTTATTTCTCAGCATCTGGCGCAGAGGGCAGCTTTGAATTGATCGATAATACGAGAGACGTAACTTATACACATTCAGACCTTAGCTCATTTAAAGGCTGCTACCGAATCAGCGCATTGGATCGTTCGAATAATGAAAGCTCATTGAGCTCACCGATCTGTTTCGACAATTGTCCGTATTATGAATTGCCCAACACCTTTACACCAAATGAGGATGGGGCGAATGATACATTCCGCGCTTTCGATCAGCCCAATTCTAAATGTCCAAGATTTATAGAGGCTGTCACCTTTGTGGTATACAACCGATGGGGAGGGAATGAATTATTCCGATACACAACGGAGGGTGAAGCCGAACCTAATTTCTTCATTGACTGGGACGGTAGAGACAAAAATGGCAACGACCTGCCCTCGGGAACTTACTACTATTCAGCCATTGTTACCTTCGATGTATTGGATAAACGAAACCGCGAACAGGAGTTTAAAAATTGGGTAAAGATCATTCGTTAACTAAAGACATCTTGCTTTTTGATGGAGTATGCAACCTCTGTAATGGAGCCGTTAACTTTATCATTGATCACGATCCAAAAGGGCATTTTCAATTTGCCGCCCTACAGTCTGACTTTGGCCAAAAAACACTAGCTGACCTTGGGTACGACCAAAAGGATTTCGACAGTTTGGTCTTGTTGAGTAAAGGCAAGGTGTTCAAAAAAAGTACAGCGGCATTGCGTATCGCAAACCGCTTGAATGGGCTTTATCCATTGCTCTATTTGTTCATCATCATTCCTCCTTTTCTTAGAGATGCGGTCTACGACTTGATCGCCAGAAACCGCTACCGATGGTTTGGCAAAAGAGATAGTTGCCGGATGCCCACGCCAGAGCTTCGTTCTCGATTTGTAGATGCTTAAGAGTTTTTACTTAGTTTTGCTGCCGCAAAATACTTAACCTATGAAAGCATACGTTTTTCCTGGCCAGGGAGCACAATTCCCGGGTATGGCCAAAGACCTTTATGACAACTCGGCGGATGCCAAGGCTTTATTGGAGTCGGCTAATGATATTCTGGGCTTTAGGATCACGGACATCATGTTCAATGGCACTGCTGACGAGCTCAAAGAAACAAAAGTGACTCAACCGGCCATTTTCCTCCATTCGGTGGTTTTGGCTAAAATTTCTGACAGCTTCACCCCCGACATGGTGGCAGGTCATTCGCTAGGTGAGTTCTCCGCCTTAGTAGCCAACGGCACCTTGGCCTTTGAAGATGGGCTCAAGTTGGTGAGCCAGCGAGCACAAGCCATGCAAAAAGCTTGTGAGATCAATCCATCCACCATGGCAGCGATTTTAGGTCTGGAAGACGAAGTGGTTGAATCGCTTTGCGCTAACATTGATGAAGTCGTAGTAGCCGCTAATTATAATTGCCCCGGTCAGTTAGTGATCTCTGGAAGTCATAAAGGAATTGAATTGGCTTGCCAAGCAGCGACGGAAGCAGGCGCTAGAAGGGCTTTACCATTACCTGTTGGCGGCGCCTTCCACTCTCCATTGATGGAACCTGCTCGTTTAGAACTGGAAGCTGCTATCGATGCGACCGTTTTCCATGCAGGATCATGCCCCGTTTACCAGAACGTCAGTGCAAAAGCAGAGACAGACCTCGAGACCATCAAAGCTAATTTGAAGACACAGTTAACGGCACCTGTTCGCTGGACACAGTCCGTTCAGGCGATGGTGGCAGACGGTGCCAACCACTTCATTGAATCTGGGCCCGGTAAGGTATTGCAAGGATTGGTCAAGAAGATCCATCGAGAAGCTGAAGTATCGAGCATCTAGCCGAAAACTCTTGAAGACTACCAAAGGAATTCTCATTTTAGAGGATTCCTTTTTTTATGAAAAATCCTTTTCAGCGCGTTTGTATTCCTCTTTATTTCCTTCTTATGTTGGGTTGTCAATCGTCACCAGTAAATCCGCTAGAACAAATCATGGCTAGCGAAGAACCAAAGATCAAGGCCATTGCTGACCAATTGGCAGCGCATGAAGTGCAAATTCTTTACACGCAAATTGAGAGGAATATTACTAATCGGCCTAGTTTTAAAGAATTTGAGTTTCAACTAGACGATACCTTTTATTTCTATCCTGCCAGTACAGCAAAACTCCCTGTGGCCATCTTGGCATTGCAAAAAATCAGATCACTTCAAAAAGAAGGGATTGACATTTCGCTCGATCATCGCTTTGTGATAAAAGATAGTTCAGGCGCGCTCATTATAGAAAAGGACAGTACGTCCAAAACAGGCTATCCAAGCATTGGTCACATGATCAAAAAGATCTTTCTGGTGAGCGATAATGAGGCCTACAATTACTTATTCGATTTTCTCGGCCGTGACTATGTCAATGAGGAATTATCAAAAAAAGGAATGACACCATCTCATCTTAATCACAAATTCCTTTATGGTGCTGATAATCAACATACCTGGACCTACGCATTTTACAACGACAGAGACGAACTGACTTATGCACAACCTTCCATCACCTCAAAAATAGAAAAGCATGACCTGCCATTAAAAGGGATGAAAAAAGGCATTGGCTACACCGACAACGACGGCAAGCTCTATCGTGAGCCTTTCGATTTTAGTGAAAAGAACTTCTTTTCCCTAAGGAGTCTGAATCGAATTTTATTGGCCATTGTCTTTCCGGAGAGCCTGCCACAAGAAGCCCAGTTTGAGCTATTCGATCATGACTATGAATTCTTAACTTTTTGGATGAGCCGAACCACTTTTGAAAGTGATTACCCTAATTATCGCTCCCCCGATTACTTCGATAGCTATGTAAAATTCTTTCTATTTGGAGATGAACGGGGTCCTGTCCCAAAACACATCCGGGTGCATAATAAGGTAGGTAATGCCTATGGCACATTGACTGAAGTCGCATATGTTCAAGATAGCCTCAACCACGTGGAGTTCATGCTTGCCGCCACGATACAGGTGAATGCCAATCAGATCTTTAATGATGGAGTTTATGAATACGATTCCTTGGGAATACCCTTCATGGCCGAATTAGGAAGACAACTTTACGCCTACGAATTGAATCGTTGATTCATTAGGCCGCCTGCCAGAAGGTATACTTGTAGTCTGCATTCAAACCGATGAGCTCAATTCTGGCCGGGAAAAACCTGATATTGACTTCCGCTTGAACGCCAGGGATGTCGTAGGCTGACACAATTACACCACTTCCATCCTCCTTAATACAGATGTAATCAAGGATGTCTCGCATTTCGTCATCAGGACAAAGGTCGTCGTACACATTGAATAGCTCCTCCTTCATCTGATGGCCATAATAGCTATCAAAAAGCAAATTGAGCGCATCAAGTCTTTTCTGAAAAAAGGCTCGTTGACTGAGTGGCGAGCGATCTTTGATCTCTTTTAGCGCTTTATATTTCTTGAAAAGCGCGACAATTTTTTGGTCCTCCTTCATGATCTTATGCTTAATGCACAAAGTTAGTCAAGGAAATAACCAGTGATCCTGCCTTTCGATGAAGTGAAAATAATCTAGGATGAACTGCTACCAGGGTTCTTCAAAGATCTCCACTGACAAGGGATCTTGACAAGCCGCTAGTAATTGGGCTTGGGTTTTTTCTAGCGTTGGGTGGTTCAATTCGGGTGAGATCTCCACGAGAGGCATCAACGTGAACCTTCTTTCTGGGATCCCGGGATGCGGTATTTCTAATCCCTCCTTGGTCAATTGATGTTCACCAAAATACAAGATATCGATATCGATCAGGCGCTCGCCCCATTTTTCATGCCTTACCCTGCCCATTTCATTCTCTATCAACTGACAGATAGCCAGAATTCGTTGAGGTGATTTATTTGAATCAACAATGATCACCTGGTTGAGAAAGCTCGGTTGATCTTCAATCCCCCAGGCTTGGGTTTCGTAGATCCGAGATTCCTTTTTAACAATGATGTTATGAGAGGTCAATAGTTCTTTTGCGCGTTGGATGTTGGCGGGTTTGTTGCCAAGATTCGTCCCGAGTAAAAGGTAAATATCTGTCATGAGACCAAATATAGCATTAGTTATTGGAGTTGAACATTGCCCTACCTATTTTGCCACTACGAAGACAAACTTATGAGTGAGATTAGACACGATTGGACAAAGGATGAAATTGTTGCCCTCTATAATAAACCCCTTTTAGAATTGGTTTATGAGGCGGCAACGGTTCATCGAAAATACCACAATCCGAACGAGGTACAGGTGAGCACCTTGTTATCGATCAAAACCGGAGGGTGTCCAGAAGACTGTGCCTATTGTCCTCAAGCTGCTCGCTACCATACAGACATTGAGACCAATGACCTGATGACTGTTGACCAAGTGAAAGCACAAGCGCTCCGAGCCAAATCATCCGGATCATCAAGGGTGTGCATGGGTGCCGCGTGGAGAAACGTGGAAGATGGCCCTGAGTTCGACCAAGTGCTGGATATGGTGCGTACCATCAATTCACTGGATATGGAGGTTTGCTGCACCTTGGGCATGTTAACCGAGAATCAGGCGCAGCGGTTGGCTGAAGCAGGTTTGTATGCCTATAACCATAACCTCGACAGCTCAGAAGAGTATTACAAAGAGATCATTTCTACTCGTGGTTGGGAAGATCGCCTAGAGACATTGAAGAATGTGCGAAAAACCAATGTCACGGTTTGCTCGGGAGGAATCATCGGTATGGGTGAATCCATCGAGGACAGAGCCGGTATGTTGATCGCCTTGGCTTCCCTAAGTCCACAACCTGAATCTGTTCCTATCAACGCATTAGTTTCGGTTGAAGGTACTCCGCTTGAAGAACAAGAAGTTGTTTCAATCTGGGATATGATTCGAATGGTAGCAACTACCCGAATCGTACTACCGATGACTACGGTGAGGCTTTCTGCCGGCAGAACAGAAATGAGCAAAGAAGGGCAAGCCTTCTGTTTCTTAGCCGGAGCAGGTTCAATTTTTGCAGGAGACAAACTGTTGACCACGCCAAATCCTGATGTCAACGAGGACATGGAATTATTCAAGCTATTAGGGATCACCCCGATGAAGCCTTACGCGAAAGGAGCTAAGCCTACTCCGCTGGCTCCTGAGGAAATGACCCCACAAGAAGGCGATAAGATCAAATGGAGCCGACCAGGCCATCGCATAGACAAAAACGTAGAAGCCACAAAAAAGGCCAATAAAAAAAGAAAGGAAGCCCTTTAGGACTTCCTTTTCTTTTTCTATGCGTAGATGATTCTAGAAGATTTTGAATCCAACACCAAATACCCATTGGTTGATTCGCTTGTCAATCACAACATTACCATGGTTGGGAGGAAGTGCGATATCTTCATTGATATCGCTCAAGGAACCTTCATACTTCAAATCAAAGACGAATTTCCAGATATCAATACCAGCGCCTGCCTGGTAGCCAACTGTTGAGTTCTTGTAGTTCTCTTTGACATCCTCAACTGCACCCATTGCATTAGTAATTTCAGCACTGGTCAAAAAGCGAAAAGACGGACCTGCATTTAGTCTTACTGGCCCCAACTTAAACCCAATCATCACTGGAACATCGATTTGGTTGAAATCGTATTCAAGTTTCTCTGAATTCACGTTGAGAGTAGAGTTTGGGTTAGAGAATAATACCTCGGGTTGGATGTAAATACCAACAATCGGCACTTGTACTCTCAAAAAAGCACCCAATTGGTACCCAAATGCAGCATCTCCTTCTTCTACCGCTTGTACGTTCTCACTTAAACTTAAGTTAGTTGAAGTAAGATTAACTCTTGGACCGAAATCGATCTGAGCCATTGCACCAAATCCCATGGTCAATAGCGTTAAAGCAAAAATGATTCTTTTCATGTTATGAGTTTTATAGTTCTTGCAAAAGTAATAGCCAGGCCTTCTCTATATCATTAACGTCAATATATTTTTGAGCCATTGCGTGCATATGATCTAAAAAAGAGTCTTGGTCATTGATAAAACGTGCTTTTATCTCTTTCATTTCATTCGACTCGCTGTATTCCTTTACCTTACTAGAATCGGGCAAATTTTCAATATTTCCTAATCTACCCAAATTGTTGCCGGTGAGCACCGAACTATTGCGGATGACAGCAGGAATTTGATCAATACCAATACCCAAATTGCGATTCGGTTTTGGCACCTTGAACAAGGATTCGCCCTGTGCTCTACAATACCAGTCGCCTCCCATCCGACCAACAAGATCTGCTTTCACCGGATCCGGTTGGCCATTATCGTCCAGGATGTGATCGCTTATGTGCCCATAAACCACTTCACAAAGAATCAAATTACCGGCACCCGGTTGATCGCCCAAGGAAATCACTTGCTTCAATTTGCATTCAAAGGAGGCAACTGATTCTTTTACTCTTGGTGGACTCACTTTTTCACTTTGCTCTTCGGTCAGACCTGATTTAATGAATTCATTTACCCCTTTTGGGTAGGCAGTACTAGACAATGACATCTGCTCCACCACTGAATAGCTGACAATGTTTACCACCAATTCACCTGTTTCCTGCACGTTGGTCAAGGTATGCTTAAGCTCACCCGATCTTGGAAGCGCAGGAGACAAGATCAGTAGCGGTGGGTTGGAGCTGAACACGTTAAAAAAACTGTAAGGAGCTAAATTCACGTTGCCTTCTTTATCTACCGTACTTGCCCAGGCGATCGGGCGAGGAGCAATGACGCCAAGCAAATAGTTATGCAACTGAGGTTGAGATAGTTTTTTAGGGTCAATGATCATTTGGCTGGCAACACGTTAGCTGTAACTTCTCCAAAACCAATCCGAACGCCGTTCTTCTCGGCATGTGCTCTCATAATGACTGTGTCACCATCCTCAATAAATTTACGTTCACCGCCTCCTTTAAGGGCTATGGGTTTTGTGCCTCTCCAAGCCAACTCAAGCATTGATCCATATTTGTGCGGCTCAGGACCCGAAATGGTGCCCGACCCGTACATATCACCCACTTTCATGTTACACCCATTGACCGTATGATGAGCCAATTGCTGCTTCACATTCCAATAGAGATACTTCATGTTTGAGGTTGACACTATCGTTTCTTCTTGCCCGGCCGGTTGAATTCCAACCGTCAGTTTGACATCAAAATGAGCATCTCCTTCATAGTTCAAATAAGGCAGGACCTCTGGGGATTGGGTGGGACCTGATACTGCAAAGGGAGCAAGTGCATCCATCGTTACGATCCATGGAGACACATGAGAGGCAAAATTCTTTGCCAAGAAAGGCCCTAGGGGAACATACTCCCATTTTTGAATATCCCTAGCCGACCAATCATTTAAAATGACGAAGCCAAAGATGTACTCCTCAGCCTCAGAAGTAGAAACGGGTTGCCCTAAAGGGTTTTCCTTACCCGTAATAAAGGCCATTTCTAGTTCGAAATCCAATAAGCGACAAGGTCCAAAGGAAGGGTTTTCCGCATCATCGGCTTTGGTCTGACCTTTTGGACGATGAAAGGGAGTGCCTGAAATAACAATCGATGACGCACGGCCGTGATAGCCCACCGGAATATGTTTCCAATTGGGCATTAAGGCGTTTTCAGGTCCTCGGAACATAGTACCTACATTAAAAGCATGCTGCTCTGAGGAATAGAAATCTGTGTAGTTAGGCACCTGAACTGGAAGTTGCATTTCAACATCCGAATGGAGATGAAATGCAGCAGCTTTTAACAATTCATTGTCTCTCAGTAAAGCATTGGTGGCATCGAAAAGATCGGCTAATCGGTCACGAACAGCTCTGGTCTTCTCTTTGCCTAAGGCAATGAAGTCGTTTAAAACCGGTTGATCAAAAACGCCATGAGGCAAAACCAACTCATCGAATAAACCGCTGCGGTGCAATTGATCAAGATCAACCACATAATCACCAATCGCCGTAGCAGCTTTTGGTGGGATGGCATCCTTTTTAAATATACCGAAAGGTATATTTTGAATAGAAAAATCTGAATCAGGTGCTACTTGCACCCAAGAAGTTCTATTTGGATCGTTTGCTTTGATCATTTTTACAATGTGTTTCTTAATTCTTGTTCTCTTTCAATCGCTTCAAAAAGCGCTTTGAAATTCCCTTTTCCAAAGGACTGTGCACCTTTACGTTGGATGATCTCAAAAAACATGGTCGGACGATCTAAGACAGGCTTGGTGAAGATCTGCAACAAATAGCCCTCATCGTCTCTATCAATTAGAATATTCATGGCCTTCAGTGGTTCAAGGTCTTCATCAATTTCCCCTACACGGTCCAGTACATCCTCGTAGTAGATATCAGGAACCCTCAAAAACTCCACTCCTCTTTCCCTGAGTTGCCTGACTGTCTCTATGATGTTGTTCGTTGCGACAGCAATGTGTTGAACACCGGCACCATTGTAAAAATCTATGTATTCTTCTATCTGCGACTTTTTTCTTCCCTCCGCTGGTTCATTGATCGGAAATTTGATTCGACCCGAACCATTACTCATCACCTTACTCATTAGGGCCGTGTACTCGGTAGAAATGTCCTTATCATCAAATGACACCAGTTGGGCGAATCCCATCACCTTGGCATAAAACTCACACCATTTGTTCATTTCTCCCCAGCCTACATTACCCACCATATGATCAATGTAACGCAGGCCTACTTCAGTTGGATTATAGTCTGAATCCCATTTCATGTACCCAGGCATAAAGGCACCGTGGTAGTCCTTACGCTCTACAAAAACATGAACCGTTTCCCCATAAGTATGGATCCCTGAACGCACAATAACGCCTTCCTTATCTTCTTCTTGACGAGGTTTAAAATAGGATTTGGCACCACGACTTGTGGTTTCTTCCCATGCCTTTGTTGCGTCATCCACCCATAACGCAATGACTTTTACGCCATCACCGTGCTTGTTAATATGTGCATTGATTTCGCCGCCTTCATGCAGCGGAGAGGTTAGCACCAACCTGATCTTATCTTGTTGCAAGACATAGGAGACTCGGTCTTTCATGCCTGTTTCCAGACCAGCATAGGCAACTGACTGAAAACCAAAAGCCGTTTTGTAGAAATGGGCGGATTGCTTGGCATTGCCCACATACAATTCCACATAGTCTGTCCCGTTGATCGGCAAAAAATCCTTTGCCTCTTTAAAAATCTTTTCTCCTGAATACGTGATGTTCTCAGTTGCCATAGTTCTGTTTTATTAATGCTCTAACCAAGACTTATGATAGTCTTCCAATACGATATCCATTGCTGCTTCTGTCACCTTTAAGGGTTTAAACGTGTCGACCATTACAGCATACTCTTCAGTTGACTTAGCGCCCAAACTGCGCTCCATGGCTCCTGGGTGAGGACCATGTGGTATACCCGCCGGATGCAAGGTGATCATTCCTCTTTCGATGTTATTTCTGCTCATGAAATCACCCTCCACATAATACAGCACTTCGTCGGAATCAATATTGCTATGATTATAGGGTGCAGGTACGGCTTGTGGATGGTAATCATACAAACGCGGTACAAATGAGCAAACCACAAAGGCATCGGTCTCAAATGTTTGATGTACCGGTGGTGGCTGATGTACACGGCCTGTAATGGGTTCGAAATCTTTGATCGAGAACGCATAGGGGAAATTGTATCCGTCCCACCCCACCACGTCGAATGGATGCGTTGCATAAACGTATTCATGGATCATCCCTTGTTTCTTCACCTTGATCAGGAAATCACCGTGCTCGTCGTGCGTTTCCAATTCACTTGGTCGTCGAAGGTCTCTTTCACAATACGGAGAGTGTTCCAAGAGCTGCCCAAACCAATTGCGATAGCGTTTTGGTGTATACATGGGACGATGCGATTCCACAATGAACAAACGATTCGCTTCTGTTTCGAAGGTCATTTGATAGATCATCCCTCTTGGGATCATCAGGTAGTCGCCATTTTCAAATTCGAGATTTCCAACGAGTGTTTTCAATTTCCCTTTGCCTTCGTGCACAAAGATCATTTCATCACAGTCGGCATTCTTGTAGAAATAATCCTGCATAGATTCTTGCGGTGAGGCCAATACAATTTCACAATCTGTATTCACCAGAACAGCTACCCTACTGTCCAAGAAATCCTTTTTCGGCTGTACGCTAAAGCCTTTCAAACCTAAGGACAACATGTTCTTTTCTACCGCGATCTTAGGCGTTACGTCATATGACCTCAGCACTTCTTTCACCTGAGTAGGCCGATGAACGTGATAAAGCAAAGAAGACATACCATCGAAGCCGATGGTACCAAACAGTTGCTCGTAATAATAGCCTCCGTCCGGTTTCTTAAATGTGGTATGTCGCTTGTGCGGTATCTTTCCGAGCTGATGATAAAAAGGCATAATTAAACCAGTTGACTTAATGAATATTCTAATCCTCTTTTGGAGATGCCTGTTTTCGCGGGTGACATCTCATAAACATGCTGCAAAGCTTGTCTGATCACATTCGATGTATCCTCAAAAATAGCTTCATCCGTAAGGGCTACTCCCCTTTGCATAAGATACGCAAAAACGCGCGCCATTCCACAATTGGCTATAAAATCCGGAATAACCGACAAATTTTCATCGGCGTAAAGACCAGTCTCCCCGAAAAAGATCTCCGGATCGTTGAATGGCACGTTCGCCCCACAAGAAACCACCTCGAGTTTGGTATTGATCATGCGATCGACCTGATCTTTGGTGATCAAACGGCTGGCTGCGGCTGGTATAAAAATCTCAAAATCCAAGTCCCAGATCTCCTCATTGATGCGCTCGTAAGGAATCATGGATGGGCTACTCAACTGATTGCCGTTTCGATCAAGGTGTAAGCTCCGAATTTCCTCTAAAGTGTAGCCTTCCTGTCTGTAGATTCCTCCTTCCCGATCAATGATACCCACGACCTTTACGCCCATTTGTGCCAAGTAGAAACCAGCAGCCGCACCAACATTTCCCCAACCTTGAATCACCACGCGTTTGCCCTGACACTGACCACCCCAAATGGCATAGTAATGATGAACGGCCTCGGCTACACCATAGCCAGTGATCATATCGGCGATCTTGTACTTGCGGGTAACGTCTGGAGAAAAATTAGGATTCTCTATCACCTTCACCACTCCATTTCTCAATTGTCCGATCCGATTGATCTTAGAGGCCTCATTCGGCTTAAAATGCCCGTTGAACACGCCTTCTTGCGGATGCCAGATACCCGCTTCTTCTGTCATGGAAATGACCTCATGGACTTCGTCCACATTCAAATCACCACCTGTTCCGTAATAAAACTTGAGCAGTGGACTCACTGCCGCAAACCAACGTTTTAACACCCCTTCCTTTCGTGGATCTTTCGGATCAAAATTAATTCCTGACTTCGCTCCGCCTATGGGAGGTCCTGACACCGTAAATTTCACCTCCATGGTTTTCGCCAAAGATTCGACCTCTCTTTTGTTCAACCCTTTACGCATCCGGGTTCCACCTCCGGCAGCCCCGCCACGTAATGAATTGATCACCACCCAGCCTTCTGCATCAGTCTCAGGATCCTTCCATTCGAATACGATCTCAGGGCGTTTATTCTCAAACTTTTCAAGTAAATCTTTCATAGGTCAAATTGACGAGCAGGATTGTGCTCACCTGTTTAACAAATCTACGCAGTAAGACACTATAAAAGACTTATCAACTATCTTTTTTACTAAAAACAGTGTTTCATTCTATAATTATTAAATCTATTAGTCTATTCGTATATTTCAATCTCAAAATACGCCTCATTTAAGAATATTATTCTATGGTCAAGCTGGACGAAACAGATATAAAAATTTTAGAGCAATTGCAGGTCGACGGAAGAAAGACCATCAAGGCGATGGCCGATGAACTTCATTTGACCACCACACCAGTATTTGAGCGGGTGAAAAGACTCGAAAAAGAAGGCATCATCAAACAATATGTTGCTTTGCTGAATCCGAAGCGCCTTGAACTCAACTTGACCGTATTTATTTCCATTAGCCTCACCAAACATTCGCGCTCACAGCTGGAGAAATTCATCAAAGAGATCAGTGCATACAAGGAGGTGATGGAATGCTATCATATCGCAGGAAACTTTGATTTCCTTTTAAAAATCGTTGTCAAGGGAATGAAAGATTATGAAAGCTTCATTCTAACCAAGCTTTCCACTATTACCAACTTAGGTCAGGTGCAAAGCTCATTTGTACTCTCAGAGAATATCCATAGCACCGCGTTTAAATTGTAGCCCAGCACTCAAGTGTGAAGAAACCCAGCCACGTTTCCCTTTAGGGATTAAGGGTGAGCTTTGGTTATTAACTTCTCTCTAAATAGAATCTATATCCTACCCCAGCCCTAAAGGGTGAGGGAATCGGGCGTCAGCTCACTTTAGAGATAAAGGGTGGCGATAGGCATTGACTTATCTATATTCAGAATTCAAATCCTACCCCAGCCCTAAAGGGTGAGGAATAAAGCGTTGGATCCCTTTAGGAATTAAGGGTAGCGCAAGGCATTGACTTTAACTTGATGCATGTATACGCTCAGGTTTTAACCAAAGGTACGCTTCCGACTTCCGACATAATCCCCTATTTTTGCGGACTGATTTAACGCAAGCACATTTTATGTCACTTTCTACGAAATACAGCCCCAACGAAATTGAAGAAAAGTGGTACAAACACTGGATGGACAAAGGCTACTTTAAAGCCAAGCCCAACCCACAAAAGGAGCCCTTTACCATTGTCATTCCGCCACCAAACGTGACAGGTGTTTTGCACATGGGTCATATGCTCAACAACACCATTCAAGATGTGCTCATCCGAAAAGCGCGCATGGAGGGAAAGGAAGCCCTTTGGGTACCAGGGA
This sequence comes from Roseivirga sp. YIW32, assembly GCF_057219245.1. Classification (NCBI taxonomy): domain Bacteria; kingdom Pseudomonadati; phylum Bacteroidota; class Cytophagia; order Cytophagales; family Roseivirgaceae; genus Roseivirga; species Roseivirga sp. YIW32. The sequence goes on along the minus strand of NZ_JBXVVG010000002.1, from coordinate 1,291,862 downwards.
CAGACCATGCTTCTATTGCCACTGAAGCCAAAGTGGTGCGTATGCTGCGCGAAAAAGGCATCAAAAAAGCTGATCTCTCCCGCGACGAGTTCATGGAGCATGCATGGGAATGGAAAGAAAAATATGGGGGTATCATCCTTGAGCAGCTGAAAAAATTAGGGGCTTCTTGTGATTGGGACAGAACAGCTTTCACCATGGATGAAGGCTACTACAAAGCCGTGATCCGAGTCTTTGTAGACCTTTACAAAAAAGGCTATATCTACAGGGGCAAGCGCATGGTCAATTGGGATGTAGAAGCACAAACCACCGTTTCGAATGAAGAGGTCATTTATGACGACAAGGAACAAACGGCTACTTTATTCAAGGTGCAATACAGCATTGTTGGGTCAGATGAAAAAGTGATCATCGCTACACAGCGTCCTGAAACCATCATGGGGGATACAGGAATTGCTGTGAACCCAAAAGATGATCGATTCAAGCATTTGATCGGCAAAAAAGCATTGGTGCCTTTCATTAATAGAGAAATACCAATTATTGGCGACGATTATGTGGAAATTGAGTTTGGTACCGGATGCCTAAAGGTAACCCCGGCCCACGATCCCAATGACTACGAGATCGGACAGCGACATAACCTTGAAATCATCGACACCATCAATTTGGATGGTACACTCAACGAGGCCTGCGAGATAGAAAAGTACATCGGCATGGACCGTTTTGCAGTAAAAAAGCAGATCGTCAAAGACCTGGATGAAGCAGGTTATTTAGTCGGTGAAGAGCAATTCACCACCAAGATCGGCCGCTCAGAGCGCACGAATTCTGTGATCGAACCGAAGCTTTCTTTGCAGTGGTTCATCAACATGAAAGAAATTTCCAAAACTGCCCATCAAGTAGTGATGGACGATGAAATTGAATTGGTGCCCGCCAAATTCAAGAACACCTATAACCACTGGATGGAAAATGTCCGTGATTGGTGTATCTCACGACAACTTTGGTGGGGCCATAGAATACCCGCCTATTTTTATGGCGACGGAGAAGACGATTTTGTCGTGGCTGAATCCTTAGAGGAAGCTGTGGTCCTCGCTCGCGAAAAATCTGGTACGCAAGACCTCACCGCAAAAGACCTGAAACAAGATGAAGATGTCCTCGATACCTGGGCCTCCTCTTGGATCTTTCCTCAAGCTGTTTTTGATGGCTTCAACGACAATTGTTTCGACACAACAACAGGTAAGATCATCAAAGGAAAGAATGAAGAGTTGGATTACTTCTATCCTACCTCCGTTCTGGTCACCGCCCCAGAGATTTTATTCTTCTGGGTGGCGCGCATGATCATTGCAGGATATGAGTACATGGATGACAAACCCTTTAAGCATGTTTATTTAACGGGCATCGTTCGCGATAAGCAACGAAGAAAAATGTCTAAGTCGCTCGGCAATTCACCTGATCCTTTAGACCTCATTAAGGACTTTGGCGCTGATGCCGTCAGAACAGGTATGCTCTTTTCCTCTCCAGCGGGAAATGACTTGCTCTATGATGAAAAGTTGGTTGAGCAGGGTAGAAATTTTGCCAACAAGATCTGGAATGCTTTCCGATTGATCCAGGGTTGGGAGGTTGGCGGTACGACCATGCCAGAAGAGAATCGAGTGGCCGTTCAATGGTTCGACGCACGTTTCAATGCAGCCCTTACTGAAATTGAGGACCATTTCTCCAAGTTCAGGATTTCCGATGCCTTAATGACCACCTACAAATTGATCTGGAACGACTTCTGTTCCTGGTACCTGGAAATGATCAAGCCGGCTTATGGTGAACCGATAGATCGCGCGACATTAGAAGTAACGATCAATATCTTCGAGAAGATCATGAAGGTATTGCATCCGTTCATGCCCTTCTTATCAGAGGAGGTTTGGTCTGAATTGAGGGAACGTGGAGAAGGGCAAGACATCATCGTTTCAACCTGGCCTGTAGTCAGCGAAGTCGAAGATGAAATGATCAAGCATGCGGAAAAGGTTTTTGAACTGGTTTCTCAGATCAGAAATACGCGAAGCAGCAAGGGAATCTCGCCAAAGGACACCTTAGACCTAGCCATCAAAACAGTTGACAAGTCCACCTACAACACTTTTGCGGGTACCATTAAAAAACTGGCTAATGTAGGAGAAATTCGATTTACGGAAGAAAAAGTGGACCATGCCCTCAGCTTTGTTATTCTTTCGGACGAATTCTTTATCCCGATGACGGAAGGCGCCATTGATGTGGAAGCAGAAAAAGCAGAAATGGAAAAAGAACTGGCCTATGCAAAAGGATTCTTGAATTCAGTCGCGAAGAAACTGAGCAATGAGCGCTTTGTGAATAATGCACCGGAGCAAGTGGTCGCCAATGAAAAGAAAAAGCAGGCCGATGCGGAAGCAAAGATCAAAACGCTGGAAGAAAAGCTTGCTGCATTGAATTAAGCATAGAACATATCATGATAAAGGAGGTAGTCAGTGATGGCTGCTTTTTTTATTTGATACTGTATTTCGTTCCTTTTACAAAGCGCCGATACACCTTCACCAAGGTCTTCTGAGAAAAGCCCAGAAAGAACATGACAAAAACTAAGAGGTTGGTCAGATTTGCTCTGAGATAGGTATTCTCTTGGACCTTTCTTGATGAAATGATCACGTGTTTCGGCATGATGTTGATCTTTTGATATTTCCTTGCCCGCAGCAGAATCTCATAATCTTCCATGATGACGATCTCATCATTAAAGCCGCCGATCAACTCAAAAAAGGCTTTGGTCAAATAGAGTGTTTGATCACCTCCTCGAAAGAAAATTCCCTGAAATTTCGAAAGTCGACTATTGAATGCCAATCCTTTATTTTCTGTATCAAACCGTACTTGATAGCATCCATAGTACCTTCCTGCATTTACACCCTGCCTAATGTCCTCGGCAAAACCATGAGGCAAGGTCAGGTCAGCATGGAGAAAGAAATAAACATCTCCTTTCGCTACCTTGGCGCCTTCATTCATTTGAATTGCCCGGCAACTCCGCTGAATCGAAATGACTTTAGCCCCTGCCTTTTTAGCCAACAATGCGGTACCATCTTCACTTTCTGCATCCACGACAATGATTTCGATCTTATGCGCTAAAGCCTTCTCGCGAATAGAGACAATTTGGTCCGCAATTAGGGCTGCCTCATTTAAGGTCGGAATGATCACGCTGATCGTCATATTTCTATTTACGAAATGAATAATGATTTCAGACCGTAGTCCTAGCCTAAATTTGACTAAATTTTGTCATGAGACGATTACTTCCCCTTTTATTCATCACACTTCTCGCATGTCAGGAGAAAAGCCCATGGCTCCAAGGCTTTGAAAAACCTGAGCAAAACCCCATCATGCGTGCAGATGCTAGCTACAGGTTCATCGACCCAATCACGGATACCTTAGTGGCTTGGCAAAAAGCAGACATCTTTAACCCTGCTGCTATCAATCGCAACGATACCATTTTCATGTTCTTTCGAGCCGAAGACAATCCAAAGGCATACTTAGGAGGAAGAACTTCTCGTATTGGCCTGGCATGGAGTACGGATGGGTTAAACTTCAACAAATTCGAAAAGCCTGTCCTTTACCCCGATTCAACGCGCCATTTGGCATTCGACTACCCTGGAGGTTGCGAAGACCCGAGAGTGGTCAAAGCAGAGGACGGAAGCTATATCATGACTTATACCTCCTGGAATCAAGATGTCGCCAGACTTTCCATTGCGCGCAGTAATGACCTGTATACTTGGCAAAAAGAGGGACCAGCATTAGAAGCTGCTTTTGATGGTCAATTCTTAGATACGTGGAGCAAATCGGGTTCTATCGTTTGCCGAAGGGAAGGCGATGAATTGATCGCGACAAAAATCAATGGCAAATACTGGATGTACTTTGGCGAAAGAGGTGTAAACCTTGCTTGGTCGGATGATCTTCTGGATTGGACCCCTCTGACCAATGGCGATGAATTGGCCATTGTGATGGAAACCAGGGAAGGATATTTCGACAGTTTCTTGACCGAACCCGGCCCTCCCGCTCTCGTCACTGATCAAGGCATTTTACTCATCTACAATGGCAAAAATGACGAGGGTGATCTTGCAGCTGACAACATCCCAAAAGGCACATATTGTGGAGGTCAAGCATTGTTTGACTTATCTGACCCATCCAAATTCATCAGCAGGCTTGATGAGCCCTTTATCTGCCCGACTTTGACGCATGAGGTAACGGGGCAATACAAGGCAGGGACAACTTTCCTGGAAGCCCTGGTGCCATTTAAGAACCAATGGTTGCTTTATTATGGTACGGCAGATTCTTTTGTCGGTGTATCCATTGCTGATCAATAACTCATTTCAGGAAATTGCGTAAACAGTGAAAATAGCTAACTCTTGAGAACAGAGAAAAAACTTACGATTGGTCGTTTTATTTTCGAGTTGATCATTGTCTTCATCGGTGTTTATGGTGCTTTTGAATTAAATCGTTATCAGCAAGTACAAAGGGAAAACGAAATCAGAGAGAAGTACTTCATCACGTTCCGGTCAGAGTTGAATAAGCTCATTGCCAGCGTTAGACAAGTGGAGCGATCCATCGAGAAAGAATTGGCAGAGATAGAAAGCTTTGATGATTCTAAAAGAAAAGAAGGTTTTTATCCAGTCAACCTAGTGTTCAATGAATCATTGCTCATTACCCAAGCAGGGCTCAACGCCGATGTTTTCGTTCAGTTAAGCCCAGATTTGGCCGCAAGTTTAATAGGAGGTTATGACTATGTCCAATCGCTGGAAACAATGACACATAATTATAACCAACTAGCGATAAACAAGCTTTATGGCTTACAATGGGGAGATCTTTTCATTAAGGATGGTTCGATGAAAACTGAGTTTGAATGGTATGAAAAACAACTCAAGTATTTACACTCAAACTTTAACAATGTTGGAGACATGATGGAAAACCAAGCGGGACCTTTTGTTGATGAGATCATCGCCCAATTTTGATCAGTGGTTCTTTTCCAATTTCTAGTAAGCTTAACTCACTGGGTTCACTAATCACTGACTATAACTTCAAAAAGGTCACCACATAATTGCCATTAGTTCCGGCTCTCACTCCTCCAATAGCATAATTAAATGTCCAGGCCATTGATGTTATCCACTAATGAGCCCCATAGACGAATCGTGTGGTTTTTATGAAAGCACAACGGCTTGCGGATGGCAGTCAAATGGGGCGGTGTTCAAAAACCAGCTATTGTAGGTGTCGTCACCAACAAGCATATTGTGAGGGGTTACTTTCAGTGATCCCCAAGCGAGACCACTCCTGCAAATACAAAAGTACGCAGCTCTGCTGCTCTCCTTTTTTCTGCCCTTGTTGGTGTTGTCAGCAACAAGCATAATAAATAGGATTACCTGCGGTTATCCCTGAGCGAAACCACTCCCACAAATACAAAAGTACGCAGTTCTGCTGCTCTCCTTTTTTCTGCCCTTTTTGGTGTTGTCACCAACAAACATAATGAACGGGATTACCTGCGGTGATCCCTGAGCGAAACCACTCCTGCAAATCAAAGCTACAAAAGCTATGCTTTTGCCTTTTTTCGTTTCCAGCCCAAAACGAAGCAAGCTTCTATTGGTCTAGAAACGAAAAAAGCTGCATCTCTCGATGCAGCTTTGTATTTGATGTGGGCGCTGAGGGATTCGAACCCCCGACCCCCTCGGTGTAAACGAGGTGCTCTGAACCAACTGAGCTAAGCGCCCAAACTTTTTTTGGGAACCAACTTTCAAGATTTATTGTGCCATTTGACACCCATCTTTCTGTTTGGGTCTGCAAAGGTAATTTTCGTTTTTATTATTGCAAACAACCTTCTCAAATAATTTTCATTTATTTCTTAACAAACGAATAATCTCCCCAAGCCTTTCTACTCATTCAGATTTATTTAAATTGCATTAACGCTACTATTCACGAATTCATGGAGGTCAACGAATTCAAAGCACTCTTTGACACTTATTACGATCCCATTCGGAATTTCCTCTATTATAAATGTGGTGATATGGACCAAAGTGAAGACCTCTGCCAAGACGTATTCATGAAACTTTGGGATAAACGTGATCAAGTAAAAAGTGAAACCGTCAAGAGCTACCTCTACACCATTGCCAACAACATGCTATTGAACAAGATTCGGCATGAAAAGGTGAAAATGAATTTTGCCGAACAGCACCAAATCCAACAAGAAGAAGAATCTCCCGAATACCAACTTGAAGAGAAGGAATTCAAAGCCAAATTGGATCTGGTGATCGGAGAAATGCCGGAAAAACAGCGAGAAGTTTTTCTGATGAACCGCATTGATGAAATGACCTATCAAGAAATTGCCGAGCGACTGGAGTTGAGCGTTAAAGCCATAGAAAAACGCATGCACGGCGCCTTGAATCATATACGTCAGCATCTCGGGCACAAGATCTAAATCTGCTGAGATTCGCCGTTGTCCGTATGAACTACGCCAAAGAACCCTCATCATTACACTGTGCGAATTTTAGTTGCCATCGGTTTCTTATTCATGACGACTACCTTGTTTGGTCAGAACATAGAGGCTACGCGCATTAATGAGGTTTTCGACAACACTGCGCTGAGCAAGGTGATCAGGACGCTTAAGAACAAATACGACATCAATGTGTCCTACGATGATGCCTTGATCTTGGGAGTAAATGTTAGTGGTAACTTTGCCAACACTCCGCTGACTGAATTTTTGAACGGCATTTTCAAAAACGCGGGAATTGACTACCAAATCGTTGGCAAGAACATCATTTTGGTCCCAAAAAGAATCAGTGTAGATGTCAATACGCCTAGTTTATTTGACATCACCCTTTTTGGTGTAGTTCGTGATGCCATGACCGGTGAAAGTCTACCCAATGCATTGATTCGAATTGAAGGCGGAAATCAAGGAACCATCTCCAATAGGGATGGCTTTTTCAAGCTGCCTTCGATCCCTACCGACACCAGTACGATTGAAGTGCGCTATGTGGGTTATCAAGATTCAAAAGTAAAGCTTAGTCCAGGAAAAGCACGCCAAACTGTACAGATCTTGATGGTGGAATCCACCATGGAATTATCTGAATTCGAAGTTGTTGAAACCGTTCCTAATTCCGTGAGCTATGGTGATGCCATCTCTCAAATGACCATCAACCCAAAGTCCTTGGCTTCTTTACCGAGTCTGGGCGAGCTTGACGTTTTTTGGGCCTTGCAGCTCTTGCCCGGCATTAGTGCTACCAATGAAACCTCATCGGCATTGTCCATCCGAAACAGCCCTTCATCCCACAACCTGGTCTTGTTCGATGGCTTCACCATTTACCGATTAGATCATTTCTTTGGTGTCTTTAGTGCAATGAATTCGGATGCCATTCGAGATATCCAGGTTTATAAAGGGGGCTTTGGCGCAAAATATGGCAATAGAATCTCAGGTGTTGTAGACATGACAGGAAACACCGGCTCTTACCTCGAGCCTAATTACAGCCTCGGGATCAATCTCCTTAGTGCAAAATTCAATGCCAATGTACCGCTTGCCAGCTGGAAGAGGAGCTTTGCATTTCAATGTCAGAAGAGCCTACACTGATATCATCAGAGGTAACTTATTTGAGAAGCTTTATGCCAATTACAGGGAACAGTCAAATCAACTTCAAGACCAAACCTCTGATGATTTTATCCGTCCGGATTTTTCATTTTATGACCTTAACCTCAAGGCCTCCTATAAACTAACGCAACGGGACCTCCTAAGCTTTAGCTTATACAATGGCAAAGACAATTTAGATACGAGTTACGACATTATCGATAGAGCGCCTGACGACCCCAATGACATCCTTAGTGTCAACACCTTCACAGAAATAGCCGAATGGGGTAATCGAGGACTAGGACTGAATTGGTCCAGGAACTGGAGCACAAACTACTACTCGAGCCTTCAAATTGCCGAATCGGATCATTACTTCAACTACTTCTTTGAAGACGAAGAATTCAACAGCATCGGAGACCAAACGCGCCTTTACCGCTTAGTCAGAAATAATGACGTCAAAGACCTACAGGTTAATTTTCACAATGAAATCAACTCCTTTAAAAAACATCGTTTAGCAGCAGGTATCAACTTTTCTAATCTACAGATCGAAAACAGATCGATCATTGAAGAAGAACGAAGTAGAGGGCAGACAAACCCCAACCCGACCGATCAAGGAAATACCATGTCCTTTTACCTTGAAGACAATTTTAACATAGGTGATAAACTCCAGCTAAAAGCCGGGCTACGGTATAATGTGAACGACATCAGTACGCAAAATTATTTGACACCAAGAATTTCATTCAATTATCAATTCCTTCCAAACTTTGGTCTAAAAGCTGCCTATGGCAAATATGTTCAGCTCTTACAAGAAGTCATTTTTGATGATCCTTTTTCAAATGTTCAAAACGGTTCGTTCCTAAGTGCTGAAAATGCCTCCAGAACCAATGGCTTCGATATCGATGTCATGACATCAGACCACTACATTGTCGGCATGCAATACAAAAAGGATCAGCTCATCTTGGATCTGGAATATTTCAGAAAGGAAAATGATGGGATCAATGAATTTCTGGTTTCTCACTTAGTTGACCCATTGACCAATGAACGCTCTCCCGAATTGACCTTTGCTAGAGGAAATGGTTACATCAATGGCATTGACTTTTTGATCCAACAATCAAAAGGCAACTACACGGGTTGGTTAGCCTACAGTTATGGACGTGCCTTTAACAGGCTGGATAATATCAACAGCGGAGCAGAAATTGCCGCTAGACTTGATCAACGGCACGAACTGAAATTCGTGCATCTACTTGATCTACCCAAGTGGAAACTATCGGCGTCCTGGATATACGGTAGTGGTCGTCCGTTCTTAGCTCCTGAGATCAATTTCATTTCTGACAACCAGGGAAATGTGATTAACTATGAGATCATTAACACCAATAAAACTGCAGAGCGACTTCCTGCATACCATCGATTGGATCTATCGGCTGCACTGAAGTTTGGCAACAAACACCTCAAAGGAGAATTCGGTTTATCGGTATTGAATGCATATAACCGCATCAACGTGCAAAGCAGAAGACTAAAAACCGATGCCTTGGAAGATGTGCTGAATGGGGTGGCTGGAGCGACGGTCCCTGATGAACTTTATCGGGACTTGGTATTGCTTGACTTAACCCCTTCAATATTTTTGAATTTATATTTCTAATTTGGGTAGGGTATGTATGTTAGTGCGGGTAAATAAAGCATAATGGAAGAAAAAAAGCACCATATCAATTGGGAGCAGCAGTGGTTAGAAGGCAAGATCTCTAGTAAAGAGGCTGCTGAGAAAGCTGCTGTTGACGATTTTGATGCTTTTGAGAAATTCGTTGAAGGTGCTAAGCAGCTGGAGGTTCCGTCGAACAAATCCAAACAAATCGCTTGGCAAGAACTGGAAAAGAAAATCTCTCAAACCCAACATTCACCTAAAGTGATCTCCATTTCGAGAAGAAATTGGTTGATCGGAGTAGCGGCCTCTTTCATCTTAGCTTTAGGTGCTTTTTTTCTGCTTCCGTCAAACGAAAATCTGAGTAATGAATCCTCAGTCTTTACGACCAGTTTGGCTGAAAACCGTACGGTCATGTTGCCAGACGGTTCTACTGTTCACCTAAATGCGGTGAGCTCTATTTCCTTTTCACCACAAGAATGGGAAGAAAACAGGCTAGTCCAACTTGAGGGAGAGGCCTTTTTCGAAGTAAAACCAGGAAGTCAATTCTCTGTGCAAACGAGTCTCGGTACGGTAACCGTCCTTGGCACGAGTTTTAATGTAAGAGAAAGAGAAGGAGAGCTGAATGTAGCCTGTAAAACGGGTAAGGTAGCTGTAAACAAAATCAATGGTCAAGAAACGGTCGCCATCACACCTGGGGAAATGGTAGCCATTACGAAAGGGGAATTTAGCGATGTGATTGAAATCAATCCTAACCGTGTTGCTTCTTGGCGCAATAAAGAATTTGACTTTGAAAGCATGTCACTGAGTGCCGTATTCAAGGAATTAGAAAGACAATACAACATTGTCATTACCAACGACTTTGATAAAACAACGCTTGAAGAACCGCTAACGGCAACATTGCCAACTGACGATCTTAATGCAGCGATCAAGTTATTGAAGTTGATAAAAAGTATAGATGCCGAAATCTCTGAAGATGGAAAAACCATCAGATTCACGAGAAAATAAGGTGAGAAAATAGGTGACAAACAAACTGGTTAGTTAACCAGGTCGCCAATTCTTAGGTTGAGGTTGAGGGATGGGTGGTGCCATCCCTCTTTTTTTATAGCACCTCGAGTAGGGTTTCCAAGGCCATTCCACGCGAACCTTTGATCAATACCTGAACTTCTTCATAAGGATGGGCCTTTAAGTAGTCCGAGAGCGCTTCTTTCGTAGGCCAATAATGTGCAGCAGGATTACCAATCAATGCCGTTCGCATCTCTTTACCACAAAAATGGACCTCTGTCTTCTTCAAACTTGTGGTGAGTCGACCGATAGCCTCATGCTCTTCTTCGGATGCTTCTCCTAATTCAAGCATATCACCCAAAATAACGACTTTGTGCTCTGCATCTCTCTTGTCAAAACTGACTAAGGCCTCGCGCATGGAAGAAGGGTTCGCATTATAGGCATCAAGCACAATGAGATTGCTACCCTTCTGCATAACCTGTGATCGGTTGTTGTCAGGGTCATAGGTGCGCACTGCTGTTAGTGCATCTTCTTTTGCTACGCCAAAATATTGCCCTACACACAGTGCGGCAGCAATATTATCTACGTTGTAGCCCCCGGTTAATGTGGTGGTCACTAATTGATCATACACCTTGATCTCTAATGCCGGCTTTTCGGAGACGAGTTCTACTTCCAAATCATTCCCTGGATTGGGGTAAGAAGTATGTTCAATACCTAAGACTTGAAGCTTTTCAACCAAGCGCGGGAAATTGGTATTCACGAAGACACAACAGCCAGAGGCTGCCAAAAAATCATACATTTCTGTCTTTCCCTTAAAGACGCCTTCCACACCTCCAAACCCTTCTAAATGGGCCTTACCAATATTCGTGATCAAGCCATAATCTGGTTTTGCGATCTGACATAGCATGGCAATCTCCTGTTGGGCGTTAGCCCCCATTTCGACCACCGCAAATTCAACGGCATCATCGATCTGCAATAAGGTAAGCGGAACACCAATGTGGTTATTGAGATTACCCACCGTTGCCAACACCTTGTATTTCTTCGCCAACACATCTCGAACCAATTCCTTGGTCGTGGTTTTTCCATTAGACCCCGTGATGGCTAAAATGGGGATATTAAGCTGCTGACGATGGTGCATCGCCAAGACTTGCAGTGCCTTTAACCCGTCATCAACGAGAAAATATCGTTCATCCTTTTGATAAGCAGCATCATCGACCACCACAAGGGAGGCGCCTTTGTCAAGGGCATGCGCTGCAAATTTGTTGGCATTAAAATTTGGTCCTTTCAGGGCGAACCAAATGTTGTCTTTTTCAATTGTACGGGTATCGGTAGAGATTCCACTACTCGAAAGATAGGCTTGATAGAGTGATTCGATCATATTGGAAAGGTTCGATCAAAGTTAATACACTAATGCAAAAAACTGCGTTATAGTACCTTGAATGGAGAAAGTTTTCAGCTTAGATTGCAGGCAATGAGCAAAGTACTCATCTTTTTGTTCCTTCTCTTTTGTAGCGGTTCCATGATCGGACAATTCCGGTTTCAGCCCAAATTTGATGTACCGGTTCGAGCAAATGGAATCCCCTTATCTCGGGCTTGGGAAGGAGGATTGAACGCAGCCCAATTTCAAACACTTGACCTCAATGGAGACAACGTTCAAGACCTGGTCATCTATCATCGCATCTCGCGTGACATCACCACCTACTTACGAACAACGGAGGGATACGTGCGCTCTCCTCAATTCGACAATGTCTTCCCAGCAGATACTCGTTCCTTACTCCTTTTAAAAGACTTTGATTGTGACGGCAAAAAAGACCTGTTTACCACAACTTCTTTAGGCATCAAAGTGTACCGCAACACCAGCACTAGCGATGCGATCTCTTGGGCCTTGGCCAAAAACTTCCTCACCTTTGACAATGGTGCCAACATACAAATGGCACCAACCGATATCCCTGGTATTGCCGATGTCAACGGCGATGGGGCGCTTGACATCCTCACTTTCCGGTTTGGCAATGCCAACTCCATTGACCTTTACCTGAACACCGGAACCTGCGGGAGTTTAGAGTTCACGCGCAGTGAACGGCGATGGGGGAATTTTGAGGAATGCGGGTGCAATGACTTTGTCTTTGGGCAAGCCTGTCCGACCAGCAACGTAAGCATGAGTATCCAAGAGCAGAATGAGAGCGAAGCCATTGCCCATATCGGCGGTAAAACCATCCTACTTTTCGATGCAGACAATGACGGTGACCAAGACCTGATCACCTCTGACGAAACCTGTGAAACACTCTATTTCATAGAAAATGAAGGGGATGCCAACAATGCCCTGATGACCCGTATTCAAAGATTTCCAGCGAACGATCCAGTGGGTTTTCCTTTCTTTCCAAGTGCCTTCTTGGAAGATATTGACGAAGACGGACTGTTGGATCTATTGATATCAACGAATGCCGATGAAAACATTGGCAATCAAATTGAATTGGCCGCTCATGTCAACGTTTTTCCGAACGTAGGCAATGCGCTAATTCCTGACTATCAAAACGCACAACCCTTCCTTCAAAATGAAATGCTCGATTTCGGTGAATACGCCTACCCAGAATTTGTTGATATCGATCAGGATGGAGATCAGGACTTGATCATTGGGAATAAAGGACGACTGGAGTCTTCCGGCTTTTTCGCCAAGCTGCTGCTTTTAGAAAATGTAGGCAACCCTGTAGCTCCTCAATTTGAGCTGGTGGATGAGAATTACTTGAGCCTGCTGGGTGAAGAATTGACCTTCATCAAACCCCGGTTTGTTGACCTAGACTTAGACGGCGATCTGGACTTATGTTATCAAGGCACGGATCCGTTAGGCAACTCAGCCATTTACTTTCGTCAAAACACAGGTAACCAAAATTTTGCCCCTGCCCTTAGCCTATCCATCAACATTGCCGCCAACGACCACGCCCTCTGGTATGACATCGATGGAGACCAAGATCCTGACCTGCTGTTGGGCAAACAGTTCGGTTCACTTTCTCTTTTTATCAATGAAGGAAATTTTACTTTCAGTCCTGAGCAAAGAGCCTTTGCCGGGATCATTGATGATTTCGAACGACTCAATTTAAATGTATTGGTCACTGATATTGATGGAAACGGTATCGACGACTTGCTTACGACTGACCTAAGCGGTGAACTAAGAGCGTATAGAGGGCCAATCGATCTAGATTTTTTGGCAACAAATCCTATCTCGAGCATTTATTTTGACAATGAAAGAACGCGTAGCTCTTCCTTGGGAATACAACAGGCCATGACCTCAGCCGATATCTTCGGGAAAGGGTTACCTATTTTGGTATTAGGCTCTATCAAAGGCGGATTGCTGATGCTGGACAACATCAGTGAAAATAATGGCAATCAAGAAACCATTCTCTTGAGGGTGAGGCCAAATCCTGCAGAAACGGAGATCAAGGTTCTGACCAATGCAAACGGTGTTTTAGAGGTTGTCAATATGCACGGGCAAAGGATAATTGAAGGCCTCCCCATCACTCCCGGCAATGAAGTAAGCCTAGCGACCAATGGATTGGCCAGTGGTCTTTACATTTTCCGTGTCGTTAATGAAGATGGACAAACACAAAGCACCAAAGTGATCATTCAATAATGCAGCTCTTCATTTACCTTCAGGCAAAACCCATAGAGGAGATTCATTATACTCATCCGCTTCGTAATGAGCTAAAGAAAAACTTTCCCGGACTAACCCTATTCGAAGCCGATCAAGCCTCCGATCAATACCAATTGGCTATTGGCAAAGACCTGATCAAAGAAGCCAAAAAAGTTGTCCTTTGGATCGAAGGCAATAAAGAAGTCAGGATAGGTGTCTTGGCAGGACTATTCGAAGCTTTACGCAAAAAAGAACAACCGATAATGACAATATTTGACGGAGAGCATCCGGTTTTAGCAAAGATGCTCAGCCTGTTCGACACAGAAATTCATCAGGAGGGAGATCTTGAATTGATCAAAAACTTTTTGACGATAGAGTAAAAGCATCAGCATCCAGTTGTGCTGGAAATTTTTCACGGTAGGTTACCAAATCCAGTTTGTTCAAGGTAAGAATTAGTAGTTCATCCTGTTCAGAAAAAACCATCACATCCCCCTTTGGATCAAACGCAGCGGAGTGGCCATTGTAAGCAATGGCATTCCCGTCATCCCCTACTCGATTTACGCCCACAGCATAGCTTAAATTTTCTATTGCCCGCGCCTTCAAGAGGGCATCCCAAGCGCTTATGCGCACAGCCGGCCAGTTGGCAACATAGAGCAGCAGGTCATATTCCAAATTTGTATTGCGAGACCACACAGGAAACCTTAGATCGTAACAGATCATTGGACAGATCTTCCAGCCTTTCCACTCCACGATAAGACGTTCATTGCCTTCATCAAAGTATTGATCTTCGCCTGACATGCGAAAGAGGTGCGCCTTATCGTAACTCACGTAATGCCCATTTGGCTGCATCCATAAAAGGCGATTGAATACCTTTCCATTCTCCTTGACCATGTAAGAACCCGTCACTGCGGCTTTCGTCTGGGCCGCCATTTGCTTCATCCACTTGAAGGTGGTCAGGTTCATCGGTTCGGCAAGACTCGTTTCCTTGGTAAAGCCGGTCTGGAACATTTCAGGAAGAACAATCACATCCACCTGCTCATTGAGCTGCCATATCTTTTCTTCGTACATGGCTAAGTTCGCATTGATCTCATGCCAGTGTATTTCGGATTGAATGAGTGCAAGTTTGAGTTGCTGCATAAACAAATATAAGGAGAAGACCCGCTCTATATGTCTTTGCACAGCAATATCAGAGCATGGATAATTTTTCGGCGGCCGCTGTTAAGGTCTCTTCATTTTTTGCAAAACAGAAGCGAAGCACCTTATTGTCTTGCTTATCTTGATAAAAGACAGAGGTCGGTATCGAAGCCACACCCACTTCTTTGGTGAGCCGTTCTGCGAAGTCTACGTCATGTTCATCACTAAGATCAGCGTAATTCATTAACTGAAAATAAGTACCCGATGAGGGAATAGGCTTGAATTTCGATCCTTTCATAGCCGATAAAAAGAAGTCACGCTTTTCTTCATACAGTCGATATACCCCGAGGTAGCGTTCAGACTCTTTTAGGTACTCGGCCAAGGCCAACTGTGAAGGTGTATGAATGGTGAAGGTGTTGTACTGATGCACCTTTCTGATTTCTCTGGTTAAAAGATCAGGTGCTACAAAGTAACCAAGTCGCCAGCCTGTGGCATGAAACGTTTTCCCGAAAGAACTAACGACTACGGCATGTTTTCGCAAGATTTCAGATCTCAAAACCGACAAATGCTCGGCCTTATCAAAGACAATGTGTTCATATACTTCGTCTGAAAGTAGCCACAACCCTGTCTCTTCAATGATACCTTCCAAGGATTCAAGGCCCTCCTGAGTCAAGATAGCCCCACTAGGATTGTGCGGTGAGTTAATGATCAATAGCTTGGTTTGTTCATTGATCGCATCCCAAACCAATTCCCAATCAATGGAATAATCAGATGACCGTAAAGGAACGCCAACAGCCACGCCACCATGCAGGTTGATGATGGGTTCGTAAGCATCGTAGGCTGGCTCCAAAATGATCACCTCATCGCCATGTCCAATTAATGCGGCAATGGTAGAATGGATCGCCTCGATTGCGCCACAAGTGACGGTGATGTTCTCCTCAACAGAAGGTTTCCATCCTGAGCAATTCGCGGTTTTGGTGGCGATCGCCATTCTTAAGGCGTGATGGCCCGGCATGGGCGCATACTGATTGTGTCCCTTTTGCATGTAATGATTGACCAACTCGATCAACTGAGGATCCACTGGGAAGTCAGGGAAACCCTGTGAAAGATTGATCGCATTATACTGTGTTGCCATTTGTGACATCTTGGTGAAGATGGTCACGCCTACCTCAGGGAGTTTCGATTCAAGCTGCATTGCCTGAAATTAATCAGGAATTTGCTACTCATCAAACTACATTGAACATAAACTCTCGCATGTATCTATGCGATCAGAACGCTGGAAAAAGTGTAGATAGTTGAATCAATTTATGCCATAAGGGGTTAAACCAAGGTGGAAAAGAGCGACAACAAAATCATCATACTGGGTGCAGGACTAGCAGGGCTCACATTGGCTTATGAATTAAAGAAGAGTGGAACTGAAGCCCTCATATTAGAAGCGAGAGACCGGTCTGGTGGTAGAATTCATACACTAAACAAAAGTGGAACCACGCTAGAACTTGGAGCCACTTGGTTTGCTGACAAACACCAGCATCTCATCAACCTTATCCAAGAACTGGGTATTGGGATAGTCGAGCAAGACTATGGTCAATATGCCGTCTATGAGCAGCCAGATGGACATGCCCAATTATACGAATTGCCGAATCAAACAGAAACAAGTTACCGCATCAAGGGAGGTACGGCCCAATTGATCCAAGCGTTGCAGAGCATGCTTTCAAAAGACCAAATTGCATTCGATCATCAGGTACTCAGTTTACGCTTTCAAGACACACAAGTCAACATTGAAACCAACAAAGGGTCATTCACAACTCAAACTGTCGTCAATACCCTTCCACCCCATCTTTTTGCCGAGACCATCAAGTGTATTCCCGAATTACCCTCAGCATCAGTAAAGCTGTTTGGAACTACACATACTTGGATGGGTGAATCCATCAAAGTAGGTTTATTCTCAAAAGACCCGTTCTGGCAGCACATGAAAGTAGGCACTATTTACTCCCAGAAAGGACCTGTTACAGAAATGTATGATCACTCCAACGAAAAAGGCTACGCCCTAAAAGGTTTTGTCCATGAGCAATGGGCGCAACAGCCTGCTACGATTCGGGAGCAAGCCGTTAGAAATCAGCTATCCCGATTTTTCGAAAAAGAAAAGATCGCTACATGTGATTATGCAGAGATGGACTGGTCAACTGAGCCTTTTACGTTTAAGGCATACCCAACTCCAGTTATGCCTCATCAAAATAATGGCAACCCCCTTTTAGCAGAGCCACTTTTTGAAGGAAAACTGCTTCAAGCGGGTAGTGAAACAGCACCTTCCTTTCCCGGCTACATGGATGGAGCGGTCGAGGCAGCAAAAAGAGTCGCCGAACTTCTCAAAAGATCCGATCGAATAAGCATTTGACTCAATAGAGACACTTTTTACAAAATCATTTATCGATGAAATATGCGATTAATCGATGAAATCTGTCGAGTTATCGAACCTCTGCTATTCTTCAAGGAATTTCCAGGACTTTTGCTATATGAAGAAATTTATCCTTGGTCTAGCCGTACTTTTTTTGGTTGGATGTATTCAAGAACCAGAGATCATTCAAGAAGATGCGAATGCTATACAGGAGATTGTTTTTCCTGAAGATTTCACCTTTGAAACGAGTAAAACGGTCCAACTGCTAATCAACGATAAAGGGAGTTCTTCAGCAAAATACGCCTTAACCTATGAACTTGAGGGGCTTGAGCAGTCGATCGGTAATTATGTCAAGCAGCCAAATGGACTTGATGTCCAGTTTACCGTTCCCACAAGCACCACAAAGATCAAAGTCATTAAAATTGAAGCGAATGCTTCGCAAGTTTTTCCAATTGACATCTTGGGCACCACTGCTCGCCTAGACATTTTTTCCTATGCCTCAGAGGCTGCTTCAGCCAATTGTTATGACCATTTGTATGCCGTCAATAACAATGCTCAGTTCTTTTCCATAGATGTGAGCACCAATGATTTCAACGAAGTGGCCTTACCCACTTTACCCGGAGGATCGATAGCCAATGCATTAGACCAAGCAAACAACATGGTTTACATCAATGTGGGAAAAACGCTCTATGCCTATGATATCGCAACGCAAGAATTCAACATCAAGCATACATCAAATCCGTTCAACGGAAGCTACCCAAGACTGGAGTTTTATCAAGGTCATTTTTACATGTCGAACAACACCAAGATGTATAAAGTGCTTGCCGAAACCAATGAGGTTGTCGCGTCATACGATATTAATGGTTTTATCAATAACAGTGGTGGCGGTGACCTGGCTTTTGACTCGAACGGAGAACTTTACCTTGCCTGCTTTTCGGGACTTTATAAGTTCACGGAAATCAATGACGAAAACGGCACTGCTGAGATCGTCAGAATAAGTGCGGAAAACTTCCCTTTTCAATTGACCTCCATGGCCATTGATCGCCAAGATCGAATTTTTGTGGGAACGAATGATGCCAACTCCAATCTCATCCAGATCAGTAAAGAAGATGGCGCTTACAGCATTGTCAAAACCTTTGATAAAAAGATCAATGACCTGACTGCCTGGAAATGTGCAGCAGAAGATTTAGGCCAAGTCGATTCCGACAATGACGGGGTCATTGACGAATTAGACGACTATCCGAACGATCCTGAGGCAGCTGCCGATGTGTATACACCTTCTGCTCTGGGAATGGGCTCTTTTGCATTTGAAGATCTTTGGCCAAAGCTTGGAGACTACGATTTCAACGACATGGTGGTAAGCTATCGATTTACGAACGTTTTGAATAGTGCAAATCAAAGCGTGCGATTGAAAATGAATTTTGTGCTGAAAGCCGTTGGCGCTGGGGAACGCAGTGGTTTTGGTATTGAACTTGATGTTGATCCTGCCCTCATTGCTTCAGTCAGCGGCTTTAGTACGCTGGGAAATAATACCACAATCAATGAAAAAGGACTTGAAAGTGGACAGAATAAAGCAACAATAATCGTCTTTAACGACTCATACAATCATGTGCAACCGGCTGCTGGGGAGCGATTTGTCAATACAGAACCTACTGAATCTGTGATTCCCAACGTCCCTTTTGAAATCATTATTGAATTCACTCAACCCATTGACCCCACGCTGCTAGGAGAAGCGCCGTTCAACCCTTTTATTTTCAAGAGCACCGAGCGAGGTAAGGAAATTCATCTTGCCGGAAAACAACCCACTCAACTCGCGAACAACGCATTATTCGGTACACTCGAAGATGACACTGATTTTAATGCGGGCAAAACGT
Organism: Roseivirga sp. YIW32; assembly: GCF_057219245.1. Classification (NCBI taxonomy): domain Bacteria; kingdom Pseudomonadati; phylum Bacteroidota; class Cytophagia; order Cytophagales; family Roseivirgaceae; genus Roseivirga; species Roseivirga sp. YIW32. The sequence continues at coordinate 1,272,605 of NZ_JBXVVG010000002.1, read as the reverse complement.
ATCAGACCAAGAATAACCTACCCTGGGCTATTCATATCATACATAATTTCAGGTATCCGGTGGAAAGAGCACGGATCGATCAAGGATATACCAAATTCGTGGATTGGTCGATCAGCTCAGGTACAGTCTACAAAGATTGGTATGGAGACAACAACGGGTACAGGAACACCTCACTTCTTTTCTTTAACGAGCAATAAGAGGGATTACCGGCTAGAAAAGATAAACAATTCACTTCTGCACGTGATTAATCTACGTGCAAAAGCCAAAGCTATCTATCGTCTGGTTTAAGCGAGATCTGCGTTTGTCAGATCATCAACCCCTGAAAACCGCCATTGCATCAGGCGATAGGCTTTTGCTCCTCTACTGCTTTGATCCGCTGCTCATCAATGACCCGCACTATGACGTCAGGCATTGGCGATTTGTGTGGGAGTCCTTAGCGGATATGAATCAGCAGCTTAAGCCATTGGGTCATCAACTGACTATCTTTTTTGCTCCTTTTCGTCAACTCCTGGCCACACTATCAGAACACTACCATATCCTGACGATCTACTCGCATGAAGAAACGGGAATACAAGTGACCTACGACCTTGACAAATGGCTGCATCAGTTTTGTCTTTCAAAGGACATTGTCTGGAAAGAATTCATGTACAATGGGGTGCTCAGAGGAGCAAAGAACAGACAACACTGGCTAAAGCACTGGCATGGGCTCATGAATGCCTCAATGGAACATCCAGATTTGAAGGCGTTAAGCACCATTGAATTGGATCATGACATACACCAGCAATTTGGAAAACCCGTCCCAAAACAGTTCCAAATCCCAAACCCTAACTTTCAGAAGGGAGGCACTACTACGGGTAGAAGATACCTCAAGAGCTTTCTGTCAGAACGTATTGCACATTATGCTGCCTCTATATCTAAACCTGAAGCGAGTCGAAAAGGCTGCAGCAGACTCTCACCTTACCTGGCCTGGGGCAATTTGAGTATTCGAGAAGTGTACCAGGTACGTCTAAACGCCAAAGAAAGATTTGGCTTCAAAAAACAGTCATCAAGTTTCGGTTCTAGATTACAATGGCACGATCATTTTGTCCAGAAGTTTGAAATGGAAGAACGCTATGAGTTCGAAAACATCAACCGGGGTTACGACCTATTGCAAAAAACACCTCAGCAAGACTTACTGGATGCCTGGAAAAACGGAAAGACCGGAATCCCCTTGGTCGATGCCTGTATGCGCTGCCTTCATGAAACGGGTTACATTAACTTTCGTATGCGTGCCATGCTTGTCAGTTTTTTGACCCATCATTTATGGCAACATTGGAAGGAAGGAGCCGTTTACCTTGCGTCACAATTCCTTGATTTTGAACCAGGCATTCACTACCCGCAGTTTCAAATGCAAGCAGGCATGACCGGCATCAACACCATCCGTATCTATAATCCGATCAAGCAAAGTCAAGAACATGATCCTGATGGAACCTTCATTAAAAAATGGGTGCCTGAACTTCGTGAAGTCCCAAAGGAGTACATTCATGAACCTTGGCTCATGCCCCCTATTGACCTTCGCCTATTAGGCCTAAATCCTGAAGAACTACAACCCATTGTCGATGTAAAAAAAGCATCAGAAAAGGCTAGAAAATCGCTTTGGACACATAAGAAGCATCCTGAAGTGAGAAAAGAAAACTATAGAATTCTCTCCAGGCATACCCTTCCAGGTAGGAGAATGCAATGAGGCAAACATTGGGCTCATGTTATGGTTAATTTATCATGAAAAAAGGTCAACTACCGACCAAAACTTGCCCAGTCTGTCATCGTCCTTTTGAATGGCGGAAAAAATGGAAAAGCTGTTGGGAAGAAGTCGTCTACTGTAGCGAGAGATGTAGAAGAAATAAAAAATCAGCTTGAACTGATCCTCTCGCGAGCTACCAATCACAAATACCCTCATGAAAAAATTAAGACTCATACTAGGTGACCAACTGAATCATACCCACAGCTGGTATGATCAAAGCTCAGAAGAGGTGCTCTATGTGATCATGGAAATGGAACAAGAGTTAAGCTATGTGACTCACCATATCCAAAAAGTAGTGGCTTTTTTTGCCGCCATGCGCACCTTCGCTGAGCACCTCAAAACAAATGGGCATCAGGTGCTTTACCTCCCCTTAGACGATGAACGAAACAAACAATCTCTGACCGAAAACCTTAGCTGGATCATAGAAACCCATGGGATTGAACGGTTCGAATATCAATTACCGGACGAATACAGACTAGATCGACAATTAAAGGAGTATTGCGAGTCGTTAGCCATCTCTTACCAAGAGGTTGATACCGAGCATTTTCTTACCGAGCGACATGAGCTCAGAGATTTTTTTAAAGGCAAAAAGCAATTGATCATGGAGAACTTCTATCGCCATATGCGAAAGAAACATGACGTGCTGATGGATGGAACAAAACCTGTTGGTGACCAATGGAACTATGATCATGAGAACCGGAAGAAAATGCCGAAAGGCACATCACTTCCTCCAGTCAATTCTTTTCATACGGATGTTACGCACTTGGTTGAACTCATCCGAAAAAAGGGAATTGAAACGATTGGACATATTGACCAAAAAAATTTCGTTTGGCCCACCAGTCGTCAAAATGCGCTCGCCCAACTGGACTTTTTCATCGAAGAGTGCCTGCCACAATTCGGAGCCTACCAGGATGCCATGACTACTCAAGGCTGGTCTTTATTTCACTCCAGGATTTCCTTCGCCTTGAATGCCAAATTGATCAGCCCGCTAGAGGTCATTCGCAAAATAGAAGAAGTATATGACACCAGACCTGAACACGCTCCCTTATCGGCCATTGAAGGATTTATCAGACAAATCCTAGGTTGGAGAGAGTACATGAGGGGCGTTTACTGGATGCACATGCCGGACTATGCGGATAAAAACTTTTTTGATCATAATCGAAAACTACCCAACTGGTTTTGGACTGGGGAAACCGATATGAAGTGCCTTTCTCACTCCATCGGACAGTCACTGGATCATGCCTATGCCCATCACATCCAGCGCCTGATGGTCACCGGTAACTTTGCCCTTCTGGCAGGAATTGATCCAGATGAAGTTGACCGATGGTACCTGGGCATTTATATCGATGCGATCGAATGGGTAGAGATCACCAATACGCGGGGCATGAGCCAATTTGCAGATGGCGGGATTGTGGCGACAAAACCTTATGTGTCTTCCGCCAATTACATGCACAAGATGAGTCATTATTGCACCCAATGTACCTACGATCATAAGAAGAAAATTGGCGATAAGGCTTGTCCATTCAATAGCCTTTACTGGAATTTCATTGAGGAGCATAGGGAAAAACTGGAAAAAAATCAGCGCATGAGCATGATCTATCGTGTTTGGGATAAAAATTCTCCTGAGTCCAAAAACCAATTGATTGAACAGGCAGCTCATTATCTTGAAAGAATAGCAACATTATGAGCAGATCGATCTATTGGTTTCGAAACGACATACGCCTAGAGGACAATGAAGCACTGTTGAAAGCAGCAGCGGCAACCGAAGAAGTTGTTCCCATGTATGTCCTTGACGAAACATTACTTCATGGAAAACAATTGGGTATTGAGCGTATGGGAGCCTTTCGACTTCAGTTCCTGCTCGAATCGCTAACCGAACTGAAAAAATCCCTTATTCAAATAGGATCAGACCTTCATTTTTGCATTGGAGATCCCAAAGAGGAAATTCTACGAGTAAGCAAAGACTTCTCTTGCGATACACTATATGCTCAAGCCGCAAGTGCTTATGAGGAGACCTCTTTGGAAGAAGAACTCGCCAAGCAGCTCAACGTCCATTTCATCTGGGGCGAAACGCTATATCATCTACAAGATCTACCCATCAGCTTAGCGGAGCTACCCGATACTTTTACCACATTTCGGAAATTAGTTGAAAAGAAATCTGCCGTACGAGAGGCATTCGAGGCGCCGGTTCATCTAAATAGTCCTGCAGATTTCGGAACGGAAATACCTTCCCTAGATGAGCTAGGTTTTGAACACCCGACACTCGACGAACGAACGGTGATCCAATTTAAAGGAGGTGCACAAGCCGGATCTGATCGTCTGGACTACTATCTCTGGAGATCCGAACTTCTGGCTAACTATAAGCAAACTAGAAATGGACTTATCGGCGGTGATTACTCCAGTAAATTCTCGCCTTGGTTGGCACTGGGCTGCATTTCTCCACGACAAGTCTATTGGCAGGTGAAGAAATTCGAACGGTACATTAAAAAGAATAGCTCAACCTACTGGCTCATTTTTGAATTGATCTGGAGAGACTATTTTCACTTTGTAGCGCTGAAGTACGGAGCGAGGATCTACCAACGCTCAGGAATTAGCGGAGAGGAAAAAATCACCTGGCGGTCGGATAAATTGTTTCATTTATGGAGAGATGCCAAAACCAAAGAACCCTTTGTTGATGCCAACATGAGAGAGCTGAATCAAACCGGCTTTATGAGCAATCGAGGAAGACAGAACGTTGCCTCTTACTTGATGCATACGATGAAAATCGATTGGAGACTTGGTGCAGCGTATTTTGAAAAAATGCTGATCGACTATGATCCTTGCTCAAACTATGGAAACTGGATCTACATTGCCGGTGTGGGCAACGACCCAAGAGGAGGAAGAGAATTTAACATCGAAAGGCAAAAAGGGATGTACGACCCCAAAGGGGAGTATCAGAAACTTTGGGCCTAAAAGCAAGAGAAGATTTAGTACATAAAGTCTCTTTCAATGAGGTGTTTTTCTATTTTTATGCGATAGACCATTGCATGTGAACAACATCCTCATCCTATTTGCTCATCCTATTTGCTCATCCTAATTTTGAATCGTCACGGTTGAATAAACGCCTTATTCAAACGGCTAAGAACTTTTCTAATGTTACCGTTCATGACCTGTATGAGTTATATCCGGATTTTAACATAGACGTAGTCCATGAGCAGGAGACGTTATTCGGGCACGACATCGTCATATGGCAACATCCCTTATACTGGTACAGCTGCCCGCCCTTACTCAAACAATGGATCGACATGGTCCTTCAATACAATTGGGCTTATGGTCCCTATGGCTTTGCCTTAAATGGCAAGGTCTGCCTCAACGCCATCACAGCAGGAGGTTCACGCGAGATCTATGGACCAGAAGGGAAAAATAAGTACACCATCAATGAGTTTTTGCGTCCCTTTGAGCAAACAGCAAGTCTTTGCGGTATGCACTATTTACCTCCATTTGCCATAACCAGTGCTAATCAACTCAAGACGCGGGAAGTTGGCTTTTGTGAAAAAGAATATAGTAAAGTGTTGCATTGGCTTTCGAATAAGGACTTATCGCAGATTAATGTCAGCGATCTACAATTCCTAAATGACATGACGGAAACTACCTAACAAGATCAATCATGAGTGAATCCATCTTATTAGAAGCCGTTATTTACCTCACCGCAGCGATTATTTGCGTTCCCCTGGCCAAAAAGCTTGGCCTTAGTTCCGTATTGGGTTTTCTGTTAGCCGGCATCATTATAGGCCCCTTTTTGCTTGGATTCATTGGTGAAGAAGGCGAAGACATACTTCATTTCGCCGAATTCGGCGTGGTGATAATGCTGTTTTTGATCGGACTAGAAATTGAGCCCTCTGCCTTTTGGAAAATGAGAAGGTCGATCATGGGACTAGGTGGCCTCCAGGTTACGGGGACACTACTTCTAATTTTTGCCCTGTGTCTGTTGGTTTTTGATTTGACATGGGAAGTAGGCCTGACCATAGGGATGGCCTTTGCTCTTTCTTCAACAGCCATCGTCCTCCAAACCCTCAAGGAAAAGGGACTTATGAACACGACCTATGGCCAAAATTCATTCGCTGTACTGTTATTTCAGGATATTGCCGTCATTCCAATGCTGGCTCTGCTTCCCCTCCTTAGCTCTGGTAATGGAGCCTCGTCGCATGAAAGTGGTGACCACAGCTCCTTTCTAGAGAACTTACCCTTAGGTTTTCAAACCCTTGCTGTCTTGCTCAGTGTTGCTTTGGTGGTTTTTGCAGGGCGCTATTTGTTCGTCCCGGTCTTGAGACAAGTAGCCAAAACACGTTTAAGAGAACTTTTTACGGCTTGTGCTCTTTTGATCGTACTCGCCATTACCTATCTCATGAATTTGGTTGGTCTTAGCCCAGCCTTGGGTGCCTTTTTAGGAGGAGTAGTTCTGGCCAATAGCGAGTTTAAACATGAGCTTGAAAGCAATCTAGAACCCTTCAAAGGACTTCTATTGGGTCTTTTTTTTATGGCCGTTGGCGCATCCATTAATTTCGTTGTCATCGCGGAGGCACCTGTACTCATTATCGGTTTGGTTGTCGGCGCGATGCTGCTGAAAATTCTTGTACTGATGGGCGTGGGCACTATTTTCAAAGTAGGACTCGATCAAAAACTTCTTTTTTCAGTAGGCCTAAGCAAGATCGGAGAATTCTCTTTCGTCCTGTTGTCCTTCGCCTATCAACTCCAACTCTTAAATCAGGAATTACTCGATATTCTCTTGGTCATCACTGCCATCAGCATGACCATCTCTCCGGTGCTGAATATTATCAATGAACGACTGGTGCTCCCTAGAATTGGCACCAAAGAGAAAGAGGAAAGAAAAGCCGACCCTATTGATGAGCGCAACAAGGTGATCATTGTCGGTTTTGGGCATTTTGGAAGCACCGCAGGAAGGTTCCTCAGAGCGAATGGTGTCAATGCAACCATTCTCGACCACGACTCTGACCGAGTGGAACTTTTGCGAAAAATGGGCTTTGAGGTCTACTATGGAGATGCCACCCGCGTCGATTTACTTGAGTCAGCAGGCGCAGCTGAAGCAGAGATACTTATATCCGCCATCGATAATCCAAAACTCAATCTGCAGTTGGTGGATACCCTGAAGAAACACTTTCCCCACCTGAAAATTCTTATGCGGGCCAAGAGTAGAGTAGATGCCTATGAACTTCTTGATAAAGAGGTACAGCACATCTATCGCGAAACACTTGATACCTCCGTGAAAATGGCTGGAGATGCATTGGCTATGCTGGGCAAACGAAAATATACCATTCAACGGCAAGCACAGAATTTCATTAAATACGACGAACAGAGCTTGAGGCGCCTGGCGCTAAAAATTCTGAATAGTGAGGATTACATTTCAAAGGCCAGAGAAGAAATCGCCATGCAAGAATCGCTGCTCAACGAAGACAGGCATTTGCCTACTCATGTCGAGGGCGAAGTTAGCCCTTGGGATAACCAACAAATGAGAAAGGATGCCAAGTCAACTGCTGTTCGTACAAAACCTTAGCCGTTCAAGTAATAGGCCAATAAAACCTAAATAACCTCAGAACTAAAATAGGAATAGCAGGTTTGTTTCTCGATGGTTTCAATAGGCCCAATGCAAATATCCGATGGTGGTCCGTGGTATGCAGAAACACAATACACGGACAATTTAATTGTTGAACCGTGGAATGCTTTTTCCTCCCTCCTGATTGCAGCTCCAGCCTTTTACTTTTTATGGAAGATCCGAAAACAACCCAAAGAGTATGCCTTTTTACTTTCTGCAATTCCTTTTTTGATCCTAAACGGTTTAGGAAGCACCCTATTTCATGGCCTTCGCTCATCTAGGATTTTTTTACTCATGGATTTTGTGCCTGCCCTGATCCTGACATTGATGATCACCGTTTATTTCTGGGCGAAAGCATTGCCTAAATGGTGGATGGCCTTTATCCCGGTGGCACCGGTTTTTTTATTGCGTTTTGGTCTGATCGACCTATGGCCAGGACAGGGAGGAATTAATGCTTCCTATACGATCAGTGGCATTGCCTTTCTCGCTCCGCTGTTCTTGATTATGCGTAAATTACACTATAGAAAAGCAGGTAATATCATCATTGGTTCCTTATGCTTTATTGCCGCCATTTGGTTCAGGCAGGTCGATCAGTCATTTACGGATTACATCCCTTGGGGCACACATTTTTTGTGGCATACCTTTTCAGGGATTGGCGCATTCTTACTCGCCGATTACCTCTATTTTATGAGAACACAAGAGCTTGAAAAAAAGCTAGCATAGACCTCTAATGGGGCCTGGATTCTAACAAGAAGAAAAAAGCACGCATTTTCATTTCTTTGATCTTATCCATAGCTTACTGATTAACCGATTAAATGCATGGAGAATCCGATCAACCTAACTTCCTTCTCATCCCTCGAACAAAATAAACCAACTCACGCCCTAGTATCCAACACAGACCTCGTGGTCATCAAGTATGGAGAAGAGGTCTCTGTTTTATATGGTCGGTGCCTGCACAGAGGTGCTTTATTGGCTGATGGTTATGTCGATGGAGGTAATTTGATCTGCGGTCTACACCAGTGGGATTACCGCGTTGACACTGGCGTGAGTGAATAAGACAATAGCGAATTCTTACAGAAATTCACCGCTACCATCTCTGACGACAAAGTCATCATCGATAAACAGGAAGTGCTCGACTTTGAAGTTGACAACCCCTCTCCTTTCGATCGCACCAGCTATTTGGGCGCTTATGCCGATACAAATCCAGCCTCAACAGAACCCTATACCCAATACATCAATGAACTTGCCCGAAATGGACTGAAAAATTGGGGGCATCATGGCAAAACTGCTGCTATGGGAGTTGATCGAAACACTCTACCAAAATGGGAGGACATCCAGTTTTTACCTGCTCAACTTGCCTATAAACCGTTGCTGGATGAGGAGCCGGTTGAATCAACCACCATTATTGGTGCTAAGGCCAAAAAACCCTTAACACTTGACATCCCCATATTCGTATCGGACATGTCCTTCGGGGCCCTTTCATTTGAAGCAAAAGTCGCTTTATCAAAAGGTGCCGAAATGGCGGGAACAGGAATATGTTCGGGAGAAGGCGGCATGTTGCCTGAGGAGCAAGAAGCAAATAGTCGTTATTTCTATGAATTGGCTTCCGCACAGTTTGGCTTTGAATGGGAAAAAATCAAAAAGGTTCAAGCTTTCCACTTTAAAGGAGGGCAAGGAGCAAAAACAGGCACAGGAGGACATCTCCCCGGTGAAAAAGTTGATCAAAAAATCGTAGAGGTAAGAGGATTAAAAGAAGGCGAATCGGCGATCTCTCCAGCGACTTTCACTGATCTGCGTACGGTAGAGGATTTTAAGGAATTCGCCGATCGCGTTCGTAAAGTAAGCGGTGGAATCCCCATCGGCTTTAAAATTGCCGCATCAAGAATAGAAGAAGACATTGACTTTGCTTTGGCTGTTGGTGTGGATTATATCATCCTAGATGGAAGGGGTGGTGGAACAGGGGCTGCACCAACCATTTTAAGAGACCACATCAATGTTCCGACTATTCCTGCCTTGGCGAGGGCCAGAAAGCATTTAGACCTTAAAAAGGAAGATCATGTCTCGCTGATCATCACTGGTGGACTTCGTGTTGCCGAGGATTTTGCCAAAGCCTTAATGCTAGGTGCCGACGCCATCGCCGTTTCAAATTCTGCACTGCAGGCCATCGGATGCTTAGGAATGAGGGCTTGCCACACCAACTTCTGTCCGGTTGGGATCGCCACTCAAAAAGAGGACTTCAGGAGTAGACTACAAATTCAGGCCTTAGCGAAACAACTCCACAACTTCTTCAATGCCACCACTGAATTGATGAAAGTGATTGCACGTGCTTGCGGCTATAATGATTTTATAAAATTTAATCCTTCAGACCTGAGCACTTTCAATTGGGATATCCATAAATTGGCGGGCATTAATTACGCAGGCATTAATCTTTAGCATAGATGGAAGAAGTTTACAAGAAATCGGTCAAGTTACATGAAGAGATGAAGGGGAAGATTGAAATGGTCAACAAGATTCCCGTAGACACCAAAGAAAAGCTATCCTTGGTCTATTCTCCCGGAGTAGCTCAGCCATGCCTAGAAATAGAAAAAGACCCTGAAAGAGCCTATGACCTCACCATTAAAGGCAATACCATTGCCGTTGTCACAAACGGCACCGCGGTATTGGGCTTAGGCAATATTGGTCCTTTAGCCTCACTTCCTGTAATGGAGGGAAAGGCCATGCTATTCAAGCGATTTGCAGGCATCAATGCCTTTCCCATTTGCATCGACAGCACCAACACCCGACACATCATTGAAACCATTAGACGAATTGCACCTTCATTCGGTGGAATCAACTTGGAAGACATCAAAGCGCCTGAAAGCTTTGAAATAGAAGAACAGCTGCAAGACATTGGTATTCCTGTTTTTCATGACGACCAACATGGCACGGCCATTGTTACGCTGGCGGCTTTAATTAATGCTTGTAAGGTGACCGGAAAAGAACTCACTGACCTAAAAGTGGTGATCAACGGAGCCGGTGCTGCAGGAATTGCCATTGCCAAACTCCTTCGTTGTTTCCATATCGATTCACCGCTCTGTCAATCGGTAAAGACCCTGATCGTTTGCGACTCCCATGGCGCCATCCATCGGTTCAGAACGGACTTGAATAAGGCCAAAACAGAACTCCTGAAGTATTCAAACTTTGAAGATGTCAAGGGTGATATTCATCATGTGATGGACAATGCTGATGTATTCATTGGTGTTTCTAAAGGCAATCTCATAGGCAAAGAGGATGTGAAAAAAATGGCTAAAAATCCAATCATTTTCGCCATGGCCAATCCTACACCAGAAATTGACCCGGAAGAAGCCAAAGCGGCTGGAGCCTACATTGTTGGCACCGGAAGAAGCGACTTCCCAAACCAGATCAATAACGTATTGGCCTTCCCGGGCATCTTCAAAGGGGCCTTGGCAGCACGAGCCAAAACCATATCAACTGAAATGAAGCTGGCAGCGGCCTATGCCATCGCCAATTCGTTAGAGAATCCAACTGCCGACGAAGTCATTCCTTCAGCCTTGGACACTACCTTGGCCCAGATTGTCGCAGAGGCTGTTGAGCAAGCGGTTTACCGTGAAGAAGAGATGAACCGTCAAATTGCTGAAGCGGAAAAGAGAATCAGTCATTAAAAAAGATCACAGTATTTAACTTACTTCAAAACAAAAAAAGAGCTCTTCGAAAAGAGCTCTTTTTCATTTCCTTATTCCGGTGTTTTCTCGTCCGGGTATTCTTTCTTGAAGCCATCCCAATACTCGTTCACCGTATTCTTCATGTCCTTTCTGAGCAAGAAGATACCTAACAAGTTTGGCAGGGTCATCAAGGCGATGGCAATGGCTGCCACTGTCCAAATAATGGTTGTGTCTGCGATAGCCGCGATGAAGAATCCAGCCACGTATACCACGCGATAATACTTAACCGAACCAGGCCCTAACAAGAAGGTCATGGCTCGATCTCCATAATAGGACCATGAAATCGCTGTACTGAAAGCAAAAAGGAGTAACCCAATAGAGACGATGTATTGACCCCAATCACCAAACCAGCCCTTCGTAAAGGCAATGGCCGTTAATGGAGAGCTATGCACCAAAGATTTTCCATAAAATGAGATATTGGCATCTTGAAGTACACCTTTTTTAATTTCTACTTTACCCGTTAATGGATCTCCTCCAAAAGATTCATTGACTACAACATCTTCTGCCACAGAACGCGCATGGATGACCGTAACATCGGAGATGATCTGGCCATTCTGCACTTCCAGCATTCCATCAAAAACAGGCAAGGGATTCTCACCGGATAAATGCTCTTTTAAGGCAATCCGATCTTCTTTAATGTTATCGGAATAATCAGTTCCCGCCAATATGGACATATCGGTTACAGCAAAATCGTTGTAATGCTTTTCTTGCCAGACGCCTGATGAAAGCAAGGTGATTCCAGTAATAGAACAAATGATGACCGTATCAATGAAAGGCTCTAAAATGGCAACCATGCCTTCAGAAACCGGCTCATGTGCTTTTGCTGATGCGTGCGCAATAGGCGCTGATCCCTGACCCGCTTCGTTTGAGAAAAGTCCTCGACCAACCCCCACATTGAAGGCGTATGAAATTGTCGCTCCCAAGAAGCCACCTGTTGCTGCCGTAGTCGTGAATAGACTTTCGAAAATGGACAAGATAGAAGGGATAACGTTGCCGATGTTGGCAAAGATCACTGCAAAACAGCCGATGAAGTAAACGACAGCCATTCCAGGCACTAGTTTTTCGGTAACCGCTGCAATTCGTTTGATCCCACCGATGATAACGAAAGCCAATATGACCGAAAGGACCGCTCCGGTGATCCACGGTTCAATCGCAAAGGTTGATTTCACTGCACCCGCAATACTATTGATCTGTGGCATATTGCCTGTACCAAATGAAGAGATGACTGTTGCAATGGCAAAGATCACGGCTAACCATTTCATGTTCAGCTTGTTCTTCATGTAATACATCGGTCCACCCGCCATACTACCATCCGCTGTTTTCTCACGGTACTTATGCGAGAGGGTTACCTCTACAAACTTGGTACACATACCAATGGTAGCTGTGACAACCATCCAGAATAAAGCAGCAGGACCACCTAAATGAAGAGCCAAGGCCACACCGGCGATATTACCGGTTCCGACGGTGCCCGAAAGTGCTGTGGTTAAGGCTTGAAAATGTGAAGTGTCTCCTTCATCTCCTTCCTTATCAAACTTTCCTCGCACCACATTAAAGGCGAAACGGAAATACCTGATCTGAGGAAATTTGAGGTAAATGGTAAAAAATAGACCTGTACCAAGTAGTGCAAAAGGAAACCAAGGGGAACTCCCAATGAAACTATCGATAAGCTTTAAAAACTCGTTGAGTTGCTGCATGAAATAGTCAATTTAGTTTTTTCGACCCTGCAAAAATATCAAATAAAGCTTCTGAACAAAGCTGAAAAAAGGAAAGCGGTGCTTTTGTCCTTACCATCAAATCGGTCACTTTCTAAAGAAAATAGCCATAGCTAGCTCTAAAGTCTTGAATTGCCATAAGAATCCTTCCTAATGCTCAATATCCGTGACCATGACCTTGGCCCATTTATCTTGATGCTTTTCGATCATGGACAGATGCAGCGGGTGCTGCTGATAATACTCTTGATCTTCTAGATCTTTAAAATGGAAAACTACAGCATAGTCGTACGTATTCTCTATGACGGCTCGGTTGGTATTGGCGGGACCACCTGAATAGAAGGCCTGTACGGTTTCAACCTCTCGAAGCTTTTCGCAATCTCGAATAAACGACTCCTTTTCATCAAGTGACAAGCCGGGGGTAAACCAAAAATAAGCGGTATGGACAAAAGGATGTTCTGTGAGTTCATCCTCGTTGCTGTTTTGTTCTGATTGACAGGAAACAAATAGAACAATGGACAATAGAAAGTAGGTGGTTTTCATCAGCTTGAACTTTTGTCCAAGGTAGAAAACAATCAACTATTTCTTGATGGGAAATTTCATTCGATAACTTACATCGACCTTACCTTTTGAGATCCCAACAAGTTTGGAACGAAGCATCTGCTTTTTAATGCCTTTGACATAATCGGTAAAGAGCACCCCGTCCAAATGGTCATATTCGTGCTGAATAACCCGTGCCGTAAGGTCATCAAACTCTTCTTCGTGTTCATTCCAAAGCTCGTCAAAATAACGAATGGTCAATTTTTCAGGTCTTAAGATCTCTGCATGCACATTGGGTATGCTCAAACATCCTTCTTCGAAAGACCACTCATTGCCGTACTCATCCAAGATCTCCGGGTTGATGAAGGCTCTTTTGATCCCCTGCCCTTCTTCATCGCTCATTTGAGTAGAATCAATGACAAAAATGCGATGCGAAAGCCCAATTTGTGGTGCAGCTAAGCCCACACCATTGGCGTTGTACATGGTTTCGTACATGTTCTCAACCAACTCTGTAAGGTCCTTATCCCCTTTTGGGAAATCTTCCGCCTCTATTCTTAAAATATTCTCTCCGTATGCCAGTATAGGATAGATCATAAATTCTTGCTTTCCAGGTAGGATTGAAGGATCACAGCAGCACTCACCTTGTCAATATTCCCTTTGTTCCTTCTGTCTTTCTTTTTAGAACCACTTGCGATCATTGCCTCTAGGGCAATTTTAGAAGTGAAACGTTCGTCATGCAAATAAACAGGTTTTTCAGGAAACTGTTTCTTTAGGTTTTTATGAAATTGCTCAACGTGTGCAGTGGCGTTGGTCGCTGAACCATCTAGCTTTTTGGGCATACCCAGAACCAGTTCGTCAATTCCCTCTTGCGCATCGTAGGTTTTAAGGAATTCTATCACATCCTTGGCATGCACTGTCTGTAAAGGGGAAGCAATGATTCGCAATGGATCCGTAACAGCAAGCCCAACACGCTTGGTTCCATAATCAATGGCCAAAATACGTCCCATTAATTAAGCTTCGCGAGTTCTTCAAATTTGGCCTTCACCTGATTTTCCAAACGCAAGGTTTTTGGAAAAAGGATATCGTTCTCAATTTTAGCGTGTGTCAGCAAATCTTGCTCAAAACGCTCTAATTCACTGTATAGCACCTTGATGTGCAAATCGGCTTCATCACAGTATTGGTAATCGTTGGTGATTTGCCTAAACCCTTCCATCTCATGTTCGTGCACTTCATGATCGAGCGCAAAATCACTGATTGAAAATTTCTTCATTGCATAAAGAACAGCCGAGGCCTTATCGCCACTATCTTCAAATTGCTTGAGTTGCTGAACATAGCTGAACACCGTATCCTCTTCCTCATGAATGTGATGAATAAAATCCTCCACAAACATTGGAAAAATCGCTTTGAGGTCATCAGAAAGCGCCTTATACCGAAAGTTGACCTTAGCCAACCCATCGATCAGCTGCCCTAGATAAGGCAAGCGCTTCTTCACAAATAAGTAGTGCGCATGCTTTAGGTATTCAATAAGTAAATCGACAGGTAATTCTCTCAATTGAATCAACGTCTGTTGTGAGGCATCCTTGACTAGTTCCAGGGCCTTGATCACATTTGTTGCCTTCAATCCATGACGATCACAAACTTCTTCAAGCGTTTCCGTCTCGTAATCATAAAATTTGACTCCAAAGTAATAAAGTACCGAAGCTCTGACATGGTTTTCAGCGACCAGCTCGTTGATCGTTCGTTTGAGAATTTTACTCATTTGACTGTTCTATAAGTTGAATCTAATAAATTTGAGTTTAAATCAGTTGTTTCGTACAAATTGAAAACACAAACAAAACCATTTCGTTAGTACCATACCATGATTTTAATCACTATAAATCTGTCAAACTCAAAAAATATCGGTTAAGTGAGTGAATACAAAAATTCAAGTACTCAAATAAGACTCCCTTTGTTGATTTCCGCTGCGTTGATCATCGGTTTAATGATCGGGAAAAACTTTGCTCAGCCTAAAGTGAGTAAGGAATTCCTTAGCTCTTATCAAAAGCTGCAGCAACTCATGGAATACATCGAAAACGACTATGTCGATTCGGTCAATACCGAAGAACTGATTGAAGAATCCATTGAAAACATCCTTGACAAATTAGATCCGCATACCGTTTACATCCCTCCCCGTGATGCTGAATTGGCACAATCACAGCTCCGTGCAACCTACGATGGGATCGGCATCGAATTCAACATTCTTCGTGACACTCTGTATGTTGTAACTCCACTCGCAGCTGGACCCTCTGAAAAAGCTGGAATCATTGCCGGCGACAAGATCATTAGTGTAGATGGAGAAAACATCGCAGGCATTGGTATCGACAACCGACAAATATTTGATAAACTCAGAGGACCCAGTGGTACAGAAGTAACGGTGGGCGTCATGCGCAAAGGCACTTCAGAGGTCATGGACGTCGAATTGAAAAGAGGGTCTATACCGCAGTATTCTGTGGATGCCAGCTACATGGTCGACGCTGAAATTGGCTACATCAAAGTGAATAAATTCGCCGAAAGCACATTCACAGAATTCAAAAAGGCACTTTTGGACTTGAAGAGCAAAGGCATGTCCAAGTTGATTCTTGACCTTCAAAATAACTCCGGAGGCTACATGAGTGCTGCCATCAATATCTGCAACGAGTTCTTGGGAGAAGATCAATTGATCGTTAGCCAGAAAGGGCAAAGCGCTAAATACGATAGCAAAGCATTTGCAGACGAAAATGGTGTCTTTCAAAACGGCGCCGTTATGGTGTTGGTGAACGAAGGCAGTGCAAGTGCTTCTGAAATTGTAGCCGGTGCTTTGCAAGACAACGACCGCGCCTTGATCGTAGGAAGAAGAAGTTTCGGAAAGGGTTTGGTTCAGCTACCTTTCGATCTGAAAGATGGTTCTGAACTGCGCATGACCATCGCTCGCTATTACACCCCTTCCGGACGAAGCATTCAAAAACCTTATGGCGATGAGGAAGATTACAATGGTGATTACTATGCTCGATATACCTCGGGTGAGCTGTTCGTTGAGGATAGTGTTGAATTCGACGAGAGCCTGGCTTACGAAACCAGTGGTGGGAGAAAAGTCTACGGAGGCGGTGGCATTATGCCCGATTATTTTGTCCCATTAGACACCACCAACACAAGCCTTTATGTGAACAGGCTCTTTTCAAGTAATGCCATCCGTGAATTTACATTAGACTATCGCGATACGCATGAAGAATTAAAGGACCTGGACGCAGAGGATTTTATAGCAAATTTCTACGTAACACAACAAATGATCGATCAGGTCGTGGCCATTGGCCAAGTCAAAGGACTTAAACGAGACGACAAGGGCTTGAATCGATCAAAAGGATTGTTAAAATTCTTGATCAAATCACAATTGGCTAGAGATCTTTTTGATGACGACACCTTTTTTAAAGTCTACAATCAAACCAATGAAGTTTACCTGAAGGCCATTGAGTTGTTTCAAAACCCCGCTGCTTTGCAGAATAAAGCCAACGGATCTTTGTTGATCAATAGATAACAAAGCCCTACGCTTCGCGTTAGTTTCCACATGAGAACCATGTTATTTTTTATTTGCCTGAGTTGGAGTACCCTCCTTTTTGGACAAGTCGATTCTCTCGAATTGAATCAGATCAACAAAGATGTGTGGTACAATTTCATGCAAGCCTATCAAGACCTTGATGCGAGCTTGTTCAATCAAATTCATACAGATGATGTGATGCGAGTAGTGCTCGACCAGCAACAAGTATGGGTGGGAAGGGAATATTTGGACAGAAACCTGGAAGTGTTTAACCGATGGAATGCCAATCGACTCAACCAACAAATTGAGTTTAGCTTCTTGAGTCGACTGCAAAAGGAAGATTGGGCCTATGAGGTCGGCATTTATAAGATCAGACGCTTCGGGAAATTTGGTCAAGAGACCAATCATTATGGTAAATTCTATGTGACACTGCGAAAAGTAAACGGCACCTGGAAAATCCAAACCGATGCCGATAGCAGTGAGAATGGGAACATCACTGCCCTAGATTTTGTCTCAGGAAACCAACTTAGTTATTGATTTCTCGTTTTTATGTATATTTACCGCGTTGAAAAAGCTTTTAACCATATCATTCACCCTGATCTACCTGCTCTCAAGTAGTGGAATTCTACTTGGTCAGCATTTCTGCATGGGGAGGGTAAACGAATCCGCTTTATTCAAAAAAGTGGAAGTGAAATGTGGGATGAGTGAACTTATGCATGGTAGCATGGAGAATTGCTGCGATGACGAATGGACGTTGGAGATCATCGAAGATGAACAGCAAATGAGCAATTCACTTCATGCACCGAAAGCAAGCTTTTTCGTTCTATTTGAAATTATCCTTCCGGATGTGACATCCGAACTAAACGAAGACGGTCAAGCGTTGATTCTTCATGACAATGCCCCTCCGGACAAGGTAAGCCCCCCTTTGTACCTCTTTTATCGTCAGCTCAAATTACCGGTTACTCTACAATCCTAAGGCACTAGTTCCTTGAGAAACAATGCCTGTTTGTTCATCGCAGATCGTGCGATCAAACTATGTATGGATCGTTTGTAAACCAGGTAAATGATAAATCAACTCATAAAATTCTTTTTAGAGAACCGTCTGATCACCTTTCTTCTACTCATCTGTTTGGTGGGCTGGGGATTGGTAACTGCTCCTTTCAATTGGCAAACCGGCTTGCCAAAAGATCCGGTGCCTGTCGATGCCATTCCAGACATTGGTGAAAATCAGCAGATCGTGTTCACCGAATGGCCGGGAAGGTCTCCTCAAGACATTGAAGACCAGATCTCCTACCCGCTGACCACGGCCCTTTTAGGGGTGCCCGGGGTTAAAACAATCAGAAGTTCCTCCATTTTCGGGCTAAACTCAATTTACATCATCTTTGAGGAAGACATCGAATTCTATTGGAGCAGAAGTCGCATATTAGAAAAACTGAATGCCCTGCCCCAAGGCATCCTCCCTGAAAATGTGCAACCTACCCTAGGACCGGATGCCACCGCCTTAGGTCAAATTTTTTGGTATACCCTAGAAGGAAGGGACGAGAATGGAAGTCCTGCTGGCGGTTGGGATCCTCAAGAATTACGCTCCATTCAAGATTATACGGTCAAGTATGCCTTGGCATCGGCTGAGGGAGTTGCAGAAGTGGCTTCCATCGGGGGATTCGTTAAAGAGTATCAAGTGGACATTGACCCTTCGACAATGGAGGGTTATGATCTAAGCATTGCAGATATTGCCCGTGCAGTTCGAGAAACCAATTTGGATGTTGGGGCGAAAACCATTGAAATCAACAAGGCGGAGTACCTCGTCAGGGGCTTGGGTTACGTCAAATCACTCGAAGACTTAGAAAATGCCGTTGTCAGAACAACGAACAATACCCCCATTTTGCTAAAACAAGTTGCAAAAGTATCAATTGGACCGGCAGCAAGACGAGGCGCCCTAGACAAGGCCGGATCGGAAGCCGTAGGTGGTGTTGTGGTTGCTCGATACGGTGAGAACCCACTCGCGGTAATTGAGGCAGTAAAAGGAAAGATAGAAAACATTCAAACAGGTCTTCCAAGAAAAACACTAGCCGATGGAAGGGTTTCTCAACTCACTATTGTGCCATTCTACGATCGCACCCAATTGATCAACGAGACCATTGGTACCCTGGAGGAGGCCCTTAGCCTGGAAGTGATCATCACGATAGTCGTCGTATTGGTCATGCTTCTAAACATCAGAGCTTCCTTGATCATTTCGTCCATTCTGCCTGTGGCCGTCTTGGCCTGCTTTATAGCCATGCGCTATTTCGGAGTAGATGCAAATATTGTTGCCCTTTCAGGAATAGCCATTGCCATTGGCACGATGGTCGATATGGGTATAGTGCTCACAGAAAATATCTCTCGACATGTAAAGGAGAAAACAGGTCCGCTTCAGCAGATCATTCTTCATGCCACACAAGAAGTCGCACCGGCGATCATTACCGCTGTACTCACCACCATCGTGAGTTTTATTCCTGTCTTTGCCTTGGAAGCAGCAGAAGGTAAACTATTCAGGCCTTTGGCCTTCACCAAAACTTTCGCTCTAGTTGCCGCTATTTTTATCGCACTTTTCATCCTACCAACCCTAGCTTACTGGTTCTTTGGTTTTAAAACGAAGCGTGCCTGGGGCAAAATAGCCATCAACTCGGGTGTCATACTCTTTGGAGCTTGGATCGCATGGCAGGGCTACACGCTTGCTGCAACATTGCTCATCGCCTTGGGCCTTATCGCATTCATCAGGGAATACGTGAGTTCATTGGCGGGACCCTTAAAACATGCTGGACTCATCATCACCCTAATGGGTGCGGCCTTTTTACTTTCAGAAAAATGGTTGCCACTTGGTACCTCCGGAAGTAGTTTACTTAACTTTTTATTCGTTGCTTCTATCCTAGGAATAGTCCTAGGTGCTTTCAACATTTTCATCGCTTATTATCCAAAACTCCTCTCCTGGTGCCTTAACAACAGAATCAAATTTTTACTTCTGCCTGTCTTTCTGGTATTATTTGGGTCGACCATCTGGCTAGGCTTCGACTCTGTCTTGGGCTTTTTGCCAAGTCCACTTAAGAAATCACGACTTTATGCGCAGCTATCAGATCATTTACCAGGAATAGGGCAAGAATTTATGCCTGCTCTTGATGAAGGAGCTTTTTTACTGATGCCAACCTCCATGCCTCATGCTGGTATTCAACAAAATAGAGAAGTGCTGAGCCTGCTCGACATGGGCGTGGCTTCCATTCCGGAAGTGGAACTGGTAGTCGGTAAGCTGGGGCGTGTGGAAAGCGCATTAGACCCTGCACCGATCTCGATGTATGAAAACATCATCAATTACAAAAGTGAATACAAAACTGATCCTCAAGGGCGCCGAATGAAGTTTGAATACGAGGACGGGGACTATGTAAGGGACGATAAGGGGGAACTGATACCCGACAAAAATGGCCGCTATTTTAGGCAATGGCGAGATGAGATCACGTCACCGGATGACATCTGGCAGGAGATTGTCAACAACACGAAGCTTCCCGGAGTGACCTCTGCACCCAAGCTCCAACCGATAGAAACACGGCTAGTCATGCTCCAAACAGGAATGCGAGCACCTATGGGCATTAAGGTCAAAGGCCCTGATTTGGAGTCTATCGAATCCTTTGGTTTACAACTGGAGGAGTTCTTAAAAGAAATACCCGCGGTGAAGCAGGAGGCTGTTTTCGCCGAGCGCATTGTCGGCAAACCGTACCTCATCATAGACTTGAACAGGCAACAGCTCGCGCGCTATGGACTACGCATCGAACAAGTACAAGAATACATTCAAGTAGCGATTGGAGGCATGGTACTAAGCACTACGGTGGAAGGAAGAGAACGGTATAACATCAGGGTCCGCTATCCTCGCGAACTACGCGATGACCCGGAATCGCTTCAAGAGATTCTGATCCCAACAAGTACAGGTGAAGGAATTCCATTGGCCAACATTGCCGATATTCGCTTTGAACGCGGCCCTCAACTGATCAAAAGTGAAGACACGTTCTTAGTCGGCTATGTCATTTTTGATAAGGCAAAAGGCTATGCTGAAACGGACGTGATCGAGACCATACAGCAAGAACTGGATGAGCGAATTAAAAACGGAACCCTGCAAGTCCCAACCGGTATCTCGTTTGAGTTTGCCGGCAATTACCAAAACCAACTTCGTGCGGAAGGTCGTTTGGCTTTGCTCATTCCAATCGTACTCTTCATCATCTTCGTTATTCTTTACCTACAATTCAGGTCGATTTCGATCAGCTTAATGATCTTTTCTGGCATTGCAGTGGCATTTTCCGGAGGATTTATCATGCTCTGGTTATATGGACAACAAGGATTTCTAGCCATTGACCTCTTCGGATATAACATGAGAGATCTTCTTCAAGTAGAACAAATCAACCTGAGCGTCGCAGTATGGGTTGGTTTTATTGCGCTTTTTGGTATTGCTACTGACGACGGTGTGTTAATGGCCACCTACTTGGACCAATCATTTAAGCAGAAGGCCAAAAACAAGACAGAAATTATGGCAAAGATCATCGAAGGAGGAACAAAACGGGTCCGTCCATGTCTGATGACCACAGCAACGACACTTTTAGCACTGTTACCCATTTTAACATCCACGGGCCGTGGTGCCGATGTCATGATACCCATGGCCATCCCATCCTTCGGTGGTATGTCAATCGCCTTGATCACACTGTTTGTGGTGCCGGTATTGTACGCCTATTATCAAGAATTTCAACTCAAAATATCTTCGAAAGGGGACGAAAAATGAAAAGAAAAGTCATTCTAATCATCCATTTTCTCTGTTTACTTCTCTATGCGAAGGGGCAAAGCCTAGACAGCCTGCTGATTGAAGCGGCACAGCATAATCCAGCGCTCAAGGCGCAATATGAGCAGTATTTAGCTGCATTGGAGCGGGTTGACCAAAAAGAGGCACTTCCTGATCCTACCCTCAGTTTTGGTTATTTCATTTCGCCAGTAGAGACGCGTGTTGGACCACAACAATTCAAAATCTCTATTGCCCAGATGTTTCCGTGGATGGGTACCTCCAAGCAAAAAGGAAAAGTAGCAACTGCAGAAGCGAAGGTGTTCTTCGAGCAATTCATGCAAGAAAGAAATCGGCTCTTTTTACAGATTAAAAACACCCACGCCGACCTTTACCTTGTTCAAAAAGAGCTTGCTTTCAAACAAGAAGAAATCGAGGTATTGGAAAGCTTTGAGCCTACGGTCAGGTCCAAGTACGAATCTAACCTGGTTTCTTTGACAGACCTGATCAGAGTGCAACTTTCCATTGAAGATGCGAACACCCAGCTAGCAGTCCTTCGGTCAACAAAAAAAGGCTTAGTGAGCCAATTGAATACCCTCATTAACCAACCAAAGACCATGTCCATTGAATCAGTGGAATTACCAAGGCTCCAGGACTACACCCCTATTGCCATCGATACATTGCTCATGGACAATCCTTCAATTTTAATGAAGCAAGCCAGGATCACTGCTTCTGAAGAGCTGGTCAAATTAAGTAGTATTCGGAACAGACCAAGTATTGGCGTAGGACTAGATTATGCCTTTGTAGGAAAAAGAAACGACATCAATCCAACAGACAATGGGCGCGATATTCTTATGCCCATGATCTCATTAAGCTTACCAATTTTTGGGAAGAAAAATGAGGCATTGATCAAAGAGGCCAATCACATCAAGGCTAGTGCCACATACGAACTAGAAGCGGAGCTCAATCGGCTCGAAAACGAATGGACGCAGGCTGAATTTCAATTGGAACAAGCCGAACTCTTGAAAGCGCAATATGAACGAGAGATAGAACAGAAAGAATTGATGCTCAATATTCTCATTGGAGAATACACCAATAGAAGTACGAATTTCGAAGATGTGCTGTCCACAGAAAAACAGTTGATCATGTTGAAGTTTGCGCTAGAAAAAGTGAAAATCACGCAATACAAGGCCTTGATAAAGAAAGAATTTATTGCAGGTGATCAACTCCTAAACCTTATTAGTTATGAAAATGAATAAGTCTTATATACTCACCATCGCAGTTACCTTATTGGTCGGCATGAGTGTCGGGGCATTCTTCTTTGGAGGAACGTCTACTATTGAAAGCCAGGGACTTGAAACCCATGACCATACAGGCGAAAACAGCAGTTGGACTTGCTCAATGCATCCACAAGTTCGTCAGAGTGAGCCGGGAGACTGTCCTTTTTGCGGTATGGCGCTGATTCCTGTGGAAGAAAATAGGAGTTCAAATCCGAATGCGCTTGTCGTCACAGAAGAGTCGATGGCACTTGCCAATATACAAACCACCCGTGTAGGCTTGAACCCAAAAGCTTCGAGCATCCGCTTAAACGGGAAGTTAAAATATGATGGCCGAAGTGTTCATTCACAGACCACCCATTTTGGAGGAAGAATAGAAAAGCTATTTAAAAACTTTGAAGGCGAACAAGTAAAGAAGGGGGAAGTCATCGCGCATATCTACTCTCCCGAATTAGTTGCGGCTCAAGAAGAATTACTCGAGGCAAAAAAGGTCGCCAAGAATAACCCACTCCTACTGGCATCCGCTAGGAAAAAACTCAGGTCATGGAAATTAACAGACCAACAGATAGACCGGATCATACAAAAAGATGAAGTGCTTCGAGAATTCCCTCTTTTGGCTCAATATGATGGTGTGGTTTCACAGAAGTTCGTGAATAACGGCGACCACCTGATGGAAGGTGATCCGCTACTTGAGATCAGCAACAACAAACAACTATGGGCTGTTTTTGAAGTCTATGAGAAGGATATCGCTCAGTTGAATTTGAACGATGTCATTGAATTTCAAACGCAAAGCACAACTTCTAGCTACACAGGACGCATTTCTTTTATCTCACCACGCGTAGAGCCAAGTTCGCGGGTCATCGAAGTTCGCGCTGACGTAGGCAATACTGACGGTAGCTTAAAAGTGGACATGTTTATTGATGGCGAAATAAAAAAGAAAGCGGAATCAAAGGAGGTATTGACCATTCCACGCTCAGCTGTTTTGTGGACGGGCAAGCGATCTATTGTCTATGTGAAGCAACCTGACGCGTTCATCTTTGAATTGAGAACAATTGAACAGGGTTCAACCATCGGTGAAGATTATGAGGTTGTTTCTGGGCTCGAGCCTGGAGAAGAAGTGGTGACAAATGGTACATTCACCTTAGACGCCGAAGCCCAATTGCAGGGGAAAATGAGCATGATGCAAACAGTCAATGCGACACCTGTCAAAGGGGTTTCGTTTACAGAAGTGAACCTTGTCGCTCCGCTAGCCATGGGCAAACAAACGCCCTCTGCTTTCCAAGAACAACTCATGACCTTCACCTTGGCCTACATAAAACTAAAAGATGCCATGGTCAATGGCTTAACCAACCCTATCGCAAAAGAGGCGCAACAAGTCACAACCAAGTTGAATGCGATTGACGGCAGCCTTTTGGAAGGAAATGCGCTTACGCACTGGTCGTCACTGCAAAAAACAATGCAATCCAGTTTGATCAACATTGAATCGGCGAAGACTAGTGAAAACCAGCGATTAGAATTTATCAATTTGAGCAAGGTGCTCATCAATGCCATAAAATCATTTGGTACCGAGAGCGAACAGCCGATTTACATCCAGCATTGCCCGATGGCAAATAATGACCAAGGAGCAGATTGGATAAGCTTGACAGAAAACATCATAAACCCGTATTTTGGCGATTTAATGCTAACCTGCGGTTACACGGAAGAAACCATAACTAATGATTAACATGAAAAATACCCTTTATCTATTGACCCTTTTACTATGCTTATCGGCATGTAAGGAAAAGAAAAGTTCGAGCGACCCGGTACTCTCTTATTATCTGGCCGTAAAAGATGCCTTGGTAGCCACCGATGGCACCAAAGCCCAGGCACTGGCCAAAGACTTTTTGCAACAAGTCGATAATGAAGAACTGGCTCCTTACGTCCGTCAGATGTCATCGAGTTCGGATGTCAGGATACAAAGAGAAGCTTTTCTGGAATTATCGAAATTAATGCTGACCATGGTTGAAGAGAAGGGAAGCAATATTACGCTCTATAAGCAATATTGCCCCATGGCTTTTCAATCAAGGGGTGCCTATTGGCTCAGTGCAGAGAAACAGGTCATGAATCCCTATTTTGGAAATCTGATGCTCACCTGTGGTAGCGTTGAAGAAACCATAGCTGCGCAATGAAAAAGGAATTCCTTTTTTGCGCCTTGGTCATGAGCTGCATTTTTTCATGCGATTCAAGAAAAGAAGAAGTTGAAATCAATTTTCTCACAACACCAGCTGAGAAAAATAGTCAGTTGCCCAACCTTTTCACCAGTGAGGCGGGTGATATCTACCTCTCCTGGGTTGAAACGACTGAGGAAGAAAGTCAATTGTACTACAGTCAATTGATCGGACAGGAATGGTCGAAAGCCACTCAAATCAGCAAGGGCGACAATTGGTTTGTGAATTGGGCGGATTTCCCATCCATGATAGTTGGCGAGAATAGTATGGCGGCGCACTGGTTACAAAAAAGTGCCCAAGGCACTTATGACTATGACATCAAGATCTCCACTTCAGTGCAAGGGGAAGGCTGGTCTCCCGCCTTTACGCCTCATCAAGATGGAATTCAAGCCGAGCACGGTTTTGTAAGTATGCTCCCGATGAAAGATGATCATATTTTTGCCACTTGGCTAGATGGACGAAATACCAAAACAGCTCAGCATGAAGGCTCAGAAATGCAGCATTCAGGAGCCATGACGTTAAGGGCAGGCATATTTGATCCTAAAGGTCAAACCATCTCTGCATGGGAATTGGATGACATGACCTGTGATTGCTGCCAGACATCAGCTGTCATGTCAGATGAAGGACCTATCGTTGTGTATCGAGATCGATCGACGCAAGAGATCAGAGATATTTTTCTGACCAAATACAATGGGAACGAATGGTCAAAGCCTATTCCAGTCGCCAATGATTTCTGGGAAATAGCCGGATGCCCGGTGAACGGACCTGATCTGGCCATTTCCGAAGAAAAACTAGCCGTTGTCTGGTACACTGCCTCCGGAAATACGCCTAAGGTGCAGTTGGCAATCAGTGAGGACTTGGGCAATTCTTTCCTTCCTCCAAAGACCTTGTCTGAAGGCAATACCCTGGGCAGAGTAGGTATAAGTCCGTACCCCAATGGGCGCTTCGTGGTTACCTGGATGGAGAGGACAGCCAGCCATGCGAACATCTTCATCGCAATCATCAATGAAGATGGGACAATTCAAGAAAGAGTAAAACTAGCCGAAACGAGTATGGAAAGAGCCAGCGGGTTTCCTCAGGTCACTACTCAGGACAGTAGGATTATAGTAGCCTGGACGGAGTACGAAAAACAACCAAGAGTACAGACCGCAAGCTTCTCATTTTAGTCTCCTCGCTAACGGAATGAAGCATTTTTGATTAAAATATTTCTGCTTTAAATATGACTATCTCCATGTATTCAAAATAATTTTCAGATTTGTCTTTGCGCTTTAAATAAATCCATATTTCTTAGTATAAGAAAGAACTAAAAAACGATTGCATTCGTTTTAAAGATAATCTGGAGGTTCCAATCCTCTGGTATTGTGTGTGTTTATTGGCCTCCTCGTTCATCGGGGAGGTTTTTTTATGCCCTATCTTTTAAGCACCATTTCAGTACCATGTATAAATGGAACTATTTAATACATTAGGTGTTGATTTTAATTATGAAGAAGACCATATCATTACTCCTCACCCTTTCGATTTTAGCTTGCACAACCAATCCATCAGTACCAACTGCTCAGAGCGTAGTTGATAGTGCAATCTCATTTCACGGTATGGAAAAACTCTATGATGCAGACTTCAGTCTCACCTTCCGTGATATGGAATATACATACAGTCTTCATGATGGTATGTATGAATATACTCGAACACAAACAGACAGTACGGATGCCACAATTGTTGACGTCTTGAATAATAATGGTCTTGAAAGATCCATTGATGGACAAATTGTGGAATTATCGGAAGAGCGGAATGGTGCATTTAGCCGATCAGTGAATTCAGTGATCTATTTTTTCAGATTGCCATTTGGTTTGAATGATGATGCCGTCCGGAAAACCTACAATGGAGAGGTAGAGATCAAAGGCAGGAAATTTCATGAAGTAAGAGTGACTTTTGCTCAAGAAGGTGGTGGTGATCACTTTGAAGATGTATTCCTTTATTGGTTTGATGCTGAGGATTACAGTATGGATTATATGGCATATCTCTATTATACTGATGGCGGGGGATTAAGGATGAGAGAAGCCATCAATCCAAGAAGAGTAAGTGGAATGCTCATCCAAGATTATATCAATTTAAAACCTGCAGATGATCAAGTAACTATTAAAAGCATAAGAGAAGCCTTTAATAAAGGTGAATTAGTTGAGCTGTCGAGAATTATTAACGAAGACGTTAAGATCGAATGATGAGCAAAGTTAAGATCGCAGTAGTCCAGTCTGCACCTGCATATCTAGACATCGAAGCATCAATGGTGAAGCTTCATGGGCTTCTGAAAGAAGCAGCTGACCAAGAAGCTGACCTTGTTTGCTTCGGAGAAACTTGGTTCACAGGTTATCCTGCTTGGATAGATTACTGTAATGAATATGCCAAATGGGATTATAAACCTACAAAAGAGGTTTTTGCAAGAACCTATCAAAACAGTCTGGACATTCAAGGAAATGAAGTAAAGCAGATCAGTGAATGGATCAAAGCCTTTGGCCTTACGGTCGTTATGGGGATCAATGAAAAGGTTTCATTAGGCCCTGGTAATGGCACTATTTACAATAGCCTGATCACATGGAATAAGGCTGGTGAGATCATAAATCATCATCGAAAATTGATGCCAACTCATACAGAGCGTCTGCTTTATGGACAGGGTGATGGAATGGGACTCCAAGCTGTCGACACAGACTTTGGTAGAGTTGGAGGCTTGATCTGCTGGGAACACTGGATGCCTTTAACCCGGCAGGCCATGCACAATTCCGGAGAGCACATTCATGTAGCCGTATGGCCTAAGGTACATGAAATGTTGCAGATCGCGACTCGGTCCTATGCCTTTGAAGGTCGTTGTTATGCTGTGGGCGTTGGCCAGATCATGCGTATCAGTGATATCCCGAAGGAGTTTGAGGTTCCTTCTGACCTAAAGGATAAACCTAACCATATGCTACTGAATGGTGGTAGCTGCGTGGTTGGACCTGATGGCCAATATGTGCTGGAACCCATCTGGGATCAAGAAGGTGTATTCGTTGTGGAAGTGGATATACAGCGTTGCTATGAGGAGCGCATGGCATTAGATGTTACAGGTCATTATCAGCGCAACGATGTTTTTGACCTCAAGGTCAATCAAAAGAGAGGCTAATTACAACCTCTTCTTTCGTCAATTTTCTCACGGTAGTCATTCTCGTTAATTGTGAAATCGGTACCAGAGGTATTGGTAGAAAAGCCTGCTAGCTTAAAAGTATAGGTACCATTCATATCATCAACCAATTTGATCTGTGAAATGGACTTACCGTCAGTTTCAATAAAGGCCTCCACATAAATGGTCTCTCCCGTAGATTCAAGCTGAAATGTGTTTCCCTGCTTTCCTACAAGTTTGTGGTCCTTCCCATAAAAGGTCAAAAATTGGGTAAAATCCAGCATAGCTTCTTCATTTTGACCCGCGCAGAAATATAGGATCTGCGAATGATCTTCTTCTTTGGTACCAATGTATTCCGTTTTGCCATCACTTACCCAAAGTTTTTCATTCTCGTAATTAAGTCGATACTTGTCTCCTTGAACCACTAGCTGACCTTCTTGTGTATTGGAAAAGCCCATTGCCGCATTGTCAAAAGTATAGGTAATGTCTACTTTGTAATTATCAAGACTGCTGAGTTTGTTGTAGAGTTAGTCTAGGATTGCTTTATCAGATTGTGCATTGAGTTGAAAGATCACAAAAGTCAATGCCAGAAAAAGTATATTCTTCATGTCGTAAAAATCAGTTGGCTGATACAATAGTATTTATTTTTTCGCAATAATTGGTTCCTCGCCCTTGTTGGTGTCATCACCAAAAAGAATTAACTACACTTCGGCTGTTGGTGACAACACCAACAGCGGCATTTCCAAATGAAGTTAGGGAACCAAATTTGAATTTTTATGGCTTTCCTTTATATTGAAAGACCTTACACCCAAATAACAAGCTCATGGAACTAACGAAAGAACAACTCGAAAAAGAGATCAATACGCTTGAATCCCAGCTAACCGGTGACATGTTTACCGATATGGACATTAAAGACCAGATCCACAACCTGAAAATGAAATTGAATGGCGTTAAACCCATGGATTCTTCATTTGACTGCGTGGGATGCGGTAGCTAATTATGAAATTAAAAAAACCATTTTCAACCTTAACTACTGAGCTCTTCGGAGCTCTTTTTTTATGCTTGCTCTTTGGCTGTAGTCCAAAAGAAAATGACCAGGCTAAAATCCCGACAAATCGACCTTTTCTCATGATTCTCGGTGTAGCTCAAGACGCAGGTTACCCTCAAGCTGGTCAGAGCCAAGAATGGAAGCAACTCAAGTCAGGAGAAAGAACACTAGGTTTGGCTACCTCTTTAGGGATTATTGACCCCGTCTCCAATCAGCGCTGGCTATTTGAGGCCACCCCTCATTTCAACCGTCAGCTCAACCTGATGGATGAAATTTCTAAGACAACTCATTACCCGTACGATGGCATTTTCCTTACCCATGCGCACATCGGTCATTACACCGGCTTGATGCACCTTGGTAGAGAAGTCATGGGTGCTCAAAATATACCTGTTTATGCCATGCCAGGCATGCGCTACTTTCTGACTAACAATGGCCCTTGGAGTCAGCTAGTAAGTCTAAAGAATATCGACCTCAAGCCATTGGCAAACAAAGCACCGGCACAACTCAATGAAAGGATCTCAGTGATGCCCATTCAAGTGCCACATAGAGATGAATTCTCCGAGACCGTTGGTTTTGTCATTCATGTCCTTGATAAAAAGCTCTTATTTATCCCTGACATTGACAAATGGGAAAAATGGAATGAGTCCATTCTAGACTGGATCAAAAAGGTAGACATTGCTTTACTCGATGCCACCTTCTATTCAAATGGAGAAATACCCGGTAGAGACATGAGCGAAATTCCTCACCCTTTTGTTGAGGAGAGCATGACGTTATTTGCCAATTTATCTCCAGAGGACAAGGCCAAGGTGCATTTCATTCATTTCAACCATACCAATCCACTACTCATGAGTGAATCGGCTGAGACTAGATTGGTCCAAGAAGCAGGATTCAAAGTGGCCAAACAAGGACAGATCCTAGAATTCTAGGCATAAAAAAACCCTGTAGTATAAAACTACAGGGTCATAATATATCGAAACAGTTAAGTGTTAACCGATCGCTACTCTTTTGAAAGCAGAAACAGTCATACCTTTGTTGACAGAGTCAACGTATTCTGCTACTGTTTGCTTTGGTTCCTTTACAAACGACTGACTCAATAAGGTGTTCTCCTTAAAGAACTTCTGCAATTTACCTTGCGCGATCTTCTCCAAGATAGCCTCAGGCTTACCTTCTTGACGTGCTTGCTCTTTTCCAATTTCGATCTCTTTCTCAATCGTAACCGCATCAACGCCGTCTTTATCCAAGGCAACAGGGTTCATAGCAGCTACTTGCATACCGACATCTTTACCTGCGTCAGCATAGTCTCCACCGTTGGTTCCAGCCAAGGCAACCAATACGCCCAACTTGCCATTAGAGTGAATATAAGTAGCGACCTGTTCACCAGTTAGGTGCTCATAAACGGTAACTTCTAATTTCTCACCGATCTTGCCCAACAACTCAGTTACTTTGTCCTGAACGGTTAGTTCACCAAGACTTAGCGCTTTCAAGGCCTCTAGGTCAGCTGCATTATTGGCCATCGCCGCATCAGCAATCTCATTGCCCAAGGCTTGGAAGTCATCATTCTTTGCAACAAAGTCAGTTTCACAAGTAAAGGCAACCATAATGCCCTTAGTACCATCTTCGCTTATTCTAGCGAAAACGCTACCCTCTGTGGTTTCTCTATCTGCTCTCTTTTCAGAGAGTTTTTGACCTTTCTTACGAAGAATTTCGATGGCTTTATCAAAGTCACCATCTGCTTCTACCAATGCCTTTTTGCAATCCATCATGCCGGCACCAGTCATCTGTCTTAGTTTGTTTACTTCTTGTGCAGTAATCGCCATTTTATTAAGATTTTATCTTGTTCAGATTGGGTTAAACAAAAATTGAACATCGAATAGATTCAATGTTCAACCTTTTGTTATGATTTTATCAACTATGAATTATTCGAAATTATTCAGCTTTTGCTTCGGCTTTTGTCTCTGCTTTATCAGCAGCGATCTTCTCTTGCTCAGCTTTTTCTCTTTCTCTCTCTTCTTTGTCTTTCTTTCTTTCAGACAATCCCTCTTCTATCGCTTTTCCAAACGCTTTTGTGATCACTTCAATTGACTTGAAGGCATCATCATTACCTGGAATTGGGAAATCAACGCTGGTAGGGTCTGAATTGGTATCACAAAGCGCGAACACAGGAATGTTCAATTTCTTCGCTTCTGCAATTGCAATGTGCTCTCTCTTGACATCCACTACGAATAAAGCAGCAGGGAGTCTCGTCAAGTCAGCAATACCGCCTAACAATTTCTCCAATTTTGCTTTTTCACGTGTTTTCATCAATCGTTCTCTTTTGGCCAAGGCTTTGAAAGCTTCTTCTTTCATCATCTTGTCGATGCCAGCGAGTTTTTTCAACGATTTTCTGATGGTCGCAAAGTTGGTGAGCATACCACCCAACCATCTTTCCGTTACAAAAGGCATGTTCAATCGGGTAGCTTCTTCAGAAACAATCGCTCTCGCCTGTTTCTTCGTAGCCACAAACATTACCTTTCGCCCAGAGCGAACAACATTCTTAACGGCATTTGACGCTTCTTCGAGGCCGTTAATGGTTTTGTTAAGATCGATCACGTGGATTCCGTTCTTCTCCATGAAGATGTACGGTGCCATGCGTGGATCCCACTTTCTCGTTAAGTGCCCGAAATGAACACCAGCATCAAGTAAGTCTTTGTATTCTAGTTTTGACATGTATATAAATGAATATGAATTCGATTAACGTTTTGAGAACTGGAACGATCTTCTCGCTTTTCTTCTTCCTGGCTTCTTACGTTCCACCATTCTAGGGTCACGAGTCAAGAAACCTTCAGCCTTCAAAGGAGAACGATGCTCGGGATCAACCTCGCAAAGTGCTCTTGAAATAGCCAATCTGATCGCTTCTGCTTGTCCTTTCAACCCACCTCCATCAACATTCACTTTCATGTCGAATTTGTCAGCGGCGTCTACTTTCACTAAAGGCTGTTCAACGATGATCTGAAGAACATCTGACGGGAAGTAGTCAGCGATCGCTCTTCCATTGATGGTCACTTCTCCGTTACCAGCAGACATGTATAGTCGTGCAACAGATGTTTTTCTTCTTCCGATTGTATTAATTACTTCCATCTAAGAAATCTTAAAATTCTAATGTTTTCGGTTGTTGCGCTTCGTGCGGATGCTCAGCACCTTCATAAACGAATAAGTTATTGAATAACTGTCTTCCCAGTCTGTTCTTTGGCAACATGCCTCTTACAGCTCTTTCTACCAATAGCGTAGATGACTTCTCCTTTAATTGTCTTGGAGTAGTAGCCTTCTGACCACCTGGGTAACCGGTGTACGATAAATATACTCTATCGGTCCACTTTTTCCCTGTCAATCTTACCTTATCGGCATTGATGACGATCACGTTATCTCCGCAATCTACGTGTGGGGTGAAATCAGGCTTATTTTTGCCTCTGATTACTTTAGCTACTTCACTAGCTAATCTTCCCAATGTTTTCGACTCAGCATCAACAACGACCCACTGCTTATTTACAGTCATCTTGTTTGCCGATTTCGTCTTATAACTTAGTGTATCCACTTTATTATATTTAATTGAATTTCAATACTTTAAACAGACCTTCCCCTGAAAAAGGGACACAAAGATAGATGTTTGGTTTTTATAATCCAACATCGCCTAATAAATAATTGGGAGAAAATCAGGAAGTTAGTCCACTCGCTCCATTCAACGATTTTGCTTCAATTGTTTCAACAAGACGCGCATGTCTTTTGGATAAGGCGCCTCAACGGTTAAATGCCCCGTGGAAGTGGGCAAACTCAAACGGTATGCATGCAGAGCAAAACGTTGGATCAAGGGCTGTTCCGTTCGGTCTTTTCCTAACTTAAAATTTCGCTTAAGGCTCGAAAG
Source organism: Roseivirga sp. YIW32 (assembly GCF_057219245.1). Taxonomy (NCBI): domain Bacteria; kingdom Pseudomonadati; phylum Bacteroidota; class Cytophagia; order Cytophagales; family Roseivirgaceae; genus Roseivirga; species Roseivirga sp. YIW32. The sequence goes on along the minus strand of NZ_JBXVVG010000002.1, from coordinate 1,239,347 downwards.
ATAGAGATCCTGTCCACCATAAAGTGCATCCCCAACGATAGACGCTTCTAGCTGCGCCAAATGAACACGGATCTGATGCATTCTGCCAGATTCCGGTTGACATTGAATCAAGCTGTGCTTATTGAATAATTCGAGTGTAGTAAAGGTTGTTTTAGAAGCCTTTCCTTTTGGCGAAACAACCACCTTATTCGATTGAATCAGAAGAGGCAAGTCGACATCTTTCTCCCTCCACTCATGCAAACCGCTGACCACGGCATGATAGATCTTGTTCACCTTCCGGTGCTCAAATTGGATAGAAGCAAAGCGATAAGCCTCCTCATTTTTCGCCAACAACAAACACCCGCTGGTTTCCTTATCCAGTCGATGACATAACATCAGGTTTGGATCATGCGCCTGCGCCAACTTATGAATATTGACTTGGCTACCCCTGTCTTCTAAAGAAGCCACCAAAGGAGGCTTATTGATCACCAGGTAATCGTCGTCCTCATGGAGGATCATTTCAGCAAAATTGAGCTTCGGCATATCAGGATTCGATTTCTTCAACTTCGGACTCTTCTTTCAGAAGAAGCTCCATTTCCTTCTTTGCTTCTTCTTCCATTTCGGCCGTAGTTTGTCCTTTTGGCAATTTGAAACTGAATGTAGAGCCTTTGCCGACAACACTGGTAACACTCACTTTCGAATCGTGTGCCTCTAAAATATGCTTGACAATGGCAAGCCCCAAACCAGTGCCTCCCAAGTCCTTTGAACGAGATTTATCCACTCGGAAGAATCGCTCAAATACTCTTTTTAAATGCTCTGGTGGAATCCCAACACCGGTATCTTTTATCGCTACTTCAACTTTTTCATTGGTCTGTGTCATGCCTATGACCACTTCACCTTTATCCGTGTACTTAATGGCGTTAGATACCAGATTGATAATGACGCGATAAATACGTTTAGAATCTGCATACACGAATAAGGGGTCTTTATAATCGCGATCCAGACGAATGGTTAGACCACGCTTCTCGGCTTTATCTTCCATTTGATCGATGATCTCGATGACCGTATTGACAAGATTAAAGTGCTCAAAATGCATCTTGATCTCACCTGTCTCGATCTGTGATAAGGTCAATAAATCTTGAATCAAGGAATCCAGGTTATCCAAGCTCTTCGCAGCGCGTTTCAAAAACTTCTTTCTGATCTTTTTGTCATCCACGGCACCATCTAATAAGGTGTGAACGAATCCTTGTGCTGAGAAAACCGGTGTTTTCAATTCATGACTGACGTCGGCTAAGAACTCCCTTCGAAAGGCTTCAAGTCGCTTTAAGTCCTCGATCTCTTTGTGCCGATTGATCCCATAAGTAAAGATCTCCTTATTGATGCGCTTCAATGGGTTATTCGCATTTCCACTCTGTTCTGCTTCTATAAAAGAGAAATCCTTCTTTCTCATTTTATTCAATACTTTGTAGATCTCACCTATTTCTTTGAAAACTAAAAATTCGAAGACGACATAGACGAGCAAATAGGTGGCAGAAAAGGAAAGTAAGCCGGCGACCGTCAGCGCCAAAGCAGTCGTTTCAGGAACAAGAGACAAGAACGCAGTGGTCACGACGGCTACTAAACCAGCCAGTACCAATGCCACTACTCTTGAATTGTATAACATCTAATTCAGTTCAAACTTATATCCTACGCCCTTGACGGTAGAAATGTAGCCATCCCCGATCTTTTCACGGACTTTCCGAATGTGTACGTCGACCGTACGCGCCAAAACATAGACGTCAGTCCCCCAAATATTCTGGAGTAGCTCGTCCCTTCCGAACACCTTATTCGGATTCTGTGCCAAGAAATAGAGCAATTCGAATTCCTTCTTTGGAAGCGTAAATTGTTTGTCCTTCGCCGTTACCGTGTAACTCGACCGGTCGATCGTAAGGTCACCGGCTACCACTTGCGGTTTAGATTTAGACTTACTCTCTTTTCGGAACAAGGCACTGATCCTGCTCATTAAGGCCCTTGGCTTGATCGGCTTGGTGATGTAATCATCTGCCCCAGCTTCAAAAGCAGCCACTTCAGAGTATTCTTCTGCCCTAGCCGTTAAAAAGGTAATGTGTGCATCGGCGAGTTCAGGTGATTCCCTGATCTGACGACACGTTTCAACACCATCCTGCTGTGGCATCATGATGTCCAACAGGATAAGATCTGGAATAATTTTTTTAGCAAGGCTTACTCCTTTTATCCCATTATCAGCCGTTTCTACGTCGTAGCCTTCCTTCTTAAGGTTGTATTTGAGTAACTCCAAGATATCCGGATCGTCATCAACCACCAAAACCTTAGGGTTTTGTTTATTTCCCATGGATCAATTGTTATCAAGAAGTGTTGAACTTCTGTTTGCCCTATAAAATTAATGTTTACTCTACAAGCGCCAAAGGATGTCTGAGATTCTTTGCCCTCATGATATCAACCGTGAGATAGCCAACATAAATTTTGGCTTTTACCTTTAAGGGAATCCTATTCTGATCATCTGATAGCCACACCTTCACTGTATTTTCCTCCACAAACAAACTGTCTTTTTCCCTGATGGGAACAAGAACCACCGCTTTGATTTCGCCCAGGTCGGTTTTGATCACCTCCCTATCAACAATTTTCACGCGCTGGGGCTCCAATTTATCGTCAAAAAAGACATTGATGGTAATGATATCGCCAATCTTAAAATTGGACCAGTCAAGGGCTCTCAGGTAATAAAAACTGCTGACCATATCTTGTACATTCTTGGATACCCTAAAGTCTACAGTTCGTTCCAACACGCGTGTTTCTTTGTGCAATTTTTCCACCGTAGCAGAATCGATCGCATGGTCGAAATGAACGATCTCATTACGCGTAAAGCGACCCTCCTTAATGTAGCGGTAGAATTGCTGTGTTTCGTAGTTCGTGGTATCGATAAAGGTGCCCCAATTGTCTCTGACAGAGGAAACAAGATCAAAAATACCTACCGTCCTGGCATTGATATCCACTTTCCAGGTAGGTCGATCATTCGTCTGGTAGATCAGTTCGCTTACACCAAAGTTGGCTTCTGCAGCTTTTACCCAACCAATTCGAGCCTTAAAGTCAAGCGATTCGCCTGGCATGAATGGAGGAGCCTCCACAATTGGATAGTCGTTGGCAATATGATACAAGCTGGTATCCAATTCAGCTTTGTCGTCCTTTTGCCCGAACGATATAGAGGCATACAGGAGCCCTAGGAAAATTAATCTCAGCCTCATTTGTGCCTAGTCTTTCAAATGTTGTACCAAGTTTTTTTAAAGCGACGGGTATTTTTCTTTTAAATACCTCAAATAGGCCTTCAAGTCTCCCTCAAAATCCTCCGCCAGTATTCGCTTCAATTCCTCTTGCTGACTATTGTAACGAAGCATGGACATGAAGAACGTATTATTGGGGGTGTAATCGTCGAAATATCCAATATAACGTTCCGAACGAAAATTGAGGGTGTCATAGTTAGATTTGATCTTCGCAATTCGCTCTGCCTTCAAGTTATACTTTAAAGAGTCCGGCGCAGTCGTCATCGACTTATACAAGGAATCTAAGCCTTGAGCGGCGGCTAACAGATAGGTTCTGAATTTCTGCTCGTCGAACCGTTGATTTTTATAGTCTTGCAGTTCTTCGGAAGCATATCCGTACTTCTTGGCCAAGAATAATTCAGCACCTTCATCACCAATGAAATTGGCCAAATTCTCATTGAAGGTGACCGAGTCTTTCACAAACAAGGTCCCGTGTGTCAATTCATGAATGATCAGCGCTGCCAAATCACCCTCCGTTCGATTGAGCATATTGGATAAAACCGGGTCTATAAACCAACCAAGCGTAGACCAACCTCCTGCTGTGCGTACCCCCACATCCAGCTGCTCTTCCTGTTGGATCCTCTCCAATTCTTCTATGGCTTTCTCTCGATCAAAAAAGCCCTTATAAGGAAAGCGACCAACGATTGGAAAAGACCACATCTTCGGTTCAAAAGCAAAGGGAGCACAGGCAGTAACCACGTACATCGAGGCTTTGCCCTGCTGGTCGAAAATGGTGGAGTAATTCTCGGAGTAATTGATTCCGAGTTCATCAAAAGCAAAGGCCTTCGCTTCCAAAATTAGCTGAATACGTTCTTTTTGTTCAGCTGTAGTTGTTTCTAGCGCCATGAACTCTTCGAGCGGAATGGCTTCTCTCACCACAGCCAATTGTCCTTTCAATTGCATCCAGCCATAGTTCACCAAGTCACGATAGCTAAAAAGCAAGACACCTAGGAAAAGAATAGACAAGACGAGAAGACGAAGAAGAATTTTTTTGCGCTTCATTTTGGGTAATTTAGGAAAAAATCAATTTTGAGAATTGCTCAGCTTTGAACTATCTTCACACTATTATCGATTCAAATCTCCCAAACTTATGAGTGACAATACGGAAAAATTAAAAGCGCTACAACTAACCATTGACAAATTAGAAAAAGCCTATGGTAAAGGCGCTGTGATGAAGTTAAGTGATGAAAAAGTTGTCGACTTACCCTCCATTTCAACAGGCTCTTTAGGACTAGACATTGCCTTGGGCATCGGTGGCGTACCTCGCGGCCGTGTTGTTGAGATCTACGGACCTGAATCTTCAGGTAAAACAACGCTGACCATGCATTGCATTGCAGAAGCACAAAAAGCAGGAGGTTTGGCAGCATTTATTGATGCTGAGCATGCTTTTGACAAATCATACGCCGAGAAACTCGGTATTGATACAGAAAACTTATTGATCTCGCAGCCTGACAATGGCGAACAAGCCCTGGAAATCGCGGAGCACTTGATCCGTTCTGGCGCGATCGACATCATTGTGATTGACTCAGTTGCCGCATTGGTTCCTAAAGGTGAACTCGAAGGTGAGATGGGAGATAGCAAAATGGGTCTTCAAGCAAGGTTGATGTCGCAAGCGCTTAGAAAGCTCACCGGCGCGATCAACAAAACGGGCTGTACGTGTATCTTCATTAATCAATTGAGAGAGAAGATCGGCGTCATGTTCGGTAACCCGGAAACGACTACGGGTGGTAATGCGCTCAAATTCTACGCTTCCGTTCGTTTGGACATCAGACGAATTGGGCAGATCAAAGAGTCCGCCGATAACATTTTAGGAAACCGTACACGTGTGAAGGTGGTCAAAAACAAAGTGGCACCACCATTTAAAGTGGTTGAATTTGACATCATGTATGGACAAGGCATCTCCAAATCAGGTGAGATCCTGGACCTTGGTGTGGAATACAACATTGTCAAAAAAGCCGGTTCCTGGTTCTCCTATAATGGAGAAAAGCTTGGACAAGGTAGAGACGCTGTGAAAAGCCTGATCGAAGACAATCCGGAGTTGGCAGAGGAGCTGGAAAAGAAAATTAAAGCTTTTGTGAATGGTGAATTGGAAGAAGCACCTGAAGAAAAATAGGCGAAAAGCCGCCAAAGAAAAAGCCCTCAAATGAGGGCTTTTTTTATATCGTAAAATTTAAGCCAACCTGTCTATTAGGCCCGCATCGCCTCCACTGGGTCCAATCGGGCAGCTTTTGCCGAAGGGATGATCCCAGACACAATACCGATGACAGAAGATACCACCACGGCAAGGATGATGTTCTTACCACTCAGCGCCACCTCCAGTGTTCCGAAATCTATGAAGGTCAGCAGGAAGACGATGAGCACACCAAAGACTCCCCCGATCAGGCAGAGGAAAATGGATTCAAACAAGAATTGGAAGAGAATAAAATAATTCTTCGCCCCCAAGGACTTTTGGATACCGATCAGTTTGGTCCGTTCCTGCACCGAAACGAACATGATATTCATGATTCCAAAACCGCCAACCAATATGGCAAAGCCACCGATCACCCATCCTGCAGTACCCAATATGTCGAAAATACCACCCAAAGCATCCGCAATGGCCTCTGGTCGGTTCAAAGCAAAATTGGACTCTTCTTTTGGCCTCAAGCCACGCGATTTACGTAGTAAGCCTTCCATTTCGTATTGGAGTTCGACAAGCCCAATATCGTCCTCTCTTCCTTTAACGGCTAGAGAAGGGTTAATTCCAAACCGGAGGCCGATATAATACATTTTCGTAAACATTTTATACGGAATGTACATGCGGTCATCATTACTCGGGGTGCCAATAAAGCTCTCCCCTTCTCTCTTCATAATACCGATCACACGAAGTTTATAGCCTTTGACTTTGATGTCTTTGCCAATGGCCGACTCATAAGGAAAGAGGGATTTGGCTACTTCATCTCCGATGATCACGACAGAGCGCCCACCTTCTATTTCTTGTTGGGTAAAGTACCTCCCGTTCTCAATCTCCACTTCGTAGACATCTTTGTATTGATAGGAAATTCCCCAAAGATCGGTTGAATTCAAGCTACTATTTTTAAACTTCACCGTTGTGTTGGCCTTACCAACAATGGTAATGGAAGAAGCATTTCTAAGATTCGCTGATAAGAACTCATACTCTGCATAGCTGTTATTTGGGCGGCGGAAATACTTCCACCAAGGGAAATTGGGATCATCGAACTCAAAAGGGAATTTATCGACGGTAACGACATTAGAGCCTAGAAAATCGAGACTATCTTTGATGTTCTTTTCCAAGGAATCGACAATGGTAAAAACACTGATGATTAGCATGATCCCAATGGTCACTCCGAGCAAAGAAAGTGTCGTCCGTAAGAGATTAGTGGTCAATACTTGAACCGCGAAACGGATACTTTCAGCGAATAGCTTTAAAAAGATAGCGAGCTTCATGTGACTTACATTCTAAGATTGACCTTCTATTGGAACGTAAAGAATCAAAAAATGTAAACGGCGACCAATGAGTTTTGGTTAAAAAAATCGTTTCCCTAGCTGAATGGCCGTTCAAACAGTTGAATGGAATCTACCCAACGCTCAGGCATGGGCGAACGGCAGAATTAGCCAGCATTCTGTATGACGCTTTTGCAATTATCCCTATCTTTGCCAGCTATTTAACAGCAAAGGCCTGAAGAATAAAAATATATGAAATTATCTGCATTCAAATTTGACCTTCCAGAGGATAGAATTGCCAAGTATCCCACCGAAACAAGAGACGAATCAAGACTTTTGGTATTAAGAAAAGATACGGGTGAAATTGAGCACAAAGTATTCAAAGACATCGTGGACTACTTTGACGAAGGTGATGTGATGGTCAATAATGACACCAAAGTTTTTCCAGCCCGACTTTATGGTCAAAAGGAAAAAACAGGTGCCCAGATAGAAGTCTTCCTACTACGCGAGTTAAATCCTGAAATGCACCTTTGGGATGTCTTGGTAGACCCGGCACGAAAGATCAGAGTTGGAAATAAACTTTATTTCGGTGAAGGCGAACTAGTTGCCGAGGTGATCGATAATACAACATCAAGAGGAAGAACCATTCGTTTCTTGTACGACGGGACGGATGAGGAATTCTACAAAACGATCGACCAATTAGGAGAAACTCCCCTACCGCGAACAATCCCGAGAGAAACAGAACCAGAGGACAGAGAACGTTTCCAAACCATCTACGCTAAAAATGTGGGTGCCGTCGCGGCGCCAGTAGCCGGATTGCACTTCACTATGCAAGTCCTCAAACGACTTGAAATTCTAGGCGTCGATGTAACTCCGATAACGCTGCACATCGGCTTAGGTACCTTCCGTAATGTAGATGTTGAAGACCTGACCAAGCATAAAATGGACTCCGAGAATTACATCATCGGAGAAGACACGGCAAAGTTGGTCAATAGAGCCCTAGACGAAAAGAAAAGAGTGATCTCAGTTGGCACCACTTCCATGCGGGCACTTGAATCGTCCGTTTCAGCAAGCGGAAGATTGAAAGCGAACGAAGCCTGGACGGATAAATTCATCTTCCCTCCTTACGAATTCAAAATCTGCTCAGCCTTAGTGACCAATTTCCATTTACCGGAATCCACTTTATTGATGCAAGCAGCTGCTTTTGGAGGTTATGACCATGTCATGAAGGCCTACCAAGAAGCCATCAAGGAAGGCTATAGATTTTTCAGCTACGGAGATGCGATGTTGATCATCTGATCCGATAGCCAGCAGTCATTAGAAAAAAGCCTTCTCTTGCGAGAGGGCTTTTTTATTTTGTTTTGACATTATTATGCAAACGATTGTTTTGAATTTTAGGTTTTCACATCCTTAATACATAAATGTTCATTGTCTTTGAAAGAAGATACTATGGAATTATGGCGAATGCTTACATAAAAGGAACAGGCTCCTATGCTCCAGCGCATGTAGTGAAGAATAGTTTTTTTGAAGCTGTGGGCTCGAACGATGCCTGGATCTTCAAAAACCTTGGAATCAAGGAACGAAGAATTTCACAAGGAGAAACCACCAGCGACCTGGCTACCGAAGCGGGTTTAAGAGCAGTGGAAGCAGCAGGAATTGAGGTGACCGATATCGACCTCATCATTTTAGCCACGGCAACAGCTGACAGGCAAGCGCCCTCTTGCGCTTGCTTCGTGCAAGAGAAAATGGGGGCTACCAATGCTGTAGCCTTTGATATTTCAGCCGTTTGCTCGGGTGCCCTGTTTGCCACCAGTACGGCCACACAATATATTCGATCAGGTATGTATGAGCATGTGCTGGTCATAGGTGCCGATACGTTCTCCAACATAACCGATTGGACCAGAAGAGACTCCGTTTTCTTTGGTGATGGTGCTGGTGCCATTCTTTTAGGGGCTACAGAAGAAAATAAAGGTTTCCTAGATTTCTTATTGCATACAGACGGTCGAGGAAAAGAACATTTCACCATTCCTGCCGGTGGTTCTGAAAAACCTGCCTCAGCAGAAAGCACAGCCAACAATGAGCATTTCTTCCAAATGAACGGACCCGAGGTATTCAACACCGCTATCGAGGTAGTACCCAAATCAATCGATGAGATTCTTACAAAAAACAAGATCAGCATCGAGCAGATCAAATGGATGTTGCCTCATCAACCGAGTATCCGTATACTGGAAGAGATCGCCAAAAGAGTTGGGTTACCTTTCGAAAAGGTAAAAACCAATATGGACCGATACGCCAATACTTCCGGTGGAACCATTCCCATCGTTTTAGATGAAACGATGAGGGCAAATGAAACAAAAGCCGGCGACCTGCTTCTTTTTGCTGCAGTAGGTGCAGGCTGGACATGGGGAACCGCACTTTATCAATGTTAATATGCTAGAAGGAAACACTTTTTTAATTACAGGGATAGCTGACGAGCAATCCTTGGCCATGTACACCGCCAAAGAGATCATCAAACAAAAAGGAAAAATAGTCTGTACAGGATTGGGCGAAACCACTTTTCACCAATCACTCTCTGAGCGAGCAAAAGCTTTCCTTCAGGGCACCTATGAGCAGTTCGAACAGGCGGTCAAGCAAGAGTTGCCAGGAGCACCCTGCTATATCCTTGACGTAACCCTTGACGACAGCATGGAAGAGCTTGCTCTTTCCTTGAAAGAACAGGGCGTCAAACTCAATGGCCTATTACATGCCATCGCCATGGATAAAACCATTCGGCAAAAGCAAGTCAAACCCTTGATCGAAGTAACGCGCGAAGAGTTTTGCGATACAATGGACGTTTCTGCTTACTCCCTGGTGCGACTAACCCATTTCTTGCTCAAACACGATGTGCTGGCACCGGCAGCTTCTATTTGTTCCTTGAGCTATATCGCCGCTGAAAAAGTCACCTTTCACCCCTATCGAAACATCAGTATCGCCAAAGCCGCACTGGAAAGAATCACCATAGAATTAGCCGATGAACTGGGTAAACGAAACGGAACACGAGTCAATGCCATTCGGTTTTCACCCTTTATGGGCAGTAAAGCAGGCAATGCAACCTTGACAGATCGAGACATAGAGATCTCAGATAAGCTAAGTCCACTCGGTAATGCACGTCCTGAAGATCTGGCTTTCGAGATCGTTCACCTCTTTAGACCCAACGCTAGAATCACGGGCGAGATCAGACATGTTGATGGTGGCTATCATATTATGGGTTAATTGATTCGTTTGAATCATTGGCTTTCCTATTTTAGGACATGCAAAAGTATGCCCTGATCGTTGCTGGTGGAAGTGGCTCTCGAATGAGAAGTGAACTACCTAAGCAATTCATGCCCATTTTGGGTAAACCCATTCTCATGCACACGCTTAAGGCGTTCCATTTTGATGGAATCCAACTCATTCTCGTCCTGCCGAAAAAACAGATCAGCTTTTGGCAAGAGCTATGTCAAAAAAATGCCTTTTTCATTCCTCATACTGTCGTAGAAGGTGGAAATACACGATTTGAATCCGTACAGAATGGCTTAAATAGCCTAAAAAGCGAAGAGGGCCTCGTCGCGATCCATGATGGGGTGCGGCCAATCATCAAAAAACAACTCATCAGATCAGCCTTTCAAGAGGCGGCAACAAATGGGAATGCCATTGCATCAGTAGCACTAAAAGACTCCATAAGAAGAGTCGAGGGGGATACCAATTCTGCAGAGGACAGGGCGGCCTACCGACTCATCCAAACCCCACAGACCTTCCAGATTGAGCGCATAAAACGGGCTTTTCAACTCGCAACCCATACAGAATTCACAGACGATGCTGCGGTTTTAGAAGCCATGGGCGAACGCATCCATTTGATTGATGGTGATTATCGAAACATAAAGATCACCACACCGGAAGACCTATTGGTTGCAGAAACCTATTTAGACGCATAAAAGCAACTTGAAATCCCTTAGATTTTCTCTATCTTATTGCATCGTTTTTGAAAATGAAACAACTCTACATCAACCCACTCATCTGCTTACTTTTCATCAGCTCCTTGCTATTCGGCTGCAATAACTCTTCTGATCAAAGCGAATGGCGCAGTCTATTCAACGGCAAAGACCTTACCGGCTGGATCCCAAAGATCACGGGGTACGCAACTGGTGAGAATTACGGTGAAACCTTTCGTGTCGAAGATGGCTTGCTTACCGTGAGCTATGAGAACTATGCGCGTTTCTCTAATCGATTTGGACACCTCTTTTATGAAGAGCCTTTTTCTAATTATGTCCTTCGCGTGGAGTATCGGTTCGTTGGAGAACAAGCTACAGGAGGGCAGCGATGGGCGACCAAGAATAGTGGTGTAATGTTTCATGCCCAATCCCCAGACTCAATGGGCGAACAGCAGGATTTTCCAATCTCCCTCGAAGCCCAATTCTTAGGTGGCCTTGGAGAAGGCCCAAGACCTACCGGCAACCTGTGCACCCCCGGCATGCATGTCTACATGGATGGTGAATTGATCACCCAACACTGCATTAATGCAAAGGCGCCAACTTACGATGGCGAAGAGTGGGTGACTATGGACATTGTGGCGAGGGCAGATGGCCGAATTGCGCATGTCATTAATGGTGATACATTGATCAAATATGAAAACCCAATCATGGGGGGTGATATGGCAAATAACCTCAAGGAAGGGGTAATGAAAGAAAATGAACCTGTAAACGGTGGCTATTTTGCACTTCAAAGTGAAAGCCATCCCATTCAATTCAGGAAAATATTGATCCGATCACTGGACAACGAAGAATAATTTTTACTGACTACTAACTAAAAAGATATGAGTTCAAACACTATGGGCATCACGATCAGACTCAGCGTCATGATGTTTTTGCAGTTTTTCATTTGGGGTGGCTGGTTTGTCACCTTAGGAACATTTTTAGGAAATAACATAAATGCGACAGACGGGCAGATCGCTCAAGCATTCTCCACGCAATCATGGGGTGCTATCATTGCCCCATTCATCATTGGCTTGATCGCCGATCGGTACTTCAATGCGGAACGCATTCTTGGTGTACTCCACTTGATAGGCGCTTTATTGATGTACTTGATGGCCAACACCACTGACTTCGCTGTCTTCTATCCGTATGTGCTCGGCTACATGATCCTTTACATGCCCACATTAGCATTAGTGAATTCAGTTGCCTTTAGAACGATGGCTGATCCTGCAAAGGACTTTTCAAAAATACGGGTTTGGGGTACCATAGGCTGGATCATCGCAGGTCTTGTGATCAGTTATGTCTTCTCATGGGATTCTCAAGCATCAATTGCAGACGGCATGCTCAAAAACACTTTCTTGATGACAGCCATTGCTTCAGGTGCTCTTGGTCTTTTTAGCTTTACACTTCCAAAAACACCGCCAATGGCAGATAAATCTGAAAAAGCCGGAATCAAAGAAATCCTTGGCTTGGATGCCTTGAAGCTCTTAACCAATAAGAATTTTGCCATTTTCTTCTTTTCTTCTGTTCTCATTTGTATTCCACTGGCTTTTTACTACCAAAATGCCAACCCTTTTCTAACAGAAATAGGCGTTGCCAATGCCACGGGTAAAATGACGATAGGACAGTTATCTGAGGTCCTTTTCATGCTATTGCTCCCCTTATTCTTAAAGAAGTACGGCATAAAAAAGACGCTCTTGTTTGGCATGTTGGCGTGGGCACTCCGCTATGTGCTTTTTGCCTATGGCAATGCGGATAGCGGTGTTTGGATGCTCCTATTAGGAATTGCGCTTCACGGCATCTGCTATGATTTCTTTTTTGTTTCAGGTCAGATCTACACTGATTCAAAAGCTGGTGAAAAATTCAAAAGCTCTGCTCAGGGCTTGATCACACTGGCTACTTATGGTGTTGGTATGTTGATAGGATTCTGGGCTGCAGGACAGATCTCTGAATATTATGTTGTTGGTGATGGACACGATTGGAACAGCATCTGGATTTTACCAGCTGCCTTCGCTGCACTTGTTTTTGTCCTGTTCGCAATCACGTTCAAAAATGAAAAAGTAGAATATAAAGAATCATGAGTAACAGAATTAGATTAGGAATGATCGGTGGTGGATTAAGCTCCTTCATTGGAATCGTTCATCGCATAGCTTCTTATACAGGTGAAGATTATCAATTGGTAGGCGGTGCCTTCGATACGGATTATGATCGGGCGCTCACCTTTGCCAATGGGCTCGATATCGATCCTGAAAGGGTGTATCCTACCATTGACGAATTTGTTGCTGGAGAAACAGCAAGACCTGAATCAGAACGCATTCAGGTAGTGACAGTTGTTACGCCCAACTTCTTGCATTACCCCATGGCCAAGCAGTTGATCGAAAATGGATTTCATGTCATCTGTGAAAAGCCGGTGACCAATACTGCTGCGGAAGCTGTTGAGTTAGAAGCGCTCGTGGCCAAGCACAAGGTAGTCTTCTGTCTCACGCATACCTACCAAGGTTATCCCATGGTCAGACAAATGCGCGATATGATCAGAAGTGGAGTGATCGGTAAAATTCAAAAAGTAGATGCACAGTATTATCAAGGCTGGATCAATCCTGTCATTCACGAAAAGGAAAAACGAAAAGCCGTTTGGCGCCTTGATCCCGCCAAGGCTGGACAAAGCTGCTGCATGGGGGATATCGGTGTTCATGCCTTTAACCTGGCAGAATACATGACAGGATTGAAAACGGATGCGGTACTCGCCGAATTGGAAACCCTATATGCAGATAATGCATTGGACGTAGATGGTACTGCCCTACTGCGTTTTGACAATGGTGTAAAAGGAATTGTACGGGCGAGCCAAATCGCTACGGGCGAAGAGAACAGTTTACGCGTAGCTGTATATGGCACCAAAGGTGGTCTGAGATGGGAACAAGAAAACCCAAATTATCTCTACTACATGGATGAAGGCAAAGCCCTTCAAGTATTGAAGCCGGGCCATGAATACAATGGCGAGCTTGCCAAGATCAGTACGAAAATGGCTCCTGGTCATCCAGAGGGGATTTTTGATTCCATGGGGAATATTTATAAGGGTACAGCGAGGGCCATAAGAGGCGAAAAAGTGCTTGATGGTGAATATCCAACCATCAGAGAAGGTGTTAGAGGAATGAAGTTTATCGAAGCAACTCTACATTCCTCAAATAATGGAAATATTTGGACTCAAATAGAAGACTAGTATGAAGACAATCAAAGGACCGGCAATATTCTTAGCGCAATTCGCAGATGATACTGCGCCTTTTAACAACCTACCTAACATTGCCAAATGGGCCAGTGAGTTAGGTTATAAAGCAGTTCAAATACCTACTTGGGATAGTCGTTTGATCGATCTGGACAAAGCTGCTGAGAGCAAAACCTATTGTGACGAATTGAAGGGTACATTGGCTCAATACGGGCTTGAAGTGAGCGAACTCTCTACACACTTACAAGGTCAATTGGTGGCTGTACATCCTGCTTATGAAGAACTTTTTAAAGGCTTTGCGCCAAAAGGCATGAATGCCAAACAGCGCAATGTGTGGGCCATCGATCAGGTCAAAAAGGCTGCTGTTGCCTCAAGAAACTTAGGTATTGATGTCCATGCAACATTTTCAGGCGCCTTGGTATGGCCTTATTTTTACAACTGGCCACAAAGACCAGCCGGCTTGATCGAAAAAGGATTCAAAGAATTAGCCGATCGATGGAAGCCAATCCTCAATCACTTCGATGAGCAAGGTGTCGATGTTTGTTATGAAGTGCATGCAGGTGAAGACCTACATGATGGCACTTCATTTGAGATGTTCTATGAGGCTACCGGGAAGCATGAGCGAGTGAAATTACTTTATGACCCTTCACATTTCATTTTACAACAACTCGATTACCTTGCCTATATCGACCATTACCATGAGTTTTTCGGCATGTTTCATGTGAAAGATGCCGAATACAATCCCAATGGAAAATCAGGTGTTTACGGTGGGTACCAGGATTGGATAGATCGTCCGGGACGCTTCCGTTCCATTGGAGATGGTCAGGTTGATTTTCAAGCCATCTTCTCGAAAATGACCCAATACGGATATGACGGGTGGGCTGTTCTGGAATGGGAGTGTTGCATCAAATCACCTGAACAAGGGGCAAGAGAGGGTGCTCAGTACATCAGTGATTTTATCATTGAAGCCACACAGAAAAACTTTGATGACTTTGCAGACGCAGGCATCAGCGAAGAAGAATTCAAGAAACTTTTAGGTATAGACAAATCATGAAAAAGCAACTACTAATCATCGCCTTATTCATTCTCGGAGGAAGCGCCTTTGGCCAAATCACCGACCCCAAAGCGACAGAGGTCTGGGATCCAGTACCGAGAAAAGTGACGCCAGGTAAGAACGGCGCAGCTCCATCGGATGCCATTGTATTATTTGATGGGACTGATCTGAACGAGTGGAAATCGAGAAAAGATGGCTCCTCAGCACAATGGAAGGTTGAAAATGGCTATATGGAAGTGGTCAAAGGCACCGGCGACATCATGACCAATCGCAAATTTGGTGACATCCAATTGCACATTGAATGGAGCGCCCCAACTGTGATCGAAGGAGAAGGACAAGGAAGAGGCAACTCCGGAGTCTTTTTGCAAGAACGATACGAAGTACAAGTATTGGATAGCTATGTTTCCAGAACCTATTCCAACGGACAAGCAGGCTCACTTTACAAACAGTCCATCCCATTGGTGAACGCAACAGTAGCACCCGGCGAATGGAATGTTTACGACATCATCTTCCATGCCCCTGAGTTCAATGAAGATGGCATCAAGGTAAAAGACGGTTATGTGACCGTGATTCATAACGGCGTGGTGATTCAAAACCATCAAAGACTGCTGGGAACGACTGAGTATATCGGCTTCCCTAAAAATCCAGCACATGGGGACGGCAGCATCATCTTACAGGACCACAGCAACCCTGTCAGATTTAGGAATATTTGGGTGAGAGAGCTATAAACACGACAGCCCAAAAACAAGAAAAGCCATTCTGAATGATCAGAATGGCTTTTTTTATCGTCTCAAAAAAAGTCCTGACGCTGCCATCAGGACGCTTCGATTTATGATGATCACACACTCGACCAGGCTTTTTGCCCCGGCTCGTAGGGAATACATCCTTCATATTTGACTGGAATCGGATCATACCGCATCACAGTTTCACCGACCAACTCAGAGGTAAAGTAACTCCAGAAGGTTGAGTTGACTATCTGCGTAACAAATAGCGCTTCTTGTAACTCTGGTGTCAAGGTGGGGTTTTCCTCACGCATCGCCTCCCTTAAACTTCTTAACGTCTCTGGATTTTCGTCATACTTTTTGAAATACCCGTTGATAACCGATGTCATTTGCTCCGTAGTAGCCTCAAAGAAATCAACTTCCTGATTTTCGTTGAATTGCTCAACAAATACCCCAAGCCCTTGACGAGTCAACTGTATTTCTGGCTCATTAGCGGTGGCCGCCATCACTTTATCCAAATGCGCGGGCACACCCGCTTCAATGGCACCCGGTGTGGTTGTTTTCGGACAAATCCCTTCACAAACACGCTCGAGTTGAGCTGCCTCCTCTGCATTAAAGAAAACAGGAACCCAGTTTACTTTCGGAGTCGCAGAACAACTCTGCAAAGAACCGAACAAAACAGAGGTACTAAAGATGGCTGCTGAACCAAAACCAATATTTTTAAGTGCTTCTCTTCTTTCCATGATTTAAATGTTTCCTTTTTTCAATTGATCTGCCGCATAGTTTGCTGCTCTTGCTGAGAAAGCCATATAGCCCAAAGATGGGTTATGACAAGCAGCTGATGTCATGAATGCCCCATCCGTCACAAATACGTTTTTGACCGCATGGATCTGATTCCATTTATTCAAAACAGATGTTTTCGGATCTCTACCCATACGAGCGGTTCCCATCTCGTGAATACCCAAGCCCATGTGTGGACCATTGTCATAGGTACCCACATTCTTGAAACCGGCCGCTTCTAACATCTCGGCTCCGGCTGAGGCCATGTCCTTACGCATTTCATATTCATTCTCATGAAAATTTCCTGCATCAAATCGCATTTGAGGTAGGCCGTAAGGATCCAAGTTGTCATAATCGAGGTACATATAATTCTTATGTTGAGGCAATACCTCACCAAAACCACCGATGCTCATGGTCCAAGAGCCCGGTTCCATAGCCGCTTCTTTGGCCTGAGCACCAACACGTTCCTCCATTCCTAAATTTCGACCCCATCCTTCACGCGATGCCCCACCTTGATAGCCGTAACCACGGATGAAGTTATCGACATTAGAACTTCCTCCTAAATTTCTGAAACGCGGAACATAGATACCATTGGCTCGACGTCCTTTATAGTACTTGTCTTCGTAACCTTCAACCCGAGCATACGCTCCCACACCGAGATGGTGGTCCATGATGTTATGCCCTAATTCACCGCTGTCGTTACCCATACCATTAGGAAAACGCGCCGACTTGGATTGAAGCAATATGCCAGCTGATGCAATAGCCGATGCACAAAGGAAGATCACCTTAGCATAATATTCTGTTGACTCTTTTGTGTTTTGATCGATCGCTCTAACTCCAGTAGCCTTGCCCGTGCTTTCGTCATACATCACCTCATGAACAATGGCATCCGTCTGGATCGTCAGATTCCCGGAGGCTAAACCTGCAGGCAATGTGGAAGACAAACTAGAGAAGTACCCTCCATATGGACAGCCCCTCATGCACCTGTTTCTCATCAAACACTGGCTTCTACCGCCCTGATTAGGGTGATTTGGATCATTGACACTCAAGGGTTGGGTTAGGTGTGCGGTTCGACCAATCGTTACCCATCGGTTGTTCCACTTCGATTCTACTGCCTTTTGGAAATCCCTTTCCACGCAGTTCATCTCCATTGGAGGAAGAAACTGCCCGTCGGGTAATTGCTTAAATCCTCGATTCTCACCACTAACACCAATAAAGCGTTCCACCTTGTCGTACCAAGGTTTGATGTCTCTATAACGTACCGGCCAGTCCACAGCAATGCCGTCCTTGAGGTTGGCCTCAAAATCAACATCACTCAAACGGTAACTCTGACGACCCCAGGTAATGGATCGTCCACCGAGATGATAGCCACGCATCCAATCAAAGCGGGTATCCTCTTGGTAGGGATGTTCACTATCCTTGACAAAGAAGTGTCGATGTGCTTCAGCGGTCGTGTATCCGGTTCGGTTCTGTTTTGGGTAATCTTTTTCAATTACTTCTTTGGGCGTTCTTCCTCTGTTTGGAAGATCCCAAGTATCCATTGTTGCGGTATGGTAATCCTTGATGTGCTCGATCTTTCGACCTCTTTCCAGCACTAAGGTATTCAAGCCATTCTCGCTTAGTTCTTTGGCAGCCCACCCCCCGCTAATTCCGGAGCCAACTACAATAGCATCAAAGGTGCGTTCCTGCTTTGCCTTTAGGTTTAAGTTCATTGAGAATAATTTTAGAATGTTATGCAATCCACCGAACCCAATGTCTCATTTGGTCAGTAGTGAAATATAAGCATTCCAAAATTTAAAAGCAGACTGAACTGTCTGCAGATCTGCGAAGGATTGTGTTAACGGTAAATAAAAAACCCTGACAAAGTTGCCAGGGTCTCTTTTAATATTCGTCTTCGTTGAAGAAGAAATCTTCTTTGGTCGGATAGTCCGGCCAGATCTCTTCAATATTTTCATAGGGTTGACCATCGTCTTCAAGTTCCTGAAGGTTTTCAACCACTTCTAATGGCGCACCCGATCTGATCGAAAAATCGATCAACTCGTCCTTAGTTGCAGGCCACGGTGCATCTTCCAGATATGAGGCTAATTCTAACGTCCAATACATTTTTCTACTCCTTATTTAGCGTGCAAAAGAAGATAATAAATCATTAATTTTCAAAAGGATACCCCCATTTATTTTTCTCAGCCTAAAAGCTCCCGTAAGCACGCGAAAACAGCATATTTAGGCTAACTGAGATTTGATCTGCTCAAGAATTGTCTTCTTTACTTCCACTTTTTGCTCTTGCTGTTTGAGTTTTTTAGTCAACATATTGTCCAAACCATCGGCCATGTTGAACTTCCCTAGGTTCTCTTGGAAGGTAAGAAACTCTCTACGGTCTCTCTCAAGAAGGTCCCTGCTGATCTTCAATCGCAACTTGAGATCAGTTCGATCTCCTTTTCTTTTCTTCACTAAACTGTCAATGAATTGTTTTTCTGACAGCATATCCATCAAAAAATGAATTTCACGCTTTACGGCACCAGCGTCTTTGTGCTTGACTTTTTGAATATACCGCCATTGCTCCTTCACTTCTTTCAAGTCAAGAGTCGGCATTAACTGCTCATTGGCTTTCTTTAAGCGGTCAGCGAAGTTGTTGACTTTCTCAAGCTGTTCTTTAGCACTACCACCACTTAGTTTTTTTGCTTTCTTTTTTGTCTTCGATAAGGCCTTTTTTATCAGCTCTTGAAACTGCGACCAAAACTCGCTGTGTTTTGCCGGTTTGATCTTGCCGAGTCCTTTCCACTCCTCCTGTTTTTGATAGATCAATTGACGCAATTTTTCAAGATCATCTACTTTTAGGAGTGTTTCAGCTCCTTTGATGAACTCTTGATAATCGGCTTCTCGCTCCTCCATCATTTTGTTGAGGTCATCATAAAAGGCAGTCCTTCGTGCATAAAAACCCTCGATCAAGGAAGTGTATTCTCCTTCAATTCGCTCTCTTTTGTCTTCAACAACGGCTCCTGTTTTGATCCATTTATGCTGAATCTCCTTAATCTGAGCCGATGCCGTCTTCCATTCATGACTGGTAGCAATGGGCTTCAATTGTTCCAATAAAGCGGTTTTGATCTGTAAATTCTTGTGCCTATTCTGCTCTATGTAAGCATTCAAATCCAACAGCATGCCGTCGATCTTTTGCTCAAGGGCTTCAAAATCTCCTATGCCATCAAACTCAGGCAATGTGCTTTTTAAGTATTCCACTTTGGTCAAAAAAGAACCCTTGTTGTCTTGCTCTTTAATTTTTTCAGCAATCTCACTCACCTCCTCCGCTAGCTTGGCAAACTTTTTCTCGAAATATTGAAGCGCATCCTCCTCGGTAGAATTCACCTCACCGATGATGCGCTCCTTGTGTTTACCAAAAGGCGCTCTGACCACTTTACCGTCCTCTACAAATCCAAAAGCTGACTTACCCACTTCTTCCTTATCTGATTTTAGCCCGAAATTAGTTATTTCATTCATTCAGCAGCATCCAGTTGATATTTTTTCCATATTTGGACTCAAAATCAGCCAACATGAGTGACAATAAGATCATTTTCTCTATGGCAGGGGTCAGCAAGATCTACCCGCCACAAAAACAAGTACTTAAAAATATTTACCTCTCCTTTTTCTATGGAGCAAAGATTGGGGTACTCGGTCTGAACGGTGCCGGTAAATCAAGTCTGCTGCGCATCATTGCTGGGGTAGATAAAGAGTACCAAGGAGAAGTTGTCTTCTCTCCTGGCTACACAGTTGGCATGCTGGAGCAAGAACCACAACTTGACCTGAATAAAACGGTCAAGGAAGTTGTGGAAGAGGGTGCTGCCGATGTGGTCAATGCACTGAAGAAATTTGAAGAGATCAACCTCAAGTTTGCTGATCCTGAGATTTTGGACAATCCCGATGCAATGAATGACCTCATCGAAGAGCAGGGCAAAGTGCAGGAGCAACTCGATCAGATGAATGCTTGGGAACTCGATTCTCGTCTAGAGCGTGCCATGGATGCCTTGCGAACTCCCTCAAGTGATGCCAAGATCGAAAACCTATCAGGTGGTGAAAAGAGAAGAGTTGCCCTTTGCCGCTTGCTGATCCAAGAACCGGACGTGCTCCTACTTGATGAACCAACCAACCACCTCGATGCGGAGTCCGTACATTGGCTTGAACAACATTTGAAACAATACAAAGGAACCGTCATAGCAGTAACACACGATCGGTATTTCCTTGATAATGTAGCCGGTTGGATCCTTGAATTGGATCGTGGAGAAGGTATTCCTTGGGAAGGCAATTACTCTTCTTGGCTCGATCAAAAGCAAAAACGACTGGCTGATGAGGAAAAAACAGAATCAAAACGGCAAAAAACACTTCAGCGAGAGCTCGATTGGGTGCGGATGTCACCTAAAGGAAGACAGGCCAAATCGAAGGCGAGGCTTTCTGCTTACGACAAACTCGTCGGACAAGAAGCGAGAGAGCGAGAAGAAAAGCTCGAATTGTACATCCCGCCTGGGGAACGACTGGGGAACAAGGTGATCGAAGCCAACGGCGTGTCGAAGGCCTTCGGAGACAAACTGCTGTATGAAAATTTAGAATTCTCCTTACCTCAAGGAGGCATCGTAGGGGTGATCGGACCGAACGGAGCGGGGAAAACCACGCTTTTCAACCTGATCACTGGAAGAGAAAAACCGGATGCTGGAACCTTTGAAGTGGGCGAAACAGTGGATATCGCTTATGTCGATCAGGAACACACCAAGCTCGATCCGAACAAAACGGTTTGGGAGGTGATCTCAGAAGGAAATGAATTGATTCAGCTAGGTGGCAAAGAGATCAATAGCCGGGCGTATGTAAGCCGATTCAATTTTGGCGGAAGCGACCAAAACAAAAAAGTGAGTGAGCTTTCAGGCGGTATGCGAAACCGTGTTCACCTCGCACTGACCCTGAAGCAAGGCGCTAATCTTTTATTGCTTGATGAACCAACAAACGATCTAGATGTGAATACCTTGAGAGCACTGGAAGAAGGCTTGGAAAACTTTGGAGGTTGTGCAGTGATCATTTCTCACGACCGCTGGTTCTTAGACCGTGTTTGTACGCACATTTTGGCCTTTGAAGGCAACTCTCAGGTATATTGGTTCGAAGGATCTTACTCGGATTACGAGGAGAATCGTAAAAAACGCATGGGAGATGTCGATCCGCAACGGATCAAGTACAAGAAATTGATGGGCTGATGGTTACTAGTACATGGTACATAGTATTTAGTACAAAGCCATTAGCCACGTACTTTGTACCAGATACCATGTACTATAACCATGCACTAAAAATGAAATGTGATCTCTTGCCTTAGGTTTTCTGACAAGCTCAAGGCCACTGGGCAATTTCGTCCAATGTTTTTGAGCGCTGCCCTTTCTTCTTTCGAGGCTGAGCAGTTATCCCAATAGAAATTTAGTTTTAAAGCGGCAATGCGACGCGGTTCGGCAGACATGATCTTTGTCGTTTCTGTGCGCATACCGGACATGTCGATCCCCTTCTTTTCTCCATCAATGGCCATTACCGTCATCATGCAGCTAGCCAATGCAGCAGCTACCGTATCTGTAGGTGAAAATGTTTCTCCTTTGCCATTGTTATCTACCGGAGCATCCGTTTGGAAAGTTTTGCCTGATTTGACGTGCTCAGCACTTGTACGCAATCCTCCTTCATATTTCGATTTGACAGTTATCATAAACTAAGGGCTCTATTTTTTCGTTAATTTAGCGTTTCCGATTTGGTACACATTCCGCACGATGAAAAAATATTTTCTCTGTTTATTGATTTGTCTCCTTTTAGGCTCCCCTGAACTTTTAGCTCAAGTGAACCCTAGCGGCGAGGTAGATGAAGAGTATTTGATTGAAAATGTCTTTGGTATCGTTAAAGCGACAAACGGTGGCTTGATCTCAGGGTTTTATTACCGTCGTTCAAAAAAATTGAATGACTTGACGCTCAGCAATATTGGCATTGAACTGGTCAATATCAAGCATCCAAGAGAAGCGAGAGAAACCACATTCACAGGAAGCTCTTTTGTTTTTGGCAAGTCCAATTACTTTGTGTCCGTTCGTCCGACCTATGGTCGGGAAAGAATTCTGTTCAAAAAAGCACCTCAACAGGGTGCTCGAGTAACTGCGATCGTCGCCGCAGGACCTACGTTAGGACTAGAGATCCCGTATTATGTTGAACTAGGGGGAAATAGAAAGGAACAATACGACCCCTTGAACCCACAACACGCACGCCCCTTTATAGGTGGTAGTGCAGGACCTTTCCGAGGAATAGGAGATACCAATGTTGTGGTCGGATTGCATGCAAAAGCCTCGCTTACTTTTGAAACCAACTCAACCAAACAACGTGTGTTTGGCTTTGAAGTAGGATTTACCTTAGACGTGTATACGCGAGAAATAGAGATCTTACCGCTTGTTGAGAATTACAGTGCCTTCCCTGCTGCCTTCCTATCACTCTATTTCGGCAAAAGAAGATAATTCAATCCTCTTTAATTTTGGAACCTTTGGTTTAACTTTGTGTTCATTAAGACAGAGGAGAACGTTATGATTGAACTACCTGTCGTTTCTAAGGAAACCACTGAGAATAAGAGAAGAAAGCCAGATTGGTTGAGAGTCAAGTTGCCTATTGGACCTGAATATGCGAAGGTCCGTAAGCTGGTTGACGAAAATAAGCTTCACACCATTTGCGAAAGTGGAAATTGCCCGAATATGGGTGAATGCTGGGGAGCTGGAACAGCCACTTTCATGATTCTGGGTAATGTCTGTACGCGTTCATGTTCTTTTTGTGCAGTAGCAACAGGTCGACCACCTGAATACGACACGGACGAACCACGAAGAGTCGCAGAGTCAATCAAGAAAATGGGTGTCAAACACGCGGTGATCACCTCAGTCAACCGTGACGAGTTGAAAGACCGTGGCGCAGAGATCTGGTACCAGACAGTGGTACAAACGAAAGAATTAAGCCCAAGCACCACGATCGAAACGCTAATACCCGATGTAAAAGGAAACTGGGATGCCTTATATCGCATGATCGAAGCAGGGCAGGAAGTGGTCTCGCACAATATGGAAACGGTAAGGGAGTTGTATCGCCCAGTACGTCCTCAAGCGAAATATGACCGAAGTTTGGAAGAGCTACGCAGGATCAAAGAGTTCGGCAAGCGCTCAAAATCGGGTGCCATGCTTGGTTTGGGTGAAACAGATGATCAGGTTTTCCAATTAATGGACGATTTGATAGAAGTTGGACTAGATGTGTTGACCTTAGGCCAATATCTACAGCCCACCAAAAGACATCACGAGGTGATCGAGTACATTCACCCCGATAAGTTTGCTTTCTTTAAAGAAGAAGGTGAGAAAAGAGGAATCAAATACGTTGAGTCTGGACCATTGGTGAGATCATCTTACCATGCGGAAAGACATGTGCATGTTTAGGTGCTCAGTGCTTAAGAAAAAATATCAAAAGCCATCTTGATCGATCAGGATGGCTTTTCTTTTTATGGGATTCGTGTATCGGAATGACCGAAGTAAACAAACGACTTGATATGCTACATGCTCATTGAAAATCAGCCGGAATTAACGCTTTGATTTTTGATAAGGAAGAATATTCTGTTTAAGTCAGGAGATGCTAACGCAATAGAAACCCTCAAAATAGGTTCAGATTGAGTGATCATCCTCATTTCGCTACTATTCAATCTTATGTATCCTACTGCTTTTAAGATGGCTAACAAAAAAGGCTACCTAAGGTAGCCTTTCTAATATCAATCATCTCTTGTCTATCGTCTAGACAATTGCTTCCTCTTCCTGGTACTCGGAAACCGGAATACAGCTACACATGAGGTTTCTGTCGCCATAGGCAGAATCGATTCTACCCACTGTTGGCCAGAACTTCACCTCTTTTACAAACTCCGTCGGGTAGACGGCCTTTTCTCGAGAGTATGGTCTGGTCCATTCCCCTTCAAGTACCATACTCGCTGTGTGTGGTGCATTCTTCACCACATTATTGCCCTCTTCCGCTAAACCGTTTTCAATCTCTCTGATCTCTTCTCGAATGCTCAACATGGCATCGCAGAATCTATCGAGTTCGATCTTAGCTTCAGATTCAGTTGGCTCGATCATCACGGTTCCGGCTACCGGGAAAGAAACCGTTGGTGCATGGAAACCATAATCCATTAAACGCTTCGCGATGTCTTCTACTTCAATGCCTTGGGCTTTGAATTTTCTCAAATCCACGATCATTTCGTGCGCCGCCCAACCATTTTTACCGGTGTACAGAATATCGAATTCACCTTCCAATCTTGACTTGATGTAATTCGCGTTCAGGATAGCGATCTTCGTAGCATTGGTTAGTCCTTCGGCCCCCATCATGGCAATGTAAGCGTAGGAGATGGTCAAAATACTCGCGCTGCCCCAAGGAGCTGATGAGATCGAACTGATCGGCTGATCTCCACCCGTGGTATCCATTACTGCGCTATTTGGCAAGAAAGGAGCCAAGTGCTCAGCAACACCGATAGGGCCCATGCCTGGTCCACCACCGCCGTGAGGAATACAGAAGGTCTTGTGCAAGTTCAGGTGACACACATCTGCTCCGATCAAGCCTGGGCTCGTCAATCCGACTTGAGCATTCATGTTGGCACCGTCCATGTACACCTGTCCACCATGATCATGGATCATTTGACAGATCTCTTTGATGTCTTCCTCAAATACCCCGTGGGTAGAAGGATAGGTGACCATCAAGGCGGCAAGATTCTCACTATTGGCTTCAACCTTAGATTTTAGATCATCAAGGTCGATATTACCTTTTTCATCGCAGTTCACGATCACTACTTTCATTCCTGCCATAACTGCGGAAGCTGGATTCGTACCATGAGCAGATGAAGGAATGATGGCAATATTTCTGTGATGATCTCCTCTGCTTTGATGGTAGGCCCTGATCACCATCAAACCGGCGTACTCTCCTTGTGCACCGGAGTTCGGCTGCAAGGACACATCATAAAAACCGGTGATCTCCGATAACCAATCCACCAAGTCGTTGAACATCATATGATAGCCACGAGTCTGGTATTTCGGAGCAAACGGATGGATACCGCCGAATTCTGGCCAAGTCACAGCCATCATTTCAGAAGTAGCATTCAACTTCATGGTACACGAACCCAATGAGATCATGGAGTGCACCAACGACAAGTCTTTGTTTTCTAACTTCTTGATGTAACGCAACATCTCATGCTCAGAGTGGTATTGGTTGAACACCGGATGCGTCATGAAATCAGAAGTTCTTTTCAATTCTTCAGGAAGTTCAACCGCTAAATCAGCAGCCTCTCCGTCCAAGTCGAAATCCATTTTTTGTCCAACGGCTTCTGAAAAGACATTGAGTACAGTTTCAATATCCTCTACCCTTGTGGTTTCATCTACAGAAATACCAATATCGCCGTTTTCGAAGTACCGGAAGTTCGATTCATTTACCTCTGCAATGGTTTTGATCTTATCTGCCAAGGCAGACTCACATGATATTCTCAGCGTATCGAAGTATAAGTTGTTGAGCTGCTCAAAACCGAAATGTGC
This sequence comes from Roseivirga sp. YIW32, assembly GCF_057219245.1. Lineage (NCBI taxonomy): Bacteria > Pseudomonadati > Bacteroidota > Cytophagia > Cytophagales > Roseivirgaceae > Roseivirga > Roseivirga sp. YIW32. Next base: position 1,213,246 of record NZ_JBXVVG010000002.1, on the reverse strand, counting down.
AAGGCCTTTCTCTAATAATTTTGCAAATCCATGAATCTTCAGCGCGATATGTTTCACCCCTTTCGATCCATGGTACACACCGTACATTCCGGCCATTACTGCAAGTAAAACCTGAGCCGTACAAATGTTCGATGTGGCTTTTTCTCTTCTGATGTGCTGCTCGCGAGTTTGCAAGGCCATTCTGTATGCCTTTTTCCCTTGAGAGTCTTGTGAAACACCGATAATTCGTCCCGGAATTTGGCGTTTGAACTGATCGCGAGTCGCAAAGAATGCAGCGTGCGGTCCTCCATAGCCCATCGGTACACCGAAGCGTTGTGTTGTTCCTACCACTGCATCTGCACCCATTTCACCAGGAGGTGTGATCAATGTTAAGGCCATCAGATCTGCCGCGAATGTGACAAACACATTTTGTTCATGAGCAGACTCAGCGAATGATTTGTAATTGATGACTCGTCCATCACCTGCTGGGTACTGGATCAAGACACCGTAAAGATCTTCTCTTGTTAGATCAAGTTCAGCATATTTTCCGATCTCCAATTCAATGCCAACGGGTACTGCCCTCGTTTTCAACACATCGATCGTTTGCGGAAAAGTATTTTCATCGACAAAGAACACCTTGGCATCTTTCTTCTCCTTTTTGCGCTGACCAAAGAACATGGTCATGGCCTCAGCAGCTGCCGTTCCTTCATCCAACAAAGAGGCGTTCGCGATCTCCATGGCAGTCAAGTCCATCACCATGGTTTGGAAGTTGATCAAGGCTTCTAACCTACCTTGAGCGATCTCTGCTTGATAAGGCGTATAGGCTGTATACCATCCTGGGTTTTCCAAAATGTTTCGTTGGATCACTCCCGGCACGATGGTATCGTAATAACCCATTCCAATGTAGGATCTGAACAGTCTGTTCTGCGCAGCAATATGACGCAGATCTTTCATGAACTGGAATTCTGACTTCGCCGCAGGCAAATTCAGTGGGGCTTGCATTCGAATCCCGGCGGGTACCGTTTCACCTATCAGTGTATCCAAACTGGATGCACCGATCACCTCTAACATTTCGTTAATCTCTTGTTGATCCGGACCATTGTGACGGTCTTCGAATTTCTGCGTTTTGCGTAGATCGATCTTTGTCATATGTATTTTTCTAAGCGAATAAGTCGCATCACTTTTCGAGCTGCAAATGTAATTTACAATGTCTTGATTTCCTTACATCTAAGGGATAAAAACCTTCCCTTTCAAGGAAAACCTCCGTGCAGCTTTCAAAATAATCTTTAGCTTTACTGCGCTAAAAATTTGTAATCCATAATTGTTTAAAAAATGAGGAAATTAAGTTCATTGATTTGTGCAGCCCTGCTCTTTCCCGCAGGCCTCTTGGCACAACAAGATGCATCAGTAAAGTATGCTGAAACCATTACCCCTCAAGACATGAGAGCCAAACTGACCATCTTGGCTTCTGATGAATTCGGGGGTAGAGAAACAGGAACAGAAGGACAAAAGAAAGCGTCTCGATTCTTAGAAGACTTTTACCAAAATATCGGCCTTCAAGGGCCCGTAGATGGCACCTACAGACAAAAATTCAATATGTACCAGTCGAACTGGGAGAATGTTTATGTCAGAACAAAAGGCAAAAAAATGAACGGTGACGGATACATTTTTGCCGGATATGCCAACATGGACAAAGAAATGAAGCTTACCACAGCCTATTTGGGTGAAGTGACGGCCGATACCGATTTCACAGCCTACAAAGACATGGGCGTGATCATCATCGGTGGTGGCAGAGAAGTCATGACTAAAATGAACGAGGCCGGTGTCAAAGCTGTGTTCATTGCCAGTGCAGACGATGAGCAATTTGCCAGCAGATTACCGCGATTCACCAGATCAATGATGAACAGCCGACTTCGTTTTGATGAAAAAGTAAGCGAAGAGAACATTACGTTCTATGTATCAAAAGCCATGGCGGCAGAAATGATGAATACCTCTGTTGAGAAATTAGACGATCCTTCTTCCGTAAAGAACAGAACGGTTCGCCTGATGATCAAAGAGAACTTAAATACCATTTCTACAGAAAATATGATGGCCTACCTTGAAGGAACTGACCTGAAAGATGAGGTATTGGTGATCTCATCACATTATGACCACATCGGTCAGAATGAAGACGGTACCGTCATTAACAACGGTGCAGATGACGATGGTTCTGGAACCACAGGTGTTATGGAGATCGCGGAAGCATTCGCACAGGCTGCCAAGGAGGGTCACAGACCACGTCGCAGCATTTTGTTTTTAAATGTAACCGGTGAAGAAAAAGGACTTTTAGGTTCTGCCTACTACGCCGATAACCCGATCTTCCCGATTGAAAATACAGTCAACAACTTAAACATTGACATGATCGGCCGAGTAGACCCTGAGCACGAGGAGTCCGGTAACAGAGATTACGTTTACGTGATTGGATCTGAAAAACTGTCAAGTCACTTGAAGGTCATTTCAGAATATGCCAACATCACCTATACTGGTCTGGACCTAGACTATCGCTACGATGATCCTAACGATAGAAACAGATTCTACTATCGCTCGGATCATTACAATTTTGCAAAAAGTGGTATTCCGATCATTTTCTATTTTAATGGGACACATGCGGATTACCATAGACCTACCGATACAGTCGATAAGATTGCTTTTGACGTCATGGCAAAAAGAGCGCAGTTGGTTTTCCACACCGCTTGGTTATTGGCCAACAGAGACAAAAGAACACCTGTTGACAGAGAAGACGATATGGATTACGGAAGTAGATAAACGCTTCAACAAAAAAGAGCTACTCGACGAGTAGCTCTTTTTTTATTTCTAGTTCTTTTCGAGCTTGACTCGCCCATCTTTTGTACTTATTCGAACCTCAGCACCTCCGGTTCCCAGCTGATACGCCACTCTTGATTCCGTCTCTCTGGTCAACTCAAATGCACTGCTGGCGCTGACGCGTGCATCGTCTCGGGAAATAGTAAAAGTACCTGCTCCACTTAAAACGATCAATTCGATGGTGGCATCTTCTCCATCCAAGTCATACATACCACCATCCATTAGGTGTGTCTCGAGGATGACATCACCATCTTCAGTGATCAACTCAACTTCTCTGAAATTTCCATTGCGAAAATCAAGATCACCATCTTCTACGTTGGCATAAAGCTTCCCATTTCCTCCATCCATGGTCAGATCACCATCTTCTATAGTTATTTCGAAGTCATCTCCTTGGCAATTCAATAGCTCTATGTCACCGTCTTCCGTATCGATTCGAATACGACCATTCACTGATCTGATCAAGTAATCATCGTCCTCTCCGTCTATTTTCAATGAGGCGTTTTGAGGTAACTCTATTGAAATATCGTAGCTCAAACTGCTAACACTGATTCCAAAATTCACACGTGTAGATGAACGGCTTTTCTCTGTGACATATAGATCGCCATCTTTTTCTTCTATCTCCATTTCAAAACTCGCCCGTTTAGTGGTGATCCCTCGAATTTCTTCTACCCTGTCGATCACTACCCGTGCATCTTTCCGATCGCTTCCAGTGATGCGCACCTTCGCATCTTCAGACCTCAGAAAAAGGGTTCCCTCGGTCGCCATTGCATAAACTTCGTCCAAATGGTATTCTCCATCTTCTTGTGCAGCCAGCCAGCTGAATCGGGATTGTTATGAGCAAGCATAAAGCAATAAGTGTTGTTTTCATAGCATCTTCGTTTTGACTAAATGAAACTACGAAAATTCCTGAAAGGAATGCTTAACGCTTTTTTCGTTTTTGACGGAAGTTCTTCTTTGTGGAGGGTTTACCAGGCTTCTTTTTTTTCTCATGAAAGGCGCCCTGATAAGTAGGATCAGCCTTTTTTCGCATATTATCCAAAGCACGAGCCATAAGTTGCTGCTCGTCGAAAGGCGTTTTTTCAATGATCACCTCTTTAGGAATGGGGAACACCTGTATTGCTTCTTGAATGATCTTTTCTATTCTGGGAATATGCACCATCTCCCATTCATTGGCGAATGTAATAGCGACTCCCTCCTGTTTTGCCCTTCCGGTTCTACCGATGCGGTGGACATAATCTTCATAGACAATGGGAAGATCAAAATTGATGACATGAGAGACCATACTAATGTCCATCCCCCGAGAGGTAACATCTGTTGACACAAGCACTCGCACTTCGCCTTCGCTGAACTCTTTAATGGCATTCATGCGCGAATTTTGTCCTTTGTTGGCATGAATCATCCGAACACCACCTTCAATCTTACGCCCCAAGAATTTGCCAATGTCGTTGGCACTGGTTTTTGTCTTGACAAAGACGATCACCCGCTTAAACTCTTCAAATCCTAAGAAGTGCCTCAGTAAATTCAGTTTGGTCTTGTAATTCGGCACTTCGTACAATCGCTGAGCAATGGTCTCAGTAACTGAAGCTTGTGGTGCCACTTCAACGCGCTCAGGAAACTCCAGGAACTCATGCGTCAATTCCACCACATTTTTGGGCATGGTGGCAGAGAACAGTAAGTTTTGGCGTTTGACCGGCACAATTTCTAAGATGTTCCTGATCTGAGGCATAAAGCCCATGTCCATCATTTTGTCCGCTTCATCAAGCACCATGGTCTTAATTTCCTTTGGGATAAAGGCACCCTTTTTATATAAATCCAAAAAGCGACCTGGCGTACTGATGATCACATCTACGCCACCTTCCAGTAAAGCGATCTGTTGCTTTGGACCTAGCCCTCCATAGATTGCCTGAATCCGCAGGTCTGTGTATTTTGATAATTGGATGAAATGTTCATGAATCTGAATGATCAATTCTCGGGTAGGTGCTAGGACCAGCGCACGAGGGTCCATGCCCTGTGCATATTTCAATTTCATGATTAATGGCGTTACGAAGGCCAAGGTTTTGCCTGTACCCGTTTGGGCGATCCCTAATAAATCATGACCGGCAATCGCTAAGGGAATAGCTTTGGCTTGGATCTCAGTAGGTTGCTCAAAGCCTAGTTCTTCAATGGCATTGAGGATTTGCTTATTGAGCTTTAATTCATCAAAATTATTCGCCTTCTCTGCCATTTTTTTCTGAATCTTGCTTGGTTTGTAATGCAATTACGTCAAACCGAACGCAAATTAAAATCTTATGGCTAGAGTACTCATCTTAAATGGTAAAGTCGTTAACGAAAATAAAATAGAAGAGCTCGATCTCTTGATCGATGGACAGCGGATCAGTAAGATAGGCAAGGACCTACAACACGAAGCGGCTGACAAAGTGATCGACGCGAGTGGATTGCACATCATGCCGGGCTTGATCGACGACCAGGTGCATTTTCGTGAACCTGGCTTAACCCATAAAGCTGAGATCTTTACCGAATCACGTGCCGCGGTAGCTGGTGGGATAACCTCTTTCATGGAAATGCCCAATACTGTCCCCAATACCTTGACTCAAGAACTCTTACAGGAAAAATATGACCGGGCAGCAGAGGTCAGTTTAGCAAATTATAGTTTCTTCATGGGCGCTAGCAATGACAACTTGGATGAGGTACTAAAGACCAATCCGAAAACCATTTGCGGGGTGAAAATATTCATGGGATCGTCCACAGGGAATATGCTGGTGGATAATCAAAAAACACTGGAAGGAATTTTCGCCAATTCACCCACCATCATTGCAACGCATTGTGAATCAGAAGAAGTCATCCGAAGAAATACGGCACTTGCGCGTGAAAAATATGGCGAAAACGTACCCATTGCGATGCACCCGGTGATCAGAGACGAGGAAGCATGTTACGCGTCGTCTTCTGCCGCCATCGAATTGGCCAAGCGAACAGGGGCTCGATTACACATTTTACACATCAGTACGGGCAAGGAAACTCACTTGTTTGATAATAGCATACCCTTAAAGGACAAAAAGATCACATCAGAAGCCTGCGTGCATCATTTATGGTTCGAGGAAACCGATTATGCTGAAAAAGGGACATTGATCAAATGGAACCCTGCAGTCAAATCAGCTGAGGATAGAGCGGAGATCAGAAAGGCCGTGAACGACGACCGCATCGATGTTTTGGCCACAGACCATGCCCCTCACACGATGGAGGAAAAGCAAAACAGCTATTTCTCAGCCCCTTCGGGTGGTCCATTGGTTCAGCACCAACTGCCCGCTTTACTCGACCTTTACCATGAAGGTGTTTTTAGTTTAGAGACCATTGCGGCTAAAAGTGCGCATGCCGTAGCCGAACTGTTTGAGATCAAAGACCGAGGTTACATTCGCGAAGGACAGTTTGCCGATCTGGCCATCGTGAATCTGAATAGCCCTTGGGAGGTAACCAAAGCCAATTTGCTCTACAAATGCGGTTGGTCGCCTTTCGAAGGACACCAGTTCAAGTCAGCCGTTGTGCACACCTTTGTTTCAGGACACCATGCCTATGAACAAGGCGTATTGAACGATTCTGTTTTAGGACACCGACTTTCATTTGACCGATAATAATGTAAAAAGAGTTGTTTGCAATTTCAATCCATTGATTTACCTTTGCCAACCCAAACACCTATGGTGTTGAAACGGTGGTTGTAGTTCAGTTGGTTAGAATGCCTGATTGTGGTTCAGGAGGTCGCCGGTTCGAGTCCGGTCTTCCACCCAGAAATAAGCCAGTTACTCAAGTAACTGGTTTTTTTATGCCAAAAAAGGACCCTTTCGGGTCCAACTTTTACTAACCTAGACAAACAAACTGCTCAAGCCTTGCGCATCTTATCAGCGCCAAGCGGAGCATCCGAATTTTTGAACTCAATCTGATCAAAAGCATTGCCCATTAAATGGAAGGCTCTCGCATAACCATGGAGATTCAACAGGAGACGCCCTGCCGAATTGTAAATGATATGAAGTTTCTTCGTTTCATTCTCAAAAAGATCGAAATGAATCATTGAATCCATTCTTCCATAATTGTAAAGAACCTTACCGAATTTGAACAAGGTCTTCTCAATTGTGCATTCGGAAAAGCACTTATTATGACTTATTTCAAGTCTTCTTATTTCGCAGTGTCGAATTGAAATGGTCTGTAAATCGATCAAAGACGAAATGGACAAGTTGGCAATTTGACATCCCACCAATTCAATGTGTTTTAGGCTTAAACGGTCTAAGTTGACTTCGTCAAAACGACAGTTCTTCAGCACAACAACTCGTTTAGCGGCGAGCTGTTGACGATCTAGTTTTTCAAAATCCTGATCATTCAACAAGAATTGCTCATTTGGTGTATTTGGTCTAATCTGAAGACTCATTTCTTCCATCTGCTACGGTTATGGCACAGAGATAACTGGAATAAACACCCTATTCAATACCTACCAATGGGTAAAAACAGGTCTTATAAATAATTTCTATATACTTAGTCAGGCCATAATTAGGAATTGACTCACTAATTCTTTGATTCAAGTCCTTCATCAAAGATGAAGCTACTCTACCACTTTCGAATTCTTACTATATGAAAACAACCAGTATAGCCCAACATATGATCGACCACAATTCAAAAGATTCAAGCGCCCTAAAACAAATTAAATCTTGGATCGACACGAACACGATCTATGACAAAGAAGGCACCATCTGGAGAGTAGGCTTAGCTTGTGGGGAAGACTTGTTGGAAATTCAGGCGAAAGTGATGAAAGACTTGGAGTGTAAGCACTTAAAATCTTGGCGTTTAGATTCCTTTCGAGAAGCCGTTGACACGCTTTCTTCCCTTTGTAAGTATCGCTTCGTGTTCAAATCACCTTATCACCACTACCATACCAAAGGGCACTATTTGTTCGTCTATAAAATTCCAAGCCCATACAAAAAGCATTTTTATCATGTCCTGCATTCCTAATTGGCGATAATTTCCTAAATTATTCTATGCCAAAGGCCTTTGAGCAATTCTTATCAGCTAATCTGGAGCAACAGATCAAGTCACTCTATTTGGACGGATCCTTTGTGGTTTCCATTCGCTACTATGGCTATAAAATCAATTTATACTTGATCCATGATCATTACGTCGAAGTATTCTACAATCACAAACTTGATCGCATCGAAAAAATAAGTCCACTGGATTATGGGCACAGCCGTATGAAGTTTTATGCCGACCAAATTCGTATTTCGTCAATTGCCAGTTAGGGCAGTATAGATCTTTAGCACTTGCGGAATAATCAATTCATCCCCATTATTATTGATCTGCCAATCGGCTAGTTTCTTCCGTTGTGCATCTGACGTTTGCTTCTTCATGATCTGAAGCACTTGCTCTTCTGTTCGTTGTAAGTCTCGCAAAAGCACCCGTTGTATTCTAATTTCCTTTTTGGCTAATACCACGATGTTTTGATCCAATTGCTGATAAGAACCCGTTTCAAAAAGCAAAGCCGCCTCTTTTAACACGACTTGCTCTCCTTGGTGTCGGTGGATAAACTGTTCAAAGTCTTTGGCGACCGCAGGGTGTACCACTCGATTCATTTTGTTCAGCTCTTCTTCATCCGAAAAAACGCGTTCTGCCAAGTAGCTACGATTCAATTGATTCCCGGCATAACTTGCTGCACCAAACAAACTGATGATCTCTTGCTTTAAAGTCTCGTCTTCCACCAACAAGCCTTTCGCACGATCATCTGCATAATAAACTGGAATACCCAGGCTTTCAAAAATTTTACAAACTGTTGATTTACCGGATCCTATGCCACCGGTAACACCGACTTTTAAAGGAGCATTCACTTTTTAATGGCTTTGACTGTAGGGCTTGAAAGGGTAATGTTTTCAATAAGGGACTCTCTTTGGATCACCTCTAGAAGAAGTGTTGAATCCTGAGGGTTCCATCGGTTGTAATCTGCTATGACTGAGATACGGCTGGTATCCGTCGCATCAAAAACAGCCTCCCCTAACTCATATTCGACTTGTACGACCTCAGGATTAGTCTGCCAGGTATCATCAGGAAAATTAACGAGTTGAACAGTTTTACTTTCTGTCATCTTCAAATACTGCATAACCTCAAACGAGAGCGTGACCTTTTCTCTCTTTGCCTGAACAAATTCTGGCAACGCAGGAAGTGAAATTTCTCCTTTGAAGTCTCCATCTACTCCTTCAACGCTGGCCTTGATCATCAGGTCAGCAGGCAGTTCATGCACGATGCGCTCTGGTCCTTCTACAGTGATCGAATCCGGATTTAAACGAAAGCTACCACTGAGGCGATAATCAGCATCCAATTGCACCCCAGTTGGGTCAAACATCAAGTGTAAGCGCCGTTCAACCCTGGGTTGAATATCGTATTTTAAAGAATCTTGAATTAGGAAGTTGATACCAACAGGGTCAAGGTTTCTGCTCAATTCTGCACGCAATTGTGAAGTCAGCATGTAGGTAGAATTATCCGGTTCGTTTAGGGCAATGTTCATCGGATTCATATTGAAACCAAACGACCTTGTCATAAGGTCCCAACCTCCGCCATTTACCTCTATCGGAATACTTGTCGGCATTTCCGAGACAGCAATAAAACGACTGGCGTCGTAATCCCATGTAATGGGGTAATCAATTTGTGAGGTATAGTTGTCTTGATTTAATGCATTAAAAAACCAAAAGGTGGTTGATATGACAATGCACATCAAAACCACCTTTATTCTTTCGTCCTTCTTGCTTGGCGCAGAGAAAGACTTTTTTAAGCGTTCGATTAGCTCTTCAGCATTCACTTAACTTTTGGCTTTTTCAGCTTTCTTCTTGCTATTCTCAAGTGAAATGGCTGTTTTTTCAAAAGTCATTTTGGTGCTTTTATCAACTTCCAGTGTAACTGTTTCTTCATCTTGGGCATACACTTTACCATGTATCCCACCGATCGTTACAATGGTGTCTCCTTTCTTGATCTCATTGATAAAATTCTTCTGATCTTTCTGCTTCTTCTGCTGAGGTCTGATCATAAAAAAATAAAACACCAAGGCGATCCCACCGAATAATAAGAGTTGGGACATCCACCCGCCACCTTGTGGCTGAGACTGCAAGACTATATCAAATATCATATGCTAATTATGGCCTAGGCTCGCTATTCACTTGCACAAATCCTCTCAAGCTCAATCTAGTTTGAGCCGGATTGGTATTTGCCACAACTGTGATCACAGGATTCTGCTGACCATTTTTACCCTTGCTGTCAAATCGAACAACGATCTCACCTGTTCCACCCGGAGGGACTGGTGCTTTCGTATGTTGTGGTACTGTACATCCGCATGAAGCAGAAGTACTCTTGATCAAAAGATCTTCCGTACCCACATTAGTAAATTTGAAGGTGTAATTCACTACTTCGCCTTGCGCAATGTTACCAAAATTGTATAGGGTGTTATCCCACTTAAATGCAGCATTTGCTGACACATTGGTTTCTATGGCTTGAGCAGAAGGTGTACTCACAGGGCTCTGGGTGTTTCTGACCACATTACCGTTTTCCAATTGATTTACTCTTCTTTCAAGATTGGCTAACCTCTTGTCTGTTTCGGCATCACCGCATGAGCCCAGCAATAAGACAAAGGCCAATGCTCTCATTAACGTTAGTTTTGATTTCATGGCTATTTTAAATTTAATCTGTTTCTGTTGATTTGATTTGTCCGATCAGCTCGTCGACATCATGGAGTAATTGCTCTGCCTTTTGCTTTGCTTCCTCCACTACTTTTTGGCCTTTTTCTTTGGCCATAGAAGACACCTCCACTTTTCCGTTGATCAGGTCTTCTAATAAAGTCTCTAACTGTTTTTTGTATTTATCGAGTTGATAAGAGAGTTTATCTCTTGTGTTCACTCCTTTATCCGGGGCATAGAGAATGCCGACAATGGCACCTGCTGCTGCTCCTAATACAAAAGCGAATAAATTGCTTGATCCTTTACTCATTTACTTATTGTCTAAAAGTCCTCTTCCTGTTTTCTTCAAACGACCTTTTTCCTTGAACTCGTTTGATACTACATCCAATATACCATTCACAAATTGCTTGCTCTTTGGCGTGCTGTAATTTTTTGAGAGCTCAATATACTCATTTATAGTGACCTTAACGGGTATACTGCCAAAATTCAGCATTTCAGATATTGCCATTTTCAATATGATCTGATCCGTAACGGCCAAACGTTCAATCTCCCAATTTTTGGTTTTTGCAGCGATGATCTCGCTATATTCTTTGTCATGGTCGATGCTCCAATCAAAAATTTGCTCAAAGAACTCCTTATCCTCTTCCCAGTTATTCGAAAAGTCAGGAAGGTCAAATTCCTTGGGGTCATCATCCGCTTCTAAATCACGTATCGTTCTAGCCACCAAACTGCGAATGATCGACTTATTCTCCACCCATCTGATGTCCTTTTCCTCGAAATAAGACAACATCACGTCTGCCTTGAACAGCACCTGCTTCACCAAGTACTCAGCGATTTCCTTGTCCTTTTCAAAATCTGGATTTGCTGTTCTTCGGTAAACGGCATACTCTTCGTCACGTTTAATGACATCCTTGTACCAGTGCTTGACCGTATCTTCTTCTGAAGACCAATCAATGTTTCGCTTTAACGCAGCCATTTGGAATTTAGACGACTTTCGGAAGTAGTCGATGACCTTATTCTTAGACAAATTATAATCGCCGGTCTGCATCTTTTCCGGTGAGAGCTTCGATTTTTTGTCTGCCTCCGTTTTACTTAAGTCACTCCAGGCAATCAACAAACTAATGCTCCACAAAAAATAGTCATTCAAGGATTCAGCATCCAAGATCATGGCTTTCTTTAATCGCTCACGATCGGACTTGGCATTGGATAAAAAGTTTTTGTAGGCTATCTGGGCTGCTCTCTCGGCCTCAACCGAGGCTTCGAAGTTCTCTGGTAAGGGTATCGCCTGGATCTTATTCGCAAATAAGCTCTTGGCTTCCTTTTTTTGAGTCTTCAACAGCTCTTTATCCTGCGGCTCCATTGAATTAAGATCGGGCTTAAACTCCTCTTCCAATTCGGCAAGTCCGAGGTTGAAATTTGCTTCTCTGCATTGATAATAGGCAAACAGAGACTGCATGGCCTTGACTCTCAAAGATCTTCTGTTAAGCATTTTGCTAGCTTGTGTATCAGTAAAGTAAAAATTCCCTTCCCTATTTTCCTAGGCAAGGGAGAGTAAATTTAGAAGGAGAGCTTCACTCTACCTACATCCTCTATTCGTTTTTCAGCAATCTGCATTGCCGCTTGCTGCGTTGGAATATTTTCTTCACTTGCTAAGTTCAGAATATTCAACGTCGTATCATAAATTTTCTCAGTCCAAGACATGGCCAATTCACGATTGTAATTGCCCATCAACTCTGAGGAGATATTGATGATACCTCCTGCATTGACTACGAAATCAGGCGCATAAACGCGTTGCTCATTCATTATGCGCTGTCCATGCACTTTTTCATCAGCCAATTGGTTGTTAGCACCTCCACAAATGACCGGTGCTTTTATGCGATTCAAGGTATCATCATTCAAGGTTGCGCCCATAGCACATGGCGCATAGATATCAACATCTAAATCGTAAATCTCCTCATTCCCAACAACAGTAGCACCTGTATTCTTGGCGATCATTTGCAAGCGCTCCTCATTGATGTCTGTAATGAACACTTTTGCTCCTTCTTTGGTCAGGTGCTCGACAAGGTACATGCCTACTTGGCCAACCCCTTGTACAGAAACTTTCTTCCCTTCTAGTGAATCACTGCCAAAGCCTTTTTTGGCCGAAGCTTTCATCCCCATGTAAACACCGTAGGCTGTTACGGGTGATGGATCTCCACTTCCGCCCATTTCCACCGGTAGGCCTGTGACATGCTTGGTTTCCATCCCAATGTACTGCATGTCGCTTGTCTTCATGTTCATGTCTTCAGCAGTAATGTATTTACCGCCTAGACTGTTGACGAACTTTCCAAAGCGTCTAAGAAAGGCTTCATTTTTTAATTGCTTCGGATCTCCAATGATCACGGCTTTGCCGCCTCCTAAATTGAGTCCGGAAACTGCAGCCTTGTAGGTCATGCCTCGAGAAAGTCGTAGCACATCAATTGCTGCTGCTTCTTCCGAAGCATAATTCCACATTCTGGTTCCACCCAATGCAGGACCTAATACCGTATTGTGAATCCCAATGATGGCTTTTAAACCCGTGGCCTCATCATGGCAATAGACCACTTGCTCATGGCCCAATTTTGCGGCTTCAGAAAAAACCGAAATGCTGCCGACTTTTTCTAATTCTTGAATACCTTCCATTCTATTTCGTCAGTTTCCTTTATTTTTGCCCTTCAGCATCTATGAAAGGGCTTTTCCTCGGGCGCAAATGTAATTAATTCAACCATATATTCTAAAGAATAAGGGTTGAAGGGCAACCAATCATCAATTGATGCTGTTTGAAAGAACGTGAAAGAACTCAGTCACTTAAATAAGTACTTATTCAAGTACAAAAATCTCCTGATCCTTGGCATCATATTCTTGGTGATCTCCAACTATTTTGCGGTATGGCCGGCTCGGGTGGTTCGTTATGCGCTTGACTACGTGACTGAAAGCTTTGGTCTTTATCGCTCCTTTGAAGGCAGCAGCCTGAGCGAAGTGTTATTTGATGAATTTCAAGTCGGCATTCTCATCATTGGGGGATTGATGATCCTGATGGCCTTGTTGCGTGGGTTCTTTCTGTTTCTTGTCAGGCAAACCATCATTGTGATGTCGCGCAAGATCGAATATGACCTCAAGAATGAGGTCTATGAGCAGTACCAAAACCTACCGCTGAGTTTCTATCGAAAAAACAACACGGGTGACCTGATGAACCGAATCTCAGAAGATGTCACTCGGGTGCGCATGTATTTGGGACCCGGCATAATGTACGGCATCAACTTGTTGATTCTGTTTCCCATGGTGATCTATGAAATGCTCCGGGTCAATGCAGAGTTGACCTTTTATGCACTCTTGCCCCTTCCTTTACTCTCGGCTAGCATTTACTTTGTCAATAACATCATCAATAAACGCTCTGAAGAGATTCAAGAAAGCTTGTCCGATTTGTCCACCCATGTACAAGAAGCTTTTTCCGGCATTAGAGTCATCAAAGCCTTCGTACGTGAAATGGATTCGGCCAGGCACTTTAGCCGACAAAGTGAGGAGTACAAAGACAAATCACTTAAACTCACTTTTGTCAATGCCCTGTTTTTCCCTTTGATCATGGCCCTCATTGGCCTCAGCATCATCCTCACCATTTACATCGGAGGCACCAAGGTCATCAACGGTGAGATCACCTACGGAAACATTGCCGAATTTGTACTTTATGTGAACATGTTGACTTGGCCGGTAACCGCTTTGGGATGGATCACAAGTATCATTCAGCGAGCTGCCGCTTCACAAAAACGAATCAATCAATTCTTAATAGAGGAAAATCACATTCAAAGTACTGAAAACCTGCAAAAAGAGATTGATGGCAAGTTAGTTTTTGATAACGTCAGCTTTACATATCCTGACTCAGGTATCAAGGCGCTAAAAAACATTTCATTCAGTGTCAACCCCGGTGAATCTATCGCCATCATCGGAACCACGGGATCTGGAAAGAGCACCATCGCCAACTTAATCCTGCGCTTATACGACAGTGTAAGTGGTCAAATAAGCATTGATGACAGAGAAATCGCAGCATACAACACCTCTTCGCTGCGTTCGCAAATGGGCTATGTGCCGCAAGATGTTTTCTTATTTTCGGATAGCATCAAAAACAACATTTCCTTCGGAGGAGAAGCCATCAGCCAAGAAGAAATTATTCAGGCAGCGAAAGATGCGGATCTCTACGACAACATTGCAGATTTTCCTGCCGGTTTCGAAACCATGCTGGGGGAAAGAGGAATCACCTTATCTGGGGGGCAAAAACAACGGACCTCAATAGCTCGGGCTATTGTCAGGAACCCGAAAATCTTGATCATGGATGATGCCCTAAGTGCCGTTGACACCAATACCGAAAACACCATCTTACAAAGTCTTGCCAGAATTATGAAAGGCAGAACCTCTGTGATCATTTCGCACCGCGTTTCTTCTGCTAAGTTGGCTGATAAGATCATTGTTTTAGACGACGGTGAGATCATTGAGCATGGGACGAATGACTCGCTGCTGGCTCAAAATGGTGTGTACAAGGAACTCTATGAAAAACAGCTGCAGCAAGAGGACGCAGTTGATTAGAAAGCTACTTAGGTGATCAACTGAAACGAATGCAGCGCGTCTTTATTTTGCCTGATACCGATTGCATTCTTCCAAATCAACCAATAACCTCGGCTTAACGCGCCGGCATATCGATCAACAATTCGCGTTCACCAAGGTATTGTTCAATGGTAAAATCCTGCAATCTGATGCTATACTCAGCCGCTTTTTCTCTGAGTGTATTTTCAATGGTCTGAGGACTGGGCATCACAATATTGTGTGCCTCAATGGTCGCACGCATCGCTCGAAAAGCGGGTATGGTCAAGCGATCGTAATCTACAGGTAAGGCATCGATGCCCTGATTCAGTAAAATACCCACGAATAACTTGACCTGTCCTTCGGCCAACGTCGTGTCGTTGTAATGAACCAAGGTAAGAATCCCGTCTAATTGACCGTTGGCCAGAAGATTCCTTGCTTCAAAAAAATAAGCCTCTATTTCGCTGCTCTTCGCTTTCCCTTCAAAATGACGACCCACTAAATTGTAGTCTCTAACATTTTCGACGGAATACTCCACTTTATTCAAGCCGCCAAGGTAAACGTAGAGCGACACAAGTATGACTGCTGTCACCAGCATTGTCAGGCCGATATATTTCTTCTTACTCATCTTTAAACAACTACTTCGTTGAATTGCATTTGATACAAATTGGCATAAAACCCATTCAAGGCCAATAGTTCCTTGTGCGTACCGCTTTCTTTGATCTCTCCTTTGTCCAACACAATGATTCGATCTGCATTCTGAATAGTTGAAAGGCGATGCGCAATCACAATGGATGTCCTGCCTTTCATCATCACTTCAATGGCTTGCTGAATGAGGGCCTCCGTCTCGGAATCGACTGAAGAGGTGGCTTCATCCAACACGATGATCTTAGGATCATAAACCATAGCCCGTACAAATGAGATCAACTGACGCTGGCCAACGCTTAAGGTAGCGCCTCGCTCCATCACATTGTATTCATATCCTCCCGGTAAGCGCTCAATGAATTTTCTGGCCCCAACCAGATCTGCCGCCTCATTGATCTTTTCGTCAGTAATGTCGTTGTTGCCCAAGGTAATGTTCTGACGAATCGTGTCAGAAAACAGAAAAACATCTTGTAGCACGACCCCAATATTTTGACGCAATGCCCCTAAATCAAACTCTTTAACGTCGTGGCCATCAATGCTGATCTTTCCTTTGTTGATGTCATAAAACCGAGAAAGCAAATTGATCACGGAACTTTTTCCTGCGCCCGTTGCACCCACCAACGCAACGGTTTCCCCTTCTTTGACCTCGAAACTCAGGTCTTTCAGCACGTAGTTTTCGTCATTGTAGGCAAACCATACGTTTTGGAAACTAACGTCTCCTCTTATTTCTTCCGGAGCGTGGCTCCCGTTATCGTCGATGTGGTCGTTATTATCCAGTAAATCAAAGATCCTATTCGAACTGACGATACCCATTTGAAGTGTATTGAAACGGTCCGCGATCATACGAATGGGCCTAAAGAACATCTGGATGTACATGATGAAGGCAATGATGGTTCCTGGTCCCTCTGTCACATCCACTAGAATGCTCCGTGCACCATACCAGACGGCCATACCGATGGCAATGGCTTGAATGATCTCAGCCACAGGAAAGTAAATGGCATAATACAATACGGATCGAATATGGGCCCTTCTGTGTTCTGCGTTGATCTTTTTGAATTTGTCGAACTCGCGCTCTTCTGCATTAAAAATTTGCACTATGCTCATTCCGGTTACATGCTCTTGCACATAGGAATTGAGGTTAGAAACTGCATTTCTCACTTGGTTAAAAGTGACCTTGATCTTCTCCTTGAAAATGTATGTACTCAAGATCAACAATGGAAGAGTAGACAAACTGACCAAAGTTAACTTCCAATCGAGATAAAGCATAAAGCCCATGAGGAAGACAAGTTGCAAGAGGTCTCCAATAAGGGCAGCAATGCCGTCGGAGAACACATTGGCCAAGGTTTCAATATCAGATACATTTCGGGTAACCAATCGACCAATTGGGGTTTTATCAAAAAATTTGAGTTTCAATTTGATCAGGTGCTGATAGAGTTGCGTCCGAATGTCACGAATGATGACTTGACCAAACCAACCTGCCAAGTAGGTATGAGAATACTGGGCGATCGCTAAGATGATCAGGTGAACAACCAGGATTCCCATCATAAAGACTAAGCCGGGATAATCACCTGCGGGAACATATTCGTCGATCGCCTTTTGGACTATGATCGGTCGAATGGGAGTCAAAACGGCTAAAAACAGCGTAAGAAAAACTAAAAAGTAGAAATGCTTCATGTAAGGCTTAGCAAACCTGAAGAGTCTTTTCAGTACCTGAAAATCGACTACGTTTCCGCTTTTTACTTTGGTCTTCTCTTGTTCCAATTAGCGATATATTTCCAATGGGTATTCTACTTTATTTAAATAAAGACCATCGGGCGATGCGGCTTTACCAGCCTGCCTTCTGTCTTTCGCCTCTCGTATAGCAACAAACTCCTCCACACTAAGTTTTCCTCGCCCAACCTCTATCAATGTTCCAACCAGCGCACGGATCATTCCTCTCAAGAAACGGTCTGCCCGCACATGAAAAACCAACTCATCCTTGTTTCGTTCCCATTTGGCCACGCGAAGGTCGCAAATAAAATGATTGACCTCTGTTTTCACCTTACTAAAACTTTCAAAATCATAGGTACCAACGAGCGTTTGGCTGGCCTCGTTGAGCAGGTCCATGTCTAACTTATGTCGAATATAGAGCCATTCATGAGCGCCAAAAGGCGATCGTTCGGTTTTGATTCGGTAAATATAGCCACGTTCAATGGCATCGAAACGCGCATGGGCCGTTGGTTGCACCTCGCAGCATGTCTTCACCACCACATCATTTGGCAGCATGGCATTAAGCTTAAAGGCAATTTGCTCCGGAGGCATGAGCTCTTCCGCATCGAAATGCGCCACTTGTTGCAAGGCATGAACCCCTGTATCAGTTCTTCCGCTTCCCGTTAGCGGGGTTGGCGTCCGAAAGAGTTTGGTCAAGGCGCCCTCTAGTTCTGCCTGCACCGTGTGCGCATTGGGCTGAATCTGCCAACCGTGGTAGTTAGTGCCCTTGTAAGAAATGTCTAGGAAGTAGCGCATGGTTAAGCTTGAAACTTCAAATTTAGCAGAAGGATTGGAATCTGACTTGAGTTGAGCGTTTGAGTTTGTAAGTCCGGTACGTGGTGCATGGTGAAAGAAAAACTAATTCCTAATGCTAAAAAGTCACTTCTCTTTTAAGAATGGTAGATCGCAATAAATGACTACCTATATTTGCAGCAAAATTGAGAAAATGATACAGCGCGTTCAGACAGTTTTACTTTTGTTAGTGGCAATTGCCATGGCCATGGTGGCTTTTTCAAACATTTGGGGTGAATTGGATGCAGCAAATGATCAACTGCGTTTGCTTTCTGGATTCAAATTAGAATTGATCGACACCAATGGAACCCTCAACGACACCTCAGATGATGTCGTATTGAGCAGCGAGTCGAAATGGTATATTGGAGTTCTAGGTTTTTTAGCTTCCATCATTGCGTTTGCTTCGATCTTCTCCTTTAAGAATAGGTTAACCCAAATGAAACTTGGCGCACTCAATGCCCTGATCATGGCGGCCACCTTAGGCATTAGTTTTTACATCATTTATCAAAACGAACCATTGATCGAAGGACAAGGAAGTATCACCACAGGGTTTTATCTGCCTGCTGGCGCCATGCTGCTCAATTTGCTCTCTAACCGTTTCATTCGTAAAGATGAGAAGCTCGTCAGGTCAGTCGATCGTTTAAGATAAACTTGACCTTTTGATCAAAGGAGCTACTACAACATACTATTTTTTAATTCAGCTTAAGTAAACTGATCCTAAACAGGATATTCTCATTGGGAGCAATGTTGCCTGAACTTGAACCTCTGTTTTGGTAGGCGTAGACCGAAGGAATGTAAAAATCTCCGGACCCTCCTTCATTCAGTAATTGGGTGCCACGCTGAAAGCCTGCGATCAAATTTCTTGTCCCCAATACAAAAACCAACGGAGCGTAACTTCTATTTTCATTGTAGATATTCCCTTCGCGTGCCACTTCCTCCACCGATGTATCCAGCAGTTCGCCCTCGAAATTATAGAGTTCGTAATCCACGGAAACACTATCGCCGACTTCCGGATAAACCTCTTCCGGACCTTCTGATAAAATCACGTATCGAATACCTGTAAGGGAATCCTCTTTTGCACTTATTCCTTCTCCGCTCAAATAGTCGGCAATTACTTGCTTGTCAATTGCCCATTGCGCTTCAGCATCGTACACCTCAAAATCATCATCATTATTACATGCGACAAGTGCGAGCACTGCCAAGCTCAACATCCACTTCTTCATCATTCCTTTCATTTATTGGTGTAAAATTAACGATGAAAAGTGACAAGCCGTCTGTTAGTCATCAACAATCGTTGGACAGGAACAAAAACTGACAATATCTTCCTACGGTTTGACAATCTGTCACACTTTTTACCTTGGTATGGCATTTGACTTTGGAGGAAGCAGTTCAACAAACTGACAAAACGTTATGCAAGAAAAAGGTACTATCTCGATACACACCGAGAATATTTTCCCGATCATTAAAAAGTTCCTTTACTCCGATCATGAGATCTTTTTAAGAGAATTAGTGTCAAATGCTGTGGATGCCACACAAAAGATCAAGCGTTTGGCTTCACTTGGAGAATATACAGGAGACCTGGGAGAAACTCGTGTAGAAGTTAGCGTCAACAAGAAGAAAAAAACCATCACCATCAGCGATTCTGGTATTGGAATGACTGCTGAGGAGATCAAAAAGTACATCAATCAGATTGCTTTCTCCGGAGCGACTGAATTTGTAGAGAAATTCAAAGACGCGGGAGACGCGAAAGAGATCATCGGTAAGTTTGGATTGGGTTTCTATTCCGCCTTTATGGTAGCCGATAAAGTAGAGATCGACTCTCTATCCTATCAAGAAGGTGCTGAGCCGGCTAAGTGGATCTGCGATGGCTCTACCGAATTTGAAATCAAAGATGGCAAACGAAAGAAGAGAGGAACCACCATCACTCTTCACGTGAACAAAGACTCCGAAGAGTTTTTAGATGACTTTAAAATTCAGGGAATTCTGGACAAATATGCAAAGTTCTTACCGGTAGAAGTAAAATTCGGTGAGAAAGATGAGCAAGTACAGGATGGTGAAGACAAGGATGGTAAACCGAAATACAAAACCGTCAAGAAGGACAACATCATCAACAATACCGATCCGATCTGGACCAAATCGCCTTCGGATCTGACGGATGAGGATTATTTGAAATTCTACAAGGAGCTTTATCCTTTCTCAGAAGACCCTTTGTTCTGGATCCACTTGAATGTTGACTATCCATTTGAACTTACTGGTATCTTGTATTTCCCGAAATTGAAGAACGATTTCGAGATGCAGAAGAATAAGATTCAACTTTATTCTCGCCAGGTGTTCATCACTGATGAGGTGAAAGATGTAGTACCAGAATTCCTAATGCTTCTTCACGGTGTCATTGACTCTCCAGACATTCCGTTGAACGTTTCTCGTTCCTATCTACAGTCGGATGGTGCGGTTAAAAAGATCAATACCTACATCACCAAAAAAGTCGCAGATAAACTGGGTGAGTTGTTCAAAAAAGAACGTGAATCTTACGAGAGCAAATGGAATGATATCGGACTTTTTGTGAAGTACGGAATGATCTCAGAAGAGAAATTCTATGAAAAGGCCAAAGACTTTGCCTTAGTGAAAAACACAGCAGGTAAGGCCTTTACGCTCGATGAGTACGCGAAGCAGATCGAAACGAACCAAACGGACAAAGACGGCAACAAGATCTGGTTATACGCATCAGATCCAGCTCGTCAGGACAGTTTTGTACAAGCAGCGACAGACAAAGGCTACGATGTTTTGGTCTTTGACTCGCCGATCGATTCGCATTTCATCAACCACATGGAAATGAAATTGGAGAAAACCCAGATCAAACGTGTGGATGCAGACAACCTCAACAAACTCATTGAGAAAGATGAAAAAGTAGACTTGGTGCTGTCTGATGATGACAAGGAAAAGCTCAAAGGCATTTTTGACGGAGCGATCGATAACAAAAATTACACGGTGAATATCGAGGCACTCTCTCCTTCTGATGCACCTGTTACCGTGACCATGCCTGAATTCATGAGAAGAATGAAGGAAATGCAGGCCACCGGAGGTGGAGGCGGGTTCAACATGTTCGGCTCCATGCCAGACAGCTACGACGTATCAGTGAACGGTAACCACCCATTAGCAGATAAGATCTTGAAGGCTGATGGCGATGACGGCCAAAAAGGAATTGCCAAACAGGCTTTTGATCTTGCACTACTATCGCAAGGATTGCTAGAAGGCAAAGACCTTACCGAATTCATTAAGAAAAGCACAGAGCTCTTAACGAAATAAGGACACCACCTTTTCGAAAAAGGCCAGTCAGTTGACTGGCCTTTTTTATTCCCCCGCATTTATCACTTGGAAAGGCTTACCCGTCACTTTTATGGCCTCCTCCTTCGTATATTTCCATCTTCTGTGTGACCACAAATAATCCGATGGCCTTGCTGTGATGGTTTCTTCAAGCTTCTTTGCATACCGGCGAATCACGTCGCCTTCACTTAGCTCGGAAGTGCCTTCATACAACTCTTCAAAGCTAATTTCATAAAAGCCACGTTTCGTTTTTCGCATGTCTAAATAGAAAACCGGTGTTTTGAGCAACTTGGAAAATTTTTCTGCTCCTCTATAAAAAGCAGTCTCTTGATTTAAAAAATTGATCCAATATTTTTCCGCTCCTCTTGAGGGAATTTGATCACTAATGATACCAATGACCTGTTGATCATTTTTGGTTTTGACCAAGTACCTTAAGGCACTGTCCTTTTCCACCAAATTCACCCCTCCTTTGCTTCTGATGTCGTGCATCAATTGACCAAAAACAGGGTCCTTGATGCGCTTGTACAATACACTTAAGGGAGCATCAATTGACACATTCACTCCTCCTGCTGCCCATTCCCAATTGGCAACATGTCCCGTCATCAATAGGATCGATTGGCCTCGATTTAAATAAGGCGCTAATACTTCTGGGTTCGTTGCGCTTACTCTCTTGCGCCAATCTTCATCTTGGAAGTGTTTCGCCTTCAGCGTTTCAACAAGCACTTGAAAGAAATGACGGTAAAAGCTTCGCGCCTTCTGGCTGATCTCTTTAGCACTCGCTTCGGGGAAGGAGTTGTTCAAATTGGTAAACACAATGGCACGACGGTATTTGGTCACGTAATAAGCCAACCATGCCATGAAATCTCCTACTAAGTAGAGGAATCCAAAAGGCAAACGTGAAAAAAAGTTGACTACAACGTACAACATGTCACTACTAAGAAAAATGTTTATTGATTTATTCCTCTTGGGAGAGCCAGAGGAGAGCTTCTTTCAACTCAGACCTCCAGAATTTCTCATTGTGTTCTCCGTCCTCAACCACTTTGGCGATCAGATTAGTTTCAGAATGACCAGAATTTTTGATTACATCGACCATGCTGTTCATGGTCAAATACATGTTAGGTCCTTCTTTTTTGCCCACCAGCAAATATAAGCGATGGGTCGTTGGAAGTGGGTTATCCATGGTCAGGTCCTTCATCTGTTCATAAGAAAACCAGTAAGAGGGAGAGAAAACACCCGCTTTACCAAAAACCTCTGGATAGGCATAGATGCCATAATGAGAAATTAAGCCTCCTAATGAGGACCCGATCAGATAGGTCTGGTCCGGATCAGAAATGGTGCGGTACTGTTCATCTATGTAAGGCTTGATCACCTCCACTATGAATTGCATGTATGACGCTCCTTTTCCACCTCCATATTGTGGGTTTGGATAGGGCGTTAACTCTTCCGTTCGCAAGGTTCCTCCATTGTCAATTCCCACTACAATGAATTGAGGACCTCCCTCTTTGGCCATGTCATTCAGTAGTTCATCTACGCCCCATTCGCCAACAAAAGAGGTAGCCTCATCAAAAAGATTCTGGCCATCGTGCATGTAAATGACCGGATATCGCGTCGTAGACGTTTCGTAACCTGGAGGTAAATACAATCGGATTTGGCGGGTGCGCTCAAGGCCTGGCAGGTCAAAGTCTTGTTCCAATACGAATACATTGGAGGCTGCAGTAGAACGCCGTTCCTGTGCCTGAATGGTCCCACTTGCCACCAACATGCAACAAATTAAAAAATGTGGAAGTCGGTAAATGTATGGTTTCATGTCTTGGCTTGATCTGAACAATTTAAAATCGCTCCCAACGCTGCGCTTGTTGTTTTCTTTTCATCTCACCAGTTGTGTGCATCTCTTCTAAGCGAAGGTTTCGGCTCATCGATTTGGAGGTAAGATGCCAATAGCCACAATGGTCGCACTCATACACATTTTGCGGGCCCTCGTGCAGCTGGAATCCCTTGTAAATGTGTTGATCGATCAAAGCGGTTTCTGCCAGCTCTTCTGACATGTATTGGTATTTACCCGTAGAACACTTCATGATTTTCGCATGTTAACGATAAGAAGTTAAATATTGAAAGATTGTTTAAATGAATCGCTCAATTGCTAAATGCGAAGCAAAGCTTAATTTTGACCTTTAATTCAACGAACTCTCTTTATCAAAACCACCTATGAAAGAAGCCTACATCATTGACGCCATCAGAACACCCATTGGAAAATTCAGAGGAACTCTTTCGCCCGTTAGAGCTGATGATCTTGCCGCCTTGGTCATCAAGGAACTAATGAACCGAAATCCAACGATAGACCCTAAAAGAATTGATGATGTGATCTTGGGATGTGCCAATCAGGCAGGTGATGACAATAGAAACGTGGCGCGCATGTCGGCATTGCTGTCGGGCTTACCGATCGATGTCCCAGGAGAAACGGTAAATCGACTTTGTTCCTCTGGCATGTCGGCGGCTATTCATGCCAATCGGGCGATCAAAGCGGGTGACGGTGACTTGTTCATTGCAGGTGGTGTAGAGCAAATGACCCGTGGCCCATTAGTACTTTCGAAATCGGCCATGCCCTTTGGTAGTGATGCGAAACTCTACGATAGCAGCTTTGGTTGGCGTTTTGTCAACCCCAAGATGAAAAGTCTCTACGGAACCGAAGCCATGGGCGAAACCGCGGAAAACTTACAAACTGAGCATCACATCAGCAGAGTTGACCAAGACCAATTTGCGATGCGCAGCCAGCAGAAAGCAGCACATGCACTTAACAGTGGTCGGCTAGCAAAAGAGATCACGCCGGTCAGTATTGCTCAACGAAAACAAGAGCCCATCATTTTCGAACACGACGAATTCATCAAGGCAGGCACTACCCTAGAAGCACTGGCTTCCCTAAGACCGGCGTTCAAAGAAAACGGAACCGTCACGGCTGGAAATGCCTCGGGATTAAACGATGGCGCTGCGGCCTTGTTGATCGCTTCGGAAGATGCCGTAAAAACCTATGACCTAAATCCGGTGGCGAGAATTGTAGCCTCTCAAGTAGTAGGTGTTGCACCTCGGATCATGGGCATTGGCCCCGTCGAAGCATCAAATCGGGCGCTTGCCAAGGCCGGCTTATCCATGGAAGACATGGACATCATTGAATTGAATGAGGCCTTTGCTGCGCAGAGTTTAGCCTGTATTCGTTCATGGGACTTAGCAGATGACGACCCTCGCATCAACCCGAATGGTGGTGCCATCGCTTTGGGGCATCCGTTAGGGATGTCAGGGGCAAGGCTGTTACAAACCGCAGCCATTCAATTACAAGAGCAAAACAAACGTTACGCCTTGTGCACCATGTGTGTGGGTGTAGGTCAGGGATACGCCACCATTATTGAGCGCGTTTAATTATTGCCTCTTATTGACTCGTCCATTATTCTTCTTTTCATTCCAATGCTAAGAAGTACCTGATCTTTGCCCAAAAACAAAGGAATATGTATCATGCAAAAGAAAAACCAACACACGCATGAACGATCAGCCCAATGAAGTTGCCAAGATCACCGCGGAGTTCATCAACACTACGCACCAGCACGTGTTTTTGACGGGAAAGGCAGGAACAGGAAAAACAACTTTTCTTAAGTACATCACCGAAAATACCCATAAGAAAACAGTAGTGGCTGCACCAACCGGTATTGCTGCTATTAACGCGAAAGGTGTAACGCTTCATTCTCTATTGCAATTACCCTTTGGAGCCTTCATCCCCGAACATGTACCTCCGCCAGCGGTCAATGCGCAATTCACTACTTTGTTGACCCTATTCTCCGGGTTGCGCTTCAATCGATCAAAGCGACAACTCATTCAAGAGATGGAACTCTTGATCATTGATGAAGTAAGCATGCTTCGCGCCGACCTACTCGACTGTATCGACCATATGTTGCGTCACCTTCGCAGAAGAAAGCATGAGGTTTTTGGAGGTGTACAACTATTATTCATTGGCGACCTATTGCAACTTCCTCCCGTCGTAAAAGAGCATGAATGGCAGATTCTCAAAGACCACTATCAATCGAGCTACTTTTTTGAAGCCAAGGCCTTGGCCTCCTCATCGCTCATCCATTTGGAGTTAGAAAAGGTTTATCGCCAAAGTGATCAGCAGTTCATAGACCTTTTGAATCGTTTCAGGGAAAACCAACAAAGCCCCGCAGACCTTGACTTCATTAATGAACATTACGATCCGAAACGTGCCGAGGAATCCCCTGAAGGCTTCATTCACTTGACCACACACAATCGAAAAGCTGATGAGATCAATCAAAAAAGGCTCCAATCGCTGGAAAGCAAAACCCACACTTTTAAAGCAGAAATTACCGGAGACTTCCCGGAAAATGCCTACCCCTTGGACCCCGTACTTGAATTAAAGAAAGAAGCTCAGGTTATGTTCATTAAGAACGACCCCTCAGGTGAAGGACAATTCTTTAATGGTAAGATCGGACGTATCTCCTCATTGTCAATTGATGAGATCATTGTGCAGTTTGAAGATGGCAAGGAAGTCGTTGTTTCTGAATACACTTGGGAAAACAAACGCTTTAGCCTGAATAAGGACACCAAAGAAATCGACGAAAAAATACTTGGTCGTTTCACGCTTTACCCCATCAGACTCGCTTGGGCAGTCACCGTGCACAAAAGCCAGGGCCTCACTTTTGAAAAGGCCATACTCGACCTTTCCGGTGCCTTTACGCAAGGACAAGTTTATGTAGCGCTATCTCGACTTACCTCTCTTGAGGGCTTGATCTTGTCATCGAAAATACCATCCGATGGCCTTGATATTTCTGACTCGATGAAATCGTTCATTGCCGATAAACCCGAACTCCAGTCGTTAGGTGCAAGACTGAAGCAAGACCGACTGAAGTATTTATTTGAGCTCATTCAACGTCATTTTGACTTCACTCATTTGGAGAGCATACTAAAGACACACCTGGCTAGTTTCAATAAACAAGAAAACCGTTCACTCAAACAGCTGCATCTCAGTTGGACAGAGGAGAAAAGTCAGCCCTTGTTGGCATTATCCCAGGTAGGCAAAAGCTTCCAATCCCAAGCGCATAAGATCATTTTTGAACAAGCTGATTTAGCCTTGCTCAACGAACGAGTTGAAAAGGCAACTGAGTACTTTACCGACATCTTAAAGAAAGGACATGAGGAGTTCAGCATCCAGGAGAAAAAGCTAAAGAAAATGGCTCAACTCAAAGCATACAGAGAAGAACTGATGGAAATAAAAGAACAGCTATTTGATCAACTCCTCTCCTTACACCGTACCAGTCTGTTTATTCGTTTCCTGAGTCAGAACAAAACGCCATCCAAGAAAGACGTCCAACAGGTGTTGAGTGAATTAATTATTCCAAAGACCAAAAAGGAAAAGACACCCACACATGAGATCAGCTTCGAACTGTACAAACAAGGGAAGTCGATCGAAGAAATCGCTGAAGAAAGAGCACTCGTCCCTTCCACCATTGAAGGTCACTTATGCAAATACATCTCAACGGGAGAAATAAAAGCTACAGAGCTAATGGATGAACAAAAACTACAAAACGTCCTTAGTCTAATCACACCAAAAACTACTGGGACCGGAGAGATCAAAAGTCAACTAGGCGATGAGTACAGCTACGGTGAAGTGAAGATCGCAATGGAGGAGTGGAAGCGGTTGAATGAATGAATTGTGATATCAAACTAGCCTCTTGTTTCTAAAAGCAATTCCAGAACCTGATTTTAGATATTTTTCAAATTTGAAGGCCTTGTACTTGTCTCGAAACACTGTATGTGTTTCTAACTCCATGGGCAGTCGATATTTAGTGGATTGTACTTTACCTTGGTTATGTCTTTTTAAACGTGCTTCAAGATCAGAAGTAGATCCAACATAAAATCCTTCATCTGCACAGAGTAGAATGTAAACAGTTTGCATAGGTGTGTGTATTTAGTTCAATTTTTAAAATTATCTATGGAGTTCCTCCGCGGAAGCCCTAGTGTATAATCAGATCAATACAATTAGGTCTCTGTAAATAAAAACGCCCTCCTTAGCTCTTGCGAGCTTCAGAGGGCGAAGGTGGAGCCATAGTGATTATCAAGTGATGATTCCTCAATTACTCCCGTATTGCAAATGCAGCCTGCTGTGCTTTTAGCACAGCCCCTTAAATGCAGAAAACCACTCAAGCAAGCTTAGTAGTTTTCTTTACTCTTAAGCGCAGTTAGTCTGCGCTTGACTGTGGAGCCGGAGGGATTCGAACCCTCGTCCAGCTAAGGAATACATAGTACCCTCTACATGTTTATTTGCTAGTTATTTTTCGAGTGCAGCAAGGTCAGCAACCTACCTGATCAGCACCTTATTTGTGATTGATCTTACCCAGGTGTCACAAAACCCACCTGAGCCAGTTCCGCATGTGATGCCTCGATTCCAGTCCGGCAGAACGGAGGACTGGGAGACACATTGCTAGCTAAATCTGATTAGGCAGCAAGGGCGTATTGTCTTTCGCCAATTAAAATAGATGAGTGTTTGATTTACAGGAAATACACACAACTCCCGACATGCTAATACCAGCATTGCACTTACTGTCAATTCCGGTCGGCCCCATATTTCAATGAACTATAGGTTGGCAAAGATAGGTTTTTAGTACTTTGTAACAATGAGAAGGTTACTTATCCCTCTTTTCCTCTTTTTAGTCACTGCTACGTCCTGTTTTGCCCAGATACTGAGTATTGATAAATCGCATCTTGATAAAGATACCAGCAATTATTGGGCCGGCACTATCGATTTCCAATTCATCTTCAATAACCTCAGTTCAACTCCACAACAAGAAAACATCTACATCGGTTTCTTTTCTAAACTCGATGTCGCGTATCTGTCAGATAAGCATGCATTCTTGAGTATAAATAACTTCAGGTACTTCAAACCAGGACAGGGTGCCTTTATCAACTCCGGCGTGTCTCATTTCAATGTCAATTGGTTCAGAAAAAACACCTTTACAGGGGAAACCTTTGTGCAAGTACAATACGACCAGAGTCGGAACTTAAAAGAACGTTTGCTCTACGGCGCCAATACACGAATCAACATGATCAAAGGAGAGCACGCCTTGTACCTCGGCATAGGTGCATTTTATGAAATGGAACTTTGGCGCACACTTGAACAGCAGATCATTGAAAAAAAACTGATCAAAGGAAATCTATACTTAGGAAGCGAAGTCGATCTGAATGATCACGTCACGTTGAACGTTATTGGCAATACCAAAGTGGTTATGATGGCGATGACGAGCTTTGGCGCAACCGGATCAACACACACCTCGAGATCAGGGATCGATTGTCAAAAAAGATCACCCTCAAACTCTCTGTAGATGTCCATCATGACAATCAACCCATCATCCCCATTCCAAAATGGACCTATGATTTGCGGATTGGCTTATCCGTGCATTTGAACAGGCTTTAGCTAGGTACGATCCGCACTTCGATAGACTCGCCGAACTCGACAGTTTTCAATCTCCCCAGCGGCCTTATTTTCAATGGAATTAATGACAAGATCTGCACCATTAAAGGCAAAGGAAGCAACTCCCAATGCGTTATTCGGGAAAGGACTTGGCGCAAAGAACATGTCTTTTCCATCAAATGAGATTGACCCCTCATAGGCCAAGGCTCCATTGACGTTTACGGTATAATTGCTTTTACGAATGACCATAATGATCTTATCCTGCGGCTCTACGACCACCGGTACTCCGTCGTTGCAAGTGGTTGTGGTGGAAGTCAGCTGCCACGTTATGAATAACCCCGGCAAAGTGGCAGGATTAGTTCCAAACTCATCATCTTCACATCCCATCAGGCATGTTAGAAGTAAGAAACAAATGACCAGTCTTTTGAACATACTCTAATAATCTACAATAATTGTACCGAAAAACGAAGGTTATAGCAACGTTTATCTTTGCTGTTAAACGAGTATTCATGCCGTTTGGTTAAAAGAATTTTCTTGAGTTTTAGACAAAATTCAGCCTGTTAATACACTTATAAAATAAGATTTATATCTTGCCGTAATGGATAACTTCGTTGTTTCAGCCCGAAAATATAGACCCGTTGGTTTTGAGGAAGTTGTAGGTCAGGAACACATTACCACCACACTAAAGAACGCCATCGACAGCCAGCAATTGGCGCAGGCCTTACTTTTTTGTGGTCCAAGGGGAGTGGGCAAGACCACTTGTGCGAGAATCGTAGCCAGGTTGATCAATGACCAACGTATCGACAATCCGCTGATGGAGAATGATACGTTCAACATCTACGAGCTCGATGCTGCTTCAAACAACTCAGTCGACGACATTCGGAATCTCATTGATCAAGTAAGATATCCTCCGCAGCAAGGCAAATTCAAAGTGTACATCATCGATGAGGTGCACATGTTGTCCAATCAAGCCTTCAATGCCTTTCTAAAAACGCTTGAGGAGCCTCCATCTTACGCCATTTTTATTTTGGCGACAACTGAAAAACACAAAGTCATTCCTACGATACTCTCAAGGTGTCAGATCTTTGATTTCAATCGAATAGAGGTAAGCGACATCAGCAAGCAATTGCAAAAAATAGCAACAAACGAAGGAATTGAAGCAGAACAGGAAGCCCTGGACCTTATCGCTCAAAAAGCAGATGGGGCCATGAGAGATGCACTTTCTCTCTTCGACCTCATCGTGACCTTTAGTGGCAAAAAAGTGAGCTACCAGGCCACCATAGATAATTTACACATCTTGGATTATGACTACTATTTCAAGATGACCGAGTCCTTACTGGCGGAAAAAACAGCAGAAGTACTTTTACTTTTTGATGATATCCTGAAAAAAGGCTTTGATGGCAATAATTTCATCGTCGGACTAGCTAGTCATTTCCGAGACCTCATGGTTTGCAAAGATCAACAAACCATCAGCTTATTGACTGTTTCAGACAGCATCAAAGCGCGTTATAATGAACAAGCACAAGAGGTTCCACTTTCATTTTTACTCTCAGCCTTGAACATCGCCAATCAATGTGACCTCAACTATAAAGGCAGTAAAAATCAACGCTTGCATGTAGAACTTGCCTTATTGAAAATAGCACACCTCAATTCTGCCTTGTCTCTGGCCTCAATGAATAATGCTTCCCCTGAAGCATCAAAAAAAAAAGCCTGACAACCCCTGATTCCCAACAAGAGGATCAAAAGCAGGTAGTATCTAAAGAAGAACCTAAGAAAGAGCAACCACCAGCCGAAGAAGAGCCGCAGGAAAAAACAGCAGAGATCCCTCCTCCTGTAGAAAGGGTCAGTGTAAGAAAAAGAACGAAAAGTAAAACGCTCAGTATACCAACCAATTTGAGTGATGCACAAAAGATCGTCAATGAACCCTTAGTCGATACATCCTCAGAAGAAAAAGAGCCGGAAGATCAGCAAAAGCGCAACAGTTCGTTCAGCAATGAACAATTAAAAACCCACCTTCATGAGATCGTGGAAGAATATGAGCAAAACGGACAACATCATGAAGCATTGCTGTTGAAAGAGAGGGTTACCCTCGATGAACAACTCATTACGGTAAAGATCAGTAATGAAGCTCTAGAAGGGACTTTTGACCGGATGAGAAGCGACCTCTTGACCAGACTTCGCGATCACCTAAACAATGATCACATTCAGATCAAATCAGAGATCATTGAACCGGATAAAAAAGACATGTTGTATACGGATAAGGAGAAATTCGAACACCTCAAGAAAAAATACCCTGCCTTAAAAGACCTGCAAGAAAAATTTGGCTTAGATCCCGAGTTCTAAAACTTCAGATTAAACCCCACATTGATGACGTTTTTGAGCTGAATGCCCGTGCCTTGGGAGCCATCATCGAAGGTGATCTGCACATCTTCATCATAGATCAATTGGGTACTGATGGTTGCCCCAATGTAATTATTGACCTGAAGATCAAGGTTCACCAAAAGGTTCACCACTGTAGTAGGGAACTTCTCATAGTTCGAGAACAAGTTTCCGACTACTCTTAACTTCACATTTTCGACGATCTGCTTGTTGATCGTGCCTGTCAAACTTATCCCCGCTTCTGATCTGATCATTTTGCCGGGTTCAACACCGAAGGCTCCCGCCGTGGAAAGTGAATCATTCAATACAAACGTGAAACGACCAGAAAAAGGTGACAGGGTAATGTCGTATTCTTTGCCTTGACGAAAAGTGATTCCATGAGAGGCCTGCAAGTAACCAGGAGCCATGAAATCTGAGATCAGCACCCTGCGCCGGCCATTGGCAGCATTTTCTACTTTGAAGCCTTGATCTATCTGTGTTTGAAAAAGCAGCTGTGAAGTCATTAAGATCTCTTCGCTGAATTTCTGGCTGTATTGCGATTTGAGTAAGAGGTTATCATCCGTCTTTTCAAAACGATTGGAGTCATCACCTTGCCGCAAAACACCATAAGCTAGTCTTCCTCTATTCGACCAAACCGCGTTATCCTTCTCGTAATTGGCATCACCCTCGATCACTGTTCCGAAACCTAAAGAAGGCTCTCCCCCTGCTGTCCAGTTGATCAAGCCGATCTGTTGTACGTTGAGGTTGATGTTGGCACTGGTTTTCCAATAATTTACGGTATCCCTCTCGATCAGCATGGGAATGCCAAATACCGTCACCGTGTCTTTGATCGCATTCTTGTTCTGAGCAAAAAGCGCACTCGACGAGATAAAAAGTGTAAGAAATGTTAACCTAAGTATTCTAATCATTGAGTCTTATGGAAGAATCTTTATTCTTCTGCGAATATCTTGAGCTTTTCTCCAAGGGCAAGGCTGCTGTCCGTTTTATTATTCCATTGAAGCAAATCTTCAACACTTACCCCATATTTTTTGGCAATTGCCCAAAGTGTCTCCCCTTTTTGGACTTCATGAACCACTACTTTTGGTTCGGCCTTTGGGGCTTTCTTCAACAGCAATTGCAAGGATTGATCTATTTTTAGACCATCGGTGAGTCGTAAAGCATTCCATTCCAAAATTTGATCAATCTCAACCTCGTATTGAGCTGCAATGGCAAAAAATGTCTCCTTTGGCTTCACGATGTGAACAACAATCTCATCGCCTTCTCCGGGTGTTAACACCGGAACCTTTTTGGGTAACTCTCTTTCCGGAATATCTTCTACTCGCTTAGGCTTGATGGCCTTCCGCAATTTTTCAGTGGTTTCGTCGGCTGAATACACCTCATTGATCAATCGCTCCTCGGCACCCGGTTGTTTGCTCTCAACCAAGACATTGGAATACTCAACCGGTACATCCTTTGGTCTAATGAACCTCAGCCAAAGCACCCGGCCAATTTTCAGTTCCTCAGTATCCTTCATTCTATTCTTGCGCAATAAATGCTTCAGGCGTAGCCCATAATCCTGGGAAATACTCCAAAGGGTTTCGCCGGAACGGACGACATGATAGTGTACCTTCCCCTTCGTGCGTTTGTTTTTTAGGTAATAATACTTCCCAGGCCTTACGTCTCCTCTATTACCGATATCATTGTACTTTTTGAGCCTTTTTACTGATGTTCCTGTTCGTTGAGCAAGCCGGTCAAAATCATCTCCAGCTTTGGCCTTGATCGCTGGAAGACCATTCATTTCAATGAATCCCGGCTCTTCAGCAAACTTGACGTTTCCCGTTATCTCAGGATAATAGCCTGTATTTCCTTCCAGTGGTTTGATGCCGTAATAGTCACGCACCTGCTCAGAAGTACTCCTTGTGGTGCTGACCTTCATGGTTGGGCGCTGGGTAGTTTGCCGTTTGTTCTCGACTGGTTTGTCTTTTGGCGTACGGGACTCTTCCTTCTTTTGCTGAGCAATGACCTTTTGGCCCGATTTGAGCGGGTAAATAACAGGATACGACTTATCCGTTGGTATTCTCGTTTGATTGAGCCATTTATTAAAGCGCTTGATCTCTTCCAATTCCACACCTACTTCGCCGCTCACTTGACGCAAGGTTTTTCCCCGTGCTTCAAACTTTTCCAGTCGTACTTCAGGATGCTTTCTCCCC
Source organism: Roseivirga sp. YIW32 (assembly GCF_057219245.1). NCBI lineage: Bacteria > Pseudomonadati > Bacteroidota > Cytophagia > Cytophagales > Roseivirgaceae > Roseivirga > Roseivirga sp. YIW32. The sequence continues at coordinate 1,179,581 of NZ_JBXVVG010000002.1, read as the reverse complement.
TCGCCTACAAAATCTTGAAAGGCCAATTTGTGCGCAATGAATTTTTTCACATACCAATGGGATTTGCCGGTAATGTTCATGGTTTTGGCACCATAAAGCTTATCAGACACGGAACGTTGAGTACCTGTGAGCCCTTGCAAGTAAGACTGCATGGACAACACCCAGTTGTCAAAAACAAAATTGGATCGCTTCAAATACTTTGTCGCGCCAACGGTAGAGGCAATGATGTGTTTCCGCTCGTCGACCAAGTCATCAACGCGCAGACCCAATTCCTGCGCAGATGCCTTCTTGAACTGCCAGAAACCAACGGCATTAGAAGTAGAAACGGCGTCTGAGATAAACTCTCCCTCCTGGATAGCCAAGTACTTGAAATCATCAGGTATTCCTTCTTTTTTTAATATCTCCTCAACAAAACCCATGTATAAATTGGCCCGATCGACCTTCAGCTGAAAATGGTATTGACTCCTAGTCAACAGATCCAAGGTTTCTTCTACATCTTTCTTCGCCTCGCCATTTAACTTAAGCTTGACGCCGGCAACCATTACTTCAGAAGGGACGATCATCGGGGCTTGCGCAAATGCTAGCGAAGCCATGAACGTAAACACGATGATCCATAAGTTTTTTTGCACTACTTTTTTCTTGCGACCATTAGTCCGTCTCTAATTGGAAATAGGACATTCTCCACTTGGTCATCTTCTTGTACCCAACGGTTAAAATCAAGTATTGCTTGTGTGTCCTTATCTATTTTCTTTTCGGTTTGTACCACCTTTCCGCTCCAAAGGACATTATCGGCGATGATATATCCACCGGATCTCACTTTATCGAAAACTAAGTTATAGTAATTGAGGTAATTTTTCTTGTCCGCATCGATAAAAACCAGATCAAAGGGTCCTTCTAGTTTTGGAACGATGTCGAGCGCATTGCCCAAACGATAATCAATGGCAGACCCATAACTTGATTGAGCAAAAAAAGCGCGTACCATCTCCTCTAATTCCTCGTTGATGTCAATAGTCGTTAGGGTTCCTCCAGGTTGTAGCCCCTCCGCCATGCAGAGTGCTGAGTACCCAGTATATGTGCCTATTTCTAAAATACGTTGAGGTCGAATCATGTGTGAAAGCATCGACAATGCCCGACCTTGAAAATGACCAGACAACATTCGAGGCATCATCACCTGTGTGTGGGTTTGCCGATTGATCTGCTGAAGCAAGGCATTCTCCTCATCGGTATGCGCATCGCAGTAATGCTGGATATTTTCCGGGATAAAATCCATTAGGCTTCAGGTAAAAAAGTTAAAAAACTCATGTTTGATTCATCGAAAGACTCATTTGCCAATTCTAATAGCTGGTTGCTAGAAATTGATCTGATCTGTTGAAAAATGGACTCAAGACTTTCGATACGTCCAAGATCTAAAATGCTTTTACCCATCATCAACATTAAATTGGCATTGTTCTCTTCTGACATGGCCAATTGACCAATTAGCTGCTCTTTCGCCTTGTGCAACTGCAGGGTACCTAGTGGGTTGTTTTTCAACTTGTCCAGCTCCTTTAAGACCAACCGCTGACTGCGTGTTGCTTGCTTTTTTTCAGTACCGTAAAAAATGGCAAATAATCCGGTATCAGAATATGGATGGTATACGGCTTCTACATTATAAACAAAGCCATATTTTTCTCTCAAGGCCAAATTAAGCCTCGAATTCATACCCGGTCCTCCCAGAATATTCAACAACATAAAAAAAGGCAATCTTTTGTCATCCGCTAAATCATAGGCCGTGCTACCGATGGCACAATGTGCTTGCGATATCTGTTTGGTGATGACCTCCGTTCTGGGTTGATACCCTCCAAAATGTACCCGCTGCCGCTGACCACTGAGGGTTGGAACGTGACCAAAATACTTTTCCGCTAATTTTTTGACCCTTTTGAAGGGGATGTTCCCAACACAACTAAAGACGACTTGTTCCGTATTCATGTTCTGCTTCAAAAACTCTTGGAAATCGTGACGATGAAAAGAACGTACACTGCTGGGAGTTCCTAGGATGTTTTGACCAAGCGGATGTTCACCAAAAACAACACGATCGAATTCATCCTGAATGGCATCTTCAGGACTGTCACGGTACAAGCTCATTTCCTCGAGAATAACACCACGCTCGTTCTCAATTTGCTTTTCCGGGAAAACAGAATCAAAGGTAATGTCTTGCAAGATCTCGAATGCATTCTCTGTATGCTTGTCTAAAGCGGAGGCATAAAAACAGATTTTTTCCTTGGTGGTATAGGCATTCAGCTCGCCGCCCACAGAATCCAATCGATTCAAGATGTGAAAAGCCTTGCGTTTACGCGTTCCTTTAAAGGCCATGTGCTCCCAAAAATGCGCTATGCCCAATTCGTTTTCACGTTCGTCACGACTGCCGATATCAAGGATAAAACCGCAATGCACGATCTGCGTATTGGCCACTTCTTTGTGTACCACGCGAATGCCATTGGGCAATTGCAGTAAATTGTAATCTTCCATCTCCTATTCTCCTGAACGGCACAAAGATACTATAAAATCCAGAGGGTCAATCCTCAGCAATGTCTGATAATTAGGCTTTTCATCCATTGAATGTCCATTGTTTGAGAAATGAGAAAACTTGATGCCAATTCCATTATCTTTGAACTTAGTCCTATGCGTGCAAAACATAATATACTTGTCATACAAACCGCCTTTATCGGCGATGCGATTTTAGCGACAGGTATCTTAGAAAAACTACACCAGCAGTTTCCCAATGCTCAGATTGACTACTTGGTGAGAAAAGGAAACGAAGGACTTTTCAACAAGCACCCTTTTTTGCACCAACTATTGGTCTGGAATAAACAGAATGGCAAATACAAAGACCTGCTCAGACTCTTGAAAGAAATACGGGCTGTGCGTTACGATCATGTCATCAATGTCCAACGATTCGCCAATTCCGGCTTTCTCACCGCTTTTTCCAAAGCAAGGGTTAAGATCGGATATGACAAAAACCCCTTTTCTTGGGCCTTCGACCATAAAGTGCCTCACGAGGTCAACAACGGATTGCACGAAGTAGAACGCAACCAACAACTCATTGAAACCATTGCCCCTGGCAAGGCAGAAAGACCAAAGCTCTATCCTACGCTTGCTGATTATGAAAAAGTCGACTACCTGAAAAAACAGGCTTTTGTTTGTTTGGCTCCTGCCTCCGTCTGGTTTACTAAGCAAATGCCAAAAGAGAAGTGGATCGAATTGATTAATAATATACCAAGTGGTATAAATATTTATCTACTTGGAGCTCCAGACGATAAACAACTCTGCGAAGAAATCATTTCATCGAGCAAAAACGAGTTGGCCATTAATCTTTGTGGTGAGCTCAACCTACTACAGTCAGCTGCATTAATGAAAGATGCGCGCATGAATTATGTAAACGATAGTGCGCCCATGCACTTGGCTTCCGCCATGAATGCGCCTACATCTGCTATTTTCTGTTCGACCATACCTGAATTTGGCTTCGGCCCATTATCAGACAATTCCCAAATCATTCAAGTGCAAGAAAAACTTGCATGCCGACCCTGCGGGCTTCATGGTAAAAAGGCCTGTCCGGAAGGCCACTTCAAATGTGGCTTTCTACTGAGTATCCCTTCGGTAAAAGAAGGCTGATCAACTTCATTTTCTGCCTTTTTCCTCGTTATTTAGGGCTCCATTTGAAAACAAGCCTATGAACAGATACGAAGCGATCGGAAAAGACCTTTTCATCAAGAACAGAGCCAAACTAGCGGCAAGATTAAAGCCCAATTCAGCTGTTTTGGTTTTCTCAAATGATGTGATGCCCACCAATGCCGATGGCACCATGCCTTTCAGACAGAATAGCAATTTGCTTTACCTATCAGGCATTGACCAAGACGCCAGCATTCTCCTCATGGCACCTGATTTTCCTAATGAAGCGTTGCGGGAAATGTTGTTCTTGACTGAAACTAACGAGCACATCGCCGTATGGGAGGGACACAAATACTCAAAGGACGAAGCCACCGAAGAATCGGGTGTAAAAAATATTCAGTGGCTCGATAAGTTTGAGCTCATGCTCAAAACCGTTCTGGCGGAAACAGAAAACATTTACCTCTACACCAATGAGCACATCCGCAATGCAACAGAGGTAGAAACTCGCTCAGACAGAATGAACAAATGGGTAAAAACTACTTATCCTGATTACGAATATGAGCGACTCGCCCCAATCATCTACGACCTGAGGACACAAAAAGAAGCACGCGAGATAGAGGTCATGCAGCAAGCTTGTAAAATTACAGAGCGTGGATTTAGACGCATACTCGATTTCGTAAAACCAGGCGTTTGGGAATTCGAAGTGGAAGCAGAATACCAACATGAGTTTGTACGAAATCGATCCAAAGGTTTTGCGTATACGCCTATTATTGCTGGTGGTGGGAATGCTTGTGTTTTGCACTATGTAGATAATCGCGATCAACTGAAAGACGGAGACCTCCTTCTGATGGACGTGGGCGCAGAATATGCGAATTACATGTCAGACATGACCCGAACGATACCAGTGAATGGACGCTTCACCGACCGACAAAAAGCAGTTTACAATGCAGTACTTCGTGTAAAAAATGAGGCGACCAAACTCTTAACAGTAGGAAATCGCATTCCTGAATACCACAAGCAAGTAGGCGAATTGATGACCAAAGAATTGGTAGATCTTGGTTTGCTGAGCATGGAAGAAGTGAAAAATCAGGATGAGTCATGGCCGGCTTATAAAAAATACTTCATGCATGGCACGTCACATCATATCGGCTTAGATGTCCATGATGTGGCCAGCATCTATACTGAATTCAAACCGGGAATGGTCTTTACAGTAGAACCCGGCATCTATGTTCCAGACGAGGGCATTGGCATTCGCTTGGAAGATGACATTGTGATTCAAGAAAAAGGCCATCTGAATTTAATGGGTGACATTCCAATTGAAGTGGAAGAGATCGAAGAACTGATGAACTCATAAATCAAGGTTCATTTCACCTCCAATTTATATGCTCAAATCGATGACAATGGAAAAATTCAATAGCGAAAAAGCACCTGAGCCAGTCGGTCTTTACCCGCACGCCAGAAAAGTGGGTAATCTTCTCTTTCTTTCCGGTGTAGGTCCAAGAGAAAGAGGAACGAAAGAGATTCCCGGAGTAACACTCAACGAAAAGGGAGAGATCGTCTCATACGACATCGCCGCTCAATGCCATTCTGTATTCAAAAATGTAAGGCTGATCCTTGAAGCCTCCGGAAGCAGCTGGGACCAATTGGTCGATGTCACCGTTTTCCTTACCAATATGGATGATGATTTTAAAACCTACAATCAGATCTATGCGGAGTATTTTAAGGAGAATCAGCCTTGTCGGACGACAGTAGAAATCAACAAACTCCCTACACCGATCGCAATTGAACTCAAATGCATCGCGACTGTGTGATAATAAGCTGATTTGCTAACTTATGGTTGAATCTTAACCATCAACCATGAAATCACTTTTTCAACAAGCCAAGCAATGGTTCGGTAATTTGTATAGAACTGTTCGGCCCGGTCAGGTTGCAGTAAGAGGTGCTGCTCGTGCCATCGCAACCACCACATTGATCATCTGGCTACTTGCTGCGTGTTCGTTTTTTCTGATCGACCCTGGCACATGGTTTGGCGTTGTCCCCGTCATTTTACTTCCACCTCTTGCTTTGCTCTTGGGTGGATTGACCTATCTGGGTATCAAATTACTGGCAAGTATTCCTAAAGCCATGGTCTGGGTACTGCCTGGGAGCTTTCTGATACTGAGCATGGTCTTTGGTCAGGGAGATCTGGAATGGCAATTTCCATTATTTGTTCTGGTCTTTGCCGGCGGCTTAGGTGCTGCTCTCTTCACCTTGACAAAGACCAATCGAACGCAAAATACGTTGAGACAAAAAGTTGTGGCCATAGCTGGCGGACTCATTGGCTTAGCCGGCCTCATATGGGGTGTTCAGTGGGCTTTTCAAACCGGTTTCGAGCCAGATCCACCACTGAATAATGCCGCTTTAGCAAGTACATATCAACCCACCGAACTGGATCTTCCCAACCCTGCGGAATCGGGTAAGTATAAGGTAGACTACTTAAGCTATGGAAGTGGAAAAGACCTGCATCGACCTGAATTTGCTGATGAGGTAGCTTTTAGGACTGACTCTGTCGATGGGTCGAGACTCATCGACAATTGGAAAGGATTGGCCGGCAAGCTCAGAACATGGTATTGGGGATTTGACGATGAAGCGCTACCACTCAATGGTAGAGTTTGGTATCCTGAAGGTGAAGGCCCTTTTCCTATTGCCCTGATCGTCCATGGCAACCATAGCATGTTTGATTATTCCGACGGTGGTTACGCTTATCTAGGCGAACTTTTGGCCAGTCACGGAATGATCATGGTCAGTGTGGATGAGAATTTTATCAATAGTGGCTGGACAGACATGTTTCCGAACGGTTTGGATGAAGAGAATGATGCACGCGGTTGGTTGCTCCTGAAGCATTTGGAAGAGTGGAGAAAGTGGAACCAAACGAATGACCACCCTTTTTATCAAAAGGTTGACATGGACAATATCGCAGTGATGGGACATTCCAGAGGTGGAGAAGCAGCAGCGATCGCTGGTTTTTTCAATGGTTTGACCCATTATCCTGACGATGCCAAGGAAAGATTCAATTTTGGTTTTAACATCCAATCCGTGGTCGCCATAGCGCCGGTAGATGGCCAATACAAACCAGGAAGTATAGGCACTCCTCTTCAGGACGTGAACTACCTAGTGCTTCATGGGGCGAATGATGGCGATGTACAATCTTTTGCCGGTTTAAGGCAGTATGAAAGACTCACATTCACAGATTCCTCTGATCACTTTAAAGCCGCCATTTACATCCATGGAGCCAATCATGGCCAATTCAATACGAGTTGGGGCAACCGCGACTCGCCAAACCCTTGGGGATCATTGTTAAATGTCAAAGCCTTGATGCCCATGGAGGATCAGCTCACGGTCGGTAAAGTCTTGATCAATTCATTTTTAAAGGCAACACTTCAAGACGAAAAAGGCTTCCAAGCAGTATTCAAAGACCTTCGTCAAGCAAAAAGCTGGCTACCGGAAACCATCTACCTCAATCAATTCGAAACCAATGACTGGCAGGTCATCACCGATTTTGACGAGGATCTTGACCTGACCACAGCAGGTGACATGGCTTCGATCTCATCTGAAAACCTCACGGTATGGAAGGAACAACTCGTTCAGATGAAATGGGGCAATAAAGACACACGGGCTGTTTACATTGGCTGGGACAGTACTGCCCACCCGCAAGACACGGCCAGATACGTTATCGAGTTTAAAAAGCCACGGCAGCTCGAGGAACAGCCATGGTTCAGCTTCGAAATGGCACATTCCAAGGAAAAAAGCTACCCTGACAAAGACAGAGATGAGCGAAAAAAAGAAGAGGAGGATGACAACGAAGAAGTGGACATCGCTGAAAATGAAAACGACGTGGAAGTCACTAATGAAGAAGAGGAAGAAGACGTTGAAAAGGATAAGGACAAAGCGTCTGAGCCCATCAATATCAGTATTGCCATATATGATCAGCATGGGGAACATGTACAATTTGATTTGCACGAATATGCCTTACTACAGCCCCAAATTACCGTGGACATTTACAAGAATAAATCGTTGCAAACCAATAAAACATCAGAGGCGGTTTATCAAACCTTCTTTTTCGACTTAAACAGCATCGCAAAAAGAAATCCTTCATTTGATCACACCGCTCTTCAAGGCATAGCCTTTATCTTTGATCAGAAAAAAAATGGAGTGGTGATTTTAGACAAACTGGCATTCCATTAAGATTAATTCCCTTAAGGGATATATTTGTGAAAATCGATCAACAATGGAAATCATTTGGCTTGTTTCAGGGGTAGTTTTAGGAGGAATCATCGGATGGCTCATCGCCCGGATGAAAAAGCCGGACACCACAGCGACTGATCAGCTTGAGCAGGCACTTATCCATGCGGAAGAAAAACAAAAACTCATTCAGGAAGAGTTTGCGGCTCAGAAAGAAGAATTGAACAAAGAACGCACAGCGAAGAATGAGCTGAGTAATGAGCTGGCCTACCTTCGTTCAGATTATAAGAACCTACAAGAAAAACTGAACACCCAAAAAGAGGAGATCGAACAACTCAATCACAAGTTCAATCAAGAATTCAAACTCTTGGCAAACGAGATCTTCGAAGAAAAAGGAAAACGATTCGCTGAACAGAATAAGACAAACCTTTCCGAGATCTTATCCCCTCTCAAGGAACGGATTGGTGAATTTCAGAAGAAGGTAGAGGACACCAACAAGCAGAATGCGGAGCGGAATGCCGGACTTGTTGAACAGATCAAATTATTGAGCGACCTCAACAAGCAGATCACTAAAGAAGCAGAAAACCTAACCAAAGCGCTGAAGGGGGATACCAAGGCGCAGGGTAACTGGGGAGAAGTAATTCTGGAGCGCATTCTTGAAAAATCAGGATTAGAAAAAGGACGAGAATACGAAGCACAAGTATCTGAATTAGGGGAAGATGGAAAACGCTATCAGCCCGATGTTGTGGTGCATTTGCCAGACAATAAAAATATCATTGTCGATTCTAAAGTGTCCTTGATCGCCTATGAGCGCATGGTCAATGCCGAAAGCCCTGAAGAACAGGTTGCTCAACTCAAAATGCACATCAATTCCATCAAAGCGCACGTTAAAGGCCTTAGCGAAAAGAGCTACCAGAACCTGTACGGCGTAGAAGGACTTGACTTTGTCCTGCTCTTCATTCCGATCGAGCCGGCATTTACCTTAGCCGTTCAGCATGATCCAGAGTTATTCAATGAGGCATACAGCAAGAACATCGTGATCGTGAGCCCTACCACCCTCATTGCTACGCTTCGAACCATCTCATCGATTTGGAAACAAGAATACCAGAATAAAAACGCGATGGAGATTGCCCGACAGGGAGGCGCACTTTATGACAAATTCGTTGCCTTTACGGATGATCTTACAAAAGTTGGGACACAGTTGAGAGCAACACAAACCACCTACGAGGCTTCTATGAAAAAACTGTACGAAGGCACAGGCAACTTGGTCAAAAGAGCATTGGACATCAAAAAACTGGGTGCCAAAACAAGCAAGCAGCTCGATCAGCGGCTGGTTGACAGAGCAGAAGATTAGCGCTTAGCAAACGTCATTTTCCTATGCACTAGTACCCTTTTGTTAATGCGCTCTTTTCTATATTTGCCACAAAGCGTTTCATTATGGAGTTGACAGCAGACAACAGACTCAAAAAACTCATTGTCGTAGGCGATCGCATTCTCATCAGGCCAAACAAAGCCTCTGAAAAAACAGCTAGTGGTTTGTATCTTCCACCGGGTGTCGAAGAAAAAGAAAAAGTCAGGAGCGGTTACATCATTAAAGTAGGACCGGGCTATCCGATTCCCATGCCAACTGAGGAAGATGAATATTGGGAAGATCAGGACGAAAAAGTACGATACATCCCTTTGCAAGCGCAAGAAGCCGACTTGGCTATTTTTCTCCAAAATGGGGCCGTAGAGGTGATGTATGAGGGTGAAAAACTCTTCATTGTCCCTCAATCTTCAGTGCTCATGCTCGAAAGGGAGCAGCTACTTTAGATAGACCAAGCACAGTTAACTAATTTGGCGTATCTTTGTTTTTTCAAAAACGTATATTAGTTTTTGAACAAGAGTGAATAACAGTTCGTCATAGAACTGACAATACAAAGACGATTACATGAATTACAAAAGCGTTAGATTTTCCAGAACCAATCAAGTAGATTTTATTACTGATTTAAGAAAATCCGTCAAAGATTACTTCGATTCCAGAAACCTCTCTACTTATGCCAATGCCAACATGGTCCTTAAAACGATCTTCATGTTGTCGCTATTCTTTGTGCCCTACACCTTGATGATCTTCGGGGTGGTGACCAATAATTGGCTTGTTCTTCTCATGTGGGTTTTTATGGGATTTGGTACGGCTGGAATCGGTTTATCGGTTATGCACGATGCTAACCATAATGCCTATTCTAAAAACAAGTATGTCAATAAATACCTCGGCTATGTGATGAACATGGTGGGAGCGAGTACCTTCAATTGGAAGATTCAACACAACGTGCTACACCATTCCTACACCAACATCGAAGGCATGGATGAAGACATCGACCCTGGAAAACTCATGAGGTTATCCCCTCATGCCCCTCTTTTGAAAGTCCATAAGCATCAACACATCTATGGTTGGTTCTTATACGGCATGATGACCTTCCTTTGGTTGACCACAAAAGACTTTAGACAACTCTACCGTTACAAACAACTTGGTTTACTGAAAGCACAAAAAAGGACCTATAACGGCGTATTGATCGAAACGATCTTATCGAAGATCCTCTATTACGGTTATGCATTGGTAATCCCTATGGTATTTATTCAAGCACCTTGGTACATCATATTGATCGGCTTTTTTATCATGCATTACATCACAGGTTTAGCCTTGGGTATGATTTTCCAACCAGCGCATGTCATGCCAACATCTGACTATCCAATGCCGGACGAAAAGGGGAATATGGAAAATAACTGGGCTGTTCATCAGCTACATACAACCACCAACTTTGCACCAAACAACAAATTGTTCAGTTGGTATGTGGGGGGGTTAAATTTTCAGATCGAGCACCATTTATTCCCGAACATTTGCCACGTGCACTACCAGAAGATCAGTAAGATCGTTCAAGAGAAGGCAAGAGAGTATGGACTTCCTTACCATTCAAAAGAGACGTTCTTTGCTGCCTTAAAAGCGCATGGCCAAATGTTGAAAAAACTGGGAAGAGAAGAATCTTTTGCCTAGTGCTTTTGCATGAGCGCGAACTCTTTTGCATGATACGTTAATATGATGTCCGCCCCTGCCCTTTTGATACTCAAAAGGGTCTCTGGCATGACGTGATCATAAGAAAGCCAGCCTTTATCGTCTGCTGCCTTAAGCATGGCATACTCTCCACTAACGTTGTAGGCCGCTATCGGTTGACTGTAGTTGTCTTTCAATAGTTTAATGACGTCAAGATAAGCCAAGGCTGGTTTTACCATTAGGAAATCCGCACCTTCATCAACATCCAAATCGGCTTCTATTAAAGCCTCTCGTTGATTGGCAGGATTCATTTGGTATGTCTTTTTATCACCACTTTTCGGTGCAGAATCTAAAGCGTCTCTGAATGGCCCATAAAAGGCACTGGCATATTTCGCAGTATACGACATGATTGATACATTCGTAAAGTCATTGTCATCCAATACCTCCCGGATGTAACCCACTCTTCCATCCATCATATCGGAAGGTCCAATAATATCCGCTCCTGCTTGCGCTTGTGAAAGTGCTTGCTTTCCCAATACCTCGAGCGTTTCATCATTGAGTATCTCTCCTTGCTCATTCACCAGACCATCATGCCCATCCGAATTATAAGGATCCAAGGCTACATCCGTCATAAGCGCAGCTTCAGGAAACTCCGCTTTGATTCTTTTGATGGCTTGTTGATAGAAAAAGTCAGGGTCAAAAGAACGGCTTCCACTCTTATCCTTATAATGTTCGGCGACAACGGGAAACACATCAAATCCTTTGATGCCTAAGGACATACACGAATCGATCTCTTTGAGCATAGGCTCAATTCCCATCCGAAAAATACCCGGCATTGACGCCACCTCAACTCGATCTGTGGCGCCCTCTAGTAAGAACAATGGAAAAATGAAATCGTCTGTACTAAGCTTGGTTTCTTCCACCAAGGCACGAATGGCACTTGATTTTCTATTTCGTCTAGGTCTAATCTCCATAAAGCTATCTCACAAAATTGATGGTAATGGGGTACCGATATAATCTACCATTACTTGCGTCAATTGTTGCCAAAATTACACAAATCAAATTGACAAGAGGAATGATCACCAAAAATGGAATTCCAATAAGCAGAAAGGCAAAAAATGCAGAGATGATCAAGTACAAGGCCATGGAAAGTTGAAAATTCAATGAAGCCTTGGCATGTTGAGCAATGGTTTCCGATTCTTCTTTTTTCGTCAACCAAATAATCAGAGGCACTAAAAAATTCCCAAATGCGATGGAATAGCCTAATAACGTACCGATGTGGGCGCCAAGCACCCAGGGTCTTTCGTTTGCTGTCATTCTTGTTTTTTACTTAAAGTTAAACCTATTCACTAAAGTACTGTCTAAACGCCATTCGACCTTCTATGAGAGTACTTTACATCATTTTTTTCGGCAGTTTCTTAACGTTTTTTAGTCAGGCCCAATTCTGGGTAGTAAAGGGAAATGTAAAAGACAGCACGGAGCAACAGGCATTGGCACAAGCCACGGTCATTTTACTCAACCAAGCAGATTCCACCATTAAAGTCAGGTCTACCGATTTGGATGGGAATTTTCGGATCACAGGTGTTGTCAATGGAAATTATCAATTAGCCGTCCGCTTTGTTGGTTTTCAAACCTACCAACTTGGCTTGACCGTCAACAATGCGAGCCTTGATTTAGGTAGTATCATCCTCGCACTTGATTCCAAAAGATTGGACGACATCACCGTCGAGGGTCTTGAGGACCGAGTGATCCAAAACGGAGACACTACCGAGCTGATCGCCAAAGCCTTCAAAGTGAACCCCGACGCATCCGCAGGTGATCTCTTAGAAAAAATGCCCGGTATTACCATTCAAAATGGCCAAGTTCAGGCCCAAGGAGAAGACGTCACCAGGGTATTGGTTGACGGTCGAGAGTTTTTTGGAAATGACCCCAATGCAGCCTTACAAAATTTACCCGCCGACATTATTGAAAAAATACAGGTGTACGATCAATCGAGTGACCAAGCGCAGTTCACAGGATTCCAAGATGGTGAAACTTCCAAAACGCTCAACATCATCACAAAGGTGAGCGCTCGAAATGGTGAATTTGGGAAAGTCTATGCAGGAGCCGGCACGGATGACCGTTACAATATCGGAGGAAGCATTAATCTTTTTCGTCCGAATTCAAGGACAACCATTTTAGGACAGACCAATAACATCAACATTCAGAATTTCTCTACGAGCGATCTTCTCGGCATTACCTCAGGTGGTGGTCGAAGAGGTGGTGGCGGAGGTCGTGGAGGTGCTGCTGGCGGTGCCGGAGGAGGAAGAGGTGGTAGAGGCGGCGGAGCAGCTGGTGGAAACACCGCTGATTTCCTTGTCGGCCAACAGGCAGGTATTTCCGAAACACGTGCTGCAGGCATTAACTATTCTTTTGAAGATGGAGGTAAATTCAAGGTTAGCGCGAGCTATTTTTTTAATCAGTCCGACAACAATGCGAATGAATCCATTTTTAGAGAATTCATCATTCCGCAAAATGAGGGACAGACCTATGATGAATCTTCATTGAACCAAAGTAATAACACCAACCATCGCATTAGTGCCGAGCTAGAATATAAGATCAATGAAAGGAATTCGATCATTATGCGTCCAAGGTTCACTTTTCAAGCAAATGACGGTAGCAGCTTTACACGCGGGTTTACTGATCTCAATGGAAGCCCTTTGAATGAAACGACCACCCTGAATAGCTCCGATCTCTCGGCCTATACGCTGAATAATAACATCCTTTGGAGGCACTCCTTTGAAAAAAGAGGAAGGACGTTCTCACTGAACCTGAACACCAGCCTGAATCAAAATACCGGCAACGCACAACTACTTTCAGAAAATATATTTTACAATGGAGGTCGAACTGAAGTACCATTTGACCAACAGTCTACCTTGCTTCAAGATGGCCTTAATCTTGCCCTAACGGCTACCTACACTGAACCCATCTCAGAACGAAGTCAATTGCTATGGACCTATCGCTATGGGTATCAATTCAACGATTCTGACAAGGAAGCATTTGATTTTAATGAATCAGCCAATGACTACATTGACCTAAACCCACTACTGTCCAACACATTCGAGAATAACTACATTTCTCACTTGGCTACAATGGGTTATAACCTGCGTGGAGAAAAAGGCACCTTAACAGCACGAGGAAGTTTTCAAACGGCAACAATAGACAATCAACAGACCTTTCCTACAGAAGGCCAAGTGGAAAGAACTTTCGACAACTTTATTCCCAATGTTGTGTATCGCTATCGTTTTGACAGAGGCAAATCCATCAACTTCAATTACCGCGCTCGGACAAGTCCTCCAAGCCTGGTTCAGCTTCAAAATGTGTTGGACAACAGTGACCCCTTAAATATTCGGGCAGGAAATCCATTACTGGATCAGAACTACACGCATACAGCGACCATCCGCTACAATCAAGTGAACATGGAGTCCTCACGCACGTTCTTCACCCTCCTCTCGGCAAATTACTCTGACAATTTCATTGGGAATAACACGACAGTGGCGGGTAGTCGACCAATAGACATCGATGGGATCACGTTAGCCCCCGGCGCCCGTTACATCAAACCGGAAAACCTACCGGGTCAGCTGAATTTGCGCTCATTTGTTGCTTATGGTCTTCCGGTCGGTGGCCTCAAGTCGAATATTAACTTTACGGGTAACCTGTCGTTCAACAGAACACCTGAAAAAATCAATGGTGTGCTAAACTATGCCGAGGCACCGACACTTGGCTTTGGATTGGTCTTCAGCAGCAACATCAGCGAAAAGGTAGATTTCACCTTATCGAGTAATACCAGCTACAGCAATGTGACCAACACCACACAAACTGTTAACGACAATCAGTTCATTAACCAGGCCACACGATTGCGACTCAATTTGATCTTTGATCATGGCCTCGTCTTTCGTTCAACGATCAACCATACCTACACCACTGGCTTAAGTGATGGTTTTGATCAGAACTTCATCTTATGGAATATGGAGCTTGGCAAAAAGCTGATCAAAGACAAAGCCGAATTGAAATTAACCATCTTTGATTTACTCAAGGAAAACCAAAACATCAACAGGACCATCAACGGCTCCTACATTGAAGACAGGCAGACGCAAATCATTACACAATATTTTATGCTGAGCTTTGTCTTTAACATAAGAAATTTCAAATCAGGTGCTGAACCCGCATTAAATCAAGGAAGCCCTCAGATGAGGAGAGGGATGGGCAGAGGATAAAAATTAGTTTGGGTCTGCTTGAGAGTAAGGGTTTGTAAAAACTGTTGTGTCTCTTTCTACCACTAGTTCTTTTACATCTCCCAAGTCAACCATCTCAAAACCCGGATCGGGCGTAGAATAACGCATAACTAAACCAGTTCCTAAAGCCAAAATGGCCAAGGATAAACTGATGATATTCAGAATACGTCGTTTGGTTGAAGACAGCAAAATTCTATCGTTTGGTTCTTAAACAATTCAGGGAGACCCAAACCCTTAGACAAAAATCCACGGTATGAACACATAAAAAGCCAAGGTGCCTTGGCTTTTTCACAAAATGAACAAGACTAAGACCTACTTTTCGAAGGCCTGAATTGTTCGTTCAATAATGTCACAGCACTCGTGCAATTGCTCTTCCGTCATCACCAAGGGAGGAGCAAAACGAATGATATTTCCGTGCGTCGGTTTAGCCAGCAATCCGTTTTCCTTCAATGCAACACAAATGTCCCAAGCCGTCGAGCTCGACGGATGGTCATTGATCACGATGGCATTCAACAAGCCTCGACCCCTAACCAAAGTCACCAGGTCAGACTTTTCTATGAGTTTCTTCATTCGTTCTCTAAACAGCACCCCTAATTTGCGCGCATTCTGAGTAAGCTTTTCATCTCGAATCACTTCTAAGGCAGTGGTGGCTACGGCACCTGCCACCGGATTTCCACCGAATGTAGAACCATGTGTACCCGGTGTGATGACATTCATAATGGCGTCGTCAGCTAAAACGGCAGAGACAGGATAAACACCTCCTGAAATGGCTTTTCCTAAAATCAGTACATCGGGCCTTGTGTAGGTGGCTTGCCTCTCGCAGTGTCCCTCACAAGTACAGTTTCCACACACAGCCAAAAGCCCACCGGTTCTTCCAATACCCGTTTGAATCTCATCCGCCATGAACAATACATTATATTCCTTACACAGCTTCGCCACGTTTTTCATGAATTGTTCACCAGGCACGTTGACCCCAGCTTCTCCTTGAATCGGTTCGATCAACACGCCTACGACGTTGTCATTCTGCAACGCCTCCTCTAGTGCTTCTTTGTCGCTATACGGTAATTTAATAAACCCATGCGTAAAAGGTCCAAAATTCTTTCGTGCATCCGGATCACTAGAAAATGAAATGATGGTGGTAGTTCTGCCGTGAAAATTCTGATCAAATACAATGATCTTACCCTCATTCTCTTCAACGCCTTTCTTTTCATACCCCCATTTTCTACAGATCTTTATGGCTGTTTCGACGGCCTCAGCACCGGTATTCATGGGCAGCACTTTGTCGAAACCAAAATACTCTGTGACATACTTTTCATACGGCCCGAGCATGTCATTGTGAAAAGCACGTGAGGTCAAGGTCAATTTTTCTGCCTGCTCCTTCATTGCTCCTATGATCCGTGGATGACAGTGCCCTTGGTTCACTGCACTGTAGGCCGAAAGAAAGTCGTAGTACTTTTTCCCCTCAACATCCCAAAGAAAGACCCCTTCCCCTTTGGATAAGACCACGGGTAGTGGATGATAGTTATGGGCTCCATGTTTGTTTTCTAACTTAATTGCGGCTTCACTTGATTGTACCATTTCCATAGGATATTTTTTTACTGGTTTTTATAACAATGCAACTACACCAAAGGTATAGAGTTTATTTCAGCCATAAAAAATGTCGGAGCCCTCAAAACCTAAAAAGCTTTTTGCCAGTAAAACAGAAGATTACTACATTGATAAAGACGGTAGATTTGTTTTTACAGCCCATTACCTAACAAAAAGAGGGTATTGTTGCCAAAATGGATGCAAGCACTGTCCATATGGCTTTAAAAAATGACGGACTTTTTCGAAAACTTACCCATCAATCTCGATGACCTGCCACAGGCAGAAGAAAAAGACTTTGAATCCATTGCACCCAATTACAGGAAAGTAGTCCTGATCGCCTGGGGTATATTTTACTTCATTTTACTCGTTGGTCCTCCCATTGTTTTTTGGTTCGTAGAAGAAATAAAAAGCGAATGGCACTATTATGTTGCCAGTACCGGCACAGCAGCATTGCTTTGGGGACTCAACATCCTATGGGTGACGAAGGCCATCAAAAGAAAGAAATACGTACTAAGGCAACGGGACTTGATCTATTCGACCGGTTTGCTATGGCACAAGCGAATTACCGTACCCTTCAATCGTATTCAACATGCAGAAGTGAAGCAAGGGCCTATCGAACGCATCTATAAACTACATAATCTCAACGTTTTTACAGCTGGCGGTAGTTCGAGCGACCTTTCTATCCCTGGTCTCACCGAAGAGAAAGCAAAAAAGCTCAAGGAGTTCATTCTCAATAAAATTGAAGAAGAAGAGGATGGAGCGCATTGAACAACGTTTTGCAGAACCACAACGACAGGCAGGAATAGCCATTCTCATCATCCTCTTAAAATTCCTGAAACAAACCGTCAAGAGTTTCTGGCCGCTGGCACTCTCCTTGTTTATTGGCAGCAAATCAGACCGCTTCGATATCTATCTCGGCATATTTGTGATCGTTATTTCTGTTTTAAATCTCGGTGGATCTGTGCTGAGTTATTTCAGGTATTACATTCAGCTCGAAAAGGACGCCATCAGTATTGATAAAGGCATTTTGAAGCGATCGAAAACCAATGTGCCGTTTGAGCGAATCCAATCGATCAACTTCAAACAAAATTTGGTGCATCAATTTTTTGGGGTGGTCAGCGTCGAGATAGACACGGCGGGTGCCAGCAAAGCCGAATTGACCATCGATGCCATTGACAAAAAAGATGCCGAGGCACTTCGTGAATATATCATGGCGATGCGCTCTGAGATCTTGCAAGAACGCATTGACACAAGTCATGAAGAGCAAGCCTCAATGGAAAGAACCATTTTGCATCTATCGGTCAGCGACTTGATCAAAGTGGGCGTAAGCCAAAACCATTTGCGTTCAATGGCTATCCTTTTTGGTTTCGCACTCACAATTTTGAACGACCTCAACGAGAGTTTTGAAGGGGTCGTAGAAAAGGAGCTTAGTAGCCAAGCGGACCTGATCCTCAACAGTCAATGGTTGATCTTCTTGTTCTTTGTTGTGGTCATACTGGTCATCTCCTTCATCTATTCACTGATCACGACCATACTAGGCAATTATGACCTTAAGCTCAATCTGAGCAACAAAGGCCTGAAGCTTGTGAAAGGCTTATTGAATCGAGAAGAAACCTCAATCAATAAGCATAAAATTCAAGTCGTCAGTTGGAGCGATAACCCCATACGTCGATTGTTCAAGATGTGGACGTTAACCTTAGAACAAGCCAGTAGTGAAGATGCAGCAAAGGTCAAATCAAAGATCAACGTACCCGGCTGCTACCTTGAGCAAGTAGATAAGGTACTCGAAGTGGTCTTACCAAAAATGAGAGACTTTGTCTTGACCAAGCACAAGGTTTCCATTCTTTTAAAATATCGCCTACTCTTCTTTGTCAGTTTAATGCCCTTCTTGCTTTCATTGGTGGCCTTCATTTGGATCGATTGGCGCGTCCTTTGGTTCATTGGCTGGCCCATCTTCACAAGCCTTTACATACATCTTTACTTTCAAAAACGCTCTTTTGAGATCAGTGAAGAAGTATTCAAAAACAACACGGGTGCTTTTGGAACACGCTTTGAACTTACACAACTCCACAAAGTACAAGCCATAGAAATCACGCAAAGTTGGTACCAACGACGAAAAAACTTGGCCGATATAGAATTGACTACCGCTTCGGGAGAGCTCAGCGTTCCATTTATCCCAATTGAAATGGCTAGGGCTCTAGAAAAATACATCCTTTATCGAGTGGAATCAGACAAGCGAGAATGGATGTGATTTTTTGACTTATTTACTGGCCTAGGTTTGTCAGTTTGAAAATAATTCGGATATTTGCAATCCGTTTACAGAAAGCGGCTAATTAAACAAGATCATGGCAAGAGTTTGTGATATTACTGGAAAGAAAGTACAAGTAGGAAACAACGTTTCTCACGCAAATAATAAGACGAAAAGAAAATTCTATCCGAATCTTCAAAAGAAGAGATTCTATCTTCCGGAAGAAGATAAATGGATCACGCTGAAAGTATCTACTTCAGCGTTAAGAACCATTAATAAAAATGGAATCACTGCTGTACTGAAAAAAGCAAGACAAAACGGTAACATTTTAGTATAATAGCGTCTTAGAACGTTATTGTACTACCATGAAACTATTGATAAAAACATTTGTCCTGGTAACGTTCTTGTTATCAGGATTTTTTATTTCTGCCCAAGAGGTTCTTGTTCCCACAGACTACCTCAAACCTGAATTTCACAAAGGACGCAGGGAAGCATTGAGGGCCAAAATGCCAGCCAACTCTGTGGCTGTATTCTTTGCAAACCCGGTGCGTAACCGTGCGAATGATGTCGATTACATCTACCATCAAGACCCCAATCTGTACTACTTAACCGGCTACAAAGAACCGCATGCTGTGCTTTTCATCTTCAAAGAAGCGCAAGAGAACGAGGGTAAATCCTTTAACGAGCTATTCTTTGTGCAAGAAAGAAATCCCATGGCCGAAATGTGGAACGGTCGCAGGCTTGGCGACGAAGGTGTTAAAGAACAACTGGCTATACTCAACACATTCAACGGCTCCCTATTCAAAGACTTTGAGATCAACTTTGAGCAATTCGATAAGATCCTGTTCTATGATTTCCAAAATGATGTAAGAGACAACCCAAGAGATCAAGCAGATCTTTACAGCCTCATCGAGCAGTTCAAAACTAAGGTGGGCTATGGCATGGAAGCAAACTCCCTTGGGGTGGAACCGAAGAAGAACAACCTCGACATGCGGACACTCGACCAATACATGAACGAGCTGAGAGGCATAAAAACTCCAGAAGAGCTCGACCTGATCAGAAAAGCCGTGTTCATTTCAACTGTTGGTCAGCGGGAGGTAATGAAGGCGATGAAACCAGGTCTTTCCGAAACAGAGATACAAGGAATTCATGAGTTTGTGTTCAAAAAATATGGCTCCGAGTACGAGGGCTATCCTTCGATAGTGGGTGCAGGCAATAACGGCTGTATTTTGCATTACATTGAGAACAACAAGCCCTTGGTCACAAGCAAAGAAATGATTCTGATGGACCTTGGTGCTGAATACCACGGCTATACAGCAGATGTAACTCGCACCATTCCTGTAGACGGTAAATTTTCGCCAGAAGAAAAGGCGATCTATGACCTTGTCTACAAATCGCAGCAAACTGCAATGGACATGGCCAAACCCGGCACTACCTTTACAAGTATGACCGCCGTTTCCAAACAGATCATTAACGAGGGACTTGCTGAGCTTGGCATTATTGATAGCCCAAGTGCACGACACCTGTACTTCCCCCATGGCCTCGCCCATCACATCGGTTTAGATGTTCACGATAAAGGTGAATACAACAAATTAGAGGAGAACATGGTGATCACTGTGGAGCCCGGCATCTACATTCCGGAAGGCGCCGACTGCGATCCAAAGTGGTGGGGCATCGCTGTTCGCATAGAAGATGATATTTTGATCACAAAAGACAGCTATGAGTTGCTCTCGGCTTTCGCTCCCCGAACCACAGAAGAGATCGAGGCCTTGATGAAAGAACCAAGTCCTCTGGAGGCCTTTCAATTACCTGAATTAAAAGGTGGAAAATAGGCGTTTCTAGCGTTAAGAGACTAGGTGGACTGGTGAAGCACTTCACCTCGATTGAAAAAACTACATAATTTTCAATAGCCTGTTTTTATATAAGAACTAGTTCCGTATATTTGCAGTCCGAATTTTGAAAGCATAGAGAAATGGCTAAGAAAGGCAACAGAGTTCAAGTGATACTAGAATGTACCGAACACAAAGAGAGTGGTAAGCCGGGTACATCTCGTTACATTACGACTAAGAATAGAAAGAACACAACTGAACGATTGGAGTTGAAGAAGTATAACCCGATCTTGAAGAAATACACTGTACACAAAGAAATTAAGTAATTATGGCGAAGAAAGTAGTTGCAACCCTGAAACAAGAAGGTGGTGTAAAATACGCCAAAGTGATCAAAGCGGTAAGATCTCCAAAAACAGGTGCTTACACGTTCAAGGAAGAAATGGTTACTGAAGACATGGTTAAACAAGTTTTAGCCGATAAATAAAACTTTACTTTTTAAGTAATAAATTAAAGTCCCCATTGAGGGACTTTTTTGTTCGCGACACTTTAATTCTCAATCACATGGCCCTATTCGGATTATTCTCCAAAGACAAGAAAGAAACCTTAGATAAAGGTCTGGAAAAGACCAAGGAAAGCATCTTTTCAAAACTTGGCAGGGCGGTTGCCGGCAAATCCAAGGTAGATGATGAGGTCTTGGATGAATTGGAAGAGATCTTGGTTACTTCTGATGTTGGGGTAGAAACTACTGTCAAGATCATCGAACGAATCGAAGCACGTGTAGCGAAAGACAAATACATGGGCACATCGGAACTCGACCAGATCTTACGAGACGAAGTTGCCGGACTCTTAACGGAAAACAATACCGAAGACCTAGCTGATTTTGAATTACCTGCAGGACCCAAACCCTACGTGATCCTAGTAGTAGGCGTTAATGGTGTGGGTAAAACCACCACCATTGGTAAGCTAGCGGCTCAATTCAAAGCAAAGGGGAAATCCGTGGTACTTGGCGCTGCCGACACATTTCGAGCGGCGGCTGTTGATCAATTGAAACTATGGGGAGAACGTGTGGGTGTTCCCGTGGTCGCTCACGGCATGAACACCGATCCGAGTGCGGTTGCGTACGATGCCGTAAAAGAAGGCGTTGAAAGCGGTGCGGACTTGGTCATTGTTGATACCGCGGGTCGTCTGCATACCAAAGTGAATTTGATGAACGAACTTTCGAAGATCAAACGCGTCATGCAGAAGTTCATTCCAGAAGCACCACATGAGATCATGCTAGTGCTCGATGGATCAACAGGTCAAAATGCCTTTATTCAGGCGAAAGAATTCACAAAAGCTACGGACGTGAGCTCATTGGCAATTACCAAGCTAGATGGAACAGCCAAAGGTGGCGTCGTGATCGGTATCTCCGATCAATTCAAAATTCCAGTGAAGTACATCGGAGTAGGTGAAAAAGTAAACGACTTACAAGTCTTCAATAAGGCCGAATTTGTGGATTCGCTTTTTAAGAAGTAAAACTGTCACTCTATTCAGTCAGCCTGCACAGAAACGTACATGTTGGTGTATCATATCGTTCAACTTTGATTTTCCGAAAATCATAATCAATTGTTTATCAATATTTTATGAGTTTGGCAAGTAAGTTGTAAACCCATTTACAGATTTCAACAAAGTAAATGAACGAACCATGAGCGCGATAGCCATTCAAATCCCTCAGATATCCGGCGAACAGGAGATCGAGGTAGAAGTAAAAATCAACGGACAAAAGAGATCTTACAATTACCGTGTAGAGGTTTTCTATTGGGCAGACTGCGAAAACCCCAGCGACGATCGCGTAGATTGCATTCGTCAGATTTTGGCAACATACGACCCCCAATGGGAGCTCTATCAGATAGGACTGCCCACGGATGAATTGGTGCCGATCACCTTCCGTAAAAAGCGCGTTTGATTCTAAATTTCAGTGATCAAAGAGTTACGGACTATGATGTAAGTACCTTCTGTGCCACGTGCCGCCTATTTTTTACTCCTAAAGTCCTCCATAGTTCTCTGCTCATTTATCCGTACATTTGCAGACTAATTTATAGGCATGAAGGCGAAGGGAAATCAGAAAACAAAGGTCAATATTGTAACACTGGGCTGCTCTAAGAACTTAGTAGACTCAGAGGTCATGTTGACCCAGCTAAGAGGGAACGGCATCGAAACGACCCATGAAGCGCAGAATGACGATGCCAATGTGGTGGTGATCAACACCTGCGGTTTTATCGATAATGCCAAGCAAGAATCGATCGATACCATCCTTCGCTATGTTGATGCCAAGGAAGAGGGCTTGGTAGAAAAGGTCTATGTCTCTGGATGCTTGTCAGAGCGCTATAGAAACGATCTAGAAAAAGAGATCCCACAGGTCGATGCCTTTTTCGGTACCCGTGAGCTGCCGAACCTGTTAAAAAAATTCAAAGCCGATTACAAACATGAGCTCATTGGGGAGCGCATCACCACCACGAACAGTCACTTTTCGTACTTGAAGATCGCCGAAGGTTGCGACAGACCTTGTTCTTTTTGTGCCATTCCTTTAATGCGCGGCGGACATGTTTCACGCCCCATCGAAGAACTCGTTACGGAAGCAAAGAACTTGGCGAAAAATGGGACAAAAGAGCTGTTACTCATTGCACAAGATTCTACCTACTATGGGTTGGATCTTTACAAAAAGCGTAACCTTGCCGATCTCATGCGCCACCTTTCCGACGTCGAAGGTATTGATTGGATTAGGCTGCATTATGCGTTCCCAACAGGTTTTCCGATGGATGTCTTGGATGTCATGAACGAGCGAGATAACATTTGCAATTACCTTGACATTCCGCTGCAACACGGTTCCACTAAAATGCTCAAGCTCATGAGGCGAGGAACAACCCGAGAAAAAACAGAAGCCCTTCTTGATACCATGAGAAGCAAAGTTCCTGACATCGCTATCCGCACAACGTTGATTGCTGGACACCCGGGTGAAACAGATGCTGATTTTCAGGAGATGTATGATTTTGTCCAAAGGTCACGTTTTGACAGACTGGGTATCTTCACCTATTCCCACGAAGAGAACACGCACGCATTCAGTTACTCGGATGATGTGCCGGATGAGGTCAAGCAAGAGCGGGCTAATGCCATCATGGACTTGCAGGAAGGCATTTCTCGCGAAATTAATGAGGCCAAAGTTGGCCGAACCTTCAAAGTGTTGATAGACAGAAAAGAAAGCGGAAATTTTATAGGCCGTACTGAACATGACAGCCCGGAAGTTGACAATGAAGTGCTGATAGATGCCAGCAAACATTACCTCAGAGTGGGTGATTTCGCTGAAATTCGCATTACCGATGCCACTGAATTTGACCTTTATGGCGAACCGTCTGTGTGATTTTGGGGTTGTCTACACAGAACTTTTGAATAGTTTTACAGAAATCGTTTTTAACATTTTATGGAAGTCTCGGACCAACCTGCCTGTTTACTACACAAGACCAACTTTGAACAGACCAACAGTTTTTCAGACTTTTTCTTAGACTACATTTCAGGCAATAAAGTCCTCGAGCCTTTTCATAATGGGCTCCCTACCGTTGAAAATTTAGGAAGGCAGATCAAAAAACGAAATTTCAAAGATGCCAACAGACAAGTCTTACATGACGTTATTTCAAGGCAATACGAAGGCTTAGAAATCAGTGCCTTGCTAGATGCTAACCTTTCCAAACTGAAGGATAAAAACACCTTTACCATTACTACTGGACATCAACTGAACATCTTCACTGGTCCTCTATACTTTATCTACAAGATCGTTACGGTGATCAGAGCTTGTCAAGAACTGAAAAAGGCTCATCCTGAGCATAACTTTGTGCCTGTATATTGGATGGCCTCTGAAGATCATGATTTTGAGGAAATCAGCTATTTCCGCTATAACGGTAGAAAATTTCAGTGGAACACGGAGCAAACAGGTGCCGTAGGTCACTTTGATCCCAAAGAGCTGAAAACACTCATCGATGAATTCCCTGGTATTCCTGCTTTTTTTCAAGAGGCGTATCTCAAGAGCAGCAACTTGGCAGAGGCCGTGAGAAAATACGTGAACCACCTTTTCGGTGAGCATGGATTGGTGGTGGTTGATGCCGATGAGGCCGCGCTCAAATCGTTATTCAATGAGGTGATCACAGCAGATCTTTTTGAGCATAGCCCACAACAAACTGTTCAAAAGACCACAGGTGCCTTGGAAGATTTGGGGTATAAAACCCAAGTGCACGCTCGTGAGATCAATTTCTTCTACCTCAAAGATAATCTTCGTGCCCGCATAGAAAAGGTGAACGATGCATTTATCGTGGTTGACAGTGACATCTCATTTACGGAAGAAACCCTAAGAGCAGAGATCCAAACACACCCGGAAAGATTTAGCCCAAACGTGGTGCTCCGCCCACTCTATCAGGAATATATTCTACCTAATTTGGCTTACGTTGGAGGCCCATCCGAACTGGTGTATTGGCTTCAGCTGAAAGATAACTTTGATCATTTTGATGTATGCTTTCCTTTGCTCATGCCACGAAATTTTGCCGGTGTGATCAATCGGTCTACCCAACGAAAAATTATCCAATCAGAACTTAGCTGGGAGGATCTCTTCAAAAATGAGCACACCTTGATCAATGATAAGGTCGCTCAAAAAACACAGTTTAGTCTCGACCTGAATGACCAGAAAAAGCGACTGCACGATCTCTTTGAAGAAGCCCTTGATCAAGCCAGAAAAATTGACACCACCTTGGAACGCACTGTACAAGGGGAACATCGGAAAGCAGAAAAGACACTCGAGCGATTGGAAAAGAAATTACTGAAAGCAGAGCGTAAAAATCAAGAAGTACTTGTCAACCGAATTAGTGCCATCAAAGAATCTCTTTTTCCAGGGGGCGCTCCCCAAGAGAGAAAAGACAATTTTCTCAATTTTTTCTTGAATGATCCGAATTTTATAGACTTGTGCATGGAAGCCTTTGACCCTTTTGATTATCGCTTCCATTTGATTGCGACGAATGAATAAATCAGTACTTCGGAAAGTATATCTTGAAAAGCGCAAAACCTTAACGAATAAAGAATTTGAGCGAAGGAATTCCCTGATCTTTGAAAAGAGCAAAGGCTTTCTTGAAAAGTATCTCCAGGAGCACAGAAAAGTTCATCTTTTCAGTAGCATACAAGAAAATTACGAGGTCAATACTTGGCCCATAATTCATTGGCTACACGAGAATAATGCGGAAGTTATTTTACCCAGAACCGGTTCAAACAGACAACTTACGCATCATCAATACAGAAAAGGAGATCCATTGCACACGAACAAATGGGGAATCGCTGAGCCCATTTCAAACGAATCGCTTCCTGCTGACATACTAGATGTTGTTTTTGTTCCGATGATCTGCTTCGATAAAGCTGGCCACCGCATTGGGTATGGTGGTGGGTTCTATGACGTCTTTTTAAGTCAGGTTAGCCCCGATTGTCTCAAAATAGGACTATGCCTCTCCCCTCCTTTAGATGAGATTCCCTACATAGAAAAACTAGACATTAAATTGGATCATTGCATCACCCACCTTAAGGTCTACTCCTTTTAATTGGTCCGCTTGAGGAGCTTTACCGTCAGTTCATCAGCTCCCTTTCTGCCTTTCACTACATAAAGACCGTCAGGTACTAGGCGCAAATCCACAAGAACTTCCTGGTCTTGTTGGTAATTTGCAACAGTCCTTTGTTGAATCATTCTCCCCTCTGCATTCACAACACCAAGTTCAAAGTCTCCAATAAAATGGCTTGGGAAAACCAAGGTGAATAAACCATCGGACGGGTTTCGATCAACTACAATGGACTTACCTCCTAAATATCTCTCATCAATCGAGGTGATGATATTCTCTATGGTATAGGTTTCATTCGACTGAATCTGACCATCGAAGGCATTCCCGCTTTCATCTTCAATGTCTTGTTCTGCTCGAAACTCAATACCCAATGGCCCATCCTCTTGTATTTCAATGATCTCCATTTCAAATACACGTCCTGCTTCGGCTTGCCTCAGGCTTCCCAAAGTTGCGCCGGAAGACCCTGCGATGAATTGAAGATCGGTGGTGCCAAAGTTGACAATGGGTTCATTGAATTCGATACGGAAAGTCACCTCCGCCTGATTGGTCACTGCACTCACAGGATCGAATCTTGTGATCGAAACCGTTGGTGAAACACCATCTACAATGCTATAGGTCTCTGCACTCAGTATCCGTCCACTGAAAAGGTTATCGGACTCGTCCAGAATATCCGTTGCTCCTATGACACTTAGCCCTAAGGCACCCTTTCCTCTGATATTGTCAATACTTACATGATAAATCGCATCGGTCTCACGGGTCACATTGGCTACATCACCGGCCGCGCTTCCCGTGGTCACAAAATCAGATGCATCTACATTTTTCACATTCTCATTGAAAGTTACCTGAAACGTTACCTCTGTGACGGTAACATCTTCATCGGTTGGATTCATTCTGGCAATGGAAGTAATTTCTGGAGCATCTCCATCTAAGTTGATGTTGATGGTATTCGATAGTGTATTTTGCTGGTCTTGGAAAAACAACCGCAATTGATATGCTCCTCCATTGGTAACCGTAAGGGTATTTCCGTCTTCTCCGCTTATAATTTCTCCGTTCCTCAACCATTGATATGCCAAAGGACGGTTTTGATCGAAACTTCGATTGGCCATGATATCATAAGACACATTCTGCGCATCAAAAGCATAATGAATGAAGGCATTCTTTCCTACATCATAAGAGGCTGAAAAAACACCATTGCCGTGCGTACTCGCCACCACTAATCCTTCGATCGGTCGGACTTGAATCCAACTGACCACCACATCGCCTATGCCATCCGGAGATTGCTGTGTCCAAACCGTATTGGCGCCAGCCAAGGTTTGGGTCATGTATAAACCGACAGAAGTACCTGCAAAGTAATAGTTACCGCCATTACCGTCAGGCATGATCTCAAACGAACGTACCGAAGGGCCCACGCCCGATCCATCGGCATTTTCCTCGAGGTTTCCGGCAATGCTCGACCAATTTTGCCCGCCATCAGTACTTTCCCAAATGCTGATCACCCCATAATTGGTGAAGGTGACGATCACGTGATTGGCATCAGCGGGGTCAACCTTGATCGCACCAATGTAACCGTCAGGCATACTACCTGTGGGCAGATCCTCTGCTTGCACATTACTCTCAATGCCTTGCGTATTGGTCACCTTTAGTACTTGACCAAAATCTGTTCCCATGTAGAGAACACCCTCCGGCTCGACGGAAAAGCCCATCGCAGTAATATTTGCATTTGACCCTGTCAACTCAGGACTAGTAATTTCAATCCAATCACCTGCACCTGGGTTGGTGCGGATGTCCTTGGCGAAAAAGGCACGCTCCAAACCACCGATCACGACTTGGTCTTGATTGACTTCATTGAATGCGAAAGGGTTCACGAATAAAAACTCCTCTTCTCGTTGGCTTTCATGAACAGGCACAATGGACACAGCATTATTGAAGTCAACCGCATTATTTACGATCTCAATGCGATCTACATTGCCTTTTTGGGAAGAAACAAAAAACGAGTTGTACGTTATGGCCGACCAGGCTCCATCTCCTCCACCTGCTCTTCCCCAATCATTGGTCGGGTCTTGGGAGGTTGTGAAATAAGTTCCGTTGTCTTGCATTCCACCAATGATAAAAGGATTGGCAATGTCAATGGTATTGAGTCCAATATGATAGAATTGGGTAGAGAGGTATCCATTATTCAACGACTGCCACGTGACCGGAAAGTTGGCATTATTGGCCAAATTGTTTGTGGTGAGATGAACACCCCCATCGTCTCCGGTGATCATTTTATTCGGGTCTGAAGGGAAGAAAACTGCCTTGTGTAGGTCAGGATGATGATTTGGATATAAGAAACTGATATTTTGAGCGGGGCTGTACCCTGCAATCTGTGTCTTATTGGTAGTGGTTTGGAAGCCATCCGTAGATCTGAATAAGTTAGTTCCTCCAATGAACACAACATCACTATTATTCGGATGAACCGTAACCAATTGGTCATAATACTGCTGTGTCGTAAAATCGGTCAAGCCTTGTCGACTGTCAGGATCAGAGGGTATTGCCAGCGCTGCACTCAAATTTGTCCAGCTTTTTGCTGCATCATCCCACTTGAATAGGGTTCGATCACTTACCAACCAGATGTTGTTCTCATTCTGCGGATCTATTCCCAATTCCAACCGCAAATAGCCTGCTTCAATGCCGTTTGGCGTAATCTCTGTCCAATTAATACCATCGGCGGAGCGCCACACACCATCTTGCCCTCCGGCCCCATTTGCGCTTTGACGCCCAACGGTCGCATACACGACACCTGTGGAGGTGACCAGCACGTCGGCCATGTTGTTCGGATTATTGGTAGCTCCTAATACTGTCGTAAACGTCTGGAAACCATCCGTTGTCCGAACGATACTGCCTGCACCTGCTGCATAAAGCTCTGTCTCGGTCGTATTTGAATAATCCATAGCCAATTCATCAAGCAGCGTAAATGCGGTAAGTGTATTCACAGGGTCTGTTCCTGAGGTGCCATTGACCGCTGTTGTCGGGATTAGCGTCCAATTGCTTCCATTATCAGTCGATTTATAGATGCCATTACCAAAGTAAAAGGCCCCGTCCCCCGAAGCAGAATTACCCCTGCGTTCACCGGTACCATAATACCAAGTAGAATTTTGGCCACTTCGACGGTCTTGAATGATGGCGGTAACTCCTGGGTGCTGATCGAGTTTTGACGTGCGTGTCCATGTAGCTCCTTGATCTACAGACTTCCAAACACCACCTGAAATTCCTCCGGCTAAAATGGTGTTCTCATCCGCAATATCGATAGCCAAGGCCCTCGTGCGGCCACCGATATTCCAAGGACCTCGATTGATAAAATTCGCATTAGCCGTAGCCGCAGTAGACTCTGCTTTAAATTGACCTTTCACTGTGCGCACAGCTGGTTTGATGCGATCTTGTTGCTCCTTGATGAACTCCCTTTCTTTCAATCCAATTTGTACAGGGATCTTTCCGGTGTTTGGATCTCTCAATTTTTTCAATTCAAAAGCGTTTCGATCCCAAGGACTCTCATACTTTTCCTCCGCTTCATCCTCTTCCGTCATTTCCGTGACAACAAGGCTATTCTCTTCCCATCGAAATGTTCTTGTCTCCTTCGAAAAAAGCACAATGAAAAAAATCAGGACTACTGCTATTGGTAGAATTAGTCTTTTGCTGCTCTTTTTCATATTAAAGCATTGAGATGGTTAATGTTTGACCTTCTTTTAGCACAGGTGTCATGGCGTCTAACTTGACTTTATCCCCTTTCTTAAAGGCTCTTCCTTCAATAGAACCTACTACACTCAGTCGAATGGATTCTCCCTTTCTAGGTCTTACCGTGGCAAAGGTCTCTCCAAAACCGTTCACCGCTAATACGTTAGCATCGGCAAAAAATGCGCCTTCCACCTCCTCAATTGCAGAGGTGAACTCTATGGTTAATCGGACAGCCCCCTTAGGAATACTTGGCTTATGAGCCAAATAGATTCCATCTTCATTTTGACTGAAATTCACGGCATTTGACGTTTGACATGAGAGAGTGATACAAAAAGACAGTAGAAAAATAACCGCTGGTAAGGAACGCTGGGAGATCATACGCAATAATTAAGTGAAAGAAGATACAACTCTTCGCGATTATCTTCACAAATCAGCATGCGAAAGAGATGGTTGTTTTAATTTTTTATCCCACGAACCATTTCCTTTTTGCCTGGCGGCCCCTTTAAGGTTTCCACTTCAAAACCGGCTGCTTTAAGGTTGCGTTTGAACTGCCCCTGTGCGCAATAAGTCACCAAAACACCGCCTTTTACTAGGCAATCATGTAATTTTTCCAAAACACTAAGGTTCCATACCTCTCCTTGTTTATTGGGGGCAAAAGCATCAAAAAACACTACTTCCGACTCTCTGTTGAGTGTGACTTCCTCCACCTTCTCTTGGTACTTGAGGAACCTGAAATTATCAAAGACGGCCTCCTCCTTTGAAGGCATTTCATGCATTCTCAACAATTCTTCATTCATCACATGAGGAAGATATTCAGCAAAATTCAACCGACTAAAGAGGTCTTCGCTCAGGGGAAAAGGCTCTAAAGTGAGATAATCGATCGAAAGAGCTGGATGCTGCCGAGCAAATTCAAGCATCATCAAGGCATTTAATCCCGTTCCAAAACCAACTTCTAAAATTCGAACACGTTGATGATTTTCTTGCAGAAGCGTGTATTCTACTCCTTCCTTTAAAAACACATACTGAGACTCCGTTAATGCCCCATGGGTTGAATGATACGTTTCATTCATCTCGCGAATGTAAAGCGAGTGTGAGCCATCCTCGGTTACGATAAGCTTGGCCTTTAACATTTAGTCTTTTTGGATCAATACAGCAGCGTATGCCGCCACGCCTTCCTTTTTTCCGACAAAGCCTAATTTTTCAGTGGTTGTAGCTTTTATCGATATGTCATCTTCATCTATCCCCATAACCTCTGCCAGGCATTTCTTCATTGCAGGAATGTGTGGGTTGACCTTTGGTTCTTGTAATGCAATGGTAGAATCAATATTTCCTACGTGGTAGCCCTTTGTATTGATCAATTCGATCACTTCTTTCAAAAGGATCTTACTATCAATCCCTTTGAATTTCGGGTCTTGATCGGAAAAATGATATCCAATGTCTCGCATATTTGCCGCGCCAAGCAGTGCATCACAAATGACGTGAATCAAGACATCGGCATCAGAATGCCCAACGGCACCCTGTGTGTGGGGAACCAAAATTCCTCCTAGCCAAAATTCTTCACCATCCGCCAATTGATGAACGTCATACCCAAATCCTACTCTGATTTTCATGCGCTTCTTCTTTTCGCTTTGTACTTCAGTAATGAGGCATTCTCCTTTGTCAACAGCTCGTTGGCCACTTCAGCCACTTGCTGCCTGGTCACCGCCCTAATTTTTCCAATTTCCTGGTTTGCCAACTCAGCATCACCGAGCATTTCGGCAAAAGCCAAGTTCATGGCTCGATTGAGCAACTCCAGATCAGAAAAGACCTGAGAAGCCTCGGCTTTATTTTTTACTTTTTGCAATTCCTCTCTAGAAATCCCTTTCACTTTTAATTCCTCAAGTAATGCCCATACGGCTTCTTCTGCCTTTTCCATACTCACTCCCTCATTAAGCTTTCCTTGAATTGTCAGTAGTCCGGGATCCACATTACCCGTAACGAATGCATTGATCGAATTGAAGATCGGCTGCTTCTCAACCAGCTCTTGATACAACAGACTTGATTTACCCCGACCCAATACATCACTCAACAGATCGGTCGAATGATAATTTCGGTCATTTCTTCCGCTCATGTGAAAGGACAAGTAAAACGCGTCTAGAGGAACATCCGCGCTTGTCTCAAGAATTTTGTATTGCTGCTGTTTTGGTTCAGGCTTTATTTCAACCAAATCTTGCTGCCCTTGGGGAATAGGACCAAACCATTTCTCTGAAAGCCTACGGACCTCATCTAGATTGACATCTCCTGCTACGACCAATACCGCATTATTTGGCACATAAAAACGCTTAAAAAACGCTTTCACATCTTCCAAGGTCGCCTCTTCAATATGACTGATTTCTTTGCCTATAGTAGGCCACTGGTATGGGTGCTGATCGTAAGCCAAGGGTCGAAGCTTCAACCAAACATCACCATAGGGTTGATTCAAATAACGTTGCTTGAATTCTTCAATGACGACTGCACGTTGTACTTCCAAAACGTTGGGATCAAAGCTTAAGCTGAGCATGCGGTCTGACTCCAACCAAAACGCTGTCTCCAAATTTGCCGAAGGCACCGTAATGTAATAATTGGTGATATCGTTTGAAGTAAAGGCATTGTTATCACCGCCCACTCGTTGCAGCGGCTCATCAAATGAAGGAACATGTTTTGAGCCACCAAACATCAAATGCTCGAAAAGGTGCGCAAAACCTGTCTTTTCAGGTGATTCATTTCTAGCCCCCACTTTGTAGAGCAAATTAAGAACCGCCATTGGTGACGACTTATCTTGATGAACAATGACCGTCAGGCCATTTTCGAGTTGAAATCTTTCGAATGGGATCATAAACAGATTTGAGGCGAATTTAAAAATAATGCCCTTTAATTTCCGCCTTTGCACCATTACTTTAATTTTGCTCAATTCATCTCCGAACCTATGAGATTCAACAAGGCAGGCTACACTAACGAAGAATTGCTTCACTTATATGAGCAATTGCTTCGTCCACGAATAATTGAGGAAAAAATGCTGATCCTGCTGAGGCAGGGAAAGATTAGCAAATGGTTTTCCGGTATTGGTCAAGAGGCCGTTTCTGTCGGAGCCGTGCAAGCTTTAGCCAACGACGAGTTTATTCTGCCTATGCACCGAAATTTAGGTGTTTTCACAGGTAGACAAGTCCCTTACAACCGCCTTTTTACTCAATTTCAAGGCAAACTCAGTGGCTTTACGAAAGGTAGAGATCGGTCCTTCCACTTTGGTTCAACGGAACACCACATCGTCGGTATGATCTCACATCTTGGTCCACAAATGGCCTTGGCTGACGGCATTGCCTTAGCACACAAACTCAGTAAGCAACAAAAGGCGACCCTGGTTTTTACTGGAGACGGCGCGAGCTCAGAAGGAGACTTTCATGAAGCATTGAATGTGGCCGCTGTTTGGGACTTACCCGTCATCTTCGTTGTGGAAAACAACGGCTATGGTTTGTCAACACCGAGTACGGAACAGTTCCGGTTCAAGCAATTCATCGACAAGGGCCCGGGCTACGGAATGGAGGCCATTCAAGTGGACGGCAACAATATCCTCGAAGTACATCGCACCATAAAAGCACAAGTTGCAAAGATCCGAAAGAAGCCCAAACCGATACTGATTGAAGCCTTAACCTTTAGAATGCGCGGCCATGAAGAAGCGAGTGGGACAAAATACGTACCGAATGAGCTGATGGAAAAATGGGCAAAGAAAGACCCCGTTGAGAATTACCAAGCCTACCTCTACAAACAGGGAATACTTAACGACCAAGTAGAAAAAGAAATACGAGCACAGATCAAGGCAGAGATCGAAACCGGATTAAATACTGCCTATGCCGAAGAACTACCAAAAGCCCAAACGGCTCGAGAGCTCGATGATCTATTTGCTGACTACACCTTAAAGCCCCATCCACCAAAGGGGAATGAGAGGTCAGAAAAACGCTTTGTGGATGCCATTTCAGAGGCCTTAAAGCAAAGCATGGAAAAATACCCCAATCTCGTATTGATGGGGCAAGACATTGCAGACTATGGAGGTGTTTTCAAAATCACCGAAGGGTTTACCCAAATGTTTGGTAAAGAACGCGTTAGAAACACCCCCCTTTGTGAATCCGCGATCATTGGAACTGCCTTGGGGCTGAGTATCAGTGGGTTCAAATCCATGGTCGAAATGCAATTTGCCGATTTCGTCACCTGTGGCTTCAATCAGATCGTCAATAATTTGGCAAAGATTCATTACCGCTGGGGTCAGAATGCCGATGTGGTAGTGCGCATGCCAACCGGTGCGGGTGTTGGTGCAGGACCTTTTCATTCCCAGTCGAACGAAGCGTGGTTCTTTCATGTTCCGGGATTAAAAATTGTCTATCCCTCCAATGCGAGCGATGCGAAGGGCTTACTCAATGCTGCCATCGAAGATCCGAACCCATACCTGTTTTTTGAGCATAAGGCATTATACCGTTCGCATAGTCAAGAAGTAGCTGATGACTACTATACCGTTGAAGTTGGAAAAGCAGCCTTGGCGGCAGAAGGAGAAGAGTTAAGTATTATCACCTATGGCATGGGCGTGCATTGGGCACTTGAAGCCTGCAGTGAATTGAAAATCGATGCTGATATCGTCGACCTTAGAACGCTGCTTCCCTGGGACATGGAAACAGTCAAATCCTCTGTTATGAAGACAAATAAAGCATTGGTCTTACATGAAGACACACTGACTGGAGGAATAGGCGCTGAGATCGCTGCCTGGATATCAGAACATTGCTTTGAATATTTAGATGCCCCGGTAATGAGAGAAGGAAGTTTAGATACACCAGTGCCATTCACCAAAACCCTAGAAGAGAACTTTTTACCTCAAAAAAGACTTTTAGAAAAATTACAAGCGCTAAACGCCTATTAATATGTTCTGGAAAAAATCAGGTGCATCGACAACCTCAATTGAGTGGCAACCTTTAGAAGAGTTGGAGCAACTCCACACTCTTGTTGAAGAAAGCCACGAACAGCATGTGCTGATCTATAAACACAGCACAAGGTGTGGCATTTCGGGAATGGCATTAAACCGACTAGAACGAGGCTGGAAAGAGGAGCTTAACGAGGTCAAAACCTATTTTCTCGACTTGATTAGCTACCGAAATTTATCGAATGAAATTGCCCAGCGCTTTGAGGTCTATCATGAATCTCCACAGATCATTCTAGTGAAAAATGGCAAAGCGATTCACAACGATTCACACATGAACATTTCGGCAGAATCCATCGAACAAGTGATCCAGCAAAGTAAATAGTTCACTATTGGCTCACTCACAAATGTGAAGGTTGATTGAGGTCTATTGACGGGTCCAGATTTCCTTGATTGGACTTCCTGTAGAGTTTAATCCACTATGCACCCACCGGTCACCATTGACCTCATAATCAAAGGTTAAACTGGCCCCTACACGATCAGAATTTCTTGAAAAGAATTCAATATGTTCGGTGTATTTTCCCTCTTTCAAGGTTACAGTTCCTCCTCCTGTTCCAGAAAAGGACTTTGACTCAGGATCGAAGGCCACCCACTGAAAACGGGTTCCGGTGATCATTTTGATCGTCTTTCTAGAGCCCAAGCGCATTTTTTGCATTTCCCCATTGCGCATTCGCTCTGTGATCCTCCATGCACCTGCTAGATCAGAGTTACCGGCATCAATTCTCGTGTAATTGACGGATTGACTTGCGCCATCCACTTCAATAGATGCCACAAGTTGGTTTCTATTGATCTCGGTTGTGATTTGATACGACTTACCTATCTCATTGCCATCCGCAGTATGAAACTCAACCGTGTAATTGATGGTATTCCCTAATATCTCGATCATCCCTCCTTGAGATTCAAAAAACTCTTTGCTTTCCACATTAAAAGAGGAAATGAACACATAAGGCGCTTGTATCGTCATGACAGTACGCATATTAGATGATTGATCTGATGGTAAGTTCATTTCCCATGCCCCTTCCAAGGCATTGGCAGTCTCAGATTCAAAGGCTGATGTTGGGGAAATAGCGAACAGAAAAGCGCAAAAAAATGAAGGGATGACAGTCATAACCGTGTAATTTAAAACAGAAGGAAGATACAAAATTTAGCGAAAAAGGCTTTATTAGGGAGGACTGGCTTTATTCCTCCAAAGAAAATTTCATTTCTAGTGGTAAATATTTCGTAGCATTTTTGATGATATCACAAATTGACCTATCTTTGCATCCCAATTAGAAAAGCGGAAGTAATTTTAAGAAATGGCAAATCACAAGTCAGCATTAAAAAGAATCAGATCAAACGAGGCAAAACGTTTGAGAAACAGGTATCAGCACAAGACTACCCGTACCTTCATCAAACGATTGAGAAGCACGACGGATAAGACTGAAGCACAAGAGCTTTTGAAAACAGTTACCAGCATGCTGGATAGACTGGCAAAGAAAAACATTATTCACAAGAATAAAGCCGCTAATAACAAGTCGAAACTGACAAAGCTTGTTAATAGCCTTTAAAGAATAGCAAACCGCTTAACCGGTCCTATGGGTCCGGTTTTTTTATACCTTTTCTTTCCTAATTACTTTTCATTTTCATATTTTTTCTTCATTTTATCATCATGGAGAAAGGCCTAAAGATCCTGGAATGGGCTGAAGAAGACCGTCCCAGAGAAAAGCTCCTCCTCAAAGGACGCACACATTTAACGGACGCAGAGCTTATTGCCATACTCATCGGTTCAGGTAATCGCAAACTATCTGCTGTTGAGCTGGCAAAACAAATTTTAGCTCATGCCGATCACAACCTTCATCAATTAGCCAAATACACCGTTAAGGATTTGATGCAGTTCAATGGAATTGGTGAAGCAAAGGCCATCGCGATCATCAGCGCCTTAGAGTTGGGACGAAGAAGAGGCGAGAGTAACAGTGAGCTAAGAAAACAGATCCGCGCTAGCCAAGACGTTTATGATTTCATAAAGCCCAAGCTGTTAGATCAACCCATCGAACAATTCTGGATCCTCTGTTTGAACCGTAACAATAAAGTGATCCAAAGCCGACTGATTTCTCAAGGAGGTGTTTCGGGTACGGTAGCTGATCCCAAAGTCATTTTCAAAATTGCACTGGAAGATCTGGCATCAGGCATTGTCTTGATCCATAATCACCCGAGTGGTAATTTAAAACCAAGTCAAGCAGACCAAAAACTCACGAGCAAGATGGTTTCATCAGGTCAACTTTTGGAAATACCCGTATTGGATCATTTGATCTTCACGAATGAAGGCTATTTTAGCTTTGCAGATGAAGGGCTAATTTGAACAAAAGGCTTCTTTTCCTTTTTAATTGGTTATAATTTCGCCCCAATGAAACGGAATACCATTTTTGTGATCCTCATCATCGCCATCATAGGTGTAACGATTCTCAATTTCCTGACCATTGGCGAAAGTGAAGAAAGCTACATTGGTCGAATTGAACAGGAAAGAATTGACAGAAATGGCTTCATGCTCTCCTCAACCTCACCGCTCACTGATGAGGATAAACGTTCCTTTGAAGGGTTGAAATACTATGCTGTAAACCCCAGCTATCGACTTACGGCTCGCATCGAGAGGCTTGAAAACAGACAACCTGTATTCATTCCTTCTACCACCGGGGAACAATTGAAGTACATCCCCTTTGCCAAAGCATTCTTTGAATTGCAAGGTCAGGAACATCAGGTGTTACTCTACCAAGACTGGGAGGAAAAAGACCCTAATCGGCTCTCTCTGATGTTTGCTGATGAAACAAGCGATATTGAAACTTATGGTGGAGGAAGATACCTGGATGTCATGTTTAGAAACACCAATTCCGTCATCATTGATTTTAATAACGCTTACAACCCTTATTGCCACTTTAATGACGAGTACAGCTGCCCCATTCCACCTCGAGAAAATTTTATCCCCGTAAAAATCTCAGCAGGAGAAAAGCTTTACAAAAGCAATTACTAGGTAGTTTAGAACGCTTAAATCATTATTTTTGCCCTTCTTAAAATTGTTATTGAACACATAGATTCTGTTAGAAAACAGAATCAAAATGCGCAGCATCCATGAAGATCTCCCTCAATTGGCTAAAGGATTTTATCGAACTAAATGAGACGCCAGAAGAAATTTCTGCACTTCTCACCCAGTCAGGTTTAGAAGTAGAAGGTTTAGAGGAAGTAGAAGCCGTCAAAGGAGGACTAAAAGGCTTGGTCATTGGTGAAGTAAAAAGCTGCCAAAAACACCCCAACGCCGACAAGCTATCTGTCACCACAGTAGATATCGGTCAAGAAAAACTCTCTCCGATTGTATGTGGAGCACCTAACGTAGCTGTAGGGCAAAAAGTAGTGGTCGCAACAGTTGGGGCGACCCTCTACCCCGCTAAAGGCGAACCTTTTCAAATTAAAAAAGCCAAAATCAGAGGTGAGGTTTCTGAAGGCATGCTCTGTGCTGAAGATGAAATTGGACTAGGAGAAGGACATGATGGAATACTGGTATTGGACACTACTCTCGAGAACGGAACACCCGCCACTACCTATTTCAATCTGCAGTCAGATCAAGTTTTTGAGATCGGATTAACCCCAAATCGTGCCGACGGAGCCTCACACTTAGGTACTGCACGTGATTTGCGAGCGCTATTGGATAGGGAAATTAAAATGCCCAATCTATCGGGCTTTCATGCCGACAATAACAATCGACCGATCAAAGTCACGGTGGAAGACAAAGAGGCATGTCCAAGGTATACCTCAATTACCATCAGTAATGTTGAGGTAAAAGCTTCACCCGAATGGCTTCAGCGCAGGCTAAAAGCAATTGGCATAAACCCCACCAACAATGTAGTCGATGTCACGAATTATGCACTTCATGCACTTGGCCAACCCATGCATGCTTTTGACGCCGATGCGATCTCGGGAGATCATGTCATTGTGAAAACCTTGGTCGAAGGCACCACTTTTAAAACCTTGGATGAAGTGGAACGAAAGCTATCAGCGAATGACCTGATGATCTGTAACGAGAACGAAGGCATGTGTATCGCCGGTGTATTTGGAGGAATTAAATCAGGTGTAACAGAACAAACCCAACACGTTTTTCTAGAAGTCGCCTATTTTTCACCAGACAGTATTCGAAAAACCTCGCAGAAGCACCAATTGAAAACAGATGCTGCCTTTCGGTATGAGAGAGGAACTGATCCAAACATGACGGTGACAGCATTGAAATTTGCTGCTTTACTCATTAAAGAATTGACAGGGGGCGAGATCAGCTCTGATATCAACGACATCTATCCTAATCCAATTGAGGATTTTAGAATTGAGGTGAAATACAAGAACATTGATCGCTTGATAGGGAAAGCAATGGATACGGACAATGTCCATAAAATTCTTCGTAGCCTAGAAATACATATCGAACCCATCAACGAAGAAAAATTCATGGCGATTGTCCCTCCTTATCGTGTTGACGTTCAAAGAGAAGCAGACATCATTGAAGAAATATTAAGGATCTACGGGTACAACAACATCCCGCTAGAGGACCATCTGAGCAGCACTTTTCTTTCACATTTTCCAAAGAAAAGTAACGACTCCCTGAAACTCGAAATATCGAGGCTTCTTTCCGGAACAGGGTTTCATGAAGTGGTAACCAATTCGCTCACCAAAAAAGCCTATTCAGCTTCAGTTGCATCCATCAATTCCAACGAGGACGTCAATATTCTAAATTCACTCAGTGAAGAACTCAATGTAATGCGACAAGACCTTATCTTTCATGGGCTGGAAGTCATAGAGCGGAATGTCAAAAGAAAACAACGAGACCTGAAGATTTTCGAATTTGGCACCACATACCACCTCATTAATGGCAAATACAAAGAACGTCAGGTTTTGGCTTTGTTTGCAACCGGAAACAACCATTCTGCACATTGGATGGGGGAAGAACGACCATTGACTTATCATGATCTGGCTGAAGTACTTAGCCAACTCATGAATAAATTCAATCTGTCAACCCTTGAAACAAAGGAACTCTCTAATGATCTCTTTGATTACGGTGTTGAGCTCTCGTTGAATCATAAGACGATGGCCAAAATAGGCCGAGTCGGGAAAAGGCCAATGCAATCGTTCAAGATCAATCAAGAGGTCTTTTATGCAGTGATCGACTGGACTTATCTCAAGAAACAGTACCCACTCAACCCGACCTTTCAGTCTATCTCGAAGTTCCCGGAAGTAAAAAGAGATTTGTCACTCGTTGTTGATAAATCAGTAAAATTTGATGAGATTAGACAACTGACAAACAAATTAGAGCGAGAACTTATCAAAGACATCCAGGTTTTTGACGTGTATGAAGGAGATAA
This sequence comes from Roseivirga sp. YIW32, assembly GCF_057219245.1. Taxonomy (NCBI): domain Bacteria; kingdom Pseudomonadati; phylum Bacteroidota; class Cytophagia; order Cytophagales; family Roseivirgaceae; genus Roseivirga; species Roseivirga sp. YIW32. Next base: position 1,139,067 of record NZ_JBXVVG010000002.1, on the reverse strand, counting down.
GATTGGAGAAAATCAAAAAGCTTACGCCATAAGTTTTTTCTTACAAGATCAAGAGAAAACATTAACAGACAAGGTCATTGATAAAACGATGTCTCGCTTGATCAAGGGCTTTGAAAAAGAGCTGAACGCAACAATACGTACATAACATGAATGCTTCTACATTTGATCAACGACTAGAACAACTTCAAGCAAATGTTGAGGCATTGCTCAAGGCTTACCAGCGTCAGGCAGAAGAAAACGCCGTTTTAACGCAGGAACGGCAAGTGTTGAAGCAAAGAATTGATGACTTAGAGACGAAACTTTCTGATTTTCAAAATCAGGACAAAATGTCTAAACTTGTAAACAATACATCGGTAGAAAAAGAAGATTCTATCGAGCTTAAAAATAGATTGAACGAATACATCAAGGAGATAGATAAGTGCATCTCTTACTTGAGCTAGCACTGAGAAATATGGATCTTCTATCAATAAAAATAAAAATTGGAGACCGAGAGTATCCAATGAAAGTCAAACCCGAAGAGGAAGCGAGGGTGAGGAATGCGGGTAAATTCATCAATGAAAAACTTCGTTCCTACCGCGAACAATTCGGTATAGACGACAAAGAAGACCTTTTAGCAATGGTCGCATTTGATAGCATGGTTGCTAAACTCAAAAATGAAGAGGAGATGACAACCCTAGATACAACGGCCGACTCCAAAATAGATGCGCTGAATGAAATGATCAAAAGCGCTATCAAGTGATCTAATTAAGCTCCTTCTTCTTCTACCCCATTTTATATACCTATGGGAGACATAACCATTATACCAGTTGCCATCGCAGCGATAGCCATTGGTTTTTTTCTTGGTCGCTTTTGGATGCAAAAATTAAATCGTAAGGCGGTACAAGAATTAGAAGAAAAAAGAAAGCTAATCATCAAAGAGGCTGAAATTACTGCGGAAAGCATCAAGAAGGATAAAATTCTAGAGGCCAAAGAAAAATACCTCAAACTAAAATCAGATTTTGAAGAAGAAGCCAATCGAAAGAAGAATCAGATCATCAGCAATGAAAACAAGCTGAAACAAAAAGAAGCGCACTTATCCAAGCTTCAAGAAAAAACACAGCGAAAAGAGGCGGAGCTTGACAGCATGAGGGAAAACTTGGATGCCCAGATGGAAATCGTGCAAAAAAGAAAGCAAGACCTCGAAGCAAAAGTCGAACAAAAGATCAAGGCACTCGAGAAAGTTGCTCAGCTATCGGCTGATGAAGCAAGGGAACAACTCATCGAAACCTTGAAGGATGAGGCCGAATCAAAAGCTTCAGCACTAGTCAAAGACATCATTGACGAAGCGAAACTTTCCGGTGCTAAGGAAGCGAAGAAGATTGTGATCCAATCGATCCAACGTACTGCGACAGAGCATGCCATAGAAAACTGTGTGTCCATTTTTAATATTGAAAGTGACGACATCAAAGGAAAGGTCATTGGTCGTGAAGGAAGAAATATCCGTGCCTTAGAAGCTTCTACAGGCGTGGAAATCATTGTAGACGATACACCTGAAGCCATCATCATCTCCGGTTTTGATCCCGTGAGAAGAGAGATCGCACGGTTATCACTTCACCGGCTTGTGCAAGATGGAAGAATTCACCCAGCTCGGATAGAAGAGATCGTAGCCAAAACGACCAAAAACATTGAAGAAGAGATTGCCGAAATAGGTGAAAGAACAGTCATTGATCTCGGTATCCACGGTTTACACCCAGAGCTTATCAAGATGGTTGGCCGCATGAGATTTAGGTCATCCTATGGTCAAAACTTATTGCAACACTCGAGAGAAGTGGCCAATCTTTGTGCAACCATGGCGAGTGAGTTGGGGCTAAATCCCAAAAAAGCTAAACGTGCCGGTTTGTTGCACGACATTGGAAAAGTTTGGCCAGAAGAACCTGAAATCCCTCACGCGATTCTCGGAATGGAATTGGCTAAAAAGTACAAAGAGCATCCGGACGTCTGCAATGCGATAGGCGCACACCACGATGAGATCGAAATGAAAAACATGATCTCCCCTCTTGTGCAAGCCTGCGATGCCATCAGTGGTGCCCGACCTGGAGCGAGAAGAGAGGTCATGGAGTCCTATATCAAAAGACTTAAGGAACTCGAAAGCCTTGCCCTCAATTTTGATGGGGTAAACAAGTGCTATGCTATCCAAGCAGGCAGAGAGCTAAGGGTAATGGTCGACGCAGAATCCGTTTCTGACAGCAAGGCCGGCCAGCTATCTTTCGATATTTCTCAGAAGATCGAAAAGGAAATGCAATACCCTGGTCAAATTAAGGTAACGGTGATCAGAGAGATGCGTGCCGTGAATTACGCTAAATAATTTGGATAAAAATTTAGACTTAAATAAGAGGGATGGAAAAACCCCTTTTTTTAGGCTCTAAAGCCCAAAGGAGAACAAAATTCTCTTGCCGATGTTGTAAACAAAACTTACATTTTGAGTCTATTCAGCGAATGAAAAAGACAATTTGTATCTTCTTACTGCAGCTCCTTGTTAGTAGCACTTGGCTTCTGGGACAAGATGTTTCGTTCGAAGAGTTGAAATCCGATATCCTTGCCGCAACGTCCGAGGAGCGTAAAATTGAAGGCCTTATCCAACTTGGCATTTGCCTCGGACGTACCAATGGTGATTCCCTAAAGTTTTATGCCGACTCCCTGTCAAGCAGTGACTTTAGCAGTCCTGAACTTGTGAATGCCGGGCAGACCTTTATGAAAGCCGTTGATTTATTTGCGAACAATCAACTTGACGAGGCCATCTCGCTTTTTGAAGAGAGCACCGCACAACTGAAGAACCTGAACGTACCTAATCTATATTATCGCTGTAGAAATTACTTAGGTATTGCTTATACCCGTACCGGTGACCTTGAAAAAGCAGTAGTTTTCTTTGAAGAAACCTTAGATGAAATAGATGCTGAAGAGGCAGAGGTAGCGCATAAAAGAGCGGCTCATGCCAACATGATCAATGTTTACAGAAGAGCGCAAGATTATGCCTCAGCCATATACCACTCTGAAATGCTGATTTCACTCTCGGATGAAGGCACCATGAGCAGAAGTTTAGCTTTTAGCTACATGAACATGGGACAAATATTGCTTGACCTGAGGTACTATCAAAGGGCTTTGGATGCCTTCAACACCATTGACCCTGAGTTCCTAACGGGTTCAATGCCGATTGCGGTAGATAAAAATAGAGCACGTGCTTTTTACGAATTAGAACAATATGACTCTGCGATCTTTTATTTTGAGCGATCCTTGGCATATAGTGGTCCTACATTTAATCCAGATTTGAAAAAATCGAGTTTTGTTTCGCTGATTGATCTCTACACAAAAACGAATCAACTGACCAAAATTCCTGACTTAATTTCCAACGCAACTGAACAAATACAACCGAGTGATCCTATCCCTTTGAATGTTGATTTTGCCATTGCCAAAATGAACTATTTTGCTGCCTTGGGACAGGAAGACAACTTACTAAAAGAAGGACTGGCCTTGGAAGAATTCCTAACAGAAAAAAATGCCTTAAGCTTTTCGCAAGATGCTTTTCTTATCATGTCGGAGATCTACAATCAAAAAGAAGAAAATGATCTTGCCTTCAAATTAAATATTCTTGATGTGAATGAGGAAGGCACTGCATTGACCATTACGGAAAGCGTAATAGATGAAAATGCCGAGGCCAATACACCTGTGGGTAGTTTTGAGACGAATGATCCAGATACCAATGATCAACAAGTTTTCCGATTCGTGGATGGAAAAGGTGCTGAAGGGAATCAGCTGTTCTCTATAGTCGAGAATCAGTTAATCAAGAAAACTCCTCTAAATCATGAAGAGAAGAGCTCCTACTCTATTAGAGTACTTGCTGAAGACAACGCAGGCAATACCATTGTTTCTGTATTCACGATCAATGTGAAAGATATGAATGATGCGCCTACTGCCATCCGTGCATCAAGAACTTTGCAACTCTTTGAGAATGTAGAAATCGGCACACTTGTTTCAAACCTCACCGTACAAGATGAAGATGCGAACGACACGCATACCATTGATTTAGTTGACGGTACGGGTGCTGAAGACAACAGCCTATTTATCATCGAAAACAATCGCATCTTCACCAAAGGTGAAATTGATTATGAAAAAGACACCTTACTATCCATTCATCTTCGGGCAGTTGACCAAGGAGGTGCATCGGTAGAAGAAGTATTGGCCATTGAAGTTAGAAATGAACTAGAAGGCCAAATCAGCCTTGAACAAAAACTTGATTTTGGATCAACTGACGTTGGAAACAGCATCGTACTACCGTTAGCGATTACCAATACGGGTGAGTTGGACGTTCAAATCAATAACATTCAGCTTCCTCAAGGATTCTCGCTAGCCGAGCAATTTGATGCGATTGCTGTTGGGGAAACACGTCAACTACAGCTCTCATTCAAACCAAGTGATGATAGAAATTACCAGGGACAGCTCCTGATCATCACGAATATTGGTGGTTATTCGGTGGAGTTGCTCGGTACCGGTGAACAAGTGATCACAGATATCGATGAAAATCCATTCGAGAATAGTCAGCTAAACCTTTACCCAAATCCAACCTCGGATGTGGTGAATGTAGACCTAAGGACGATTCCATTGAGAGTTCAACTCATTGAGATCAGTGATATGAAAGGTCGGGTAATCTTCTCTACGGTGAGGGGTAACTTAGACATTATGCAGATCCGAGTGGGTAATTATGAGAATGGTGTCTATCTGATCTCTTTGATTCATGATGCACTTGTTCTCAGTAAAAAGATCATCATTAAGCATTAAAAAAGGCGTCTTTCGACGCCTTTCTTCATTTTATTGCTACGCTGTAATAGCTTGATCTAACCTTTCATTACTTTTGCCATGGTCTCTCCAATATCTGCTGGAGATTTCACCACATGGATCCCACAGCTCGCCATGATCTTCATCTTCGCCTCAGCTGTGTCGTCTGCGCCGCCAATGATTGCTCCGGCATGTCCCATCCTACGACCAGGAGGTGCTGTTTGACCTGCAATAAAGCCGACAACAGGTTTTTTATTTCCAGTGCTCTTGATGTATTCAGCAGCAAGGGCCTCATAATTTCCTCCAATCTCACCAATCATTACGATGGCATCTGTTTCATCATCTTCCATCAGCAGCTGAACCGCTTCTTTCGTTGGTGTTCCAATTATTGGATCACCACCAATTCCAATGGCTGTTGAAATGCCCAAGCCCGCTTTTGCCAATTGATCTGCCGCCTCATAAGTTAGTGTACCTGATTTTGATACAAGTCCTACTCTACCCTTTTCAAAGACAAAACCTGGCATAATACCAACTTTTGCTTCACCTGGGGTAATTACACCCGGGCAATTAGGGCCTATTAAAGTAACGTCTCTATTCTTAATATACTCCTTGGCCGTGACCATATCCTTGACAGGAATACCTTCTGTGATCGCGATGATCACCTTAATTCCAGCATCAGCAGCCTCCATAATGGCATCAGCAGCAAACGCAGGGGGCACGAAAATGATCGAAACATTAGCACCAGCCTTATCAACAGCCTCTTGGACAGTATTGAAGACAGGACGATCCAGATGAGATTGTCCTCCTTTACCTGGTGTCACTCCACCTACTACATTTGTACCGTATTCAATCATTTGTCCTGCGTGGAAAGTACCTTCAGAACCGGTAAATCCTTGAACAATTACTTTTGAATCTTTATTGACTAGAACGCTCATGGCTATCGCTTTGAATTTGTGGCAAAAATAGAACTAAAAACCGCACGGCCAAAGGGTTATTTGAAGTCCAGTGAATCTCGGGAGGATTTGCTTGCAGCGGCTTTGAACAATAGCACTATACCTTCACATTTTTTAACTAAAAAAAGCCAGCAAGTTGTAACCATAGGAAGGAATTCATCGTCTCTATAGTAAATGTTTGCCAGTTGAATCGTTCACTTCTCTAGGAACATATTCAATGACAACCAAGGAAAAGAAAATAGTTAGTTAGTTTAGTATTTTAAGGTTGAAGAAGAGAAAAGCCCCTTTATGGGGCTTTTTTCGTTCCCGGCTCATCCAAACCATGCAGACCATTCGTCAAGGACTTGTCTATTTTCCTCCGTTAAGTTTTTATCTTGGAACACAAAAGCACTACTGAATTCATAAGCTTTATTCATTAGGCATCTATAAACCAGGAAACCCTTTGCAAGCACCAACATTTCATGGAGCCAAAATCTTCGGCCTATTTCTAGGGCCTCTGATCTGTTTGCTCTTTTTTATTTACCAACCCAATGACTTTTTGGGGGCTGACGCCTGGCGTGTCATTGGCATTGCCCTTTGGATGATCGTATGGTGGATCACTGAAGCAGCGCCCATTCCCGTTACCGCGCTATTGCCCATTATACTATTCCCCTTGGCGGGAGTTTTCACCATCGATGAAGCAACTCAGCCCTATGCGAATAAGATCATATTTCTTTTTATGGGAGGGTTTATGCTGGGCTTAGGAATGGAAAGGCATAACCTGCATAAGCGTATCGCATTAAGCATTATAAAAAAAACCGGTACCAATCCAAATGGTGTCATTCTCGGGTTCATGCTAACTACAGCTTTTATCAGCATGTGGATCAGCAATACAGCAACCACCGTTATGATGCTGCCGATTGCCCTTTCCATCACCAACCTACTGTCTATCAACGAAACATCCAGCAAAGGGCAAAAGCGTTTTGCTTTGGGCTTGATGCTCTCCATCGCCTACGCAGCGAATGTAGGAGGAACTGCCACCATTATTGGAACACCACCTAATGTCGCTTGGGTGGGCTTTATGAGTGATCTTTTAGGCTACGAGGTCACCTTCTCCAAGTACCTTGCCATTGGCTTACCCATTTGTTTGGTCATGCTTGCTGTTGTTTATTTCATGATCACGAGAGTCCTTTTTCCCAGTCATATCGGACAGCTTACAGACTCAACAAGGGTAATTGACGAACAACTCAGGGCTTTAGGTAAAATGACCAAAGCCGAAAAAAGAGTAGCCTTAATCTTTATTACTACAGCCTTAACTTGGATTCTTCGTGGGAGTATTAACGAATTGCTTGGCACCGCTCTTTTGAGTGATGCCATGATCGCTATTGCAGGTGGAACGTTGATGTTCATCACTCCATTAGACTTGAAAAAAGGACAATTCTTGATGGAATGGGAGTACACAAAAAAGCTTCCTTGGGGAATTTTGCTCCTTTTTGGAGGTGGACTCAGCCTGGCGAAAGCCATGGAGAAATCTCATATAGTCGAGGTGATCGGTGAACAAATTGCCGGTTCGGGTGAACTTAACCCCATCTTGCTTATAGCAGGGCTTACTGCCTTTATGTTATTCATGACGGAAGTAATGAGTAATGTTGCACTTGTGGTTATTTTCTTACCTGTCGTGATCGGTATTTCTCAAAGTTTGGAAATGAACCCGATGTACCTTACAGTACCCGTCACCCTTGCATCAAGCTATGCATTCATGATGCCGATCTCTACTCCTCCAAACGCTATCGTTTTTTCTAGTGGAATGATTCGAATGAAGGACATGCTCAGAGCCGGTGTCTTGCTCAACATCATTGCTATTTTACTTTTGGTTGTATTGTCTCAAACACTGGTTCCTTTGATTTATTGATATGCAAAAAAACGCAGAAATTTTTGACCAACTCGTTAATGCCAGAAGGTCCGTTCGCAAATACGATCAACAAGCCACCTTCGATCATGATGCGGTAAAACGGAGCTTAGAACGGAGTGTACTGGCACCCAACAGCAGCAACATGCAGCTCTGGGAATTTTATCGGATCAAATCACCTGATGCACTAAAAAAGGTCGCTTGGATGTGCATGAACCAAGGGGCTGCAAAAACTGCTCGTGAGCTAGTCGTTTTTGTCGCGCGGCGTGACCTTTGGCCTAAACGCCAAAAGGCACTAGTAGCAGAAATGGAACGTGTTTACCCCGATAGCAGCAACAAGCAGGCGAAAAGAGCCATGAATTACTATAAAAAACTGATCCCAAAATATTATTGGACCGACTGGTTGGACCTATGGGGACTCGGCAAAAAACTCATCTACTTCTTTGTGGGTTTGAAACGCCCCATGGTACGGCACGGCAATCGTGCTGATCTGCGCATATCCGTACACAAGAGTGCTGCTTTGGCGGCACAAAATTTCATGATGAGCATGACTGCCGAAGGTTATGATACTTGTCCCATGGAAGGCATGGACTCTCTACGCATCAAACGATTTTTGAAGCTGCCTCGAAAAGCAGAGATCGTCATGGTCATCGGCTGCGGACCGGGATTAGAAGAGGGTATTTATTCTGAGCGCTTCAGAGTACCTAACGAAGAAGTCATTTTTGAACGATAGACTATCGCTTCTTCATGCTCATATCCTGCTCACGTTTCGCCCTGAATTCTGAGCTTTCATTCCACTGAGGAAAATACTTCTCATTTGCCAAGCGATAACCCACCTTGAATAGTAAGGTGGCATCTTGTGCAATCCCTTTCAGGTCCCAAGATTCGGGCTCATAATTATCCTGTGGCTGATGATACTTTACCGAAAGATACTCCTCTATTTTCTCATTAACGAAGTCCACTCCTTTTGTCATGTGCTCATAGGAACCGGATGCATAAAGTGCTGGAATGCCCACTTTGGCGAAGCTAAAATGATCTGAACGAAAAAAATATCCCTTGCCCGGATCAGGATCAGGAATAACATATCGCCCTTGTTTTTGAGCCTCGGCTTTAGCGTAGTCATCCAGTTCCGATTGCCCATAACCCGTTATGGTCAAGTCTTTCATTTCACCAAAAGCTGGCAAGCCATCCAGGTTGATGTTGGCGACCGTTTGATTAAGTGGAAAAATCGGATCTTGCGCATAATATGCAGAGCCCAAAAGGCCTTGTTCTTCCGCTGTTACGAATAGAAACACGACAGATCTTTCGGGTTGGTTTTCTGGTTTTGCAAATTGCTCTGCGATCATCAACAAGCCTGTGGTGCCACTGGCATTATCGAGGGCGCCATTGTAAATAGAATCTCCATCGATAGGTTCACCAACTCCTATATGGTCCCAATGTGCTGAATAAATGATGTACTCGTCTGGTCGCTCCGACCCTTTGACCATGCCCACAACATTCTTCGACACATCTCGTTTGATCTCATTTTTGACACCAACCGAAGCCTTCAAACCCATGGGCACAGGTTTAAAATCTTTGCTTTTGGCGAGTGAAGAATAGTTCTCGATGCCGGCAGCACGAAACAATTCCACCGCTGTATTTCGAGTGATCCAGCCTTGTATTGCAGATTGATAGGGTGGATTCTTCGCGTCTAAATTGAGCTTAGCCCCAGTCCAAGAGCTTTCAACTACCAGCCAAGGATAACCTGCAGGTACAGTTTCATGAACGATCAGTACGCCTGCAGCTCCTTGTCGAGCTGCCTCTTCGTACTTATAAGTCCAACGGCCGTAGTAAGTCATTTCTTCTCCTTTGAACAGGGTACTATCACCACTGCTAAACCCTGGGTCATTGACCAAAACAATGACTGTTTTTCCTGTGACGTCCAGCCCTTCGTAATCATTCCAATCATACTCAGGGGCTACGATTCCATAGCCTGCATAAACCAGTTCAGAATCCTTTATCTCTGCAGCTTCTGTCGCTCGCTGAGTGTACACGACCACGTCCCTGTTCGTTCGAAACCGCATGGTCTTGCCCTTTCCCGTTACAAGCATTTCTGGCGACTGAGTTCCTTTGATCTCGACCAGGGGAACATCTTGAAAAAATGATTCCCCATTACCCGGAGCCACACCCATCATCTTTAGTTCTGAGGCCAGGTAGTCAATAGTCTTCTCTTCTCCTTCGGTGAATGGTTTCCGACCCATGAAATCGTCAGAAGCCAATACAGCTAAGTGCCGGTTGATGTCCAATGTATCAATAGCAACGACAGGTTCATTCGTGGTAGAACCGCAACTGCTGACTAAGATAGAAAAGGCAAGGAGTTGAGCAAAGTAGATGGCGTTTCGAAACATGAGCAATGGCTTTTCTATAAAGGTTTGCAAGTTTTTTGAATCAAGCAACTCGAATTGGAGAAAACCAAAAAGACAGATGTATCCTCGACTTGACATTACTTTATCGAAAAATAGTATCTTCACATACACACTTACGTCGATGACATTCACTAATAAGCTGTATGCCGTTTTATTTTCGTTACTTCTTGCGGTATCCTGCAGTGACGATTCGTTGACTGAGCTCTCGCCAAACCGCCCTGATATTGACTTCTTAACTGCACAATTTGCTTATGTCAATAGCATCGATCAATATGGTGTACCTGCCGATCAATGGGCGGAGAATTCGGAGCTTACGTTCTACTACATTTCCGATTCAGAGTCGGGCAAACCGCAAGGTAGATTAATTTGGAACTACTCGACAGACGCAAAACCCAAGAAAGCATGGTGGCGATTTGATGCTAAGGGGAACCGACTTGCAATTTTTGGTGAAGGGGGTACTGCTGGTTTTCTAGTCCTTACAGACCAGCACAGAGAAATAGCCAATAATTGGAGAGCGCTTTACCTCAATGAAGAGGGTCATTTGATCATCGAGGAGACGCAGAAAGATCCCATTCGGTGGGAACTCGAAAGAGTGACAGATGCTCCTGCATGGAGCGGAGAGTAAATTTCATCGAATACATTGAGTTTGTTCCACTGAATGAATAGCTTTATTCATGTCCAAATTACTCATACCCCTTTTTCTCTTATTGAGTATTTCCTTGACTGGCCAGAGCTACTACGACATTGCGAAGGTAAAAACAGGCCAAATGACATTTGTCAAGGCCCCAGTGGTCGCCCTTTGGGTAGTTGAAAATGTTACCGTAGGAAATGAACAGCGAACGCCTACTGCAAAGTGGTTTGATTTCAAAGAAAATGGCCTATTGATGGGAGGAAATGGCGGTATTACCAACTTAAGAGGCTCATGGACGTTCGATCAAGAGAATAAGCAATTGTACCAACAAGATGGAGATCGCATAGATCCTTTTGGACCTTTCGAAGTGCTTCTGACGGCAAACGAAACGATGATGACCTGGAGGCGTCTAGAAGACGGAGTAGAGGTAACCGTTCGTTTAAAAAAGGCAAGTAAAAAACCACTGGCGCCATGGGATTTAATCGTTGGAAACTGGAGAAATGAAAAAGCCGAAGGGCTTGACCTGGAAACCAAGGAAGTTAAATCATACTATCAAATGGAGCCAAATAGCTATTACTTTGGATGGGACAGAAGGTATCGTAAATACGACAAAGATGGCAATCGAGTGGAAACTGGCATTTGGCATATCGAAGCGCATTCACCTTGGCTCTGGACGATAAATGATGCGGAAAACACCAAAGTAGGCTGGTCGATCGCATTTGAAGGAAGTCAAATGATCTGGAGTAGAGAAGGCGAAATGGAGGTAATAAAGGTATATTTTGATCGAATGGACGAATAAAGGGTATTGTCTATCTCTTTATTGCCAAAGGAAACGGAATGTTTGCAACTAGTATCCGTACTTCTCTTTCCACATGGCCTTAAGCCGCTTGCGCATTTCTTCTTCCCTTGCATTATTTCCAGGTTCATAAAAGGTTGTGCCACTTAGTTCTACAGGTAAAAACTCCTGTTGCACAAAATTCCCCGGATGGTCGTGTGCATATTGATATCCTCGACCATAGCCTTCCTCCTTCATTAGTTTTGTAGGTGCATTCCTTATGGGCATGGGAATGGGCAAGTCTCCTGTTTGTTGGACAATCCGCTGCGCTTGATTAATGGCCAAGTACGCCGCGTTGCTTTTGGGTGAGGAAGCCAGATAAGTCACTGCTTGAGAAAGAATGATCCTACCTTCCGGATAGCCGATCATAGAGACCGCTTGAAACGCATTCGTCGCAATGACCAGGGCAGTAGGGTTCGCGTTACCAATGTCTTCTGAGGCCAAAATAACCAATCGCCTAGCGATGTATTTAATGTCTTCTCCACCTTCGATCATCCTAGCCAAATAATAAACCGCCGCGTTCGGATCGCTGCCTCGGATCGACTTAATGAATGCGGAAATCACGTCATAGTGCATGTCACCCGCTTTGTCGTAAGTAGCTACTCGTTGTTGCGCTACTTTCTTGACCAAGGCATCAGTGATGACAACTTGTTCTTCAGGTACATTCTCAATCACCAAATCCAACAAATTCAGCAGTTTTCGCGCGTCTCCTCCAGCAATGGTAAACAAGGCTTGTGTTTCTTTTAACTCAACGGCCTTATTTTTTAAGAACTCATCCTTCTTCAGAGCCAACTCTATCAGCTGAAAAAGGTCATCTTTTGAGAGGGATTTGAGAGTATAGACCTGAGACCTGGATAGAAGTGCCGAATTTACTTCAAAGGAGGGATTTTCAGTGGTCGCACCGATCAATGTGATATCGCCCTTCTCTACAGCCCCTAGCAAGGCATCCTGTTGCGATTTATTAAATCGATGAATCTCATCGATGAACAAGATGGTATTCGACTGGTATTTTGCCTTTTGAATGACTTCACGGACTTCCTTGACACCAGAGCTGATGGCGCTTAAGGTAAAAAAAGGCGCTTGTACCGAATTGGCTATGATATTCGCTATGGTCGTTTTCCCAACACCGGGTGGGCCCCAAAGGATCATTGATGGAATTCTTCCGGCATCGATCGCCTTTCGTAGCACGCCCTCCTTACCTACCAAATGAGCTTGACCGATCAAATCGTCTAAGGTTTGAGGTCGAATTCGTTCCGCTAAAGGTTTTTGGGCATACTTCATGAATCGAAATTAAAAATCCATATCGATTATCCATTTCATGATTTCCTTTTAATTTTCCAACATGAACAAGGCGGAGATCAAAGCGAGGTTGGAAGAAAGCTATCAAGAATATTCGGCTTACGTCAAGACACTGTCCAAAGATGAGTACGAATATGCTCCTGATGGGAAATGGAATGCCGGAGAGCAGACATTGCATTTGATCAAATCGCTCAAGCCCATGGCCAAAGGGTTGGGTATGCCTAAATTTTTGATCAAGTATAAGTTTGGCAAAGCCAATCGTCCGTCGTGGACCTATGATGAGGTCGTCGAAAAATACCGGAGTCGTTTAGAAGGCAATACGTACGTAGCTCCAGCAAGCTTTAGCCCCAGCCAAGTAGTCTTTTCACAAGCCCTCGAACTGAATAAAAAACTTAAACAACAAGTTGAAACCATTGACCAGAAACTAGCGAAATGGTCGGAAGCTCAATTGGACGAATTTGTAGTTCCTCATCCCTTATTAGGGAAGATCACCATTAGGGAGTTGTTTTACTTCACCATTTACCACGCGCATCATCACCAACTTTTGATCAAACAATACTTGAAGGGAATATAAAGTGGTTATTGCCTTGTCAGGAATTTAAGACAAACAGGAGTTGGCACCTCAGCGACATAACCAGTCTCAGAAAGCAAACCGGTTTCTTGATCTATGCCAAACGTAATGATGGTATTGTCATCTTGATTAGCCACTAACAAAAACCTGCCCGACGGATCAATCTCAAAATCTCTTGGGGTCCTTCCTAAACTCGATTGCCTGCCCAAAGGCTTCAATTGCCCCTGATCACCAATTGAGAAAATGGCAATATCATTGAGCTCACCCCGATTCGAGGCATATAAGAACTTTCCATTGGGATGAATTTTAATTGCGGCACTTGCTGCATCACGCCCATCGCCATTTTCTTGTGTACTGATCACCTGCATGTTGCCAATGTAGCGTGCAGAATCCCGAAGTGCCGTTACCTCAATCGTACCGATCAACTCATTCAAGGTATAGGAGACATTAAGGGTAGGATGAAACGCAATGTGTCGAGGTCCAGACATTTTTGGGCCGTTAGGATACTCTCGAACAAAATCCAAGGTTTGTGATAAGGTGTCCAGCTTGTACTCGTACAATTTATCAGCCCCAAGATCAACAGCAATGACAAAACCCAACCGAGGGTGCTGTATGATTTGATGCGCATGTGGTGCCTCTTGCCGGGGATGAGAAGAACCTCCATCATGTTTCCGGTAGGACGAATATTCATCGAGTGAACCATCTTCTTGTATTGGATAAAGCGCAACGCTACCCCCAACATAGTTTGCCGCCATCACAAATTTTCCAGAATTGTCAATGGAAAGATGACATGGGTATTGGCCTAAACTGGATACTTCATTCAGCCAATTCAGACTATGCTCTTCTGGATTGTATTGGAGGGCCGTTAATGTGGCAAAGGACTCCTCTCCTCCATCAAATTCATTGACTGCATACACGTACTCACCGTTCGGATGAACTGCCAAATAAGAGGGGCTAGTGATGGCATCAGAAACATTGAGGTATCGGAGTGCTCCGGTTTTCTTATTCATTGAATAAACATAAATGCCCTCCCCTTGCCCATCCACGTGGCCTTCTTTTTTGGTGTAGGTTCCAACGAATAAGATCTCTTCTTTAGACTCCATCACTTCTGACGATTTATCTGGTGTTCCGCAAGAAATAAGACAACCCACGAGCAGTATCAACCAATAATTTCTCATTTCACAGTGTTTGTAGGATGTTAATCGTGGTGGCTAATTGCTCTTCTGTAAAATCGAGATGGGTCACGAAACGAATCAATTGAGGACCAAATGCAAAGGCATGAATATTGTGCTCAGCAAGCTTCTCCAAAAAAGACTGAGTGGTATATTTTTCATTCAGCTCGAAGATTAAGATGTTGGTTTCACAAGGCATCACTTGGGCAACATAGTCTTGTTTCATCAATACGTCAGCCATTTTTTGCGCTTTGATGTGATCTTCGACTAGTCGATCAATGTGATTTTCCAAGGCATATAAGCCTGCGGCAGCGATATAGCCTGCCTGTCGCCAGGCACCTCCCATGACTTTACGAATGCGCTTCGCGCGTTTGATGTCCTGATGACTTCCCAAGAGAATTGATCCCACCGGTGCACCTAATCCCTTGGATAAACAGATCGATACGGTGTCGAAAATTTCGCCGAATTGTTTTGGTTTATGCCCCTTGTGCACAAGCGCATTGAATAACCTGGCGCCATCGAGGTGCAATGCAAGCCCATGTTCATGACAGGTCTCTCGAATCGCATAGATCTCTTCTAAGTCATAGCAACTTCCTCCTCCCTTGTTCATGGTGTTCTCCAGCGATACTAGGCGCGAATTAGGAGCATGGATATCATCAGGTTGTATGGCCGCCTTTACATCTTCGGCAGTTATGAGGCCACGCTCGCCTTCAAGCAAACGGACAGATGCCCCTGAATTTGCCATGATACCTCCACTTTCGTAGAGATAGATGTGAGAATACTTGTGACAGATTACCTCATCTTGCAGCTGGCAGTGTAAGCGGATGGCGATTTGGTTGGTCATGGTTCCAGAGGGACAATATAAGGCCCCGTCATAACCAAAAAGCTTCGCCGCATAGTCTTCTAATGCTGCTACGGTCGGATCTTCGCCAAACATATCATCCCCTACTTTCGCCCGCATCATTTCTTGATGCATTTTTGGAGTAGGCTTTGTTACCGTATCACTTCTTAAGTCAATCACTTTACAATGAATTTATATTTATCACTTTTTGCCGGCCAGTAGGATTTAATGACCTCAGCCGCCTCTAACGGTCTATCGGTCGCTAAAACATCTGCACCGTTTTCAATGAATCCACCATAAAGTGCATCGCCTTTGGCCACTGCCCTCTTGTCCAAGTTACCCAAAACCCCTAGTATCGTGGTGATTCCTTTTTGATGAAGAAAATTGTATACATCGGGTGCTGGTTCTGAAACACCGACAAAGGCGATCATGCGCTCATCTGGAACCCCCAAACTGCTGTGCGCAACATAAGAAGCACTATCCCGAATACTCACTGAAATCATCAAGGACTCATCCAGCGCATGAATGTTAGCAGCGTCGTTGGCATTGTAAGAGATCACCGCTGCAAAATTTTCCATTTGATGCGCCTGAATCGCCGCAACCACTCGCTCAAAAGGCACCCCACGTTTTACGTCCAAAGTAAATAAAGCCTTTCCTTTGCCCCACTTCAAAACCTCGTCTAGCGTGGGGATTTGAAAATTAGTCACCTGACCAAGGTTATCCTTTAATTTCACTTCTTGTAAGGTACTCCAATCCTGAAGGTTCACATAGCCCGACCCAGTTGTAGTTCGGTCTAAGGTATTATCATGCATCAAGATCAAAATAGAGTCCTTGGTCATGGCAATGTCACATTCTATAATCGCAGGTGTCTGTTGAAGGACATGCTCAAATGTTTCAATCGCATTTTCCGGAAATCCTGGATAAGGCCCACCGCGATGTGCACTAACCAGTGGAATACGGTCCTCAGACCATGAAAAAAAACTAGAAAGACCTTCCTCTTCAAAGCCAGTTGAACGAAACGACGAAGGACTGCTTTCATAGCTCCCCTTTTTGATCAATACATCGCAAGAAGTCAGTAAGAAAAAAAGTGCAAGGAATTGTAAACCACGCATATCGATTTTTTTTTTCGAAAACTAAGAAGGAATCAGAAGAGAAAATAGAGAGGGGGCTAAAAAGTCATTTCCGGTGCAGCACATCGTACATGTCCTGCACCGGTAATCTTCAATCAACCTAAACATATGAAGACCATGAAGCCACTACGAATGCTTCTCAAATGACCGGACCGTCTGTCACGTTATGGGTGTGTAGTCTCCTAAAAGGCTCCTCAGTTGCTGAAGTTCCTTTTTAATACCTTCATGCACCTCTTTTGGCACATCTTTTAAATACCTCGCAAAATGATTATCAAGCTGTATGATCATTTCATTTTTGCTCTTCCTTCCCTTCTCCGTCAACACCATGTGAAAGGACCTGCCATCTTCTTCATTTTGCTCACGAATGACCCAATCGTCTCGTTCCATTCTGACCAACATCCTTGAGATTGTCGGCAGATCCTGGAGCGTTACCCTACTGATTTGAGTTGGCGTAACGCTCCCGTGGTTCCACAAAATGATCAATACCTGCCACTGCTCGGGAGTAACCCCATAGCCCCTTAACGCTCGTATCAACTCTCTATGAAAGAGTAAATAGGCCCGATAAAGGTTGTAGCCCAGGTTATTGTTAAGATGAAAGAGAGCCTTACCGAATTCCATTTTGGAGGTAAATCATGCGTAAAACTAATCAATTTTATTGTCTAGACAAGTTTTTTTATAAAAAAATTGACGTTTGGACCAAAAAAAAAGCCCAGTCTCAGACCAGGCAAACTATACAACTTGTATGGATAAGTTAATTTGTGGCTAACTCTGCCGAGACTGATTTTCCAAATCACTCAATTCAATTGAAATGGCTCTTGTACTAATTTGCGTTTCTACAAAAGAGAGTAATAAAGAGCCCAAAAGAAGAAAAAGGCTTAAACCAAACACATAATCAGCAATTTGTTGCCTGCCCAAGTACATAAGCACCATGCACAATACGCAACTAAAAAAACTGGCTATGCCAAGGGCTTGCATGTTGCGAATCAGGAGCAAGCGTGCTTTCAGGTTTTTGATCTGACCCAGTAAGGCTTGATCTACTTCTGGTGCATCTTTGAAGCGCTGTCTTAACCCTCTGGCCAATGTGGCTAAGGCAACAAAACGGTTCGTATAAGCCAGAAGCAATAAGGTAATGGCGGGGAATAGCAAAGCCGGTGTGGTAATGTCAATGTTCATACTCACTTATTCTTTCCAGGAAACTTATGATCGATCAATCTCCAACCAAAGTACAAACCGCCTAGACCGGTTAAATACATGACCGTTTCAACAGCAAACAGGTTCTGGGGGTTGGCAAGAATCGCTTCAAGTTCCGATCCATGGACCAATAGCAGCAGGACTGAGCTGATGACCGAACAACTCAAAAATATCCAAAGCGTAGTTCTTCTCGACATGTTCACAGTTGACAATTACATTAATAGTGGATCTCCAGCGATGGGTAGTGTATAAAAAAGCACAACTCTCTTAACCCACATTCCCTGCCACTTGCATGGCATCTAGGGTTGGGTTTTGACTCCCTCCTTTTGGCTCAATGGTTACGGCAAAAGTCGCTGCATTGGCAACAGATTTCATTTGCAATAGCCCCTCATCGTCACCATTGAAAACACCCATATCTACCGGTTGCCCATCAACAATTGCCCAAAGTTGATACTGCTGGTTATCCGCCAACATTTTCAACTCAACGATATTCAAATAGACCTCTTGGGTTTGTGTATTCCAAAAAACACTTGCACTGTAGCCTTGTCCTTCAATGACTGACCCCATATTGATTCGCTGGAAGGCTTGATCGCTGATCACATTCAGATCTTTAGACAGGTCATCAAGTCGCTGATTGACTCGATTGTATTGGCTAGCCATTTGTTGACTGTCATCCAGCAATGCCGTATACAAGGATTCTGCAGCCTTCCATCTTGCATAATAATTATAGGCCGTAAATGAAGACACCAAAGCCAGGGCAATTGCCGCAGCAGCGACGTAAGACCAAACGGATGTTGGCCTATTGATTGGAACCAATTTGGTCTCGTCTAGTGAATTGGCAACTGCAGTCTCATCTGGCCTATCCTCTGCATTTTCTAAGCCATCAACAGCGTCTAAAATCGACTGCTTTAGTCCCTTAGCAGGGGCAACAGCCGTTTTCAATGCGAGTACTTCAAGCGACTCCTCAATCTTTGTCAACTCAGCTTTCAGCTCAGGATATTTCGCAAACATCCCCTCCACCTCCAAGCGCTCTTCTGGAGAAAGGCCATCAAGCACATAGGCTTCTAGTATACCGGACGATATGTAATCTTGAGTATCCACTTAATCAGTTAACTTCTTTTTCAAATGTTTGAGCGCCGACCTTAGCTGTGACTTTACCGTTCCCAAAGGGATATCGAATTCATCGGCAATTTCCATGTGCGTATAGCCTTCAAAATAAATCTTTCTTATCACAAATCGCTGATCTTCGACCAATCCCGCTAACACATCCCTTACTCCTATCCCATCGATCGACATCTCCACATTGTTTCGCTGTTCGATCGTATATACGTTATCTTCTACTGTATCGGTTTTAGCAACCTTCTTTATTTCTTTTGAACGAATTTTGTCAATTGCAGCATTCCGACTCAAATTCAGCATCCAAGTGAACAAGCGCCTTTTTTTGGCATCATAGCGATCAATCTTCTCCCAGATCTTTAAGAAAATATCTTGCACTACTTCTTGTGTGACCTCTTCATCTTCGACAATACGAAGCACAACACCATTGAGAGCGGCTCCATATTGGTCATATAAATAAGCCTATGCCTCCTTGTCCTTGGCCTTAAGCTTTGAGACAAGGAGTTCTTCGTTCATATGGTGGGTTGTTAAGCTAATGTGCAAGCCCTCTGACTAGTCTCTAAAGATGTATCACTTCGTCATAGGCTGCTGCTGCTGCTTCCATAACGGCTTCCGACATCGTTGGATGTGGGTGAACCGTCTTGATGATTTCGTGACTCGTGGTCTCCAGCTTTCTTGCCGCCACTACTTCAGCGATCATCTCTGTGACATTGGCCCCAATCATGTGAGCACCTAACCATTCACCGTATTTCGCATCAAAAATCACCTTCACAAAGCCATCGCTCACACCGCCGGCTTTGGCCTTACCAGAGGCTGAGAATGGGAATTTACCTACTTTCACCTCATAGCCAGCTTCTTTCGCTGCCTTCTCGGTGTACCCCACTGAGGCGATTTCTGGCTGACAATAGGTACACCCCGGAATGTTATTATAGTCTAGTGGTTCTGTATGCTGCCCAGCGATCTTCTCCACACAGATTATGCCCTCTGCTGAGGCAACGTGAGCCAGAGCAGGACCGTGAACAATATCACCAATGGCATAGACTCCAGGAATATTTGTTTTGTAGTAGTCATCCACAATGACTTTTCCCTTGTCGGTGGCAACGCCTACATCTTCTAGTCCAATACCTTCTAAATTGGTTGCAACACCGACTGCTGAAAGCACCACGTCGCAGGACAGGGTTTCATCTCCCTTTTTCGTTTTGACCGTTACCTTACATCCTTTGCCTTTGGTATCCACAGCGGTCACTTCAGCATTTGTCATGATCTTCATGCCCGCTTTTTTATAGATGCGTTCCAATTGCTTAGAAACTTCCTCGTCCTCCACAGGCACAATTCTATCCATGTATTCGACGATCGTAACTTCTGTACCGATGCTATTGTAGAAATAGGCAAATTCTACCCCGATAGCACCAGAACCTACGATCACCATTGATTTTGGCTGCTTGTCCATGACCATGGCTTTACGATAGCCGATGATCTTCTCGTTATCTATGGGCAAAGCCGGTAATTCTCGTGAACGGCCTCCGGTAGCCACGATGATGTGATCCGCACTATAATCGGTTTTAGTACCATCTTCAGCGGTCACTTCTACTTTTTTTCCTGCCTTCAGTTTCCCAAAACCTTCAATATGATCGATCTTATTCTTCTTGAAAAGAAACTGAATTCCTTTACTCATTCCGCCGGCAACGTCTCTACTCCTCTTTACCATTCCGGAAAAGTCAACCGCAGCATCCTTCACGCTCACCCCATAATCGGCAGCATGTTTCACGTATTCAAAGACTTGTGCACTTTTCAAAAGAGCTTTGGTGGGTATACAACCCCAGTTCAAACAAATACCGCCAAGTTCAGAGCGCTCAACCACTCCTACTTTCATGCCCAATTGTGAAGCACGAATTGCTGCTACGTAACCGCCGGGTCCACTACCAATTACAATAAGGTCGTATTTAGATGCCATAATGCTATTATTATCTGTTTTTGAGAGTCGCAAAGTTAATCCAAAAGCATTCTTAAAAAAATAGTAGAATTGGACTAGTTAATGCTTTTCACTTAATTTGACCCATTATTAAAACGTAACGGAAATTTCAAGAGAAGTACATTAACGAATAGCATATATGGGTTTATTGAATGGAAAAACGGCATTGATCACTGGAGCATCAAAAGGTATTGGAAAAGCCATTGCAACCAGTTTCGCAAAAGAAGGTGCAAATGTGGCTTTCACCTATTTATCCAGTGTAGAGAAAGGCGAAGCACTTGAGGGTGAGCTTTCGGTACACGGCACAAAGGTCAAGGGCTATCGCTCCAATGCAGCGGATTTTGCCGCAGCGGAAGAATTGGTCAATGCAGTTGTTGCTGAATTTGGAAGCCTCGATGTGATCGTCAATAATGCGGGCATCACGAGAGACAACTTATTGATGCGCATGAATGAAGAAAGCTGGGACGAGGTGATCAACGTCAACTTGAAGTCTTGCTTCAATACGGTAAAAGCCGCCACAAGAACCATGATGAAGCAGCGCGCCGGTTCCATCATCAACATCACCTCTGTTGTCGGTGTTAAAGGAAATGCGGGACAAGCCAATTATGCTGCATCCAAAGCGGGAATCATTGGGTTCACAAAATCTGTGGCCTTAGAATTGGGTTCGCGTGGAATTCGATCGAATGCCGTAGCACCAGGCTTCATTGAAACCGAAATGACGGATACCCTTGATGAAAAAACCGTTCAAGGCTGGAGAGATGGCATTCCATTAAAAAGAGGGGGCACTCCGGAAGATGTGGCCAATGCTTGTGTGTTTTTAGCCTCAGACATGTCCGCCTATGTGACCGGTCAAACCTTATTAGTTGATGGTGGAATGCTCACCTAATTTCCGCTCATCAAACCATTGGTAAAAAGTGCTTCGGTCAATGACCAAATCTCGTTTTTAACCGTTATTATACGTTGACCGAACACTATCCATAAAAATTGAATTCGATCCAACTTTCACTTGCCATAACAACCCTGAAAACGGAATTTTCTCCGTGGTTCATTCCTCTTTGCCTTTTTCTAGGCGTCCTTTATTCCGCTTTACTTTACAAGAAAGAAAGTCCTTGGTCGAAAAAAGTCAATTGGCTGCTTGCTAGTGCCCGATTTCTAACGGTTAGTTTTTTAGCCTTTTTGATCGTAGGGCCACTACTCAATCAACTCTCATTTGAAGAGGAAGCCCCAATAGCAGTGATCGTCATGGACAATTCTGCCTCTATTGCAGCTAACAATGATTCCACTGATCTGCTGCGTCTGCTTGAAACACTGCAGCAAGGAATGTCCAGAAATGGCCTCAATGTTCAATTGCGCGATTTAACCTCCTACCTCAATTCAGCTGAGGCCCTTAGATTTGATGCACAAAGTACTGACCTGAACCGGGTGCTTCAAGACATCTCTAAAGATTTTGAACAGCAGAATTTAGCGGCCACGGTACTGCTTTCTGACGGCATCAACAACTATGGTACATCTCCTCAGTTTTTCACATCTACCCAAGCCATATATACGGTAGGTTTAGGAGATACCATTCCGGCAAAAGACCTAAGCATAAAACGTGTGAATGCGAACAAGGTGGTCTATCAAGGCAAGCGATTCCCCTTGGTCGTAGACCTTTACAACAACGGATTTGTGAATCAATCGCTCACCGTTGAGATCATCAGTGGCGGAAAGGTAATCGAGAAAAAAGCGTATCGTCCCACAGGAGACCAACAGATCAATTCTGTAGAATTTCTATTGGATGCTGGTGAAGTAGGGATCAGAAGCTATCAAGTAAAGTTGATGCCTCAAGCGGATGAAAGCACCTACGTCAACAACACCAGAACCCTCTTTGTAGAGGTCATTGATAGCGAGCAAAAGATCCTAATCGCAGCCGCTGCACCTCATCCCGACATTAAAGCGCTACGCTCAATAATTGAAGCCAAAGAAGGCACCGAGGTTTCTGTGTGGCTTCAGTCTGTCACCCAGGATTTTCCAGAGGGCCCTTTTGACTTGGTCATTTATCACGAACTTCCAGGTTTCAATGCGCTTCCCGAAGCCATTGATCACTGGATTGATGACAGCAATACTTTCTTCATCACCGGCACACAAGAGCTTGACAATATCAATCAACGAAACCCGGTGCTGAACTACCGCAACCTCGGACAAACTGATCAAGTCTCGGCTAATTATTCGCCTTCGTTTGATCTTTTCAACATCGAAGAAAACCTGCTCTCTAGATTGAATGAATATCCTCCGCTCACTGTACCCTATGGCAGTTTTGAACTTAAAAATAATGCTATCGTACTTTTGTATCAGCGCATTGGAAATGCACAAACCAATAGGCCCCTATTGTCGGTTCTCAATGATGGGGAAAGAAAATCTGCTGTTTTTTCAGGTTCCGGTTTTTGGAAATGGCGACTTCAAGAAAATGCGCTCTATACAAATTCAGCCTTATTTGATGAATTATTTGGCAAACTCATTCAATTCTTGGCCACCACAGAGAACAAAACTAATTTCGAGGTCAACTCAATCAAAGAGCGTTTCACTAACTCTGAAGCGATCGAATTCGTCACCAATGTGTATAATGAACTTTACGAACCAGTTTATGACTACACCATCTCCTTAAAACTTCGGAATGAGCAAAATGAAGTAGAAGAGTATAATTATGTCAATACACCAAGTAATGAGTTCACTATTCGAGGCCTCAAGCCCGGTGTTTATTCGTATGAAGCTAGTACACGACTGAATGGTCAGCTGGAAATAAGTAGAGGCAGCTTTACCGTTGAACAGCTTGCATTGGAAGACATTGATTTGACAGCAGATCATCAATTGCTACGGAACATCGCACAAAACTCGGGAGGCACATTTTACCAACTCGCCCAGCTCGAACAACTAATTTCAGATGTAAACGAGCTAAACCCGAAACCAATCACCAGGTCTTCACAACGTCTTGACCCACTCATCAACAACCCCCTATGGCTTTTCATTCTGGCCCTATTGCTCTCTTTTGAGTGGTTTACTCGAAAATATCAAGGGCATTACTAAGATTTTAGTCGTTTTTCTTTAAATAAAACTAATAAGTTAGTTTATTTGATCAATGCCGAGATTTAGTTGGTTCTTAGCGCTCACCACCCTCCTCATTTTCTCTTGTGACATGGAAGCCGTCAGAGAAGAGGCAGATGATCATTTTCTAAATGGGGATTTCGAATCAGCGATAACTGATTATAGTCGAGTGATCCAGATAGACACGGATGATTATTTTGCCCTATTCAACCGAGCAAAGGCGCATGAAGCCTTAGAGCACTACCAAGAAGCTTATGACGATTACAATCAGTTGGTGCTTTTACGTTGGAATACCTTTAAGGCAATGTTAGGCAGGGCTCGATGTAATTTTGAATTGGAAAACTATACAGCTGTCATTGGTGATATGAACGTACTTATCGAGGCAGACGAGGACAATGTAGATGCCTTAACCCTGAGAGGTCGTGCATTTGTGAAGGAGGGTAAAAACCAAGATGCCATTTTCGACCTATCCAGAGTGATACGGAAAGATCCTAAAAATGTGGAAGCCTTGATCAGCCGCGGAGCTGCTTATGCCAGAGGTGGACTAGGGCCAATGGGAATTGAAGACTTCGATCAAGCATTGGCCATCGACCCTGAACTTCCTGTTGCCCATTTCAACAAAGCCATGGTTTTCTTTGTCTACGAGCATTATTCTGCCGCCATTGAGTCCTTTAATAATGCTTTAGATAAAAATCCAGAATATGGTGAAGCCTATACACGGCGAGGCATGGCGAAGATCAACTACAACAGCAACACCTTGCGATCGGCCTGTGAAGATTTTCAGATGGGCGCAACTTTTTTAGATCCCTTAGCCACCGACTACATAAAAGAGTATTGCAACTAATCAACGTAGCACTTTAATTCATACGAAATGTAATTCGGTCATGCTTAAAAAATTACTCCACACCGGAAATCCATCAACAAGCCTCAGTCTGGGTCTGTTGATTCTTCGCGTTCTCTTGAGCGCCGCTATGTTAACCCATGGGTATCCTAAGCTTATGCGTATTATCAACGGTGAATGGCGCTTTAGCGATCCATTGGGCTTGGGTGTTGAAGCATCCCTGACGATGGCAACTTTTGCTGAATTCTTTTGCTCGATTCTGCTGATGCTTGGTTTAACAACACGTTATGCTGTTGTCCCTTTAGTCATCACCATGCTGGTCGCTTGGCAGATTCAGCATGGAGATGATCCATTTAGTTCTCAAGAAAAGTCAGTCCTCTATTTGATCGGTTATCTGAGCATCCTGTTTACAGGACCCGGCAAATTCTCATTAGATCAACGATTGTTCTCTAAATAGGCTAGTCGGCAATAGATTCAATTTCACTATCAAGAAGCGCCAACACTTCCCTAAGATCGTAGAGCGCTTCTTTGAAAACAGCCAAGGTGCTCGCCTTATATGATTGTCCAAATTGAATCAGGTGCATGAACTTATCTGATTGAACGGCCTTGACAAAAGATCTTTTTGTCGATGCATCAGCTGAGGGATAATTCAGCCCTTTAACAAATGGAAAATTATCTTCAACAAAGGGAATCACCCGCCCCTTTACATGGTCGCCGTCTATGTTGCTCCAAAGCACGACCGTCTCAAATCCATTTTCATACAAACCCACGAGTTTATTCATGAGGTCTTCATTCCTGATCAAGTTTGAGGTTCCTGTGCTTTCCATTTGCTGGTAGGTAAGATCATTGGACGAAAAAGGAGCATAGTTCAGCAACGACACGGTGTGGATAAACAATGAGTCACTATACACCCCCTTTTCGCTTGTTAATAGCTTCTCAGCAAACTCAAGTTGTTTTTCTAAGACAGCAATATTTGAACTTAATCTCATGCTATCAACCACCAAATTCTTTTGGAAGTTGACTAACATCTCTTGTTCCATTACCCGTTCTTTTTGACCGATACGGTATTCATTGAGCAAAAATGAAGCAGAAATACCAACTATTAGAATGACCAACTCGGCAAAGAAATAAACAAACTTCTGTCTCTTCTTTTCATTTCTCATGATTAAATATAAGGCATAAGGGGATTCAAAATTCTCCAATCTTTTAAATTTGCAGTATGGAAAACGACCCGGAATTAAATGGTAAATATTTAGGGACCATCACCAAAGACTTTGTTTTGGTAGCAGACACCCTTAAAGAAGCAGCCTATCAGGTCAAAAAAAGAGGCTTTTCAGATTTTCCTATTTTTCCTATTGCTAAAACGGATATTCCTATTGGTCAGCAATTGATCAAAAAAGAAGAAATGGCCATCGACTGGAACTATTACATCACCTACATTGATGAATTCATCCAGCGAAAACTCATCGACGATGTGGAAGCCTTCAAAAATGCCTATAAAAATCCCGATGAATTCTGCTGCTTATTTGTGGTAGAACCTGACTTTACCAATTTTCTTTTTGTTCCGTACCCTGAAGAAGAATAACTATTGGACCATTTACGCGTTCTCATATGCGCAGGGAACCGCTAACAAAGACCAATAGAATGGAGGAAAATCAGGAGATTGTCAAGAACATGCTGGATAAATTGACCAACATGGGGACAGACATTAGCTGGAAGATCAACAACTCGTATACTGATGGAATTGAAAAGACCATCTATGAGGTGAGATTTTACCAACATGATCAACAAGCCGGTAGAATCGCCTATCAAGCCGAAAATGGACAAGTCTTGAACTATCGATACAAAAAGCTTGAAAAACGCCTACCCATAACCGTCAGCGATGTGTTACTTGACATCATTGGCTTTGAAATACGTGCTACTAAAGCGACTCAGCCCATTGCTTTTTAACCTGCTCCTCAAACAGCCTGCTCACTTCCTTCGTGATTTCGCCGGGCCTTCCTGTTCCTATTGAATGTTCGTCTACTCGCGTGATCGGTAAAACTCTTTTGGTTGTGCTCGTAATGAAGAGTTCATCCGCGTCCAATACGTCTTGCAGTTTGATGTTTCCGATATCAAGAGGGAAAGTATTCCGCACCGCAAGCATGACATTTTTTTGAGTCACGCCAGCCAGAACATCTTGCTTGTTGGTCTTAATTCGACCTGATTTTACGACAAAGACATTGCTTCTTGACACTTCCGATATCCATTCATTTTGGAAATACAATACATCTACATGTCCCTTCAGCTTCCATTCTTTTTCCAGGGCCAAGGCTTGGGCATAGGCCACTGACTTTACCTGAGGCAGATCTCTGTGGTATGCATGCGTCATCAACGAAGCCCCATCAGTATAAAGGCGTGCGTCAGGTTGAACGAAAGGAAGGTGCATCATCAAAAAAGTGGGTTCGCCTGGAGAAAACCCATTTGGTGAAACTCCTCCTGTCACCATCAGCTTCATTGCGCTGATCCCCAGTTGATTTTTTTCGATCAATGTCGAAACGATGTTCTTAATCCCTTGCCTCGTTTCAGGAATCTCCAGTTGAAATGCCTGCGCCGATGCCCACAACCGATCCAAGTGATCTTCGATGAATAGTGGCGTATTATGCTCGACACGAAAGTATTCAAAGACCGCATAGCCTCTCGAAAAGCCTACATCATCTGGAGAAATGGAAATTTCATTCTTTTTAAGGTACTTCCCGTTGTAATACTGTAAGGCTTCCATAGTTTTAGCAAATCGTAAGCGCTGTTCAAAGATATGTCGAAAGACTTTTACCACATACTGGGCGTCGAAAAAAACGCAACTACAGCTGAAATCAAGAGAGCCTATCGGAATTTAGCCAAAGACCTTCATCCCGATGTGAACCCATCATCACAAGCGGAAGCAGCTTTTCACAGGATCAACGACGCTTATGTGGTACTCATTGAAAGACAAAAGCGGATGGCGTATGATGAGCACCTAAGGCAAGTAGAAATCGCCTTAAGCCAAGAAAAGCTGCGTGAAATATTGAGGCGACGGCAAGCTGAGGGTACTGATGATTTTAGATTCCAACCCAGAACCCCTCAGTATCCGCCGACCAACTATCAAGCGACAGAAAAGACAGCAACTGTTCTGAACATCTTGATGATGTGCTTCGCGCTTACACTTATCCTAGACTTCTTTGTCAGTCGGCCTATTGGCACGTATGCTGTCAATTCGATCCAACAGAAAATAATGGTCACCGGCGACCTTTACGATGTCGATAAATACCTGCTTTCTACAGATATTGGATTACTCGAAGTTTCCGGTTCGGATTTACAGCAGCTTGACCGCCCCCCAGCATTTGCTGAGCTAGAAAAGAGTCTGATTTATGGGAATCTGTCCTTTCGACTTTCAAAGCAAAGCGATTACATCCGAAATCAACGTTTTGTGTGGGTCACCTATCTTTTTGTGATCGTGACTTTTCTGGCTGCGAGTACGGGATTATTTCCCACGCTAAGTGCTGAACGTAAATTTAATGCGGCCATCATCAGTACCTTTTTCAGCCTTGCCATTGTAGTGCTATTGCTGATTGGATAGATGATCCCAGCCTTGCGCTTTTAGGGGAACTGCATTCTGATTTTTCGTTACCAAGAAATTTCCCTTTTCCAACTTTTGCGCGTGGCCTATGAAATGGATATCGGGATGTTTCTCCAGTTTATCGTGGTCTTTTTGGCTGATGGTAAAAAGCAATTCGTAATCTTCACCACCATTCAAAACTGCAGTGATCGGGTCGATATTGAATTCTACAGCGGTATCAAAGGTTTGTTTATCAATGGGTAGCTTGTCTTCATAAATAGCGAAGCCTACTCCTGAATGATGAGAAAGGTGTAGGCATTCTGACGCCAGACCATCTGAAATATCGATCATTGCCGAAGGCACAATACCTAGTGTTTTCAGTTCGTGAATAATGTCCATCCTCGCTTTCGGCTTCAATTGACGCTGAACAATGTATTGATATTTATCAAGTTGAGGCTGCATGTTAGGGTTGGCCAAAAAGGTTTGCTTTTCTCGTTCCAACACTTGCAATCCGACAAAAGCAGCACCCAAGTCCCCAGTAGCGCAAAGGATATCGTTGTGAGCCGACCCTTTGCGATAGGCTATGGACTCTTCTTGAACTGAACCAAATACTGAAACGGAAATGATCAAACCCGCAGTTGATGCAGTCGTATCGCCTCCGACGATATCGACATCAAAATCTTTTGCTGCAGCATGAATGCCTTTGTATAAAGCTTCTACGGCCTCTACAGAGAACCGATTGCTTAAGCCCAACGAGATGGTGATCTGCTCCGGGACTCCGTTCATTGCCGCAATATCGGATACGTTTACTGCTACTGCCTTGTAGCCTAAATGAGGAAGAGGAGCATACGATAGATCAAAGTGAACACCTTCCAACAACATATCTGCGGAAAGTAGTCCCAAACCCTTCTCGGAAGTCTTAATTACTGCGGCATCGTCTCCAATACCCTTTATTGTGGTTTGATTCTTGAGTTCTACCCCTTCAGCCAGTCGGTCGATCAAGCCAAACTCTCCTAATGAAGCCAATTCCGTGCGCTTTTCAGTCATGCTTTTCCAATTCTGCCACAAAGGTAAGGATTAATGCCAATCTCACGATTAGCAAGCTAGCTTGTTAGACGCCAGGCCTAAACGGCCTCCTGACAAAGTTCGATCAATACGCCGTTAGTGGTTTTTGGATGAAGGAAGCAGACCAGTTTGTTATCGGCACCCCTCTTGGGTTCCTTATTCAATAAAGTGAATCCTTCCTCTTCCAGTCGCTTCATTTCTGTGTGAATATCCTCAACGTCATAAGCGATATGGTGAATTCCTTCGCCTCTTTTTTCAATAAATTTTGCGATCGGACTATGGGGATTGGTCGCTTCTAAAAGCTCGATCTTATTTGGGCCTACTTTAAAAAAGCTTGTGCTGACGCCCTCAGAAGCCACTTCCTCTACTTTATAATGAGGTTCACCGAAAAGTTTGGCGAACAACTCATTTGAAGACTCCAATGATTTAACAGCTATGCCGATGTGCTCAATCTTCCTCATGGTATTCAATTAAATTTCATCTATTATCTTTGTGCCAAGGTAATGAACTTATTGGTTTCAAAACCTGTTTAATGTCAGCTGTATAGGCGATAAAGGCACAACATGAATATGACAGGCACAGGAAGTGACATTCACGTTGAAAGCGTAAAGCTCCAGAAGAAAATTGAAGCTCATTTGGGGATTCAAGGAAGTGAATTGAGCTTTGAGTTTCAGACGATAGATGGTAAGATCAAGCTAGACCTGATCACCATCAATCCGAGGCACAACCAATCCTTCTTGTTCCATTCAGAACTAGGGATTGACAAAGTGGATGCACTGAGTAAGATGCTTGACCATGTAAAATCTTACAAGGACAAGTTCAACAGCTACACCATTCAGTGGATTGCCAAGGACGAAACGGAATTGCATACTTCATATTTCACCGCCACCAACATGTATGATGCCCTTGATAAGCTTTATTATGGCAGAGACATCAACACCATTACCATATTTAGTGTAGTACTTAACCCAGTAGCATAATGATCAATGTAACAGAAACAGCGAGAGAGAAGATCGTAGAGCTGAGAGCCAAAGAAGGGAAAACCGATAACCATAACATTCGAGTGGCTGTGCAAGGAGGTGGCTGCTCAGGTTTGATGTATGATCTGGAGTTTGATGCTGAAATCAATGAGAAAGACCAAATTTTTGAAGACAAAGGCATTAAGGTATTGGTAGACCGTAAAAGCTTACTTTACTTGTTGGGCACCACACTGGATTTTTCAGATGGATTGAACGGTAAAGGCTTTCAGTTCATTAATCCAAACGCAAACAGAACTTGTGGATGCGGAGAAAGCTTCTCCGTTTAATCTTAACTAATGAGTTTTTAAGTGAGCCGCTCAATGAGCGGCTTTTTTATTGTGCAAAAAGGCCGATCAATGATCGGCCAAGTTCTTATCTATCATTCAATCCTGCTAAAATCAGAGGAAAATTAGATTTGTCTTACAATAGATTTTCCCCTCTATGAAGTATCAAGTCTAGGCTCTAATAGGCGCGAACTTCTTTCCCTTCCATGAAGTTCATGAAGGCTTTATTGACAACCCGCATTCCCCCAGGCGTGGGGTAATTTCCGGTGAAGTACCAATCGCCTAGGTTATTTGGACAAGCTTTGTGCAAGTTATCAACTGTCTGGTAAATCACTTCTAACTCTGCCTTTAAGTCGCTGGGTCTTACAATCTCTGTGATCTTCGCCGAGAGTTCATCATCAGTAAACTGATCATACAACTCCTGTACAAAGTTAGACTGCTTTTTGCTATCAATATTCGCTAAGACCTTATGGTAAGCCTCATCCATTTTGTTTTCGATCAGCCGTTCTTTCAAAAGGGCCTGCATTGCTCGGAAAGCAACGAATTCTTTGATCTTGGACATATCGATTCCATAACAATCGGGGTATCGGATCTGGGGTGCAGAAGATACCACTACAATCTTTTTGGGCTCTAGTTTGTCAAGCATTTTTAAAATGCTCTTTTCTAAAGTAGTTCCACGAACAATGGAATCATCAATAACAACCAAGGTATCGATTCCCTTTCTGATGACCTCATAGGTGGTGTCATACACATTGGCAACCAAGTCATCACGGCTATTATCATCGGCAATGAAGGTGCGAAGCTTGGCGTCTTTGATCACCAGCTTTTCTACCCTAGGTCGAAAGCTTAACAAGTTATCGATGTCATCCAATGAGGGCTTACCATCAATAATGATCTCTTTTTGCTTTTTGGTGAGGTACTCATCCAGCCCCTGCATCATCCCTAAAAAAGAAACCTCCGCTGAATTAGGGATATATGAAAAGACCGTATTCTTCAAGTCAAAGTTGATGGCCTTTAAGATTTGTGGAACCAAGAGTTTTCCCAGCATTTTGCGCTCTTGGTAAATTTCAGGATCATTGCCTCTTGAAAAATAGATGCGCTCAAATGAACAGGCGGTTAATTCCTTTTGCTTAATGACGGGGACCTCAGAGAAAGCACCATCTCGTTCAATGATCAAGGCGTGCCCTCTTTCAATCTCAGAGATCTCGTTATACTTCACATTAAAGGCCGCTTTGATCGCTTGTTTTTCTGAGGCAACGACCACTACTTCGTCATCAATGTATTTGAATGCCGGTCGAATGCCATTCGGATCTCGTACGACAAAAGAAGCTCCATGGCCCAAAAGACCCACCATCGCATATCCTCCGTCAAAGTCTTTGAACGACCTTTTGAGGATACGCTGAATATCCATTTCTGTTTCTATCTTCTCTGTAACTTCGGCATTTTCCAGCTTGTTCTTGTACTTATCGAAAATGCGTTGGTTTTCCTCATCCAAAAAGTGACCGATCTTTTCCATGACCGTTACGGTATCGGTTTTCTCCTTTGGGTGCTGACCTAATCCGATAAGCACATCAAATAGCTCATCAACATTGGTCATGTTGAAATTGCCCGCCATCACTAGGTTGCGGCTTCTCCAGTTGTTTTGTCTCAAAAAGGGGTGACAACTTTCGATCGAATTCTTTCCATGTGTACCGTAGCGCAAATGGCCCAACCATGCTTCGCCTGAAAACCCAATATTATTCTTTAACCAATCTGCATCATTGGCATCAAAGCCTTCTTTCTTTCTGGCCTTGGCATACTTTCTGGCAATCTTCCCAAAAATCTCATCGACGGGATTAGAGTTGATCGTGCGGTAACGACTGATGTATCGCTTGCCTGGCGGCACGCCGATCTTGATATTGGCTACCCCTACGCCATCTTGCCCTCGGTTCGATTGCTTTTGCATCATCATGTAAAGCTTACTTACCGCATACTTGTGTGTACCATATTTGTCAATATAGTACTGAAGAGGCTTTCTGAGGCGAATATGGGCTATTCCACATTCATGTTTGATAGGCTCGCTCATGTCAAGATCTAAAATGTAAAATTAATAGTATTCATTAGGTCAACAAACCAATCAGACCTAAAGAATAAAAGTAACAATGGCAGCACCAAAAGAGTGCCCATAATACCAAGTGGTGCTGACACTTTATTGGTCGTCAGGCTTGAAGTACTCTTGAAAAATAAGAGGTAGGGAATTTTCAAGTAGTAAAACAGTGA
Organism: Roseivirga sp. YIW32; assembly: GCF_057219245.1. NCBI lineage: Bacteria > Pseudomonadati > Bacteroidota > Cytophagia > Cytophagales > Roseivirgaceae > Roseivirga > Roseivirga sp. YIW32. The sequence goes on along the minus strand of NZ_JBXVVG010000002.1, from coordinate 1,106,131 downwards.
GATCACGGTATTGAAAAGACCTATGATGAATAGCCATAACATTAGACTTGAGTTTGTGCTCAAATAACCTTCCCATAGTGCTGAAAAGAGGTATAGCTTGGCATTAAAGCCGGCTGTTGGTGGAAGTCCGGTCAAGGACACCATAGTGACCAACAGTAAAATGGAAGGCAGTGCAAAGGCTTTTCCCAATCCTTTCCATTCACTCATGGTAGACGTGCCCGTTAGTCGCTCAAAGAGTAAGATCAAGGTAAAGGCAGCAAAATTCATGATGGCATAGATCAACCCATAAAAGAGAAATGCTTGATTACCCGTTTCTGATTGCACTGCTAGCCCCATAAGCAAGAAACCAGCATGTGCAATAGAAGAAAAGGCCAACATCCTTTTTGCGTCCTGCTGCCAAAGCGCAGATAGATTTCCGACCAGCATCGAAGCGATGGCTAAAACACCTAGTGTCAAGGTCCAATCCCATAAATCACCTACATAGACCACCAACCTTAGCATAATAGTCAAAGCGGCTAATTTTGGGACAACCGAGAAAAAAGCAACAATAGGAGTTGGGGCCGCCTGGTACACATCGGGAGACCACAAGTGCATTGGAAAAGCTCCTAATTTGAAAAGGACACCACTTAAGGTCAGCAAGAGTGCAATTCCCAAAGCAAAAGGATCAGCCGTGATCAATCCAGCATAAAAACTGTCTGAATCCAATTGTAAGGTCCCGGTAAAGCCGTAAAGCCAGCTCATTCCGTAGAGCATCAATGCAGAGGCTACTGCCCCAAAGATCAAATACTTAAGTGCAGCTTCTGATCTATCCTTATTCGGATGAAGGGTAGTAATGATGTACGAGGCAATGGACACTAACTCTATGGCAATATAGATCAACAGTAAGTTCATCGTCATTGTCATCAGAAAAGACCCAACGAGCATGGTCAATAGCATGACATACTGCTCGCTTGAACGTGTACTCAACTGCCTTTCCTCTGCTTGTTGCAGGTTCATGAGGACAAGCACCAATACAGCAGCCAAGGTGAACAACATTTTTAGTAAGACAGACAGATTGGAAAGCTTTAGCATTCGGTTGAAAAAGGTCATCGTTTCAACCACTTCCCACTGCTCCAAGAGCGCAAAGAAGGTGCAGCCCAATCCTATGAATCCTATAAGTGCTAGTGCTATTCTTTTTTGCTTGTTCAAGAGCAAATCAAAGCAGATCAAGAGGATCAAGGTGGAGGTGACAATTAGTTCAGGCATCAACCACCTCGTGCTGTTGATGATCTGATTCAGCCAATCGGTTAGTCCACCACTTTGTAACAAGCCAATGCTCATCTTCCTGCCCCCGGGCTAATGTGTTCGACAAAAGCCATCACTGATTCATTCATCATGTCGAAAAGTGCAGCCGGATAAATACCAAAGAGGACAATGAGGATCACTAAAGGAATGAACATCGCATATTCTCTTGCATTCAGATCAGTCAACCTATCCAGCCAATTCTTGTCTTTGATCCAAAAATCACCAAAGAACATCCGTTGCAAGGTCCAGAGATAATATCCGGCAGCTAAAATCAGTCCAATAGCCGCTACAATTGGCATCCAAAAAGGAATAGCACCATTAACCATATCCGATTTAAATGCACCGATGAATACGGTTACTTCTGCGATAAACCCTGAAAATCCAGGTAAGCCTAAAGAAGCAAAAAAGGCTATTGCGGTAAACACTGTGTATTGCGGAAGTCGAATCGCGAGACCGCCGTAATTTTCTATCAATCGATCATGTGTTCTATCATACAAGACCCCGGCAATTAGAAACAACATAGCAGAAATCAATCCGTGGGAAAACATCTGATAGATCGCGCCTGATACTCCTTCGACTGTCATGGATGCCAGGCCTAGCAAGACAAATCCCATGTGAGAAACCGAACTGTAGGCGATGAGCTTTTTCAGGTCCTTCTGAGCCAATGCATTCATTGCCCCGTAAAGAATTGAGAACATGCCGAAAAAGCCGATGAGCCAGGCGTAATGAAAGGCCGCATCAGGGAACATGGCATAGGCTGTCCGGATAATGCCATAACCGCCTATTTTCAATAAAATTCCCGCCAGCACCACCGATATAGGTGTAGGTGCCTCCACGTGCGCATCCGGCAACCACGTATGAAAAGGGAAGGCCGGTAGTTTAATCGCAAAACCAATCAGAAGTGCCAGAAAAGCGATCCATCGGGCAGGTTGATTAAAAACTTTTGCAATTCCTGAAACCTCCAAAAATGACCCCGGTACATAGTTTCTTTCATCGGCCATGTAGATCATGTTAAATGACTTGACAAGATCACCCTGTTCGACCTCACCATTTTTCACCATCTCCTGAACTTGATCGATAATGACCACTTCCGGTAGATTCATGGTATCCATCTCCATTCGCTCTGCTGTTTTCAGTGGATCGAAGACAGAATTGTACAGTCCGATCATGACGATCAGAATAAAAATTGAACCCACTAAGGTGTAAAGGAAAAATTTGATGGAGGCATACTCCTTTCTTGGTCCTCCCCAAATTCCGATGAGGAAATACATCGGTAAGAGCATGAATTCAAAGAATAGGTAAAAGAGAAAGAAATCGAGCGCCAAAAAACAACCCAATACCGAAGAAGACAGCAGCAAATAAAGCCCAAAATATCCTTTCAGTTGCTTATGCATCTTCCAGGAAGAGATCACTCCAATGAACAGAACAATGGCGGCTAAGAGAATCAAACTGACGTTAATGCCGTCAACACCTAGGAAATAATCGACAGACACCTCCCCAAAGGAGCCCAATGAGAAGGAAAACCAGTCTGCTTTTTCTACAAACTGAAGGTGCGACTCTTCGCTGATGGCTCCGGAAGTTGCCCGCTCAAAAGAGAAGGTAAGCAACAGGCTTAAACCGAGTGAGATCAGCATTGCGCCTAAAGCGATCCACTTGTATGTCGAGGCAAATTTTTTCGGCAAAACTGCGACAAGGGCCGCCGCAAGCAAAGGAACAAAAACAATATAGGATAGCAGGTTGGCCATATCAGAAAATGAGCAACAACAATATTAATAGAACAAAAACAAAACTAAGCACAATAAACGACTGCACCTTTCCCGTTTGCATGGATTTGGTCAGCATTCCCATTCTGCCAATCGAATTGGAACTAAAATGAACCAACCCGTCTACGATGTACGCATCGAACCAACGAACAACCTGAGCAAAGACCACTTGCGCTTTTGCAAAGCCCACAACTATTCGGTCAAGTATCTGCTCGTCAAACCAAGCCAAACAATTCGCGCTGATCAACAGAAAAGGCAAGATGATTTTATTGTATAAGGCATCCTGGTACCAATGATAAAACGAGATCTGAGCCAAAGGCCCTGCGGGTTCTCTTCGTTCAACAAAACGCTGTTGCATTTTGGCACCAGGTCTAAAAGCAAAATACCCCATGAGCATTCCTGCAGTCGCCAGAAGCAGCGAGACAATCATCACAATGCTATGCATATCATGAAAAAGTTCCTCAGGAATTTCCACTAAACTTTGTGCTGCATAACTCACAGGAACCAGGTAAATCGGTGTTTCGATGAGCTGAGCCAACCAAGTAGCTCTCCCATCCAGGGTGATCCCTAGCCAAAGACTCGTGGATAACAAGGCAAGAACTAGCACCGGCACAATCAACAAGGCATTACCATCTTTTGGTCTCAACTTCAGTTGAACATCGGGTAGAATTGTTGGGAGTCTAAACGCTCCAAAGAAAACAAGCAGGATCATTCGCAGGGTATAAAATGCGGTAAAAACCACTGTTGCAAAAGCCAATACTTCTGGAATATAAAACCCTCCTCCCTTGTTATCGGTCCATACCGATAGGTTCAATAAGATCTCATCTTTCGACAAGAAGCCCGCAAAACCGGGCAGGCCGATCAAGGATAGTGAACAGATCAAAAACAGGAAGAATGTCTTCGGCATGTACTCTCTTAATCCTCCCATCACGCGCATGTCTTGGGTGTCGAACTTGATCTCCTCATTTTCAAGCTTATGCAATTGATGGATAATGATTCCTGCAGAAAGAAAAAGGCCCGCCTTAAAAAAAGCATGAGTCAACAAGTGAAATATACTTGCTGAATAGGCTCCTACACCCATTGCCATGACCATGTATCCCAATTGCGAAACCGTACTGTATGCCAGCACTTTTTTAATATCAAACTGAGATAAGGCAGCGATCGCGGCCATGAATGCGGTGATCGCACCGACAATGGCAACGACTTCAAGGGCTTGTGCATCGAGGATCACAAAAATTCGTGCCAGCAGGTAAACGCCTGCCGCGACCATGGTTGCCGCATGGATCAAAGCCGATACAGGAGTAGGCCCCTCCATGGCGTCAGGCAACCATACTTGCAAAGGAAACTGTGCTGATTTTCCCACAGCACCACAAAACAAAGCGATCCCCGCAGCACTCAACCACCGACCGTCCAAGTTATGGTAGATCTGTTCTCCTGCATTTAGAAAGCTGATGACCCATTGATCACCTTCAATTTCGCTCAACATCATCAATGATTTGACTGCTTCGAGATCCAAAGAACCAAATTGAGTAAAAAGGATCATGATACCGGTAATGAATCCCACATCGCCAATTCGGTTGATGATGAATGCCTTATTGGCGGCTACTGATGCCGCACGCTTTTTAAACCAGAAACCAATGAGAAGATAAGAAGAAAGACCCACCAATTCCCAGAAAATAAAAATGATCAGTAAGTCATAGAACAACACAATTCCCATCATCGAGAACGTGAACAAGCCCAAGTACCTAAAGTAGGTTGCGATGCGTCCATCATGCCGCATGTACTCTAGGGAGAATACATGAACTAATAAGGAAATGAAATTCACCACAATGGACATCAGCAGCATCAACTCATCAATGATCAGACTGTAGGTGAATTGATAATCGCCTATTCGAAACCATTCCCCACGAAATATTTGATAGCCGTCATTGAGATGAAGGACGGTGAGGTAAATCGACAAAAGCAAATTCAATCCAACAAGCAACGTCGCAACAATAGGCCCTCTTTTGCCAAAGTACCCACTGAAAAGAAAGCTGATGAAGGGCAAAGCCAGCAATACGAGCAACCAATGAAAATCTGGTCCGGTTTGGAGTGTCAATATGTCCTTCAGATCGATCACCCTTTTAAATCACTTATGTCTGATAAATCACTTGACTTGAAGTATTGATAAACCTTCACTACCAAGGCCAATCCGACTGCAGCTTCAGCAGCGGCAACAGTTATCACAAAGAGGCTGAACACTTGCCCTTGCAATTCGCCAGCATCGAAAGCACTGAAGGTGACTAGATTAAGATTTGCCGCGTTTAACATCAGTTCAATGCCGATGAGCACCATGATAACGTTTTTCTTGGCAACCACTATGTACAAGCCACAGCAGAAGAGGATCGCACCCAAAAAGAGCAAGAAGTTAATTGGCATTGCTTACCTCCTTTCTATTTCCAGCAATGTAGACAGCCCCAATCAAAGCAATCAACAAGAGCAAACCGATCAACTCAAAGGCCAATACATACTCTGTCATTAGATTCAAACCAAATGCTTTGAGGCTAGTGGTGGCGGACTGTTCTTGTTGCATCCATGCAGATTCGACAAAATTTGCACTCAGCACACCTTTGATCAAGACTAAAAAAACAGCTAAGGCCAGTACGGAACCAAAAAACTTTGAACGTGTGGCGCTGACGAGCTTCTCGCCCTTCAATCTATTGGTGAGCAAAACACCGAATAATAGCAAAACCAGTATCCCTCCCAAGTACACGAGAATCTGTACAATGGCAATGAATGTTGCTCCTAAAAAAATATAAACTCCAGCGAGAAAGAATAAACACATGATCAAAGCAAATGCCGCATAAATGATGTTACGGGTAACCGCCACAAAAAGCGCACATAGCGCCGTAAGCACTCCAAAGACATAAAATAAGATCAGTGAAACGTCCATCTAGTCTTCCTTCTTTTTAGGTGGAATTTTGGGCTTCATTGGAATTTTCGGACGCGCACTTTTGGGTGGTGCTTCCTTCTTTTCTTCTTGGCCTTTCCCTTGAACTGTATCGGTTTTATTCAGCTTTAGTTGATTAGTTGGCTCTTCATCCGACTTTTCCTCTGACTTATCGGTAGTAACCTTAGGCTTGATCACTGGTTTTTTAACCTGCATTTTAGGCCTAAAGCTAACCTTGGGTTGCTGATCACTCACCTCTTCTTTTTTCGACCCGCCAGGTACACGAGGCTTGACCATAGGTTTTGCCGTGCTTGTAGCCTTCGGTTGGATAGCTGGTTTGGCACCTGGAACTTTAGGCTTCACAACCCCAGTAGACTTGGCCGAAATGGCTTCTTCCTTCTTCTTTTGAAAAGCTGCCAGCTCCTCCTTCTTTTGAAGGATCTCGATAGGCGTCATGTTACCGAATTCAAAATTATGCTCTTTGATATCGAAGGTACTAAAGTCATATTCATCGGTCATGGTCAGGCACTCCGTCGGACAAACCGTTGTACACAGGCCGCAGAAGCAGCACTTGGCCATGTCGATATCGAACTTAGCGGCATAAATGCGCTTAGCCGTACCATCGGATGTCTTTCCAAATTCCTCGGTCGCTCTGACCGGTTCAATATCAATGCAATCGACCGGACAAATCTTAGCACATTTATCGCATACGATACAGTCCTCAATTTCATTGTGGAGTTTGTATCGACCGACGGTAGGGACAGGAAGCACCTCCTTAGGGTATTGTACCGTGAAAATGGCATTCTGCTTTTCAAAGTAATTCTCTTCGTTAGGCGATAAGGGGTCTCGCTGACTTGTTGCATCTTTTAAATGTCTTAGCGTGAGGTCAAGTCCTTTTTTCAAGGTCTTTGAAGCAATGGCGATATTTCTGAAATATTCCATCATATCATCAGCAGTCTATACAGCGCAGACAATAATACCAAAAGTATTGACGCTGGCGTCAAGTATTTCCAACTCAGATTCATTAGTTGGTCCAATCGTAAGCGAGGGTAGGTCCAACGCACCCAGATCTGTGAAGCTACGAGCATCAGCGCTTTTGAAATCATCCAAAAAGCTCCCCAAAGATGACCTGATAGTGAGCCCGGACTGCCCGTAGTCCAGTCGGCAAGGGCAACCGATCCTATATTGGGCAAAGGCGTATTCCATCCACCCAAAAATAATATCGCCATCAGAAATGAGACCAATAGCATCATGCCATATTCTGATAGCATGATCATGGCCCAACGAAAACCGGAATACTCCACATGAAATCCTGCCACTAATTCTGATTCTGCCTCAGGAATATCAAAGGGTGCCCGATTCGCCTCTGCCAGAGCAGCGATGTAAAAGATAAGAAAGGCAGGCAGCAATACAGGCGCTCGGAGGATGTTCCAGGTCAAAACGCCTCCAATTTGAGTTGTTTCAACTCCCAATGCCTTTATGCCAAAAAGAAAATTTGTGGCCTCCGGTGCTATTGACGGCCATAAGACCCCTTGTTGAAAGACAATTTCTTGAAGACTCAAGGTCTGTGACACCATCACCACGCAAAGGACCGTTAGTCCCAGCGGAATTTCATAGGAAATGATCTGCGCAATGGAGCGCATAGCCCCAAAGAGTGCATATTTACTATTCGAGCCCCAGCCAGCCAACATAATTCCCAAGACATCTAAACTCACGATCGCCAACAAATAAAACACCCCCAATTCAGTGCCAGACCCCATAAAATCAGCGGTTAAAGGCAAAACCGCAAAGCCGGCGAAAACTGCTGTGAAAATGATGAGTGGTGCTGGCTTAAAGATGTGCCTGTCTGCCTTAAACGGAACAATGTCTTCTTTTTGAAGAAGCTTCAACAAATCAGCTATGGTCTGGAGCAAGCCGTAATAACCCGTCTCCATTGGCCCATAGCGATCTTGAATGAATGCCGAAATTTTACGTTCAGCATAGACCGCAAAGACAGTGTAGGTCAACAGAAAGGTTAGAAAAAATAAAAATGCGCTCACGTTAGTTTGTCGCTTATGCTGTGCAAAGAAACGACTAATTTAATCAATAGCTATGCGAATTGAATCAGTCGAAGACCTAACTTATTCCCAAAGCATATGTTTTGTCAAAGGCACCTTAGCGTGAAAGAACATTTCTGCAGCTTTTTCAAAAGACGGGGTAATGTCAGAAACCAAGAATTCATTGGCTTGTGTTCGTTTCTCGGCCCTCATGTTCTTTTCATTTAAAAAGGTCTTGAGTGCATTGGCGACGATCATAGAGGAGTCGATCACATCAACACTTCCTTGATAGTAGTTGTCTATTTCATTTTTAATCAGTGGATAGTGCGTACATCCTAAAATCAGTGCATCAATTTCTTTCAGTAATTGATTGGAAAGGTATTCATTGATGATGGCCTCAGAGATCTGATTGCTATAAAAATGCTCTTCGATCATTGGCACCAACAGTGGGGTAGCCAATCCCCCAAAATCAATACTTGGATCTTTTAGGCTCAACTGATAATCGTACACACTGGAACCTACCGTTTGCTTCGTACCAATCAATCCTACTTTTTTTCCCGAGTAGTGCTCAACCGTATGCGTGATGACTGGATCGATGACATTCATGACTTCAGCTCTGGTACCAACATAGGCTTTGATGAGTTCGAAAGCCGCTGCTGAAGCCGAGTTGCAGGCAATCAAAATGAGTTTACAGCCCTTTTGCAAGAGCACATCACAAATTTTAATGGAATAGGCTTGGATCGTGGCGGCAGATTTATCGCCGTAAGGCAAATGGGCGGAATCTCCAAAGTACACAAGCTGCTCCTCTGGCAGCACCTTACTGATGGCATGGGCCACGGTTAGGCCACCCATTCCACTATCGAAAACACCAATTGGTCGTTGATCTCCGTTCATGAACTATTTCTTCAGCCAATTAACGGAAATCAAGTGAAATAATGATGCGTGCGAGGAGAAACTTCACCGACACATCCTATTTGTTAATTGATGTGAATGGTATGCTTCTAGCCATTTGTCGTCGCTATATTGCAACAACAAAAAAGGCTTCACACATTGTGAAGCCTTAAGATGTGATCTGGCTGGGGCTCGAACCCAGGACCCTCTCCTTAAAAGGGAGATGCTCTACCAACTGAGCTACCAGATCAAGAAAAATATTGTCGTTTTAAGGTCGTTTCCTTTAATTGCGGTTGCAAAGGTAACGGCTTAAAATTTAAATACAAAACAGCGCTTTGAAATTATTTGCTCGACTTATCACCCTGCTCTTGATCGGGACATTATCAATTGATGCTCAAGAGGTTAAGCCTAGTCTTGAGGTAGCTGATTCACTATTCAACAGTAAGCGCTACACACAGTCTTATGCCCTTTATCAAGACGTATATCGTTCGGGAAAAGCCACTCCCGCAATGCTTTTGAAGATGGCTTTTAGCGAAGAAGCCCAAGATAATTTGGGAAATGCGCTTTATTACTTACATGATTATTATCGTTTTACGGCGGACGAAAAGGTCATCGATAAAATGGCGCAGCTGGCCCAAGTAAATGCTCTTGAGGGGTATGAATGGACCGAATACCAGAAATTTCAACAACTCATTGAAGAGAATCGATACCTGATCTATTTGGTTTTGATCACATTAGCTGGCATCGTGCTCGCCATGATGATGAGGAAATACCAAAAGCATCAGGAACGATCATTTAGCCTCATCACGAGCTTGGCCTTAGTCCTTATCGTTGCGGTTTATGTACTCAATTTCACCTCTGAAAAGCCGAAAGGAATCATCATGAAAAATGATGCCTTCATTATGTCAGGTCCTTCAGCGGCCTCCACTTTGGTTGAAGTTGTGCGGCAAGGTCATAAAGTTGAGATCATTGACCAGCAAGACATTTGGATCAAGATCCGATGGAAAGGTCAATCTGCATTCATTCGTGAGTCGAACCTAAAAGCTTTGCTTTAACGGTCTACCTCGCCTAAAACGATGTCAATGGATCCGATCACAGCGATCAGATCAGCAATTAGGCCGCCTTTGGCCAACTCATTGATTACCGAAAGATTGGTGAAACTTGGCCCTCTGGCCTTAACGCGTAAGGGCACATCCGAACGACCATCGCTTCTGAAGAAAAACCCTAACTCGCCCTTCGGATTCTCCGCTCTTATGTAAAAATCCATTGCCTTGGGACGAATTTTCTTTGGAACAGCAGCGCGAGGATCAAAATCCCTTGTCCTCTTATGATCTCCCGTTAGTTGTTGCAGGCATTGTTCTATGAGCTTCACTGATTCTTTGCATTCCTGAGCTCGAACCCAGGTTCGATCCCAACAGTCTCCCACTTTACCCATCTCGCCTTTTCCTACTGGAACATCAAAGTCCAAGGCTGGATAAACGGAATAACCATCTACTTTTCTCAGATCAAACTTGAGCCCAGAGCCTCTAAGCATGGGGCCTGTAATCCCATAATTGATGGCTAAGTCAAGAGGAAGAACACCCACATTGGCGGTTCTGTCAATAAAGATCTTGTTCTCGATCAATAACTCATCCAATTCCACCAGCTTGGGTCTTAAATAATTGACAAACTCCAGACAACGCTCTTCAAAGCCGACCGGTAGGTCATAAAACAACCCGCCTACCCAAATGTAGTTATAGAGCATGCGTGCGCCTGAGATCCATTCCAATAACCTCAGAATGTGCTCTCGGTCGCGCATCATCCAGAAAAAAGCCGTTACCGCACCCATGTCCATTCCATAGCTACCCAGTGCTACAAAATGAGACGCCAAACGATTCAACTCGGCTACAAGCACACGAATATATTCTACGCGCTTGGGCAGCTGATTTTCAATCCCCAACATGCGCTCTACTCCCATTACATAGGCATGCTCTGAATTCATGGCCGCCAGGTAATCCATGCGGTCGACAAAAGGTAGAGTTTGATTGAATGGCAAATTCTCGGCATGCTTCTCAAAGCAGCGATGCAAATAACCCAAATGAGGGATCACTTCAGAGATCTCCTCACCTCGCGTAAGCACCTCTAACCTGAGCACCCCGTGAGTTGAGGGATGCTGAGGACCGATATTGACGATCATCTCCTCTGAGCTCAGGTCCTCCTGTTTGAATTTGGCAGGCTCCGAATTCCTCAGGTTTTTGTCATCAAATATGTACTGTACAGTCCCTGCCACTAGTATTTTACTTTTACCCCACGATAGTAGGTTTGCTCTTCATAATCTTTCCTCAGCGGGTGACCATCCCAATCAGCCGGCATTAGTATCCTCCTAAGGTCCGGATGCCCATTAAAATTAATCCCCATTAAGTCATAGGCTTCGCGCTCATGCCAGTCCGCCGTTTTCCAAAGTGGTACCAAGGAATCAACTGAAGGCGAGGCACGATCAAGCATTACCTTTACCATTAAGTGGTGATCATATGGAATGGAATAGAGATTATAGATCAACTCCATCGAATCGCTTTCTACCCCGTTGTCAACTGCTGTTAAGCAAGAGAGGCTATCAAAATACAATCGCTCGTCCGCTTGCAGAAAGCCCATAACTTCGAGCAGCTTGCTTGGCTCAATTCGAATGGACTCAGGAGTCGAAGTGGTATCTTTCGACAGTATCGAATCCTCTCCAAACTGATTGGTAAGCACGGTTATGATCTTATCAAATTTCATTTACCCGCCTCCATAATTTTTTGTATCGCTTTGGGAGCCACGATGGATTCTCCTCTGATCTTTTCTTGTAATTTCATCAACCCACCAATCAACGCTTCTGGTCTGGGAGGACAACCTGGCACATATACATCTACCGGTATGATTCGGTCTACACCTTTCACTACATGGTATCCATGCTCCCAATAGGGGCCTCCACAATTAGAACATGATCCCATTGAAATCACATAGCGAGGTTCAGCCATTTGTTCATACAAGCGTCGGACGCGATCGGCCATTTTGAAAGTAACGGTGCCAGCAACAATCATGACATCGGATTGCCTCGGACTAGCCCTTGGAATAATGCCCAATCGATCCAGATCATAGGGAGTGGACTGGGCACTCATGAATTCGATCGCACAACATGCCGTACCAAAGCCCATGGGCCACATCGAAGACAACCTGGCCCAATTGATCAAGTCCTCAATTCTTGTGATGACGATGCCACCCTGAGCCAATTTTTGATCAAGCAATCCCATTATTGATACCTTTTATATGCTGACGAAGGGATCTTCGATTTGAAATCGGATACTTGTGTGCTTGGTTTTACCCAATCGAGGAAGCCCTTTTTCCATGCATAAGCGAGCCCAAGACTCAATACAAAGATGAAAATGAACATTTCTATGATGGCGAATCGAGCCCACAACCCGTTGGTTTCAGCTATCAATTGTGCATCTCCGAAAATGACACTCCAGGGAAAAAGGTATAAAATCTCTACTTCAAACAACAAGAAAATCAGAGCGACGACGTAGAACTTCATATTGAAACGCCCCCAGGCAGAACCGATTGTATCTTCGCCTGATTCGTAAGTGGTGAGCTTCTCATAATTCGGTCTATTCGGTCGAATCATTTTTGCCACATAAATACCAATGACAGCAAAAGCCAAACCCCCAATGATGAAGATCAAAATGGTATCAAAATCTGCGACCGTGGGTTGTATCATGCTTAAAAGTTCAATGGATCATGATGCTGAAAATGACCATTCATTCGAATACGCTCTTTGGCGTTTTCCATCTCTTTGATGAGTGGAATAGCTCTTTTCAAATGATTGATCATGTATTCTTGCCTCCGCGCTTCCTCGGGCATTTGCAACATGTCGTATTCTTGATCTAAAGATAAGCCTAATTTGTGTGCTAATTCAAATGAATTCCCCAAGAGATCCACATCAAAATCTTCTTCCATATGAAGCACGCTGATCAATTCTTTAGCTAGGCGTCTTAATTCGGCCCATTGCTCTTCGTTGCCATTCTGATGATCAACAATCGGCTGCACCAGCCCCCCGGAATACAGTTTCCCTGCTACCTTTTCGTCAAAACGCTCGAGCTTGAATGCAGAAACGCATCGGGTAGTGATATCCATCTCTCCACCCTCATAGGACTTTACGATCTTCACCACCTCCATCTCAGCGCCATAGTCTAAGATAACCTCATTGAAAACAGGAATACCAAAAGTACTTTGCTGCTCCACGCATTCTGAAATGAGCTGCTTGTAACGTGGCTCAAAAATGTGAAGATTAAGCTGCTCTCCCGGAAAGGCAACTAACTTCAAAGGGAATAAGGGTAGAAATTTTTTTTCCATAATGCTTCTCCCATAAAAAAGCCCCATCAGGGGCAATTTGTTCATTCCTTTCAACTATTTCTGCACAAGTTGGGTGATCCCATCAGCAGTGACATATCTGGTCAAACGATTCTTGCTATCAATAACTTTCTTTTTCATTCGGAAAGTCTTTCGACTTAACGTCTTTGATGTAGTTCGTCACCGCTTCTGTCACTATACTGCCCACGTCTGCATATTGTCTCAAAAAGCGAGGCTTGAACTCTTTAGTGATCCCCAGCATGTCGTGCATCACAAGCACCTGACCATCCACATCAGAACCTGCACCAATTCCAATTACTGGAATATTTACTGTTTCTGCTACCCGTTTGGCCAAGTCGGCTGGAATCTTCTCCAACACGATAGCAAAACAACCACAGTCTTCTAAGCACTTGGCGTCACGAATGAGCTTATTGGCTTCATCCTCCTCCTTAGCTCTCACTGCATAGGTTCCAAATTTGTAAATCGATTGAGGTGTTAATCCTAAGTGACCCATGACAGGAACACCAGCACTTAATACACGCAAAACAGATTCCTTGATTTCTTCGCCGCCTTCCATTTTTACGGAATGTGCTCCTGACTCCTTCATGATCCGGATGGCAGACCGTAAGGCCTCAGAGGAATTCCCTTGATAAGAACCAAAAGGAATATCCACCACAACAAAGGCGCGGCTCACAGCTCGAACCACGGAACCTGCATGGTAGATCATTTGGTCTAATGTAATAGGTAAGGTCGTTTCGTGTCCGGCCATGACATTAGAGGCCGAGTCGCCCACCAGGATGATGTCTACTCCTGCTGAATCAATTAACTGTGCCATTGAAAAATCATACGCTGTGAGCATCGAGATCTTCTCTCCTCGATCTTTCATGGCTTGCAGTTGGTGTGTGGTGATCTTCTTGATCTCAGATTTATGAATAGACATAGGCTTCTAATTGGGCAATAAATATACAGAATTCAACCACCAACCGCATAGCCCTCAAGCGACATTGAAAACCCTATTCGCCATTGCGGGCTAAGCTGTGAGTATAAAAAAAGGAGCCGAAGCTCCTTGAATTTTCTCAAACCACTTACTGTTCGTTGTAAATGTGTACGTCCCTTTGAGGGAATGGAATTGAAATGCCTTGGGCGTCGAATTCCTTCTTTACCTTTTCAATCATGTCAAAATTGACATTCCAGTATTCGGGTGTATCGACCCAGGCTCGAACAGTGATGTCCACGCTGCTATCTCCCAAATTTCCAACTCTCACAAAAGGAGCCGGATCTTTGTGAACACGCTCATCAGCTGCTAATAAGTCAGAAATGATCTTTTTAGCTTTTTCAAAATCATCGCCGTAACCGATACCATAGACCTTGTCCCATCTACGCTTACCCTCTTCGGTGTAATTGGTAATGTTGGCACCTGCGACAGCTCCATTTGGCAAATAAATTGTTTTATTATCAGGTGTCTTTAATACGGTGTTGATGATGCTAACGCCATGCACTGAGCCTGATTGTCCATTGACCTCTACAAAATCCCCTGCTTTGAAAGGTTTTAAAGTTAAGATCAGGATACCCCCTGCAAAATTGGCTAAGGAGCCTTGCAGAGCAAGACCGATGGCTAAACCGGCAGCACCAAATACGGCGATCAGTCCCGTGGTATCTATCCCCAGCATACCTATGACGGCCAAAAGGAGGGCAATTATTAACGCTCCATTGACAACGCCTTTGACTGTCGGAATAATGGTAGGATCAACATTTCGTTTTTCTAATACCTTGTTGAATCGACGAATAATTCCTTTGATCAACCATCGGCCGATAACCAATACCGCGACAGCTCCAATTAGACTAAGACCAAACTCTGTAGCGTATTGCTGTACAGTTTCCCAAACCTGGGTTAGCTCTTTGCTGAGACCTTCAACGCTCTCAACTAGAACTCCCGTGTTTTGCTCTTTCATTGTCATGAAATAAAGAGTTTAAATTTTGATTGATTGTAGAAAGTTAATACAAAAAAGCAGAATAATGATCCTCTTCCAATTGGACTTCAATATGCTCTTCAATTGTAGTTCCTAACTCCATTCCCTTGAAATCTACTGCGATGGGAAACCGTTTATGACTTCTATTCACCAAGACGCAGGTTTGCAGTTTTTCGATGTGGAGCTTTAGCAAAGGGTCAAACGCATGCATCATTGTTCGACCCGAATTCAACACATCATCGACCACAATAATGTACAGGCGTTCACCCGTTGGCATACTTACATGATCAAGGTTAGGTTGACTTCTCGCCGATTTGTCGATGTCCATCAAGAGTGTTTCAGTCTGGATATCCGCTATTTTGGAAAGCTCTTCTACGATCAACTGGGCTAACTTCAAGCCATTTTGTGCAATTCCAAAAAAGTAAAGCTTCTCTGCCTTGTAATTTTGCTCATAGATCTGATAGGCCATTCTGGTGATGATCTGTGTGATCTGCGGCGTATCAAGTATCTGCTTCTTGTCTTTTGTCATTGATCAGTTACTCCGGAATAGGTAAGACCTTACTATCCTTAAATGTAGAAAGAATGACCATTGATTGCAGATTGTCGACAACAGAAATATCACTTACCCTTTCTAGCATGAGTTTCTGGTAGGATGAAATATCGGCTGCAATTACTTTGAGTACAAAATCTCCAGAACCGGTGATGTGATGACATTCAATGATCTCATCGATGCTTGAGATCGCTTCAATAAAGACTTCAATATTCTGTTTGTTATGTCCTTTAAGTGTGACATAGACAAATGTACTTACCCCCATACCAATTTTATCCGTATCGAGTTTGGCATGGTAACTTTTAATAATCCCTGAGTTTTCAAGTTTTTTCACCCGCTCTAATGTAGGGGCCGGAGATAGACCGATCTCCTTTGATAACTGTGCATTGGTGATCTTGGCGTTTGATTGAAGGATATCCAAGATCTTCCTATCAATCTTATCTAATTTTAAACCAGCATTCATAGCACGAAGTAAGCAAAATAATATTTTGTTTAAAAGTGTTATATAGAATATAATTCTATCTTTAATCCAAAAATTAACGCTCTTTTCTCACTAATTTTTTCAAATCTCGGGCTTCTTTATTGATCCACTCTTTTCTTTTGGTGTTATCTCTTATGATATCAATGCGCTCCAAGACGCTTTCGTATTCTTCTCTTTCCAACTCAGCTTTGGCCAAGTAGAGTTGCGCATTCAAATAATAACCTGATTCTTCCTGCTCGACTTTTTCAGTAAAGCTGATGACCTGGCGGAAATATCTTTCCGCTTCCTCGTCATTCTTTTGCGAGCGATACAGCTGACCCAAAAAGAAAGCAGCATACCTCCCGCTAACAGCCTCGTACCCTAATTGCCGGTCTTTTATACGTTCCAATATTTCATAGGAGACTTCCGCTGACTGGGTGCATTGTCCCGCAGCAAAAAGCATCCGTGCATAGAAACGATGGAAATAGGGGTTATTCGGATACTTCTGGTAGATGTACTCTGCCAGCCTCAACGCTTCGAAAGTCTCGTTCAGATCAAAGGCCTTGATGCGCATCAGGAAGTACACTGCTTCAACCCTCGTGTAAAAGGCATTAGTCGCCACTTCCTCAAGCTGCTGAACACCTAATTCCTTGTCTCCTTTTGGAAAAAAAGCCAAAACAGGGCGCAGCAAAGGGTAATTCTCCTTTATATAAATAGCATAGTAATTAAAGAGACCGTCGCCAAAAAGGATCTCTGGACTGATGTCGGTAAATTCTCGTGAACGCTCAAGATACTTCAAGGCGAGTCTTCCGACGTTCGTTGATTTACCCCAGCTCTTTAGGTCTGAAAAATATCTTCCTTTGAACCCATAGGCCCCAGCCAAAAAGAAATACGCCTCCGCATTATCTTCCTCTACCTCTAGTAACTGCTCGGCCTTTGTAATGGTGGTATCCATGTAAGCCAAGAATTCGTCTCCGTAAAGTGGACCTCTTTCATCGAGATTGGGCATCATTTGCCACCAGGTAGAAATGCCATACAAAAAGTAGGACAAGGGGTGTTCCGGGTGGTTGTATTTGATCCAAGCAAATTCGACTTCCGCCTTGCCAAAGTCAAAGTTGTACATGTGATCAATGGCATCTGTGATCTCCAGTTGAAGGGCAAAATCCAAGAGCAAGTACTTGGTACTATCGGTTGGCTGAGCGTTGACCCCTGCGCATAGGACGAACAGAATAAGCCCTAACAAATACTTCCGTACTCTTTTCATTTGATCACAAAATTAGCTTCGCTTATCCTCATCACCATGCCCTGACACATTTTTATTACAACGTGCGAATTTTCATTGTAGTTTAGCATCATGCCAAGACCTTATAGTGAGTTAGAGCTAAAAGTCCGCAGTTACACAGACTTTAACATGTACCTCTTTTTTGGGGTCATCTGTGTTTTGTACATTCTTCTTCTGTTCATTCAGCAAAGCTTCATTATTGCTCAAATACCTGCATTTCAATTTGCTCAGGGCACTGAAATGCTTATCCTACGCCTTATTGCCGGCTTGAAAATTTTAGGTGTGCCAGTGATGTACGGATTAAAATTCACGGTCATTGCTTTTATTCTATGGACAGGCTGTTTTATGTGGGGGTATAAGGTTAGCTACAGCAAATGTTGGAAAATCGCTATGGTCGCAGAATTGGTCTTTTTCATTCCTACCTTACTCAAGACCTTGTGGTTCATTCTCATCCAGCCCGAAACCAATTATTTTGAATTCCAGGCTTTTTATCCGTTTTCACTGATGTCCTTTTTCGATTATGAATCGGTTCAGGACAAGTACATTTATGTTAACCAAAGCTTGAATCTGTTTGAGGTGGCCTATTGGATCATTTTGACCTATGGAATTGATTTCGCAGCACGCAAGAAAAAATCGGTGGCCAATGCCATAGTCTTCACCACCTACGTCCCTCTTTTTCTTTTTTGGTTGTGGTTTTATGCCACGGTGTACGATTAATACTTTTTAACGCCTAGCCACACATATTTTTACTATTTTCACGCCCTAAAGCTGGTAATAGATGGAATTTAAAAAGCTGAACAACATCACTGGTTGGGTCGTATTTGCAGTTTCACTGATCGTATATGTGCTCACCGTAGAACGAACAGCAAGTTTTTGGGATTGTGGAGAGTTTATCGCCATAGCTTACAAACTTGAAGTATCGCACCCACCAGGTGCTCCACTTTTCATGTTGATCGGACGATTGTTCTCGATGCTTGCGATGGGTGACGTGGAACAAGTTGCTTATTGGGTCAATATGTCGAGCGTTTTGGCCTCCGCCTTTACCATACTCTTTTTGTATTGGTCGATCGTGATGTTGGGCAGAAAATTACTCAACGCACAAATTGGCGAAGAAACAGCCTATCAGAAGATCATGCTGGCTGGTGCCGGAGCCGTTGGTGCCTTGGCTTTCACTTTTACTGACTCCTTCTGGTTTTCTGCCGTTGAAGGTGAGGTCTATGCCATGTCCTCCTTCTTTACCGCTGTGGTGTTTTGGGCCATGCTCAAGTGGGAACTGGTGGATGACGAAAGCAGCGGTAACAAATGGTTGCTCTTCATTGCATACATGTTAGGGCTTTCAACTGGAGTGCATTTGTTAGGACTCGTGACCTTGCCTGCGCTTGGACTCATCTATTATTTCAAAAAATATAAAAACCCGACTTGGTTGGGAGCAATAGCCGCGATTGGTTTTAGCCTTTTCTTGGTGTTATTCATCAACTCCTTCATTATTCCGGGCTTGCCGACCATTGCCGGAAAATTTGAGATCACTTTCGTAAATACATTTGGTCTTCCTTTTGGTTCCGGTGCACTCTTTTTAACGCTTCTGGTGATCGCTCTTATTGTGCTCGGCTTACGCTACACAGCAAAAAAAGACTTACCCAATTGGAATACCCTGATTTTGTCGATGGCCTTTGTCCTTATCGGATACAGCTGCTATGCCGTTATATTGATTCGATCTCAAGCTAATCCTCCGATCGATCAAAACAACCCGGAAGATGTGATGACCTTCGTTTCTTACCTCAAACGAGAACAATATGGCAGCAGACCCTTAGTCTATGGTCAATACT
This sequence comes from Roseivirga sp. YIW32, assembly GCF_057219245.1. Lineage (NCBI taxonomy): Bacteria > Pseudomonadati > Bacteroidota > Cytophagia > Cytophagales > Roseivirgaceae > Roseivirga > Roseivirga sp. YIW32. Next base: position 1,086,775 of record NZ_JBXVVG010000002.1, on the reverse strand, counting down.
TTAATGCCCAGCAGACCGACATCCGACAGGGTGCACCGATCTACTACAAGGCGGAAGATGAATACCGTGTTGCTGATTACAAGACCGAAGTAGATTACGATCCGGCATACCAGACATTGTTGCCTCGCATGTGGAGTCCATCTCCATCCCACATTCAAAAGTATATGCAAATAACAGGGCTGAGGCCGGGGCAAAAACCCTCCTTCGCCGATAACCTGTATTTCATGTTCTCGCATCAGATCGGGCACATGTACCTCAGGTATTTCATGTTCAATTTTAGTGGGAGAGAAAGTGATATACAGGATGCCGATTGGTTAGGCCCGCTTGCTTCTGATAAGGGGGTTCCTGAAACCATCGTTAACAACAAAGGAAGAAATCAATACTATATGATTCCTTTCATCTTGGGATTGATCGGCTTCTTCTTCCAATTCAACAAAGACCCCAAAAGGTTTGCTGCTACCCTGATGTTTTTTGTTTTAACCGGAGTGGCCTTGGTCATTTACTTGAACTCACCACCTGTTGAACCTAGAGAAAGGGACTACATTTATGCGGGTTCCTATTACGTTTTCGCCATCTGGATCGGTTTATCCATCTTGGCCATTGGCCAAGCCATAGCGAAGCGAAGCGAAAAGCTTGCCCCTGCAGCCATCGCCTTAGGGCTAGTGGCACCATTGATCTTGGCTGCCCAAAACTGGGACGATCATGACCGATCAGATCGGTATTTCTCTGTTGACTCAGCGAGAAACTTTTTGGCCTCTGTTGCACCCAATGCTATTTTATTCACGGGTGGAGACAATGACACCTTCCCTTTATGGTACATCCAGGAAGTGGAGGGCTTTAGAACAGATGTTCGTGTCGTGGTGTTGAGTTACTACAACACGGATTGGTATGTGGATCAGACGGCAACAGACATGAATGATTCTCCTGCCTTCAAGTATTCATTAACCAAAGAGAACTACAGGCAAGGAAAGAACGATGTACTATTCATTCAGGAACAGCCACAATTTGAGGGACAAGCGGTGGATCTCGCCCAGTACCTAGACATTGTGAAACGTGACGTTAAGTCGTTCAAGAGAACCTTTACCTCCGGCAATGAAGTCATGTTGGTTCCGGCCAAGTCTTTATTGCTTGATGTCGATACGGCTCAGGTAAAAGAGATGAATATTGTGCCAGAAAGTTTGGAGCAATACATCACACCACGCATGTTCTTCACATTCAATATGAACGAAAACGGTGACCTTGAAAGTCCATATTTAGATAAAGGGCAACTGATGATGCTCGACCTTATCGCTCAGAACAATTGGGAAAGACCGATCTATTTCAATTATACCTCAGAGAATGCGGTCAATTTCGACATCTCTCCTTATCTGGTACAGGAAGGCATGGCATACAGGCTGTTGCCAATCCGTAAACCTGCAGGTTTGCAAGACTTGGTCAATACCGAAGTCATGTATGACAACGTGATGAATAAAATGCGTTTCAGAGGGCTTGATAACCCCAACACCAACCTTAACGAGGACTACCGAGGCTTTGTGCAGAATCACCGCTCGATGATCACTACCCTAGCCGAAGCGTTAATAATGGAAGGTGATTCAACAAAAGCCAAAGAAGTGCTGGATTTCGGAATGGCCAAAATGCCAATTGAATCTGTTCCTTATGATGTGTCCTCCATTGGTTTCATTCAAGGCTACCTAGATATTGGAGAAGTAGAAAAAGGGAAAGAGATGGCTTTGGCCATGGCGAAACAGTTCAATGATGAAATTGCTTACCAGCAAGAAAAAGGGCGCTTCGATTTTTCTTTTAGAGCAAAAATGAGAGGCCTGCAGTACATCAGTCTGATCTTACGTAATGCTGGCTTATTGGAAGAATCTCAGCAGGTGCTGTCCATGCTCCAAAGCCAGGAAGATCAACTGAATTTGAGAAGTAATTTTTAATCCATGAAGGCGAGCAATGCTCGCCTTTCTTTTTACTGCTGCTTTAGTGTAACGATTTTTCCAGCTCGTAGGACAGTCAATTCGAGCGGATTCTGATTGTTGGCGCTTAAGATTTCGGCAATGGAGTCGAGCGATTTGGGCGATGTGGACAGCTGAACACCATTAATTGCTAAAATCACATCTCCGCCCAGAAGGATCTCTTCATCGTCTATCATGACTTTAAAACTTCCTCCCTTCACACCCATCAAGCCCATAGGGGAAAGCAAAACAACTTTTTGAACCAATAAACCTTCCGGCTGAGGCAGGTTTAGAATTTTAGCCAGTTCGCCAGAAATAACCTTACCATCTATTCCGGTCCACATGGCATGGTTATCAAGAAGCAAATCCTTAGCGATATTGGAGCTCGCCGCAAAGCCAATTCCTTCAAATCCACCTGACTGTGACAGAATAGAACTCACAATTCCGACAACTTCACCCTTTGTGTTGAACATTGGGCCACCTGAATTGCCATGATTAATAGAAGCATCTGTTTGGATAAACTCGGCCTTCACCAATGCGCTTGTCCTTTTTTGGCTCGTTTGCCGACCACTTACATAACCTGAGGAAAAGGAGTAAGTAAGCCCAAGCGGTGCCCCAATGATAAAGACCTGCTCTCCGATTTTCAGCGCATCTGAATCGCCTAGCGTCAGCACTTTACCACTCTTGCTTTTCCATTTCAACTTGAGCAAAGCAAGATCGGCCACTTTGTAATCGCTCACCACATCAGCGGGTATCTCTTCCCCATCGCTGAACTTGATCATAATGGTCTCTGCTGTATGCACCACATGCGAAGCGGTCATGATGTATAGGTCATCGACTAAAAAACCGGTACCTAAACCGGAAACGCCCACTTTGATCTCTTGGCCACTTTGACGAAGCACCTCACTTTCTTGGGTCATGATCACCACGACTCCATCCACTACTTTTTCGTAGGCTTTACTCAGGTCTTGTGCCATCACAGCCTGTGATAGCAATACAGACATTAAAGCAACTAACATGTTCTTCATATGACAATGCGTTTTTATCAAAAATGGCTAATTATTTTTCCAATACCAGAAAAAGATCCAGGGCCTCGCTGGCCTTATCTGTCAAGAAATAATCGTCGTGTTGAATAGTGGCCACCAATGTGCTGTTGCCCTGATTCAACTTATTTCGATTCATTCGATTCAAGAGGTCGTAGGGTATTCGAAGAAGAGCAGCAGGCAATCTATATTGTAGATTGAATACATCGAAGCGCGTAATCTTCTGCACCGATCTTTTGTTCTCTTCATAGTATTCCATGACCTTCTCATTCCCCGCCACACCCCTTATTTCCACCTTCTGAAAATATCGCTGTGCGAGTGTTTTAAGTTGTTGAGCCGTATACTCTCGTTCATGCCAAGGATTACGTGTTAGCGTTTTCTTTATGTTTGGAGTCGTCAACACTGCTCGGCCCCCAGGTTTCAAAACACGGTAGATCTCCGACAAGAACTCCGCGTCTTTCTTCACATGCTCTATGACTTGAAATGAGACAATGGTGTCGAAGCTATTCTCTTCCAGGCTTGAAAAAGGCGGGAAAACCGCTTGTTGAAAATCAACCGCTGGATATTTCTGCTTCAATTCATCGATGACTTCACCGATCTTATCCAGAGCCAAATAATTGTCTGCCAAAGGGGCAAGAAGTTCAACCCCTCTACCTTCACCGCAACCCAATTCAAGCAAATTCCCTTTGATGTAAGGCTTAGCCAAATAATAGGCTTGCAATAAACGTTGATGGATTGGGTTATCCGAAACGATTTTGTCAGAAGCAATTTCAGTTGTGTAGGTCCCCATAGTAGAAATTTGGCCAAATTTAATGGAATAGAATTGTTTCGCTTAAACCCGCTTGATTTTTATATTGATTAACAAGTATGTCTAATTAAACGATAACTTTGAAGCATGCGTCTGCACATTACCTTATTCATTCTCTTCAGCTGCCTGACGACGCTCGGTCAAAGCCGAATGAATTCTTCTGAGATAGGTTATCTCTACGATCTTGATCACGAATTTTTGATCGAGCACAAAGTAGCCTCCGATGAAGGCAAACATAAGGTTTACCTAAAATTCAGCCTAAATAGTGGGAATGTGAAAGTGTCGGACTACCTGCTGACCTATGACCTCAGAAGCAATTACACAGCAGAAAAAGAACCCAACACAGAAATCCAGTTAGACTCCAGTGCTATTCTTTTCACCGGTATTAGAGAATTCATTTATCAATTTGAAGTCGAAACGGACTCAAAGCAGCTCATCGTACTTGACATTTACAATATCCCGAAAAATAGAAGGTTCAAATACGATATTCCTTTAGTGATCGGTTCTCGAACGGCTCCACCATTCATGCTTTTTCAGCCTGAAACAGACATCCCTTATTTCTCTTCCTATGTCAATAAAGGTGACAAAGTTCGTATACGCGATGTATTCCGTGAGGATGGTAACTTTGAACTCACCGGCTTTCAAGTGAATGCGGGTATCCCAATGCCTCCATTTGATGACACGGCAATTGAACCCGCTGAGCCTGTGGTATTAGACACGCTATATGGCACAGAGCAAAATGAGCTTTTCACTTTTTACAATGAAGGATATTATAAAATAAGTGCGTCGAAAGAAAGACAGCAAAGTCTCTATTTACTGGTCACAGACCCCTATTATCCCTTTTTCAACGATTACAATAAGCTTGCCCGGCCGCTGATCTTTTTGAGCACAAACGACGAGTACACGGCCCTTCAAGAGGCCAAAGACAGCCGCGATGGATTTGAGGAATTCGTGCAAAACACGATATCCAGCAACCAACGGGTTGCCAAGGACTTTATAAAATACTTCTACAGGAGAATTCGCAAGGCGGGAAGACTTTTTACCACAGACCGCGATGGATGGAAGACAGATCGAGGAATGATCTATCTGATCTTCGGAAATCCACTTCAGGTATTTCGAAATGAAAAAACTGAGCTCTGGGTATACTCATCAGGCAATGGTGGTCGACTTCGGTTTGTTTTTGATAGAGTAGAAAATGAGGGAGCAGTTACCTACAACTTAATCAGAGGAAACCGCTACAAAGAAGATTGGATGACCGCGGTTACGCAATGGCGATCAGGCAGAATCATTGAATAATGGAAAGAAGAACAACTACGGATTTTATTTACGGGACACGAGCGGTCATAGAAGCCATCGAAGCAGGCAAAGAGATTGATAAATTGATGGTTCAGCGCGATCTGCAGAACGACCTGAGCAGCGAGCTTTTGCAGCTCTGCCATCAACGGAAAATACCTTATCAGAAAGTCCCGATTGAGAAATTGAATCGCATTACGCGGAAAAACCACCAAGGCACCATTGCCTTTGTGAGTCCTATTCAATTTGCTTCGCTGGATCATGTGATCTCTTCTGCTTATGCTCAAGCGATAGATCCTTTTCTGATCATTTTGGACCGCATAACGGACGTAAGAAATTTCGGTGCAATAGCCAGAACGGCAGAATGCGCTGGTGTTCATGGTATCATTGTTCCTTCCCGTGGCAGTGCACAAATTGGTGCAGATGCCATGAAAACCTCCGCTGGTGCGCTTAATCACATTGCCGTGATTCGTTCGATGAATTTAAAAGATACGATCAGAGAGCTTCAGCAAAATGGCATAAAGGTGGTGGCTTGTACTGAAAAAGCCGATGAGCTGGTCTTCAATACAGACCTGAGTGGTCCGATCGGTTTATTGATGGGGTCTGAAGAAGAAGGCATTTCAGACGAATACATGAAAATGTCTGATCAGCAAGCCAAGCTACCCATGAGTGGGAAGATCGACTCCTTAAATGTTTCAGTGGCAACCGGTGTGTTTATTTATGAAACCATCAGGCAGCGGAATTAGGCAAACCCTTCCCCTTTTTCTTTGGCATCGCTAAGGAAGTCCCTGAATTTCTTTTCTGCATCTTTCTTGCAGATCAAGATGACATTATCTGACTTTGTGACCAGGTAACCGTCAAGGTCTTGGACTACGATCAACAAATCATCAGGTCCTTTGATGTAGGAATTTTTTGTATCGTATAAGAGTACATTGCCGTCTACCACGTTCCCATTATCATCTTTGTCCTTGATGTCGTGTAGGGAATCCCAACTGCCTAAATCAGACCAATCGAATTTACCTTTGACCATGTAAACGTCTTCCGACTTTTCCATAATTCCGTAATCGATCGAAATGCTTTTGCATTGAGAATAGGCTCGATCTATGAAGTCTTGCTCTTGTGCTGTATAGTAGCTTGCGGCACCCTCTTTGAATACCTCTGCGATATCCTCTAGATGTCGTTCAAATGCCTTTGTAATGGAATCTATCGACCAAATGAATATACCAGCGTTCCAGACAAAATCGCCGGAATCAATGAATTTCTGTGCCAATTCCAATTCAGGTTTCTCCGTAAAGGTCTTGACTTTCTTCACCTTCTTCAAAGGACTTGAATGGTATTGGATATAGCCATACCCCGTTTCAGGCCGACTTGGAACAATGCCTAAGGTGATCAATTTTTCACTTCCCTTGGCGGCTTTCACTGCCGTGGTAATGTTGTCTTTGAAGATTTTTTCCTTGAACACGACATGGTCGGATGGCGCGACGATCATCACTCCTTCCGGGTCCTTCTCTTTTATTTTATACGCTGGGTAGGCGACAGCCGCTGCGGTATTTCTACCTATTGGCTCTAGCAGCACTTGATCATCTGTCAGTTCTGGCAATTGCTCTTTAACCAAAGACTTGTACCGCTTATTGGTGATCACAAAAATGTTTTCACTCCCTGTAATGTTCAAAAACCGATCGTAGGTCATTTGAATCAATGATCGACCTGTTCCGAGTACATCTAAAAATTGCTTTGGCTTCTCTGCGCGGCTGTAAGGCCAGAATCGACTTCCAATTCCACCAGCCATGATAACGACGTAATTATTTGGCATCAGACTATCCCTTCGTTTATGAGGTCATTAATATGTAAAAACCCAACCACATGTTTCCCTTCAACAACGATCAACTGGTTGATGTCATGAGCGCGCATGAGGTTAAGTGCTCTGATGGCATATTCCCCCTTTTCGATGGTCACAGGGTTTGCCGTCATTACTTCTTTTATACGCAAACTGCTAAAATCGTTGTACTTTTCGAGCATTCTCCTCAAATCACCGTCCGTAAATATCCCTAGCAGCTCATTGTTCTTGTCCACAACCGCTGCCGCACCCAATCTCTTTTGCGAGATGATGACAATGCTCTCTTTGATCTTGAGGTCTTCATCTACCAATGGCAGTTCATTCTTAGGATAAATATCATCAACTTTTAAATACAGCTGTTTACCCAGTGAACCACCCGGGTGAAATTTGGCGAAATCTTGAGAGGAGAAGCCTCTGGCCTGCAACAAACAAATGGCAAGGGCATCACCTAGGGCCATGTGTACCGTTGTACTCGTTGTTGGAGCTAAATTATTTGGATCGGCTTCCTGATCGATGGTGGCATTCAATACATAATCGGCCTGTTTGGCCACAAAAGAATCCATGTTGCTCACCAAGCCAACGATTTTCACGCCCAATCGTCGCAATAAAGGAACCAACACTTTGATCTCTTCTGTATTGCCACTCTTAGAAATACAGATCACTACATCATGCGCTTGTATTATGCCCAAATCGCCATGGATGGCATCTGCCGCATGCATGAAAACAGAAGGGGTACCTGTGGAGTTAAGAGTTGCAACGATCTTGCTAGCCACGATGGCGCTTTTGCCAATTCCGGTGACAATGACACGACCATTGGTGTTCAGAATAGTTTCGACAACGTTTTCGAACTGTTCATCGATGTATTCCGTTATTTTTGTGATCGCATTGGCCTCATCGACCAAAGTTGACCTAGCAATGGTTTGGATATTTTTAGTTATCTTCAATTAGACACTATTTTTTAAAGAGTCGAACAAAGATAAGGAAAGACTATCCTAATTTTCAATTAGATACAACTTTATGGTAAAGGTTGAAGAATTACGAGCAACACTCAAAAAAGTCTTTGGATACGACCAATTCAGAGGGAATCAGGAGAAGATCATTCTCAATTTACTGGCAGGCAAGAACACCTTTGTGATCATGCCAACAGGCGCGGGCAAATCCATGTGCTATCAAATCCCCGCCATTGTACAAGAAGGTACGGCCATTGTCATCTCCCCTCTCATCGCCCTAATGAAAAATCAGGTAGACCAAATGAATGCTGTGGGCATCAATGCACGGTTTCTGAACTCTACCTTATCCAAAACGGAGATCAAGAAAATAAAAAAATCTACGCTTGCGGGTGAAATCAAGCTTCTCTACGTTGCTCCTGAATCGTTGACCAAACCAGAGAACATCGACTTCCTAAAAGAGGCGAATGTTTCCTTTGCTGCGATTGACGAAGCCCACTGTATCTCAGAATGGGGCCATGATTTCAGGCCGGAGTATCGCCGGATCAAGAGCATCATCAATCAGATCGGTGATGTACCCATAATCGCCCTGACAGCTACGGCAACTCCAAAAGTCCAGCTGGACATTCAACGCAACTTGAACATGGAAGATGCGGATCTGTTCAAGTCCTCATTTAATCGGGAAAACCTTTATTACGAAGTTCGTCCTAAGAAGGGCGTCAAAAAGCAGCTGATCAAATTCATACGGGAAAACGAAGGAAAATCAGGAATAATTTATTGCCTCAGCCGCAAAAAGGTTGAAGAGATCGCAAACTTCTTGCAGGTCAATGGTTTTAAAGCAAGGCCTTATCATGCCGGCTTCGACTCAGGTGTTCGGATGAGAAATCAAGACGACTTTCTGAATGAAGAGGTCGATGTGATCGTTGCTACCATCGCCTTCGGCATGGGCATAGACAAGCCTGATGTCCGATACGTTATCCATTACGATGTGCCAAAATCCTTAGAAGGCTATTACCAAGAAACGGGTAGAGCAGGACGCGATGGCTTAGAGGGTCAATGCATCATGTTCTACAGTTATAATGACATTTTAAAACTGGAGAAATTCAATAAGGACAAACCGGTAACTGAGAAAGAAAATGCAAAGCTTCTGCTAGAGGAAATGTCTTCTTATGCCGAATCGGCTGTTTGTCGTAGGAAACAATTGCTCCATTATTTCGGTGAAGAATACGAAGACACACACTGTAAAGAATCAGGCTTATGCGACAATTGTCGCTACGAGCGAGAGAGCTTCGACGGACAAGAATATGTTAAGCTAGCGATTCAAACTGTCCAAGAAACAGAAGAGCGATTTGGCATGACACACCTCATCAGTGTCCTACGCGGTTCCCAAAATCAGTACATCAAAAGCTATGAGCATGATCAGCTCAGCGTATATGGCAAGGGAAAAGACAAAGACGAACAGTTCTGGAAAACGGTGATCAGGCAAACGTTACTCAATGAATTCATCAGCAAGGACATCGAGAACATCGGGCTTTTAAAATTAACGGGAAGAGGTAAAGAGTTCCTTCGTGCTCCACATCCAGTTGAGATCACTAAAGACCTTGACTACAGTGATGTGGACCAAGCGGAGGATGAATCGAATGAAGTATCAGCCGGAGCCCGAAGTGGCAACTCTTACGACAAGGTATTGTACGACTTATTGAAAGCCGAAAGAAAAAGAGTAGCAAAAGGGCGAAACCTGCCACCTTACGTGATCATACAAGATCCTTCGTTGCAAGAAATGGCCACGACATACCCAACGACAAAGGAGGCTTTGGCCAATGTCAACGGTATCGGAATGGGCAAAGTCAATAAATTTGGAGCCCCTTTCCTTGAACTGATCAACAAGTACGTAGAAGACAACGACATTGAAATTGAGGATGTGGTTGTCATCAAATCTTCCGGTTCGAAGTCGAAAAACAAGATCTTCATCATTGAACAGATCGATAAAAAAATGGATCTCGAAGAAATGGCTGAACTAAAAAGCTGGACTTTCGACCAATTGATCGAAGAGATGGAGATCATTTGCTTTGCAGGGACTAAGCTGAACTTGGATTACTACCTGGAAACTTTGATGGACGAAGAGCTTCTCCAAGAGATCATGGACTATTTTATGAATGCGGAATCGGATGACATAGACAAGGCCTTAGAAGAATTTGAGGAAGAGGATCTGTACGAAGAAGACATGCGTTTAGCACGCATTAAATTCATTTCAGAATACGCCAATTAATTCCGTCGCCTTTTTCTCGGATTAATTACCTTTACCGATCTTAAAAGCGTAACGACTATGAATATCCTTGTCTTAGGAAGCGGCGGTAGAGAACATGCGTTCAGTTGGAAGATTGCTCAAAGTGCGAAGTGTGATCAATTGTTCATCGCTCCGGGAAACGCAGGCACTGCCTTGATCGGAAAAAATGTTCCATTGGATGTCAATGATTTTGATGCGATCGCTGAATTTGTCAAAGCAAATTCAATTCAACTCGTAGTTGTGGGACCAGAAGACCCTCTGGTCAAAGGCATCAAAGACTATTTTGACCAACAACCTGAACTTCAGCATGTTGGTGTTGTCGGACCTTCAAAAGCTGGTGCACAATTGGAAGGGAGTAAAGACTTCTCCAAGCAATTCATGGATAAATACGGCATTCCCACAGCCCGTTCTAAAACCTTTACGAAAGACAGCCTGGAAGAAGGCCTTAACTATGTTGGAAGCCATCCGACCCCCGTTGTGTTGAAGGCCGATGGTCTTGCTGCCGGTAAAGGAGTCATCATTGCGGAGACCCAACAAGAAGCACAAGATACGTTGAAAGAAATGCTGGTAAATGCCAAGTTTGGCGAGGCCTCTTCGCGTGTGGTGGTAGAGCAATTTTTGGACGGCATTGAGGTTTCTGTCTTCGTGCTAACCGATGGAAAAAACTATAAAATTTTACCGGAAGCCAAGGACTATAAACGCATTGGTGAAAATGACAAAGGCCTCAACACTGGAGGCATGGGAGCAATTACACCTGTTCCATTCGTCGATCAAGCGTTTATGGATAAAGTAGAAGAACGCATTATCAAACCCACCATAGACGGGCTCAATGAGGAAGACATTCTTTACCAAGGATTTATTTTCATTGGCTTGATGAATATGGGCGGCGAACCTTATGTCATTGAATACAACGTAAGAATGGGCGACCCTGAGACCCAGGCAGTCCTGACCAGAATTGACTCTGACCTTGTCGACTTATTGGAAGCCTCAACCACTGGTCGACTTGATCAGGTGGATTATTCCTTAGACCCATCGACAGCGGCAACTGTCGTAATGGTTTCTGGAGGCTACCCAGGCAGTTATGCCAAAGGTCATATCATTCACGGCATCGATGAGGTTAAAGACGCACTTGTCTTTCATGCAGGAACCAAAACTGGACCTAATGAAGAAATATTGACCAGCGGAGGTCGTGTAATTGCCGTTACAGGAAAAGGGAATAGTGTAGAAAATGCACTGGAAAATGCGTATAATGGCATTGGTCAGATCACTTGGGACGATGAGTACCATCGAAAGGACATCGGACAAGATATCCTGAGACTAATTAACAATTAAAAAACGCCCTTTTGGGCTTCGATATAGATCATGAGTTGTAGCTGTGGTGTAGAAGGTAGTACCGCAGGTTGCAATAACAACGGAGGTTGCGCAACAGGCGGCTGTAACAAACTCAATTCTTTTGATTGGTTGTCCAACATGGACATTCCTTCACACGAGGTATTCGATGTGGTGGAAGTTCGTTTTAAAAATGGACGTAAAGAATTTTTCCGCAATGCGCACCAACTCGACATCGTAACTGGCGAACCTGTCATTGTAGATGTTCAAGGTGGACATCATTTGGGGTATGTCGCATTGATGGGCGAATTGGTCAGGCTCCAAATGCGGAAAAAGGGGGTAGCAGACGACGATCAAATTCGAAAGATCTATCGCAAAGCCACACCTTCAGATCTAGAGAAGTTCGAAGAAGCCCGAAAAAGAGAATTACCAGCCCTTTACAGAACCAGAAATATCATTCTTGAGGAAAAGCTCAAGATGAAACTGACCGACATCGAGTTTCAAGCAGATAACACCAAAGCTACTTTCTACTATTCGGCAGACGAACGTGTAGATTTTAGAGGGTTGATCAGACTTCTGGCAGCAGAATTTAAGGTTCGTGTCGAAATGCGCCAGATCAGCCTCAGGCAAGAAGCAGGCCGTCTTGGTGGCATTGGCTCTTGCGGCAGGGAGCTCTGTTGCTCTACTTGGCTCACTGATTTTAAAAGTGTTTCCACATCTGCTGCGCGCTATCAAAACTTGAGTTTAAACCCTTCGAAGCTCTCTGGTCAGTGTGGTCGATTGAAGTGTTGCCTGAATTACGAGCTGGACACCTACATGGACGCCCTCGAGGATATCCCTGAGATCAAGTACCTCAAAACAAAGAAAGGCGACGCCCGATTGGAGAAAACTGACATTTTCAGAAAATTGATGTGGTTCAGCTATAAGGATGAAAACACATGGCACCCCATCTCAACTCAACGGGTAAAAGAAATCATTGCCCTGAACAAAAAAGGAGAAACACCGGAAAGCCTCACCCTCGATAGAGTAGAACTCGAACTCAAGGATGCCAAGATCAATAGTGATCTGGAAAAAATGGATGCTCGTTTTAAGAAAAAGGACGACAGACAAAGAAGAAAATCCCAGCAGCGAAGAAAAAAGAAAGTTGGACCTCGTCAGAATGACCAAGACAATAAGCAACAACAACAAGTTCCCAAGAATCAACAACAAAGTGCAAAGCCCAAGACAGGACGCAAAAAGCCGTTTAGACGCAAGAAGACAAATGATTCCTAAGCATTTTTGGTTATTCCTTTTCCTCCTTTTGGCTGCCTCCAGTTGCGACCTCAGCTCGACCTTTGAATCAGATGTCGACTTTGACGAAGGCATTTGGCACATGGACAGCCTGGCCACTTTCGAGTTTGATGCTCCTGCCCAAACTCAAGATGTGGAGGTGAAACTCAGGAATAATTTGGACTATCCCTTTTACAATCTTTATGTGAAATTGGAATTATTGGATAGCACAGGCGGTATGCTCCAAGACACCCTAGTTGAGCTGACCATCTACGATCAAAAGACCGGCAAACCAAAAGGTGAAGGCAATAGTATTTACCAAATCAACACATTAGGACTTGACGCTTACCCATTCCCCTATGCAGGCACATATTCCATTAGATTAGCACAATACATGCGCAAAGTAGAGCTCGAGGGAATTCTGTCTACAGGAGTTCGAATTGTTCCGGAAGAAAACTAGCCGACCACTTGTTCAGCAAAATTCGCCAGTCGAGACTTCATTTGCTCTTTTTGCAACCAAAATATCCTCGAATGCATTTGCCGATGAGGCCAGCCTTTTGCTTCTAAGAGAGCAGGTTGATAGGCGAAGGTATCCTTTGTAGAGAGTGATTGATAAAACCCATTATCATCTGTTAATAAGGCACCCACGTAGTTGCCACGACGTTTCATCAATAAATCGGCATAACTCCCTTCGTCTTGAAACTTTATCGGCAGTTCCTTTTCCCAGGCTTTCAATTGGTTCTTGAGGTACCATTGAGGCGAATGCTCGGTCTCTTCTCTCGGCGAAGGTTCGAAACGCCCCTCCGAAACCTCTTGTGCAAAAGCTAAATATGCTTTCAACAACTTCGGCCCTGGATTTTTAGTCTGTTCCACTTTTAATTCTGAAGGCATGATGGAGGTCACAACGATCACTTTTTCACGTGCCCTTGAGACCGCCACATTTAATCTATTCTCTCCTCCGGCTTGGTTCAATGAACCGAATTGCACATTAAATTTACCCTTTTCATCTGGTGCATAGGCCGTAGAAAAAATGATCAGGTCTCGCTCATCTCCTTGAACATTTTCAATGTTCTTTACCAAGAGATCAGTCGGTAGGTTGGCTATTCGCTCTTCCAACAGATCAGCGATCAGGTCTTGTTGGCGAGCATTAAAGGTCACCACCCCAATGGAGAAGTTCCGTTTACTCCGTAGCTCTTTTTGAATCAATTCGACAACCGCTTTGGCCTCCTCTATATTTTGCTGGTCTTGCCATACACCGGCCACTTTATGGTATTGAATCGCCGGCTCATTCAAATTTATGCGATCAAATGCAGGCAGCATCTTCAACTGCCCATCATAAAAATGACGGTTTGAAAACTCGATCAAAGCATTCGATTGACTACGATAATGCCCTTTCAGCCGTACTTGCATCAAATGGTTTTTGGCTAATTTCAATAATGAATCAACCTCCAGTGCCATGTCCTCTTGCTCATCTTCCCATCGCACACGGTACAAATCAAATGGCTGCAATTGCTGGTCATCCCCAGCCACGACAGCCTGGCGTCCTCTGTAAATTGCCGGCAAGCCCTTCTCAGCAAAACATTGACTGGCCTCGTCAAAAATAACCAAGTCGAATACGGTTTCCATTGGAAATAGTGTGCTCACCGTTTCTGGTGAGGCTAACCAACAGGGCAATAATTTGAATACCTCCTCTGCATAATTCGACAGAATCTTCCGCAAAGGCCACACCTGCCGTTTTTTATTCACTTGATGCTCTAGGTCTCTGTACGTTACCCGGTTGTTTAAGCGATTGAACTCGATCCCCTCATAAGTAGTCTCTCGAACTCGTTGCAACATGATGTGCTGACTCGCCTCTTGTTTTTGAGTAATCGCTTCTTGAAGGTCGGTTACCAAACTCTCAAACTTCAAGGTTGACACACTTCTCAGCATAGGATATTTACTCTCGATATGATCAATCCAAGCCAATCGCAAGCTGTTGTCAAATAAGATGAGAAGCTCCTCCTTACTTGACGTCATGTGCTCACCTATCTTTTCTAGGACTGCACGTTCTGCTTCGTTACATGTCTCCCTGATCTGATCGAGCTCACAAAGTACATCAAAGTCCTTCTTAAGTGTCTTCTGGAGTGCGTTACGATACGTTTCATCGGTCAGCAAAAGATCGATCTGGCGTGGAAGCACATAGGTGTTCCAAACGGCTCTCAGCCTTGGTAGCTCTTTCAAATGCTCATGAATAGCATTGATCTTTGCTCTCAATTCCATTGCTGAAAGTTGGTCCAAACTGAAGTACTCTTTGAAATTGGTCAAATTGGCGTAGCGCATCTTCGCCTCTACTGCCATGACCAACTGATCTAACCACTGATTCAACAAAGTCTGATCTGGTGAAGTTGGGGCTTCGTTGATCCAACCTACTGCGGTTAGTTTGGTAAGTTGATGCTGGAGGTTCAATCGGTTATCTAAGCGTGCGGTAAGGTTTTTCAGGTCTTCTTTTGTATCGCTCAAGCCATTGGCCACGAGCACCCGGGCAAGCCTCGTTTTTTGCTTGGAAAAGTTCCAGCGAATGGACTTCCAAAATGTTCGTTTAGCATCCAACCGCTGCTTTAGTATGAGCTGAATTTCACCAATAGCTGAAGCATCCAATGAGCGTTCAATTCCGGCCCCATCAAAGCATGCATTGATCAGGTTTCTGCTGTTTTTTAACCAGAGCAATTCGGTGTCTTTATTTGGAAAAGCCACCATGGGCTTGAATAACGCGTAAACTTCTTTGTTCTTCAAGAAACCGTTGAATTCCTTCAGTTTATCTAAATTCTCACTGAGCGTTCTACAGTCATTGTAGGTGACCTCTTCCCCCACGATATATTGCAACCCTTCGACCAAGCGCCTGGCTTCTTGTGGGATCTCTTCGAGGACAGCTTGTATCTTTTTTAACTCATTTATACCGAAATGGGCAAAACTCACTCGATCGACCCATGGATGGGATCGGTCATCCAATTGCTTTGAGTAATCGATAAAGAGGCTGAGTTGCTTTAAGAAGGAATCAATTGACCTAAAATCCAACGAGGCATATTCTTGTGTTAAATTCATGGTTGGTTGGTCAGGGTCAGAGCTGAGGTAAAGCTCTTTTACGGAAAGCCCACATTCCTTTTCGCTGAATAAGGCTTCTTTGTATTCATTCAATTGATCGATCGACTCTTCAATTTGATGACTTGCCTTTTTAAAGCTTCTGTCGATCTGCACGGCATCAAGGTTTGCGTTACTCCGGCTATAGTCTTGTAAGCGATCAATTTGACGGGCCATTTTTTGATAAACTGCCGCTCGGTCTGCTTTAAAATCATGCACTAGGGCTAAAAAATCCTCTAACTCTAATTCTTTCAAGCGCTCATAGACCACATCAAGCGCTGCACGCTTTTGGCTAACCACCAGCACTTTTTTGCCTCGAGCAATAAAGTCGCAGACCAAATTGCCAATGAGTTGTGACTTGCCTGTTCCCGGAGGCCCTTGCACCACCACGGAATTACCTCTTTTGACGGCATTTAATGCATTCTCTTGGTGTGAATCGATGGGCAATGGAGTATATGACTCTTCCTCTTTGACCATCGTCAGGAAATAATGACTCAAATCAACTGCCCCATCAGAGGCTTGCGCATTCAAACTCTTATCAGTGAAGAAAGCATCCAAATCTTTCCACTTATCCTCTGCGATCATGTGGTCATAATCGGGAACCAGATAGGAATCTGCTTGAGGAAAAATACCTAGAATTGCTTCGGTCGTCACATTCAACTCACCCGTATGGGCTTCTGAGAGTGACTTCTTTGTGGTGGTCTGGAATTCGTTCACCTCATCGACATAATAATTTCGGCTAAACCGCAATTGAACGTTTGACTCGGTGAGTTTTTCGTAGAGAAGATTCCGAAAACGGGTGCTGTCCTTTTCGAAATTATCAAAGGTAAACTCTACCAATTCATCAGGTAGAGAAACACCATTAAAATGAGCATAGGCTAATAAAAATGATTTATTTAAACCCACACTTACTTCGCTCTTTGGCTGAAGTACCCAGTAACCCTTTTCAACCTCTAAAGCAACTGGAAAAAAACACAAGGGAGCACGAACCAGGGTGTCATCATTGAATTTTCCGGTCACAAATGGCCATCCTACGTAAAGATCCCGAGCACCAGACTCTTGAAAAATGAACTCCTCCTTTTTGGCTAGACTCTTCAATAGGCCGGCCTTTTTATTCGAATTAGGGTCTCTCGGATCGGATAAAGGAGCCAACTTAACAGAAGTCTTTTGTATGATCACTTCCTCCAAAATACGCCAAGCAGGCTTACCATCGATGTAGGCCAAGTCATTCAGGTCAATGAATTGATCGCGGATCAATCGATGCAGCAACAATGAGCGGTTATTGCCCGATAGGTTAGTCAGTCTTTTGAGATATGCCTGAAGGATGTCCTTCACCAGATGATCTGTTTAGGGTTATATTCTTAATCGGAATTAAGATAACAAATAGTTCTCAGTGTAAAGGAAATAAGAAAAGAGTAGTCTCGCTTTCCGCGACAAGGATTACGTGTAACTATTTTCCGAAGGGAGAATCGGGTTCTTTGGCAAAAACATTGAAAACGATCTTGTCCATTCGCCCAGGAATGACCTTGTTGAGGAATACTGCCAATTTTCCTTGAGTGGTAAACACTACATCCCGTTTGCGCTTGATTATGGCTTTGATAATTCCTTCGGCGACCTCTTCTGCAGACATCATTTGGCCCTCATCTCGTGGAGACTCCCCTTGAGATGAACCATCTGCAGTTAAGGCAGCCTTTCGAATATTGGTTCCTGTAAATCCGGGACAGGCAACCAGCACATGCACCCCTCGATGCATGACTTCTGTCCTTAACGACTCGAAAAAGCCATTCATGGCAAACTTAGATGCTGTGTAGGCTGTGCGCGCCGGGGTTCCTCGATAGCCATTGATGGAAGAAACACCAACGATCGACCCTTTTGTTTTCAACACATGAGGTAGGGCGAATTTGGTGGCGTAGAGCGTTCCGTAAAAATTAATGTCCATCACTTTTTTGAACACATCCAATTCCGTTTCTTCAAAAAGTGCCCGCATGCTGATGCCTGCGTTATTGACTAAAATATCGATCTGACCAAAGGATTTGATGGTTTCTTCAATTAGGTGGCGGTTATCCTTCTCCGAAGCCACATCGAGTTGTAAGCACAGATTAGGCGCATTGAGCGCATCCAATGCCGTAGCCACCTCGTTCAAACGTTCCTCACTCCTACCCGTGATGACCACCTTGGCTCCCCTTTTCGCAAAGGAGATGGCCAGTGCCTTACCAATACCTGATGAACCTCCTGTTACTATGGCTACCTTACCTTTCATGCACCTCGATTTGAATCAAAGATAAAAGAATTGATCAACCCATTTTGAGCTTGGCCTTGTACTGTTTGTAATCATCTACCGCCACAAAATAGTCGGGATCTTCAACAACATTAACATCACAGATCTTCTCTGCTTTCCTGATCAATGTCGTACAATCTTTGCTCAAATGCCTCAGGTGGATGGTCTTTCCCTCCTTGTCATATTTCTCAGCCAATTTATTAATTGCCTCGATGGCCGACTGATCGGCAATTCGCGATTCTTTAAAATCAATGATGACCTCGTCGGGGTCTTCTTTTACATCAAACTTGGAGTTGAATAAACTGACCGAGCCGAAAAATAAGGGACCAAAGATCTCATAATGCTTGATACCATGCTCATCTACGTGCTTACGCGCACGAATGCGAAGCGCGTTTTGCCAGGCAAATACCAAGGCTGACACGATGACTCCTGCAAAAACAGCAATGGCCAGATCAAAAATGACGGTGAGCACCGTTACCACCAAGATCACGATCACATCCGCTAGGGGTACTTTGTTCACAATTTTAAAGGTTGACCAAGCGAAGGTGCCGATCACCACCATGAACATCACGCCGACCAAGGCTGCGATAGGTACCATTTCGATGTAGGCAGAGCCGAATAAAATAAAAGCCAATAAGGCCAAGGCCGCCACTAGGCCAGAAAGTCTTCCTCTACCACCAGATTTCACGTTGATGATACTTTGCCCGATCATGGCACAGCCACCCATTCCACCGAAAAAGCCATTGACAAAATTACCCAAGCCCTGAGCGATCGCCTCTCTATTACCGCTGCCGTGTGTTTCGGTTAATTCATCGATCAGGTTGAGAGTCATTAAAGATTCGATGAGCCCAATCGCAGCCAAAATGCCAGCATAGGGCAAAATGAATAAAAAGGTATCGAGATTCAAACTGATCAAGGGAACATTAAAGGTGGGCAATCCAGCCTTAATGCCATCTCCTCCACCATCTTGAATAAATGATTTGACCGTCGCGGTTTCAACACCTCCGAAAATCACGATACCCGACACCACCAATATGGCCACTAAAGCGGCAGGAATTCCTTTATTCAAGCGAGGCAAAAAGATCATAATGGCCATGGTCAATAAAACCAATCCCAACATGGTGTAGAGCTGCATGCCAGTGAGCCACTCTCCGCCCATTTTAAACATGCCCAATTGAGACATAAAAATGACAATGGCCAAACCATTGACAAAGCCCATCATTACTGGGTGTGGAACCAAGCGAATGAATTTACCCAGTTTCAAAAAGCCCGCAGACATCTGAATGATCCCCGTTAGGATTAGCGTGGCAAACAAGAATTGGAGTCCTTGCCCGGCTCCCATTGCTTCACCTTCCGCCACTAGGTGTACCATCACGACAGCTAAGGCTCCTGTTGCTCCAGAGATCATGCCTGGTCTTCCACCGAAGATCGACGTGATCAAACCCATCATAAAAGCACCATAAAGACCCACGATGGGGGAAATTCCTGCGACAAAAGCAAAGGCAACCGCTTCAGGCACTAGCGCCAAGGCAACGGTTAAGCCGGAAAAAATATCGCTTTTCGTACTGATTCGATTTTTATCGATGATTGAAAAAGCTTCTGTAAAATTCATACGCTGTCAATTCAGCCTGCAAAGGTAAAATTTTCAGTCGGCAAAAGTGATATCCCCCGATATTGTTTATGGAAACGATTGGCTCGGGTAAGTGGCGCAGGAAGCTTGATGCTGGGTGTGGGATGCTTGGTGTGTGAAGCTTGATGCTTATTGCTTGGTTCTATTCACCTTAACTCCTAAAAGGGAACTAGAGCGTTAAAATTAGGCATCCCTTTAGGGACAGAGGGTCTCGCTACTTGAAGCTTTTATTCCTTACCTATCAATTTACATCTGATAATTCTACATTTGTGCCATGGCAAAATACAGGGGCAAACGCAAGGTGTTAACCAAGGTGCGCATAGAGGGAATTGCGGCTGAAGGCAAGTGTGTGGCAAGAGTCGATGAGCAAGTGGTCTTTGTTGAAAAGGTTGCTCCAGGAGATTTGGTCGATGTGCAAGTCACGCGAAAAAAACCAAGCTTCATGGAGGGTATCCCTGTCAAATTCCATGAATATTCGAAAGATAGAGCAGAGCCTTTTTGCGCGCATTTTGGCACGTGTGGCGGTTGCAAATGGCAGCATATCCCTTATGAGATTCAACTGAAATATAAACACCAACAAGTTGTCGACAATTTAGAGCGTATCGCTAAAGTAGCTTTACCAGAGATCAGCCCCATTCTAGGTTCGGAGAAGACACAGTTCTATCGAAACAAATTGGAGTACACCTTTACCAATTGGAAATGGCTTACTCGAGAAGAGATTGACAAGGAAGGTGAAATTGACAGGCGGGGCTTAGGCTTTCATATTCCAGGAAGATTCGATAAGATCCTGGAGATCGACAAATGCTTTCATCAACCAGAACCTAGCAATGAAATTCGCCTAGCGATTGCTCAATTCGCAAAAGAAAATGACATTCCTTTCTATGACCTGGTCAAGAAAACTGGCAACCTACGCAACCTCATTATCCGCAATTCAGTGACCGGCGAGTGGATGGTTATCGTTCAGTTCGCATACGAGGATGAGAAGAATGAAGTCCTACTCAATTTCATCAAGGAAGAATTTCCTGATATCACTTCATTGATGTATGTGATCAATGGAAAAGCCAATGAAACCTTTCATGACCTTGAGGTAAAAACTTATTATGGAAAGGATCATATCATCGAAGAGATGGAAGGCATCCAATTCAAGGTAGGACCAAAATCATTTTACCAAACCAATGCCCTTCAGGCTTATGAACTGTATAAAATTGCAAGAGATTACGCCGGATTGACAGGTAAGGAGGTGGTTTACGATCTGTACACAGGTACAGGAACCATTGCAAACTTCGTAGCCAAGAATGCCAAAGAAGTGATCGGTATTGAATATGTAGAAGCGGCCATTGAAGACGCACAAGCCAATGCAGCCTTGAATAACATCCAAAATACATCATTCTATGCCGGCGACATGAAAGACATGTTGACTGATGAGTTCATCGCCAATCATAGCCGTCCTGACGTCATCATCACGGACCCTCCTCGCGCAGGCATGCATGCCGATGTAGTCAATATGTTATTGAAGCTAGCCGCTGAAAAGATTGTCTACGTGAGTTGTAACCCGGCCACTCAGGCCAGAGACTTGGCTCTATTGGATGAAAAATATTCTGTGGAAAGAGTTCAG
This sequence comes from Roseivirga sp. YIW32, assembly GCF_057219245.1. Lineage (NCBI taxonomy): Bacteria > Pseudomonadati > Bacteroidota > Cytophagia > Cytophagales > Roseivirgaceae > Roseivirga > Roseivirga sp. YIW32. The sequence continues at coordinate 1,065,370 of NZ_JBXVVG010000002.1, read as the reverse complement.
CCTGTTGATATGTTCCCGCAAACGCATCATGTTGAAAATATTGTCTTGCTCTGCTTGAAATAACATTATCAAAAAACAATTGAACGGCTTTCACCTTTCCGTGTTGATTAATAAACAAAATGTAATCCCACATGAACCAACTAACATTCAGAAACGGAGATAAACTAGCTGCTATTGGCTTAGGCACATGGAAATCAGAACCCGGTGAAGTGTATGCCGCTGTACGAGAAGCCATCAAAGCGGGCTATACACACATTGATTGTGCATGGATCTATCAAAATGAAGCAGAGATCGGCAATGCTTTCAACGACGCTTTTGCTGATGGCGACATCACCAGAGAGGAGCTTTTTGTGACCTCTAAATTATGGAATTCGTTTCATGCACCTGAGGATGTGGAAAAAGGCATCAAAGAAACCTTAGATGCACTGCAACTTGACTATCTCGACCTCTATTTGATGCATTGGCCCATTGCGCATCAACCTGGCGTTACCTTTTCAGAAGATGCTTCAGGGTTTGCAAGTTTAGAAGAATATCCTCTCATCGACACATGGAAAGCCATGGAACAACTTGTTGAAAAAGGGTTGGCCAAACATATCGGTGTTTCGAACTTTAACATTCCCAAGCTTCAACTTTTGATTGACAAGGGTTCCATCATACCAGAGATGAATCAGGTGGAATCACATCCTTTGTTGGCTCAACTTGAACTACTTGAGTTCTGCAAAAAGCATGAGATCCTTTATACTGCGTATTCGCCTTTAGGATCTCGTGATAGAGCCGCTGGCATGAAAGGAGCCGATGAGCCTGATCTTTTTGAAATTCCTCAGATCAGAGCCATTGCAAAAAATCACGACGTACATCCTGCACAAATTTTGATCAAATGGGCTGAAGCAAGAGGTACGGCCGTTATTCCAAAGTCAGTCAATCCTGAACGCTTAAAAGCTAACTTGTCTTCTGCCGATATTCCTTTGAGTGAATTAGAAATGATGGAGATCAATCAATTGGATAAGGGCTATCGATTCTTAAATGGAGAGTTTTGGGAGAGAGAAGGTGGCTATTATACTGCTGATAGTATTTGGAATGATTAATTGGAATTAGCGATTGATGAGAAATAAAAAACCCTGACTTTACAGTCAGGGTTGGTAATCAAAAATCTATAAATCGTACTTATATTTTTCTGACATTCGTTGCATTAGGGCCTTTTCTGCCCTCTGTGATTTCGAAAGACACTGAGTCACCCTTGGTCACTTCATCTACTGTGCCTGAGATGTGCAAAAACACCTCGCTTCCGTCCTCATCGTCAACGATGAATCCGAAACCTTTTTCATCATTGAAGAATTTTACGGTACCTGTTTTCATAATAAATTGTAATAAATTAAATAATGGCTAAAGGTAGCCATAAGTACTAAGCTTCCAACTATTCCCTTGTGAAAAGACTGTTAATTATTCGTCACGCCAAATCAAGTTGGGATAATCCTGACCTAACCGATTTTGATCGACCACTGAACAAAAGAGGGAAAAGAGATCTTCCGGATATGGCAGAGCGCTTGAAAAATCTGGACATTCCAATCGATTTGTTTGTATCATCTCCTGCCAAAAGAGCCTTCTTAACGGCCATTGGGCATGCTAAGGCGTTTGGCATCAAGCCTGAACAGATCAGGCAAGACCAACAAATTTATCATGCCTCTTCGAACACCCTTCGTCGTGTCGTTTCTGAAACAAATGACCGATTTACAACCATTGCCCTTTTTGGGCATAACCCTGGCTTAACAGACCTTATCAATGACCTATGTGACGCCGACCTATGGAATCTGCCAACCTGTAGCGTTTTCGGAATTGCCTTTGACATTAGCTCATGGAGCGAAATCCTGCAAGCTAGTGGCCGTCAATTCCATTACGATTTCCCAAAATCAAGGCATCACTGACATTAGCCCTGGCCTGAGCTAAAGTATGAATTCGCTCAGGTCTCTGTCTTTGACCAAACCATTCAAACGCTCCCTAACCATTTCTTTGGTCACCGATACTTTTGCATTCGGCGGAATTTCTTCCGGAATATCGAAGAGGATATCGTTCAACAACTTGCTCATGACGGTGTGCAGTCGTCTTGCCCCAATATTCTCTACCTCCTCGTTCACATGGAAAGCGATTTCAGCAATTTCATGCAGTGCCTCATCCGTGTAGTCCAATGAAACACCCTCCGACTCAATCAGCGCTTGGTACTGCTTGGTCAAGGCATTTTTTGGTTCTTTCAAGATTTGATAAAAATCTTCCTTCGTCAATGAATTAAGCTCTACTCGGATCGGGAAACGACCTTGAAGCTCAGGGATCAGATCAGATGGTTTCGATACATGAAAAGCACCCGCAGCAACAAAGAGGATATGGTCTGTATTGATCACCCCATACTTTGTGTTCACAGCAGAACCTTCTACTATGGGTAACAAATCGCGCTGAACTCCTTCACGGCTTACATCTGGTCCACCGCCACCATTCTTTTTACCGCCACCAGCGATCTTATCCACTTCGTCGATGAAAATGATGCCCGTGTTCTCTGCTTTACGAATGGCCTCTTCCTTCACTTCATCCATATCGATGAGTTTCGCACTCTCCTCTTCCAACAAAAGCTTCTTCGCTTCAGCAATGGTTACTTTTCTTTTCTTGGTCTTCTTCGGCATCATGTTACCGATCATCTCTTGGATATTGATCATAGAAGCTTCGTCCATTCCGCCACCGATCATGCCCAAGTTGCCTTGATTGGCTGATATTGAAATCTCTATTTTACGATCATCGATCTCACCAGACCTGACTTTTTCCCTAAAACGCTCACGTGTCCTTTCATTGAGCTCCGCATCTGACATTTCCGCAGCCGGTTTATCCTCTTGCTGATGGTCTACTGGCTTCGACATATTGCGTACAGGAGGAATCAATGCATCCAGAATGACATCCTCAACATTTTGTTGAGCACGCTCTCTTACTTTTTCCTTCTGTCCTTGCTTCACCAGCTTCACCGATTGCTCAACCAAATCGCGCACCATGCTTTCGACATCACGTCCCACATAGCCTACTTCGGTGAACTTTGATGCTTCTACTTTTGTAAAAGGCGCATCAGCGATCTTTGCCAGGCGACGGGCGATCTCTGTTTTACCCACACCAGTGGCACCGATCAACAGAATATTGTTCGGAACGATCTCCTTTTGCATTTCCGCCTTCACATGCATCCTTCGCCAACGGTTTCTCAAGGCAATGGCCACATTCTTCTTCGCATCGGCTTGACCGATGATGTATTTATCTAATTCGGCCACGATCTGACGTGGCGTTAAAAACTGTTGATCAATCATTTGTATTTCGTTTAATGAGTTCGCTCGTGTTGATCATGAGTTGAAAGGTGTTGCTACCACCTGCTACATGATAAAGAGCTCGTGAATAGGCAAACTCAATTCTTTTCACTTTAATCATAAATCCGAAAGAGAGTCCAGCTCCTCCGGTTGCGTTCTCCAACTTCAACTCTTGCCTAAGCAAATGGTTGTAACCGACACGCAATTGGAAACTTGGGGAGATCAATAATTCCGTACCCACCACAAGTCTTCTAAATAATTCTTCACTAAAGCCCGGAGATTCGCTCTGACCAAACCCATTTGTGGGTTGATCGAAATAAACCAAGTCGTCTCTCAACGTATTTTTAGTGGTCAGTGAGAAGCGAAAAGGCATGAATTCGGGCTTGTAACTGAATCCTAACTGAATATCGAGGGGCAGCTGACTATTTCGGTTGTCTTCAAAATCGGCAAAAAGAAAACCCAAATTTTTAACAGCTAAACCGATCGTCATGTCCTTTTCAGGGTGCTTAAAGGTTCCACCCAGATCCGCCAGCAAGCCTGAAGCCCTGAATCCTGCCAAATCAGACACCACCACCTTGGCACTTGCCCCTGCCGAAAAAACCCCGAACTGCATGGCATAGCCCACACTCAAGGCATAGTCCTTTGCGCTGACCTCACCGAGATATGCACCTTGCTCATCAAAGCTATCAAAACGTCCATAGTTGAAATACGACAGATTAAAAGCCCAAGTGCCCATTTCCTTAACCTTATTGGCGTAGCTCAAGGAAGTGTTGTTAATGTCGGCGAAGTAGCTTAAATGTGTCAGGGCCGCCTGCTTTTCCCATGTTGAATTGATCAAGGCTGGGTTACTGGCAAATTGCGTCAGATCGTCCCAGCCACTGGTGATGTTTGTTCCACCTAAAGCAGCCAATCGTGCATTATTTGGTACCTTCAAAAACTCGAACACACGTTGCCCACCTATTTGTGCAAGGCCAGTCCTACACAAGGTGACCATCAAAATAAACAGCAACACATTTCTCATCAGCAAGTAAGATAAGGCTCTATTGCCAGAAAACGCTTAATCTTTCAAATCAAACTTGATAGGATTTGACGCTTTTTGGTTGGTTAATGCCAGTTCCAACACCTCTTCTGCACGCTCGACAAAATAGAAACTCAAATTCTTTCTGTAGCGCTCTTCAATTTCAAGGATGTCTTTTTCGTTGCGTTGACTCAAAATGATCTCCTTAATGCCAGCACGTCTTGCTGCCAGTATTTTTTCTTTGATTCCCCCAACAGGAAGCACATTACCTCTGAGGGTAATCTCTCCCGTCATGGCCAACTTTGCCTTTACTTTTCTTTGGGTAAAGACCGAGGCCAGTGCTGTGAGCATGGTGATGCCAGCAGAAGGTCCATCTTTTGGAACAGCACCAGCAGGAACATGCACATGTAGGTCATATTGATCAAACACTCGGTAGTCAATACCATAGTGCTCTGCATTGGATTTCAAGAAGGATATGGCTGCCACAGCAGACTCTTTCATTACATCACCCAATTGACCAGACAATGTTAATTTGCCTTTGCCTTTGCTCAAACTCGATTCAATAAACAGAATTTCTCCTCCTACCGAAGTCCAAGCAAGCCCTGTTACTACACCAGCCAATTTGTTATCCGAGTAGATCTCCTTATCAAAACGCTGCCCTCCCAAAACCTTTTCAATGAACTCAAGCGTCATTTTTTGAGGGTAGTCATCTTCCAAGGCAATCGATTTGGCAACCGAACGTATCACTGAACCAATGACACGCTCTAGGCTTCGGACACCACTTTCTCTTGTGTAACCTTCAATGATGAATTGTATGGCTTTTTTATCAAAGGCAACATCCTTCGCCTTCAGGCCATGTTCTTTTTTCTGTTTCGGAATCAAATGCTTTTTAGCGATCTCGATCTTTTCTTCGATGGTATATCCTGAAACTTCGATGATCTCCATTCGGTCTCTTAAGGCCGGTTGTATGGTATCCAACGAGTTTGCTGTGGCGATGAAAAGCACTTTAGATAAATCATACTCTACTTCCAGGTAATTGTCTGTGAACTCATGATTTTGCTCCGGATCAAGCACCTCTAGCAGCGCAGAAGAAGGGTCTCCGCGAAAATTCGAATTGACCTTATCGATCTCATCCAATACAAATACTGGGTTCGAGGTCTTTGCCTTTTTGATGTTTTGAATCACCTTGCCTGGCATGGCGCCTACATAGGTTTTTCTATGTCCTCTGATCTCTGCTTCGTCATGAACACCTCCTAAGGACATCCTGACATACTGTCTACCCAAGGCCTTAGCAATCGACCTACCCAGAGAGGTTTTTCCTACACCTGGAGGCCCATATAAGCAAAGTATGGGACCCTTCAAATCATTCTTTAATTTGAGGACGGCCAAATATTCTAGGATTCGGTCTTTGACTTTTTCAAGCCCGTAATGATCCTGATCTAAGACCTTTTGTGCCTTCTTCAAGTCGAGGTCATCTTCAGAAAAATCGCCCCAAGGCAACTCCGTCATCAATTCTGCATAGTTCATGGTGATCGGGTATTCTGCTGCCATGGGATTCATGCGCAAGATCTTATCCAGCTCCTTGTTGAAATGGTCGTGAACTTTCTTCGGCCATTTTTTCTCATCTCCCTTTTTGCGCAGTGCTTCTACTTCTCTTTCAGGACCATCTTCGCCAAGCTCATCTTGCAAAACCTTCATTTGTTGCCTCAAGAAATAATCTCGCTGCTGTTGGTCGATATCCGAATGTACCTTGGTTTGTATTTCGGCCTTGAGTTCAAGCATTTGAACCTCTTTAAGCAAATGCTGCAAGAGGGCCGTTGCACGTTCTGCGCCATCGTTCAATTCAAGAAGCCCTTGTTTTACTTTTGGCTCCGAATTAATATTAGAAGACAGGAAGTGCACAAGGAAACTTGGCTTTTCAATATTTTCAAGGGCCACTTGTGCTTCTTTTGGAATCTCTGGGTTGAGCTGCATGATGCGATTTGCTGCATCACGAATGGATTGAATGACTGCCTTCAACTCTTTGCCCAAGCGCTTCGGAAATTTTTCTTCCAGATAGCTAACCTTGGCCTTAAAGAAGGGTGTTTCTGAGGTAAATGAATCCACAGAAAAACGTTGTTTCCCTTGTACAATTATGGTGGTGTTGCCATCGGGCAAGACCAGCATTTTGACAATCTTAGCAACCGTACCGATTCGATAGAGGTCTTTTGTACTCGGTTCTTCTACTTCTGGATTCCGTTGCGCAAGTACCCCAATGATTTTATCACCTTTGTAGGCTTGTTTCACCAGACGGATGGATTTCTGACGACCCACAGTAATCGGGATCAAAACACCTGGAAAAAGGACCGTGTTCCGAACCGTTAGAATGGGAAGTTCTTCAGGAAGATCTGAGATTTTAGTTTCCTCATCATCAGGTGAGATGAGTTGGATCAAATCACCATTGTCTTCATCCCCTATTTCGGCTGCCAGTATGGATCCGATAGTTTGTCTATCTAATTTCATATAAGAGTGTCAATCTGACGCAAAAACTTCTGCTTTTTGCGGAACATAGGTATTACAAGCAATATGCCAAATGACGGTCTGTCAGGTTATATTGTTTTGTTTGTGCTCGAATTGGCTTAATTTCATCACTAGCTAAGTGACTCAAAAAAGGCAGAAGTATTGATACAACGATCATTCATCATATTATTGATACTCATAGGGTATAGTACGAGCTCAAGTGGTCAGTTTTGGAAAAAAAACAAGACCCAGCAGGTCGAACTCTCCTCAGATTCAGTCTCTATTGAAATCAGCCCAATCAATTTTGGCAACATCAATAGCTATCCTGCTTATCGTAATGAAAAGGTCCAAAGGCGGCTGCAGAAACTAGACGCTGCGGGAGACTGGGAAACACTTTATCCGGAATTGAAGGAATACGTGTCGAAATTCGGGCCCCTGAATTTTGCGCTACAGACGGATTACATCTGGCAATTGGCTAAGCTGACTGAGGTTTTCGGATCGGCCGAAGCGGCCAAACCCCTATACGCCATGGTATTAAAACACCACCGTCAAGACGTGAATATTGCGGAGGTTTTGGCTCGCTATGATTCATTGAATACCAATAAGAAGGAGTATTATGTTCCGATAGACTATTATTATGAGTTGGTTGAATTCAGGCGACAAGTGGATACATTGATTCCTCCAAAAAGTGTATTGAAGACAATGGGAGCCTTAGTCAATTCTACACAAGAAGATTATGCTCCTGTTGTCGCCATGAATGACTCTGTCGTCATCTTTACCTCCAAACGAAACACCGTTTATGACGGGATCACAAAGAATGAGCGAGAAGATCTCTTCATCACCAAGCTCAATGATGGCGACTGGTCTTCTGCAGAAATCTTAGCGCAAACGCACAGTAGCTATAAGGAAGGGTCTGGTTACATGACCAAAGATGGCAAAACGATATACTTCACGCGTTGTGGGGCACCGGATGGTCAAGGCAATTGCGACCTCTACGTCACGCGTTTCTTTGAAGGAGAGATCGAAACAGATTCTACCTATGTGCTCCGCAATATCAATAGGAACCCAGCCGATGACTTGGAATACAAAACGGTCAAAGTGTTGCGCGATACCAGTTTTTGGACGGTACCTGAGAATCTCGGAGAGAAAGTAAATTCAGCCAACTGGGATTCGCATCCTACATTGAATACGACAGAGGACACCTTGTATTTCTCTTCTGATAGAATCGGTGGTTTCGGCATGTCGGATCTTTACTACACCACGATGAACGATCAAGGGGAATGGCAAAAACCCAAAAACCTCGGGCCCATTGTCAATACAAGAGGCAATGAAGTAAGCCCTTTCTTCCATCCTTTGTACAATGTGCTCTACTTCAGCAGCAATGGCCATCTCCTGAATTTTGGTGATTACGACATCTACAAAACCTATAAGTTCTCAGGAGGCTTCTCGGAGCCTTACAATATCGGGCCACTGGTCAATGGGGAGGGGATTGAGTTCTATTTTAGCATCGACAGAAAATCGGAGTACATCTATTATGCGCGATCAGAAGAAAGCATGAAAGGTTTGGACCTATACTCCTTTCCATTACCCATGGAAGGCCAGCCCCTAGCCACCACCAAGTTGAGAGGCAGCGTAAAAGATGTCTATGGTAAGATCCCAAAAAACCTTGTGGTCTCCATCATCGATCTTGACGAAGGCGTCGAAGTAGCGCCAAAATTTGCTCGAGCAGACGGCACCTTTGAATTTGATCTGATCAATGAGCGAAATTACCTCTTGGTCATTCAAGGAGATGATATTTTCCGCTTTGAAGAATTCTTCTTCCTAGATGGAGACAAAACCTTTGAAGGTGTTGTGGAAAGGGTTTCGAGTAAGTTTGAATTCTCCTCTTTAGAATTTGAAAATGGAAAAGCGGAAATTCTTCCAGAGATGCACGAAGACCTTCAAAAGGTCATTGACTTTTTGATCGATCATCCTGATTTCAGTTTGATGATCAACGGCCATACGGACTCGAGCGGCGACAAGATCTTCAATCAGATCTTATCCCAAAGAAGAGCAGACGCCATCAAAACCTATATTTTGAATGCTACTATTGCCATTGCCCCACAGCGCGTAGGCGCCATGGGTTATGGAAGCCAAAAACCTATCGTCAAGGAAGAAAAAACGGAGGAAGACCGAAAAACGAATAGACGTGTTGAGTTTGATATTTACCGAGATCCTCAAAAGGAAACGACCAATAACTAAAAAAGCCCTCGGCTGAGGGCTTTTTTATACTAGAACATATTTTCTTATATCCCGAAGAGTTTCAAGATATCATTCCCAAAGACAAAGACCATTAGTCCCAATAAAATGATCATACCCACTTTTTGAGCTCCTTCTAAGAACTTATCTGAAGGAGCCGTTCCTGACACCATCTCGAACAGTAAGAACACCACGTGCCCACCATCAAGAGCAGGTATTGGCAAAAGATTCATAAAGGCTAAGATCATTGAAATAAAGGCAGTGGTATACCAGAAACGATTCCAATCCCATGCTGTAGGGAATAGTTCAACGATCCCGATGGGGCCACTTAGGCTTCTGGCTGAAAGATCTCCACTGAACATTTTTCCTATGGCACGTGCATTGGTAATGACAAGTCCAAAAGCATCGACGGTTCCTTTGGTCACCGCTTCACCAAAGCTGTATTCATTCACTGAAGTTTCAAGTAGTGACGCTAAGGCGATTCCAATGGTAGTATCCTTATTCACTGGAATATTGAAATCAAGTAATTCACCTGATCGATCAACTTTAACATCCACAACATCACCAGCGAATGAAGCCAAAGCTGGCTTCATCTGATCCCAATAGTTGATTGGCTGTTCTCCGATCTTAACGATCTTATCTCCCACAAGCATTCCTGCCTTTTTGGCGTTTGAGTTGGCTTGGTACTCCGGATCAGGTGGATAAGCGACCACGAAGGGCATTCTAGGGTAAATGAATTTAGATCTAAAGGCTTTATCTTTTGACAGCACATCCAACGCATTATCCGGCATGTTGATTTTTAGCTCTTCACCATTTCTCAACACAGTGATATAAGCACCGGCGTCAAGGAATAGGTCAGGGCTTGTCAAATCGCTCACGCGTTCAAAATCTTCTCCATTAATATTGAGGATCTTATCTCCTGTTTGAAAACCAAAATCTTCTCCATATTCGAAGGCTTGGATGCCATTTTCCTTCACCAATTCACTTGAAAAATATTCATCACCTGTGTTGTAAGTTAAGATGATCATGGCAATCACTCCTGCCACAACATTCACAATGATACCGCCCAACATCACAATGAGACGCTGCCAAGCTGGTTTTGAACGAAACTCCCAAGGTTGTGGCGGTTGCGCCATTTGTTCTTTATCCATCGACTCGTCAATCATTCCGGAGATCTTGACGAAGCCTCCCAATGGAATTGCTCCCAGGCCATATTCTGTCTCACCCTTCTTAAATGAAAAGAGCGTTGGAGGAAAACCAATGAAGAATTTTTCAACCTTCATCCCAAACATTTTGGCCGTAAGCATATGCCCGCCCTCATGTATTCCCACTAAAATCGAAAGTGCCAGCAAGAGCTGTGCTACTTGTACTAAGGTTTCCATTAATTTTTAAATGCTTTTGCTAATTGTCTTGTTTCGTAATCTGTCTGAACGTAGTCCTCATAAGAAGGATGTTCAATAAAAGAGATTTTTTGCATACTATGTTCAACCAAATCCGACATCTCTAGAAATCCGATCTGATCGTTAAGAAATTTATCGACGGCTATTTCATTTGCCGCATTGAGAATGCAGGGCATATTTCCACCCTTCGCAAGCGCTTCAAAAGCCAAATTGAGGTTTCTGAAAGTATCCATATCCGGCTGTTCAAACGTCAAGGAAGGATAATCTAAGAAGTTGAATCGTGGAAAAGTTGACTTGAGTCTATCCGGATAAGTCATGGCAAACTGAATAGGCAACTTCATATCGGGAAGACCCATCTGAGCTTTCATGCTGCCGTCCTCAAACTGCACCAAACTATGCACAATGGATTGTGGATGGACAATCACTTCAATTTGTTCGGCTTTTAAGCCAAATAGCCATTTCGCCTCAATCACTTCTAGTCCTTTGTTCATCAATGAGGCCGAATCAATGGTGATTTTTGCCCCCATGTCCCAATTCGGATGCTTTAAGGCTTGCCTCTTGGTTACAGTCAATAACTCTTCTTTCGATTTCCCTCTAAAAGGACCTCCAGAAGCCGTAAGAATGATCTTTTCAATAGGATTGTGAAATTCCCCAACCAGGCACTGAAAAATCGCCGAGTGCTCTGAATCTACAGGGTAAATATTGACCCCCTTCTCTTTTGCCAAGGTGGTGATCAATTCTCCCGCCACTACAAGCGTCTCTTTATTAGCCAAGGCAATGTGCTTGCCTGCTTCAATGGCTTTGATTGTCGGTGCCAGACCGGCATAGCCTACCAAAGCGGTCAGCACGATGTCGATCGTATCCATCTGCACCACCTGCTCCAGGGCCCGTTCTCCTGTGTACACCTTAATACCTTTTGGATCTAAGGCATCAAAAACCTTTTGGTAGAGCGCCTCATTGCCGATCACTACTACATTCGGATCAAACGCCATTGCCTGCTCGATCAAAAGATCCGCATTATTTCCAGCCGTAAGTACCTCGACCTCAAAATGATCGGGATTGGCTTCTACAACCTCAAGTGCTTGTGTTCCAATGGAACCAGTAGAACCGAGGATAGCGATTGTCTTCTTATTACTCAAAAATGAATGCTTAAAATGGTGCCTTTAAGAATGGCTAAAAACCGTGCAAATTTATGCCTTTTTGTACGGTCAGCAAATTTGTGGTGAGAAACCCTGAGACTAAGGCTTTGCTGAATCTCTTTACTTCGGTCGTTTAACTTTAATTAACAAGAAAGCTCAACTTGAAATTGGCCTTCAACGTAAGTTTGAAAAGTGATCAAACTAAATTTTAGTGATCGCAGTTGAATGAATAAAAAAGAATTGATGAAAAGTATATTCAAATTAGTGATGGTGGCCTTTGTGAGTGGATTGGCCGGCGCATTTGTCTATCAAAAATTCTTACAGCCGAACAAGGTCACGGAGGTCATTCGTGAAGTGCCTGCTGCCGTGCAAGCTCGCGCTTTCGATTATGCACCAAACGATTACCCAAAAGACCTTGATGCTGAAGCAGTCAACTTCAGAACGGCTGCTGAAAAATCCATCCATAGTGTGGTGTATATCATCAATAAACAACGAAGCAGAAGGAGTATCTCCTTTCTCGACTTCTTCTCAAGCAGAGAATTACCGACTGAAGAAATGCCTATTGGCTCAGGTTCAGGTGTGATCTACTCAGAAGATGGCTACATCATTACCAACTACCACGTGATAAAAGGAGCTGATGCCATCGAAGTACAACATGAGAAAAGTACCTACGAAGCGAAGTTAATAGGAACAGATCCTGATATGGACATTGCCGTACTCAAGATCGAGGCGAAGGACCTCCCAGCCATCAGCATAGGAAAAAGCTCAAGTTCGAGAGTAGGCGATTGGGTATTGGCTGTTGGGAACCCATTCAACCTCACCTCCACGGTTACCGCTGGGATTATCAGTGCTATTGGAAGCGATGCGAACGCGGTCAGACAAAATTTTCCCATCGAGCTCTACATTCAAACGGATGCCGCCATTAACCCTGGGAATAGCGGTGGAGCACTCGTTAATATCAATGGTGAACTTATAGGTATCAATACGTCCATTATTTCACGGACGGGGTCATATGCTGGCTATGGCTTTGCTGTACCCTCCGACGTGGTGGTGAAAATCGTAGATGATCTCAAGAAATATAAAGTGGTACAAATCGCCTACACCGGGGCTGAGTTGTCAGACATCAACAGTCAAGTGGCTAAAGAAGAAGGCTTAGGCTCAATGAATGGCGTATTTGTCAAATCAGTGAAAAGGGATGGGGCCAGTGACAATGCGGGTCTCCGATCAGGGGATGTTATTCGTATGATCAATAATGTAGAGGTGAACAGCAAATCAAAGTTCGACGAAATTGTGAGTAGCCTGTCGCCTGGAGACCGAGTGATTGTCGCCTTTGAACGGGATGGCCGCATGCGTGAGACCACTCTGGTTCTAGAAAATGCCTTGGGAAACACAGAGATCCTAGGGTCTGATGCCCTCAAAGCCGATGATATCTATTTTTCGGATTTCTTAGGAGCCGAAATGCGCGTATTGACCAAAAGCGAGTTGAACGACCTTCGATTGAAAGTGGGCGTTAAGGTCACCTCAATCAATAAAGACAGAGGCTTTTTGAGGCGCCTCGATCTTGAAGAAGGAGATGTGATCGTTGCCATTAACCGTAGAGGCGCGGCAGATCCAAGGGCTGTTGCTGCCTACCTAGAAAAGTATTACGGGCGCATTTATATCGATATCATCGATCGCAACGGCAGAGAACGCACACTGACCTATACCTTCCAATAGCACTAGCCCTCAACAATGACATTCTTAAAAGCCTTTCTGTATTCAGAAGGGCTTTTTCCTGTAAACTCCCTGAAGCGCTTATTGAAATGAGAAAAATTATTGAAGCCACTTTCAAACGCCACATCGGTAACTGACATGGAAGTCTCCGCCAACAACTTCGATGCATGCACGATCCGGTATTCATTCACAAATTTGGTAAAGGTCTTTCTTGAGTTCTTTTTAAAGTATCTGCAAAAAGCAGGAGTGGTCATGTGAACTTGATCTGAAATTTCATCCAAGGAGATGGGCTCCTTAAAGTGTTCTCTAATGTAGTTGTAGACCGTATTGATCCGCTCATTTTCCTTTGCATCGACCGCCAAGGCCACGCCATCGGCATTCAGAATGTTGTATTCTTCGCTCCTTGCTAACTCTTTTAATATTTCGAGCAAACCAAGCAGTCGGTCATAATGATCAATCCACGACAAGGTTTCAATTTTCTTACCTACTATTTCTTTGGTCTTGCCATGAAAGGTGATGCCTTGTTTTGCGATTCGAAATAACTTCTTTACCGCATTCATTTCAGGGATATTGAAAAAACCATCGCCAAGAAAATCCTCTTTGAATTGAACCACCGTTTCTGAACGATTCCCCGTTAAACGATCTGTAAACCCATAGTGTGGCAAATTGGCACCCATTAGCACCAGATCACCATCGTTAAAATAAGATACGTTCTTTCCGATATGGCGCTTTCCCGATCCTCCATGGACAAAAACTAACTCCAGCTCTGGATGAAAATGCCAATTAGCTAAGGTGTTCTCACAAGAAGACGAGAAACGCCTGACCAGAAAAGAACTACCCACTGCGGGGAGTATTTGCTCTAAAGAAGGGGATGTTGATTTATTCATAATAAAGACTGTATAACGAATATCGGTCGCTTATGATTCCGACAACAGTCCTAATTTACCCAAAATATGTTGGTAATTACCATCAATAATAAATCATTTATAGTTATGGGTTAATATAGAACACATACTGGCCAATTCTGTTGTGTTCTAGTCCAGATAAGCGCCCTACATTTGTCATGTAATTGGTTATTAAACATTTAATGAAATGAGAAACCTAAACAAATTCATGTTGACAGCTGCGATGGTCGTAGCATCAACGCTTGCGCTTGCTAACAATGGTAAGCCTTATGTTAAAGTAGAAAGATCTGGAGCAAAAGCTTTTGCTGTAATTATTGGTGGTCATGAAAGTGATCATACACAGATCAAACTAAAGTTAGAAAACGGTTCAATCTTATATAGTGCTTCAGCTAAAAATGGTCAGGATTTCGGTAAGAGACTTGATATGAACAACCTATTAGCTGGAAACTATGCATTAGAGATTGAGAACAAAGAGAGTTTCATCTCTACACCTATTGTGATCACCAATGACTCGGCTTTTGTAAACGTCGCCGATCAGGTCACGATCATGAAACCTGTGATCTGTCAGAATGGTGAGAAATTGGACATCATCATGCCCAATGAATCAGAGGCTTTTGCCTTTGTTACCATCTTCGATAATGAGAACAGAAAATTGAAGACGGAAAGAGTGACTAGCTACAAAACAACGCGTTTTGACCTAACTGCTCTCGAAGCTGGAACCTACACATTGAAAGTAGAAACAAAAGGGAAACTTTTCATGCAATCTGTCTCTATCAAATAAGAGGCAAGGGTTTTTAAACTTACCCTGGTTCCGATTCGTCGGGATCAGGTTTTTTTTATGTAAAAATTAGCATATTGATCCCCATGTTGTTCCCCGGCCAAGATTCGAAACTCTTTATTTATCGGTTTGAGATCTTTTTTATCTCCTTACTCGTTTTGCTTTTCGGGTCAGTATTTTTCCCTTTTGGTCTCTACGATACGGTTGTCGAGCCCATTTTCTACGCATTGAATCTGTTGTCGGGCATTCAACTCAGCAGACATCACAAGCTGCTCTTTCGATTTGGCAGTGTTCTGATCTTTTTTGGCTTACTCACTACGGTACTTGAGATCGTTCTCATCGACTCAGAGCTAAAGTCCATCAATACCTCCTTGCGATTCTTTGTCTTCTTCGTCTTTTATGTGCTTATCACCTTTGAACTCATAACGCAAGTGTGGAATGCGAAACATGTGAGTAATAATGTAATGGTTGGTTTAATGAGCGGCTACATTTGCTTAGGACTCGTTGGTCTTTTTGTATTTCTATCCATCGAGTTTTATCTACCGGGTTCTTTTCAGGGGCTGGACCCGAGTATTCCACCGAACGACCAATTGCTTTACTTAAGTTTTATCACTTTACTCACCGTAGGCTACGGTGATATCGTGCCTACAACAGATGTGGCGCATCGCGCATCTATTTTGATTGGGCTGTTTGGACAGTTTTATTTGGTCATTATTATGGCGGTGGTGTTGGAAAAGTTTATCCGACACAGAAATAAAAAAGAGGAAGTCGAACTTTAGATCTGTTTCATCCGCATCTTCTTCTTCAATTCGTCCATGGAGTGGGCAAATTTCGAGTCAATGTCCATCATGTCACTAACAGACTGCACGGCATGAATAACGGTGGAGTGATCTCTTCCACCAAAGTGGTAACCGATCGATTTTAATGAGTGGTTGGTGTATTCCTTGCAAAGGTACATGGCCACTTGGCGAGCAATCACGATCTCTTTCTTTCTCGTTTTGTCTTTCAAATCCTCTACGGAGATTTGGAAGTACTCACCTACAGATTTTTGTATGTAGTCGATACCAACTTCAGATTCAATATCATGGACGATATTCTTGAGGGTTTGCTTCGCCAACTCCAGGTTAATGTCCGTTTTGTTCAAGGTGGCATGTGCAATCAAAGAAATCAACACACCTTCGAGTTCCCGTACATTGGTGTCTACAGAATAGGCCAAGTATTCCACCACATCGTCTGGAATAAAGATACCGTCGGACTGCATCTTGCGCATGATGATTGCCATCCGGGTTTCGAAATCCGGCATTTGAAGATCCGCCGTTAACCCCCACTTGAATCGAGAGAGCAAACGATCTTGCAGTCCTTTTAAATCTCTTGGGGCACAATCGCTACTCATGATGATCTGCTTGCCATTCTGATGTAAGTGGTTGAAAATGTGGAAAAACATCTCCTGTGTCTTCTCTTTTCCACTGAAGAACTGTACATCATCAATGATGAGAGTATCTACCTGCAAGTAGAAATTTGTAAAGCTCTGAATGTTGTTGTTTTTAATGGCATCGGTGAATTGTGTCGTGAATTTCTCAGACGAAACATACAGCACAAAATTCTTATCCGAATGCGCTCCAATGGTATTCCCGATCGCTTGGACCAAATGCGTTTTGCCCAAACCCACACCGCCGTAGATCATCAGTGGATTGAAGGAGGTGATGCCCGGCTTCTCGGCTACAGCAATACCTGCCGACCGTGCCAATCGGTTACAGTCGCCTTCGATGTAATTTTCGAAACTGTAATTCGGATTTAGATTGGAGTAACGCTTTTCTGCTTCTAAGGAAGGCATTTGAAAAGGATTCGACACCTGAGGAGCAGAAGGCTCTCTATTCCAGCCATTTTGCTGGGTTTTGTTGTTCGGTAGTGTCACTGAAACCGGTTGGTTCTGTGCACTCCCACTATCCACAATGACGGAATATTCTAATCTTCCCTCAGGACCAAGCGCCTTGTGAATGCATTCTCTCAGTAAATGCACGTAGTGCTCTTCCAGGTATTCATAAAAGAACTGACTGGGTACTTGGATGGTCAGTACATTTTGCTCTACGTTGATCGGATTGATGGGCTCAAACCATGTTCTAAAACTTTGCTCTCCTACTTGGGTCTTGATGTGATCAAGACATGCTTCCCATACCGATACGTCGCTTTTAACCATTCGAGTTACGTTCACCTGATTGATAAATTGTTTCAAGAATTTTGAAACGCAGGGTGACAAATTTGTGAAAAAATGAACGAACAAAAAAGGAGATCAACCCGATTGACCTTAAATAGTTTTCCCCATGCTCATTGAAGTTATCCACATTGAAAATTGTGGATAACTCCACATTAGGGCAAGTATGATGCAGGTCAGCAATTAATGATGAAAATGACGCTATCTTTCAACTGCTGAATTAATTTAGCAAACAATTAACTTACGGTAGACCTATGAAGCTTCTCAACGATTTTGAAAAAGCAACCGCATCGCAATGGCTTGATAAACTTTCGGCAGACCTTAAAGGACAGTCAGTAAATGAATTAAACTGGAGGCGAGGCGGAATTCAAGGCAAACCCTTTTACACGGCAGAGGACCTACCCCAAAGTGCCGATTATAGTAACCGACACCCCGAGCCTGAAAAATTCGGTGATAGGTTCTGGGTCAACTTTCAGTTGATCAATGTAGTTGACGACAATAGGGCCAATAAGAAAGCACTCGAAGCCTTGAATAATGGAGCAGAAGGCATCTTTTTCAGATGTCGGGCCATTCCTAACTTCAATAGTCTATTAAAAGACATTCAGTTGCCTTTCTGTCAGGTCTCTTTCGAACTGACTGAAGAGATCGAAGTTTCGCACTTTTTCCAGCAGTTCAGGAGTTACGTCATCAGCGTAGGAGCACATCGTGAGGAAATTCATGGGCAACTCATCAACCATACTCCCTTTCAGCAAGAGCACTTCCCGAATTTCAAGACTTCTTCTTACCGATTCAAGGCAGGCGGCGACCTCAAAGCAAGTCTCCATCAATTTGTTGATCGAATCGAACCAAGTATCTCCGCCGACCAATTGGCTGTATATACTGAACTTGGCTCTGATTATTTCCTTGAAATTGCCAAACTCAGGGCACTGAGGCAGTTGCTGAAACAGCGTTTTGGTAATGGATTTTCCATTATCGGCTGTACACCAGATTGCACTGAAAAAATAGACGACATGCACTCTCATCTTTTGCACGCCACCACTCAAGTGATGTCGGCCGTACTTGGTGGAGTTGACGGCGTGATTGTGCAACCTTTTTACCCTGTTTTTCCGGCCAAACCGGAATTAGCAGAACGCATTGCAAGAAACATTTCGACCTTACTGCGAGAGGAGTCTCATTTGGGTAAAGTGGTAGATCCTGCTGCAGGGTCCTACTTTATAGATCGCATAACACAAGACTTGGTCGGAGGAACATCACAGACCCAGGCGGAAACAAACGAACCACAGACCTGGCTGACAGCCGAAGGCATCACCGTTCCTTCAGTATTGGGCAAAGAAGATACCGCAAATATTGAGCATTTGGGTTTCATTGCCGGTTTACCTCCTTATTTAAGAGGCCCCTACTCCTCTATGTACACGATCAGACCCTGGACGATCAGGCAATATGCCGGTTTTTCCACTGCAGAAGAATCAAATACCTTTTACAGAAGAAACTTAGCTGCTGGACAAAAGGGATTGTCGGTAGCTTTTGACCTTGCCACCCATAGAGGCTATGACTCTGATCACCCACGCGTGGTTGGGGACGTCGGAAAAGCCGGTGTCGCCATCGACTCTATTTTAGACATGGAAGTGTTATTCGATCAAATTCCACTTGATAAAATGTCTGTTTCGATGACCATGAATGGCGCTGTGATTCCGATCATGGCCTTTTACATCGTCGCTGCTGAAGAAAAGGGAGTGGATAAAGGTCAATTGAGTGGAACCATACAAAATGACATTTTGAAGGAGTTCATGGTACGCAATACCTACATCTACCCACCGGCTCCATCTATGCGCATCATTGGTGATATTTTTGAATACACTGCCCAACATATGCCTCGCTTTAATAGTATCTCGATCTCTGGTTATCACATGCATGAAGCGGGTGCACCAGCGGATATCGAATTGGCTTACACCTTAGCCGACGGATTAGAATACTTAAGGACGGGTATCGCCGCGGGCCTCGACATTGATGCCTTCGCCCCTCGTCTATCCTTCTTCTGGGGCATTGGCATGAACCACTTCATGGAGATCGCGAAAATGCGTGCCGGACGCCTCTTATGGGCAAAGCTCGTGAAGCAGTTCAATCCAAAAAACCCAAAATCAATGGCTTTGAGAACACATAGCCAAACCTCAGGATACAGCCTCACTGAGCAAGACCCTTTCAATAATGTGGCAAGGACCTGCGTCGAAGCCATGGCAGCAGCCTTGGGACATACACAGTCCTTACATACCAATGCACTCGACGAAGCCATTGCCTTGCCAACCGACTTCTCGGCCCGAATAGCGCGGAACACACAGCTCTATCTTCAAAAAGAAACGGGTATAACGGATGTCATCGACCCGTGGGGAGGCTCCTACTATGTGGAGTACCTCACCGACCAGTTGGTGAAAAAAGCCTGGGCCCATATTGAAGAGATTGAAGAACTGGGAGGTATTGCTAAAGCCATTGAAGAAGGCTTACCAAAAATGCGAATTGAAGAAGCTGCCGCCAGAAAGCAAGCTCGGATTGACTCAGGCAAAGACGTGATCGTTGGGGTCAACCGATACCAAACGGATGAAAAGACCGAGATCGACCTGCTCGAAGTGGACAATACGGCGGTGAGAAAGGCACAATTAGAAAGATTGGCTAAACTCAAAGCCGAAAGAGACCAGGATGCAGTAGATCATACATTGGCTTCCATTAGCGAAGCGGCTAAAACGGGAAAAGGCAATTTACTTGAATTGGCGGTTGAAGCAGCAAGAGTCAGAGCCAGCCTAGGTGAGATCTCAATGGCCATGGAGAAAGAATTTGGCAGACACAAAGCAGTAACCCGATCAATAACGGGTGTATATTCGAGTGAGGTGAAAGAAGACAAAGACTTTATCAAGGCGCGTGAACTTTCGGATCAGTTTGCAGAACTGGACGGTAGAAGGCCACGGATCATGGTGGCAAAAATGGGGCAAGACGGACACGATCGTGGAGCAAAGGTGATCGCAACCAGCTTTGCCGACCTAGGCTTTGATGTCGACATTGGGCCACTCTTCCAAACGCCGCAAGAAGTTGCTCTGCAGGCAGCTGAAAACGACGTACATGTTGTTGGCGCTTCTAGCTTGGCTGCGGGACACAAAACCTTAGTGCCTGAACTGATCAATGAGCTAAAAAAACTGGGCAGAGAGGACATCATGGTAATTGCTGGCGGAGTCATTCCTCAGAATGACTATGCGTTTCTTTTTGATGCCGGTGTGTCTGCGGTCTTCGGGCCGGGCACCGTGATCGCTAAAGCTGCGCAAGAGATACTAGAGAAGTTGATGGAAGATTAACCGTTTGGACCGTCATTCCAGAATTTTTCTTTGCAGATTATACGCGCAAAGAAAAATATGTGGAATCTCAAATCATTGATACATTAAGACACCTGATGAATGAATCCTTGCCCAAGCTTAAGTATTCATTTTCCGGCAAGACGTTCAAATTTGTCTTAGGCAAATCCCTGCTCGTCTGAGCGCCCCACAACTGGTCATAGCATCTCGCTATGACCTAAACAGAAGACTAATCCCCCTAGCCCCCTTTACATAAAGGGGGAATAGCCAATGCATCAGGAATTGGTTAAAATGGCTTTTCTCCAGCCTTCAAGAACCAACGATTCAGACGATCGCCGAATAAATCGAAAAGCACGGCAATCAGGACAATGCTATATTCAAGGATCACTACATCCAGCCGGTCAGTATAGTCGCCTCCCATGTAATTGATGTAGGTCAAGAAGATCATGACAGACCAGATCATTGGAAAGCGCTTGGTGCTGAATACACTGAGGGAAAGCATCGGAATGAGATACCAGGGATGTACGGTTGTGGCAAAAAGCAAGTAAAGGAGCCATACCCACACCATTTGCCCTACCCAGGCGCCTTTTGGTTTCGCCAAAAAAGAGTAGCAGATGATGGAGGCCAATGTTGCATACATCATCCATTTTCCAGACTTGGCAATGATGTTGTGACCCTCCGTTTCAAACCCGTACCACCGTGTCAGATAGTAGATGCTGCCATTGAATTCGAATTTTTGGAAATACAAGGTCATGCTATCCCAAATGGCCCAAACATGAGCTGTATTGATCAGTGGCAGGAAAGATATTGCTACCGTTGCCATAACGATCATCCCATAAATAAATGCCTTCCTAAGTCCGATCTTTCGAATCAAAAGGGGCAGTAGGATGAGCGGAATAAATTTAGTGGCCACAGAGAGCCCAAAATAAATGGCAGAACTCATCAGCTTACCTTGCTCATACTTCAACAAAGCCAATAACAAAAAGAATATCACGATGCCTTCGAAGTGAAGATTGCCGGTTAACTCCAAGATCACCAAAGGGTTCAACCAGTACAGCAGGCCGTACGACTGCGGGAGTTTGTAATGAGCCAACAGACGCTGGATCAACACCATATTCCCCAACTCAAAGATCAAAAGAATGACCCGTAAAATCACAATTGACCAAATCTCAGAATTGGGTGAAAAAAGGGTACCCAAAAAGAAGATCATTTGATTCAATGGGGGATAAACCGATAAATAGTCCGCAGAGTTGATCTTTTGAAAAAGTTCTTCTGTCACACTAGTTAGTCCATTGCCTAAATAATGTGCAGGCAAATACTTGTAGGGGTCTTCCAAATTAAATAATAGACGACCGTCCCAAATGAATCGATACACGTCATCAGATAATTTTGGAATTGATGCGATCAGCAGGACCCTGACCAGAATACCCCAATAATAGCCTAATTCCGCATCCTCTGTTTCGGCCTTTCGCATAAAAACGAAAAAGCCAAGAAAGGCCAATCCCATTCCTGATATGAGAAAAACAGTTTCTTCACGAGGCACAAAATATCCCATGGCCAGTAACATACTCGCCAGTAGAATGAGACTCGTGAATAAGATGGATTGCTTTTGCTTATGCATTGCGCGTGTGCTGAACTGAATAGTAAAATACCAAAAGGAATCCTAAACTCAGAAGCAAGTGAAAGGGTAAAAGGGCAAAGTCGTTAAAGTAGAAGGCTAAGCCCAGTCCACCGAAAAAATAAATACTCAAGAGCCCTTCCAGAACCGTCATTGGATTGATGCCTCTGGCGAAATACTTATTCCCTTTCCATGTACCTTTTTTATCGGTAATGTTAAACTTAGGTGTCCTTACAAAGGGTGTTTTCTTACCGATCAAGCCTTCAATGACGGCCATGGCATTGTGAATACTCAAGCCTAAGAAGACGGAAAGAAGCATGAACATTTTCGGAATGAACTGCCTCATGGTCTTCCAAAAACCTTGTTTTTTATCACTAAACCCATTCCAGTAGAAGATGGCCAAAAATACATATCCCATCAAAAAGACCATCGATATGTTCATCAACAAATTCCAACTATCGGAGGAATTGCGAATAAACAATACGGGGACACTCAAAAGCGCGGTTACCACAATACAGATAAATACCGCGGAATTCAGCAAGTGAAAGGTCGCGTGAAATTTGGTGCCCAAAGGAAGGGCAGATCGCAACACTTTGGGAAGTAATTTTCTGGAAGTCTCCGCAGCACCCTTCGTCCATCGGTATTGCTGTGATTTGATGGCGCTCATGGCCGCAGGTAATTCTGCTGGAGCGACCACATCAGGGGTATAGAAGATTTTCCAACCCTTGAGCTGGGCACGATAACTCAGATCCAAATCTTCGGTCAGCGTATCTGCCTTCCATCCGCCAGCATCAGCAATGCATTCTTTTCGCCAAACCCCAGCGGTACCGTTGAAATTCAAAAAATGCTGGCCTTGTGAGCGACCGTTCTGCTCAACGAAAAAGTGCGTATTCAGGCCAAAAGCTTGTAGCTGCGTTAAAAGCGAGTAATCTTCATTGATGTGTCCCCAACGCGTCTGGACCACCCCGATGCGTGCATCTTGCCCAAAATGTGGAATGGTTTTTTTCAAAAAGTCCGGCTCAGGAACGAAATCTGCATCAAAGATCGGGATAAACTCGCCCTTCGCAATGGACAAACCATACTGGAGCGCTCCTGCTTTGAATCCTCTTCGGTCAGTTCTTCGAATTTGTTGCACATTGACTCCCTTCTTCTGCCATTCCAATGCCTTTTTTGCAATGAGCTCCACTGTTTCATCTGTAGAATCATCCAATACCTGGACCTCTAATTTGTCCTTTGGCCAATCAAAAGAGGCGACAGCATCAATTAGCCGTTCAACCACATACAATTCGTTGTAGACAGGCAGCTGCACCGTAACGAAGGGGTATTCATAATTGGCCGGGATCTCGGCTGCGGCAGAAATAAGCCCTTTGCGTTGGGCTTTCCTGTAGGAATAGACCAAATTCAATTGAGACAGACTGTAGATAAAAATGAAGGACAAGGCGCCGGTATACAAGGTCAATATGAGAAGCTCTAGCCAATACATTAAATCGATTTAAAGATAGTCCAAAGGATCTTATAGCCCGCCATAAAGGTTCCTTTGATAGTTCCGGACACCTTGCTAACACCAATACGTTTTTTATAGTTTACAGGAACTTCACAAAAACGATATTGCTTCTTTGCCGCTTTCACTTGCATTTCTACTGTCCAGCCATACGTTCGGTCTTGCATTTGTAATTCCAATAACCGGTCCCATTTGATGGCTCGATAAGGGCCAAGATCTGTGAAGCGAGCGCCATAGATCCATCGCATCAAGGTAGTGGCCAGCCAATTTCCAAAGACCTGCGGGAAGGTCATAGAACCTGACGCCCGATTCCCCAACGCCCTGGATCCAATGACCATGTCCATTCCATCATGGACGATTGGTGCTACTACCTCAGGTAATTGTTCTGGATAATCTGAGTAGTCCCCATCAATAAAAACAATCACATCTGGCTGTACTTCCATTGCTTTGACGTACTCCATACCCTTCAAACAAGCATTTCCGTATCCTGGAATGGGTTGATCGACCACCGTGGCTCCGGCAGCTTGAGCTACTTGGGCAGTTTTATCTGTTGAGCCGTTATTGGCCACGATCACTTCGCTTACAAAGTCCGGAATATCAGCAATTACTTTACCGATAGACCTTTCTTCATTGAAAGCAGGAATGATCACCTTAATATTGTATGCAGCTAGGCTCGTCAAAATCGGTGCAAATGTAGAAAAAGTACCTTAGCCTAAACCAAAGAAGCCGCCTTTAGTTCCTCTATTGCATGTAATTGAAGAAATAACTGCCGTAGGGAACCAAAGCCTATCGAAATGTGTATATTGTATGTATATACATACAAATAAAAGAAAGGACAATAAATGAAAACTGTAGTACATAGATCAGACAGTCGAGGATTGGCAGATCACGGTTGGTTAAAGAGTAGACATACCTTCAGCTTTGCAGGATATTACAATCCAGAACGCATGCATTTTGGTGCTTTGCGGGTGCTAAATGATGACCAAGTGGCAGAAGGCATGGGCTTCGGCACTCACCCACACGATAACATGGAGATCGTTTCGATTCCATTGGAAGGAGACCTTGAGCATAAAGATTCTACCGGAAGAAATGAAGTGATTAGACAAGGAGATGTGCAGATCATGTCAGCAGGAACGGGTATCCAGCACTCCGAGTTCAATCATAATAAGGATCAGGAAGTACATTTCTTGCAGATCTGGGTATTCCCGAAGAAACGAAACATTGAACCCCGTTATGAGCAGAAAAGCTATTCTGCTGAAGACCGCATGAACAAATGGCAAACGGTGGTTTCCCCAACTGAGGAAAGTGCCGTATGGATCAACCAAGATGCCACCTTCAGCTTGGCCAATTTGGACGCTGGTGCTGAATTGACCTATGAAGTAAAGCATCCGGGTAATGGTGTTTATTTCTTTGTCTTGAATGGTGAGGTTACCGCTGCTGGTGAAAAATTAGATACCCGCGATGCGGTTGGCGTCAGCGAAATGGATTCATTTCAAGTAAAAGCTGGTTCCTATGCAGAGGTATTGGCCATTGAGGTACCGATGAGCTTTTAATTGTACTCGTCATTCCCGCGAAAGCGGGAATCTCCTTTATTCTGAGAAATTTGAGATGCCGATAAATTAATTCTTGTAAAACCATAAGACCTAATTTTCCAGCATCACATTCTGAGCGCATCCGTCATTCCAAAATTCTGCTTTGCAGCTTTGAGCCAAAGAAGAATATTTGGAATCTCATTTCTCACTGCATTCATTCAGATACCGGGTAAATTAATTCTTACAGAAACGTAAGAATTAATTTTCCGGCATGACGTTCTGAGGGGTTTTCGCTAAACTCGCAGCATGAACACCGACTACAACCTCAAAGAGATCACGCTAGCCGCTTTCGAAGAGCTGATCTTAGCCACTGATGAACAAGTTGCACTAAAACCGAGCGCCGATAAATGGTGCGCCAAGGAAATTCTAGGCCACTTGATCGATTCCGCCACCATCAATCATGGTAGATTCGTTAGAGCACAACACAATGATGCACTCATTGGGGAAGGTTACGATCAGGACAATTGGGTTGAAGTTCAGGAGTATCATATGCAAAACTGGCAGGACCTACTCATTACTTGGCGTCAGCTCAATATGCAAATCGCTCTTTTGATGCGCATCACCGAAGAAGAGGTAAGAAATAAAGCCCGGACGAAGCACAACCTCCATGAGATCGCATTCAAAACATTTCCTGAGAATGAGCCCACAACACTAGGGTCATTGATGGAAGATTACGTCGTTCATTTGAGACATCACCTTGGGCAGATCAGGGCTTTGATGAGCATTGATTCTTAAGGTCTGCATCTTGAACTCTCTTCAGACTCAAGAGGCAGGGTTATTCCGCCACGCGGAACGAGTCATTCCCAATAATAATAGGAGGCAGTTCTGTACGCTTTTCCTCAGGTCCATTCTCTAACTTCAATACCCCTCTTGGACAAACCGCAGAGCAGATCCCACAACCCACGCAGCTCGCGCGAACAATGTTTTGTCCTTTCTGGGCATAGGCGCGTACATCAATGCCTTGCTCGCAATAAGTAGAGCAGTTACCACAAGAGATACATTGTCCGCCATTGGTGGTAATTCTAAATCTTGACTTGAATCGTTGAATGATGCCCATGTAACCCGCCAACGGACAACCAAATCGGCACCAGACACGACTTCCCAATAATGGATAAAAACCAACACCGATCACACCAGAGAAGGTCGCTCCAATCAGAAATCCGTAAGGTTTTTGAAAGGTGTTGTAGATATTCAAGCCAAAGACCTCTCCTGTATTCCAGAAATAGCCATAAACCGTAGCTGCCGTCATGATAAAAACAAAGACCATCACTGAGTGAATCAACCAGCGCTCCAGCTGCCAAGCGCTCAGTTTTTTGCTGGACAAATGTCGAAAAGGATCACCTGCCGTTTCGGCCAGTCCACCACAACCGCAAACCCAGCTACAATACCATCGCTTGCCCACGAAATAGGTGACGATAGGTGTTACCACCAAGAACATGGCTATCCCAACGATCAAATACAGCACGCCTACCGGTTGATAAGCCTCTTGCTGCATAGCGTCGAGGTGCCAATCGTAGAAATAGTCGTAATCCAAGGGCCACATGTTCTTGATGTCTGTGTCATAATAGCCTAAATACTCTCCTTGTGCGTTCACTGCATCGTTGTAATTCAATCCAGCTAAGACCTCGGGAATAAGGTAAGCCAAGAACAATTGGGCGGCCATCACCACCAATGTTCTTTTGGTCTGATAAGCATTGCCACGGTACTTGAACAAGAACTTGATGCCTAAGGCCACAATGGACAGGGTGTAGATGGTGCCATACAAAAACCACTGAGTGGCAGGTTTTCCTTTGAAAAGCATGCTCAGCGGATCAAAAAGTGCGACAAAGCCTTCATTGGCTCCAGACGCTTTATAACCTAAATACTCAGGATAAAAATAGATGATCACATAGAAAGCGGTCAAAATCACTCCTGTTATCCAACCCAGAACTCCACGACTGGTTAGGCTCTTGAACATGACCCCGTTGTTCTTGATACCTGGTGGTTGTTTCATGTAAAAACGATAGGCATACAAGGTGGTGCCAATCAAAATCCCCCCTATCGCGAAGCTTAAGCCAAGCGTTGAGGGTATGGGCAAGTTCCCCCAGGCAAGAAAGAAAGTCAGCACACCTAAGCCCGCCAAGGTGAGCCCTACCTTTTGCAAGGCATCGGTTTGTGCAGGTTCTGGGTTAGCCAGGGATAAACTTGGTTCTACTTGTGCCATGTGAATTCGTTAGGAGATTAATGCTAAAATTCTTTTCCAACTTCTCTTTTTAAGTCTGAGCTGTGTACCATTTTCCATATTGAATTGTGTTAAGATCGCTTCTTCATGCGGTCGATAGAATTCAGGATCAAAAGCCGCATCTCTCAGGTGTTCCAGCACATCATGAATGATTCTGCCTTCTTTGAGCCATTGGTCCAATACATGATGCCGTAGCCGAAAACCAAAATTGTTGACACCCACCAATTGTCCACCGTCCCTTTTCCATCGCAGTCGTAATGAAATTTTACCACTCGAATGCTCCCAATAAAAGTCTTCCTCATCGGTTGGTTTCAGAGGACTTACTGACCCGTAGGTTTGGTACTCAATATCAAAGAATTTCGCAGAGTTGAACCAAGGACCTGGCCGATAGGTAGTAGGCTTACCTGTCAACGTGGCTGCGAGCGCTTCTCCCATCATACGGCCGGTGTACCAAACCTGTTCTATGCTTTTTCTACCCTTGGGCGCCTGCCTGAACTCCACACAGTCACCAGCGGCATAAACATCCGGAATATTGGTTTGGAGTTTGTCATCCACCAAAATGCCACGATTGAGTTCAATGGTCGAATCTTTCAACCAGTCAACATTTGGTGATACGCCTGCCGTAAGCCCTACAAATTGACAGGAAATCTCTTCACCCGTTCCAGTAACGACGGCCTTAACTTTACCGGTGTCATCAGATAAAATTTCCTTGAGCTCTGTACCCAATCTTAAGTCGACATGGTGTTCTGCAATGTGCCGATTGATCATCTGAGATTCCTCCTCAGGCAGCACATTGTCCCAAAAGCTTGCTTCACGTACCAAAAAGGTCACGGGTATATTTCTTGAGCGCAACATTTCGGCCATTTCAATACCGATCAAACCACCCCCCACGATGATGGCTCGCTCAACAGCTTTGGTATTCTCCTCCATCAACTCAAGGTCTTGGTAGCTATACAGCCCTTGTACACCAACCAGGTCTTGTCCAGGCCAACCAAACTTATTGGGTTTAGAACCGGTAGCGAGTACCAGTTTGTCATAGTCAATGAGCTCTCCAGAAGACAGCACCAATTGTTTCCGATCTGTATTGACGGTCTCTACCCAGGCCTTTTTTAATTCGATTCGATTTTTTCCCCAAAACCAATCTTCATAAGGCTTGGTATGCTCATATTTCATATGGCCCATGTAAATGTACATCAGTGCTGTGCGCGAAAAAAAGTGGTCCGTTTCGCCAGAAATAACAGTGATGCGGTAATTACTCCTTTTCCTCACATAGCGTGCCGTGGTAATGCCTGCAATTCCGTTCCCTATAATGACAATATGCTCCATGAAGCTGTGTGGGCGTGTTCTGTTCCTAAAAGCAAACGCCAAGTGCTGGTCTTCTAGAATGGAAATTAATCAAAATTAGTTTCAGAAGCTTTCGAGATAATTGTTTATTCCAGATGCAACCTTCTTTTTCTTTGGACATCTTTAAAGCAAATAATAGGAAATGAAGAAATTAATGTATTCCCGTTTAGGCCTGATCATACTCTTAGCCTTCTGCGCGCAGACCCTCGTTGGCCAAGTTCGAGAAACAAGAACTGTCTCCAATTTTCACGAACTGAGCATCTCCAGTGCTTTTGTGGTTGAACTCAGTGTTGGCAATACAGAATCCTTGGAAATAGAAGCAGAGGAGCGCTATATCGATGAGATCGAATCAGAAGTGCGAAATGGCCGATTATCCATTCGCATCAGAGACTCGCGCGAAACGCGAAGAATGAAGAACTCTCCTCGTTTGTACATCACGGTAAAGTCTTTGGATTTCATTAGCCTCAGCGGTGCTGTGAAATTCACCACATTCGACCCTCTGAAGGGAGATCGATTAAAAGTCAATATGTCAGGTGCAAGCGTAGCACAGATCGAGGTAGAAGTTGAAGACTTAGAGATCGAGGCCTCCGGCGCCAGCGAGATCAAAATGAAAGGAAGTGCAAAAAATCAGTCGATGCGTTCGTCTGGCGCTACCTCTTATGCTGCCTACGACTTGGAAAGCGAGTACGCTGATATCCGATTGAGTGGTGCGGGTTCAGCGCGGGTGACGGTATCAGATGAACTGGATGTGCGAGCTTCAGGAGCTTCGGATGTTCGGTACAGAGGTAACCCTACTGTTAACTCGAGTACTTCTGGTGCCTCTTCAGTTAAGAAAGGCCAGTAGTACAAGTATTTAGACCGTATTAGATAGACATTAGACTGACAGCCACTGGCCAAGAGCTAAAAGCCAATGGCCCCAACCTACCATGACCGATCCCGGCTTTGAAGCAGCAATTGCTACTAAAGGTCGGGATTACTTTATTCTTAGTGGGCAAATAGGTTTACCTTTCCTTTGCGACAAGTTTAACAAATTATTCATTCAACTTCTCTCCCTATGCTCACCCATATCCATCCAAAACTCCCTATGCGGAATAAAGCGATCACTCGCTCGTATTACATCGATCAACTTGGCTTTGAGCAGCTTGGGAAGATGGACTACGATGGCTATTTGATGTTGGCAAAAGATCAAATTGAGATTCACTTCTTTGAGTTCAGAGCCCTCGATCCTAAAGAAAACTATGGACAGGTTTATATTCGAGTGGATGCGATCGACGCCTACTATCAGACACTACTTGAGAACAAAACGGCCATTCACCCAAACGGCCACTTATCGGTGAAACCTTGGGGACAGAAAGAATTCGCCTTGCTCGACCCGGACAGCAACCTATTAACCTTTGGAGAAAAGCTGTAAACATGTCCTGAGCACTCTGCGCTCCTAAAAGCTTAGGATTTGAAAAACTTCTCGATCAAAAGATGGGCAGCATTCAAAGCGGGTAGCTCCCCATTGGCTACTTTTTGCCTAATGGTTGGTAAGTCATGTTGGACATTGTCATCAGCATAAAAGGCATTGGCCAGAAGTTCCTGTAAATTCTCCTTGAACCAGTTCAGTTGTTGCTCTTGACGGTTTTTTTCCAGAAACCCATTCAGCGCCATTTTCTCTGCATGTTCTTGGATCATCGTCCATATTTCAACAACACCTTCATTGTGTAAAGAAGAGCAAAGTTTGACTTGAGGAATCCAACCAGAAGGATCAACCGGAAATAAATGCAAGGCATTTTGATACTCTGCTTTGGCCCGTTTGGCTGCTTTGACGTTGTCTCCGTCCGCCTTGTTGATCACCACCGCATGGGCCATTTCCATGATGCCCTTTTTAATGCCTTGCAACTCATCACCCGCTCCAGATAACATCAATAGCAAGAAGAAATCTACCATGCCATGCACTAAAGTTTCAGACTGTCCGACACCAACAGTCTCGATCAAGATCAAATCGAATCCTGCCGCTTCGCATAATAGCATGACTTCCCGTGTCTTGTTGCTTACTCCACCCAAGGTAGATCCTGATGCAGTAGGACGTATAAAGGCCTTTGGATCTCGAGCCAAACTTTCCATTCGAGTCTTGTCCCCAAGTATACTGCCTTTGGTCTTTTGGCTACTCGGGTCAATGGTCAATACAGCGATCTTCTTGTCTTGGGAAGTCAAATGAGATCCAAACGCCTCAATAAAAGTGCTTTTTCCAACCCCAGGTACACCGGTAATGCCAATGCGGACAGCATTTCCTGTTTGCGGCAAAACGCCTTGAAGCACTTCCTCTGCCTGCTGGAGATCGGCAGGGTTCCGACTTTCGATCAAAGTGATTGCACGGCTGAGCGTCAGCCGATCTCCTTGGAGAATGCCCGAAATGTAGGCTTCGGTCGTTAAGCGTTTCTTGCGCATATTCAATAGCCCAAAATAAACAGATTTTCATCGGTATTTCTAAGGCAGTCTAACATCTTGAGCTACATTCATTAATTTGCCTTAGTGAAACGTCGAGTTCTACTCATTACCATTTCTGCTATTTTATTGACCATGCTGCTTAGCTTCTTGGTCTATGAACGCGGGGTCTACACCTTTTGGTCGCAAAAGGGCGTAGAGCGTCTGAACGCAGAAGACGCGATCTCCTTGATCGAGATAGAAGAACCAGTAATAATTGACGTGAGAAGTGAAGAAGAATATCAGGTAAGCCACATGGACCAAGCCAAGCGATATTCCCCTGAAATCATTGAAAAGCTGAACCCTAATGATCCGATCTTAGTTTATTGCACAGCGAGCGTTCGGAGCAATAGTTTGGCCAAAGTCCTGGTAAATCTGGGCTTTACGCATATTTATGAGCTAAAAGGAGGACTTCTCCATTGGAAAAACCAAGGCTATCCCTTGGTGAGGACCGATGGAAACCGAACGGACAGTCTACATACCTACTCTTCAACACTCGCACCCTTCTTAAGAAAAGGAACTGCCGTATACTGATATGTCTACATCGACTTTGATCATTTTTGTAAAAAATCCTGAACTGGGAAAAGCCAAAACAAGGTTGGCGAAAACCATCGGTAAAGAAAAAGCCCTAAGGATCTATGACATGCTGCTGCACAAAACCCGTGAGGTGGTGACGCCGCTTGCTGTAGATCTGCAAGTCTATTACAACGATTATATCGATCGCGATGACCTTTGGGAAAATGAACGATTCGATAAATACCTTCAGGTGCAAGATCATCTTGGGGCAAAGATGAGTACAGCGTTTCAACATGCTTTTGCCCAAGGCTATGAAAAAGCGTGCATTATCGGTAGCGATTGTTGGGATCTCAAGACATCGCACATTGAACAAGCGTTCGATCAGTTAACCACCAATGATTTCACCATTGGACCTTCTGTTGACGGCGGCTATTACCTGTTGGGAATGAAGGCTCTTGAACCCGCTCTTTTCACCGATAAACAATGGAGTACGTCAACCGTGTTTAAAGACACCGTCGAAACGATAAAAGAGCTCGGCTTAACCTACGCCCTGCTGCCAACCATAAGTGATGTAGATGTAGAGGCAGACCTGGGGGATTGGGCAAAATAAATAATGGAAAAATGAAAAATATACTCTTTGGTATAATTATAATCGGAGTTGTCCAATCCTGTACGCCACAACAACAAGAAGAAGAGGTAACCTATACGCCCTCTCCTTTCATTGATCAAAATTGGGCAATGGATAAACTATGGGAAGATGGGCAAGCCGAAGTCGCTATTTATGATGCTCAAATGGTGATCTATGGCTCGCCGAGAACGTTTGAAAACCCAATGATCACCGTGAAGGAAGAATTCAATACGAGTTTTAATGTGAAAACGGACGACTACGACCGACATGATCTTTTCTCTGTGATCAAAGTGAATCGATTTGCGGATATCCCAACTCCCAATTATCCATATCACTACCTCACCTCACTCTTCTACAAAAGAGAGCAACCCGAGCAACTCCACAAAATGACCCATACCGGTCAAGAATGGTGTGGAAATACCTTCAAGCAATTCGAACTAACCCCATCCGGTTATGCTTACGACTACAATAGCTACTTTGATGGTTATGGTGACGGCTACATGGAACTAGAGGGCAACGATTTTTGGTGGGAAGATCAATTACCTTATGTGCTAAGAGCGCTAAGTTTTGAAGATGGACTGCGTTTTGAAAAAGCCACTGTCAATAGCCAGATCAATACCAAAACCTTCCGCCCTGAAGTTACCAAGGCCAACTACCTAGTGACAGAAGAAGACAGTGTATGGAGGGTCAGCGTTACCTTTGGTGAAAACAAGGAGAACAGCTATACGTTCGACAAGGAATACCCGAACCTTATGCAAGAGCAGAACACTTGGTATGGCTACCAGATGAAGTTACGTTCCGTCAGTCGTTATAAATACTGGAGATGATCAACATTGAGTCTTTACATATATACCCGATCAAGTCCTTAGGTGGAATAGATCTAGAAAGATCGGAGGTAACCTCAAGAGGGTTGGCTTATGACCGCCGTTGGGTGCTGGTCGATCAGACTAATCGTTTTGTCAGCCAAAGAGAACATGCGCGATTGGCACTTTTACAACCTCATTTGGGTAAAGTGTACATGACCATCACCGATCGAAGTGGTCAACTCCCTCCTCTAGAATTTGCCTTGGGCGAACCAGAAACCACTGCTGAGGAAGTGACCATCTGGGATGATACGGTGCCCGCTCGACCAGTAACTTCCATTGCAGATGATTGGTTCTCCACTTTTCTGCAAATGCCGGTACGCCTGATGTACATGCACGAAGCAAGTGTACGGCCGGCCGACCCGCGGTATGCGATCACTGAACAAGACAAAGTGAGTTTTGCCGATGGCTATCCCATCCTGATCATCAGCAAAGCCTCGATGGAGCTATTGAATTCAAAATTAGACGATCCATTAGGGGTCAATCGGTTCCGAGCCAATATCATCGTCTCAGGAATTGAAGCCCATGAAGAAGACAGTTGGAGAGAGATCAGAACAGCAAAGCAGACCCTTTATGGAGTGAAGCCCTGTGCCCGTTGTGTGATGACCACCATTGACCCAAAAACTGGCACAGTGGGAAAAGAACCCCTAAAAACGCTGTCTACTTACCGGAAAGTTGGACACAAGATTCTTTTTGGTGAGAATTTTATACCCAAAGAGGAAGGCAGTGTTCACGTTGGTGATGAGATCCAGGTGATAAAAAAGAAAGAACCTTCGATTTGACCATGACACTCCTTTGAATTTTAGACATTCATCATTCAACACTTAACATTCATCCCTAACTTTGCCATATGGCCGACCCCTACATCAAAGCCTTACACATCATCTTCATTGTCACTTGGTTTGCAGGGCTCTTTTACATTGTGCGTTTATTCATTTATCAAACAGAGGCATTGGGTAAAAACGAGCCGGAAAGATCAATTCTTTCAACCCAGTTAGCCCTGATGGCCAAAAGATTATGGACCATTATTACCTGGCCCTCTGCGATCATCACCTTGATTCTAGGCACAACGATGATTTGGCAGTACCCCACCATGCTGAAACTTCCTTACATGCACATCAAACTGACGTTTGTCTTGCTGCTCTATGTATACCACTTCTATTGTCAGCGCATCTACAGCCAGTTGCAAAATGGGGTTGCTAAATTCACTTCTACTCAGTTGAGAGTGATCAATGAGGTGGCGACGCTGATTTTGATCGCCGTCGTTTTTTTGATCGCATTAAAAAATCAGTTGGATTGGATCAAAGGAACGCTAGGTTTTGTTGGAGTAACAGTGGGACTGATGATTGCCATCAAATGGTATAAGAAAGTGAGAGAACGTAAATCCAAATAGTATGTCAAAAGCATTTTCAAACACGATAAAGCTTGTGCTGATCTTCTCAATATCAGCCTCAATTTTACTCAGCTGTGGTAGCTCTGGAGAAAGTAAGCTTCCTGTTCTGGGCAGAAAAGAATATAAGGAGGTGAATGGGCAGATCGACACTATTTATCACACTATTCCTGAATTTTCATTTGTTGATCAAGACAGCATGATCGTCACAGAAAAGACATTTGAAAACAAGATCTATGTTGCTGATTTCTTTTTCGGCACATGTCCCACCATTTGCCCGGTCATGAAACAACAGATGCTGCGGGTGTATGAGGAGTTCAAAGACAATCCAGCCTTCGCCATACTATCGCACACCATTGATCCGGAACATGACACTGTGGCTTATTTGAAGAATTATTCCATGAACATTGGCGTTCCTGACAACCAGACCTGGCATTTTGTTACGGGGGATAAAGATGCTATTTACCGCATTGGTAGCGAAGAAGGCTACATGGTGCCGGTAGGAGAAGACAGCGATGCACCGGGCGGGTTCATCCATAGTGGTGCCTTCCTATTGGTCGATAAGGAACGCCGGATTCGAGGCATTTATGACGGCACGAAAGCATTCGATGTTGATGAGCTCATGGCCGATATCCCTAAACTTTTGGCGGAATATGAATAAGTCTCAAGCCATACGCTTCCAGTTGCACGGTCTTAGGCAAGTACTCTTGCTGACACTGGCACTCACACTCGTACTTTTTAGTTGTGGGGGAGAAAAATCTGTAAACGAGCAAACGCTTGAACGGCTTGATCAAAAGGAACTTCAGCTGTATACCAATGGCCGCCAGCTTTACGAGCGCTATTGCCAAAATTGCCACATGCAAGATGGTAATGGTTTGGGGCAATTGATTCCGCCTTTGGCCAAGGCAGATTATTTATTAAATGATCTAGAAAGAGCCGCAAGGATCATTAAATATGGTCAAAAAGGCCCTATTGAAGTCAATGGAAAAGCATACAATCAGCCGATGCCGGCCAATCCCAATTTGACCAACCAAGAGATTCAAATGCTATTGACCTATATCGGGAATGCCTGGGGAAACCAGTCCGACGTGTTGTCCGTCCAAAAAATCCAATCCTCACTGGAAGCAGAAGAGAACTAGATTCCTCGGAAAATAACTACTGGAGCTTCTTTTTAGCAGCTGCAATCGAGTTATTGATGTTTTCTTTGACCATCAGAACCTTTTCCATCTCTTCTTGGAAGAAAGCCTCTCGTTCCTCGATGGTGGTTTCCTCTTTCACATGGGGTTGTGAATTCTTTGACCATTCGCGCATCCATACCATCATGCTGCTATTGGCATCATCCAACTCCTTCGCTAATGTGCGCAAATCAGTTACCTCAGCACTATCCGTTACCTTTTGAGCTTCTGCCAAAACCTGTCGTTTCAGGTTCATGACCTCGCCCATCTTTGGCATGACCTCATCATGAATGCTCAGCACCTCGTCGACCTTGCTTTGGGTATCATAACCACCGCAAGACACGGCAACAAAAATTAAGAGAAGTAAAGGGAATACTTTTTTCATAATCATAAGTTGAGGCAAATCTACAATAGGAAAAGAAACGGAGTGTAATTTCAGTTACAAGAATGTGGAAGGATGGACAAATTTTGCTGTCTCAAGACACAAGTCTAAGATCACCAAACTAATACGCACCGTCTGCCAAGCCCAAATCTTCTCCCTCAACCAACATGTACATGAGCTTATCTGGGTTTTTGGCGTTCAACACAAGCTTTCCACGAATCTTCACCCTTTTGGTCTTGTATTTCATCTTTTCACCTTCCTTCATGGTGATCTCCATCACTGTTTCCGGACCACCACTTCCACAGAAGAAACACTCACTGATGGGTAGAGAAGACAGGATGAGTTGTTCTGGTTTGAACATTCCTTCAAAAGGAATAATAAAGCCTTCCACCTCAACAAGCTGACCTTCCACTTTCTTTACCTCTTCGCTGAACACGGGCACATACAAATCTCCATACTCATCTTGCTGAATCTCGTATTTGACATCTGCTAAGGTTTTCCAAAGCTGTGCTCCTTTCATTTTAACCTCTTGCGCAGTTGTGGCAAAAGTCAATACGAAGAAGCCTAAAAAATATCCGATGGTCTTTATTTTTCTAATCATCTGCCAATACGTTTGAAATGTCCGTTTTGTATGCATTTATCGCCGGAATCAAGGAGGCAACGATACCTACCCCTATTGCTATTAACAGCACATATATTTCTTGGTTCACAAAAATGAATCCAGATATCCCAATATCATCCGACTTTTCATAGAGTCCGGCAAGTCCTTCCATCAAGGCATGCCCCAACAATAATCCAATGAAGCCTCCCATTACAGTTATTATGATGCCCTCCAGGATCACATGGACGAAAAGCTTGCCCTGAGAAGCACCGAGTGAACGCATAATGGCCAGGTCATACTTTCGGTCCTTCAATGCATTATACAAGGAAATGAAAATACTCAAACCCGAGATTCCGATGATGATGTAAGCAAAGGCCATCAGCATGTCTACCCCAATGCCAAGAAGGGAGAATAGCCGCTGGGTCTCAAAGGCTGGTGAAGCGGCTTGCATGTTGGTGTTGCTATTGATGAGTCGTGGTAATTGAACGGCGCCTAGAGGAGACCTAAACTGCAAAAGCATAGACGTGATCTCTGCCTCTGCATCACCTATGGGTAAGCCGCTTTCATACGCTGAGCCTAGTTCCTTTTCATGGGTATGCTCTTCGTCTTCCGCGTCATGTTCATGTACGGCCCAAACACTTTCTACATTGGTCAATATGAGATTATCGAGGGCAGAACCGCTTGGTTGAAGGATCCCCACCACTTGGTAATTTTGTTCTTCGTGCGGCATATCTGCTACTGACATACCATGCGAGCCGTTGAAGGCGTCTCCTACCTTCATTTTTAGCTTTTTCGCCACATTCGCGCCAATCACACAATCCAGGTTGTACTTCCACAAAGCACCTTCCGCGATTTCCGCATCGTAAAGTTTCACATAGTCATGATTGGTACCGGCAATTCGAAATCCTTCGTAATTGTCACCCAAGGCCAGTGGAATGGCCTGCTTAATGAGACGGTTATGTGTCAAGGCTTTTGCTTCATCCAGCTTAATATTACCCGTTGGGAAGTCAATGTGATATACGTTTGCCAATATCAATTGGAGTGGACTTCCTTTGGCTCCAACCACCAAGTCGACACCCCGCTTATTCTTGGCCAAATTCTCTTCCAACTGCACATTGAGCAAGATCAATACCATAATGATGGCAATCCCTAGGCTCATTAACAGGATATTCAAGGCCGTATTGAGTGGCTTGGCTTTGATGTAATTCCAACTTAAGACAAAAAGGTTCATGTGCTTGTCAGGTTAAGTTGAACATCAAATTCATCTTTGACTCGTTGGTCGTGTGTGGCGATCACCAAGGCCGCGTGGTAATCTTTCGCTTTTTCCTTAAGCATGCGGATCACCCGAAGGGCATTGTCATCATCTAAGCTCGCTGTCGGTTCATCCGCCAGAATGACTCGGGGTCGATTGATCAAGGCTCGGGCTATGGTAACCCGCTGCTGTTCTCCTTGGCTCAAGGCCCTCACCTTTTTTAATCGATGAGCACTCAGGTCTAGTTCTTCCAGCACCTCTTTAATACGCCCTTTGTCTTGTGCAGCCCCAGCCAAGTATTGGGCTAAAAGCAAATTGTCTTGTACGGTCAGGGCAGTGATCAAGTGAGGCTTTTGAAAGATCAAGCCGATGTTTTGTCCACGGTACTTGTCGCGCTGAGCAGACGAAAGGGTGTAAATTTCCGATTGACCGATCACTACCCTCCCCTCATTGGGCGCCAATAGACCTCCCAAAATATGCAGAAGCGTCGTTTTACCACTTCCTGATTTTCCCAAGATCATCAAATGCTCATCATCTCGCACCTCCAATTGTGGAATGGATAAGATCTTATGATTGGAATACCCAAAACTGAGCTGTTCTAACTTGATCATTTTCAAAGACGAAGTAAGCGAAGGCGTAGCAATAAATAAAACCACTGGTGTATTGAACCACTAACCTTCTGTAGACATCACACGTAAATGCAAAATGAATGATGCATTAGGCATCATTAATCTTGCAAAAAATAATACCTTTACGCCTTATTTCGAAAAGGACCATGCTAGACTTTCTCAAGTTTAAAAAGAAAAATCAATCAGAACCGAAAAAGAAAAAAGGCTTCTTCAGAGAGTTATTCGATGATATTCTTTTCGCACTGATCGCTGTGACCATCATCCGTGGACTTTTTATAGAAGCTTATGCCATTCCAACAGGTTCAATGGAAAATTCTATGCTCATCGGCGACCACCTTTTCGTCAGTAAAGTGCATTTTGGTCCTCGTTCACCTAGAACCTTGATCCAGTTTCCTCTGGCTCATCAAGACTTCTGGGGCACAGGTATACCTTCCTATTCAGATGCTATTCAACTGCCGACTTTCCGTTTTCCGGGGATTCGTAAACCACGAGTTGGAGAGCCTGTTGTATTCAATTGGCCACCGGACTATAAAAATGGTTTTCCGGTCGACATGAAGACCTTTTATGTCAAACGATGCTTAAGCACTCCGGGAGACACCCTACAGATCATTGATAAAAAGATCTATGTCAACGGGAAATTGGTAGAAGATGCTCCAAATGCCTTGACCGGCTACTTTGTCGAAACTGACCGAGGAGTTAACCAACGATTTATGCGAGAAATCGGCATCACAGACTACTACGACGAGAACCCGAATGATACCTACGCCACCAATGCCAACGCCGTTTACTCCTACAAAGGGAAACGTGGTTTTTACATGAACACCACGGCAGAAAAAGCTAAAGCCTTGGAGAAATTAGCCTTTATCCAAAGTGTTACTGAAGTTATTCATGAGCCGGGTGAAATAGATGATGTGCTCATGAATGCCGAACTAGGTTGGACCCGTGACAATTTCGGACCGATAGTCATGCCTGAGAAAGGGATGACCATCCCGCTTACGCCAGAAAACGTTAAGCTCTATGGAGAAGCCATTAAAGAATATGATGGCAATGACAATGTGGAGATCAACGCCGGAACAATCGCCATAGATGGAGAGCTTATCTCAGAATATACCTTTAAACAGGGCTATTATTTCATGATCGGAGACAACAGACACAATTCATTGGATTCTAGGTCATGGGGTTTTGTCCCGTACGACCATATTGTGGGTAAGCCCCTGTTCATTTTCTGGTCAATTGATCGCACTAATCCAAATGCTGGCTTCTTTGAAAAACTTAGATTCAATAGAGTACTAGATCTGATCAAGTAATGAAGCTGTTGTTGACATCCCTCTTTCTATTCATTAGCCTCTGGCAAAACGACAATGCATGGAAGACCTTGTCAAAAGTGACCATCGAGAAACGTTTTGATGAAGTGATGAACTTCGAAATTGATTACCCAACATTTAGCGAAGAGGTTAAAGCGCTAGATGGACAAGTGATCACCCTTAAAGGCTGGATGATCCCTTTAGACGAATTAAGAGGCGAGAACTACTTTGTCCTATCCGCTTTGCCGTTTGCGAATTGTTTCTTTTGTGGAGGTGCAGGACCAGAAACTGTGGTAGAAGTGTTCACAGAAGAGGAATACGACTTCACTGAAGATCGAATCACTGTGACGGGAAAACTCAGACTCAATGCAGATGACCCGACCCAACTCATGTATGTAATGAGTGAGGCTGAAGTAGTTGATTGATACTGACTCTTTGCTGTTCTGAACACAACGGGACAATTCAATATCTTCAAATTCTGTTTTGTACCTCATTGATGGCACCCCATTCCAAATTTTTTATTCGTAGATTTTGGTCAAATAAAAAATTCTGGAATCTCAACTACTGCTAATGAAACGTATCGCGCTAATACTTGTCGCCTGCTTAATGTCTTTCTCAACGCCTGCACAAACTGACGCTGATGCCCAAATGGTGCGAGCAATTTTCGATGAAGCCCTCGAAAGAGGCCAGAGCTATG
Source organism: Roseivirga sp. YIW32 (assembly GCF_057219245.1). Lineage (NCBI taxonomy): Bacteria > Pseudomonadati > Bacteroidota > Cytophagia > Cytophagales > Roseivirgaceae > Roseivirga > Roseivirga sp. YIW32. The sequence continues at coordinate 1,024,622 of NZ_JBXVVG010000002.1, read as the reverse complement.
AGATGCTACGCTACCTGACAAAGAACATAGGTGGAAGATTAGCAGGTTCTCCGCAAGCCGCAGCAGCAGTAGAATGGACCCGGCAACAAATGATGGCCCTAGGGTTTGATACGGTATACCTTCAACCGGTCATGGTTCCGCATTGGGTTAGAGGGGAGAGAGAAGTCGGTCGGATCGTCAATTCAAAAAAATTAGGCTCCCTCGAAGTGAAGGTGACCTCTTTGGGAAATGCTGTAGGAACAGGACCGTCAGGTACAGTAGCTGAAGTCGTAGAAGTAAAGGACTTTCAAGAGTTAGCAGCCTTAGGTGAAGCAGGTGTTAAAGGAAAGATCGTGTTCTTTAATCGGCCAATGGACCCTAAACTCATCGATACCTTCGGCGCCTATTCTGGTGCATCCAGCCAGCGTGGAAGCGGTCCTTCAGAAGCAGCAAAATATGGGGCTATCGGAGTGATCGTTCGTTCTTTGAGCTCTTTCAAAGACGATGTGCTGCACACCGGTAGTACAAACTACGCCTTGAATGTGCCCAAGATCCCGGCGCTTGCCATTACCACCAATGCCGCCGATCAATTGAGTGATCTGCTCCAAGATGATCCGAGTTTGCAATTCTATTTTGAAACGAGTGCTCAGACCCTTCCGGATGTACTTTCGTACAATGTGGTGGGTGAGATCAGGGGCTCAGAATTTCCCGATGAAATCATTGCCGTTGGTGGTCATTTGGATTCGTGGGACTTATCCGAAGGCGCACACGACGATGGCGCAGGGTGCATGCAATCGATAGAGGTCCTCCGGTTGTACAAGGCCTTGAACTACCGACCCAAAAGAACGATAAGAGCCGTCATGTTCATGAATGAAGAAAATGGCTTACGTGGAGGAAGAAAGTATGCTGAAATAGCCGAACAGCTGAACGAAAAACACATCGCTGCCATGGAATCTGACCGAGGCGGTTTCTTGCCTATCGGTTTTGGCATTTCAGGCACACCTGAGCAACAAAATAAGCTCTTCAGTTGGAAGAAATTATTTGAACCCTTTGGCATCTATCAATTCAAAAGAGGCGGTGGTGGTGCCGACATCAGTCCACTGCGCACTCAAAATGTACCACTGATCGGATACATACCGGATAGCCAACGCTACTTCAAATACCACCACACACCGATTGACAATTTTGAAGCCGTCAATCAGAGGGAATTAGAAATGGGAGCCGCCGCCATGGCTTCTCTTCTTTACCTCATCGATCAATACGGCCTGTAATAATATGATGCTTCAATTATAGTCCTTAGACAACCATTTTGAGTACTGTGCATAAAAAGGTACTGATTTATACAACATATCTATCAGAGTCTCGTTTTTGAGAGCAAGGGTATAATCCCAAAAGGTCAACTCAACTCTCAACGCATGAAACAACTCAAAGAATTCTTCTGGTTCTGTTCCGGAAGCAACCTATCCCTATTAAAGCGATGCCCTACCGACTCTTCTAAATTTACCGGTATTGGTGCAGCGATTTTCTTCACTGGTCTATTGGCGGCCCTTTCCGGCGGATACGCCTTTTACACCGTATTCGAAAACGCCTGGTGGTCAATTGGTTTTGGCATCTTATGGGGCGCCATTATCTTCAACTTAGACCGCTTTATTGTAGCAACACTTCGTAAACGCTCAGGTAAGAAATGGTTAGAGCTGCTACAAGCCTCCCCTCGAATTCTCTTGGCCGTTATGCTGGCGATCGTCATTTCCAAACCGTTAGAACTTCGCATTTTCAAAAAAGAGATCGATCGCAAATTGGTCATACTAGAGGAGCAAATTTACCAAAAGGAGATTGCAGCAGTTGATTTGCGCTACCAGGCCTTGCTTAGCCGTGGCCAAAACAACCTAGACGAATGGAAAGCCGAATTGTCGGCTAAAGCACAGCAACGCGATCTGCTCTTTGAGGAAGCCCGAAAAGAGGCCGACGGCACCGGGGGCAGCAGGCAACGAAATGCCGGACCTATCTACCAATTGAAAAAAGATGACGCAAATAGAGCACAACAAGAATTGGATCAACTCGAAGAACGCCTCCTACCGCTAATCACAAGTGAACAACAGGCCTTAGACTCCTTAGGAAAAGCTCAACAAAACGAAGTCACAGCCATCAAACGAAATCCTTGGGATGGATTCGCTGCTCAATTGGAAGCACTTAGCGTCCTGGGAAAAGGAAACAAAGGAATGGCAATGGCTAATCTTTTCATTATTGGTCTGTTCATCATGCTCGAATGCGCCCCCATCATGGTCAAGTTGATTGCCCCAAGGGGTCCTTACGATGAATTGCTTGACGTACGGGAGCACTTCTTTAAAAACCACAATGTAGAACAACTCGCCGCCATGGATTATCAGACCCATGAACGACTCAAGCAGTATTCGATCTAATGCATAAAAAGAGCCGCCATGTTATTCATGGCAGCTCTCTATTTTTATGGCCTTAAGGCCTACTGCTTTCTCTTTAAATAGATCTCTTCTTTAACATGGCGTTTACCGCCTCTGCCTTTTTCGTAGGCAACCAATTTACCATCCTCCATCATAAAGACATCAATGTCGTCGATTTGGATGCGGTCTTCATCTTCGCCTTCAATGACCAATTCACCCTCTCTGTTGATGTACCACTGGGCATACTCTACTTCTCTTTCCCCGAAAATCTCCAGCTCAATGCGAAGGTCTCCATTTTTTCTGAATTCGAATTCAATGTCGATGCTTTCTACGATGTCGAGTGCAAAATTAGAAACACTTTTCGCGAACGACCGGGCTAGCCAGTTTTCCTCTTCTTCTATTTCTTTTTCAATGTCCTTCCGATCGATATCAAGGACGAGAACCCATTCTCCAATAATGTCTTTCTCTTTTACTTTTTGTTGCGCCATTACCGACACTGCGGTGGTCAGGATAAGGCAAAGGGTGATTAATTCTTTCATGTTGACCTGAATTTGTTTTGAGTTTCACTTGTAAGTAAGACTCCTTCTTTGAAAAAAAGTTACACTCGGCCGCTCAGTGGTGCATTCTTCTGACGAAGAACTTATACTCAGGATGAATAGCCCTTCTGATCATTGAGTTTGAGCCTACTTTTCACAAACACCCCTTGACCGGAAGCCACGAGCTGACCGTTTTCATTCACGATCTCCGACTTGGCTAGCCAATCTGATTCTCCGGCCGAAACCAATTCACCGCTTGCTTTTAAGACACCGCCCGTTACGGGTCGCCTAAAGTCAATCTGATAACGCTTGGTCACCATAAAGTACTGCGTTTCCATTGAGGCTGCAGCAAAATAGGCGGCATCGTCTAATAGTTTGAAGTAGATGGCCCCATGTAGACTCATGGCTCCATGATAATACTCTTGTCGGATAGGCAAGCTCAATTCTGCAAAGCCTTCCTTCACCCGAATTTTTGCTTCCTTTATCAGCGCTTGATTAATGGGGGCTGCGGCAAACAAAGCCTCCAACTTCCTAAAATGGAGCACATCAGGCATAATCAGCGATCAATTCAAATTGAATCAAATGATGCTTAACGTGCTTACGATGAAATAACAACCACTCATTGATGTTCATTGACCCACCATAGGGGTGAACAGCATGAAATTCAGGGTTCTGTTGTCTAAACTCCTCAAACTTCAGCACCTCCTCCTTCAGTTTATCAACGGCTTGGCTAAGACTCTCGAAGCGTAATGGTTGCAGGTCATTATTACCGATTGGAGAACCAACATTTCTCCGCATGGGTGCGTCTTTGACTAAATAGGTTTTGTTCTTTTCAGCATCTTCTGGCGGAACTGCTAATGGAATCTTGATTCGTCCAATAGACATCTTATACGTGACAATCAGGTGTTCAACCATGTGCTGAGGAGTCATTAAACCCCAGGCGGGGGTTGCTTCAGCGGTCAAGCGAGCTAGTGCTTTGGGCAGTTCTTCATTAAAAAAAGTGCTTGCCGACTCAATTTCATTTTGCATAGCCTAAGATATAAAAAGTCACTTAGCAGCCCTAGCCTCCTTTCGAAAGAGGTAGCATAGCAATAAAAAATCCGGCACTTACATGAGCACCGGATCTCTTTATTTCGGCTGGAATTTGTTTGGCCTTTCCCAGCATCATGCGTTCATAAACGACTACTCGCCTAGGAAAGGATACCTATAATCCTCCGGAGAAACGAAGGTCTCTTTAATCAAACGTGGAGATACCCAACGCAATAAGTTGATCATAGAACCCGCTTTGTCATTTGTGCCCGAACCTCTTGCGCCACCAAATGGCTGCTGGCCTACAACAGCACCTGTCGGCTTATCGTTGATGTAGAAATTACCAGCAGATTGTTCTAAAGCCTTTACTGCTACTTCTAAAGCATAACGATCTTGTGAGAAAATGGCACCCGTCAAGGCGTAAGGAGAAGTTTCATCGACTAACTTCAATGTCGCATCATAATCTTTTGGCTCATAGACGTAAATAGTGATTACTGGACCAAAGATCTCTTCACACATGGTCGTGTATTTTGGATCCGTTGTCAACAATACCGTAGGTTCGATGAAGTAACCTTTCGATTTGTCGTAACCACCTCCGGCGACCACTTCTACTTTATCACTCGACTTTGCATTGTCAATGTATTTGGCAATTTTATCGAATGACTTTTCATCAATGACTGCGGTAATAAAGTTGGAGAAGTCTTCAGTACCTCCCATTTTGAAGGTTTTCAAATCTTCGACTACATAGTCTTTCACTTCATTCCACATGTTCGACGGAATGTATGCTCTTGAAGCAGCCGAACACTTTTGCCCTTGGAATTCGAAGGCTCCACGGGTGATCGCCGTAGCAACAGCCTTTGGCTTCGCCGATTCATGCACCATGATGAAATCCTTACCTCCTGTTTCTCCAACAATTCTAGGATAAGAACGATAGTTGAAGATATTTTCTCCGATGGTTTTCCAAATGTGTTGGAATACACCAGTAGAACCGGTAAAGTGGATACCACCAAAATCCTTGTGTTTGAACACAATGTCACCTGTAGTTGGTCCATCCACAAAGACCAAGTTGATCACACCAGCAGGTACGCCCGCTTCACGGAACACTTCCATCAAGACGTTGGCGGAATAGACTTGTGTAAAAGCTGGTTTCCATACCACCGTATTGCCCATCATGGCAGGAGCCGTTGGCAAGTTGCCGGCGATAGCGGTGAAGTTGAATGGTGTCAAGGCAAAAACAAATCCCTCCAATGGTCTTTGCTCTACACGATTCCATACACCTGGAGATGATTCCGGCTGCTGTCTGTAGATATCCGACATGTATTCCACATTGAATCGCAAGAAATCGATGATCTCACAAGCCGAGTCGATCTCCGCTTGGTAAGCATTCTTCGATTGCCCGAGCATGGTCGCTGCGTTCAGTTTGTCACGGTACGGGCCTGCAATGAGATCGGCCGCTTTCAAGAAGATGGCCGCACGATTCTCCCAGCTCATGTTCGCCCAGGCAGGTTTTGCTGCCATTGCAGCATCAATTGCCGCCTCCACATGTGAAGCATCTCCTTGCGAGAAATGCCCTAGAATATGTTGATGATCGTGTGGAGGAGACATCGGAACTTTATTATCAGTTCTTACCTCTTTTCCTCCAATGAACATTGGAACGTCTACTGTTTGAGAACGCATTTCTGCAAGTTTCGCCTGCAGGCTTTCACGTTCAGGGGTACCCGGAGCATACGAATTGATCGGTTCATTCTCTGCTATTGGTACATTAAAGAATCCAGTCGCCATAGTTTACTTTTTTATTGATTATAAATCTCTTGCGGCAAATATAAGCATCACCTTGGGGAAGCAAAAAGTCCCCTCTTAGAGAATGTCTTTCAACTCAAGAAGGTTCACTATTTCGTGCTGAAATGTAACGGAAGTTGCGAATCGACTCGGATTGAACCAAACATGGTCCATGCCCACAGATTGCGCGCCCAGAATATCAGAATTCAAATTATCTCCGATCATCATCGATTCTTCCACCGTGGCCTCTGCCCATTCCATTGCCAAATGAAAAATATCAGGACTTGGTTTCCGCTGGTTCGCTGATTCGGAGGTCACGATCACATCAAAATGCTCGCGAATACCGGCAGACTTCAACTTGGTTTCTTGTATGCCATTAAACCCATTGGTGATAATGTGCAAGCGGTATTTCCCTTTTAAATAATCCAATACCTCGTGCACATGAGGAAAGGTATTAGGCTTTGTCGGGCATAGACTGACATAATCTTCCTCTAAGGTCTCCGGTACGTCGCTAAACTGATAGCCCATTCGTTTGAAGATCATGGGAAAACGTCGTTGGCGAATATCTTTTCGTTGAATCGTATGCTTATTGTAAAGGTCCCAAAGTTCAAAATTGACCTCAAAAAAGGTGCTAACGAATTGCTCAATGGTAAAGGAAGGCAACCTATCCAATTGAAAATGAATCGCCAGTTCACTTAGCGAAGACGCTGCATTGGCATCATAGTCCCATAAGGTATGGTCCAGGTCGAAAAATAGGTGCTTGTAATTCACAGCAATGAAAACATGAAATCACTCAGCTTGTTCAGGCAAAATAACCTCTCCCTTGCACGCGGTTCTTGGCCAACTCTCGATTAGATTCCAGAATTTGATACACTTCTTGGTCTTTTAAAAGCGCAGCGTCCTTATTGAGAAAGCTAAAAAGCTGCGTCAGCACATCCTCTACCTCTTCTCGAATGGAGTAAAACACCCATTGATCAACCTTTCGAGCATTGATGATATTGGAATTCCTTAAATACGTGATGTGCCTTGAGGTTTTAGTCTGTGTGAAATCTAAGATATGCTCCAAATCAGAAATGGTCATTTCGCCATTTCGGTACAGTAAATGCAATATCCTTACCCTTGCCTCTTCGGACATCGACTTGAAAATTTGTGTACCGTAACTAAGGCTAAAATTTTTGAGGCGCATGGGGGTTAATTATTGTTAAGCAGAGAAGAATAGTAAAGCGAATTAATGACTTCCGGCACTTAGGTGTTATTATTGTATCGTTGAACGAAAATAGCTTTTTTAAATCTAAAAGTTGAAATATCCGTTAAGAAAGCAACAAAGACCATCTTGAAGGTTCGCATGTTAAAATATTGCCTCATACTCTGCTTGTTTGCCTTTGGCTTACTATCGAGCGAGAAAGCGCATGCGCAAGATCGAGAGAACCGACTCATCGTTCAATTATCGGGAATTGTCATGAATGCGGACAGCTCACGCGTGATTCCATTAGCCAATATTTACAACCCAAAAACAGGACGAGGAACGCCTTCTGATTACAAGGGATGGTTCAGTAAGCCCTTTTATGCGGGCGACACACTACTGATCTCTGTGATCGGCTACAAAAACATTCAATACACTGTTCCTAGTGATCAGGGAGACCGAGTGACCGTCATTTTTGCTTTAGAGGAAGAGATCACCCAGCTGGCAGATGTAGAGATCAATCCGTTCCCTACTGAAGATATCTTCAAAGAGGCCATTTTGGCCATGAACCTAAATGAAGAACAGACACAATTATTGAATGATTTTCAACCCGAGACCATACAAGACATGGTCCGTACGATGTCAATTGAAGGTTCGCCGGGCATGAATTATCGCTACATGATGAACCAACAATTCTATAACCTTCAGCAACAAGCAGGACCAGCCACCAATCCATTGTTGAACCCTTTTGCTTGGGCTCAGTTCATCAATTCGTTGAAAAAGAAGAAAAAGTAAAAGGTTTGGGTGAGTTGGGAATGTCCTAATTCACACGAAGCGAAAGCATCATATCAGCGCCTAAGAAACGACCGTCTTCATTGACATACCAATACCTGTTTTTAGGAATCCGCATCCCGCGCTGAATCTCCATTTCATCCAGCACAATGTATTCGCCATCGTTGATGGCTTCATCATGATAAAAACGATACCCCACTAAGGCATAGGTTTCGGGGTGGAAATAGAAATACCAGCTGTCTTTACCCACCTCAGGTGAGTAATTCACCTTAAGAGCCAGCACAGCCTGACCATTGAAGTACTCGTTGTTCACTTGCTCACCAAGAATGGTTCCTTCATCTTTTATCTTCATAGGCAAGCCATAGAGATAGGTATAATAATCTCGCCATCGCCTGGCTCTTGCAGAAGTGAGGTCCAAGGAATCCGTCGTTTTTTGATTAGTGGCTAGCTGAAAATCGGCATAGACCTGAGCAGAATCGAATGGGTCAACCCGGTAGGTTAACAGATGCCCTTTGCTTACATAGCTAACCTCAAACGTTCCTTCCTCCTTGTTGATGTTTACTTTACTTATTCTGGGTTTGCCATTGGGTGTTTCCATTCGCAGCACCAATTCCATCTGCAAAGAGGCCCACTGATTCATTGGATCGTGAAAGGCGATGCTACGTTCAAGTAGTTCTTCAGGTGGAAGGTTTTGACTAAAAAGTGAGAAGGAGAATGAACCAAGAAAAATAAGAGCTACAATGCGCATGAACTGAAATTTTAACCCAATTTATAAATGCCCCAGCCTTATATCCAATCAATGTTTTTTATTTTTGCCAAATCCTGAAAGGGACATCTACTATGAATTTACCCATTTGGCAATCCGAGTATCTTGAGCCGTCGCTAGCTATTGCCCTTGTTACCCTTGGATTTAGTATTTACCACTTCGTCTCGATCTCGGATAAGATCAAAGGCAACTACCTTGCAAGGTACGGCGAGATCAAAGGACTCACTAAGTTTTTATGGATGACGCGCTACCTGGGCTGCTTGACGATCGGAGTCATCCCATTTTTCGTCATGCTTTTGATCACCAACAATACGCCATCCGACTACGGCTTGGGTTTTCAAGAACACTTGATCTCTCTATACTGGATTCTTGGGTTGGCCTGCCTGATCATTCCAATGAATTATTTTAATTCTAAAAAGGAAAAGAATTTAGCCTTCTATCCAAACGTCCGAGAAAAGGAGTGGACTAAAAAGATGGTTGCAACCAATGCCTTCACCTGGATGGCTTATCTTTTCGGCTATGAATTAATGTTCCGAGGAATCCTGTTATTCGCCACGGTCCCACTCTTGGGTGAGTGGCCAGCAATCATTTTGAATGCAGCCATCTACGCATTGGTTCATGTACCGAAGAACTTGGAAGAAACGATAGGAGCAGTTCCTTTAGGCATTATCTTATGCTTGGTCACCCTGACCACTGGAACCTTATGGGTAGCCTTTTTTGTACACATTACGTTGGCATTGTCGAACTTCTTCTTTTCCTTGAAGCATCACCCTGAAATGAAAGTGGTCTGATGAGTAAAAAAATCTTCATTACTGGAGGCACCGGATTTATCGGTCAAAAGCTAGCTAAAAAATTGGCTGATGATGGAAATCAGGTGGTTGCGTTGATCAGGTCAAAAAACAAAGCCAAAGACCTCCAACACCCGAACATTTCATTTGTTGAGGGAGATCTTTTCTCGCTTGGTGCACTAGAAGTAGGCATGCACGAAACCGACGAAGTGTACCACCTGGCAGCCTTCGCAAGTGTTTGGGCCAAAGGGGATACCTTTGAGAAAGTTAATATTGAGGGAACGCTCAATATTCTAAACGCTGCCAAAAAGAAAAAGGTCAAAAAAATCCTGGTCACTTCAACCGCAGGAGTGATTGGTCCGGCAGTAGATGGTCCTGTTCATGAAGATACCCCCAGGCAAGTCGACTTTTTCACCGCCTATGAACAAACCAAGTACGAATCGGAGCTAAAGATCAAGGAATATGTGGCAAATGGGCAGCATGTCGTGATCGTGAATCCGACCCGTGTCTACGGCCCCGGACCGTTGAATGTGAGTAATTCCGTCACCAAACTCATCAAGCAATACACCGAAGGCAAATGGAAGTTCATTCCAGGAGACGGAATGAGCACAGGCAACTACGTTTTTGTTGATGATGTCATCAATGGCCATGTATTGGCCATGGAAAAGGGCCGAGCAGGAGAAAGGTATTTACTTGGTGGTGAAGATGCTACCTACTTTGAGCTCTTCGACACCATTGCAGCTATTGGTGGCAGAAGGTTTAAGCTTTACAAAATGCCTTTAGGCGTTTTGCTAGCCTTTGGCAAAATCCAGCTCTTCTTGGCAAACAACTTTGGCAGACAACCTCTGATCACCCCAGGATGGGTCAAAAAGTACCTCTACAAATGGTCAGTGAGTAGTGCCAAGGCTGAAAATGAATTAGGATATCAAAGAACATCCCTAAAGGATGGCATCCGCCAAACAATAGATTGGTTAAGTGAATGAGTAGAACCTCCGTATTTACATTAGTCACAGGGGCAAGTAGCGGCATTGGCAGAGCTTTTGCAGAAGAATGTGCCGCGCAAGGTCATCATGTGCTGTTGGTTGCTCTACCAGAACCAACTCTTGAAGAGGTTACCAGCAAACTAAAAAATAAATTCCCAGAGCAGACATTTGACCATTTAGGAGTCAACTTGATGGAGCAGGATGGTTCTAAACTAATTTTTGATTGGTGCTTCAACAAAGGCTATCAGGTCAATCTTTTGATCAACAATGCCGGCCTTGGAAATTCCGGTTCGTTTGAAAGCATGCCTTTCAGTTTTTACCACGGACAAATGCAGCTCAACATGTGTTCTCTGGTGGGCTTGACACATCGTTTTCTTCCTGTTCTTAAAAATCAAAACCGTGGCTATGTACTGAATGTGGCAAGTATGGCAGCTTTTTATGATGTGCCCTACAAGAGCATCTACGCGGCTACCAAACGCTTTGTACTCTCTTTCTCCAGATCTTTGAACAAGGAATTGGAAGACAGCAATGTCAGCGTTTCGGTACTATGTCCTGGTGGTGTTCTTACCAATGATGATGTCAAAAAAAGAACACAAGAGCTCGGGCTTGTCGCAAGAAAAAGTGCCTTGTTACCAGAGGAAGTGGCTACCTATGCGTTGAAGCAGGTATTAAAGGGAAAACAGGTCATCGTACCTGGACGACTTACCCGCATCGTTAAGTTCTTCGGAAAGTTTATTCCTTATCGTGTTCAACTGAACATGATGGCCAATGAGTTCATTAAGAATAGTCGATGATAAAAAAAGCCATCCTGATCGGACGGCTCTCTTCAATTCACCTTTTTTGCCTTAGTTATTGATGAGATAACGTGTAAAGGAACGTCCATTGACCTCTGCATACTTGGTGATAATATCCCAACGTACATCCATGTCTTCAATGTCCAAATCTCCACGTACTTTGGTATACTTCATGTCAACAGAACCGTCGAAAACGGCCTTCCTAAAGCTTACACCCTCGTTAAATTCGGTGTACTTGAACATTGCATCATCATCGAAATAGGTGTTCGCGAAATCTGCTCTCGACTCAAATTCAGCATACTTGAAGCTATTCTCACGCTGAAACTTAGACCCTGAGAAGGTAGCCCCTTCTTCAAAAACAGAATACTTGAACATGGCATCCCTCAAAAACTGACAATTCTCAAAAATTACCTCCTGCTCAAAATCAGCCGTAAAGGTGTAGCCCGACCTTTTATCGTGGAAATAAGCCAAGACATCCTCTTCAAAAACGACATTCTTAAAAGTGACCTTAGATTCAATGGTTTCTTTCACCTCATTGGTACCATCCCTCCACCATCGACTTCTTCTGGGGAACTCATCCAATTTATCGTCCATAAAGGTGAAGTCTAGTACGCCAGTAATTGTGACGTTTTCGTAAGCGATGGTTTCACCATTTTTTATGGCCTTCATGACTTGAGAGGCTTTGACTTGAGTTTGTGCAGGGAGATTGGTTGTGAATGCAATGGCTAGTAGCGCAAATGCAAATCGAGTATATCGTTTTGTTTTCATGACCTTTTGTTGTTTGTCTAATAGATGGAAATCAACCCAAGAGGTTGCATCCTTAGCCTAAAGATGTCAACTTTTTACAAAGGGTTGCATGAAAAAAGCCACTTCCCGAAGAAAGTGGCTTTGGATAAATTAATAGTCCTTTTTAATTATTCCGTTTCTTCTTCTGAAATGTCATAGATAATCACACCGTTAGCAACAAAAGCCAATTCTTCCTTGTCTTCAGTGATGGCGTCAATCTCTTCTTGTGGTTTGCCAGCATCTTCAGCATAATGTTTTAATGTGGCTACATCGGTTAATGTCCTTGTCACCACACCATCAATAATGGCCAAATTGCCTTCCATGCCTTCCTTCGGCACAAAGAAGCCATAATCCTTAAAGGTCACGCGCATTTCATCCCCATTAGGCATCACAAGGTTCATCCAACAACCCTTCATCGCACAGGTAGCGGTGATCTCTCCTTTTACTTTCACCGCGACGGAGTCGGACTTCGCCAACATTGCGACCATATCGTCAGTAGAAATGGTCCCGTCTTCGGTGATCTCTTCGCCATATTTTCCAACCAAGGTACCCTCAATTGCTTCCTCTTTTGTCTCAGTACAAGCAAAAGCAGCTAATACGACTAGTGCAAAAAATATTCTTTTCATGATTCTGAATTTTAGACAAAAATAACCCTTGATCACCAATTCGCCTACTTTTCTGTGGACTTCAGCTTCAACTCGGCAATTGCCTGAGCCAAATAAGCCAAGGCCTCCTCAGGTTCTTGAAAATTCACAGAAGACTGCAACATCTCTCCCTCTCCACGCATTAACCATTCTGCCGATATCCTTTTCCCCTCCAATTCCAAGGCCAATATCTTCTCCAACACAGGACCACTTGGGTAGCTTTGCCGTCCTTTAGGATTCACAATGTTGAACATCACAGAAGTAGAAACCCCTAAGCGTTTGGCAAAACCGCTCTCCGTATCTTTGAAGGCTTTGATAAGCTCGGCAATCCTGGTATTGATCGTCATTAGAAATAGCTTGGTCTTTTAGTAGTAAACCCGGGGGCAAGCCCACAAAATATACATTCCAGGGGAAGGATCTTCTGCTCCACAAGACACCCCACGCATTCAAAAGGTACTCTCGTCACGGCCCTGAACTTACTTGGTGTATCAACCTTACATGGATCTTCAAAGAAGATCGGAATGTCATTATTGGTCATCAATAGGCGGGTCGTATCCACCCCGATCACCTCAAAATGACCAAGTACGCGTTCAGCTGGATCGGAACTGAAAATATTGCTCGGTATGGCCGCAGGAGGAACATCAAATATGGAGCCCGATCTTGCAATAAGGTCATTGACCCGAGCCCAATATTCATAAGACTCTCTATTCATTGCCGACTGAATGACGTTGAAATAGTGCTTTACGGCAAAGGTTCTATCGATCTTTCTACTGATCAAATACCGGTTATTAAGTGAGGTATTTCGAACACTCTGGCCATCCAATAAAAATATATTTTGTTCACTGAGATCATTGATCACATAACAACGAGTAGGCGTAAACCGTGGAAAATGAGAGCGCGGAAGATCGCTGGCCTTGTGAGCATAGGCCTCTTCAAGAGTCCAGCGAATGTAAAATTCGTCCGGTAAGGGGTTGATCTGGGAAGAGAGATACAGCTGTACGACCCATTGCTCTATCTCTGTTCGCGTACTGGTAATTTCGGTTTCAATGGCTTCTTTCCAAGTCAATTCATCCCTTGCCACCACCGGATTGATGCGCTGTAGCGGACTTGTGTATACCTTTCCTTCAAGGCTTACCTCCAAGCTCAGTTCATCACCAATTGCCCGATTCAGCACATTGTCTTCCAACTCATAGCGCCCATCACTACGCAACACAAGCCTCTCAGAATTTCCTGCTTCATCATAGATCCTGACCAAAGCATCGTTAATGGGTACTGGTGGCTCCCCATTGGGGCCTGTCCGTGAAACTTCCACATAATTGCCCAGTTGGCTATTGCTGATACGTCCGAAGATAACGAGTTCTCCTCCAGTTTGGTCTGTTTCTAATTCTATTACTTCAGAACATGCGAAGCAGAATAAGACAGCGAGTATGGTTAAGGTCAATCTCATTAAAAATAACTTGGGCGGTTTAAAGTACTATTTTCGATACTTAGGCATTCCACACATTCCTCGGCAATAATTCGCTCATCTATCAAACACTTGATACAATTAAATGGTACGCTCACTAATTCAAAGTATCGTGTCGCTCCTGCAGTAGAGCAGGGATTTACAAAGAAATAAGGAATATCATTATTGGTTAATAACGTGCGAGTGGTGTCTAGACTCACCACTTCAAAAATACCGAGTACTTTTTCATTTGGGTCACTACTCTTAATATTTCCTGGAACCGGAGCCGGTGGCACGTCAAATATAGACCCTGCTCTATCAGTTAAGGCATTGACCCTCTCCCAATACACATAACTCTCTTCAGTCAGTGCTAACTGAATGAGGTTGAAGTAGTGCTTGAACTGAAAACTACGGTCAACTTTTCTTTCAATTATTTCCCGACCATTGAGACTAAGGTTTTTAAGCTTACTTCCATCGAGCAACATGATTTGCTGCGTTTTTAAATCATTTTTCACATAGCACTGCTTAGGGAAAAACATAAAATTCTGTGGTGGTAAGTAGGCTTCTTGTACATTAAAAACCTCTTCAATCCGCCATCTTAAAAAAAAGTCTTCCGGCAACTGTTGAAAGGAAACATTAGCAAATAAGCGCACAACCTCTTCCTCATAAGCTACACCCGCATCAGAAATGCGTTGTAGTACTTGCACATCCCAATACAATTCATCTTTTGCCACATGTTGTTGCATAGTTTGAGGGTTGGATTTATAGGTTTTGCCGTCCTTTTCGAAAGAGATCCAGAAGGTTTCTCCTGGCTTTCTATTCGAAACGATTCCATTAGGTTCATAAAGGCCCGGTTCAATTTCCTTGAACAAAACCGTCTCTCCTTCAAGGTGGTGAAGGTAGACCTGTAAACTACTAACAGGCTCAGGTGGAAGTCCACCATCACTGGTAAGACTTATCATCACTTGATTACCGAAACGTCCATTTGTCAATTGACCGCTAACAACCAAAAGGCCTCCATTTTGCTGTGTTTCTAGCTCAATGATTTCTGAACAGCCAAACAAAACCAAGAATCCGATCACCATAAACCTATTCATCAGAATTGAAAATTATAGGTTAAGGTAGGAAATGCAGCACCCAGCACGGTCAGACGATGCGGTTGCGGTAAAAAGCTCGAATTCTCAGGGGTCTGAAAATAAATTGAATAGGGATTTCTTCTCCCTAGAATATTGTAAACGCCCAAAGTTACCGTGCCTTTGTACTTCTTGTCGTCACGTTTGGCTCGGAGCTCTTCTTTAAGAATGTCCCGTCCAAAGGTCAAACTGAGGTCAATTCTAAAATAATCTGGAATTCTGTATTGATTTCGTTCGGAAAAATGAGGCACAAAGGTACTGCCTGCTTGATAACTCGACTCAATTCCATTGATCGGTCGTCCTGTCGAATACACAATGTTCCAATTGAAGGAACTGGCTCCTTTGAGCGTCAGCGTGGAAACAAAAGATAAGTTGTGGGTTCGATCAAAGTTAGCAGGATACCAATCTCCATTATTGATATTGGTTTCTTGTGTTTCACCTTGAACCTTTAATTCCGTTCTCGATAAGGTATAAGCCAACCAGCCCGTAAGTTTCCCTTTTGTCTTTTTCAAAAAGAGTTCAATGCCATAAGCTCGTCCTTCACCCGCAACGACATCCGTTTCCAAATGATCATTGACTAATAACTCTGCAAAATCCTTGTAATCCAATAAGTTCTCCATCCTTCGGTAATAACCTTCCAGAGAGAACTCCCAGAGGTTATCCTTGAAGTTCTTGAAATAACCAATAGAGAAGTTATTCGAAATTAAGGGCTCAAAATAGGTATTGCTCAATTGCAGCACGTCTGTTGGTGTAGCTGCCGTGGCATTTGAAAGTGTATGAATATACTGCAGTGTTCTGTTCACACTTGCCTTCACAGAACTCGTTTCAGTGAGTTTATATCGAATACCGAGCCTTGGTTCAATACCACCGTATTGTTTGATCAGATCGCCTTTTTGATAGTCAATCGTGTCGGTAATTCGATCCGTGGTCAATTCATTTCCGGGCGCATACTGGTATACCCGATAAGGGCCGCTATTAAAAAACATCGAATATCGTACACCCAAAGAAATCCCCAAGCGATCGGTCACATCAAACTGATCGTTCAAAAAAATCCCAAATTCATTTCCCTGTTCTTTTTCTACTCGTTCAGGCAAGATGCCGGAATCTGCTCCTATAGGCCGAACAATCTCAGGGTGGGCGTCATAGCCTACCCAATCGGCTCCAAACGTCAGGTTATGTTTAGAGTTGAGGCTGTAATAAAAGGTTTGATTCCCTTGCCAATACGCCATTCCATTATCCACTTCTGATGCGTCGATACCGGTAGGATCGAAGAGTTGACTCGTATAATTACCCCGAACCAACCGACTAGATGAGACCAAATTATCATTGATACTCCAACGCCAATTCAGATTGCCCAGGTCTGTATTCCAGCGAAACCCAAAATCATTGGCAAAATTAAAGAAGTCACCGCTCTTGTAGTAGCTCAGGGTCAGCTTATGGTCTTCAGCAAGCCGGTGACTGATCTTTACATTCAGGTCATGAAACCGTACCTCACTGTTCACCACATCGATATTTTTTGCCTGTTGCAGCACCCAATCCGAATACGACGCTCGGCCAGCTACCATCAATCGTGTTTTGCCCTGGTTCAATGGGCCTTCAATGGATATGCGACTAGCCACCATTCCGAGCCCACCTTTTACGTTCATCTCTTGTGAGTTTCCTTCTTTCATTCGCACATCTAGGACGGAGGCCACTCTACCTCCAAATTGGGCAGGCATATTGCCTTTATACAGCGTAAACGTCTCGGTTGCGTCGGGGTTGAAACTCGAAAAGAAGCCCAATACGTGGTTGGCATTAAACAGAATGGCTCCATCCTGCAGGATAAGATTTTGATCTGTCCTACCCCCTCTGACATTGAAGCCGCTCGCCCCTTCTCCCACGGAGGAAACTCCAGGTAGCGTCTGCAGACTTTGAATGACATCCACCTCTCCCATAAAAGTGGGAAGGCTTTCGATCTCTTTCAGGTTGATTTTATTGACCCCCGCACTGATCTGAGCAATGTTTCGATCAGGGCCCTCTGCTTCGATAGTGATGCCATCTAAAGCAACCGATTCATCTTCTAAACTCAGGTTAAACTGTCCATTCCCGACGATGCGTACAGGGACTCGTTGAATTTTTTTCCCTAAAAACTGGACGATAAAAACGTATTCTCCTGGCGCTATGGTCAATTCAAATTTGCCCTCAGCATCGGTTACAGCGCCTCCATTGGTGCCCTGGACAGCGAGCGTCGCGGAAAAAAGTCCTGTCTTTTCTTCTTTTCCTGAAATAACACCCGTCACACGCACCCTACCTGTGGCACTCTTTGTCGGATCACCAATGAGCACTCGCTCTTGATTTTCCTGAGCTTGGGTATGTAAGCTGCAAAGGCTAAAATAAGCCACTAGTATGTGGAATAGCGCAATACGAATTTGCATCTGTTGTTTTGACCTTTCGTTTAAAATAAGGCCATATTGGGGTGAATTACTAATTTTTTAACACTAGACTTCGGCTTGTCAGAGACTTTGGTATTAAACATGATAATTAAACCGTAAGTATGCATTTTGACTATGCATTGATTAAGTTTGCAGGCCTAAAGAATTGATGGTGAGGGGAAAGCTGATCTTTACACTGACGACATTATTTTTCGTTACTTTTTGGAATGTTGAAATTCCCAAAAGGGCTTTCCGCCTATATGAAAAAGGGGATTTTGAAAAAACCATCGAGTTGCTTCAACGGTCACTCGAAAAAGACAGCATCAACCCAGCCTCTCATTTGTTGTATGCCCGCCTTTATACCGACACGGCCTTTGTAGGATACCATGTCGATTCCGCCTATAAATCGATCAATCGATCGATCACACAATTCGCATTCATCGAAGAAGTCGATGACTTCGAAGATTTGGCTGAATATGGCGTTACCCAAGAACAGCTGGAGCTCAAAAAGGATGAAATCGATAGCCTGAAATTCGAACTGGTGAAGGCGCAACACACGCTTGAAGCCTACAATGTATTCATGAAGGTTCATGCTGATGCCGAGCAAGTGCCTGAAGCCAAAAAGAGACGTGATCGAATCGCCTTTGAACAGGCTAGTCAAATGAACATCTGGCAAAGTTACCGGTCCTTCATGGATGAGTATCCAAGCGCCGAAGATTATGCAGTTGCAGATAGCCTGTACAAGCTTTTGATCTACCAAGACCTGACAGAAGACAACACCCTCAAAAGCTATGTTGACTTTCTCGAGAGCTATCCTCAATCACCTTATCGACCGAAAGTCGAAGAAGAGATTTACCGGTTAAGTACCGCTCAAAACACCATCGCCGCTTACACGGAATTTCTAAATCAATACCCGAACGATTCGCTTGCGGCCAAGATCTTGCCACGTGGCTACCACATCTTTAAAGGGGAATACGGATCGGAAGATTTCTTGTCTTATTTCAATATTCCCAGAAAGGCCGACTCCATCCGCAATTTGATCGAGCTTGAAAAAGGCTACTGGATCCCTAAGCTTGACAATGGCCGCTATACCTTTATCGACAAAAATGGGGAGGTAAAGCTCATCTCTTTATTTAGTGCACTTCCACCCAGCTACCTCTGTGACCCCATTGAAACCGACTTTATTTACGGTAGCATCAATGGCAATAAAAGAATTCAAGGACGCAACGGACGTATTATTTTCGAAGGCCAATTTGATGAGGCTTTGGATGCCAGCTACGGCTTCATTAAACTGAAAAGTGAGCGAGGTGAACAGCTCATCCATAAATCCGGTGAGGTCATTGTGAAGGACCCCCACCAAGAGATCACGGTGCTCTCAAATAGCTTCATCCGCCTGAAGCAAAATGACTTTTATGGCCTTACGTCGATCAATGGAATCAACTACCTCGAAATTGAATACAGTGCAATAGAGTGGTTTGAAGGCTACCTGTGGCTTCAAAAAGAAGAGGGCATTGCCCTGGTTCGACCCTCATATTTATACCCCAGCTTAACTGGGGAGTATGTCAATATTCCTTTCGAGTACGAGGACCTGGATGTTTTAGACAATGGCAGAATCTGGGCCTTAAAAAATGGAAAAGAAGGCGTATTGGATTCTGATCTGAAACAAATTATTCCTTTTGGGGACTACGAGATCTATGAAGAACCTTATGGCTGGAAGCTGATCTCTGAACAAGGAATTCAAGTCCTTCATGACAAGTTCGAAGAGCTCGCTGAACAACCCGTCATAGCGATTCAAGAAAATGACAAATGGCTTGCTACCAAGCAAGATATTGGCTGGACGCTCCGCGACCAGCTCGGCGACCTTCCTACCGAATCGTTTGATAGTCTATCCATTCTTGGAGAAAACATGGTCATGCTGTATCGGAATGACACAACATGGGCCCAATTCAAAAACGGCAACCGGATTCAAATTGAAAAAGAGTGGAAAGGACAACTCTTGGTACCTCAGAATTACATCAAAACAGGAGAAGCTGCTGTGCATGACTTCTACATGCTCTCAAACAACAAGAACTACAGGAGAATTTATAACGAGTGGGGCAAGGAGATCCTCTCTTCTACCTACAATGAAGTGACAGCACTAGACCCGAACATGTTGCGTTTACAAAAGAGAAATACGGCCCTGGTCGATAGCCTGGGTGTCTTCTTGCTCAATTTTGTTTACGATGCCGTGGGTTCGAACGAAAACGGATACCTGAGCATTTTAGATGCCGGCAAGGTAGGAATCATCAACCCTGCCAAACGCTTATTGATAAAGCCGAGTTACACTAAACTAATTGAACTATACAGCGACACGGTACTGGTGGCCAGTCAAGCCAAGTACAAAGGATTCATCAACAAACAGAACAAGCAGCTTTCCGCCTTCGATTTTGATGAAGTGAAGTACTGGAACGATACCGTGGCCTTGGTGCGCATTGAAGAGGAATGGATCTTTCATGATATCGCATCAGAAACTGCCCTTTACGAAGGCATGCTAGATTATGAGGTGCTGCGCAGGAACACTGAAGGGGCCCTCATTAAGGTGACCAAAGAAAGTGGCGTTGGTTTGTTCCATTCCACTAAAGGCGAGATCATCGAACCCACCTTCGATGATATCAAGGTATTGGGCTCGGAAAGTGACCCCATATTTTTTAGCTTGAAGATTGTGGAAGAAGCCGACCTCTATGTGGTCATCTATTACACGAAAAATGGTAATAAACTTTTTACACAAAGCCTTTCACGAGAAGACTATTTTAAAATAGCTTGCAATTAGCATTAACAATTTCCCATGAAAAGATCAATCCTATTCCTAGTCATGATGAGCTTCGGCATGTTAAGTTTCGGACAATCCGAAAAGCCCAAACTGATCGTTGGCATCGTTGTCGATCAGATGAAACAAGAATACCTCTGGCGTTTTTATGATGACTTTGGTGACGATGGCTTCAAACGCATGGTGGAAGGTGGCTTCATGGCCAAAAATGCGCATTACAACTACGCCTCCACCAGTACAGGGCCAGGCCATGCGTCCATTTATACAGGCACCACACCCTCTGTCCATGGTATTGTGAATAACCAATGGTATAGTCCAGTTTGGGGAAGGTCCGTCTATTGTGCAGAAGATACCATGGTCACAAATGTTGGAGGTAGCGAAAGAGCAGGGAATATTTCACCTTCCAACTTATATAGTAGCACCATTACGGATGAGCTGAAGCTGTTTACTCAAAAACAAGGAAAAGTGATCGCTATGTCCATTAAAGACAGAGGCTCCGCTTTACCCGGCGGCCACCTCTCTGATGGATCCTATTGGTATGATTCAAATACAGGGCAGTTCATGACCTCTACCTATTACATGGAAGAACTTCCCAAATGGGTAGAACGCTTCAACGAAAAAGACCTTGCTCGTAAATACCTGACGGACACATGGGAGCTGGCTAAAAATGAAAAAGAGTACCAAGAAAGTGGAGAAGACAATTCACCTTATGAAAGTGGGTTTAGAGGGAAAGAGACGCCTACCTTTCCTTACAACTTGGCAGAGCTGAACGGGGAAAATGGAGGTTATGGCATGCTACCGAGCACTCCGTATGGCAATACGATCTTGGCTGATTTGGCCATAGAAGCCCTTGATGGAGAAAAACTGGGTAAGGATGAGGTCACTGATTTTTTAGCCGTCAGCTTTTCCTCTACGGATTACATTGGACATAATTTTGGACCCCAATCCAAAGAAGTACAAGACACCTACATCCGATTAGACAAAGAGCTAGCTCGCCTATTTAAAGAATTGGATAGCAAAGTTGGTGCTGGTGAATACGTGGTCTTCTTGAGTGCAGATCACGGTGTCGCAGAAAACTCACTTCGCATGAAAAACGACGGGTTCAAAGCCGACAATTTCAACAATCGAAACTTTGCTATTTTCATCCAGCAGGCCTTCAACGAACGCTTTGGCGAAGAAAAATGGTTCACCGTGGCAGGAGGAACCGACTTGTTTTTAAATCATGAGTTGATCGAAGAAAAAGGGCTAGACCTTTACGAAATGCAGCTATTTGGCGCACAAACCGCCATGAAATTCGATGGGGTTCATTTGGCCATGACGGGTACTGATCTGCTGAGAAATAGCCAAAACGAGCAACTAAGACAATTGATGCAAAACTCTTATCACCCAAAAGAGTCGGGCGATATCAAGCTCATCTATCAACCTGCCTGGCAAGGGGGAAGAGCTAAAGGAACCGGACATGGCAATGCCTGGTCCTACGATACCCATATTCCGATAATCTTTTACGGTTGGGGAGTAAATCCAGGAAGTACCTCCGTTCGGAAAATTGCCATCACTGACATCGCGCCTACCATCAGCATGTTGATGAATATGCGCTTAACCAATGGCAATACGGGGCTCCCGATTCACGAAGCCCTGAAATAGCAGTAAAAAAGCCTTGAGTGTACTCAAGGCTTTTTTACTTCCACAACATTCCGATGGCCTCTATTCCTTCTCCGTGACACGCTTGACATTATCGGAGTACACCCGTTCTATCAATATCCGACGCGGGTCAATAGCCACTTTTACTGGTTTTTGATCCAATTCAAAAGACATTTCAAAATTGGTCTGATCGAACTTCACGCGTTGCTCCATGATCAATTCCTTTTCCTCGTCATCGGCATAGAACCCGATATCTACCCAATCATTCCAATCGATTCGGGTCTCATTACCAAGGGTATCGGCACGTACTTTATAAGCCTCTATCTCTACATTCACCTTGAACTTGCCATTTGGCAACTCTTCGGACTGCGCCGACATCAACCGATTATCGTATAGCGTAATCTGTTTGAACCAGTCTTCGATCAGGTAGTGCAATGAATCCGGCACTTCAGGCGTTAAATAATCCAAGAAATCCAGAGATGTAGGGTATGGCGTGGAGTACTTGAATTCCTCTAAAAAGTTGCGCAAGGCCTTATTCACCTTGTCTTCACCAATGTAATCTTGCAGTGCATATAAGATCACAGAGCCTTTGCCATAATGAATGTAGGATTGATTCTCTACTTTATAGAGAGGCAGTTCTTTGATGCGTTCAGCACTTCTTCCCTGCAAGTAGCGGTCCAGGTCATACTTTAAAAAGTCCTTCATTTTGACTGGACCCACTTGCTGTTTCATCACCATTAATGACGAATACTCCGAGAAGCTTTCGGTGAGCATGGTTCCTCCCTGCATGTTGGCTGAAACCTCTTGATGTGCCCACCACTGATGTGCCATCTCATGGGCGATCACCGCATCGATCACGTTATTGTCATCAGCATCCTCTAGGTCAATGATAAAGCCAAAACTCTCGGAATACGGCATGGTGCCCGGAAAAGCCTGTGCAAAAGTAGAATAGCGGGGAAATTCGATGATCCTTGCCTGCTTGTGATAATAAGGACCAAAATTCTCTGTGTAATACGTAAGCGACTTTTCTACCGCTTCTAACATCATATCAATGTTATAAGCATGTTTTTTATCATAGTAGATCTCAATGTCAACGCCATTCCATTGCTTTCTTGCCACTTCAAAACGGGCAGAAATAAAGGCAAAGAAATTCTGGGAAGGGTGGTCTACTTGGTAGCGATAATAATTTCTTTCACCCTCCTTCCACTGCTCGATCAAAGAACCCGGTGCTATGGCCAACTGATCTTCCGAAGTTGAGATGACCGTTTCTACCTCTACCCAATCCGACTTCCCATCACTCAAGTAATTGACCTCACAGAGCGGCCCACAATCTTCCAGCAGCTTCGGCGTCCTGACCTTCTCAGGCAATTCATACTCTTTGCGCTTGTCTTTATCGAACAATTCTAAATTGGCATTGTAGCCAAAGGAAGGAAGGATTGAAAAATTATTCAGGAACGTACCATTCTCCACAACACTTAAGTTGCTGACTTCATTTTCAAATCCATCGGTGATGTATGCAGCAGTTACTGTTATCGGTAAAGTATCACCGGGCAACATAGGCCTTGCAAGTGAGTAGATCTGATAACCCAATTCCTTGTCATCCAAGACCAATTCACTTTCCTCGATTATTACTGCATGATTCCAATCTTCAGACACCGTAAAATGTAGGGAATCGATGGCTTCATTTGTGGTATTTACCAGTTGGATGGCCACTTCCGCTTTGACATCCCGATCTTTCGGGAAGATGTCAATCGCGTAGGCCGCATTCACCAATTTGGGTTGAGCGGTCTTTTCGTACTTCTTGTATGCTTTTTCATAGGCAACTGCCCGTTTCTCTCGGTCATCTGCACTCGTTACTTCATGCAATACATGCACATTGTAATAAACAAAAGAGGCGATACCCAACCATAGCATGGCGAACACCATCACATAGATCCGGTAAGAACCACTAAAATTCTTTTTCGCCAGCTTCCACACCTCTTTTCCTGAAATTTGTCCTCTCCTTACGAATAAAGCAGCAGATAGTAGAAGCAATACGCCAAAGGATATCCAATAGGCATTGAACCACAAATTACTGGTTACTGCTGGCCCAAAACCATTCATGTCAGAATACTGCATGCTCGGGGTACTACCTATAGACAGCATATTGGAATTCAAATCGAACACCAACCACAGCAGATCGACAACAAATAAGTAGAGAATAGAAACGAAGTAACCAATGTATTTATGGTTAACCAATACCTGTATGAAGACCAGCAAGGTACATGTGACTAGATAAAGGGGTAGGTAGTTGTAGAAAAAATCTCCAAGATAAACATCCAACTCAAATTGGGTATAGCCATTGAGCAGCTGATATCCCATGCCCACCAGAATATTGAATAAGTAAAGTCCACAAGCAAGAACAAATAAGGCAAGGGTCTTAGCTATCAAGGCAGGCATCGCGTTGTGCGGAGTAGCATCTATGACCTCCGCAATTTTACTTTCTCGTGCACGCCAAACTAGTTCCCCACTAAAAAATACTAAGATGATGATGACAAAAAGCGAAGACCCTGCCCCTACTACATCAACCATTTTATAGGTGACCGGATATGATTGCAAACCAAAATATTCAAATCCACCACTGAGGTTGGCAACAGTTAGCACCAACATAAAGATGAACAGAATGACGAAGGTGGTGCTTCGCAGCATACTGACAAAATCTACGGTAAAGAAGCTCTTAAATTGCCCCCATGCTGTTTGTGCATTGAATAGCTGGCTAATTTCTGGTTTATTGAAAACCTCGCTGACCACAGGAGCCTGCTCAGCTTTCTTTTTCTTTCGTCCACCTTGAGTCTTAAAGTTAAAACTCAAGTAGGAGACGAGTAGAATGACCACGGAAAGCCCCGTATAGATCAAGCGATTCGTCAATAACAACCCACTAAAGCCGGGAGATACAGTATTCTTTTCGGCTGGGGTGAAGTACTTGGTCTCAATGCTGTATGTTCTGATACCAAAAGGATCAGAAAGCGCACCAATAACCTCATTTTCAATATCCGAAAGTAAGGTGCCCGAAATGATATACCCCATCATGACAACGATGACGCCAACGAAAGAGATCACCGTACTTCGCCATTTATTGGCTAAAGAATAGGTAATAGCCCCGGCCAATAACATATTGGGGAAAATGAACAAAAGAAATGTATTGATGTAGGCTCCAAAATTGAGTGGCCCTACAGCATCGGGTTGAATCCAACCGGCAGGTACACCTACTCCAATACCAAACAGTAGCCCAAAATAAATTCCGCAAAGGGGCACGCAAGAGAGGATCAAGGCACCACAAAAACGCCCAAAGTAATAACCAAATTTACTCAGCGGTGTACTGAATAAGATCTCATTGAACCCATACTTAAAATCCCTTAACGCTGCATTGTTAAAGAAAGCCGCAGCGATGAGTAGTCCAAAAATGGAAAGCGTGGTCACATAATTCGCAAGTGCAAAGGGTGAGTTTTCATTGACATTCCCCACAGCACCACCAATTTGAACAAATTCGCTTGTCACTGCTCCAAAAACAAGGAGCGCCATGACCACGAAAAAAATATAGACCATGGGTCGTGTAAAACCATGGGCTAACTCTTTTGAAAAGAAGGTCAAAAACATGGCGATCAATTAAAGGGTTGCGGTTTGTTGAATTTTCGAAAAGAAGACATCCTCTAAACTCGGTGCTACCTGTTTAAACCCTTCTCCCGGACTTGATTCTCCCAGCACATGAATGATGGGTTTACCCGCAACCATTTTGTTGGAGATAATGCTAAACGACTCTTCATAATGAGTAAGCTCAGATCGTTCGATCACCTTCTCCCAGACCATTCCATTGAGCTCTTCAAGTACCTTGATTGGAGAGCCTTTATACACCAGCTGCCCTTCATTCATGATGGCCATGTCTGTACATAATTCTTTCACATCATCCACGATGTGCGTCGACAGGATGACAATTACCTCTTCCCCTACTTCGGCCAGCAAATTATGAAAGCGATTTCGCTCTCCGGGATCTAATCCGGCCGTGGGCTCATCTACGATGATCAGCTTAGGGTCACCGATCAGAGCCTGGGCAATGCCCACGCGCTGCTTCATCCCTCCTGAAAAGCTTTTGACACTTTTGTCGCGCTGACGATAAAGATTGACCTTGTCTAACAGGTATTTCACCAGCTGTTTTCTTTCCTTGGCGTTGCCTATGCCCTTTAGAATGGCCATATGATCGAGCAACTGGCTTGCGGTAATCCGAGGGTACACCCCAAACTCTTGCGGCAGATACCCCAATACCTGGCGTAAGGCTTTGGGGTTCTTGATGACATCAAGGTCGTCGAGCATGATGCTGCCGCTGTCGGCCTCTTGCAGGGTTGCAATGGTGCGCATGAGGGAAGATTTCCCGGCTCCATTCGGCCCTAAAAGGCCAAACATGCCGTTAGCGATTTCGATGGACACGTCATCCAATGCTTTTACGCCATTGGAGTAGGTCTTATTCAAATGGGAGATGGTTAATTTTGCCATGATGTAGCTGGTTTTTATGTGTTTATGAAAATAGCAGCATTGCCACAACGTAAGATAATAAAATTAAAGAATGGCGTATAATCAGGATAACCACAGCCTAGGGCAGGTGAGATGAAACAAGCGTTCGGTTGAATTAGCGTTATTTATTTCAACCAATCAATTTCCTGAATTGATAGGAAGGATTATATTTGCACTCCTTTGGGGGGATTAGCTCAGCTGGCTAGAGCGCTACACTGGCAGTGTAGAGGTCACCGGTTCGACTCCGGTATTCTCCACAAAAGCCTTGCAGTCATGCAGGGCTTTTTTTATAAAACCCGTTTCGCTTTACGGTAACGCTTTTTATAGTATTCGGAGTTTAAGCTACTTTCTGTGACACCGAGTGAGGTAGAAGCATGGATAAACTTGACCTCACCTCCTTTTGCCGAAGACACAATGCCTGCGTGGTTGATCTCCCGTTTCTTATCTCCTGTTGCGAAAAACACAATGTCCCCCACCTTCAGGTTACTTTTACTGATGCGTTCTCCCTCTTTAGATTGCTCCTCCGATGTTCTCGGCAAATTGATCTTGGCGGCTTTGTAGGAATGATACACCAAGGCCGAACAGTCTATCCCAGCCCTTGTAGTACCACCATATTTGTAAGGTGTACCAATGTAAGATTTGGCAGTAGCTACGGCGACATCAGCCCGCTTCATACGAGACATGCCCGAGCATCCAGAAAGTAAAACAAGTAAAAAAAGGCCAAGCACAAGCTGGTGCTTTGTATGGATATGCATAATCAAGAGTAGTTAGGTTAAACAAAAATAAGATTTTTGAAGGATTTTAAAACTTAATCAGCTGAAAGCATGCGAATTGCGTACATTGGTGCATGCGTTTGCGTCTCTTTTTGATTACTTCCTTATGCCTGTCATCTTTTCTTCCTTCAACTGCCCAAAGCAAATGGAAAGACAAGTATTACTCGGAATTAAGCACAGACAACTTCAGAGACTTTAAGGCATTCAATCGTCCGATCAACCTCAAAAAGCCAAATTACCAACTGATCAATGCGGCCGTTTATTTTGTCAGCAACGAGGCCAGAGTAGAGCATGGGGTGAAGCCACTGGCCTACCAAGAAAATCTAGAGATCATGGCCTGGCATCATTCGCAGAGCATGGGAAAAGACGACTTCTTCGATCATTCCAACCCCAAAAGAAAAAAAAGAGCTCGTGTTACCCAGCGAGCCGACTTGGCAGGAATTAAAAACCCTCGCGTGTCTGAAAATATTACGGCCATCGGTGGCGTTCTATTTGCAACCTATTTAGACCTTGCTGATGCCATTGTCGACAACTGGATCAACTCTCCTCCCCATCGCCAAACGCTTTATTCGGAAGATGCCTTGGAATTGGGTTGTGGGGTGTATTATTTCGAAGGCCTTTGGCAAAAGAACAAAGACATCTATAAACAAGGTGGTGGCTTTTGGTTGGCCACCCAAAACTTTCAATCGTTTACAAATGTTGAAAGCAAATCGTCAAAGGACAAAAGACCTAATTAAACTAAAATGAAAAAACTGTTTACGTTACTATTTCTTGTTTGCTTCGCTTCGCAGATGCACGCCCAACAACTCTCCAAAACGGATAGCGACCTCATAGACAAAAAAGTCGATGTCTTCTTGGGCATGATGGGCGACAAGAATTACACCGGTGTACTCAACTTGATGTATCCCAAATTCTTTGAGCACACGCCAAAAGCACAAATATTTCAGGTTTTTCAGCTGATGCAGCAAGCAGGAATTGACCTTAAGTTCAATGATTTTGAGGTGATGAACAAAGAATTTATTCCTTCTAATGACAAGAACAAATATGCCTTGATCCAATACAAGATGGATCTCGAATTGCCATTGAACACTGAGGAATTGAAGAGTATGGCTTCTTTGATGGTGCCTATGATCGAGCAGACCTTTGGCAAATCGAATGTTGAGTATAACCAATCAGCCAGTTATGTACGTGTCAATGCCGAACGCTACCTGATCGGTATTGAAGATGCTGCTTTTGGCAACGACTGGCTCTTTTTGATCTATGATTCCAGCTTCAGATCTTCCCTGGAAAAAACATTGCCTGCCGAGGTAAATAAAGTAGCTGCTGCAAAAGCTTACTAAGCAAAAAATTTCAAGTCCATAAAAAAACCCTGATCTCGAAGTTTCGATCTCAGGGTTTTTATTTATGATCAGGGAGGATTACTTCACCTCCTCGTATTCGACATCAGAGACATCGTCTCCACCTTCGGCTTTGCTTTCAGCACCCGCTTCAGCACCTGGTTGTTCACCTGCTTCACCTTGTGCGGCGTACATTTCCTGTGCAGCACCTTCCCACGCCTTATTCAACGCTTCCACTGCAGGGTCAATGGCCTCCAAGTCTTGCTTCTGGTGAACCTCTTTCAAATGAGCCAAGGCCTCTTCAATCGGTTTTTTATTTCCATCAGAAAGCTTCTCACCATATTCTTTCAGCTGCTTTTCTGTTTGGAACATCAAAGAGTCGGCAGTATTTAATTTTTCTACTTTTTCCTTCTCCTTCTTATCTGCTTCAGCATTGGCCTCAGCTTCTTGCTTCATCTTTTCGATTTCCTCATCTGTCAAACCAGAAGAAGCTTCGATTCTGATGTTTTGCTCTTTTCCTGTTCCTTTGTCTTTGGCAGACACATTCATGATTCCGTTCGCATCAATATCAAAGGTCACTTCAATTTGAGGCACTCCTCTTGGTGCTGGTGGAATATCACTCAGGTGGAAACGTCCAATGGTTCGGTTGTCCTTGGCCATAGGGCGCTCTCCTTGCAAGACGTGAATCTCTACAGAGGGCTGGTTGTCAGCCGCAGTTGAGAACACTTCCGATTTTTTGGCAGGAATAGTCGTGTTAGACTCGATCAATTTGGTGAATACACCACCCATTGTTTCGATACCCAGTGAAAGCGGAGTAACGTCCAATAACAAGACATCTTTTACTTCACCAGTCAACACACCCCCTTGAATCGCTGCACCAATGGCAACCACCTCATCAGGGTTTACTCCTTTTGACGGTTTCTTACCGAAGAATTTTTCAACCTCTTCCTGGATTTTAGGAATACGAGTTGAACCACCGACCAAGATCACCTCATCGATGTCTGAAATGGTGTAGTTCGCGTCTTCGAGCGCCTTTTTAACAGGTGCCATTGATCTTTTGACCAAGTTATCTGCTAATGACTCGAATTTTGCTCTTGACAAGGTTCTCACCAAGTGCTTTGGTACACCATCAACCGGCATGATATACGGTAGGTTGATCTCTGTTGACGTAGAAGAAGAAAGCTCTACTTTGGCTTTTTCTGCAGCTTCTTTCAAACGCTGCAATGCCATCGGATCTTTGGTCAAGTCTAATCCTTCATCCTTTTTGAACTCGTCAGCCAACCAGTCAATGATGACTTGGTCAAAATCATCACCACCCAGGTGCACATCACCGTTGGTCGATTTTACCTCAAAAACACCATCACCTAGCTCAAGAATGGAGATATCAAATGTACCTCCACCAAGGTCATAAACAGCGATCTTTTGGTCTTTGTCCTTTTTATCCAAACCGTAAGCCAAGGAAGCGGCAGTCGGTTCGTTAATGATACGTTTCACTTCAAGTCCTGCGATCTGACCTGCTTCTTTCGTTGCTTGTCTTTCTGCATCATTGAAGTAGGCAGGTACAGTAATTACTGCTTCTGTTACCTCAGTGCCTAAATAGTCTTCTGCTGTTGCCTTCATTTTCTGAAGGATCATAGCAGACAGCTCCTGTGGAGTATAGTTTCTGTCACCGATCTTGACGCGAACGGTGTCATTATTTCCTTTTTCAACTGTATATGCAATCCCTCTCAGCTCTTCCGACACATTACTGTGTTTCTTACCCATGAATCGCTTCACTGAGCTGATGGTGTTTTGCGGATTTGTGATTGCCTGACGCTTTGCAGGATCACCCACTTTTCTTTCTCCATTACCATTATCCAAGAAAGCCACAATTGAAGGCGTAGTTCTTCTACCTTCGCTATTTGGAATAACGACAGGCTCATTACCCTCCATCACGGCTACACATGAATTGGTCGTTCCTAAGTCAATGCCAATTATTTTTCCCATGATCTATTACTAAATATTTTAATTTCAATGTTACATCGACTGTTAAACAACGAATGTGCCAAAGGATTTTTAATGACAATTGGTGACAGTTTGTCAGAAAATCAGTGCTATTATTGCTGAACGGCTGACAAAGTCTACTTTTGTATCCGATTAGCGTCATGGCGATTCTCTATTATTTACTCATCAAACCACTTTCTTTGCTGCCCTGGAGGGCGCTCTATTTCATTTCTGATTGTCTCTATTGGATCGTATATAAACTGTTTAAGTACAGAACTCAAGTAGTTAATGCCAACCTTAGAAATTCCTTACCAGACAGAACCACAAAAGAAATTGCTGAAATCAGAGATAGGTTTTACCATCATTTCTTCGATATCATCGTTGAGAGCATTAAGCTGTTTAGTGCCCGTTCCGAAGAAATTATGGCCAGAATGGAAGTCACTAATCCTGAACTCTTGGATGCCTACTATGCACAAAGAAGAGATCTTGTCATCTGTGGAGGACATTATTCGAACTGGGAATTTGTTACCCATGCATTTCCACCCAGAGTCAAACACCAAATGTCTGCCATTTATCATCAGCTGAAGAATAAGTTCTTTGAAAAGATCATTCTGGAATCCAGAAGTAGAGGAGGCACCTTGATGGTATCCCGCAAACAAACAAGAGACGGTTACTATGATACGGTTACTGAACCGATAGGCATCATCTTCGGGACAGATCAATCGCCCTCAATAGCGAAAAAAGTGTATTGGACAACCTTTCTTGGACAGGAAACCGCCGTGGCCTTTGGTGCAGAAAAATTCGCTAAAGAGCGCAATGCTGTTGTGATCTGGGGAGACAATGAAAAACTCGGCCGAGGTAAATTCAGCGTAACCTTTAAGGTGTTGACCGAGAGTCCACTAGATGAGCCTCATGGGCGCATATCAGAACTTCACGTTGCGGCATTAGAAAAGCAGATTTTAAAAGCTCCTGCCTATTGGCTGTGGACGCACAAGAGATGGAAGCGGAAACGCAAGCCAGGCGAAGAGTAAGTCTTTTTGAATTGGGCTAGACTGGTTATTTGAGTACTTTTGCAGCTCAATTACTAAGGAGGATGAATCTAGCTGAGCAGATCGAAAAACGCAGGACTTTTGGTATCATTAGTCACCCCGATGCCGGGAAAACCACACTAACGGAGAAACTATTACTTTTCGGGGGTGCCATCCAAAAGGCCGGTGCGGTCAAATCCAATAAGATCGACATGCACGCACGCTCTGACTGGATGGAGATCGAGAAGCAGCGTGGTATTTCTGTGGCCACCTCCGTCATGGCATTTGAATACGAAGGCTCCAAGATCAATTTGCTGGATACTCCCGGTCACCAGGATTTTGCTGAAGATACCTATCGCACACTGACAGCGGTGGACTCCGTGATCATGGTGATCGATTGTGTCAAGGGAGTCGAGATGCAGACAGAAAAGCTCATGGAAGTGTGTCGCATGCGCAGTACTCCTGTCATCTCCTTCATTAACAAATTAGATCGCGAAGGGCGTGATCCATACGACTTGTTGGATGAAATTGAAGACAAGCTGGGCATCAATGTGCATCCACTTAGTTGGCCCATTGGCATGGGGAAAGACTTTAGAGGCGTTTACAGCTTATACGACCGAAGTTTGCGACTCTTCAAAGCCAAACAACAACAATTGCATGAAGAAGCGACCCGTTTCGAAGACATTTCAAGTCCAGCACTAGAAAAATTTGTAGGAGCAGCTCATGCCAAGCAATTGCGTGAAGATGTTGAAATGCTCCTGGACCTTTATGGAGAGCTTGACGTTAACGCCTATCTGAATGGTGACGTGGCGCCTGTTTTCTTCGGTTCTGCTGTGAATAACTTTGGAGTGAAGGAATTGCTGGACACCTTTTTAAAGATATCCCCCAATCCAAAGCCTCGGTTGCTCGATGATGACATGATCAAACCGACGCACGAAGAGTTTACCGGTTTCGTTTTTAAGATCCACGCCAACATGGACCCTAAGCACCGCAACCGCATCGCCTTTTTAAGGATCTGCTCAGGGAAATTTGAACGAGGAGCCAATTATTACCATACCCGGCAAGACAAAAAATTTAGAATTTCTCAAGCCACTGCCTTTATGGCGCAAGACAAGGAAACTGTCGACGAAGCCTGGCCAGGGGATATCATTGGCTTGTATGATACGGGGAATTTCAAGATCGGTGACACGCTAACACAAGGGGCTAAAGGGCAATATCGCGGCATTCCAAGCTTCTCACCTGAGATCTTTAGAGAGGTCATCAACAAGGACGCGATGAAAACCAAGCAGCTGGAAAAAGGCTTGGTGCAGCTTATGGACGAGGGAGTTGCCCAGCTGTTCAGCTTTGAGCTCGGAGCCAGGAAAGCGGTGGGCGTGGTCGGTCAACTACAATTCGAAGTGATACAATATCGGTTGAAACATGAATACGGTGCTACTGTTGAATTTGCCCCGATGCAACTCTACAAAGCCTGCTGGATCAGCTCTGAAAACCCGACCAAACTCGATGAATTCATACAGTCTAAGCAACGCCATATTGCCAGAGATAAGGACAATAAATTGGTTTTTATGGCTGAATCAAAAGGCTGGTTGCAGATGGTACAAGATAATTTTCCCGATATTGACTTCCACTTTACAAGCGAATTCTAATGGAACCGATCGTACAACCGCTATACGAAGACAATCACTTACTGATCGTCAATAAGCCGAGTGGCATTCTTGTTCAAGGAGATAAGACGGGTGATAAGACCTTAACTGACTATTGTAAAGACTACATCAAAGAAAAGTACAAGAAACCAGGGGCTGTCTTTCTTCATCCCGTCCATCGCTTGGATCGACCCGTTTCTGGCGTCTTGGTGTTTGCCAGAACCTCAAAAGGTCTGGAACGGATGAACAAGTTATTTGCCAGCCGCAAAGTGCAGAAAACCTATTGGGCTATTGTGAAAAATAGACCCGAGCAAAACAAAGGAAAACTGGTGAGCTGGTTAAAAAAGGACGGATCGAAAAACATCGTAACGGCTTATGCTGAATCTGTTGATGGTGCACAAAAAGCAGAGACCAATTTTCGGGTCATGGGTAAAATGAACGACCACTACATGATAGAAGTAGAACCGTTAACAGGCAGACCCCATCAGATCCGTGTCCACCTGTCGGAGTTTGGTTGTCCGATCAAAGGCGATCTACGTTATGGTTTTCCCAAACCCAACCCTGACAAAAGCATCAACCTCCATGCCCGTAAGCTTTATTTTGAACATCCGATCAAAAAAGAACCATTGATTGTTACTGCGGGCCTACCTCGGGATCAGTTCTGGGAACAATTCTTAGCCTTGGACAAAACCAAGATAAAGCCTAAGAACATTGATAAGATGTATTAAGGAGTCAGAAGTTTACGGTCGGGAGTCAGCAGAATTATATTGTGCATTGTTAATTGCGAATTTCCATGTAAGGCAATCGATTGAAGGCTTTTTGGGCAAAAGCTTTTCCATTTAAGATTGAAATACTTGAACTTCATGAATGCGCCAACCCATTGTCAGCCCGGGGGCTTCTGAGTTATCCTACGAAATTCGTGAGATCGTTAAAAAAGCCGATCAAGTTCAAGACTTAGGACACGCCATTTATTGGGAGAATATCGGTGATCCAATTCAAAAGAATTGGCAGATTCCGAGCTGGATCAAAGAGGTGATCGCCACCTTGGTCCATGAAGACAAAACGTACGGCTACTCGCATTCTATGGGGGAACGCCATATTCGTAAGTACCTCGCCGATCAAAACAATGCGCGATCAAGCACGAAACTCAGTGAAGACGACATCATTTTTTTCAATGGCCTTGGAGATGGCATAGCGACCCTTTACCAATTCATTAAGCCGGAATCTAGAATCATTGGGCCGTCGCCTGCCTATTCGACCCACAGCAGTGGCGAAGCTGCTCATGCCAATTCAGAAGCCCTGACCTACCCTTTAGATCCTGCCAATAAATGGTTGCCAGACCTTGACGAGCTCTATAACCAGGTACAATACAACCCGAACATTGTCGGTATTTTAGTGATCAATCCCGATAACCCGACAGGAATGGTCTATCCAAAAGAGGTGCTTCAGGACATCGTAAGCATAGCGCGCAAATTTGATCTTTTCCTGATCTTTGATGAGATCTACAGGTCTATCACCTACAATGGAGCAACCCACACTCCTCTTTCCGAAGTGATAGAGGATGTTCCTGGCATTTCCATGAAAGGGATATCAAAAGACTTGCCTTGGCCAGGCTCTCGCTGCGGATGGCTTGAGTTCTATAATCGAGGTTCCGATAGTCTGTTCAATAAACTCTTTCAAACCTTAGCCAACGCAAAAATGCTGGAGGTCTGCTCCACCACCTTACCTCAATTTCAATGAAACCTTTGGCGCTTTCTACAATACCATCATCTTCAAACCGTGGGTCCTCAGGGGCGAGCAGCAGCTTCAAGTAGAAGATCCTCAGCTCAAAAAGCTTTTAGCGAGTTGGCTGGAGGAAAAAAATATGAAAGCAGATAAACGCTTTGTTTACTATTTATTGGCTGCAAAACAGGTCTGTGTGGTGCCGATCTCTTCATTTAGCTCAGAGCTTTTAGGGTTCCGAGTCACTCTTCTGGAGGAAGATGAAGACATTTTAAGTCAAACCTTTCAACGCATCAATGAGGCCGTCATCGAATATTGCAACTCTTGATGTTGTTCACTTTATCTAGGTAAATCCTATCTTCATGTCATGAAGAAATTTCTCAAAGTCATTGGCATTCTATTCCTTGGTTTGATCGCTTTGGCCACCATTTTCTTTTTCATCTCTGATGAGGCCCTTCCTGAGGGCCAAGCTGGTGAAGAGGCGGATGCTCTCACCAAGGAGATGATGGCATCCCTCAATTACGAGGCATGGCAAGCCACAGATCAAGTCAGTTGGACCTTTCGTGGCCCACACCACTATGAGTGGAATAAGGCAGAAGATCTGGTGACGGTTCGATGGGATGATCATGAGGTCATTCTCAATACAGCGACCCAATCAGGTATCGTTTCGAATGGACAAAACTATGCCTATGCGGAAGTCAATGAACTCGTTCAAAAAGCCATTGATTTTTTCAACAACGACAGTTTTTGGTTGGCCGCTCCTTACAAAGCCTTTGACCCTGGTACGGAAAGAAGCCTCGTTGAATTGCCCGATGGTCGAAAAGGGCTAATGGTCACCTATACTTCTGGTGGATCCACACCTGGTGATTCTTATGTGTGGATCTTGGATGACAACTATCGACCTGTTGCCATCAAGATGTGGGTGCAGATTCTTCCGATTGGCGGACTAGAATTCACTTGGGAAAATTATAAGACGCTTTCCTCAGGCGCCATGATCGCGCAAGATCATAAGCTATTTCGTGGAATGAACGTTTCCCTGACGGATATCAAATGATCAGTTGAATAGCCCTTATACTTGCACTCGTTTGTAACGAGTGTGGTTTTATCGTACGCGATGTACACACGCATAGACTAAGGGAGATTCCCGCATACGCGGGAATGACGTTGAAAGTTTAACCAAAAGCTACCTCACATTCAGCCGATGTTGGTGTTGTCACCAACATCTTCATAGCTCGTTGGTGACAACACCAACGAGGGCGTCAAAGAATTAATTACCTTTCTATGGCTAGCACTCGTTTTTAGCGCCTGCAGCTTTAAAGTATGCTTCTCATACGCTTACTAAGTCAGAAAATGACTGAAACTGGAGGGTCCAACCACCCCCGGTGGTCGAAGACCAGAGGGGTATAAAAAAACCCTGACCTCTTTAGAGTGTCAGGGTTTCTATCGAAACGCTTAACCGTTCTAAGCTTCTATCACTGATTCAGCCAAAACCACTACTTTGTTATTGAGTACTTCGACTACACCCCCGTCGATCATTACTTTTTCTTCCTTTCCGGAAGCCATGATTCTCATCTCACCTTTACCCAAGGCAGAGATCATCGGGGCGTGATTGCTCAATACTTGAAATTCACCATCACTACCTGGAAAAGTCACCGCGGTGGCTTCCCCTTCGAATACTTTCTGATCTGGTGTTACAACTTCTAATAACATAAGCGCTTATTTAGCGGCGTCAGCCATCATTTTCTCTCCTTTTGCTCTTGCCTCCTCGATAGTACCTACCAAGTTAAACGCAGCTTCAGGAAGGTCGTCGTGCTTACCGTCAAGGATCTCATTAAAACCTTTGATGGTATCTTTAATGTCAACCAATACACCCGCCAAACCAGTAAACTGCTCAGCTACGTGGAAAGGTTGTGACAAGAACCGTTGCACACGTCTAGCCCGTGAAACGACCAATTTATCTTCGTCAGACAATTCGTCCATACCTAAGATGGCGATGATGTCTTGCAGTTCTTTGTAACGCTGAAGGGTCTCTTTTACTCGTTGCGCGCAATCGTAGTGCTCATCACCCAAGATGTCAGCAGTCAAAATTCTTGAAGTAGAATCCAAAGGATCCACCGCTGGGTAAATGCCTAGCTCGGCAATTTTTCTTGACAATACCGTTGTGGCATCTAAGTGAGCAAAGGTTGTTGCCGGAGCCGGGTCAGTCAAGTCATCCGCAGGCACATAAACCGCTTGTACTGAAGTGATCGATCCGTTCTTTGTTGAGGTGATTCTTTCCTGCATGGCACCCATCTCTGTTGCCAAGGTAGGCTGGTAACCTACCGCTGAAGGCATACGACCGAGAAGGGCTGAAACTTCAGAACCTGCTTGCGTGAAACGGAAGATGTTATCCACGAAGAAAAGAATGTCTTTTCCTTGTCCTTCACCATCACCATCACGGAAATATTCTGCCATGGTCAATCCTGAAAGGGCCACCCTTGCTCTCGCACCTGGAGGCTCATTCATCTGACCAAATACGAAAGTCGCTTTAGACTCCGCTAATTTTTCTTTATCTACTTTGGAAAGGTCCCATCCGCCTTGTTCCATTGACTCATTGAAGCCTTCGCCATAGGTTACGATACCTGATTCGATCATCTCACGAAGCAGGTCATTTCCTTCTCTAGTTCGCTCTCCAACACCAGCAAAAACAGATAGACCAGAATAAGCTTTCGCAATGTTGTTGATCAACTCCTGGATCAATACCGTTTTGCCCACACCGGCACCACCAAACAATCCAATTTTACCACCTTTTGCATAAGGCTCGATCAAGTCGATCACTTTGATCCCCGTAAAGAGCACTTCTGTTGATGTAGAAAGATCTTCGAATTTCGGAGCCGAACGGTGAATCGGTAATCTCTTGTCTCCTTTTGGTTGCTCGATACCATCGATTGCTTCACCTACTACGTTGAATAGTCGGCCTTTGATGTCGTCACCAACAGGCATTGAGATCGGTGTACCTTGGTCCACAACCTCCATACCTCTTCTCAACCCTTCTGAAGAATCCATTGCAATGGTTCTTACGCGGTCTTCGCCGAGGTGCTGTTGACATTCTAAAACAACCACTTGGCCGTTCTCTTTTGTTACTTCTAGTGCGTCTAGGATGTTGGGCAATTGGGCTCCTTCGGCGTCAAAGCTAACGTCAATTACCGGGCCAATTACCTGAGTGATCTTTCCAATGTTTGCCATTTCGATTTATTTGTTCAGCGCAGCTTACGCTTGATTTTTCTGGGTGCAAAGGTAAGTTTAATAACAATTAAACCAAACCGTTATGATGAAAATACAGGTCAATTTTACTGAGAAATTCAGGCAGGTAAAATGATTCGAAAGACGGTGCCGACATCTGCTTGGGAGCTTTTGACAAAAACCTTCCCCTGATGATAGTTTTCAATGATTCTTTTGGCTAGCGCGAGGCCTAAACCCCAACCTCTCTTTTTGGTGGTAAAACCGGGTTTGAACACGTCTTTTACATTGCCTTTTATGCCCTTGCCATTATCTCCTATATCGATGAATACTTCATTCGCTGATTCTTGCCCGATGGTGATCTTGATCTCACCAATTCCGCTCATGGCGTCGATCCCGTTCTTGACAATGTTCTCTACGACCCAAACGAACAAAGGCTTATTCAAGGCGGCTTGCAAAGAAACAGTAGGCGAGTCCAATTGAAAGCGCACTTTAGAGGAAACCCTTGGTTTTAAATAATTGATGCAATCGGTCATGGCTTCCGCCAGGTCTTGCTTTTGCAAAACAGGCAACGAACCAATACTGGAGAAGCGCGCCGTGATCATTTCCAATCGTTCAACATCTTTCTCAAGTTCCATGGTAATGTCTTCTCTCCCCGCCATCTCGGGCATGCCCTTGATGTATTCCAACCAAGCCATCAGCGAAGAGAGAGGTGTCCCCAATTGGTGAGCGGTCTCTTTTGCCAATCCAACCCACACACGATTTTGTTCTGCTTTCCTCGAATAGTTAAAGGCCAAATAAGCGATAAAAGCAAATATGCCGATGACGCTCAATTGAATGAAAGGGTAAGTACCTAACTGTCTTAGCAAATACGAGTTTCGGTAATAGACGTATTGAATATCGGTGATCTCTCCATTGGGTCCATTTCTTACGGCAATTCGAAAGGGTGGATTCTCTTCTTTGATCTCCTCCATCAGATTGCGGATGGTTTGATCGCTTTGCTTGTCTATATTTCTGGTAAGCAGCACCTCCTGTGTAAGCGAATCGATCAAAATAACGGGTATCGAATTTTCAGGAGCAATGATGTTGGTGCTGATGAATGTAAGCCCCGGGTCGTTGGCAGAAAGGTCACTCCTCGACGAAAACTCAATTGACCGTGCCCAGAGGTAAATGTTTTCTCGCTCCCTTGCTTTTAGCTCCTCAACCAATCGATCGGTGTAGATGATAGAGGCGAGTCCAATAATGGCCGCAACAACTAAGATGACCCACTTGATGGTGGATTGATTCGAGTAGAAATCAACCGTGAATGATCCACTGAATGGGTTTTGCATACGGAAATGTAAGGAAAAAGTCGCTTGAGGGTAAGCATGGGAAAGAAAAAAGGCGCTCAAATTGAACGCCTTTCAGTTAAACTTTCATGGTGAACCACTTGCCAATCGTTTTCCAATTGACTTTGGCACCATACATTAAAATACCGACTCGATACACGCGTCCGGCCACCCAAATGGTGCCCACGAAACCTGCCACCAAAAGGGCCATGGAGAGGGCTAATTGCCAATCAGGTACACCAAATGGTATTCTTGCCATCATGATGATCGGTGATGTAAACGGTATCATCGACATCGTCACGGCTAAGCCTCCATTGGGATCATCCAATACAAAGAACATGGACATGATCGCCACTAGGATGGGCAGGATGATCGGAAACATAAATTGCTGGGCGTCTTGGATACTATCCACGGCAGAGCCGATCGCGGCATACAAGGCCCCGTATAAGAAATAAGCACCCAAAAAGAAGAAAAGGAAACAAGCCAAGATCTTCACCACCGGCACTGAAGCGATCATTTCTTGAATTTCAGCAACCATTACTTGTTGCTGCGTTTGTTCAATAGCCTGTGCCGCTTCTGCAGGCATTTGTTGCGCGGCGGCATCCATCATGGCCTCACTACCTCCACCAGCCATGATACTCAATCCTGCTGTTGACAAGGTGCCGATCAGGACAAACCAGATCAATAATTGGGTAAAGCCCACGGCTCCTACGCCGAGTACTTTTCCCATCATGAGGTTAAACGGTCTAACGGATGAAACAATTACCTCTACAATTCTACTGGTCTTTTCATCCAAGACAGATTGCATGATCTGAGAGCCATAGATGAAGATAAACATGTAGATCAGAAAGCCAGTACCATAACCAATGGCAAAGCTCAATTGTGAGTTACTCTTTTTGGCTTCTCCTGTATCTGACAAATTGAAGGAATCTAGGCTAACGCGCACACGCAGATTATCGATGACTTCTTTTTCCAGTCCTGAATTTTGAAGTTTTATGCTTTCAAGGCGACTTCGAATGGCACTTTCCATCCGATTGATCGCACTTACGCTGGCATTGGTTTTCGTATACAGCTCAAATCCTGAATAGTTGATCTGCGACGCATCGTTGACCTCGAATTTTGGAATATAAAGTAATCCAAAAGCCCCCCTTTCGGTCATTTCTTCTTTGGCTGCTTCGAGTTCTCCTTCGATATACTGAAAATCATAAGAAGTGATGTCAAAGGCATCGGCAAAAAGACCACTTTGATCAAGAACCAACAATTCCTCGCTTCTTGACTCCTTTTCTCGCGTCGCAAAATAAACGATGGTCAAGATCAAGGCGGGAAAAATTAAAGGCGTCAGGATCGTTGCCAGAAGAAAGGTCTTCTTTTTTACACGCGTTAAGTACTCTCTTTTTAATACTAAGAATATCTGGTTCATTGATTTGCTCCTTCCACAATTTGAATGAAAATATCATTTACTGAGGGTACCTCTTCAACAAATGCGTGTACCTCTACTTTACTAATGAGCTCTTGCAATACCTCATTTGGATTTTGCCCATTGGCCTGTATGATCGAATGATTCAATCCATCCTCTTCTTTGGTTTCAGAGGCTGTGAAGTTATTGCTTAAACCCACGAGATCTCCTTTGTAGCTGACGCTGTATTTATGGAGCTTAAAAGAATCCTTGATCTCTTTCTTAGGACCATCTAAGATCTTTTTCGATTTATTGATCAAGGCAATGTGGTCGCAAAGCTGTTCAACGGATTCCATCCTGTGTGTGGAAAAAATAACAGTCGCCCCTTTGTCTCGCAATTCAAATATTTCGTCTTTGATGAGGTTGGCATTGACCGGATCGAAACCCGAAAAAGGCTCATCTAAGATCAAAAGATCGGGCTCATGCAGTACCGTTGCAATGAACTGTATTTTTTGGGCCATTCCTTTTGAAAGGTCTTCTACTTTTTTTCCAGCCCAATCCGTGAGCCCCATTCGGTCGAGCCAATGCTTGATCCGTTTTCTGGCTTCGGCATTAGACAAGCCTTTGAGTTCCGCCAGGTACATGAGCTGCTCGCCCACTTTCATTTTCTTATACAGACCTCTTTCCTCAGGCAGGTATCCGATCACTCCGATATGCTTTGGCTGGAGCTTTTCGCCATTGATGAAGATTTGTCCTTCATCGGCCATGATGATCTGATTGATGATTCGAATTAAGGTCGTTTTGCCAGCCCCATTTGGGCCAAGTAACCCAAAGATCGATTGCTTAGGAATACTGATGCTGACATCGTCCAAGGCTTTATGCACCGCATAATTCTTGGTCACGTTATTGGCTTCTAGAATATTCAAATCGTTGTTGTTTTGGTTTTCGTTGAAATTAATCCTTTCCGCTCAGATGAAAGGCAAACAAATATGAAAAAGTATGATTAGCACCTGAAAAGAATAGGGCTAAGCGGAATATTGCAACGAGCAAAGGATTTTTTGAACGATAGCCTCTTAGTCGGTCTTGAATATGACGCTTCCCATAGAGAGGTCTATGGTGAAACTTACCAGGTTAATGGCGTCCTTATCATAGCTTGGATTGACAAAGACATTGTCTTCCAATTCTCTGAAGTCGCTTGGCAATTTGAATTTATTGTAGGAAGTTCCTCGCATCCTTATCAGCACAGGCATGCCGTTTTCCGGTAAATTCACGTATAGAGAACCGGCACCTACTCGAGCCCAGATATCAGATCGTTCCATGGGCGATTGATTGAAGTCCATCACAAGGGATCCGATACCCACCTCTGCCAAAATGTTAGAAGCTCTTGCCAAGTTGAGGTTTTCGATCTCCACATCTCCTAGGTCAACAGAAACGATCATCGTATCCATTGTCGTTCTGTTTTTCTCCAAGGTGAGGTAGCCAACCTTCACATGGGCATTTCCGGAGTTGATCCGACAGTTCTCTACGGCAATATTGGATAAATCCACGTAGGCCTTCCCTACTCCATAATTAAGGTCTAATCGGTACGGCTTTTGATCCGTGAGGTAAATGTTCCAGTAGTTATCTTCATCTGTTGTCTTTCGACCAAAAATTCTGGAAAGTTTGGTCCCGAAATCTTCGTTTCCCTTATCAGCAATCTTAAACCAGGAGTGCTTGGTCGCGCCATCCATTGATTCCCCAAACTCGCAAGAGGTGAATTCTTCATCATGGTGCCCCATGATGTTGATCGGCATGCTCCCTTTCCGGGTGCGAATCTCACATGTTCCAGAGGCGGCTTTGAGGTAAAAATGAATCTTATCAACAGCTTCATGATCCTCAATCTTGAAATGTTCTTGTGTCTGCCCCTTCGCTTCAAACCCAACCAAGGCACTTAGTGTGAGCAGTACAAAAATTTTATACATGGGGTTCTTTACGTTCTGTTTGACTAAGGGTTGCATTTTATTTTTTCAGCAACTTTGTAGTAACGTAAATGCGAGTAAAAAGGATACATGAAAATGAAAAAGGCTGCGATGCAGCCTTTTTATAATGTTTTAGAAGAACTCCTTGATCTTATCAAAGAATCCTTTTTCACCTTTCCCTGGTTTAGGCTCGAAGTTGACTGAGCCTCTAAGGTTTTCAAGAATTTCCTCCTCTTCTTTTGTCAACTTCTTCGGTGTCCAAACATTGACATGGATGAGCTGGTCACCTTTTCCGTAACCATTCAAGTCTTTAACGCCTTTGCCACGCAAACGAAGAATTTTTCCACTTTGGGTTCCCGGGTCGATCTTTATACGCACCTTTCCATCAATGGTGGGCACTTCCATGCTACCCCCTAGTGCGGCGTCGAGGAAGCTGATGTATAGATCATAAACGACATTATTTCCATCGCGCTTCAATTGCTCGTCTTCAATTTCTTCAATGACGATCAAAAGATCACCAGGAATTCCTCCACCGGGTGACATGTTTCCTTTACCCGACATGGAGAGCTGCATACCATCCGAAACTCCAGCTGGAATTTTGATCGGGATGATCTCTTCTTTCATTTCGAGTCCTGTGCTATCCACACCTGGAGGTCGTCTGTCGATGGTCTTGCCCGCGCCATTACAAGCCGAACATGTACTGGCAGACACCATTTGACCCAACATTGTGTTGACCACCTTCTTTTGCTGGCCTGAACCGCCACAAGTATTACAGGTTTTGTAGGTTACCCCATCCGCCTCAACCAGTCGATTGACTTTGATCTTTTTCTCAACACCATCGGCAATTTCTTGCAAGGTCAATTTTAGTTTGATCCTGAGGTTAGATCCTTTGCGTTGTCTGCGACCACCGCCGCCGCCACCAAAGAAACTTTCAAAAGGAGATCCTCCTCCACCGAAGATGTCGCCAAATTGAGAGAAGATGTCATCCATATTCATGCCGCCTCCGGCGCCACCGAATCCACCGCGCATGCCATCATGACCGAACCGATCATACTGTGCTCTCTTCTCAGCATTGCTCAGCACTTCATAGGCCTCAGCAGCTTCTTTGAATTTATCTTCTGCCTCTTTATTGTCCGGGTTCTTATCGGGATGGTATTTGATGGCCATCTTCCGATACGCCTTCTTTAGCTCATCTTCCGTTGCGCCTTTACTAACTCCTAAAACCTCGTAATAATCTCTTTTTGCCATCTTAAGCTCCTATCACAACTTTCGCAAAGCGAATTACTTTTTCTCCTAAGTAGTATCCTTTTTCTACTGTATCGATGATCTTCCCTTTCAACTCTTCATCACCAGGGAATTGTGTCACGGCCTCGTGTAGTTCGGCATCAAATGCTGTTCCCTTTGGCGTTTCCATCACTTTTAGGCCCTTCGTAGCAAGCGTCCTCATCATTTTATTACTGATGAGTGTGAACCCTTCCTTGATCGCCTCAATGTCTTCTTGCTTCTCATTGGCCTGAATTGCCCGATCAAAATCATCGATTGTCGGCAGTAATTCCGTCATCAAGTCAGCAGAGGCGGTCTTTACCAGATCGATACGCTCTTTTGCAT
The DNA here is from genome assembly GCF_057219245.1 of Roseivirga sp. YIW32. Taxonomy (NCBI): domain Bacteria; kingdom Pseudomonadati; phylum Bacteroidota; class Cytophagia; order Cytophagales; family Roseivirgaceae; genus Roseivirga; species Roseivirga sp. YIW32. The sequence continues at coordinate 980,171 of NZ_JBXVVG010000002.1, read as the reverse complement.
TTCTTCGCCTAAAGTTTTCGAACTCAGAATAGAGCCGGAGGTATTTGTCCTTCGCTTCTGCCAAGTCTTTTTCAAGTTGTTCTTCGGCGGTAAGCTTTTCTTCAGCCTCCTCCGTAGAATCTTCAAGCTCGTCCTTTAATTCCTCAGTTGCTCCCTCTTGAACCTCTTGTTCTTCTGCGGCAACCTTTGCTTCTTTTTCAGCTACTTCCTCTCTTTGATCTTTCTTCTTTGCCATTTTGACTATTTCAAAAACCATGTGCCCTTGCGCAATTATATTGCCAAGCGCAATTATGTGTCATATTGACAGACTTATATTTCTTTTGTAATCAGGGACCAGATCTTATCCTTTAATTCTTGCAGCCCTGTTTGTGCTACCGAAGAAATGAATGAACAGTCCACTCCTTCTGGAAGGTCGGCCTGCATTTCTTCCATAAGTTCGTTATCCAGCATGTCGCATTTTGTCACGGCCAGTAACCTGGTCTTGTCGAGTAATTCTGGACTATACTTGGTGAGTTCATTTAAGAGCACCTCATATTCTTTTTTGATGCTTTCTGCATCGGCAGGCACCATGAACAATAAGATCGAATTCCGTTCGATATGGCGTAAAAAGCGAAGACCAAGTCCTTTCCCTTCTGCCGCTCCTTCAATGATCCCTGGAATATCCGCCATCACAAACGACCGATGATCGCGATAAGGTACCACACCCAAATTAGGCACCAAGGTGGTGAAGGGATAATCTGCGATCTCGGGTTTGGCAGCCGACAATACCGAGAGTAAGGTGGACTTACCTGCATTCGGAAAGCCGACCAACCCTATGTCAGCGAGCAACTTCAATTCTAGAATGCAAAGCTGTTCTTGTCCTTCCTCTCCGGGTTGTGCGAATCGTGGCGTTTGGTTGGTTGCGGTTTTAAAATGCTGGTTGCCTAAACCACCTCTACCTCCCTTTAGGAGCACCACTTCTTGTCCTTCTTCCGTGATCTCGGCAGCAACCTCAGTCGCATCTTCATATTTTGCCACCGTGCCTAAGGGCACTTCAATGATCATGTCTTGCCCATCTGAACCCGAACTGCCGTGTCCAGATCCGCCTTCCCCGTTTTCGGCGAAAATGTGCTTTTTGTAGCGGAGATGAAGCAGGGTCCACAATTGGCTATTTCCTCGTAAGATCACATGGCCGCCTCGACCACCATCACCTCCGTCAGGCCCCCCTTTGGGCACGTGCTTCTCTCTTCTGAAATGTACAGCACCAGCCCCGCCATTTCCAGAACGGCAATAGAGTCTTACGTGATCGATAAAATTGGATCCTGCCATAAGCAAAAAATGACCCGAAGGCCATTCTGTTAATTAAAGATGGTGATCAATTTCAGTTTTTATGGAGTCAAAAATCTCGTCGATAGTACCAACTCCATTTATTTTCGCGGCTTTGTTTTGCTTCTCATAAAAAGCAGCAACCGGCAATGTCTTGTTCAGGTATTCTTGAATCCTCGTATTGATCTTTTCTTCATTTTGATCATCAGCACGGCCAGATGTTTTTCCTCTTTCAAGGATTCGTTTGATCAATTCTTTCTCAGGGACATCGAGCATGACCATGCAATTGATCTGGGTATCATGCTTTTGGAGTAACTGGTCCAATGCCTCGGCTTGTGCAACGGTTCTTGGGAAGCCGTCAAAAATAAATCCTTTGGCATCCGTATTGGCATTTAGAAAGTCATCTACCATACCGATCACCACTTCGTCAGGCACAAGCTTGCCATTGTCCATAAAGCCTTGGGCTTTCTTGCCGAGTTCCGTACCCTCGCCCAGGTGTTTTCTAAAAAGATCTCCTGTTGAAATGTGTTTTAGCCCATAATTCTTGATGATGTTCTCACTCTGCGTTCCTTTCCCCGCACCAGGAGGGCCAAATAATACAATGTTGTTCATAGAACGATGTTGTTAATCAAGCGACAAATATAAGCATAATCCTTAGTCGGCAGGAAGTTGAAATATATCTTTCAGGTTGCGTCCATGACCGTCATAATCTAAGCCATAGCCTACAACGAATTGATCAGAAATTTCAAAGCACTTGTATTTGATCGGAACCGTATGCTTCATGTTGCCGGGTTTCACTAACAAACTGCAGACCTCTACCGAGCGAGCACCTCGCTCATTGAAGTGCTCGAGGATCTTTTCCATGGTTAATCCCGAGTCAATGATGTCTTCAATAATAATGATGTCACGCTGAAAAATATTATCACTTAAACCCAAAATTTGCTTGATCTTTCCGGAGCTGGTAGTGCCTTCATAGGAGGCCATTCGAATGAACGAGATCTCTGAAGGTATCGTGATCTCTCGAAAGAGATCGGCGGCAAAAATAAACGACCCGTTCAATACCCCGATAAAAAGGGGGTTGGTCCCTTGGTAATCTTGATTGATCTGATCTGCTACTGAAGCTACCCTTTTCTTGATCTCCTCTTCTGAAATGAGCAGTTCAAAGTCCTGCTCGTTGACTTTTGTTCGGATTGAATTCGACATTCTGAAAAAGTAAACGCCCTAAAGTTTATGCATGAGTTCCTGATAAAGTGCTAACATAGCCAAAATATCTGCTTTGTGTACGATTTCATCTGGACTATGCACATTATCTTCAGGAGCCCCCACAAAACACCAGTCAAACGGATAAGGACTCAACTGCAACTCTCGGCCATCACTCGATCCAGCGCCTTCCACCTCAAGTTGAAAAGGAATTTTTGCTTCTTGGGTAATTTGAATAATGCGCTCAACAAAGGCTCTTCTTGGAATGTTGCGATCGCGCATTGAGATGGCGACTCCTTCACCGTGTACCACTCCTTCTGTGATCCAGGTAATGTCCGACACGATGGCTTGTCGAACAGCCCATTTTTCATAGATGTATTTCGCCAGGTAGGGCACTGAACCTCCACCATGTTCTTCCCAACAGCTGAATACTAACACTCCGTCTGTAACAGTTTCTGCCAGTTTGAGTGCATTCCAGACGCCCAATCGGTTGTCTAGGTAGCAAGATTGCACATAGTGCTCTGTTTCTCTGAAATTTCGTTCGAACACCAGTTCAGTTCCTCTTTCAATGGCTCTACCGAACTTGTAGGTCAAATTGCCATCATCTTCCTGCAGTTCGCACGCGATTGGACCTAGTTTATCTTCCCCAACCAAGCGATACCCCGTTTCTGCAACTGGGCCTCCTATTGGCACGAGCTGGTTGTGGTAGCGAACGGTAAACCCTATGCCGTCCATGTGTGCAAACACAGCCGTTCGCGGCTTGCCAAACTTGAGGATGAGACAGTCTTGAAAGGCCTCTCCATGGATTACCTCCGGCTGAACCTTCCAATCGCTCGCATGCTCCTCCACATAGGAAAGAATAAACTCCTTCATTCTAACCTCATGACCACTTGGCGCATGAATTCCACACAGCGTTTTTAACAAACTAAGATCCATTGCATAACTTTTTCGCAAAGTTAATGGAGTCTTCCATTGTTCAGGAGAAAACCGCAGAATAGTCTATCTTGCGATTCATGCAAAAGCTGCACATTCTAACCAATAAAGGCAGTGCCATAAGCCCTTTGTTGATCGCTCTTCGAGATCAGCGCCTTCAACAGGACCCCGCTCGCTTTCGCGAGAACTTGAGGAAAATCGGCAGACTAATGGCTTTCGAGTTATCGAAGTCATTTGACTATGAACCCACCGAAGTAAATACATCGCTAGGCATAGCAAAGGAGTGGCAACTGAATGAGGAAATTGTGGTGATCTCTATTTTACGCGCTGCCATGCCGATGGCAGATGGTTTCCTGGACACCCTCCCCCAGGCTGAGGTCGGCATGATCGGTGCCATGCGAAAAGAGTCAAACCAACTGGAAATAGACCTTAGCTACATCGCCATACCCGACATCAGCGATAAACGAGTGATCATAGTTGACCCCATGTTGGCCACCGGTAAGAGTATGGTGAAAACCGTTGATAATTTATTACAAAAAGGAATGCCCGCAAAAGTAGATTTTGCCTGTTTAGTCTCAGCACCAGAGGGAATAGACTACTTGAAGCAAAACATTTCCATTCCGTTCACGCTTTGGACATGTGCAAAGGATAAGGAATTGAACGATCAGTACTTTATTATCCCAGGCTTGGGTGATGCGGGAGATTTGTCCTTTGGGAGAAAAATATAGTGAATGACGCTTAACATCATTTTATTACTAGTGGGTCTAGGGGCCTTGATATTGGGTGGTGATGTGTTGGTCAAGGGCTCTTCAAAGTTAGCCCTTAGGTTCAACATTCAGCCCATGGTCGTAGGTCTAACCATTGTTGCCTTCGGCACATCTGCTCCTGAATTGTTGGTCAGCCTTACCGCCGCTTTTGAAGAAGCCCCTGATTTGTCGATCGGGAATGTTGTGGGTTCCAACATATCCAATTTATCCTTGGTTTTGGGAGCTGCTTGTTTATTCGGATTTATCCCGATCAACCGAAAAACAGCCTCTCGCGATTGGGTGATCACCATGGTCTCCTCATTACTCTTATTTTGGTTCTGTTATGATAAAAAACTGACAAGCATTGAGGGATTGATCCTTTTCAGCCTACTTATTCTTTATCTGTACCAGTTGCTACACACTACACGCAAAGAACAGGTCAAACTGGATTTTGAAATTGACAAATCAGCCAATACCACAACAGAAAAAGTCAAAGATTTTGGCCTACTTCTCTTTGGAGGGGTCTGCCTTTATTTTGGGAGTGAATGGTTCATCAATGGTGCACGTGACATTGCGCTAACGTTTGGTATTTCTGAACGTGTGGTCGGACTCACTGTCTTGGCATTAGGCACAAGTCTTCCCGAGCTTTTCACTTCCGTCATTGCTGCGAGAAAAGGAGAAACAGACCTTGCTCTTGGTAATCTGCTTGGCTCCAACATCTTCAATATTTTATCCATCATCGGCATCACCAGTATGGTTCACCCCTTGCCTGTGAATCCAAGCATCATCAATTCGGACCTGATCTGGATGCTCGGCTTGACCTTTGGGATCTTGCCATTGATGCTCATTCGTAAAAAGCTAGGTAAACCTTCGGGCATCCTGCTGCTATTATTTTACGCGTTCTACATTTACTTTTTGATCAGGTAATGATGGAGGAAGTACTGACATACCTAGGCATTTTCTTATTGGCTTGTCTCAAGTCCATCCTTCCACCGCTTTTGGGCCCTGCAGCAGGAATGAAAAGTTGGGAAATCATCGTGATCACAGTAGCCGGACTGATGACCAGTGTCGTTATTTTCAACTTTCTGGGAGAGCGCATTAAAGAACATGTTCTTCCGATTTTTATCAAAAAGCCCAAAAAATTCAGTCCTAAAACGCGTAGAATGGTTAGACTGTGGAGAAGATATGGCATCATCGGTGTCTGTTTCCTCACACCGTTAGTCCTGTCACCACCCGGAGGGGCATTCTTGGTAGCGACCGTTGGGGCGCCGAGAAAACAAGTGTTTCTCTACATGCTTATTTTCGGATTGATGTGGGCCACTATTTGGACCTTCTCTGTCGAATGGCTTGTGGACCTAGGGCTTGTCCGATTCCGGAATGATTAAGGCTTGAAAAACAAAGGTTTTATCCTAATCCTCATCTTCGTCCGGTAACATCTCAATGTCTTGGATCAACACCCTTTTTGAGATGGCTTGACCAGTAGTGGTTGCGGCTAGTCCTCCTAAAGCTGTCTCCTTATACCTTGTTTCCATGCTTTGACCAACTTCTCCCATGGCTTCTACACATTCATCGACCGGAATCACGGCACTTACATCGGCTAGTGCAATTTGGGCGGAAGAGTTGGCTATGGCAGCGGCACTTGCATTACGTACCACGCAAGGGACCTCCACCAAACCCGCCACCGGATCACAGATCAATCCCAACATACATTGCACAGTGATGCCAACGGCATTAAAGACCTGATCGATTGAGCCTCCTAAACAATAGACCATTGCTCCTGAAGCCATGGCTGCTGCACTTCCTGTTTCGGCTTGGCAACCGCCAACTGCTCCCGCTATTGACGCACGCTTTTCCATGATCAAGGCAATTCCAGCAGCCACTAGCAAACCTTCCATGATGCTACGGTCAGGCAGGTCATGAAGCTCCTGCAGCGTCACCATTACTCCGGGAATAATTCCAGAGGCACCTGCTGTTGGTGCTGCTACCACACGCCCCATGCACGAGTTCACTTCTTTTGCAGCAAGAGCACGTGAGATCAGGGTTTGAAATTCTTTTGACAATACAGGTACCGGATAGTTGTATACTCTTTTTGCTCCATTGTTGATCATACCTGATCGAGAGGTCATCTCCTCGGTCAAGCCTGTCTGAACAGCTTCCTTCATCACCTGATACGCCTGTCCGAGTCCGGCCCATATGGCTTCTTCATGTCGTTCCTTTTGGGTGACCTCGTATTCAATTACAGGTTCATAGAGAGCCATGTCATGCGCTTCACAATATTTCTTCCAGCCTTCAAAGGATTCAAACAAAATGCTCATGCCGTTCAAGTTTGATGCAAATGTATAACAATGCTGCAAACGATTGAACTCCATCGAAATGATTTGGCGGGTAAGCTTTATGCTTATCTTTGCCGCATGGAATTACAAAATGATCTGTTGATCCGTGCAGCTAAAGGGGAATCCGTAGAAAGAACACCGGTTTGGCTTATGAGACAAGCCGGGAGAATATTGCCAGAATATCGAGCAGTGCGCAATAAACTGAGTGGATTCATTGAATTGGCACAAACACCGGAGTTAGCAGCCGAAGTGACTTTGCAGCCTGTTGACATTCTTGGGGTTGATGCCGCCATTATCTTCTCCGACATTTTGGTTATTCCTGAGGCCATGGGCTTACCTTATGAAATGGTTGAAAAGATCGGTCCGCGTTTTCCAAATGTGGTCAAGTCTGAAGCAGACTTGAACAAGCTTAAAGTGGCTGAAGTCGAAAGTGACCTGGGCTATGTCTTGGATGCGATCAAGATCACCAAAAAAGCGCTCAATGGTCGTGTACCCTTGATCGGATTTGCCGGTGCGCCTTGGACCATTTTTGCCTACATGATAGAAGGTGGTGGAAGCAAGACCTTTTCCAACGCAAGGAGAATGCTCTACAACGATCCTTTAATGGCCGATCAGCTGTTACAAATGATCACGGATTCTACCATTGCTTACCTCAAAGCACAAATAGCCGCCGGAGCGGACATTGTCCAGGTTTTTGATTCTTGGGCTGGCATCCTATCGCCTGCACATTTTACGCGATACTCCTTGAAATACATTACTCAAATATGTGATGCCATTGATGAAGTACCCGTAACCGTATTTGCAAAAGGAGCCTTTTTCGCAAGAAACGAAATGCGACACCTTAACTGTGAAACCATTGGTCTGGATTGGAACATGAACATTGCAGAATCCAGGCGACTGATCGGAGAGCAAAAAACGCTTCAAGGCAACCTCGATCCGTGTGCCTTGTACGGAACGGACAAAGAAGTAGAACAAACCACCAAGCAGATGCTCGACGCTTTTGGGACGTCGCGACATATTGCCAACTTAGGACATGGGGTGTATCCTGATACCGATCCGGAAAAGGTGAAAGTATTCATTAAAACGGTTAAAGAGTACAGTGCCAAATTGAGAGCAGCGGTGGTATAAACCATTGATTGGACGCTAAAAAACGTTGGCGTTGAACTTGTGAGTTCGTCAAGGTTCGTCGTGTGAAATCGGGAATACACAATGTATTCGACTTCAGCTGTCATTTTCTTGAACCTTTCCGGACGGAAAAACAGGAAATAAAAGTTGATGAGTGCTGCCAAAACAAGGATAGATTGCATGATTAGCGCAATGCGAAAGAGTTGTTCTTTCGTCTCAAAATTATCGGCCAAGGGATCAAGTCCCTTATAAGCCCACCAAGAGTATGTAAACAATAGGAGAATCGCTGTATTACAAATTATCTGTAGGCGACGGTTCAGTAGTAGCTTTGTGAATGTGTTCATTCATAAAAGCGAAAAATTAGTGCTTAGAATTACAAATAGTCTTCTCGAACTGGGTTAAACACATCCAGCATTTCACAATCCGTAATTGCCTTTCCCGAGTGGACCATATTTGATGGAATAACGGCTACATCGCCCTTCTTTAAACGTTTGGACTCTCCATCTAAGGTCAATTCAAATTCTCCAGTCATCACCTGAGCCGCCACTTGTTCATGAGGATGGGCATGTTCAGGGAGCACCGCCCCCGCTTTGATGGTCCAGTAGGCCAACGTCATTCGTTCAGTATGGACGAAGCGCACCGAAAAGCCGGGCAATAATTCGTTTTGGGCAATATCCTTGAGCGCTATAAAGGGCATTAGGCAAGCATGTTTTCTTCTTCCATTTCCTTGATCAGTTCTTGCTTGTCAATAGGAACAACTCCTACATGTTCACAGACCAATCCACCTGCCAAGTTGGCCAAAGCGGCAGTCTTCTTGGCTTCAAGCCCTGCGGCCAGCCCACAGGCCACTACACTAATGACCGTATCTCCTGCTCCTGAAACATCAGAGATCTGACGAACATGTGCTGGGATTAGATGCGAATCGCCATTGTCTTTGATATAAACGCCATGTTCTGATAAGGTCACCATGACCATTTGGCAAGCCAATGCCTCTTGAAGAGCCAAAGAAGCCGACCTCACGGAAACAATATCGGTTGGATCAACGTCCAATTTCATGCCTTCTCGAAGCTCCTTCAAATTGGGTTTGAACAAGGTAGCTCCTTTGTAATCCATGAAATTCCTCTTTTTGGGGTCCACTACAGTTGGAATTCCTAGCTTGTTGGCCTCTGCAATGGTATGTGCGATCACTTCCTGATTCAGCACCCCTTTGTCATAATCCTCAAAGACCACCACATCTACTTCAGGCAATAACTTTTGGATATGTGCTAGCATGGCCTTTTGCTCAATCGGACTCATTGCTTTGTCTGTTTCAGAATCGACACGAAGCAATTGGTGAGCACCGGAAAGAACCCTTTCCTTCACTGTCGTCACACGTTCTCTACTCGTGATCACCCCTTTGCTTGGGATACCTCTTTCATTCAAACGATTCAAAAAGAACTCTCCATCCGCATCATCACCTACAATGGCACAGGGAATTGGCGTAGCTCCCAAGGCTTGGACATTCAAGGCGACGTTTGCGGCACCGCCAAGCCTCTTTTCCTTGCGTTCTGCCAACACAACCGGCACAGGCGCTTCAGGCGAGATACGACTTACTTTACCCCAAATGTAAGAATCCACCATTACGTCACCGATCACCAAAACCTTGAGCTTGGCAATGGCATCGAATAGTGCTTTTGAATCTGAAAATGTCATTATGCTAATTTTAATAGAGCTTCTTTAAGCTGCTCGATCGCTTTCCTCAACTGTTCTTCAGAGGCTGCATACGAAAGTCTAATGCAGTTCGGGTCACCAAAGGCTTCTCCCGTCACTACTGAAACATGCGCCTCTTCCAATAGATACAGGCATAAGTCACTTGCATCATTGATGGTTCTCCCCTCAATGGACTTGCCAAAATAAGCACTCACATCAGGAAAAAAATAAAAAGCCCCTTGTGGAAGATTGGTCTTAAAGCCAGGGATGTCATCGAGCAATTCCTTGACCAAGGTTCTTCGTCTTAAATACTCTTTGGTCATTTCACGCGTAGGTCCCAGATCGGTGGTCAATGCCGTTAGCGCAGCACGTTGTGCGATGGAGCAATTGGCAGAGGTGAATTGGCCTTGAATTTTCGTACAGGCCTTTGCCAACCACAACGGAGCCCCAATATAACCTACCCGCCAGCCGGTCATGGCAAACCCTTTTGCCATTCCATTGACCGTTACTGTTCGTTCGATCATACCCGGAACCGCCCCAATGCTGGCATGCTGACCGGTAAAGTTGATGTGTTCGTAGATCTCGTCGGAAACCACAACGATTCCCTCATGGGCCAAAACGACTGCGGCAATTTCGTCCAATTCCTCTTTCGTAAATACGGAACCTGTTGGATTACAGGGAGAGGAGAAAATGATCGCCTTGGTTTTCGGAGTGATGGCCTCTTTAACCTGAGTCGCAGTTACTTTGAAGTCATGTTCGATGCCCCCTTTCAAGTAAACCGGCGTGCCACCAGCCAATTCGATTTGAGCTGAATAACTCACCCAAAAGGGAGAAAAAACGATCACCTCATCACCACTATTCAAAATGGATTGAAAGATATTTGACAGTGACTGTTTCGCGCCATTCGATACAACGATCTGCTCGGGCCCATAGTCCAGCCCATTCTCTTTTTTGAACTTCTCTGAGATCGCTTCTCTTAGATCGGCATAACCATTTACCGGTGGATAGGCAAAGTACTTCCCTTCGTCGATGGCGGCCTTCGCCCCTTCTTGAATATGTTGAGGCGTTTTAAAATCAGGCTCACCCAAGCTCAGGCTGATCACATCGATGCCTTTGGCCTTGTATTCTCTGGATTTGGCTGCCATGGCCAATGTAGCCGACTCAGCCATGTTGATGATTCTATCAGAAAGGATATTCATTCTGCTATTCGTAAATGGTTCTTGTTATGATGCTGCGCCCAAGAGTCAATTCATCAGCATATTCTAACTCACCTCCAATTGGAATTCCGCGAGCGATCGAAGTCACTTTTATGTTGAACTCCTTGAGTTTTCTGGTGAGATAAAAAGCCGTTGTATCGCCTTCCATAGTCGAACTCAAGGCCAATATTACTTCTTCTATTTGAGGCTCGCTATTTTTCACCCGATTTATTAATGAGGCAACATGAATGTCTTCCGGCCCTATGCCTTCAATAGGTGAGATCAAGCCACCCAGCACATGGTATAATCCTTTGTATTGGTGAGTATTCTCAATGGCAATGACATCGGGTGTATCTTGTACTACACAAATTACGCTTAAGTCTCGCTTGATGGTTTTACAGGTACAATCGGTGGTATCGGAAATGATATGACAAGTAGTGCAATATTTCACCTCCTCGCGCAAGCGAACAATGGACTCTGCTAGATCGGCCGATACCTTCGTCTCTTGTTTGAGTAAATGAAGAACGAGCCGAAGGGCGGTTTTTTTGCCAATACCCGGAAGCTTGGAGATTTCTTCGATGGCGGCTTCTACGTGCTTTGGAGGGAATTTCAATAGAATTCAGGTTACATGACCGTGGCTGTAATGCCCACGGACAATATGTTCTCACACATGGGTCTTAATTCATCAAAGGTACCTTGTTTTACTGTACATTTTCCTTTGTAGTGAATTAAAAGTGTACATTGTTCGGCCTGTTCAATGCTGTGGTTACAGACCTTCATTAGGGTATTGATCACATGTTCGAACGTGTTGACATCGTCATTGAAAACAACAAGATCACACAGGTCATCAACTACTTCCTTCTCTAGTACTTCTACCGCTTCTTGTTCTTGATAACTCAATCGCATCACCTAATTTTTTACAAAAATATCAAACTTTCAGAAGCATAACTAACGGCAGGCATTGACTGTTCCGAGGATTTCACTTTTGTCGTCTCTCTGAGCGAAACGCAGTGCAGTGAAGAGTCTTCACTTTTCGAATGAGAAACCGGCAGGTAGATTTTTTGGTCGTACCTCGCCCTCTTTCCGAATAACAACTACTGATTTCCATTTCTCCGATCAACTTTCACTAATAACTGATAACTTTATCGCATGAGTCCTGAATTGGTCATCGGCCTTGTCGCCGGGTATTTCTTACTGCTGATCCTTGTTGCACAATTCACCTCAAGGGGTGCTGATACACAAACCTTCTTTACAGCCAATCGTAAAAGCCCTTGGTACCTGGTTGCTTTCGGAATGATCGGGGCCTCTCTTTCAGGCGTTACCTTCATTTCGGTGCCCGGAGAAGTAGGCAATAGTTTTTTCTATTACTTCCAGGTGGTCCTTGGCTATTTGCTGGGGTATTTTGTGATCGCCACTGTACTCATGCCCCTTTATTATCGCCTGAATTTGGTCACCATTTATGGTTATTTGGAAGAACGCTTTGGCATCTGGTCATACAAGACAGGCTCCGCCTTTTTCCTGCTTAGTCGAGTGATCGGTGCCTCGTTTCGGCTTTTTTTAGTCGCTCTGGTCTTGCAAACAGCAATTTTTGACGCCTACGACATCCCGTTTTGGGTAGCGGTGATGGTGACCATTGTGTTGATCTGGATCTACACGTTCAAAGGGGGAATTAAAACCATTGTGTGGACCGACACACTTCAAACCTTCTTTATGCTGACGGCCGTAGTGGTAACCATCGTTTTGATCACTAAAGAACTGGGTTGGACGCTTTCAGAAGCAGTCGATCAAATCCGGAGCAATGAACTTTCCACAACCTTCAATTTTGAATGGGGAAACACACGCTTCTTTCCAAAACAATTCATTTCAGGCGCATTGATCGCCATTGTCATGACCGGACTTGATCAGGACATGATGCAAAAGAACCTGACCTGTAAAACCTTAAAAGATGCCCAAAAGAATGTCTTCTGGTTCAGCTTCGTTTTGATATTTGCCAATATCCTGTTTTTAAGCATGGGTGCCTTACTTTATCTTTTCGCTGCAGAGAAAGGCATAAGCATCCCGGAACGAACGGATTTACTTTTTCCAAGCATTGCCCTGGATCATTTGGGTACAGCAGCAGGCGTCGTCTTCCTTCTCGGCATTATTGCTGCCGCATATTCTAGTGCAGACTCTGCCCTTACCGCCTTGACCACTTCTTTTTGTGTGGACTTTTTGGATTTTAAGGATAAAGAAGAAAGCGAAAAAAGAAAGACTCGGATTCGTGTGCACCTTGGTTTTTCCCTTTTGCTTTTTCTGGTGATTCTAATTTTCAATGCGATCAACGATACCAGTGTGATCAATTCGATCTTTACAGCAGCCGGGTATACCTATGGACCTATTTTGGGTCTATTTTCTTTCGGCCTTCTGACACAACGTAAGATCAGGGATAAGTATGTACTTATTGTCTGCCTGATCGTACCTGTACTTTCATATGGTATTGAACAACTGGCCAATGGATGGTTTGGCTTCTTTGTGTTGGCTTTGAATGGACTGCTTACGTTTATCGGATTGTACCTGATCTCAAGAAAAAACTAACCGAACGACCGTCAAAACAGACTTAACGAATCCGCTTTTTCAAACGCACGGCACGCTGGTTTTTTCTTCGCTTCATGTTCAGCATCTCTACCGCCAGAGAAAAGAATACTGCGAAATAAATGTAGCCCTTGGCAATATGCTCTCCTATCCCTTCTAAGACCAACATAAAACCGATCAAGATCAAAAAGGACATTGCCAACATTTGAAGTGAAGGATGTCTGTTGATGAAGTCGCTGATTTTACCAGCAAAGCTCATCATCACAAACATGGCAATAGTAACCGCGATGATCATGATCATCACCTCCGTTGTTAGGCCAATGGCAGTCAAAATTGAGTCAAATGAGAACACCATATCCAAGGCCACGATTTGTAAAATCACCTTCCCGAGGGTGACTTTTACGGCGTCTTTTTCATCCTCTTCTTCAATTTCTAGCGACTCATGAATTTCCGTTGTGCTTTTACCGATTAGGAATAGCCCTCCGACAATGAGAATAATGTCTTTGATACTTACCTCATGCTCAAAAACCGAGAAAAGGGGCTCTGTAAACCCAATGATCCAGCTAATCCCGAGCAAGAGCATAATACGCATCACCAATGCTAAGGTAAGGCCCAGGTTCCTTGCCAAACGATGTTGATGTTGAGGTAATCGATTCGAAATTATGGAAATAAAAATGATGTTATCTACTCCAAGGACGATCTCTAAAAATGTAAGGGTCAGGAGGGCAATGAACCCTTCTGAAGTCATGAGTGCTTCCATAAATCAACTTTGCTGCGCAAATATAACAGGATTAGAGTGCCAGCTCCTTGGCAGGGTCCCAAAAGCAGCGATCAAAATCCTGTACTTTGTCTTTCATTATTGTTACGCCTTCAGCTTCCAGACGTTCCTGCATCATGCTGGGCGTGGCAAAATGATGTTTACCGGTTAAAAGTCCTTGACGATTGACCACCCGATGTGCCGGAATACTTGCATCTCCATGCGAAGCATTCATGGCCCAACCCACCATGCGTGCACTCCCTTTGGTACCCAGGTAATTCGCAATAGCGCCATAGCTAGTTACCCTTCCTTTTGGAATAAGCTTCACTACCTCGTATACGTCATGAAAGAAATGGGACTGGTCTTTGGGCATGGCACTAAACTTACAATTTATAGCAGAATTAATGAATACTCGGTGGCTTTCACATAAGACTTCTTGAGTTTCTGATCAAATAGCTTAGTTTTCCTACCAATTACGAAAAGAAAACAATCTGACTTACACTAAGTAACTAGTATATGGCTGAGAAAAAGGAAGAATTTAGTAATCGATGGGGAATCATTCTCGCTGCCTTGGGCATGGCCATTGGTGCAGGAAACCTCTGGCGCTTTCCACGGATTGCAGGAGAATACGGAGGAACATTCATCATTTTATGGATGTTTTTCCTGGTGATCTGGTCTATTCCCTTGCTCATGGCGGAGCTGGCCATCGGTAAACACTATCGGAAAGGCACATTTGGTGCATTAGGAAGCCTAGCAGGAAAGAAATTCAACTGGATGGGCACCTTCCTTACACTAGTGACGATGGGCATTGCTTTTTACTATTCCGTTGTGACCGGGTGGTCATTACGTTATTTCCTTTTGAATACAAAAAACCTGGTCAATTACGTCTTCGGTGACGGTTCATTGAACGCCAAATTTGCAGATCCCAATGTGAATTTCATGGACGAATTCTGGGCAGGCTTATCCAATGAAAGTTGGGAAGCCGTGCTCTGCTACATGTTTACCATTGTGGTTGCCATTTGGGTATTGGGTAAAGGCATTAAAAAGGGCTTAGAGAAAACCAATAAGATCCTTATCCCCACTCTCTTCATCCTATTGATGGTGGTCTCGGCTTTCGCCATTCAGATGCCTGGTGGAGTTGAAGGTCTTGAGTATTTATTCACCATCGACATGGAGAAGTTCAAAAATCCAACCATTTGGATTGAGGCCATTACGGATTCTGCATGGAGCACAGGTGCTGGCTGGGGCTTGATGATCACCATTGGATCCTTTTCACGTACCAAAGAAGACGTGACCTTAAACACTTTTTTAGGTGCTTTTGGTAACAATACCGCAGCCCTTTTAGCCGCAATGGCCATTCTCCCAGCTGTTTTTGCCATGGCGGCTACACCAGCCGAAGCGATCGATTTTCTGCATGGTGGCAATACCGCCTTGGTATTTACCATTTTACCTCAGCTGTTTGCACAAATGCCAGGAGGTCCTTTCTTGTCATGGATCTTCTTTGGTGCCTTTGCCATGGCAGCTTTTAGTTCAATTCTTCCCATGATGCAATTGATCATTAAGAATTTGACCGATTACAACATCAATAAGAAAAGAGCCGCGTGGATCACGGGAGCTGCCTGCTTTATCATTGGTTTTCCCTCCGCTTGGAGTTTAGATATTTTTGAAAATCAAGATTGGGTTTGGGGGGTTGGCTTGTTGGTCAGTGGCATCTTCATTGCGTTCTTGGTCTTGAAATATGGCCCTTTAAAGTTCAAGCGAGAATTCATTGATGAGAACTCTGACTTCAAGGTCTCTAAATATTACTTCGCCGCCATGATGGCCTTCATCTTCTTTGCGGGTATATTTTTAACCTACTGGTGGATGGATCAAGGCTATAGCGATTACCCTTGGTTCGACGCTGATGGAAACTGGAACTTCTTTGACCGTTTCAGTAATGCAACCATAGTAACGCAATGGGCAGTTGCCCTACTTATCGCAGTCGTCTTTAATGGATGGTTTTACAAAAAATTCGTGAAAAAATGAGTCAAGAAGCAATCATTGGAATGGTCATATGCTTAAGCATTACGCTAGGAGGGTTTTTAACTTTCTTGGTGATCGCCTTAAGAGCAGATAAAGATGAAGACCCTGAAACCGGCGAAACTGCTTAATTCAGACCTGTTCATTGTCTAGATAGTATTAGGACTTTACCTGATCCGCAACGATGGCAATACCTTCTTCAAAAGAGCGGGGCTCGTAGCCTAGCTCTTTTCGGGCTTTTTCTATGGAAAAACCTGTTCTTGGAGGACGCTTAGCCGTTTGCGTAAATGTAGAGGCATCAGCGCGTTGCATATTTGAGGTATCAAGGTTAAAATAGGCAGCCGTTTTAAGCGCCATGTCATAAGGTGTCAGCAAGTCTTTTCCACTGATATTAAAGATCCCCTGTGCCTTTTGCTTTGCCATTAAGTAGCATCCAATGGCCAAATCTTCTGCCAAGGTTGGGCTTCGCAACTGATCATCGACCACCTTGATCTCTTTACCCGCTTCTAAGCTACCCTTCACCCATAAAATGATGTTACTTCTGCTCATGTCATGGGCAATACCATAAACCAACACAGTACGGGCAATGCCATATTTGATCTTGCTGTCCAAGAGTAACTTTTCGGCTGCTAATTTGCTTTCCCCATAGTAGCTCACCGGATTGGGAATCCCTTCTTCATCATAGGGTCCTTCTTCTCCATCAAAAATAAAATCTGTCGAAAGGTGCAGTAAATAAGCACCTACATGTTCACAGGCCTTTATCAGATGCGCAACAGCATCAACATTGAGTTGCCAACATGCCTCTTGCTCGGTTTCACACTGATCAACATTGGTCATGGCTGCGGTATGAATCACGACATCGGGCTTTTCCGCTCGCATGACATCGAACACCTCTGTTTCATTCGTTACATCCAAGGAACGGAAGCACTCCGACGCAATCGGAAGTCTATTCTCGCCTCTTGCAGTGGCAACTAGTTCATCTTCCCCATTGTCAAGAATAAGCTTCACTAGCTTTTGGCCGAGCAATCCATTCGATCCTGTTAGTAAAATTTTCATGTGAATGAAGTTAAAAATTGTACCCGAATTGTTGCTCTATCTCGGCTTTAGTCATTTTAATCACTTTGACATTCATTCGAATCTCAGTGGTTGGTCGATCTCGCTCATCAGTCTCCATAGTCGCTATGCGGTCGATCACATCGAGACCATCGATTACCTGACCAAAGACGGTGTATTCACCATCTAAATGAGGGGCTCCACCTTCATTTGCATAAATTGTTTTAGCCCAATTTTCATATCCCGGGTCAGGCTGTGGGCCAAATTCCTTTTCGATAACCGGCAAAGACTGAAAGATCAAATTTTCTTGAGCAGTATTGAAATCATAGGTGGAATCCTCTTCGAGTCGGTTGACGTGGTAATAATACTTCTCCGTGAGTTCTGGAAAGCGTTTGGACTTGAGCATTCTATCAAAAAATCCATAGAGCTTTAGGTACTGTCTTCTTTGTGCTCGTGCAGCTAGCCCCTCTTCGTCGAAAGTGGTCCCATCGACGATGTAAAACTGCGAACCACTGGACCTTTTTTCCGGGTTTCTTGCATCTCCAACTCTTGCTGCGGCAAGGGCTCCCTTTTTATGGATGTATTTTTCGGGCACAAACTCTGCAGGCAAGGTATAGTCTGCTGCTTCCTGTGCCACACCGGTTGACAAATCGCCCGTTTGAATCATGAAATCCTCGATAACGCGGTGGAACAATACACTATCATAACTCCCTTCATTTGCCAGCTCTAAAAAGTTCTTTTTATGCACCGGTGTGTCATCAAAAAGTATGGCCGTCATCTTGCCATAAGGAGTTTCGATGACCACCAACTCCTCTTTCTCCTCTGTACAAGCTGACATGACGAAGAGTGTGAGCATTGTGACTAAAACCAACCTAATCTTCATAAACAAACCCATAGCTTTTCGTGATTTTCTTCTTGCGCATTCTTTTCGCCGAAATGACCATGACAACGTCCTCCTTCGGTCGATCTCTTTGCGACGTTTCCACGGCGGCAATTCTGTCGATCACCTCCAAACCGTCGATCACCTGACCAAATACCGTGTATTGGCCGTCGAGGTGCGGGGTACCACCAAGCTCAGCATAAATGCTATCCCTTTCTGCCGGAAAATTAAAAATACTTCCCATGGCCTCTTCGAACTGATGAATGTTCTGTTGAATGAATGCTTCAACGGCGGCAGTCCCTTTTTCTTCATAAGTCTTTCTGATTTCCACGACTAAAGGGTGTTCTGCGTGAGTTGATGACCATTCAGAAATTGTCCGTAACTGATTGCGCTGCATCATGGCCAATTCTTGTGGTGCAACAGGTTTTCCCTGAACGATATAGAACTGGCTCCCACTGGATTTCTTTTCCGGATTCATGCGGTCGCCTTGCCTAGCTGCAGCAATCGCTCCTTTTTGATGAAAATGTGTTGCCCTAAACTCTGCGTCCACGCGATAGCCGGGACCACCATTCCCTAACCGCTGCTCGGGAGAAGCGCCTTTCGATTCCGGATCGCCCCCTTGAATCATGAAGGCGTTGATGACCCGATGAAATAGCAAGCTATCGTAAAATTCTTTCTCAATGAGCTGAAGGAAATTTTCTCTATGCAGAGGAGTGTCTTCAAAAAGAATTGCTTTCATCTCACCGAGACTGGTCTCAATGGTAATCAAGTAATCCTTTTTCGATGGTTTTTGAAATGCCAGGCATTCAAATCCCAGACAGGCCATCAGGCTCAAAAGAAAAAAGCTTCTCATGCTTAATACCTGTAGCCGTATTTCTCAGCGATTTCTGCCTTCGGTAGTTCTTCCACAGAAATGTACATTCTCACATCTTCCATTGGACGATCGCGAGGCATTGTCTGTACGGCAGCGATGTTATCAATCACTTCAATGCCAGCGATCACCTCACCGAAAACGGTATACTCGTCATCGAGGGCGGGTGTACCACCAATGGTAGAATAAGCCTTTATCTCTTCGGGTGTGAAGGAAGACGAAAGGTCGATCTCTGTAAGTTCCGCCAGTTCGTCAATAGAGTCGTAAACTTTGTCAACAAATGCTTGCTGATCACCTGACATCCGTACTTCATTCAATGATTGAGCCAGTTCGCTATCGGCCATTTGGGTCATGCACTTTTGAAGCGCTTGTCCAATTTTTTGTTGATCGTACGCCAACTGGTCTTCAGGAACTACTTGACCTTGTACCACATAAAACTGACTACCACTAGAAGCTTTTTCCGGATTTTGTCCATCGCCTAATCGAGCAGCTGCCAGTGCTCCTTTTTTATGAAAGAGTTCAGAGACGAATTCTGCAGGTACTGTATACCCAGGACCGCCATTACCCAAAGGTTGTTCTGGTGTGGCATTTTTTGAATTCGGATCTCCCCCTTGAATCATAAACCCTTGGATGACCCGGTGAAACAATAGACTATCGTAAAAACCTTCCTTGGCAAGTTTGATGAAGTTCTCTTTGTGCTTCGGCGTTTGATCATACAAAATGGCTTTCATTTCACCCAGATCAGTTTTGATGGTGACTAAATAATCGTTTCCTGACAAGTCAGCTGATTCATTTGTTGAACTTCCTTCCCCACAAGCCATGACCATCACTAACAAAGCCATGACGCCTAAAATTGATACTCTTTTATTCATTGATTTCTTGTTTTATCGAATCTAAAATTTCTTTACCGCCTGAAATTAATACTTCAGATGCCAATTCAAACCCAAGTTTTAATGGATTATCCGTTACTCCCTTTTTACTTCGGACGACAGTCTTTTTTCCATCTAAACTGATAATGCCGCCGGTCATGGAAATGACATCTCCTTTCAGCTCAGCCAAACAGAAAACAGGAATACTACATCCTCCATCCATGGTCTTCAAGAAAGACCTTTCGGCTTTAATGCAGCTTTCGGTTTTTGAATGATTCAGGATTTTCCTGAGCTGTTCTCTTTTTTCTTGCGCCAAAGAATCGTGAACCTCAATCGCCACACTCCCTTGCCCAACGGCAGGAATAAACTCATTCAATGGAAGCTTCTGCACAACTAAATCGCCATATCCCATGCGAAGCACGCCCGCGTACGCCAAATGGAGGGCATCGCATGCCCCTTCTCTCATTTTTCGAATGCGGGTTTGTAGGTTTCCGCGAACAGGCACGGTTTGCACATGGGGATATTTGGCCTTCAAAGTCGCTACCCTTCTTGTCGAAGACGTACCTAAAATAATACCTTCTTTGTTCAAACTGACCGACTCGTCATCGCTGATGATCACATCGTTGGCCAATTCCCGCTTCATAAAGGCGATCAATTCAAACCCTTTGGGTAAAGTGGACTGCATGTCCTTTGCACTATGCACAGCAACATCGATCGTTCCTGCAGCGAGCTGCGCCTCAATTTCTTCTGTAAAAACACCCTTACTGCCAATTTTGGCAATCGAGACGTCTAACACCTTATCGCCCTTTGTCTCAATGGTGATGATTTCGGTACTAAAGCCCGCATCGTGTAGTTTTTCTGCCACATGATGTGCCTGCCATAAAGCAAGCTTACTCCCCCTCGTTCCGATCCTAATGTTCATCCTGCCTTTACCTTTGACCTTACGCCCCTCATTTTCGGACGATTGGCTTCGATATGTTCAATGATCTTGCCTGCAATGTCTACTCCCGTGGCTTTCTCAATTCCCTCCAAACCCGGTGATGAATTCACCTCCAAGATCAAAGGTCCACGTTCAGACTGTAGCATATCAACACCCGCAACCGCCAAGCCCATGGCTTCCGCTGCTTTGATTGCAGCAGATTTTTCCTTCCGATTTAGTTTGACCAATTCGGCTTTTCCGCCTCGGTGTAGATTGCTTCTAAATTCTCCTTCTTTTCCGGTACGTTTCATGGCACCAACAACCTTCCCGTCGATGACAAAGACCCGTAAGTCGGAGGCCTTTGCTTCTTTGATGAATTCTTGCACAATTATTCTGGCTTTAAGGCCATGAAAGGCTTCAATGACAGACTGCGCTGCTTTGCGTGTTTCAGCAAGCACCACACCTAAACCTTGGGTTCCCTCTAAGAGCTTGATGATGACCGGGCTGCCACCAACATGGTCAATCAAAGTTTTCTCCTCTTTTGAATAATTCGTGAAGGCTGTTTTTGGAAGAGGCAACCCTGCCCCGCTCAACAATTGCATGCTTCTCAGTTTGTCACGCGAGCGAACGATGGCCTGTGATGCCGTGGTCGTAAACACGTTCATCATTTCGAACTGCCTAACCACTGCAGTACCATAAAATGTTACGCTGGCCCCAATTCTGGGAATTACTGCGTCGACTTCAACCACTTGTTTCCCCTGATAATAAATAGCAGGACCTTTGGCTTCGATAACTAAGTCACACCTCAAATGATCCATGACTAATGCCTCATGGCCGCGTGCCTCAATGGCTTCAACAAGTCTTCGGGTGGAATAAAGTGATGAATTTCTAGACAGTACTGCTATTCGCATTTCTTCTTTTTTCTTTATATGAGAGATTCTTTTTGCTTACGTCCACAAGGTAACGACCAGTTAAGAGCTTACGGCCTAATAAAATGGGAAACTTCATTTTACTTCGATCAGACAAGGAAAACTCCATTCGATGACGTTTGCCAAATATCACGGCAGTTGTTCTGATCACATAACGCTCTTCGATCTGTCCGTTGGAACTCTTGATCTTTCGTTTTCGAAAATCTGTGGTTTTAAATTTCCGAGCTCTCTTTTCATGAATTTTCGAGCCGGATAAATAAAAGGTAAGTTCCTTCACATTGTTCGAGGTGGTTACCTTCACACGCGAACAATTGATGGCAGAAGTATATGCCCCCGTATCAATTTTTGCTTCAATTTCTTCTAAACCTAAACCCGGCAGGTCAATGACATCTTGCCTGCCAATTACTAAGATTTTTTTAGCCATTTGCGTTGTTAAGCTCTGGCAATTTGGGCAATGAAAAGTGATAAATCAAGGAAGAGGATCTTTGGATTGGCATTTCTTTCGATGTGATACAGCGCCTCATCTAGTTTAGGCGCAATTAGACGCACCTTATCTTCTGAAAAAACCTGACTGAATTTTTCAATGAATTGAGCCTCCTCTTCAGGCATTCTGGACAATTCAGTCACTGGTACACCATGAATCAATGCTTCACGGACAATGCGACTTGCAGCTTGAAGCAACTCTTGTTGAAATTCCTTGCCCTTTTTCTGAAAGGTTTCAGCCTGATTTACCAAGTCCTCAAAACTAAAGGTGTAACACTGCCTAAACCAATCTTTGAATACTTCTTGGGTATCGTCGTCAAAGCCCTCGGCCAAAGCGAGCGCCTTTCGAAGATTCCCTTCGGCAAAATAAGCAATGCGTTGGGCCAGTACCGGTTCTATGGCACGTTGATCCGTCAGAAAAGCAATCACTTCTTGATCATTGAAGTCAGGCACCAATAGCTTCTGTGTTCTGGATGTAATGGTAGTCAACAATCGATTAGGGTCGTTACTGACCATTAGGAAAATGGTATTTGCGGGTGGTTCCTCTAAGATCTTTAGGATTCCATTGGCCGTATTTTGGTGCATCATTTCTGGTAACCAAATGACCATCACTTTGTACCTGCCTTCAAATGCTTTCAGAGACAATGCCTTGCCTATGGCTATTTTTTCATGCGTAGGAATGGAAAGGAGTTTGTTTTCCCAGCCAAAATGAGCCGACCAATCGCTGAGGTTGCCAAAGGACTTTTCTATCAGAAAGCTTCTCCATTCCTTCAAGAAACTCTCACTCGATGCTTTATCTCTAGGCAATTTCGCTGTTGCTGCTGTAGGAAAGATAAAGTTGAGGTCAGGGTGTATAAACTTGGCGTTTTTTTGACACTGCCCGCATTCACCGCATGCATCCTCTCCCGGATTTTCACAATTGAGGTAGGTGGCAAAAGCCAAGGCCATGGGCAAGGCAGCCGATCCCTCTTTTCCGGCAAAAAGTTGAGCATGAGCAACGTGTGACTGTTGCACAGATTCGACCAATTTCTTCTTGATTGGTGCTAAGCCGGGTATATCTGAGAACCTCACGCTTTATTCTCCCAAATTCTATATTGAGCAGTTTGCTCAAATACCTCTCGTATAATGCGCGCTTCTTGGTCATCATACGCTTTGCTTCTTCTTTTCATTACCGCCTCGGCTACTTCATCAAATTTATTGAGTTGAAAGGTGGTCAGGCCGGCCGCTCCTCCCCATGAAAAGGAAGGAATAAAATTTCTGGGAAAGCCTGAACCAAATACATTGGCTCCAACGCCTACAACAGTTCCGGTATTGAACATGGTATTGATGCCACACTTGGCATGATCGCCCATCATCAGCCCACAGAATTGTAGGCCCGTCTTTGCAAATCGTCCGGAGGCATAGTCCCAAAGTTTCACCTCCGCGTAATTATTCTTCAAGTTAGAGGTATTGGTATCCGCTCCTAAGTTGCACCATTCCCCTATCACGGAGTTTCCCACAAACCCATCATGGCCTTTGTTTGAGAACCCAAAGAAAACTGAATTACTCACCTCTCCACCTACTTTACAAAATGGACCTACCGTCGTATCCCCTTTGATCTTCGCACCCATATTCACATGAGAGCCCTCACATAGAGCAAATGCGCCGTTAATGATGGCACCAGGGTGAACCTGTGCATTTTTCCCGATGTAAACCGGGCCTTCGCTGGCATCAATGATTGCCGCTTTGATCTGTGCCCCTTCCTCTATAAAGACATTTTCTTCACCGTAAACGATGGTATGCGGATCTGTCAGCGGAACGAATTGTGTGGTTGGTTTGAGTAACTCCAGATCTGCAATGATCTGGGCTCTATTCATGGCAAAAATATCCCAGGTCTGTTGAATACTGGCCAGGTCTTGCTGAAATTCGACCGGGGCTCCTTCCGGGTCCCCGGCAAGAAATTGTCCCTTGCACACTAAGGTTTCATTGGCCTTTAACTCGTGAATACGCGAGACCAATCCTTGGCTTGGAATCACCGACCCATTTATCTGCAGCGCTCCGACTAAAGGAGGATATTTCGTGCTGAGGTAGTTTGACGTGCTATGCCCTGTATTAAACCCAAAATGTTGCCATTTCTCTCGGATGGTCAATATGCCCACTCGGATTTCGGCAATGGGTCGGGTAAAGGTGAATGGCTTGAGCCGTTCTCGTGTGGCTGGTAGATCAATAAAGTTGATGTCCATGCACGAAAATAAAAAAGTCTCCATCGAAAAATGGAGACTTCTTAATTCTTTTGAACGAAATAAAGGGAATTATTTCTTCTTGTATCTTCTGTTGAATTTCTCAACACGTCCAGCAGTGTCCAAGAACATTTTCTTACCTGTATAGAAAGGATGTGAAGCTGAAGACACTTCCACTTTGATTACAGGATAGGTGTTTCCATCTTCCCATTCGATGGTCTCACTTGAAGTCATTGTTGACTTCGTTAAAAACTTGAATTCACTCTGAGTATCATAAAATACTACTGGCTTATAATCAGGATGAATATCTTTTTTCATGACTCTTCTATTTGCTTTCCCTAAAAAGGATTGCAAATGTAGTGACTTTCAAAATAATGCACAAACTTAACTGATTTATTATTCATAGAATTTAGAAAGTCAGTTTTTCCATTCTAGTGCTTATCTTGTGCCTACTTACACGTCATGCAAAAGCATTTTTTTACCTTACTCGGCCTACTATTTAGTCTGCAGCTCTGTGCACAAAGCACGTTCATCGATTATAATAGAGATTACTATCATCTCATCGATCGCTTCGATATTCTTTATGCAACAAAAGAAAATAACCTAAAGACCACCTATAAGCCCATACGCCGTGTTGATCTTTCTAACTTCTTGCTGGCAATAGACAGCACAAAGCGCCAATGGAGTAGTGCAGACCGCTTTAATTACACCTATTTACTTAATGACAATTGGCAGTTCGGAACGAACAAATACAATGAAAACGACAAGTCTTGGTGGAACTTGGCCTACAATCGAAAATCAGATCTTTTCTATCTCGATCAGGAACATTACAGCCTGCGGATCAATCCGGTGATTGATTTTTCGGTAGGAACAGATCAACGCAATGACAACCTACTCTATACCAACACCCGAGGGATAGAAGTACAAGGTCAGATCGATCAAAAAATCGGTTTCTATACTTTTTTAACGACGACACAAATGCGAACCCCACAATACTTCGCAGATTTTGTGGCCGAGAACGATGCCTTCCCCTATGAAGGCTTTTACAAAATAGACAACTTTGATAAAACGGTCTTCGACGTTTTCCATGCGCGAGGATACCTCACCTTCAATGTGACTAAAAGCATAGATATTCAAGCAGGACACGACAAACAGTTCATTGGTAATGGAATCCGCTCCATGGTAATGAGCGACTTTTCAAGCCCCATGCTTTTTGGCAAGATCAACACCCGTTTGGGGCCTTTTCTATACACCAACCTATGGTCAGAATTGACAGAAGACATCATTCTTGCCGGAAGTGGGAGTCCGATTGATGGACAGTATCCCAAAAAATTCATGGCTACACACCGGCTCGGAATTGACATAACACCGAATTTGAACATCGGTGTGTTTGAAACCATCATTGCCGACAGCGCGAATATCAACTACTTTAACCCGATCATCTTTTACCGGGCCATCGAGCAAAACCAAGGAAGCCCAGACAACATCCTCATCGGATTGGACTATCAATGGAACATTAAAAATCAATTTCAACTCTATGGACAAATTATATTGGATGAATTTTTCATTGATGCCTTAAGAGGGAATACGGGTGATTGGCGGAATAAATACGGTATTCAAATTGGCGGAAAATACATCAACGCCTTGGACATCAACAACCTCGACCTACAAGTTGAAGCCAACTTCCTAAGACCATATTTTCAAGCCTATGAGCGGCCGGCGCTGAGCTATACGAATTATCGGAACCCGCTTGCTCATCCCATGGGGGCGAACTTAAAGGAAGTGCTCTTCATGGCAAGGTATCAACCATTCAATAGGCTCAACCCTACGGGTAAACTATTCATTACCCAATACGGCGAAGATGAGAATGGTTTGAACTATGGTGGCGATCTATTAAAAAGTACCAACGACCGAATTGGTAGTTCAGGCAATACAATTGGCCAAGGAGTAGGAACGACTAATTCCTATGTGGAATTGATAGGATCGTATATGGTCATTCACAACCTGTTCTTAGATTGGAGAACCATCTATCGCGACAAAAGCAGTGACCTTGACTCTCGGTCAAACAATGGCTTGATCAGCATGCTATCGCTGCGTTGGAACATCGCAGAAGGGAACATGAATTCTAGTTATCCGTACAATAATGGCTAACTTGCGCCAGCATTAGATCTATGAGCACTTACGGTAGAATTCTTTCCTTTGCCAAACCCTATCACCGCTACTTGCCGCAATACGTGATCTTCGCCTTCTTGGCGATTATCTTTGGCTTGGCTAATCTTGCCCTACTCAAACCGCTCTTTACGGTCATTTTCGAAACCAAGACCACTGAAGCGCTAGAAGAAATTGCCAATGCCCCTCGCAATGGCCTCAACCTGAAATCACTAGAGAGTATTTTTTATGCAAAAATGCTCGAAGTAAGGGCATTGTACGGCAAAAGCAGCACCCTCATTTATGTCAGCATCGTCATTGGTATTTCAGCCTTGTTGGCCAATGTATTCACCTATTTGGCAAATGTCACCATCAACTACCTCCGTGCAGATGCCATTCAGAAATTGAGAAGTAAGGTGTATAACAACACCAGTCGCTTACACCTTGGTTTCTTTTCCGGTGAAAGAAAAGGCGACATCATGTCGCGAATGACCAATGATGTTCAAGAAATTGAGGTCACTCTATTCAGTTCGATCAAGGTCTTTTTTCGGGAACCAGCAACCATTATCGTCTACCTGGTCTATCTTTTTGTTACCTCAGTTCAGCTTACACTCTTCACCTTGATCTTCTTCCCTGTGATGGGCTTTATCATTTCAGAGGTCGTCAAACGACTGAAGAAGAAAGCCAAATTGAGCCAAGAATCACTGGGAAGAATAGTGAATCTAATGGATGAAGTGTTTGGTGGAATGCGCGTGATCAAAGCATTCAATGCTGAAAATTATGTCAATCAAAAATTTGAGGAGGAAACCAATACCTATAAAAAGATCAACATGTCGATGGCCAGAAAGAACGAATTGGCCTCCCCAACCTCGCAGTTCTTAGGAATTCTGGTGGTTGCCACACTGCTTGTAGTGGGTGGAAACCTGGTCTTAGAAGAACAGACAAGTTTAGATCCTGAAGGCTTGCTTACCTACTTGATCGTCTTTAGTCAGATCTTAAATCCGGCAAAAAGCATTAGTCAATCAATCAGCAGCATACAACGCGGCATTGCTTCCGCCGATCGCATCTTTAAACTCATTGACGAGAAGCCACTGATCACGAACAATGCGTCAGCAGTTGCACTTAATCAATTCGGAAAAAGCATTCAGTTTGACCATGTCTCATTCAAATACGACAAGGAGCCCATCCTGACAGATATCAATTTAGAAGTAAGCAAAGGAGACACAGTAGCGTTAGTAGGCTCCTCCGGAGCAGGTAAATCAACGCTCGCAGACTTAGTCCCTCGCTTTTACGATGCCACAGAAGGAAGCATCTTGATTGATGGAGTAGATATTCGAGACATCAATGTAGAATCGCTAAGAAACCAAATGGGAGTTGTGACCCAAGAGTCGATTCTTTTTAACGACTCCGTTTCGAAAAACATCGCCTTTGCGATGCCAAATGCTAAATTGGAGGACATCATCAGTGCAGCAAAAATTGCCAATGCCCATGATTTTATCATGGAACTTGAGCATGGCTATGAAACCAACATTGGAGAGCGAGGAGGAAAGCTTTCTGGAGGCCAACGGCAACGGTTAAGCATTGCTCGGGCCGTAATGAAGAACCCTCCTATTTTGATCCTTGATGAAGCCACCTCGGCATTGGATACGGAATCTGAGAAACTGGTTCAAGATGCGCTCACCAAACTCATGGCCAACCGAACTTCGTTGGTCATTGCGCATCGACTTAGCACAATTCAGCATGCTGATCTCATCGTGGTGATGGAAAAAGGACAGATCGTCGAAAGAGGGACACACGAGGAATTGATGAAGTTAAAGGGCAACTACTATAAGCTCATCAACATGCAATCGCTTTGATCAAGCCATATATCTAGTGCTTTTATCCTAAATAAAAATTGGTTAAACTGAATCTTGAAATGAACAATCTCGACCTTATCAAAGCTGAATTAGTAGAAGCTCAGAAAGTACTGGAGCAGTTTCTTTCGACAAAGGCCAATTTGGAGGCCATTGAAAAAGCAGCCTTGTTAATGGTCCAGGCCATCAATTCCGGAGGGAAGATCTTCAGTTGTGGGAATGGGGGTTCGCATTGCGATGCCATGCATTTTGCTGAAGAACTGACCGGTAGGTACCGTGAAAACAGGAAAGCGCTGCCCGCTATTGCCATTTCTGATCCAAGCCATCTGTCATGTGTCTCGAACGATTTCGGCTATGATTTTGTCTTTTCACGCTACATTGAAGGCTTGGGACGACAGGGAGATGTGCTCTTGGGCATCAGCACCAGTGGCAATTCCACCAACGTGATACGTGCCGCCGAAATGGCCAAGCAAAAAGGAATGAAGGTCGTGGTACTTTCCGGCAAGAATGGAGGCGAACTGGCAGAATTAGCAGATGTAGAAATCAGAATACCTCATTTTGGATATGCAGACCGAATTCAAGAGATTCACATAAAAGTGATTCACATTTTAATACAACTCATAGAAAAACACACAATTGATACTGAGTAAAGGATATGGAAGTGCAGTTTTTGGTGTAGATGCAATTATTATTGATATAGAGGTCAACATTGTTGCTGGTACCAAATTTTATATGTCGGGTTTACCTGACAACGCAGTAAAGGAATCGGTTCATCGTATCGAATCGGTATTCAAATGCCTTGGTTTCAGATTTCCCAGAAAGAAAGTGCTGGTTAACATGGCACCTGCTGATATCCGAAAGGAAGGCGCAGCCTATGATCTTCCTTTGGCACTGGGCCTACTTAAATCATCAGGTCAGATCAGCGCACCACAATTAGCCGACTATGTGATCATGGGCGAGCTGGCTTTGGATGGAACACTTCGCCCGATAAAAGGGGCACTGCCTATCGCCATTCAAGCCAGAAAAAAAGGCTTCAAAGGGTTTATCCTACCCAAGCAGAATGCAACAGAGGCAGCGATCGTCAACGATTTGGATGTTATTGGCGTCGAATCACTCAGAGAAGCTACAGATTATTTGGATGGTGTGCAGGAAATCGAGCCACTGGCCTATGACACGCGCGACCATTTCTTTGAACAATTGAGTGCCTATGATGCTGACTTCGCTAATGTGCAAGGGCAAGAAAACATCAAAAGGGCCTTAGAAATCGCTGCTGCAGGTGGACATAACGTCATCATGATCGGCCCGCCCGGTGCTGGCAAAACCATGCTGGCAAAGCGATTGCCTTCGATATTACCTCCGCTTTCCTTGCATGAGGCACTAGAAACCACCAAGATCCATTCCGTAGCAGGAAAGCTCGGAAATGATGCACGACTGATCACAAAAAGACCTTTTCGAAACCCACATCACACCATTTCCGATGTTGCACTCGTGGGCGGTGGCGGGATTCCTCAACCAGGAGAAATTTCATTGGCACATAACGGTGTCTTGTTCTTAGACGAACTGCCTGAGTTTAAAAGAACCGCCCTTGAAGTTATGAGACAGCCCTTAGAAGAACGTATGGTCTCCATCAGTCGAGCAAGGGTATCTGTTGAGTTTCCGGCCAACTTCATGCTGATCGCCAGCATGAACCCATGTCCTTGCGGCTTTTATAATCATCCTGAAAAAGAATGCGTCTGCGGATCTAATCAGGTACAACGTTATCTCAATAAGGTGAGCGGACCGCTGCTCGATCGCATCGACCTGCATGTTGAAGTCACCCCGGTGTCCTTTGAACAAATGACTCAAAACAGAAAATCAGAAAGCAGTGCCACCATCAGAGAACGGGTGATTAAGGCAAGAGAAATACAGCAAGAGCGCTTTCAAGGACATCATATTTTTTCCAATGCCATGATGGGAAGTCAGCTGGTCAAAGAAGTATGCCCCATAAATGATGCAGGTAAGACCTTACTCAAAACTGCCATGGAAAGACTGGGCCTTTCTGCAAGGGCTTATGACAGGATCTTGAAAGTGAGCCGCACCATTGCAGATCTTGAAGGTAAGGATCAAATCGAAATCCAACACTTGGCAGAAGCCATCCAATACAGAAGTTTGGACCGAGAAAGCTGGGCTGCGGGTTAAAAACCGTTAACTGGAAGTATTTAAATCGCATTTTTTCGATATTCCTAAAGTGAAAAACGTGGTCTCGTTGCTGTTCCTTTTATCCTTCTCTTTGCCCTCTTTTGGGCAAGACCAAGGCTTTGTTTTTAAAGGGCAGCTCTTGAATGTAGATAAAAACACGGCCGTTGCCTTTGCCTCCATTCAAGTAGTGGGTCAAAACAGAGGGGTTGCCAGTAATGAAGCCGGCTATTTTACACTTAAGGCTCAAGTGGGGGATCAGATTCGAATTACCTCAGTGGGCTACCATCCACAAATTTTCATCATTACCGATGCACATCGGGAAGAAACGCAAGTCATCAAGATCAACATGCTGCCCAAAACCTATGAATTGGATTCTGTGGTGGTATTTCAATTGCGCGATGATTTTTATTTGAAGCGGCCTGTTTGGGACACCCTGGACATCGGCAACCCATACCTCAGCAGTAGCCCCATTAATTGGGACAAAACCAATGTCTTAGGCAATACTGATGGTACCGCTGGCGTCACCATTTCAGGCTTTTTGAATAGCTTCGACAAAGACTTGCAACAACGGGTATACTTGCAGCGCTTCAAAGATGCTGAACAATTCAAAATTCAACGAAAAGAAGAAATCGCTAAACGATTCAACAAAGCACTGGTCAAAAAAATCACCCGGATAGACGATCGCGTAATCGATGAATTCATGGCCTTTTGCGATTTTAGAGACAGCGTCATTCTGAATTCAACAGAGTATGAATTGACGGTCAAAATTCTAGAGAAATATAAGCTCTTTTTGCTTCGTTAATTGATTAGAGGCTTGAGCACATTCCAAAGTGTTTCCGCAACGATCTCATGTCCCGCCTCGTTCGGGTGAATCCCATCAGATAAATTTAGTTCTGGCTCCCCACCTACTCCTTCTAAGAGAAATGGAATCAATTGAACATTCTCTGCTTCCGCGATCTCCTGATAAAGGTCTTTAAACTCCGAGGTGTATGATTGTCCAAGATTGGGGGGTATTTGCATCCCGGCTAAAAGAATCGTAGTTGCCGGACTGGCTTCTCTGATCTTTTGGATCATTCCTTTTAGGTTGGCCCGTGTCTGCTCAAGGCTGAGCCCTCTGAGGCCATCATTACCACCCAATTCCAATACAAAAATTGAAGGTTTTGTTCTCAACACCCAATCGATGCGCTGTAAACCACCGGCGGTGGTTTCTCCACTTAATCCGGCATTGACCACCTGATACGAAAGGCCCTCTTTTTCGAGCTTGGCCTGTATCAAGGCCGGGAATGCATTCTCAATGGCAATGCCATAACCCGCCGTGATGCTATCGCCAAAAAAAACAATTCGCTTCTCGTCCTGACTCCATAATCCGCTTAAAAAAAATACGATAACCGTTAAAACTCTAAACATTGGCACTCTTATAGGATTTAGTTTAAATATAAACGAACTACTTTATCTTTCGTTCGATTGAAAAGCGAGGTCTTATTCTATGACAAATTATATTCTAGAGGTTGAAAACCTTAGCAAGGTATACAGTAACGCTCACCGAGACCTTACTGTTCTTTCCGACATCAGTTTTAGCATCAAAGAGGGTGAGAAATTCAGTATCGTTGGTTCTTCAGGTAGTGGGAAGACCACCCTCCTCGGTTTGTGTGCAGGTCTTGACAATGCCACAACAGGAACTGTTAAACTAAATGGAATCTCTTTCAATGGCCTCGACGAAGATGCACGGGCAAGTGTACGCAACGCCCATGTCGGCTTTGTTTTTCAGAATTTCCAACTTTTACCAACCTTAACAGCACTCGAAAATGTCATGGTGCCTTTGGAACTTCGTGGAGAACGCAATGTGGGCAAACGTTCATTGGAACTTTTGGAAAGAGTCGGTCTAGCAGATAGACACGATCACTACCCTACACAACTTTCAGGGGGTGAACAACAACGTATTTCCATTGCAAGGGCTTTTTCAAACAGCCCAAAAATTCTTTTTGCTGATGAACCCACTGGAAACCTTGATGAAGAAACTTCACATAAAATTGAATCACTCATTTTTGAATTGAATCGTGAATTGGGCACGACCTTGGTCATGGTCACACACGACTTGGAATTAGCCAACAAAACCGATCGCATTTTACGCCTCAAGGGCGGTCGTATCATTGAGGAAAACGACTTAACCTTGACCAGAAATGCATAAGCCAAGGAAAATACCTGCAAAATGGTACTTCAACATGGCTTGGCGAGATGCGCGCAAAAGCAAGAGCAGGCTATTGCTCTTCATCTCATCCATAACACTGGGTATTGCGGCATTGGTTGCCATCAACTCATTTAGCAGTAATCTAAAGGAGGACATCAATGGACAGGCAAAAGAATTGCTTGGTGCTGATCTTGAATTGAGCAGTAACGATTCCAGTTTTCATTATTCCTTTCTCGATACACTCTCTTATGAAGTTTCTTTTGAAAACTCCTTTGCGTCCATGGTTTATTTCCCAAAAAACCAGCAAAGCCGTTTGGTCGATGTACGGGCATTGAAAGGTGATTTCCCCTATTATGGAAAAATCGAAACAGAGCCCCTCGATGCAGAAAAATCCTTCAGAGATGGGAATCGAAAAGCTCTAGTCGACAAATCGGTCATGATCCAGTATGATGTGAATGTAGGTGACTCCATTCGGGTGGGGCTCCTCAATTTTAAGATCGAAGGTGCTTTATTAAGCACGCCTTCTCAATCTTTAGGTGCCACTCTTGTTGCCCCTGCTATTTACATTCCAATGGACTATCTTTCCGAAACAGGCTTGGTTCAGAAAGGCAGCCGCGTGAACTACAGTAGGTTCTACCGCATAAAAGACCTTCCAAAAAGCTTCGACTTAGATGAGCAACTACGGGCAGATCGGGATACACTAAGGCTGCTTGACATCCGTACCGAAACGGTAGCTGAACGCAAAGAAGAAACCGGTGAAACCTTCGATAACCTTGCCGATTTCCTCAACCTGGTGGCCTTTGTGGCCTTGCTATTGGGTTGTGTTGGTGTTGCCAGTGCCGTTCATATTTACATGAAGGAGAAGATCAAAACGGTGGCCATTCTGCGTTGCATGGGCGGCAAAGGCATCGATGCATTCCTCATTTTCCTCATACAAATGAGTACTGTAGGGCTCATTGGTTCATTGATTGGAGCGCTGATCGGCGTTTTCATTCAGCGCGTATTGCCTTTGATCTTCGCGGGCTTCTTACCCGTTGATGTGACCTTGAGCATTTCCTGGCCTTCCATTTTAGGAGGGGTCATCACAGGGCTTATCATTTCGGTTTTATTCGCTTTGGCTCCTCTTTTGAGCGTTCGAAAGACCTCCCCCCTCATCACGCTACGGTCAAACGAGGAAGGGCCTTCTTTTACAAAAGACCGCCTGATCTGGTTGGTTTATGTGAGCATTTTCTTGTTTGTGGTCTCATTTGCCTTCGTTCAGATCGGCAACCTACGGGACAGCCTCTATTTTACACTTTTCGTCATCATCGCTTTCGTATTCTTGGGTTTAGTCGCCAAACTGTTCATGTGGGCGGTTAGGAAGTTCTTTCCAACCAATGCGGGCTACATTTGGAGACAAGGCTTAGCCAATCTGTACCGTCCAAATAACCAAACTTTGGTGCTGATCGCCTCAATTGGATTAGGCACTGCTTTGATCACCACCCTGTATTTTATTCAAACCTTATTGATCAATCAGGTCGAAGTCACAACGGATAATGACAGGCCCAATTTGATGGTATTCGACATCCAAAGCTATCAAAAAGAACAAGTCGCTGAACTGGCGCGAGCGAATGGCCTACCCATTCTCCAACAAGTACCGGTTGTCACCATGCGCATTCAATCGATCAATGGCATTGATTTGGCAACTGCCTTGGCAGATTCCATCAACGACACCCGAACGTCACCATTCAGGAGAGAATGGCGAATCACCTATCGTGATAGCCTCATCGAATCTGAAACCATCTCTCGGGGAAGCTTGACGGTAAGTAGTGAAGATAGCTTGACAAGTGATCTTCCACGTGTAAGCATCGAAGATGACTACGCCAGAAGAAATCAAATCGAATTAGGGGATACCATTACTTGGGACGTACAGGGATTTCCGATACAGACCGTTCTGGGTAGTACGCGAACAATAGATTGGGAGCGAGTCCAGACCAATTTCCTCGCCCTATTTCCAACTGGTGTTCTTGAACAGGCCCCTCAATTCCATGTGCTCATTACTCGGGTTCCCGACAAAGAAACCGGTGCATTGTTCCAGCGAGAGGTAGTGAAGAATTTTCCATCGGTATCGGTTATCGATATCGGCCTGATTCTCGATACCTTAGATGAGATTCTCGATAAGATCGCCTTTGTGATCCGCTTTATGGCCTTATTCAGCATCACGACGGGCTTGCTCGTGCTCATCAGCTCCGTCATCCTTTCTAAATTCCAGCGCATACGAGAGAGTGTGCTACTTCGCACTATGGGTGGAAGTAAACGGCAGATTCTACTCATCAACAGCTTGGAGTACTTTTGCTTAGGGGGGATGGCATCCATCAGTGGCATTTTGTTGGCACTTGTTGGAAGCTGGGGGCTTGCGTTTTATTCCTTCGATTCCACTTTTGTTCCTAACCTCCTTCCCATAGCCGTGGTTTTTGTGAGCATAACGAGTATTACCATTATCATTGGCCTTGTCAATAGCCGTGGAATCTTGAATCGACCGCCTCTAGAGGTATTAAGAAGCGAAATCTAAGTACATCGGCAGACGGTGTGGCACTAATATCCTATTTCCCCAGATGGAAGACTGATGGTTTGGCACATTTTTCGTATCATCATAGTTAAATCCAAGACCATGAAGTTTTTTGCATCCCTAGTATTCAGTCTGTTCATTTTTTCATTGAGCGCTCAGGACGATCTTCAGCAAGCAACAGGAGATTGGAGTGGATCACTCAACTTACCCGGTGGACAATCATTGAAGATTGTCTTTCATGTGACCAGCGACAAGGGTGACCTTTCTGCGACCATGGACAGTCCGGACCAGCAAGCCTATGGCATCAAAATGGATAAGGTCAGTTTTAGCGGAAAAACCATCGAAATGACCATGAACCAAATTCAAGGAACATATAAAGGCACCTTGACCGATGGAAAATTCATCGGAACATGGACGCAAGCAGGGCAATCTTTTCCCCTAAATCTTGAAAAAGCGACCAAAAAAGGGAAAATCTAATCCGTTTACGCGCTGACATTGCGAAAGGTGCTTGATTTGCATAATTTGTCATTCAACTCTTTTCATATGTCATCTTACAAAACACTTTTTTCCGCCTTACTTCTAATTTTTTATTCAATTGGTCAGGCGCAGATTGAGAAAGCACCCGCCCGAAATGAGGGCGAGGGACCTTTCGAACGCATGATCATTCGAGGGGTTACCTTGATCAATGGTAACGGTGCTCCCCCAACAGGACCCGTCGATATTGTTGTTGAAAACAACATCATCAAAGGGGTATTCAATGTGGGGTATCCCGGAATGCCAATTCGTCCGCAAGACAGACCCGTTGCGAACAAAGGCGACAAAGAATACGACTTTGAAGGCATGTACCTCTTGCCTGGCTTTATCGACATGCACGGCCACATAGGAGGTACGGCTCAAGGCACGCCTGCGGAATACGTCTTTAAGTTATGGATGGCACACGGCATCACCACCATTCGAGACCCTTCTGCCAGCAACGGGCTACAATGGGTTCTTGAACACAAAGAAAAGTCCAATAAAAATGAGATCACCGCACCACGGATTTTTGCCTACACAGGCTTCGGACAGGGTGCGTCTGAACCCATTGCCAACGCGGAAATGGCCAGAGAGTGGGTTAGAGAAAATGCCAAAAACGGTGCCGACGGGATCAAGTTTTTTGGAGCTGCGCCGGACATCATGCAAGCTGCTTTAGAAGAAAATAAAGCCCTTGGACTGCGCTCGGCCATGCACCATGCACAAATGGACGTGGTCCGGTGGAATGTGCTGAACTCTGCACGCGCAGGCCTTACCTCTATGGAACACTGGTACGGCTTGCCGGAGGCATTATTCACCGATAGAAAAGTGCAGAACTATTCACTTGATTACAATTATCGAAATGAACAAGACCGTTTCGGTGAGGCGGGTCAATTGTGGAAACAAGCAGCTGAGCCCTTCTCAGACCACTGGAATAAGGTCATGAATGAGCTGATCGAGTTGGATTTCACCCTTGACCCCACCTTTAACATTTACGATGCAAATAGAGATCTTATGCGCGCTTATGCCGCAGAATGGCACCAATCGTTCACGCTTCCTTCGCTTTGGGAGTTTTACCGACCTAGCCGACGATCTCACGGTTCCTATTGGTTCTATTGGGGCACTGAACAAGAGGTTGCCTGGAAACAAAACTACCAGCTTTGGATGACCTTTGTGAATGAATACAAAAACCGGGGTGGACGTGTTACAGCAGGATCTGACTCTGGCTTTATTTACCAACTCTATGGTTTTGGCTACATCCGTGAATTGGAACTGTTGCGTGAGGCCGGGTTCCACCCGCTAGAAGTGATCATGAGTGCCACACTTAACGGGGCAGAAGCCTTAGGGGCTGACGACATGCTCGGTACGGTTGAGGTAGGTAAATATGCAGACTTTGTGATTCTTGAAGAAAATCCTCTGCAAAACTTAAAAACCCTTTATGGAACAGGTACACTGAAATTAAACGACAATAACGAGGTCACTCGAGTAGGTGGCGTTCGCTATACGGTGAAGGATGGAATCGTCTATGATGCCAAGAAACTGCTGGAGGATGTCAAACGAATGGTGGATCAGAAGAAAAACGGCATGTCATTCAAAATGACAACCAAATGAATTGACCTAAATAGAATCCATAAAAAAAGGGCTTCAGCCCCCTTTTTTATTCACTAGGTTTCCTTACCCTTTTCTTTTCTTTGCCTCAATTTGATCAGCCAATAGCAATAAACTCTCCTTGAGGTAGACATCCTTTAGATCAGAGAGTGAACGCTCTTGCACCTTGTTCGCTTCAAGTTCTTTTAAGGAAGAACCAATTTTAACTCGAGCAGCTCTTTCCTCCTCAGCCTTAGACTCTTCCGATTTACGCTTGTCATAATTCAAGGAAACCAAGGTCTTACTTCTGATCTCTTTAGCTCGTTCAATATCATACTGCAGATCCACTAGATCTTGCTCGGTTTTCATTCGTTGGTTATGACGTGCATTCAATTGCTGAATCAAATCATTATTCACATAATTCAACGGTTGGAAACTGGCAGAAGGTATCTTATCCCAAGGCATTGCACTTGGCTTAGAACTTTCACCAAACTCTTCAGCGCTAAAGGCTGATGGCAAAGGCACATCTGGACTGACACCCAAATGCTGCGTACTGCTTCCAGTAACTCGATAGAATTTGGCCATGGTGAACTTGATCAATCCGAGCTCCTCTTCTTGTGGGCCTCTCAAGAAAGCACTTAGCTCTCGTACGTTCTGAACGGTTCCTTTACCATAGGTTTGCTCACCTACAATGACGCCTCGCTTATAATCCTGAATGGCTCCGGCAAAGATCTCCGAGGCTGAGGCCGAGAATCTATTGACCAAGACGTTCAATGGCCCTTCGTAATACATGGACTTGTTGTCGTCTTTTAGTTTTTCAATCTTATTTCCACTGTACTTTACCTGAACTACTGTACCGCCAGGCAAGAATAAACCGGATAAGTTGATGGCTTCAAAGAGGGCGCCTCCTCCATTATTTCTCAAATCGAGCATGATGCCATCAGCTCCTTGTTCCTCCAATTCCTTGATCAGACGCTTAACGTCATTTGTGGTGCTTGTATAGTCTAAAGGATTCTCTTCCATTTCATCTGCATTCAGATAGAAATCCGGAACCGTAATGATTCCCATTTTATAGGCAGAGCCGTTCTCCGAAAACTCAACAAGCTGGCTTTTTGCTTTCGCATCTTCAAGATTGATCTTATCCCTGACCAAATTGACCACTTTTGTGGGGGCTCCTGGGTTTGATCCTGCAGGCAGTAGCTCTAAGCGGACCAAAGTGCCCTTCGGGCCTCGGATCTGACCTGCTACTTCATCGCTTCTCCATCCCACCGTATTGATCATTTCTCCTTCAGCTCCTTGTGCTACGCCCACCACTCGATCGTCCTTGTCGATCTCTCCACTCAAAAAGGCCGGGCCTCCAGGACGCAATTCGACGATCTTTGTAAAATCGTTGTCTTGTTGCAAGGTAGCGCCAATTCCTTCCAGCGACTTCTTGCTTTGCATTTCAAAATCCTCTGCATTGAGGGGTGTGAAATAACTGGTGTGTGGATCAAAGGCCTCTGTTACTGAGTTCATGAAGATCTCAAAGACATCGTTGTCGTTGTATTTGTCGACATTACTTTGGAAACGCTCGTATCGGGTGACCAATACTTCTTCGATCTTGGCAGCATCAGACCCACTCAGCTTCAAGTTAAGCGCTTGGCTTTTGATGTTTTTTCTCCACAGATCATCTAGTTCATCCGACGTTTGAGCATAGGGCATTTTTTCGCGATCCAACTCTATGCTTTCATCAGTTGAAAAATTAAAGGGTTCCTTCGAGCGATTCAATGCATACGTCAATCGATCATCCAGCCTTTTCTTGTAGATATTGAAAATGAAGAATGGGGTAACGAGGTTGCCATTCTTCAAGTCGTCGTCAATGGAAAACCTGTATTTCTGAAAAGATCGAATATCCGAGGCGAGGAAATAATTCTTGTTGCCATCTAATGCTTGAATGAAATTGTCGAGGATGACTGAAGACAGGGAATCATCGAGATCAATGTCTCGGTAATGATAGTAATCAAGGATCTGCGTGATGATCCTCGCTTCTTTCATATGTGCCGCTGTAGGTTGGAAATACTTAGTAGAGTCGTTCGACGCTAAAACACTGCCTAAACCCACGAAGAGCAGTAGATTCATCAAGAATAATTTACGCATAGCTTTCTTCACTTGAAATTCTTCTTTCTTTTCATCAGAAGGGCATTAAAGGTAATAAAAACTGATTTCTATACCGTCCGATTACCTTCTTTGTTCTTCTATTATACAGATAACTGAGGATTGAGTTGCAAACGATTTGCCAGACCTTGTTAAATTTTGCTAAATGATCAAAAAAAAGAGTGAATACCTGTGCATTCACTCTTCCATTTGATTTGTCGCTAAGGCCTATCTATTGCTTCTTCGCTGCAATAAATGGCACCTTATTGGTGCGAATGTACTCCATGAGTTGATCTAGCCCTGCCTCAATGGAATTTGATTCATCCATGACGAGGGTGTACTTCGTCAACATTTCATTATACCGCTGAATTTGGCCATTGGTGACTGGCGGTTCAATACCATCAATTGTACCGTAAATGTGCAGCAGTTCAACTTCTAACTTGTTCGGGAAATTGATCACATCCTGAAAGGTTTTTTGATTGGGTTGTACCATTTGTTCTTCCGTTTTATTGATCATTTCAATGATGGCTTCCACTTGCTCATGCACCTGTGGCCAATCTTCTGCTGAGATCCTGGACTTCAGGTCATTCACTTGTGAGCGAATCGAACGAATGTCATTCGCTCTTTCCTGAAGTCCATCAATGGCCTGTCGCAAGGAGGACAAATACTTTTGCTGTTCTGCATATTGAGCATCTGTCGCTGACCAGCGTGGGTCGGGAACAACTTCAAGTGCTTTCATGATCTCCTGTTCTCCATAGGTGATCTTTGCCGTGTATTTACCCGGAGCTAAACGGTGGCCACCCGCACCAAGTCCAACAAACACTCCATCTACTCCTTTTGGGTTGGGCTTGGTCAAGTTCCAGTTGATGTGATTCATCCCCTTTTTAACCCTCAGCTGTTCACTGCGTTCTTTTGCATCGGAAGAAAAATGCCGCACCACTTCACCCTTAGCATCCATAAAGTCAACGACTAGGGGGATAGAGTCCGTTTTTTCTTTTAAGTAAACGTACAGGTTAAACCCAGGAAATGGGTTTTGACCGATACTCGTGTTCCCGGTTCTGAACGCGTTATCTCTGATCGCGACTTCAGGCTCGTAAACATAAAAATCAGTTTCTGCGGCCTGGCTCAATTCGTACAGTGGGTTCAAATCGTCCATTACCCAAAAAGCCCTGCCTTGTGTCGCGACGATCAAGTCGTTGTAGTTGATCATCAAGTCCGTTACCGGTACTATCGGCAAGTTCTGCTGAAATGCATTCCATTGTTCTCCTCCGTCGAAAGAAACATACAAGCCCAACTCCGTTCCGGCAAATAGCAAATCCTTCTTATTCGGATCTTCCCTCACAACTCGGACATGTGCCTCCTCTTTGATGCCATTGACAAGTCTTTTCCAAGACTCCCCGTAGTCTGTCGACTTGAAAATGTGTGGTGTAAAATCATTGAACTTGTAGCGCGTGTAAGCCACGTAAACTGTTGCAGGATCGTGAGGAGAAACCTCGATCTGATTGACCATGCCCTCTTCTACTTTCGGTAAATTTAGCTCGGTCCAACTGGCACCACCATCTTTGGTGATGTGCAGCATGCCGTCATCTGCACCTGTGTAGATGACATTAGGGTCGTGTAGGGATTCGGCCACATAGTAAATCGTGTGATAAATTTCACCGCCCGCAGCTTCATTGGTGATCGGACCACCACCCCAATCGATCTTCGTACTGTCGTTGCGTGTCAAGTCAGGACTGATCTCTTCCCATGTAATTCCTCGATCTGATGTTTTCAACAGCTTATTCCCTGCATGATAGATCACTTTTGGGTCATGCTTGGACGCGACAATGGGTGCGTTCCAATTGAAGCGATACTTGACATCTCTTGGATTGGTACCTAAGCCCAAAAACGGATAGGCCATCACGTCTTTGGTCTGCTTAGTCCCCTTATTCCACTCGTCAATAATGCCTTGATAGCAGCCGGAATAGACATATTTTGGATCGTCTGGATTAAAAGCCGAATAGGCACTTTCACAACCTCCAACCGGATAAAAATCGTTATTGCTAATGCCGGCCCCATCTACTCGTGAAGCGATAGACACCGAACTATTGTCTTGCTGCCCGCCATAGATTCGATAAGGAAACTGACGATCTGCATTGACTCGATAAAACTGAGCTGTCGGCTGATTGCTTTGGGTAGACCAATTTTTTCCGGCATCGATCGAGACGTTCGCCCCGCCATCGTTGGCGTTGATCATGTATTGTGGATGCTCCGGATTAACCCAGGTTTGATGATTATCACCATGAGGCGTTTGTAAATTCTCGAAAGTTCTTCCACCGTCGGTCGACTGCACCAATGGGGCATTCATGACATAAACAGATTCAGGATCTGTTGGATGTGCTAAAATGTGCATGTAATACCATGAGCGTGCTCTCAGCAAACGATCAGGATTGATCAGACGCCAATTCTTTCCTCCATTGTCAGAACGATAAAGCCCACCATCTTCCGCTTCAATGATGGCCCATACGCGATTGGGCATGGCGCGCGAAACAGAAATACCCATTTTGCCCAGTGTACCCTTTGGTAAGCCGGCGGTCATTTGCGTCCACGTTTCTCCTCCGTCCACAGATTTCCAAAGCCCAGAACCCGGGCCTCCACTTTGCACTTTCCATGGGTAGCGTCGATGATCCCAATAAGCAGCATAAATGATGCGCGGATTGGTCATGTCCATGCTCAAGTCACTGACCCCAGAATTTTCATCTACGTAATGTACTTTGTTCCAGGTCTGCCCTCCATCGGTCGATTTATAAATTCCTCTATCTTCTGTCGCTCCATAAGGACTCCCTTGGGCCCCAACGATGACAAGGTTCGGATCACGTGGATCTACGACGATCTTTGAGATATGCCGTGTCTTTTCAAGCCCAATGTGCTTCCAGGTTTGTCCTCCATCGGTCGATTTGTACATCCCATCACCATGGGAGGTCATGACTCCGCGAACAGGCGCCTCTCCCATCCCAACATAAACGACGTTAGGATCTGATTCCGAAACTGTAATCGCACCCACAGACGCCGTATTGAAAAAACCGTCTGATACATTGAACCAGCTTTCGCCGGCATCCGTCGTCTTCCAGACTCCTCCTGTAGCACCCATGTAATAGGTCATAGGGTCCTGCACCACCCCTGCAACAGCGGTTGCCCGGCCTCCTCGAAATGGACCGACAAGTCGAAAAGACATGGCGCTGTACAAAGAGCCATCATAGCTGATCCCTTTACTGCTCTTGTCTTTTTTGTTTTTCTTTTGTGCTGCTGCATCAGGTGAGATGAGCATGCAGGAAAGGATCAATAGGCCGATCCAACGAAGGTTTTTCATAATTTTTTAGTTTAAGAATGCATAAGATAGCTAATGCCACTCCTAAAAACCAAGGCATTTCAATTTCGAACTTTCGTATATTTCTAATCAATTGATACAACATGAAAAGAAAAGGAATTCTTTACCTCGTCTTTGTAGCGGCTATTGCCACACTTTTTCTTTTGTGGGAACGTCCTCCAGTGGAACGATTCGATCGTGAAGGTGCTGCCATATTGAAAGGAGTAAAGGTCCCCGAAAACAGGGCGATCTATTTTGCCAGTGGTATTATCGCTAATCCCAAAGATGAGACCAAACCTGCAGGTGATCGTGAACGATTTGGGGATACTTACGAGCAAAGTGTCAGTGCCTTAAAAAGAATTGAAGAATATCTTTCGGAAGAAGGATTGTCACTCAACGATGTATTTGCCATGAAAGTGTATGTGGCTCCGGATCCCTTGAACGACAACAAACCTGATTTCGAGGCTTGGTTTAAAGCCTATGGCGAGTTCTTTAACAATGAAGAAAATCCGAATAAAGTCGCACGATCTACGATTGGTGTTTATCAATTAGTAGACCCCAATAAATTTATTGAAATTGAAGTCAGGGCAGTTTATCCTTGACCTCATCATCCATTTTATCTGTCTTCTTTTTAAAAATAGAGAACCCATTGCAAATGAAAAAACGCTTATTGTCCATTATCCTTTCCTTGTGTTTAAC
Source organism: Roseivirga sp. YIW32 (assembly GCF_057219245.1). Classification (NCBI taxonomy): domain Bacteria; kingdom Pseudomonadati; phylum Bacteroidota; class Cytophagia; order Cytophagales; family Roseivirgaceae; genus Roseivirga; species Roseivirga sp. YIW32. The sequence goes on along the minus strand of NZ_JBXVVG010000002.1, from coordinate 936,884 downwards.
CAGTGGTCTTGTCGCTCAAACTACTACTCATTATGAAGTTTCCTTTGAAAACAGGGTGCATCATGAGGCCCAAATCCAAATCACCTTTGAAAATCTGGAAAACAAAGTCCTGGAAGTACGCATGAGCAAAAGCTCGCCCGGGCGATACGCCATCCACGAATTTGCCAAGAACGTTTATGTCGTAAAGGCAACGGATGGTCAGGGCAATGCCTTAACAGTGACACGACCCAACCCACACCAGTGGAATGTAAGTGGGCACCAAGGCACTGTCATTTTTGAATATACGCTTTACGCCAATCGTGCAGGAGGAACCTATTCCGGCATAGACGAGAGTCATGCTCATTTGAACATACCCGCAACCTTTGCTTGGGCAAGAAACCTAGGCCATCGACCGGTTGAGGTGCATTACAACATTCCGGAAGGTTCCAACTGGAAAGTCGCTACGCAGATGAAGGACATGGGCAATAATACCTTCTGGGCTCCAAACACTTATTACTTCATGGATAGCCCGACAGAGATCGCTGATTTTCACTTGAGAGAACGACAAATTGATGGACAAAACATTCGACTCGCCTTGCATACTCCAGCAAGCGATGCAGAAGTAGACGCCTACTTTGCTGAAGTGGTAAAAATTGTGGAACAGCAAGCGGCTGTTTTTGGTGAACTGCCATCCTTTGATTTTGGCGAATACACCTTTCTCTCTTGCTATGTCCCCAATGCCAGCGGTGATGGTATGGAGCACAGAAATTCGACCTATGTCGTCAGCAGTAAGCCTGCAGATCGGCCGCTAGGGAACACCTCGATGGGAACCATCTCGCATGAGTTTTTTCATGCCTGGAATGTCGAACGCATACGTCCGGCTTCGCTTGAACCCTTCGACTTTGAAGACCCCAACATGAGTGGTGAGTTGTGGTTTGCAGAAGGCTTTACCAGCTACTACACGAATTTGATCAGGGCACGTTCCGGCAACATCACAGCCGAACAATACGTCAACGGAGTGGGCGGTTCAGTGAGCTATGTAATGAATGCACCGGGAAGAAAGTTCTTCAATCCCATTGAAATGAGTTATCGTGCCCCGTTTGTCGATGCCGCTAGTGCGATAGATCCTGATAACAATGCCAATATTTTCATTTCCTACTATACCTATGGTTCCGTACTCGGTTTAGCGCTGGACATGTCGCTGCGGACAATGGACAAAGGATTAAACTTGGATGGCTACATGGCGTATGTCTGGAAAACCCACGGATCGCCTGAAATTCCATACAGTGTGCGCGACTTACAAGCAAGGTTGGGAGAATATGCAGGAGAGGCATTTGCTACTGAATTTTTCGAAAAGCATATCTTTAATTCCGAAATGCCAGACTATGTCAGTCTATTCAAGCAGATGGGTGTGGTATTCGAAAACCCATCTCCTAATTCTCCGACACTCGGTGCTTTTGTGAGTGTTCGGAATGGTTTGGGTGAAATGAGACAAAACACCTTGATCGGTTCCCCATTTTATCAGGCAGGAATTGAAAGAGAAGACAAGATCGTTAGCATTAATGGCACGTCGATGGCTGACTTTAAGGGAAGAAATGTGGATGAACTGGTCTCAGATAGGAAGCCAGGGGATAAAGTACAAGTCATCATCGATCGTTGGGGAAAGCAAATGACAAAGACCGTTACCTTAGCAGCAAATCAAAACATGCGCAGCGCTTGGGATGCCAATGCCAGTGCAGCGGCCGTAAAAAGAAGAACTGACTGGCTGATGGGTAAATAAATACTCAATGAGGACTTTGTCTTTGAAGGCGATAAAAAAGGCTCCCAGGAGCCTTTTTTATTATGATTAGTTCGTCAGCTGCTTGTCTGCATGAACCGATTTCAATCCCCTCCATTGTCATGGAAGGGCTATGCAATGTGCTGATCACAGCTCCTCCACTTTCTCAATGTTGATGAATTCGATCTCCTTATCAGGCCCTAATTCTACACTCACCACGGAGTCGCGCTGCACCTGACCGGAAAGAATCTGTTTACTCAGTTCGTTCAGCACCCTGCGCTGAATCACACGCTTCAACGGCCTTGCGCCAAACTGAGGATCCCAACCGAGCTCGCCAAGGTAGTCCAAGGCTTCTTCTGTCGCATCGATCTCTATGCCGTTCTCTTTGAGTTGCTTCTGAATCAATCCGAATTGAATTCGCACGATCTGTCGTATGTTATCCTTGTTCAACGGCATGAACATGATCGTTTCGTCGATTCGGTTCAGGAATTCAGGCCTCACCGACTTCTTCAGCATATCGAACACCTGCAGTTTGGTCTCCTCGATCACATCCAACACATTTTCCTCGTTGATCTTCTCGAAGTTTTCCTGAATCAACCCGGACCCAATATTCGTGGTCATGATGATGATGGTATTTTTAAAATTCGCCAAACGCCCCTTGTTATCCGTTAGGCGTCCATCATCCAATACCTGCAGCAAGATGTTGAAGGCATCCGGATGGGCTTTTTCGATCTCATCGAGCAATATGACGGAATAAGGTTTCCTGCGAACAGCTTCAGTCAACTGGCCACCCTCATCGTAGCCAACATATCCTGGAGGCGCTCCTATCAATCGGGAAACGGCATGTCGCTCTTGGTATTCTGACATATCGATTCGGACCATATTGTTTTCGTCGTTGAAGAGGTACTCCGCCAAGGCTTTTGCCAATTCCGTTTTTCCCACCCCGGTTGTTCCAAGGAAGATGAACGAACCGATCGGTCGTTTGGGGTCCTGCAAACCTGCCCTGCTTCTTCGCACGGCATCAGAAAGGGCCGCGATGGCTTCTTTTTGTCCTGCGACTCGCTTCCCTAGCTCCTCCTCCAATTTCAGGAGTTTGTCACGATCCGATTGGAGCATTTTTGACACCGGAATTCCGGTCCACTTGGCCACTACCTCGGCGATGTCTTCCGCATCAACCTCCTCTTTCAGCAAAGACTTCTCGCCCTGCATTTCCTTCATCTTAGCCTTGTAGTCTTCCAGCTTTTGCTCTGCCTCTGTGATCTTACCATAACGGATCTCTGCTACGCGTCCGAAGTCTCCTTCTCGTTCGGCTTTCTCCGCTTCCGATTTGAACCTATCGATGTTCTCTTTGGCTTCTCTAATGCCAACGATCACCTCCTTCTCTTCTTCCCACTTGGCCTTCAACGCATCTCGCTTTTCAGAAAGCTCTGCAATCTCTTTGGACAGTACCGATTCTTTGTCCTTGTCTTTTTCTCTTCGAATGGCTTCACGCTCGATCTCCAGTTGCATGATCTTTCTGTTGAGCTCATCCAACTCCTCCGGAAGCGAGTCGATCTCAATTCTCAATTTTGACGCCGCTTCATCCATCAAGTCGATGGCTTTATCGGGCAAAAAGCGATCTGAAATATATCGCGTGGACAATTCAACAGCTGCAATCACTGCATCATCCTGTATTCTCACACCATGGTGTACTTCGTACTTCTCTTTGATACCACGCAAAATCGAAATGGCGTCCTCCTGATTAGGTTCGTCAACCGTTACGGCCTGAAACCTGCGCTCTAATGCCTTGTCCTTCTCAATGTATTTCTGATACTCCTTGAGGGTAGTCGCTCCAATGGCATGTAGCTCTCCGCGAGCTAAAGCCGGCTTCAACAGGTTCGCCGCGTCCATGGCTCCTTCTCCTCCTCCGGCACCGATCAAGGTGTGGATCTCGTCGATGAAAAGAATGATCTCTCCATCAGAGTCCTGTACTTCTTTGATCACTGCCTTCAGTCGTTCTTCAAACTCTCCTTTGTACTTTGCCCCAGCAACCAAAAGACCCATGTCCAGAGAGATCAAGGTTTTGGTTTTTAGGTTTTCTGGAACATCACCGTCCACAATGCGTTGGGCCATGCCTTCCACAATGGCTGTTTTACCAACACCGGGCTCACCAATGAGCATTGGGTTGTTTTTAGTTCGACGTGAGAGGATTTGCAAGACCCGTCGAATTTCTTCATCTCGTCCTATGACAGGATCGATCTTCCCGTCTTTCGCCATTTGGTTCAGGTTCTTTGAATACCTCTCTAAAGACTGGTATTTCGCTTCTGCATTTGGATCCTTGACACTATTTCCCCCTCGCAACTCTTTGATGGCTGCGATGAGCTCTTTCTTTGCAAATCCGACTTCCTTCATTAAGGCAGCCGTTTTCTCTTTGCCCTCCACTAAGCCCAGTACAATGTGTTCAACCGCGACAAACTCATCTTTGAACTCCTTGAGAAAGTCCATGGCTTTCGTCAAAGCGTTATGTCCATCGTTGGATAAGTACGGTTGCTGACCGCTGACCTTTGGGTATCCGTTGATGATCTCATCCAGCTTTAATTCAAGCTGTGCCTTGTTCACTCCTAGTTTCTTTATCAAGAATGAGAGCACGTTCTCATCAGATAAAAGGATGGCCTTCAATAAGTGCCCGGGCTCTATGGCCTGCTGCTGGTTGCCAGCAGCGATATCGGCAGCTTTTTGAATAGCCTCCTGAGATTTGATCGTATATTTTTTAAAATCCATTTTGATGTTTTTTCACTTCGTTTGTCTTCCGACAACTCAAGGCTATCAAAGAGCAATCCAGTACGAGAAATCGGAAATTTTGACTGAAAAACACCTCTTTAACGTTCAGATTCGGACATTTTGTCTTAAAATTGCAGCGTATGACACGAGTAAAGATCATTCTACCCGAACGAAAACTATTTGCTACCCAGCTTACCTTGCGCGTGAGTGACATCAATTATGGTGGTCATCTGGGCAATGACACAGTGGTGTCGCTGATGCACGAAGCACGGTACAGAATGTTCAACAGCTGGGGCTATTCGAGTGACCTGGCCATTGAAGAGTTTGGTACCATCCAGCTGGATACAGCTGTGCAATACAAAGGTGAAGGTTTCCATGGAAACCAATTGGAGGTAGCGCTATTTGTTGGAAACATCGGCTCGCGCACCTTCGATCTATTTTATGAAATTACTTGTAGTCAACAGTTGATCGCCTTAGGCAAAACAGGCTTGGGTATCTTCGATTATTCAAACCGAAAATTGGTGAGTATCCCCGAGCCATTCCTTCAAAAGCTCAAAGGGGAATAGGTCATCAACTCCCTTATGGTTTCTTTGCTTACCTTTGCGTCATGGCAGAAACTCTCGAAAAGCGCGACATCCGACAATTGGATCTAGAGCAGATCAAGGACTTTTTTATTGGCATTGGCGAACAGCCTTTTCGAGCAAAACAGGTCTATGAGTGGTTGTGGAAAAAGTCAGCCAAGGATTTCGATAGCATGACCAATATTTCGCTGGCCACGCGCGAAAAACTCAAGGCTCATTTTGACATTAAGCACATCCGCGTAGATAACCTCCAACGGTCGACCGACGGTACAGTAAAAAATGCAGTACAACTGCACGATGGGTTGATCGTGGAATCCGTTTTGATCCCGACAGAAACGCGCATTACTGCCTGTATTTCATCTCAGGTAGGTTGCAGCTTAGACTGTCATTTTTGTGCAACCGCAAGGCTCAAACGCATGCGGAACTTAAACCCAGATGAGATCTACGATCAGGTGGTTGCCATCAAAGAGCAAGGAGAGACCTACTTCCAACGCCCATTGACCAACATCGTCTACATGGGCATGGGAGAACCATTACTCAATTACAAAAACGTCTTGGCTTCTATAGAAAAGATCACTTCGCCCGATGGCCTAGGCATGTCACCAAAACGGATCACGCTTTCGACTGTTGGTATTCCTAAAATGATCAAACAGCTGGCCGATGATGAAGTCAAGTTCAATCTAGCCGTGTCATTGCATTCCGCTATTGATGAGTCTCGTTCAAAGATGATGCCCATCAACCAAAAAAGTAACCTGGACGAACTGGCCGAATCGTTGCAGTATTGGTACAGTAAAACCAACAAAAAAGTGACCTTCGAATATGTCATTTGGAAAGGCATCAACGACGATGAGCAACATGCCCGAGCCTTGGCCAAATATTGCGGAAAGGTGGTTTCCAAAGTGAACATCATAGAATATAATCCCATAGATGATGGTGAGTTTCAACAAGCTGACCCTGAGAGCCTGGACTTATATCAGCGCATTTTGGAAGGAAAAGGCATCATCGTAAATGTGCGCAGAAGTAGAGGGAAAGACATTGACGCCGCTTGTGGTCAGTTGGCAAATAAAAGTTGATGAGAAAACAATTGTTGTTTTTCAACGTATCCTTTTAAACCATTTTATGTCAGCCATGTCAAAGCTAGGTGTGGAATAAACACTCACGCGATTATTTATGAAGAACATCACCAAAGTAGCTTGCGCATTTCTGTTTGCGCTACTCACGATTCCTACCCAAGCACAGATCCAGGACGTTTTAGACAAACTCAATTTATACTCTTTGGCCTATCCGAAAGAGAAGGTCTATTTGCATGTCGATAGAACAACCTATGGCGACGGCGAAACGGTATGGTTTCAGGCATACGTCACCATCAGTCCCTTGGGTACGTTTACCGATCTGAGCAATACGCTCTATGTTCAGCTACTGGATGAGGAAGACCAGCTTATCGCGGAAGAAAAGGTGTTTGTTGAAAACGGCGCGGGAGCCGGACATCTGGAGCTTCCTAACGATTTGATAAATGGACGTTATCAACTCGTTGCTTTTACCAAATGGATGCGGAATTTTGAGGAGGACAGTTACTTCAGAAAAAACATCAATGTATTGTCTGGCCTAAATGAAGCGACGGTGCCCCTCAGAAACGTCGACCAGGGCATTGACCTGCAGTTTTTGGCCGAGAGTGGTTCGTTTATTGCAAATGTACCGACCAAACTGGCCTTCAAAGCCATTCTACCGAATGGATTACCGAGCGATGTCAGTGGTGAGATCATCGATAATGAAAATACGGTAATTACCGAATTTGCCTCTATTCATGATGGCATGGGGACGGTTTTTATCACCCCAGAAATGAACAAGGGCTACCGTGCAAAACTGAGCAATGGCTCAACTTTCGACCTTCCAGCCGTACAAAACAAAGGCGCTCAGCTAAAGGTCAATTACCTAGAAGATCAGGTAAAGGTCAGCATTGTTCAAATGGGCTATGAAAACGCCAATGGCAATTTTCACTTATTGATACATAACAAAGGCTTTATTTCCTCGGCGCTGCAAGTGGAGGCGAGAAGAAACTTGTCCATCGTCAACCTACCGTTCGAAAAATTAGACAAAGGTGTCAACAGTTTAACGCTACTGGATGAAGACCTCAATCCCATCGCCGAACGACTGATCTTTATTGAAAAAGAAGCAACAGTATTGGATGCACAATGGGCTCAACTCATCATCGGAACCAGAAGCAAAGCATCCGTAGAGGTTCAGTTGGACTTGCCCGACACAGTGAGTGCCTTGCTGAGCTTGAGTGCGGTTGACATTAGCCAAACTCCAGAAGAGAAGAACAGTAATCACATCCTAAGTGAGTTTTTACTCAGCAGTGAATTGGCTGGGCAAATTCATGAACCGGCCTTTTACTTTGAACAAAAAGGACCAAAACGATTGGAACTATTCGACCTCTTGATGTTGACACACGGGTGGCGAGCGTTTGACTTCAATGCCATAGCAACCGGCGATTTCCCCGAGATCGAAGAGCTCCCTGAAAAAGGTGTTTTGATCACAGGTAGAGCATTCAAGATTGGGAAAAAAGAAAAAGTAGCAAAGAATGCCGACTTGGTACTGATCAGGCAACATCCCGAATTACCTGTCATTCTTCAAACCACAACGGACAAAGAGGGCTACTTCCAATTTACAGAAGCCATTATTGCACAAAATGACAGCTTGATCATCAGAGGAAGCAGAGAAAAAAATGGTAAATCTGATCTAAGAATCGAATTTGACACCATTGAGCAGGTCTTTCCGACTACCTACATTGGCCAACCGGTGGAAGCAACAGAAGCATCAGGCAAGGAAGAAACCTTTGTGCAACTGAAAGAAGAAAGAAAGCAAATAGACGAGGCTTATGGATTCCTACTTGACAGCACCGCAACCCAATTGGACGATGTGATCGTAGAAGGCTACAAAACTGAAACAAGACCTGATTCCGTTCTATTCAATACCCCCATTGGTCGCGGTGATGACGCAGAAGATTTCAATGACCCCATGTATAGCGGAAGCTATTCAACAGTTTTCAATGCATTGGTCGGGAAAATTCCTGGTGTTCAAGTATCACCGAGTGGGGGCGTAAGCATTCGACAAGCCGGTCGTATCAATGGATCTGAGCCTTTGTTCTTACTCAATGATGTACCGGTAGACAAATCATTGATCGAGCAACTCACTGTACAGCAGATCGATAGAGTGGTCGTATTTAAATCCTTAGCGAAAACAGCCATCTATGGCTCTCAAGCTGCAGGGGGAATCATGGCCTTTTACACTAAAGAAGGAGGTGGTTCTAGAAAAGACAAGCAAAAAGTTTCCATTGCCAGTTTCTTGAACGGTTATCAGGCCAATAAAATCTTCTATGCACCAAAGTATGATCAACCCAAAGCGGAGCATATTATTCCGGACAGGCGCGTTCTCATCCACTGGGAGCCTATGTTTGTCATCAACAGAAATGAGACCAGAACTATCAGTTTTTGGAGTTCGGATCTTGAAGGGACCATTGCAGTTGAGATCAATGGATTGACCACAGAAGGGAATCCTTTTTACTACTACAAAACACTTGAAGTAAAAGAAGTCAATTAATCCTTACTCGCATTAAAAAGCTTCTGCTTCTCAGTTTTACTAAGGGCGTCATATCCCTTTTCTGAAATTTTATCCAGAATGGCATCAATTTCCTCCTGAGACGTACTGCCCTGGTCTGCAGATGGCCCTTTAGTAGTTTTTGTTGTACGCTTGCTTGCGCTCGATCTAGTCTTTGATTCACTGCGGTAGCTTACCTTGATCTTAGGCTGAGGTTTAAAGAAGCTCTTTACCCATAAAATGAAACTCACAACGGGCTTGCTCCAATCGTTGCCTTTCTGCAATTGAGAGATCATCAAATAACCCATAAGGGCACCTCCAAGATGGGCAATCTCGCCTCCTGCATTAGGTCCAGTGGATTGCAAAATAGAGAGGACCACGTAAAATGCCGCAATGTACTTCATTTTCACCGGCCCGAGAAAGATCAGCTGCACTGCATAATTCGGTTGGAAGGTTGCCGCTCCAACCACAATGGCGATCACTCCACCGGAAGCACCCAGCAAGTAGGAACTCTCGACCATTGGTGCATAAAAAGGCAATAAATTGTAGACCAATAAATAAAGAATACCTCCACCGATTCCTCCCCAAACATAAAGTCCTAAAAGCTTATTCTGGCCCAAGTATTCCGTGATCAATCGACCAAACCAGTACATAAAGAGCATGTTCCAAAGGATATGAAAGAAGCCTTTATGAAAGAAGAAGTAAGTGATCAATGTCCAAGGCTGTAAAATCACCTGTGCCGGATCTGCTGGGAGCATCAGGTAGCGCGTGGCCGCTGAAAAAAGCTGGCTTTGCCCTGACAAGGTCAGCACGACTCCCAGGACACCCAACACCACAAAAGCGACCACATTGATCACAATGAGCTGATTCAGGATGTTGCCTGTCTTAAAAGCGATCTTAAAGTCTTCCAGTATACTTTTCATGGGCTAGTAAAAATCTCTTCTTTGGGCTTTCCAATACCTGACCATAAAGAATGCGATCAGTGCACCTCCGATGTGTGCCAAGTGCGCGACATTATCTCCTGGTGCGCGCTGCAGCTCTGCATAAACCTCATACAAAATGTACACACTCACCAGATACTTGGCTTTGATCGGGAATGGTATAAACAAGAGAAATAGCTCAGTGTTTGGAAAGAACAAAGCAAAGGCTGCCAGTATTCCGAATACCGCCCCGGATGCACCCACCATGTTGTAGCGCCCGTAAAGATTATAAAGCTCTTTTGCCAAACTCACCGATTGTGCACGAAGGCGAGGGTCTTGCTGATTTCTGTCGTACTGGTCGACAAAATCATAGATCTGCGGATTAAGGTTGGTTCCATGATCGACCAACAGTCGATTAAAGCCCTCGGAGGTTGGATTATCCACATAGGCTTCTACGTCTCTTTTGACATCGATCACCTCGATGTAGTTCACCGCGGTATAGAATAAGCCTGCCCCGATTCCAGTGACCATGTAAAGAATCAGGAATTTCTTTTGACCTAAAAACTGCTCCAGTAAAGGTCCGAAGATGAAAAGGGCAAACATGTTTCCGAACAGGTGCATGATACTTGCCGTAGAATGCAGGAACATGTAGGTGATGAATTGGTACGGCTTAAACTCGGGTGCCAGAATAAAATGAAGCCCTAAATACTTGCCTAAGTCAAGACCAACGAACATTTGAAACAAGGCAATCGCAATGTTGATAATCAGTAAATTCTTAACAAGCGGTGTAAGTCTTCCGAACATAAGTATTAATTAAAAAGCTGATCGATCTTCTCCATTCCTAAAATATGCGTGGTTCTTGTTCCATTGGGGGCATAACCGGGCTGTTGACAAGCGAACAGTTGGTCAATTAACGAAGACATCTCCTCTTGTGTTAACACAATCCCTGATTTTATCGCAGAACGTTGAGCAATTGCTCGGGCAATGCGCTCATCTACTGGCAAACTTAAGCTTTCCTGAAAGTGCTTGAATTGCTCAATGAAGCCTTCAAACAATTCCTTTTCGTTTGTTGATTTCAAATCTGCCGGAACACCATTGATCACCAAGGCCGATTGACCAAAATTGGAAAATTCGAATCCAATAGCGTGCAATTCATCCTTCATGTCATTGACCAAACTGAAATCTGCACCACTGAGCTCTAAGGTCTGTGGAAAAAGGGACTGCTGAGAAGCTCCAGTTCTGTTCTTTAATTGCTGCAAGAAACGTTCGTAAAGGATGCGCTCATGGGCCCGATGCTGATCAATGAGCATGAGACCTGATTTGACCTGTGTGGCAATGTACTTCTGGTGAATTTGAAAATAGACTTTCTTTCCCAATTCTTGGAGAGGGGGTGCTGAAGGCAAGTTCACTGAACTACCTAATCGAATGGTTTTGGGTGACTCCGGATGAATGCTCATCTGGGCTTGCTCCTCCTCGTCACGAATGTCTTTTTTTAAGCCTTCGTAGAGCTTTTCCCATTGCCCTACCGGTTGCTTCTTATCAACCGTTCTGAACTGACCATAGTCGCGTTCTTGTTGCTTATTAGGTGTATCCGCAGCGGGTGGCCTAAAATCTGCAAAATTCACGTCTTGATTGAAATCTATTGCCGGAGCAATGTTGTGCGTTCCTAAGGCTTGACGTACTGCTGCCTTTACAATGGCATAGACTGTTCGTTCATCGTCGAACTTGATCTCCGTTTTGGTGGGATGCACATTGATGTCAATGTGTTTTGGGTCTATCTCGATGAATAAGGTGTAAAAGGGAAAGGTCCCCTCCTGCAATAAGCCCTCAAAAGCCGTCGTCACAGCATGGTTGAGGTAACCGCTTCTAATGAATCGCTGATTCGCGAAAAAATACTGTTCACCTCGCGTCTTTTTAGCAGCATCCGGCTTACCCACATAACCCCAGACTTTGAGCAAATCAGTCTCTTCTTCACAAGAGGCCATTTGGTCTTGATACTTTTTCCCAAAGAGGCCCACAATGCGTTTGCTTAATTTCGAGGCAGGCAACTGATACATTTCCAAGTCATTTTGAAAGAGCGACATGGATACATTAGGGTGAGCCAAGGCCACATGAGTAAATTCATCGACAATATGCCGCATTTCTACAGCATTGGATTTCAAGAAATTCCTTCGGGCGGGTACGTTAAAAAAGATATTTTTGACACAAATGGAGGTCCCGGTTTGAGTGGCAATGGGTTCTTGCGATTTCACCTCACTCCCTTCAATGCAGATCTCCACCCCCAACTCGTCTTCTGGCCTGCGCGTTTTCAATTCAACCTGTGCCACCGCGGCAATAGATGCCAATGCCTCTCCACGAAAACCCATGGTGCGAATGGTAAACAGGTCCTCGGTGGTTTTTAACTTGGAAGTAGCATGACGCTCAAACGACAAACGCGCATCAGTGATGCTCATGCCTTTGCCATTGTCCACCACTTGGATCAATTGCTTTCCGCTTTCCTTCACGATCAATTTGATCTCTGTTGCACCGGCATCTATGGCGTTCTCCAGCAATTCTTTGACAACAGAAGCGGGACGCTGCACAACTTCGCCTGCCGCAATTTGATTGGCCAGGTGATCTGGTAAAAGCTGAATAACGTCAGGCATATAGTTTTTGGACTCTTACTTTCTAAACTTCTTCCAAAGATAGAAAGGAACATAGAGCAAGAGAAGATAAAACACCTCAGATCCAATGTAAAGGAAGCCTCCTGCAAAAAGAACCAACACAATGAGGATGATCAAACGAAGCATCATGGTCTGGTCGACACCACCACCTTTTGCGTGCTTCATGTTTTTTCGGAATGACCCGGAGATCTTTGAGCTGTATCCTGCGTCAAAGGCAGCACCATCCCCCATGCCAAGTTCTGACTTGATGCGAGAGGTACGTATTTCAATGTCCTCCTTAATCGGGTCATAATAGCGGGGCTCAACATGGAAGCGTTGATACTTTGGTTTTTTTATTAAGCTTGGTAGTCTCATCATACCAGTTCTGCCTTACAGTCGTTCTTTAATTACGTAAAATTATGGTTTATTTGCTGCTAGTAAAATCCTTACGCTTCTATGCATAAAAAAGTTATTTCCTTAACCTTCGGTTTACTCCTCCTATCAACTAATCTTCTAGGTCAAAAGATCTACAATAAAATTGATACGACCAAACAGAGGCTATGGGCAGATAGCGTTTTTCAGGCCTTAAGCCCCGATGAACGTTTGGGGCAGCTTTTTATGGTGGCGGCTTATTCAAATCGAGATGAGGCGCATTATCAAGAAATAGCAGGACTGATCAAGGAGTACAACATCGGAGGGCTCATTTTTTTTCAAGGAGGACCTTTCCGTCAGGCAGCACTGAATAATCGTTACCAAAGCATGGCAAAAGTACCGCTCATGGTGGCCATGGATGCAGAATGGGGCATTGGCATGCGCTTAGACTCAGTCCTCGATTTCCCTAAGCAAATGACTCTCGGGGCTATCCAAGACGAACAGTGGATCTATGAAATGGGCAAAGAGGTAGCCAACCAATTCAAATTGATGAAAATGCACATCAATTTTGCTCCAGTGGTTGATGTCAATGTCAACCCCAAAAACCCTGTGATCGGCTACCGGTCTTTTGGAGAGAATAAATTCAACGTAGCACGAAAAGGCAAGGCTTACATGAAAGGCCTTCAAGACCAGCGCATCATGGCCAATGCCAAGCACTTTCCCGGTCACGGCGATACCGATGCGGACTCACACTATGCCTTACCCGTCATCAAACAAGACACCGTTCGAATGAACGCCACTGAGCTCTACCCTTTCAAAGAGCTAATGAAAGACAGCTTACTTTCTGTCATGGTGGCCCACCTTCAGATACCGGCATATGACGATCGAGAAAATATGCCCACAACGCTCTCAGAACGAGTGGTCACCCAGCTACTCAAAGAAGAACTTGGTTTTGATGGTCTCGCTTTCACCGATGCCATGAACATGCAGGGTGTGGCCAAATACTATGACCCGGGAGAAGCTGATGTGAAAGCACTTGCGGCTGGTAATGACGTCATTCTCTTTCCACTTGATGTCCCGAAAGCTCTTCGACAGGTCAAAAAAGCGCTCAAGAAAGGGCTTCTAGACCAATCCTCTATTGACCAACGTGTAAAAAATGTATTGAAGGCGAAGTATTGGTTAGGACTTGAGGAAAGCCAACTGGTCAACACGACCAACCTCTACGAACGGATCAATAACGATTATGCGAAGAGACTGAATAAAACATTGTACCAAAAAGCCATTACCGTGGTAGACAATTCAAACAATGTTATTCCTGTGCTTGAGCTTAGCAACAAGAAAATTGCGACTGTCAGTTTTGACAAAGAAGCGACTGTTTTTACCGCCATGATGGATAAATATGCCCCTGTTGAACACCTGGTGTTAACTGAGCTCTCAATAGAAAGCTTAGACTACCTCGCGAATTTTGACCTAGTCACTGTGGCCTATCAGGGCATAAAGAATTCACCAAGCGATCAGCACGGGGTGTCAAACGAAAAAGTCGAATTCATCAGGAAACTACAGGCGAAAACTCAAACCATCACGGTTGTGCTTGGCAATGCCTATGCACTGCAATATTTTGAAGGAGTCAACAACGTGATTTGTACCTATGAAGACAATTCCATTGTACAAGAGCTAGTCCCTCAGATCATTTTCGGTGCCCTCAAAGCTGAGGGCCGACTTCCGATCAGTGCGGGAAAAAGCTTTAGACAAGGAACGGGCATTGAGACACTCACTACCTCAAGATTAAGCTATGGCAGTCCGGAGGAAGTCGGTATGCATTCAGACAGCTTAGGTCAAATAGAAGCCATCGTCAATCAAGCCATTGCAGATCAAGCCACCCCTGGCGCTCAAGTATTGATCGCACGCAAAGGAAAAGTGATCTATCAGCAGAATTTTGGCTATCAAACCTACGACAAAAAGAAACCGGTTGACGACAACACCCTCTATGATATTGCCTCTGTCACCAAAATAGCTGCGTCTACTCAGATCATCATGAAGCTCTACGATGAAAAGAAGCTTGACGTGAATAAATCGCTCGGGCATTATCTACCCGAGTTAAAGGGAACGAATAAGGAATCATTGATCATACGTGATGTCTTGAGTCACCAAGCCGGCCTCAAACCATACATTCCTTTTTGGGAAAAAACCGTCGATAAAGGGGAGTTAAAGCCTGAATACTTTTCAGAAGGGGTTGGACCAAATCACAATTACACCATTCAAGACTTGCCCTTACCCATAGCGCTGGAAGATTCACTTTGGCAATGGACAGTTGCTTCTGACCTCAGGGACCTTCCCAAAGGTGAGAAGAAGCATGACTACCTCTATTCAGACTTAGGGTATACCTTAATGTTCAAATTGGTTGAATCCATCATTAAAGAACCCATCGAAACTTATCTGAAACGGGAGTTTTACAAGCCACTAGGCATGCACCGTACTACTTACCTGCCCATAGACATGGGATTCTATAGCGACATTGCACCGACTGAGGTAGACACCTACTTTAGAAATGACATTGTTTGTGGTGTTGTTCACGATCAAAATGCCTCCTTGATGGGTGGCATTTCTGGGCATGCGGGTCTTTTTAGCAATGCCAACGACATGGCCATTTTGATGCAGATGAACTTGAACATGGGGAAATATGCAGAACGCACTTTTTTCGAGTCATGGACGATCCCCATTTTCACAATGCCTCAATCGGTCAATAACCGAAGAGGCATGGGCTGGGACAAGCCGATAACAGGTACCGATGAAGGTCCAACCAGCCAATTTGCCTCGGCCAGCACCTTCGGCCATACTGGTTTTACAGGAGCCTCCGTATGGACAGATCCTCAAGAAGAACTGATTTTCATTTTTTTGTGCAACAGGACTTATCCTGATAGTGAGAACTTCAAATTACTAGAAGAAAACATCCGAACCCGTATTCAAGACATTGTTTATCGTGCCATTGTTGAACCTTAAAGACCGTTCCCGGGTTAAACTCTCTACATAGATGAAATTTTTAGGATGAAAATAGGAATCGTTTGTTACCCCACTTTTGGAGGTAGTGGTGTCGTAGCTACTGAACTTGGCAAGGGTTTGGCAAAAAAGGGGCATGAAATCCACTTCATTACTTATTCACAACCCACCCGTTTAGATTATTTCGACAACAACCTTTTCTACCACGAAGTGGACATTCGAACCTATCCGTTGTTCAAATACCCACCATATGAATTGGCCTTGGCCAGTAAAATGGTTGATGTGGTCAAATACGAAAAACTCGATGTGCTGCATGTACATTATGCTATTCCGCATGCGTCAGCCGCAGTATTGGCAAAAAACATCCTTAAAACCCATGGCATTGAGATACCTGTCGTCACCACTCTCCATGGTACCGACATCACATTGGTTGGAAAAGATCCTTCCTATGAGCCTGTTGTGACCTATAGCATCAATGAATCTGACGGCGTCACGGCTGTTTCTGAAGACCTGAAAAAAGATACCTACAAACATTTCAATATCACTAATGAGATTCGGGTGATCCCCAATTTCATTGACTTGGAAAAATTTCAAAAGCAACGCAAGGATCACTTTAAAACGGCCATTTGTCCAAATGGAGAGAAATTATTGGTGCACACCTCTAACTTCAGAAAAGTAAAGCGTGTGGATGATGTTGTGCGCATCTTTAAAAATGTGCTAGAAACTGTGCCATCAAGACTCCTCCTGGTCGGAGACGGTCCAGAGCGAGGACCCATTGAAAGCCTCTGCCGTGACTTAGGCATTCACGATGAAGTCCGGTTTTTGGGAAAACTAGAAGCCATAGAAGAGGTGCTTTCTGTCGCAGATCTCTTCATCATGCCCTCCGAAAAAGAGAGTTTTGGACTGGCAGCACTAGAGGCAATGGCCTGTGAAGTGCCAGTGATCTCCTCCAACGCTGGAGGAATTCCTGAGCTAAACATTGATGGAGTAACTGGTTTTACTTCGCCCATTGGGGACGTGGAAGAAATGACAAAAAATGCACTCCATATCTTGAGCGAAGACAACCTCAGTAAATTCAAAAAAGGTGCACTCGAAAGAGCCAAAGAATTTGACATCGAAAAGATTTTGCCCTTGTACGAGGCCTTTTACACCGAAGTCTCTGAGTCCATCTTGGCCAAAAACTAAAAGGTACTTGTGTTGGAAAAAGTCTCGATCATTGGATGTGGATGGCTAGGTTTTAACTTAGCTCAGGCACTTCTAAAAGAAGGATATGATGTGTTGGGGAGTACCACCACGGAAGGCAAAACAGAAGCATTGGCGAAAGCGGGAATAACCCCTTTTCTCTTTCGTTTAGAGCCCATGCCGACTGGGAATTCATTCCAAGTACTCTTTAGCAGTGCAACACTCATCATCAATATTCCACCAGCAAGTCGCAAAAATCCTTCAGCATACTATCGCGAGCAGATCAAGTACCTCAAATACTTACTCCAAGGAAATCAGGAAGTAAAACGAGTGATCTTCATCAGTTCGACTTCTTTTTACCCCAATGTTGACCACTCTGTTGACGAAAACACTCCTTTCGACATCGAAAAGGGTTCGAATCAGGCCGTAGTATGGGCCGAACAAGAAATTAGTGAGATTCAACAGGATCTGGTCATTTTGCGTTGCGGAGGTTTGATGGGAGATGACAGAATCCCCGGTCGATACTTTGCAGGAAAAGCAACGAACGGGAAACTCAATCCAACCAATTACATTCATCGAGACGATGTGATTCGTGAAATCAAAGGCCTTCTACAAACGAAGGCCTGGCCTAACATCAAAAATCTTGTTCACCCGGCACATTACACGCGTGAAGAAATCATGACTGTCATGGCAAAGAAATACGCCTTCGATGCCCCTCTTTGGGAGGAACCTCACCACCAGTCGACCAAGATCGTGAACAGTATCCATGACCTTGGACAACTGATCGATCCGTTGACCTATTAAGCTGCGTCAATGATTTGATCCAGCGGTTGACCTTTCTTCAATTGCTGAAGAGCTTGTTTTGCTTTTGACTTATTTTGATCCCTTAAGAAATCCTCAAATTCCTTTTGCGCAATTTCCCAGCCAAGTTTGTAGGCTGTAGGGTCCAATGACCTGACATGACCTTTTACTCTTATCATATGTTTAAATGAATAATTCTCTAAACCGAGAAATGAACCAATTGGTTCCTCCATGCGATAAGACAGAAGAATCTGCTCGAAGTTCCTTAGGCCAGCAAAAGGCGACGATGTAGACCCCTAACTTATTGCCAGGCAGCAAGTATAAGTCCAACCAGCGTGTAAGCCACCACATGGTATCCTGAATCGATCAGCATCAGGGCAACTCCCTTTCGAGCAAAAAGATAATTCATGCTTATGGAAGGCAACAAAAAGAAGATACCCGTCATTAGACCGTACATGGCACCTGCTGAAACCGTCATTTCCATTTCGCAACCGGGCTCGGCAACAAAACCAAAGAAGAAAATGGCCATTCCCACAGAAATGAGGATGGCCATAATGAAAGCCGATCCGAAGAGTTTACCCATGTTGGCCGATTTCATCTCATCATCTGAAAGGCCAACCCCTCTTTGCCAGATTTTACCAAAAAAAGGTCCATACCACAGGGCTCCTAGAACAAAGAAAGCCACAGCAGCTACCACCACAGCTAACCAATTGATAGAAGAAAAATCCATAAAAACTGATTTAGTTGATCAAAAAAATTGATTGGCTGACGAAAAATCGATGAAGAGTCAGCGCAATTCCCAACAGAATATAGTGATTTCTAACAGATTTATTCTTCCAAAATGGGCATCAGGTCTTCAATCTCTGGAATTAAGAGCACGTTATCCGGGTATTCGAGCTCTTCCATGAAGTAAGGGTTACCTGTGATCAGAATACTTTTTGTGGCAAAAGTTTCCGACAGTTCGTACACATAGGCTTGCGTGTCGAGCTTCGATGCTGGAGCTTTGATGAAGGTAAACAAGGTATCAGGTTGCGTGATGGACGTAACCTGCTTTAGGTCCTTGAAGGGAATATCAACACCCAAATAAATGCATTGCTTACCTCGGTTTTTCAGAATGTACGTGAACAAAAGGATCAACAAATCATGGAATTCCGATTGTGGCAGAAACAGGAGATACTTCTCGGCGTTCCGTTGTGGCATCATTAAGCCGTCAATGGCTACGATGATCTTTTGCCGTATCAATTGGTAAATAAAATGCTCCTGTGCTGTAGACACCTCACCTGTTCTCCACATCACTCCAATTCGTTTCAAAAATGGATAAATCACGTCTTTTAAGACCTCTTCAAAGGTTTTGCTCAATAAGCTGGCAGACAAGATCTTTTCAAATCGACGTTCGTCGAGGTCTAGCATGGAAATGACCAGTTCATTGACGGCAGAACTCAATTGCTGATCCTTCTTTGAGCTTATGCTGGCATCAATGACTTCACGCAATTGCTCCATAAACTCCTGCTCATTGAATTTGTAGACCTGAGATATCTTATAGCCATTGTCAAGCAGCAAGGTCACATTCAGCAAATACTTCAATTGCTCCTCATCGTAAAAACGGATATTGGTGTCCGTGCGGTGAGGCGTCAGTAATTCATAGCGCTGCTCCCATATTCGAATGGTATGTGCTTTGATACCCGAATATCTTTCTAGATCTTTTATAGAGTATTTCACCATTGAGTTGGACAAATTAACCATTGCTGCCTTCCAAATCAATACAATTGATCTGAACGCAAAAGAAGACTTGTTTTATTAAACCAATTCCAAGGCAAAACCGTTGAGATAGGACGCATGAAAGGATACCGTTTTTCTAAATACATTCCACAGCCAAACAAGGGAGATTCAAGCTTTGAGAACCTGCTTGATTTGTTTCTACAATTGGTCAGTATAACGGGCGGAGATGTTGCCGAAGCCTTGGCATGGCTAACCAACTTGGATCAACAATATAACATCACAACCGATGGATATGGAATTGGTGATTTCATCGATGAGCTGAAGGAACAAGGCTACTTATCTGAGGACAATCAGAAAGGTAAGTTTGAAGTAACGGGTAAAACCGGTCAGGAAATCCGACGTTCGGCCTTGGAAGAAATCTTCGGCAAGCTGAAAAAATTAGGCAAGGGACAACATCGCACCAGCCATACAGGAACCGGTGATGAAACTGGAACAGATAGACGACCTTTTGAGTTTGGCGATTCGCTACAGCAGATCGCCATGACGGATTCCATTCGGAATGCCCAGATCAATCACGGCTTTGGCGACTTCAAAATGACAGAGGACGACCTTGAAGTGGTGGAAACGGAATACAAAACACAGACCTCGACCGTACTGATGATCGATATTTCGCATTCGATGATCCTCTATGGAGAAGACCGCATCACCCCTGCCAAAAAAGTTGCAATGGCTTTAGCCGAGTTAGTAACGACAAAGTATCCAAAAGACACACTTGATGTGATCGTGTTTGGAAATGACGCCTGGCAAATTGAGATCAAAGACCTGCCCTTTTTACAAGTGGGCCCCTACCATACCAATACCATTGCCGGACTCGAGTTGGCCATGGACATTCTGAGAAGAAGAAAGAACGCCAATAAACAGATCTTCATGATCACCGATGGAAAGCCAACCTGTATGAAAGTGGGCATTAAATACTACAAAAATGCATTTGGCCTTGACCCGAAGATCTTAAACAAAACGCTCAATCTTGCGACACAGTGCAGAAGATTACAGATTCCAGTCACTACATTCATGATCGCTTCAGACCCTTACTTGAAGCAGTTCGTGGAAGAATTTACCCGAGCCAATAATGGAAATGCTTACTACAGCAGCTTAAAAGGACTGGGACACCTCATTTTTGAGGACTATAAGAAAAACAGAAGAAAAAGATTCTAGACAATGAATTATAACGAATTGAAGGCTGATCAACTGATCAAAATACACACATTAGGTGAGTTGAAAGCATCGGGTTACGAGAGCAAATCGGTAAAGCAGGAGCTACGCGACAACCTCATCCAAAAATACCAACAAAAGCTACCCACCTTTGAAGGTATCTATGGCTATGAGGACACCGTAATTCCCGATATGGAACGAGCGATTCTTTCTATGCATAACATCAACCTGCTGGGTTTACGAGGACAAGCAAAAACGCGTATTGCCCGTCAAATGATTACCTTATTGGACGAATATGTGCCAATTATTGCCGGCTCTGAATTGAATGATGATCCCTTACATCCTATTTCTCGCTATGGGAAAGAGCAGGTAACCGAACATGGCGACCATACCCCTATCGCATGGCTGCATAGAGATGAGCGATATTCAGAAAAGTTAGCCACCCCTGATGTTTCCATCGCCGACCTTATTGGAGATGTTGACCCCATCAAAGCGGCCTCATTAAAGCTCCCTTACTCCGACGAACGCGTCATTCATTACGGACTAGTACCACACGCCCATCGAGGCATTTTTGTGATCAACGAATTGCCCGACCTCCAAGCGAGGATCCAGGTAGCGCTGTTCAATATTCTGCAAGAAGGAGATATTCAGATCAGAGGTTTTAAGCTCCGTTTGCCTTTAGATATTCAATTCGTGTTTACAGCCAATCCGGAAGATTATACCAACCGAGGCAGCATTGTGACTCCATTGAAAGACAGGATCGATAGCCAGATCATCACGCATTACCCGAAAACGAGAGAGATCGGAAAACAGATCACTGCCCAAGAAGCGAACATCAAAGAAGCACAGAAACAAGCCGTTGTGGTGGATGCCATTTCCCAAGACTTGGTTGAGCAGATTGCCATTGAAGCACGAGAGAGCGAATATGTGGATGAAAAAAGTGGCGTATCCGCTCGCTTGACCATTGCTGCCTTTGAAAACATCATCAGTGCTGCAGAGCGCAGAAGCCTGCTTAACGGTGAAAAACAAACCTACATTCGGGTTTCTGACTTTGTTGGCGCCATCCCGGCAATCACCGGAAAAGTGGAGCTGGTATATGAAGGTGAGCAGGAAGGTGCCGGTATTGTTGCCCATTCATTAGTGGGAAAAGCTATTCGAACAATGTTCACGGATTATTTCCCGAAACCGGATGATAAAGACAAGAACAAAGGCAATCAGGAAAACCCTTATGCCGAGATCATCCAGTGGTTTGGTGAAGGATATACGATCGATCTGCACAACGATTTGTCCAACAAGGACTACGAGGAGGCACTTCATATCATTCCCGGATTGGAAGCCTTGGTGAAAAAGCATCAACCCAAAGCCAAAGCGCATGCGAAGCTATTTTTGATGGAATTTGCATTACACGGACTGGCAGAATATAGTAAATTGAGCAAAACCGCGCTAGATACAGGAACGCGCTTCAAAGACCTCCTGAGCAGTATGTTCAGCATGCCAGATATGGGAGATCTTGATGAAGACGACTTGAATTAAGTCTTTAGCCACTGTTGTCATTTTTTATGGAATTGAATGCAATAAAGAGTTTGACCCGCAAAGGAGAAGGTCAACAACTTGAATTCAAGAAAAAAGCCAATCATCCAGAAAAAATTGTGAAAGAATTGGTGGCTTTCGCGAATGCCGATGGTGGTACCTTATTGCTCGGTGTCGATGACGATGGAACCGCCTCTGGTGTTCGTTCCATTGAGGGTGAACTCTTCTTTTTAGAAGAAAGCATTCGAAAACTTATTCGCCCAAAACTCCTTTATACCAGCGAGATCATTAAGGTCAATGAAAAAAAAGGGTTGGCTGTTATTGAAGTTCAAGCCAGCAAGGGAAAAGTATTTCGCGTCCGATCGACAGACGAAAGCAAGAAAGGAAAAGCCTATATCCGTAGAAGAGACAAGAGCATTCAAGCCAGCAAAGAGGTATGCGAAATCTTAGAACGTAGACACAAGAAAAAAGACATTCAATTCGTCTACGATGAAAAAGTACAAAAGGCTATTGGACTTTGTGAGAAGCACGATTTTACCACCATCAAACGCCTCAAAGAAGACGCCAATATTTCAAAATACATTGCTGCTAGAACATTGATTCGACTCGTCTTGGCTAATGTGCTGGAAGTTGAGCCTATGGAAGAGGAAGACCGATTCTATTTAAAAAACAGCCATTCCTCTGAAGAAGAATGGCATTAAAATTCACAAATAAGCTGACCTTACTGTAGACAAACTATTTGTAGATAACGGCAGTACCACTGGCTGTTACCATCAGCATGCTACTGCTCTGTCCGATCGTCTCATAATCCAAATCGATGCCCACAACGGCATTGGCACCCAATCGTTGTGCATTTAATTGAAGCTCTTGCATGGCCTCTTCTTTTGCTTCGCGGAGTACCCGTTCATAAGAGCCCGAACGGCCACCTACTAAATCGGTAATGCTTGCAAAAATGTCCTTGAATAAATTGGCTCCTATAATGGCTTCGCCTGTGATCACTCCTTTATATTCTGTAATTGTGAATCCTTCAACGGTATTCGTAGTTGTTAATAGCATATAATTAAATCGTTTTGAGTTTAGCCTTATGGCATACTTACTTTTTCGTAAAACGTTCAATAAGGTTTTTGTGCATTGGATAAGCGGACAATAGGCTTTGGCGGTCGGCTAATATGAAGTCTTCAAACTCGAAACCCGGAGCTACGGTGCAGCCCACTAAAATGTAGTCTCCTTCGATCACCTCAGCGGCAAACCAGGTGTTTTGGGAGATGATGGCTTGAAAACTAACCTCCGCATCGGAAGGCTCACCAATGAGCGCTTGCTGATAGTCTCCTGTTTCACTAATCATATGAATTCGTGCTTTACCACCGGTGTGGAAATGCCATATCTCATCCGAACTCAAACGATGAAAATTAGAAACCGATTCTCTGGTCAGTAAGAAATAAATGGAGGTGCCGAAAACCCTGGACGTTTTATATCTGTCGGGAAGTTTAGACTCGTGTATGCGCTCGTTAGACCTGTAGGTTTCTACGAAATATCCTCCCTCCGGATGCTCCTGAAGATTGAGTTTATTAATCCAATACTGTGCGTTCTTTTTCATAAGGGTACAAGTATCAAAAAAGGCTGATTAATTAGATTAGCAGCCTTTTTTAAATCTTAAACTACAACAGATGCTTATTGCACAGACATCTCAATATTGCATTCAATGCCTATAATTGGGGCAACTGATCCACTTGCTCCTGTGACCCCAAATACATTTCGGTCTACTTCTCCTGTCAATTGAAAGCCCACCAAGTCCTTGTCCGCTCTATTTTTGGTAGAACCAATATGAGTTGCCAGTAATGTCACTTGCTTAGTATTTCCTCTCATGGTTAAGTTGCCAACCACTTCGTATTGTTTGTCTCCGGTTTTCTTGAAAGATGTGCTTTCAAAAGAGACTGTCGGATGATTTTCAACGTCGAAAAAATCGGCTGATCTCAAGTGTTTGTCTCTTGGGGCCACATTGGTATTGATGCTTTCTACTTGCGCAGTGAAACTAACTTTTGCCCCACTAAAATCAGTAACACTCCCTCCTTCTACTGTTGCCTCGAATTGATCGAATCGTCCATGAACAAACGAAATTCCATTGTGCTTGGCACTGAATAAAACACTCGAATGCGATGGATCTATTTTCCAAGTTTGTCCACTGACTTCAAGGATTGAAACCAGCATCAGCAAACTCAATGCGTACTTTAGAAGTTTTTTCATATCGTCTATCTAATGAATGAATATAGTAAGAATTCACTGAGTAGTTCTACTTCTTGACTTCAATAAGGCAGTACTTCAGTCGTTTCTTGAGAAGTTTTTACTCATCCAGCCGATAATTATGTGCAAGTGCTTCTTCCATCAAGGCAAGTAACCTGAATTGATTTCTTGCACGAATGAAGTTCTCATTTTCAAATTTGATCTTGTAATAAACATCGCCTTGAATAAAATCAGTTAAGAAACGGACCCCCATAAGATAGGTCATGTACAAGCCTCCAAATTCAAGCGATGCCACTTCAACATCATCCAAAGGAAAACTTAAGTGGCCGAGGTATGCCTCTCTAAGTGTTTGAAATAATTCAGGCCTCACGATCAAATTGGTTGGGTCCAACTCATTTTCAGCAGCTGGGGTGAACAATGAACGCATCAAGTCACCATAATCATAGAGAAGGTACCCTGGGCCTATCGTATCCAAATCAATGATTTTAGCAAAGGTGTCATCTTGCCTCCGCAGTAAGATATTGGCCGCCTTTGCATCGTTATGACAGAGCCTTTTGGGTAAACCCGCTAAAACGTAGTGCTGAAATCTTTTGGCTATCCACCGAAAAGAGAATGCTTCCAGAATCAATGCTGACACCATCTCCATTCTGTTCACAGGATTCAATTGGATTGCCGTTTCAAGTTGAAAAAGTCGTGAACCTAAATCGTGGAAGTTCGGAATGGTCTCTTTGAATTGCTCAGCAGAGATATGCGCAAAAGCACTGGCAAAAGTGGCAAAGCCAGCGCCAATATGACGAACGATGGAAGGGGATTCTACCTGATCAGGGGAATATGCATCTTCAAGAAATTCCTGTAGCCTCCAGCATTGCCCATTATAGAGCACATGCACTTTCCCCTCTTTCGAAATAAAATGGAAAGGGAAAAGCTCTGGCTTCGCCTGAAGGACGAATTGCACATTATGCTCAAGAATATCGGCATACTTGAAGACCTTTTGATTGACTCGTTGTAGAAGGTATTGTCGTCCACCCGCCTTCACCAAAAACGTATCATTGATGTGGCCTAAACCAAAAGGAGCAATCTCTTCGACTGCTCCTTCTATGTTGAAAAACGCTATCGCCGCTTCTGGCTTCATTAGCCGATCTTTTGAGGGTACTTGCCCGCTGCGATCATTTCATTAATCCCTTCCACTACAAAAGGCTTGTCTTCTTTATAGGTCACACCCAACCAAGATGCACTTGTCGGCACTACCTTTACCGAAGCCTTTCCCTCGTCCATCAGGTTATCGACTTCTACGGGAATAAAACACTCGGCTTTAGGGTCTTCGTGGTTATTCGCAACAAAGGTCAAGAATTTATCTTCAAAAAGAGATAAGACCGATGGAGGGAAACCCCAAAAATTCATCGACACATAGGTGTCTGGAGCGAGCGTCTGCTTTTCTCCATTTTCTTCATAAAAAATCTCGTTTCCATTTTTTCCAATGGCTAGTGTTTCCTTGATCCCGGTCAAGTTCATTGACTCGTCCACTTGACAAACTCCTCTGTTTACAGTACCATGATCAGAAAGGGTGTTGACCAATTCATAGCCCATGATCAAATACTCATTCTCTTTAAGCTTCTTAATGGCTTCAACGGCTTCACCAAAGGACTCCTGCCCATAATAATCATCCGCATTGATCACCAAAAAAGGCTCATGGATCAAATGCTTTGCAGCAAGAATGGCATGTGTCGTGCCCCAGGGTTTCTTTCGGTTGGCCTCATAGGCTTTGGTATGCTCGGTGTATTGGTCTTGGAACGCATACTCCATTTCTATTTTTCCTTTGAACCGCTCTGCATAATGAGCATCAAAGGCTTCTTTTAAATCCGTTCTGATGATAAAGACCACTTTGTTAAACCCAGCATTGATGGCATCATGAATAGAATAATCCATGATGATCTCACCGTTAGGTCCAATACCATCCAACTGTTTGTTACCGCCGTAACGGCTTCCCATTCCGGCTGCTAATATCACTAAGGTTAAATCCATAATTCACTCTTAAAAAGTTTTTCTATCTTTTCAATTCGAAGTTAAAAAACTTCTAACAAGTCCTTCTAACTTTTCGCTGAGTATGCAACTATCTTCGTTAGACTGGGGTATCATCGCCCTATTTTTTGTGGTTTTTCTGGTCATAGGAATCAGAGTTTCAAAAAAAGCTGGCTCTAGTGCCAACGAGTTTTTCCTTTCCGGAAGAAACATGCCATGGTGGCTCATCGGCGTTTCGATGGTGGCCACCACCTTCAGTGCGGACACCCCAAATCTGGTCACTGACATAGTACGTCAAAACGGTGTTGCCGGGAACTGGGTCTGGTGGGCATTTCTGATCACCGGCATGCTGACCGTTTTCGTCTACGCGAAACTCTGGAGAAAGTCCGGTGTTTTGACGGATCTTGAATTCTATGAAGCTCGCTACAGTGGAAAGGAGGCCGCATTCCTAAGAGGGTTCAGGGCCATTTATCTTGGTGTATTCTTCAATGTCATGATCATGGCTTCCGTTTCATTGGCCGCTATCAAAATTGCGGAGATCATGTTTGGGCTCGAGCCATGGAAAACCGTGATCTATGCCTCTGTCATCACCGTAGCCTACAGCTCCCTGGGAGGCTTAAGGGGCGTGGTGTTGACCGATTTCCTACAGTTCATTGTGGCCATGGTGGGATCTGTGGCTGCAGCGATTTATGTCGTTAACTTGCCCGAAGTCGGTGGATTGACCGAATTGATGAACCATCCGGTGGTATCGACCAAACTCGCCATTGTACCCGATCTCTCCAATAGAGAAATGCTCATCACCTTACTTGTGATTCCTTTGGCCGTTCAGTGGTGGTCGGTATGGTATCCTGGGGCAGAGCCTGGAGGAGGCGGCTACATTGCCCAGCGGATGCTCTCTGCTAAAAACGAAAAACATGCTGTTTCTGCCACCTTGCTTTTTAACATTACGCACTACGCCTTGAGACCCTGGCCATGGATCCTTATTGCATTGGCATCCTTGGTTGTATATCCTGACCTAGCTTCAATTCAAGCGGCTTTCCCAGGCATATCGGAAAGTAAGTTGGGTAACGACTTGGGTTATTCGGCCATGCTTCTTACTCTTCCTAAAGGACTTCTAGGCATCGTTGTGGCCTCATTGATCGCGGCCTACATGTCCACTATTTCAACACACCTGAATTGGGGTTCTTCCTATGTGGCCTACGACTTTTACAAACGATTTGTCAATAATGAAGCAACAGAGAAACAAATGGTGAATGTTGGCCGCATTAGCACAGTGGTCTTGATGATCCTTGCCGGACTTTTTGCGCTGGCCTTGACCAATGCACTCGATGCCTTCCAGATCTTGCTATCGATTGGTGCTGGTACGGGTTCCATCTTTATCCTCCGCTGGTTTTGGTGGAGAATCAATGCCTATTCCGAAATCACGGGGATGATCGTTTCATTTGTACTGGCACTACTTTTCAAATGGGGACCAACTTTTCTGACCAGTATTCCATCAGATTATCAGTTGTTGCTCAGTGTGGGTATCACCACTTTCAGTTGGGTACTTGTGACATTGCTCACTCGACCGACCGACTACAAGACACTTCAAGGCTTTTTTAACAATGTTAAGCCCTATGGAATCGGATGGAACGGCTTCAAGAAGATCGCAACAAAAGAGAATTTGGTGCTTGAAAAAGCAGTTGGTCGTTTTTCTTATGACTTAACGGCCATGTTCGCAGGAATCTTCATTGTGTATGGTCTTCTCTTCGCCATTGGTCAATTCATCTATGGTGAACTCATCCAGGGCTTTATCTTTTTAGCCGTTGCACTTACTTGTACGGTTGCCTTGATAAATCTTTGGAAAAAATTGAGTTTTTGAATCGCGCCTTGGGTCAAGTGAACCAAAAAAATGGCTGACTACTTGCATGAGAAAGTCATAAATCCCTGTGATTCAATCCCCTCTGAAGACTGTTTATTTTTTTCATGATTAAGCCTATCCATAGCGCTTGTTTCGCTCAAATAATTCTTAACTTAATTCAAGTTCTAGTTACTTATTGATCAATCCTATGCCGAGAGCGAAGAAGACCGACCGGAAAATTTTTGTACTTGATACCTCTGTAATTCTTTATGAACACAACGCCATCATGAATTTTGAGGAACATGATGTTGGGCTACCCATCACAGTGCTCGAAGAGTTAGATCAATTCAAAAAAGGAAATGATACCAAGAATTTTGAAGCCAGAGAATTCACTCGGCTTCTTGATAAGTTGGCTCAGGACAAATCACTACAAGATTGGATACCGCTGAATGGAAAGACCAGAGGAAACTTCAAAGTAGTAATGGAAGCGGGCTCAGGTGATCATGAACATGATGCCAACAAAGTATTTGGTGAACGCAAGAATGACCATCGAATCCTCAATGCAGCGCTCCGGCTCAAAGATGAGAATCCTCAGCGCAATGTCATCCTGGTTTCGAAGGACATTAACCTTCGCATGAAAGCGAAGTCCATGGGCTTACCTGCCGAAGACTACGAAACCGGCAAGATCAAGAATGTCGAATCACTCCGGAAAGGGAAAATTGAAATTGAGAAGGTAGATTCTGACATCATCAATCACCTCTATGAAGACGGCACGCTTGAGCCCAAAGAAGTGCTGAAAAGGAAGAAAGCACAACCGAATCAATACTTCATCTTAAAGAGCGACAAAAACTCCATTCTTGCCTATTACAATGCGCAAGATGATACCATTGAAAAAGTAGACAAACGACCAGTTTCAGGTGTTAAACCCAGAAATGCCGAACAGACATTCGCTATCCATGCCGTGATGAATCCGGAGGTAAAACTTGTGACCATCCAAGGTGTAGCAGGAACAGGAAAAACCTTACTTACTCTAGCCGGAGCCTTAGAACAACGCAGGGAATTCAAGCAGATCTATTTAGCGAGGCCCATCGTGCCGCTAAGTAATAAAGACATCGGTTACCTACCGGGTGATATCAAATCGAAACTGAACCCCTACATGGAACCTTTGTGGGATAATTTGAAATTCATTCAAAATCAGTACAAGGAAACGGACAAAGAATTCAAATCCATTACCGAAATGGTGAATAAGGAGAAGTTGCTGATCACACCGCTGGCTTACATCAGAGGCCGAAGTCTGTCGAACATTTTCTTTATTGTGGATGAAGCACAGAACTTAACTCCACACGAGATCAAAACCATCATTACGCGTGCCGGAGAGAATACAAAGATCGTCTTTACAGGAGATGTGCATCAAATCGATACACCTTATCTTGACTCTCAATCTAACGGGCTTTCGTATCTCATCGATCGGGTCAAGGATCATCCGCTCTACGCGCATATCACATTGGAAAAAGGGGAAAGATCAGAATTGGCAAACCTAGCGAACGAATTATTGTAACTATGAATGCCGGATTGAAAAAATTGTTACTTGCCCTGGGGGTACTTGTCTTGCTCTTCTTTCTGTTTGCCTACTATGCCAACTTTAGTAGTGGTTTTCGTGTAGGTGTCCCGGTGAAGCTCAGTAAGAAAGGAGTACTGGTCAAAACCTTTGAAGGACAATTGAATATTGGCGGACTGACCTCAGGAGAACAGGGAGTGATGCCTACCCAATGGGATTTTACTGTGCCCAGCTCAAATGAAAATGCGTTCAAGCGCATTGAAAGTGCCATGGAAAAAGGCGTTAGAGCCAAGCTTTATTACAAAGAAAAGTACATCAAACTACCTTGGCGGGGCGATACCAAGTACTTTGTTTATCAAGTTGAACTTATGAATGAATAGGTAGACGAAGTTCAAATCGAGTCCCATCCTCATCAGAGCTAAAATCAATCGCTCCTTTGTGCGCTTGGATGATTTGTTTTGATAAACTCAGTCCAATTCCCGTACCATTACTTTTTGTCGTAAAAAATGGAATAAAAATGTCTTTGCGGATATCATTAGGTATCCCAGGGCCATTATCAGAAAGTGCTATGATGAAATGCTCAGGATCTAATGACGTCGTTAGTTCAAGTCTTGGATTTTGTGTTCTGACAAGTGCCTCATTGGCATTTTTAATTATGTTAATGAGCACCTGCACTACGAGCTTCTCGTCAATGAACAATGGACTACTCGCCTCAAGTCTAGTTGTTATGTGAATGCCTTGAAGTTCCGGTTGGCAGAGTTGAATGACATGATCTAACAACACCTTACTTTCAACAATGCTTTTTTCCAATATAATGGGCTGCATATAACTTCTATACGCCTTAACAAAAGCCATAAGACCAACACCTCTCTTCTCTATTGACAGAATACTCTTGTATAAATCTTGAAGTTCTTCGGTTGTCAGTCCGTCAGTTCTTAAACTATCGTCCTGCTCAACCATTTTTCTTATTGCCGTAGTTAACGACACCACCGGCGTTACAGAATTCATGATCTCATGTGTTAAGACACGAATCAACTTTTGGTAAGCGTCTATTTCCTGATCCTCCAATTCCGAACTAATGTCCTGAACCATCACTAAAACCAAGGCTCTTCCCATTAATTCAAATGTCTTCTTCTTTACAAGCATTCTTTTTTCTCCCTGCCGAGCAACAAAGATCCAATGACTTGTGCTTTCGCGTTTCAGGTCGGCAACAAAATCAGGTTCATACTTCGCTAACTGATCGAGCTGGCCCAATTTTGGTGTTTTGAATAATGCGCACATTCTCGGGTTATACAAATCAAGTCTTCCTGAATCATCAAAACTCATCATCCCAACGGGTGCCTCTTGGTTTACCATCTGCAGGTACTGATATTGCTCTTCTTTTTCAAGGGTTAGTGTGCGGAATGTTTGGATAACTCTGTTAAACTCTACTTTGAGCTCATCCTTTTCTATACCAACCTCGTAGCGATAATTCTGTGTAAAATCTCGAAAATCAATACCTCGAAAGAACTTCAACATTTCGCGACGGCTTCGTGATACAAAGCGAAAAAGCTCGAGCAATTGCAGCAAACTGATCAGACCAAAGCCAATGGGGGAAATCACAAAATTGGTTTCAAAGTAAGACCAGAACCCGCCATACATGCTAAACGAAATCACTAAAATTCGCATACCGATATGGAGGTTGAACCTACTGGAGCCCATACTTCTCCAGTTTACGGTAAAGCGTAGTACGGCCTATCCCCAATTCCTTCGCTACTTTACTCATGTTTCCTTCATGTTTTTGAATCACACGCTGGACCGTTATTTTCTCCAGTGCCTCTAAATTAGTAGGAGCATCGGCGAGGAACTGATCATTTTTCTTCAATGAAAAGTCTTCGGGTCTTAGTTCATTCGTAGTTGATAGGATGACAGCACGTTCAACGGAATGCTCTAGTTCACGAATATTACCCGGCCATGAATACTGCTCCAATTTGTCGTAAGCCGCAGAGACAACAACGGGAATTGGTTGATGGTAACGCTTACAAAAACGTGCTAAAAAAAGCTCAACCATGGGTTTTATATCAGCTTTTCGCTCACGCAGTGGAGGCAAATTCAACTCGATGGTATTGAGTCGGTAATAGAGGTCTTCTCGAAATGTTCCTTGTTGAATATTTTCCTCGAGGTTCGCATTAGTGGCTGCAATGATACGGACATCGAGTGATCGCGCACGGTGTTCACCTACCCGATTGAATGAGCGGCTTTGAATAACTGTTAAGAGTTTGGCCTGCATCCCTAGCGAGAGATTGCCAATTTCGTCCAAAAACAGTGTTCCTTTCTCCGCCGCCTCAAAGCGCCCCATTCGATCCTCCTTCGCATCAGTAAATGCTCCCTTCTTATGTCCGAAAAGTTCAGATTCAAACAAGCTTTCGGATATAGCTCCAAGATCTACCTGAATAAATACCTCCTTGGCACGAGGAGAGGATTGATGGATATACTTTGCCAGAAGGCCTTTACCGGTACCATTTTCCCCCATCAAGAGAACATTGGCATCGGTACCACTTACCTTATCGGCTACGCTCAACGTTCTTCGCATTTCTTGCGATTCGGCAATTATATCTCCATGGGAAGGAATAAGATGCTGCTTCAAGCCTGCCGTTTGATGTTTAAGAGCATCCACTTCTTGTTCTGCTCTGGCAAGTTTTAACGCATTAGCGACTGTAATTTGGATTTTCTCATATTCCCAAGGCTTTGTCACAAAATCCGTTGCTCCCAACTTCATGGCCTCAACGGCTAAAGACAACTCTCCATATGCCGTTATGATGATGAATTTAATTTGTGGAAACGCATCCCTGAGTTTTTTCAGCCAAACGATGCCCTCCTTTCCATCATTTGTTCCTTTTGAATAATTCATGTCTAGGAGCACCACATCTGCCGGGTTAGCTGTCAAAAAGCCTTCAGCATTACTTGGGTGCTCCAGTGTACTGATCTTGGTGAAGCGTTGCTTGAGTACAACCTCTCCCGTCAGCCGAATATCTTCGTCATCATCAATGATAACCACATGTCCAGGTTGCTTAACCTTCATGAAGCGAGTTTAAAAAATGTTCCTGTTCGAAACATCATTGTGTTTCAGAGTGGAACACTAATCTAAGTAATTTTTTGCAGAATACTTTTACAACTCTGACAGTCAATACTTTACAAAACTGGCATATGATTGGCACGTAGTGGAGTATGCTAAAAACCTTTGACCCAAAGTCGCTAATCCGGACGACATGAAAGAGCACCTTTTCCATACTTTATTCAAATGAAACCTTTAAATTATTACGTTCATGTTTAAGATCTACTTAAAAACGACACTCCGAAATATCGATCGTAACCGAACGAGTACGATAATCAACTTACTCAGTCTGATCATTGGCATAACCATTAGTATTGTCATTTACACGATCATCGACTATCAGTACTCCTTCGATCATTTTCATACCAAGGCAGACCGTGTTTATCGAGTGAATTTCATTCAAGAGGTAGCTTGGGGTCGTGAGTATGGAAGTCAAACCCCAGAGCCTTTGCACAAGGTTTTGCGCAATGATTTCCCTCAAATCGAGGCCGTCTCGCGGACCATCGGACCCATGGAGGTTTCTCTTTTTATTGAAGAGAATAAATTTGACCAAGGAGGAATCCTTTTCGCGGATGAACATTTCTTTAAACTCTTCGACCAGGAATGGGTTCGTGGCGACAAGAATGAAGCCTTTAAGGATCCAAAGGCGGTGATACTTACTGAAAGTACAGCCGAAAAACTCTTTGGTCTAGAAGACCCAATGGGCCGTACCATTGATTTTCAAAGAAGAGACCTTGGTGTGGTCAAAGGAATTGTTAAAGATCCCCGGCTGAATACCAACCTACCCTATCAGATCATCGCCCATGTCGATATGGTGAAACAAGTGCAAGAATTCTATGTTCGTGACAACTGGTATGCCATGAGCATTGGTACCACATGGGTACTACTGCCTGAAAACGTTAAACCTGAAACACTGACAAGTCAGTTACAAGAAATAATTGGTAACAACTTAGGGCAGGAGGCTGCCGAAACCATTACACTAGATCTCGGTCCACTCAAAAACATTCATACCGACGATCGTTTTGGGAATGGAGTCAATTATAGCATTCCGAATGAAACCATTTACGGTCTTTCTGTCATTGCCTTCATTGTACTGGCGACGTGTGTGATCAATTTTGTCAATCTTTCCACTGCACAAGCCTTGAAAAGAAATCAGGAAGTGGGGATCAAAAAGATACTGGGAAGTACTCAAATGCAATTGGCCAAACAATTCTTTATTGAACTCACTCTGCTCTCGGTAGTGGCGGCCTTCTTCTCCCTTTGGTTTGCAGAAATCCTGCTTAGCCAGATCAATCAATTGTTATCTGTCATAAGCATTGACCTGAAAGTAGAAATGAGTTCTGTTGTCTTTGCACTAGGTCTTGTCGTGATGGTCGTGCTATTAGCCGGATTATATCCAGTGAGTTTATTAATGAAGTTTCGGCCAATGGAGGTTATCCGAAGTACATTCACACAGCAAAAAGGAAGCAAAGCCACCTTGCGTAACTCCTTGCTCATTACTCAATTCGTATTTGCTCAAATTTTGATCATCATTGTGGTGGTCTTCAATGCACAATTCAACTACATCGAGCAAAAAGACCTTGGCTTCCAGGTTGACAACATCATCAAATTCAGAGATTTTATGAGATCAAGGTATATGGTGGATGCAACTGAATTGAACGCGGTAAAGGGCATGCTTAAAGAAAGTCCCTACATTGAAGAAGTGACCTACGGAACGGGTGGTCCGAATACTGATTTTTCATGGAATACCACTGTGCGCAACCTAGGTGAGAGTGCTCAACAGGACATAGATTGTGATTACAAACATGTAGACATTGATTACTTGAACATGTTTGACCTCGAGCTCATTGCTGGTCAATGGTTTAGCCAAGCGCAGTATAAAGATACCATACAGAAGGTGGTGATCACGGACTTGCTAAGCAATAAGCTTGGCTTTGAATCTGGCGAAAACGCGGTTGGCGCCTATATAGTCGTCAATGATGCCAAGTCACAAATCGTTGGGGTACTTGCCGATTTTCATACCACAAATCTAAAAGCCGGAATTAAGCCTTCTGTCTTTGAAGGTGACTTTGAAGGTTATAATCAAGGCTTTATGAAGATAAAAGATGGATTCTATTCTGAAGCCACCTCACATTTCGAAAAAATCTCAGTTGATTACAACCCCGACTATACCCCATACTATCAATCGTATACGGATGAATTGGCCAAGGAATACGAAATTGACCAGGTGATCTCTCGATTCATCAATTTTACCGCTATTCTGGCATTACTCATTGGAAGCTTGGGGCTCTATAGTTTAGTTTCTTTTGTGGTACAGCAAAAGACCAAGGAATTGGGGATTCGCAAGGTCATTGGAGCGAATTCGTTAAGCTTAGTTCGCTTACTTTCCGGTAAGTATGTGTTATTCATTCTATTGGCGACACTTTTGGCTGCGCCCTTAGGTTATTTAGGTGCCAACTTGTGGTTGGAAAGCTTTGCTTATCGAACCTCTATAGGGTTTTCTGTTTTTCTGATTGCCTTCGTGGTCACGACGCTTATTGCCATGGCATCTATTGGTTACCGAGCGTTTAAAGCCGTTACGATGAACCCTATCAAATCACTACGATACGAGTAAAAAGTGTTCAAAAACCGTCCAAAAGGTGTACGCAAACAGTACACTTTTATCTTCGGTTTTTTCAATTATTCATTTAATATTCTGTTTTTCAATTACTTACAAGTAATGGCACAGGTGTTGACATATATTACGCAGGTCAAACAACAATTAATTCAAACAACACGGTCATGAAAAGCCCAAAGAATAAAACTCAAGTACACAGAACAAAGGTTAAGAATTTAAGTGCGTTACTCGCCATTGGTCTGGCGGTTATCACTCTTTTCCAAGCCGGAACGGCAAAATCTGAAAAGGCCGAGCGCAACTTGTCAAGTCTGGAAACAGCACTCATTTCTGAAGTAGACGATTGGTTTGCAATTGAGGAAATGACTAGTGAAGAACGCTTGCTAGAAGAGGCCCTCGAGGAATCTGACCATTACAAGGTCTTCAGTCAAGATGGTGATCTATTGATGGAAGGCAATCCAAGTCAAAATGAAAAGCTTCGAAAGTTGGTCAATCAAGCTGAATTCATGAGCAAACTTGGTGGACAGCAGTACTATGCACTTACGAAATAAGCCAGTCTAGCTGGTCTTTAATTAGGGTTAATATGGTCAAAAAGCCGGTCGATTCGATCGGCTTTCTTTATTCATAAAGGGTATCAAAGAGGTCTGTAGAGGGCCATTGCTTCACCAGTTTGATTCCTTCCCTAATCGCCCAACGACTCGTGCTTGGAAAGCTTCCGCGTCGTGGTGTTGTGTTCGAAATGATCACCCACGAATAGCCATTTGTATCTCGCGTTAGGAGGGCTGACGTCCCAGACAATGTGCCGGTTCTCCACCAATGCTCTCCATTGGTCGTTCGCCAACCCAGTGGCCTATTGACTCCTCCAACACCATTGACCATTTGATCAATGCTGGTGCTGCTTAGCATGTCGGGGTACCGAGCCGCATAGCCATCAACCATTACCGCAAGTCTCATCAGATCTGTCGCGGTTGCTAACCAACCGCCTGCCGGACCAAGCATCTCAATGTCATCCGCACCATAGGGTTTGTAAGCCATTTTCCCTGACCCATCAAAGCTTAACTGTTGATTATCAGCACTTCGGTCGTAGTATTTTACCTCATTCTTTTTTCGGTCTTCCAAAAAATTACCGGCGATACTCATGCTTTCAATTCCGAAAGGCTCAAGAATCTCCTCTTGTACCCAGTCTTCGTAATCGTCTCCTGTTACTTCTTCAATCACCCTACCCAAAAGGCAGTAACCAAAATTGGAATAATTAAAGCGCGTACCTGGTCTGTAAGGAAGGTGGCGCTCTAAGACGAACTCTATCACGTCATCAAAATCGATGGGATAGCTTGCTTTATCCATTTTGTGAATTTTGTGTGGGATGAACATGGGATCGCCATAAGTGAGCAAGCTCCAACCTGCTGTGTGATTGAGCAGGTGCTTTACCTTGATCTTATAGACATTCTTATTGCTGACCTTGTCATAGACACCTCCCTTGAGAATTCCTTGCTCTCCAAATACAAAATCGTCGAGTCCAAGTTCACCGTCTTCCACTAGTTTCATGATCGCAATGGCCGTGATGAGTTTGGAAACCGAACCAATTCGAAATTTACTTTCATTGGTGACCTTTTCTTTCTCTTCTAGATCGGCGTAGCCAAATCCCTTGGCATACACCAGCTTTTCGTCTTTAACTATGGCAACGGAAGCACCAACCAAACGCAAGCTGGTCATGACCCGATTCATCATGGAGTCAATAGGCGCTAATTGGGCAACGACATGTGGTTTCTTATCCGTGGAGTCTGTGGGGAAAAAACGGTGGTTTGCATCAAGTGAATTGACCAAGATCAGGATTGCCAGAAAAGAAAACGCAAGAGCGCGTAATCGCATATAGAAATGACCTTATTTAGAAGCCACAAGTATAGTAAAAAATAGGTACTGATCTTCTAATCCAACCGGCTAAAACGGATCAGCGGTTAATTTTTAGGTTTTTGATCGTTCAAGGCCCAATCATAATCGAGGTACCTTATCTTGGCTTTTGGTGCAATTTTTTCCTTTGCGTAGCGGTTCACGAATTCGATAAGTGATTGGTCCTCAGTAAAGTCTCCTGTAAACCATGAGAAGATCTTTGACAACTTGGGCTCAAGGGGGTCAAGCACATTTCGACTAGGATCATTTAAAAACAACGATGCCTGCTCCTCTAATTGCTCATCGATTCGGTCAGGTTCAAAGGCCTCAGCCCTCAGAACGGGGCAAGACATGGAAGCACAATTCACTGCGAAATGAATGCGCGGTTCATTGAAGTCTTTACGCAAGATCTTATGTTCAATTCTATCCAAACTAAACCCTTCTCCTCCGATCTCAAACCATTCTTTATTCCAAATGGTGCTGACTAGGGGTATGGCAATGGTAGGATTAAGGTCTTTAATGCTCTCCAGCGGATAGTTTTCTACGATCAACTTCACAGTAAACGCATTGTAGGCGTTGATCCAATAAGCGAGTTGTTCCTCCTTCGTCCAATTCTCTGCTGGTGGGTTATCTGCGAGCAATTGCGTGTAAGCGTTCAATCGATCTTTATCGTCCAATAAACCTTGGTAATTTACCAGCCCGTCATCAGCGACATATTGTTCAAGAAGTGCT
Source organism: Roseivirga sp. YIW32 (assembly GCF_057219245.1). NCBI lineage: Bacteria > Pseudomonadati > Bacteroidota > Cytophagia > Cytophagales > Roseivirgaceae > Roseivirga > Roseivirga sp. YIW32. The sequence continues at coordinate 898,830 of NZ_JBXVVG010000002.1, read as the reverse complement.
GTCCAGCCCTCATGATCCGGTACAGCAGATCCTTGAGCAAAAGTCTTTGCCCCTTTGGTACAGGAGAACAGAATTAAAAGAGAAGCGAAGAAAAGAACTGATCGTTGCATAGCATAGTGAACACGGGTTCATTCATTTGAGTTGCAGGATTACGTATTAACTCCGTCTTTTGGATCATCGTTGACCTCATTAAAACCTTGCGGTGAGTCCTAAACTGAAATTCACTGATCGCGTGCTGAAACCATACACGCCTATGAAGTCTTCATTTAGTAGGTTATAAACAGCCCCATTGAAGGTCAGATCACCACTAGACAAGCTGTGAGAAAAAGTCAGGTCAAGGACATTGAAGCGCTCCAGCGTTACCAAGAAAGGATCTGTAAAAATGGGACTCTGCCTTTCTCCAAAATGGGTGTAAACGAGCCCAACATTTGTGTTTTTCATCAATTGATACTGAAGACTCGCGCCGTACTTCTGAGCAGGAATTCGAAAAAATTGAGAAGGATCACCGAATTGATAGTTGGCATAATTGGCTGAAAAGCGCAAACCATCCTTTAGTTGGTACGAGAAGTCAGCCTCTAATCCTTGAATCTCTCGTTCTCCTTCAATGTTCTGGTATACCCCTCCTACAAAATTCCCTTGGTCATCAAAAAGAGAAACAAAATCAATGGCATTTTGCTCTTTCCTCTCAAAGTATTCCACATTCAACGTGAACGCTTCCGATAAATAAAGAGAGAAGCCTCCTTCCACTGACGCTGTTTCTTCCGGTGCTAAGTCATCACTTCCATATAGGCTTGAAAAAAGCTGGAACAAGCTCGGCGTCACAAAAGCAGTGGAATAACTGGAGAATAACTTCAACTGCTGATCATTTCCAAGTTCGATCAAGTAAGAAGGGTTAATGGAATAAACCAATTGTGTGCCATAAACGGAATTGTGATTGGCCCGAAGGCCTCCATTCAACGTAAGTCCGGCCACAACATCCCAAGAAAGATGCAAATAGGGGTCAACATTGCGCTGTTTCGGTTGTTCATCCTCTTGGTCATAGCTAAACTCCTGAAACTGTACCCCCATGATTGTTTTTAGCCTTGAAGAAATCACATAGGTATTGCTCACATCAGATTGCAGATTATAACCGTTTTCATTTGCAGGAAATGAAGAAATAAAAGTTCGTTCGATCTGATTGTAGTTCGCCTTGAGCTGAAGCTCTCCTTTCGTATACGACCATTTGGGACTAAAGCCAACACTCAACTGACGAATATCGAATTGATTGTTTTGATCAAGAAAAGCACCACCATCATAATCCGAGACCAAGTGCTCATACCGAAGGTTTCCTTCTAGATGCACACTTGCTGACGGCCGGTAGACAAGTTTTGTACGACCCGTATAACGATGAAAACCATCGTTCTCAAATTCTTGTGTGGGATCTAAACTTGTTGCTGCCGATATGCCTTCACTGATCGAAAACGAAGCCCCGGCTAAGTAATTGACTTTTCCAGTTTTCCCTTGGACCTCAGCATTGGTTTGCATGGATTGAAATGAGCCAACCTCTTGAGCAAAGGTTGTCGATGTTGATTCTTGCGTTGGCTCTTTCAATTTAATGTTGATGACCCCAGCGGCCGCATTTGTGCCATACAGTGTGCTAGCGCCTCCTTTTAACACTTCAATGTACTCGATCTCATGAGCATTGATCAGCCTAAGGTCGTAGTCGTTGGCAATGCTGGACGGGTCATTTACGGGTAGGCCATCGATCAAGATCAGCGTGTGTCTATTTCTACCTCCCCGAATGGTGTAGCTCAAGTTAGTACCCGGTGTGCCGTAGACACCATCTATGCTTATTCCAGGAAGGGTATTGAGCAGATCGGCGACCGTTCTTCCTGCCGTCTGTTCAATCTCTTTTTTGGTGATTTTATAAATGACCTTACCCGACTTCTCGATGGGTGTTTCCAATCGATTCCCCGTTACGACCACTCGACCGAGATCTTGTACCTGTTCTTCTTGTGCCTTTAAAGAGGAACAAATCAGCAAGAGGGCGGAAAGTCCTCCTGCTATGCTAGTTTTCTTCATTCTTTAGTTTGCTAAGTAGTTGTTCTATGTTCTTGAATATGTCTTCACTCCCCTCAATCCTCATTTCGGGAGTAGACATTGTACCGCTAACAGTAATTTTTTGACCTTCTTCAGGAGAGACAAAATACCCAGATCGAAGCAGTGCTCTCTCCACCCAATGAACAATAGGCATATCCCCTTCGAGCCGAATAGGCCGCTTTTTCTCTGCAATTGATCTGACAAAACCTCCCCTTTCATAGCTGAAGTGCACGTTGACCGTTTTGAATGCCTCTTCCAAGTGTCCTTTTAACACCAGGTCCTCCGGTATGCCAGTGGTTATACTCCCTTGGTTGACCAACCAAAGGATATCGGCATAGGTTAAGGCTGTTTCAATGTCATGCGTAGAAATGAGGATGGCTCTATTCGAACGAACAGCCAAGTCCTTTAGCAGATGAAAGATCTCGATGCGATTCGGAGAATCAAGATGTGCTGTGGGTTCATCCAGGATCAACACATCGGTTTCTTGTGCTAAGGCCCGAGCGATCATCACCTTTTGTTTTTCTCCGTCACTGAGTTCGCCAACATGACGATCGGCCATGGCCAGCACCCCGGCAGCCTCCAATGAGCGCTCGATCACCTCCTTGTCTTGATTACTAAGATTGCCTAGCCATGAGGTATAAGGAAATCGCCCCAAAGCGACCAGGGCAAAAACAGTTAGATTCCCGGGTGCTTGATTATCCGTCAGCACCAAGCCTATTTCTCTTGCGATATCCTTCTTGCTGAAGGAGGAGAGTACTTTCTGCTTTAGTAAAACCTGCCCTTCCAAAACCTGCTGTACACCTGATATCGAGCGGATGAGAGTAGACTTTCCTGAGCCATTTGGTCCAAGTAGGCATGTTAATTCACCTGCGAGAAGGTTGAGGTTCAGGTTATTCAAAATGCGCTTCTTGCCGTAACCAACGCAGAGATTATCAATATGTAACGCGGTTTGTTGCATCAAAAACTAGCCTTGAGGTTTCTGCGTTTGACAATGATCCAGATGACGATGGGCGAGCCAACCAAGGCGGTAATGGCGTTCACGGGAAGAACCGTTGAGCTACCTGGCACCTGGGCGATGATATCACAAAGAAGAAGCAAAGCTGCCCCCATAAGTAGGGCGCTTGGCACCAATATTTTGTGGTCTGATGTATTCAATAAACTCCTGGTGAGGTGTGGGACAGCAATTCCAATAAAGCCAATAGGTCCACAAAACCCAGTGATCGCTCCAGCCAAGAGGCTCGTGATCAAAATGATCAGCAACCTGGCCCTGCGAATATTCAAGCCCATGCTTTGGGCGTAGTCTTCTCCTAGTAACAGCACATTGAGGGTTTTGGACAAGAAGAACGTTCCGGCTGTGCCTGCCAGCACCACCACGGCTAAAATCCCTAGTTGGTGATTCGTCACACCGCCCAAGCTACCAAACGTCCAGAGCAGGTATTCTTGAATCTGTTCTGGATTCGAGAAGTACTGCCAAATACTGATGATGGCAACCGTAATATTGGCCACCATGATCCCCACGATGAGCATGATGATATTGTCTCTGATCTTATAGGAAATGGCTAAAATCACCAATAGCACCAACAATGCACCTAATGTCGAAGCTAAGATGATCAACCAGCTGCCACCTATGCCCAAGGCTTTTATGGCAAAAGCCGTGGCCGCACTACCTGAGGCCAACATCACTGCGGCTACCCCAAAACTCGCCCCTGCAGTGATTCCCAAAATGGAAGGTCCGGCGAGTGGATTTCGAAACAAGGTCTGCATTTGAAGGCCCGCTAAAGCCAAAGCACCTCCGGCAAGAATGGCGGTGACCGAACGTGGCAGACGAATCTTTAAGATAATATTCTCCCAAGCTGTACTGTCCGACCCCTCTCCAACTAAGATGCTCAACACATCGGATAGAGGAACACGCACAGAGCCGAGCGCGAGGTCCAAGACAAAAAGAAAGCACACGAGCGCAATCAAAAAGATCAGCCGAGCAGATAATTGAGGCCTTATGTGATGTAAAACGTCGCTCACTAACGCAATTGATTATAATAGACCAATTCGTGATCGGGCAAAAGTTCCGGGTGAAAGATCTTGACCACATCCTTCAACACCACATGAGGTGCCATGACCGCAGATTCGTAATAATCATTCCCTCCATTCGGTCGATAGCGGCCATAGATGTTATAGATCTGGCCGGTCTTGAAAGAGCGAAAATCTTGATAGCGTTCATCCGCTTGAATGATTTCCTCCATGGTTTTCGCTGTACTCGGGACCAACCAATAATCTGCCGTAAGCCCTTGTTGGTACACTATCTCAAAGTCTAATCGAACACTTCCCGTAGATTCGGTAGTAGCCCATGGGTAGCTTGTCTTAGCTACCTGTAAGATGTGATTAGCAAAGCTGTTCCCCCCTGCTACATACCAAGAATCTCCGTCGGCTAAGCCTGTCACCACCGAGGGCCCGGAACTTACCTTTTCCTCTACTAGGGCTAAGGTTTCATTAAAGGCCATTTCGATTTCGGCGAACACTACATTAGCTTGCTCTTCTTTGCCCAAGAGCACGCCCAGTAGTTTGATCCACTCTGCTCTACCCAAAAGTGTTTTTTCCTGCCAATCAGCATTCATTACAACCGAAAGCCCTGTTCGCTGAAGGGTTTGATAATCATCATTTTGTGAATTGGGATAACCCACACCCATGAGTAAGTCTAAATTGGAAGCTAAGGTCGTTTCGAGGTTGAGTTTCCCAGATGGAGCTAATTCTGTGATCGATCCATTGTCAACTAGGGCTCTAATTTCTTCATTATAGATATACCTCCTTGTTTCAACTGCCACCAAATTTTCAGTAGCCTCCAATAAATTGAACATGGGCAAGTGCGTAGTAGAAAGGGCTCCGATTCGTTTGACGGGTAATTGAATGACCTGATTCTCTTGGAAGGTCGTTGGTGCCTGTGCCTTTTCGGTGACCAATGCAAAACGAACCGTATCGACAAAATCATTGTAATGTCTAAAAAGCAACAGTTCTCTCCAGTCTTGATAATCGATAATATCAAAACCAATGGCATGGGTGATAATAGTTTTGGAGGAGTAGGACTGATTTGACTGATGGGTATCATCAGTTTTATTTTGAGGCTGGCAAGCGAGCAGCCAAAAGACAGATAGCCAGCATAGGATGATCCACCTACCCTGACTGAATTTGGGGTTCAGTTCTTTCATAACTAATGGCTTTTCCTCAGAAAGCATGTTAGTGCACATGTTCAACGGCAGGTCTTCTGACTTTCCCGATTCACTGAGCCTTCCCGTCACGAATTAGACAGTGGCATTTGTCAGCGAATGAAAAAATGGGATTACAGCAGCTGGGACTGTCCAGGATTCACACCTGATTCCCTTTTAATCCATACCGACGTTGGTATGGAACCCTTGAGGCATCACAAAGGTATGCATTTATTTCATATCGAAGGAATGTTGTACGGAGGGAAGTGTTTTGTATCGTTGGCTCATCTCAAATGAAAGACGCTCTCCATACATCTGACTGGCTTAGACAAAGCGTCTTAGTGCTTCACAAGCAACTTAAAGCGCTCTTTTTTACCAAATACCGTTAGGTTAAGCAAATAAATGCCCGGAGTAGAAGTGACCAAGTTTATCTCCAACTTACCCTCTTTTCTTTGCCAGGTGGCGGGAACTTGAATACCTCTCGAGTCAAAGACCACCAGCTCTTGAATGGTCGCTCCTACAGGCAGGTCGAGTGTTACGGATTGCCCTAGTTTCACCGGGTTTGGATATGGCTTACCTAGTTGAAGCGCTTGACTGAACTCAACCGCCACAATTTGAGAATGTGTTTCATCTCCAGCAGTACTGACATCCACTAAACGATAATAATTCACCCCCATATGAGGGTTCAAATCTAAGTCTGTATAGTTCTGTACATTACTTGTTGTTCCTGCTCCCTTGATCGTTGCAATTGGGCTAAATTCCTCGCCCCCTCTTGATCGCTCCAGCCTGAAGAAACCGTTGTTGGTTTCTGTTAGCGTGGTCCAATTGACTTCTACATGATTCTGCTTGGCTTGTGCATCAAAGGACATCAACTCTATCGGCAAGGCACCAAATTCAGAGGACCCTAGTGTAAAGTATTGCCCATCCGTCAAATTGACCTTAAAGGACACAAATCCGTCATCAGCGACCACAAATGACTGTAGAATTTCACTCGCCCCTGACGTAAAATCACCGTCATCGTCAACGAGCAAGACGATTTGGCTCTCATCATTGGTTCCAACACCTGTAGGACCTAATAGATTGCTCACGTCAAACCTAATGGTCACCGTGCCCACCGTTCCGGTTTCTTGCGCTCGCCATTCTCTATTCAATCTACTGTTCACTTGGTTCGGATCGTAGTCAATGTTCTTTTGGTTATCGTAAAGGTCCGCTCCATCGTGCCCCCAAACTAAGGATTGGCCGTCGAACATTAAGCCATCGACATGATTCAATGTTTGCGGACCCGCAGAACCGTTTGCCGTGCCTCCGCCATCAATCTCACCAATTGCTGTGAAGGCACCTGTACTTGTATTTATCGTCCCTAAAGTTCCGCCGTTGGCCGCATAGAGTGTTTGCTGACCCGGTATAGGGAAGTAGGCCAAGGCCTCAATGTTGGTCGCTGTAGCACCAATCAATACATTGGCTCCTGTGCTTCTATTGATGGTGTACGGTTGATCCGTACCATCGGAGACATAATAAAAAATATCCGCCTGTTGCGCCTGAAGACTTAGCGACAGAGAACCAAAAAGTAGAAAAGCAGAAAAGGCACTTTTAAACTTTTTTGTAGGTACGAAGTTTTTCAAGATATGGCTTTGGCTTGCTGTTACACATTTCGATCGAAATGTCCCGGCAAGAAAAGAGCAGACAAAAGGTCAAAACTATTCCATACGGATGAAAAACGAATGTTTCTTCCAATGGAGCAAAAGTTGTACATTAATCGAGAGACTTTCTTCAATAGAAAATCCAACCTTTTGTTAAAGCTCAACGAATTCGGTGATTTCAGTAATTGATGTGCATTTTTGTATAAAAATAGCTCGTCAGCTATTGTTCACATCTTTTTTTATACTGTTTACACGCAAAGATATGTTATTCCCTACATTTATTGTCATTAATCTTTAAAGGGTATTTGAGGCGATCAGCCGGTCGCTATTCTGGCCTCAGAATAAAGATCATAAGCGGCGATGAGTGAGGCGTGTCCGGAGGCCTTAGCCCATGAAGGGTATTGCGTGATCTGACTCCGGTTTTGCACATATTCCGGACGGTACTTTCCATCCAATTCATCCCAAAGGATCAGCAAGTATTCATAAGACATTTTGCTATTCCGGCCCTCTTCCAGCCATTGCTCAAAGGAACTTTCCGGTAAAGACGCTGGATACTCTTGACTTTCGAACATAACTAATAGGAATGATTAGGTCCAAGCTCCCGATTTGTGGCCTCGCTAGGAATCGAACCTAGATCTAAAGTTTAGGAAACTCCTATTCTATCCATTGAACTACGAGGCCATCAATCACATCACTATGGGTTAATGTTCTCATCTATTTATTTCGTCTGAAATAAACAACACTAAGTTAATTGATTAAAAATCTAATATGGAGGAACTTTTCGAACAACTTAATCTTTGATCAAGATCTTGATCTTAAAGACTTTTCCCTTTTTGTCCAAAACTCGGATCAAATAGATTCCAGATCTTATTTGATCTGAAATATCGATATCTATAGAATTCTCTTCAAAATCAGGTCTTTTCCAAATTATCTTTCCAGAAGAATCCACAATGCTTATATCGTGTGGATTAAATCCGGGATTTGGATATTGAAAGGTAAATTTACCTTTTGAAGGATTTGGAAAAACAAAAGCAAGTTTTGAATCCTCTGCCTTCACTGAATCTATTGATGTCGCGGTAATGGGGTCAGATAGTGAAGTACAACCTTCCGCATTGGTCACCAAAACCGTATAGACTCCTCTTGTTATCGCCTCATATGAGCTTGATGTAGCACCTTCAATGGGCTCATCGTTAAGGAACCATTGAAAAGAAGTGCCATCAGGTGCCATCAATCGGTAACCATCAACCGTTATTGTCTTACTAGGTAACTCATTGACAACAAAATCAAACTCGTCAGAAAAACGAGCACAATCTCCTGAGTTTATACCTCTTACCTTGTATAGTCCAGCATCTGAAACTTCTAATGTTTGATTGGTTTCATTGGTCAACAAGTCATCTCCCTTATACCACTGATAAGCTCCGAAACCATCACTAGCGCTTAACACTACACTGGATCCTTCACATATAGAATTTACTCCTGTAATCTCAATATTGCTGGAACAATCCATGTAAACACCAGAACCTACAAGACTGAATTCATAATCTCCTGCACTCGTTTTTATGATCAATTGACCATTGATGTCTCCATCGACCGAAGGTGTAAACGTGATAGGGATTGAAACTGTTGAATTTGCGGCAATTTGATTTACGCTAGTCTCGGTTGAAAAATCAGGATTACTAAAATTGAATTCCTCAAGTATTGCAGGAGTATTGCCATAGTTAGCCAATGACAAATTCAATACTTGGTCTTTCTGAATTTCTATTTGCTCAAATTGCAATGAATTTTGAGGAAAATCTAACAAAGGCTCATTTGTCACTTGCATTCTAAAAACCCCCTTTCCAAAGGAGGCACCATATAAAAACTTACCATCATTGCTGAACTCTAAATCCTTTACATCTCTCATGGTTAAGCCTTGGTTAGATAAACTCCATGATGCTCCACCATCATCACTTATGAAAACACCGGTCCACCAATCTGCGACTGCTATCATATTTGTGTTGTTTGGATTGACTGCTAACGCACCAAATAGACTATTGAGACCATGTTCTTGTACAGTTTTAACTGGAGCCAGTATACGAGACCAATTATTACCTCCGTCGGTACTTTTATAAACACCATAAAATCTTGTTCCTACGTATAAAACGTCGAAATCATCTACTGAAATGTCCATTGAGTAAACATTCCTCTCAGGAAGATTATTAGTAATATCCGTCCAGTTGTCGCCTCCATCAGTAGATTTATAAACACCTCCCGCTCTAAGGGTTATATACAATTGATTCTCGTCGGTAGGATGAACCACAATATCAGTGACATTAAGCTTCCCACCTAATCCATTATTTATTTCTTCCCAAGTCCCCGTAGCGCCTCCTTCTTTGGACCTGACCATTCCAAAACTATTTTCGAAAGTACCTACAAAACCGTCATATCCAGACCCGGAATTCGGAATAGATGAACTGCTTTCTTCAGAGAAAGGCCCAAAGTTAATCCCCTGATTGGCGTAACCTGCATAAATAATATTGGTGTTTGAAGGAGCATAAGCGATTGATTTTAAACCATGCCGGTCTTCCACTTTTTGTTCTGATGGATCCTTGATATCAGGATGTTTGTACATTTTATTCCAGTTTTTTCCATTATCTGTTGATTTTAAAATCCACCCTTGATGCTCATCAGAAAGCAATATTTCTGAATCCTTATCTGGGTTTAAAGCAATATCATACCATTCTGGAAAATCCGCCTCTCCAAAAGCGATTCCTGTCCATTCCTCCCCTCGATTATTTGTCAAAAAAGGCCCGCTTCTAGCGATTGACACTACCTTACTATGACTTTGTTTACTAACAGCAACTGAATGCATTTGCGCCCCTGTGTAGCCATTACTTAATGAAACCCAGTTAACTCCAGCATCTTCGCTTTTGAAAACACCTCCACCATAATTATTAATGAAAACAATATCCTCATTTTCTCCATCAATTGTCATTTCAATCGGAACGCCTGCAATAATTCCTGGAGGTCCCCATGACGAATTTCCAGGCGTTTGTTTCGTCCAGTTTTCACCAGCATCATTGCTTCTATAAATAGATGATCCGTTAGCCGCATAAACAACATCTGGGTTAGACGAGCTAAATTGAATGGCCGTAAATTGATCCTCAACCTGATCACCTTTGTTCAAGCCTAATTTCTCTACCCAAGTTATACCTCCATCGGTCGATTTATATATTCCTCCCCATACCCTATTCTGTGAGGTTACATTGTTGCCAGTTCCTGCGACGATAAGCTCATCATTACCATCAGGACTATCCATACCACCGACAAATAGATTGGTTAAATTATTATTTGAATTAGACCAATTAGCACCTCCATCCTCACTGATCAAAATACCTTCACCCGTCGTATTAAAAGCCTCTCTATCAAAAATACCTGTTGCCAAAACAAGACGTGGTACAACCTCAGAATTATCTGATTGAGTTGGAAAAACTTCCAGCCATCTAGCCAAACTTCCACCTTCCCACAATTTCGTCCACGTCAACCCTAAATCTTCTGATTTATACAATAGCCCCTTTACCTTTGTAAATTCATCTCCTTGAATTCCTTCGTCAAATTCACAACTAACGTAAATTGTCTTTTTATCTCCATGTTGAGTGATTTTGAAGTTCCTTATTGTCAACCCTTGGTCTTCTACAATTCCATTACTTCTAGAGACAAATGATTCTCCACCATCTGAAGAATAAAAAATGCCTTTTTCACTTTCTGTTCCGACCCAAATCTCATTGGGATTAAAGGGATCTATTGTCAATGCAAAAACCGGAATTGCATCTTGGGTTGGACCATTAAGCACCGTGATACCATTATTCGAAGTATTCCAGTTTCTTCCACCATCAGCGGTGCGATTTACACCACTAAAGACGTCCGTAACGAACATGACATTTGGATTCTGGGGGTTGATACGAATATTATAGCCCAACCCCCCTATAGGTCCTCCTGTTTTTATCCAGTTCGTCTGTGCATTTATGGAAAGGATGGCTGAAAAATAAAGAATGCCTAAAAAAAATGGTCTCATCGTTAAAAATTAACAATCATTCAGGAGAAAAACAATTCTTAATCATTTGATAAAGAATCCAGTACAGTCAAATTGAGGGATGCTGGTTTCGAACCAGATACAAGCATCCGAGGAACCTCCTCATACTTCTTAGTATCTCGCAAACTTTCAGAAATGAAAACATGCAATTGAGAAATTTCCTCCTGATTTAAGCCCAAGGGCACAAAAAGGTCGCTTAATTGTTCTTTATGAACTTCTTTACTCTGCGACTCGGCCAGGTTAAAATATGCTATTACTTCACTAATTGATTTGAATGTGGCACCGTGCCCAAAATATTCTGCATCTTTTAAATTGTAAAGTTGAGGAACTTTAAACCTGTAAAGATCTTCTTCCCTTTTAGTAAAACCACCTCTACCCAATCTCTCACTTGAATAACCGCTCGTTTTATAAGTACCAGCTCCCTTCATTTCACCCATACCAAGGGCATAAAAATCATTGCTATTAAGTGCTGGACCAGTATGACAATTAAAACATTTGGCTTTTCCAAAGAATAGAAGGGCCCCTTTCAATTCAGTCTCTGATAGCACCTCTTTTTCACCTTTTAACCATCTTTGGAAAGGTGCATTACTTGTCAATAATGTTCTTTCATATGCTGCAATTGCAAGAGCAGCCGTGGTATCTGAATAGCGACTTGATTCAGGGATTTCTGGAAATGCTTCATCAAACAATGATTTAATTTCTTTATTAAAGAGTACTAATGAATCTGGCATACTTAAACGATGTACACCAAAAGCAGCAATTGCTTGAGACTCCACTCCTTCAAAGCCAAGAAAATTCACTTCACTGGGCGTATTTTCCAACCATTCTTTGGTGTACTTCTTGTTTAGCGCATTGGCACCAAATTGACCATCCCAAAACATCAATTCTTGGTAGGCTACATTAAGAATTGAAGGGGTTTTTCTCAATTGAACGTCCAACTCTCTTTCTCGATAAGCGGGATGTCTTCTTCTTCCTTCACCTTTTCGACCAAAGCCAGTACCACCATCACCAATTGCTTGACGAGCTCCATTTTGAAACCCAGCAGTGGGAGCGTGGCAAGTAGCACAAGAATAAGAATACTTAAGGCGATTTGGTAAAACCGGTATAGAACCAAGAATAGGGTCATAAAACAATTGCTCTCCTAATCTGACCTTGGCTGCCGTCAAGGGATTCTTAGGATCAAAAGGAATATTCCCAAGATCTTTACCATCTGGAAGTATAAAAAAATTTAACCCATTCTTGCCTCCTAGATCTTCAAGACGAGACCTGAGCTGGTCAGCTTTATCTGTCCCGACTATTAATTGATATGACAAGAGTAATAGGAATACTGTAAGAAAGACATAAAGTTTTCTATTCATTCGAAATCAGGCACTTTTCCTTTCTAATTTAAGAGATAAAATAAAAATGAATTGGACCTAAAATTCAAATGAATTGAGCCTAATAAAAAGATTCATTCAAATAATTCGGGAAGATCTGGTAATGACGCTTTTTTACCTTTTCCATCAGGACTTCTCGAAACTCCTCCATATTCTCTTTTTCTGTAGCAGATATAAATACTGCGTCATGTTCTCCTTTACTGAAATAAGTCCTTTTGAGTTCTTCCAAAGTAGGTGGCGGATTGTCCATTTCCTCTAATAGCTCTTCATCCAAATGCTTGTATTGATCCACCTTGTTGAAGACAAGTATTGTCGGCTTGTCATTTGCGCCAATGTCTTGTAAGGTTTGATTCACCGTCTCCATCTGATCCTGAAAATAAGGGTGAGAGACGTCGATCACATGCAAGAGGATATCGGCTTCCATTGATTCGGCCAAGGTGCTCTTAAAGGATTCGATCAAATTGGTGGGAAGTTTTCGAATAAAACCAACAGTATCCGACAATAAAAACGGAACACGACCGAACACTACCTTCCGCACAGTAGAATCTACGGTCGCAAAAAGCTTGTCCTCTGCCAGCACATCGGCCTTGGTGAGCAATCGCATCAGCGTAGATTTCCCTACGTTGGTGTAGCCGACTAGGGCAACACGCACCACATCTTTTCTGGACTTCCGCTGTACTTCGTTCTGCTTTTCTATCTTCTCAAGCTTTTTCTTCAGTACGGTGATCTGGTTACGAATCATTCGCCTATCCGTTTCAATTTCCTTCTCACCCGCACCTCCTCGGGTTCCTGTTCCACCTCGCTGGCGTTCTAGGTGAGTCCACATGCGGGTTAGGCGTGGCAACAAATACTCAGACCGCGCAAGCTCTACTTGAGTTTTGGCTTGAGCGGTTTGTGCTCTGGCCAAAAAGATGTCTAGGATCAACAAACTGCGGTCATAGATCTTGACGCCAAGCTCCTTTTCTAAATTTCTTAATTGTGAAGGCGTGAGATCATCATCAAAAATGATCACCTGTACCTCTTCGGCCACTAGATAGGTCTTGATCTCCTCTAGTTTTCCTTTTCCCACAAAAGAGCGGATATCAGGCTTTTCTAAGCGTTGCGTGAAGGACTTAACAACATCTAGATCAAGGGTCTTCGCCAAGAAGGCCAATTCTTCCAAATACTCCATCACCTTTTCTTCAGGTTGCCCTTGATTGATCACCGCAACCATCACGGCTTTATCTTGCGTCGAACTCTTCGTTTCGTATCCTCCCATATAGCCAGCAAATTTACGATTAATCGAGCCAATTCAATAACCAAGCGACCGAACCTGTCAGTTGACGAATTTACTGTATATAATGACCGCCTATTTCGATCTTTGCTTAGATTTGACATAAGACAAATACCATGAAGATCATAGAAACAGGCTTTCAAGGACTCTATGAACTAGAGCCAAATGTATTCGGCGATGAAAGAGGCTATTTTTTCGAGTCATTTAGAAAAGAGGTTTATCAAGAGCTCGGCATAACTGACGATTTCATTCAAGACAATGAATCTTTTTCCGTAAAGGGTACCCTCAGAGGACTCCATTATCAGGAGAACCCACATGCCCAAACTAAGCTTGTCCGCGTAGTAAAAGGCAAAGTACTCGATGTAGCCCTCGACCTTAGAAAAGATTCCCCCACCTACGGAAAACACCATAAAGTGCTGCTCGATTCGGAGAGAAAGAACCTTTTTCTGGTACCGGCAGGATTTGCTCATGGTTTTGTTGCACTTGAAGATTCGGTCTTTTTTTACAAATGTTCCAATTACTACAATAAAGCCAGTGAAGGTGGAATTCTGTGGAATGATCCTAAGCTAGGCATCGAATGGGGCATTGAAGATCCGATCGTTTCTGAAAAGGACAAGGTTTTACCTACCTTTGAGGCGTACAAAATGTCACCTAAATTTTGAGTTTATTCTCCTTTTTCAAAAAGAAAACGGCAGACCTACCGGTCCAAGAACTGCGTGTTGACATTCACTCACATCTAATTCCGGGAATTGATGATGGCATTCAATCTGTGGAAGAGGGTTTGACTATTCTCAGGGAATTCGAAGCACTGGGCTATGAAAAGATCATTACCACGCCGCACACGATGTGGGGCACCTATAACAATAGACCTGAAAATATTCTCGAAGGATTGTCTGTCATGAAGAAGGCAGCAAAAGAAGCAAACATTCAGCTGGAAATAGAGGCCGCCACAGAATATTATCTCGATGAGCACTTCATGGAAAGGATTAAGCGAAAGGACGAATTACTGACCTTTGGAAAAGAATATGTGCTGGTGGAAACCGGTTTTATCAATGAACCACCTGAACTCAAAGACGCGTCATTTCAATTGAATCTGCACGGTTATAAAATGGTATATGCTCACTCAGAACGCTACATGTACTTGTTCGACAATGAACGACTCATTGAAGAGTTGCTTGATCGAAATATCATTTTTCAATTGAATGCCATTTCGTTGACCGGCTGTTACTCCAAACCGATTCAAAAATTAGCTGAAAAACTCATAGACATGAAAGCCGTTCAACTGGTGGGTACGGATTGTCACAACATGGGACATATTGACCTGTTGAAAGAAGTACGAAAAAGCAAGTACTGGAACAAATTGCTTCGACTGGACCTTATGAACAACAAATTATAATATGAAAGTGCTGATCACCGGTGCGACGGGTCTTGTGGGCAGTTTCCTGACACGGCAACTCATGGCCGATGGTCATACAATTAGAGCAACGAAAAGGGAGAATTCCAACCTGAGTCTCGTCAGCGATATCTCAGATCAAATCGAATGGATTGAAACAGACTTATCTGAAGCCATCTTTTGGGATACTCATATGATGGACATTGATGCCATTGTGCATACTGCCGCGATTGTTTCTTTCGACAAACGTTGGGAGAAAACCATGTACAAAACCAATGTCAAAGGGACTGCCGACTTAGTGAATGCAGCATTAAAAGCCAAAGTTGACACCTTTCTTCACGTGAGCTCGGTGGCTGCCATCGGAAGAGTTCCGGGGCAACTCGAGATCACTGAAAACGACAGATGGGAAGACACCGCTTTCGATTCGATTTATGCCAGAGCCAAATACCTGCAAGAACTGGAGGTTTGGCGTGGTGCGGAAGAAGGCTTAAACGTAAAGATCATCAATCCTTCGGTAGTGCTAGGACCAGGCCTCGGGACGGACACCGGTAGCACGGCAGTGTTCAAATATGCCTATGACGAAAAGGGCTACTTCCCGAAGGGCGATGTCAATTATGTCGATGTTCGAGATGTCGCGCTAATTGCTTCAAAATTATTAACTGCTGACCTACAAAACGAGCGGTTTATCCTGAGTGCAGGAAGCATTCCCTACGAAACTTTTTTTGAAAAGATCGCCACCTCTTTTGGCAAAAAGCCACCGCACAAGACCCCAGCATCCTGGATGTTAAGGATTGGCGTTTGTGCGGAATGGATAAGGTCGCGGTTAACAGGAAAAGAAGCACTCATCACCAAGGAAACGGCCAAGCTTTCAAAAAGTAAATTTTTCTATCGTAATGACAAGGTCAAAGATGCCTTAGATGTTGATTTTAGAAGTTTAGACGAGTCCATTGAGTGGACAACAAGCGAACTTAAAAAAGCTTATTCACTTTAAGTTTCTGTTTATCAATAGAATACCTACATTTGCCGCCCATCTGAAAACGGATAACAGAAATTTTATTTCCACAGAAGTGGTTTTGAAATGGGATTTCATTAATTTGAATAAACCTATTATTGCCAATGCACGAAGATTATCCTAGTAGGGAAGAAGAGCGCGGTCTGGTCAAGAGATTCGAAGAACAACTCAAGAATAACAGTTTCAACTTTTTCGATGTGTCGGAATATGAAACCATTATCCAGCATTACATCGATCATTTCAATTATGCCAAGGGCTTAAAAGCCGGTAAATTGGCCTTGACCCAATACCCTTTCAGTACCGACATCAGTATTTTAGTCGCCCAGTGTTTCATCGGTAAGGAGGAATATCCTAAGGCATTGAAGGTCATCGATGACGCCCAGCAGGTAAATCCTTCAGATACAGACCTCATCACCATTAAAGGAAACATCTATTCCATCATTGGGGAGTATGAGAAAGCCGTAGAACTGCTCAAAAGCACATTGGACATGGTAGAAGAGCGGGATGAAGTGTATTACAATATTGGTCTAACCTACCAGACCAATGCTAAATACAAGCAGGCAATTACTTACTATAAACGCGCTATTGAAACCAACATCAACCACGAAAACGCACTCTACGAGTTGGCCTATTGCTTAGACGTAACAGGACAACTGGAGGACTCAGTGGCCTATTACCAACAATTCATCGATCAAGATCCATACTCTGCATTTGCTTGGTACAATTTAGGAATCGTACTCAATAAGCTGGAGCGGTTCGAAGAAGCCATTAAAGCCTATGACTACGCTTTAGTCATCGACGACACCTTTGCCTCGGCTTGGTTCAACTTGGGCAATAGTTACATGAACATGCAGCGCTACCAAGATGCCTTGGAAGCCTACAAGAATACACAAAGCAATGAAGGACCCTCCGCTGAGGTCTTTTGTTGCATCGGAGCTGCCTATGAAAAAATGGAGCAGTACGATTATGGCATCAAGTATTACCGAAAAGCGGCTAAAGTAGATCAGTTTTACGAAGATGCATGGTATGGTATTGGCTGCTGTTTGATCGCTCAAGAAAAATTCTACGAGGCCATTCATTTTTTGAACAAAGCCCTAAAGCTTGATCCGGAAAACACCAACTATTGGTTGGCCATTGCCAATGCAGAGTTTCAAACAGGCAACATCGTCTCAGCAAAAGAAGCCTATCAAGAAGCCGCTTTGCTGGAGCCTGAACAAAAAGAGATATGGTTAGACTGGTCAATGATCTATTTTGAGCAGGGAGAGTATGCTCGAGCCATTGAACTCATAGAGAATGGATTAGAAGAAAAACCAGAAGATTCTGATTTGTTGTATCGCATGGTGGCCTATCAGATCAGTGCAGGTCATTACAAGGAAGCCTTCACTTTCTTAGAAAATGCACTAATTTTGGATTTTGATAATCACAAAGTGCTGTTCGAGTTCTTTCCTAAACTAGAAACACAGAAAGCACTATTTAAGATCATCGAACAATTCAGAAATAACGACTAGATGCACTATTTTTTGACTGACATTCCTGAGCGCACACAAAAGCCGCGCGAAAAAGGATACACCATGGCCATGGACAAAGGCCTTAGCGTTAGACAAGCCGAAGATTTTATCAGCGTTTGTGGAGATTACGTGGACATCGTGAAATTGGGCTGGGCTACTTCTTATGTCACGCCTAATCTCGACGAAAAACTGAATGTCTACCGGGAAGCCGGAATCCCCTTCTATTTTGGAGGTACCTTGTTTGAAGCGTTTATTGTAAGAAATCAGTTTGATGCGTACCGTAAGGTACTCGACAAATACAACATGCCTTTCGCAGAGGTATCGGATGGTTCTATTGAATTAGACCACGACTTAAAATGCGAGTACATCCAAAAGCTCAAGGGACAAGTGACCGTGTTATCAGAGGTGGGCTCAAAAGATGCGGAGAAGATCATTCCACCCTACAAGTGGATCGAACTCATGCAAAAGGAGCTTGATGCCGGCGCATGGAAAGTGATCGGAGAAGCCAGAGAAGCAGGAAATGTTGGTCTTTTTAGATCGACAGGCGAAGTGCGTTCAGGGCTTGTTCAAGAGATCCTTACTAAAATCCCGTTTGAAAAGATCATTTGGGAAGCTCCCCAAAAAGCGCAACAGGTCTTTTTCATCAAATTGATGGGTGCTAATGTAAACTTAGGTAACATTGCACCGGAAGAGGTCATTCCGCTTGAAACGATTCGCCTCGGACTTAGAGGGGATACCTTCGACCATTTCTTGACGACTAAATAATTGATGAACAAGCTTCTGCAATATGTGCTGCTATACCTCAAAGGAATAGCCATGGGAGGTGCTGATGTGGTCCCTGGAGTTTCCGGTGGAACCATCGCCTTCATCACGGGCATTTACGAGACCTTGCTGAACGCCATACGAAGCATTGATTTAGAGGCTCTTCGGCTTTTGAAAGCATTTGATCTCAAAGGGCTTTGGGCGCACGTAAATGGCAACTTTTTACTTGTTCTATTCGCAGGTATCGCTACGAGCATACTGTCATTAGCAAACCTCATCACGTATTTACTCAACAATCACCCCATCCAGGTTTGGTCCTTCTTTTTTGGACTCATCGTGATATCAGCCTTGATCATTCTGCGTGAGATCAATCAATGGAATATTGGAGTGGTGATCGCCATGTTTGCAGGGATCGGAATCGCTTATTTCATTACGGCGATAACTCCGGCCGAAACGCCTGAAGCTCCATGGTTCATGTTTATTGCCGGAGCCGTTGCTATCTGTGCCATGATCTTGCCCGGAATTTCCGGTTCATTTATCCTCTTGCTATTTGGGAAGTATGAGTATGTCATCACTGCCATCAAGGAGTTCAGAATTGCAGATTTGATCTTTCTAGGCCTGGGATGCATCGTTGGTATTCTAAGCTTTGCTCGATTGGTCAGTTGGTTGTTCAAAAAATTCCATAACCTCACGGTCGGCTTGCTTTCGGGCTTTATGATCGGGTCTCTGAATAAAGTTTGGCCTTGGAAGGAAACCCTAGAAACCTATACGGACCGCCACGGAGAGATCAAACCACTCTTCCAGGTCAACATTCTACCGAATGAGTACTTAGCAAAAAGTGGCGCCGAACCTTTCTTTTTAGAAGCCATCATCTTTGCGGCATTCGGTTTTCTTTTAGTCCTTGGAATAGATAGATTAGCAGCCTATCTAAGTCCTGAAAAATGAGAGCATTTGGCCTGATCGGTTATCCATTATCCCATTCTTTTTCAGAAAAATACTTCGCTCAAAAATTTGAGAAAGAAGGCATAAAAGAAGCCGTCTATCGCGCACATCCCATAGCATCGATAGAGCAACTCCCTCAATTGCTGAAAGAAAACCCTCATCTTATGGGATTGAACGTGACCATTCCTTACAAAGAACAAGTCATCCCTTTCTTAGACGAATTAGACCCAAAGGCGAAAGAGATCGGTGCGGTCAACACCATCAAGATTCACAATGGCAAGCTCATTGGCTACAACACAGATTATGATGGCTTCAAGGATTCTCTTATCAAATTTATTGGGCCCAATCCGATGCCCGAAAAAGCATTAATTCTTGGAACAGGGGGTGCCTCCAAAGCCGTTATGCATGTCCTCAACGATTTGGGTATTGACTATCAATTCGTTTCAAGAAAACCTAGCAAGGATCAATTGAATTACGAAAGCCTAACTCAAAATTCAACACTCAAAACTCACCACTTAGTGGTGAACACCACTCCCCTGGGTACCCACCCCAACACTGAGCAACTACCAGACCTCCCTTATGGTCAACTCACCCCCAACCACTTCCTTTTCGACCTGGTGTACAACCCATTGATCACCGCTTTTATGCAAAAGGGCATTGATGCCAAGTCCTGGGTAAAGAACGGTCTTGAGATGCTGCATGGCCAAGCTGAAAAGGCTTGGGAGATTTGGCAAGGTTAGATTCTTCCAATTGGTTTTTTTACATTTTTATTTATACTTTTCATTCTAAATATTCACACATGAAAAAGTTAGTTATTCTCACCTCTCTAGCATTTTTTGTTCTAAACACAACGCATGCGCAACATACATTTGAGCTAAATATAAATTATGGTATTGCAGGAAACTTTCAGTTGGAGTATGAGCAGCCACCAAGCGCCGTTCCAAGTGGTTTTACATCCTTCTACAATAAGAATTTTTTCGGGTCCATTGGTGGAATTGAATTTCAATGGAACATAAAGGATTCAAAGGCATCAATTGGTATCAGCTATGATCGCGAATCGCACTTTGGTGAAAAAAACTTTAGAGAGTTAATTAGTAATAACACTTATCTAGAGATTATCGATTTCAAACTCCGTCAGATCAACGAGATGTACAGCATCTTCTATAAAAGAAGGCAAAGTGAAAAATTACTATTCACAGGAGGTGTATTCATACTAAACCCACAAATGCAAGAAATTGAATACTTTAACACATTTATTCATAGCACACAGACCACTGCTTTACTCGTATTGATTAAAGAAAGAAATGGATCTAACTCAAATTTGATAGATGCTGGATTCTTTATTGGTGCAGAATATTATTTTTACAAGTCTGGTAATTTCCAAGTAGGCATTCAATCTAGGATTTATCATACTACTAGTATAGGCTGGTTCGAAACCATGACACTTACCCCTAAGCTCAGATATTCATTTTAGACTTAATCTGTACTTTGAGAGAGTAGACTTGTAAAATCTAAAATGATAAAGTCAAAACTCACAATTGATGTTAGCTTTGGATTATGGAATTCAAACTCACATCTGAATTTGAGCCTATGGGTGATCAGCCCAAGGCAATTGAGCAACTAGCGGAAGGTGTCGATGCTGGCGAATCAGGGCAAGTACTTCTCGGTGCGACAGGTACAGGGAAGACCTTTACCATCGCTAACCTTATCGAAAAAGTACAGAAGCCCACCCTCATCTTAAGTCACAACAAAACCTTAGCTGCTCAATTGTATGGTGAATTCAAGCAGTTCTTTCCTGAGAATGCCGTCGAATACTTTATTTCTTACTACGATTACTACCAGCCCGAAGCCTTCATTCCAACCTCAGGTCTCTACATCGAAAAAGACCTTTCCATCAACGAAGAGATCGAAAAACTCCGTTTGAGTGCTACTTCTTCCTTGCTCACGGGCAGAAGGGACGTGATCGTCATCGCCTCCGTTTCTTGTATTTATGGCATAGGAAATCCAGAAGAATTTGGCAAGAACGTGGTTCGACTCCAAGTCGGGGATGTAGTGAGTCGGAACCAATTGCTTTTTGCCTTTGTCGACATTCTCTACTCTAGAACAGAGGCTGAATTCAAACGAGGTACCTTCCGCGTAAAGGGAGATACAGTAGACATTTTCATTGCCTACGGCGATTTTGCCTACCGCATTTATTTTTGGGGAGATGAAATTGAAGCCATTCAACGAATAGACCCGGCCACGGGCAAAAAAATCTCCGATGAAAAGATCATCACCATCTTTCCTGCCAATCTTTTTGTGACTGGCAAGGACTTACTCCATCAGGCCATTCACGAAATTCAAGATGACCTCGTCGAACGACTTGGTCAATTTGAAGATGACAGAAGGTTCTTGGAAGCGAAGCGCTTGAAAGAACGGACAGAGTTCGACATGGAAATGATGCGTGAGTTGGGCTACTGTTCGGGTGTTGAGAACTACTCGCGTTATTTCGATAGGCGTCAAAAAGGACAACGTCCTTTCTGTCTATTGGATTACTTTCCGGAAGACTACCTGATGGTCATTGATGAAAGCCATGTCACCTTACCACAGGTTCGTGCCATGTGGGGTGGGGACCGCTCAAGGAAAGAAAATTTGGTGGAGTATGGCTTTCGATTGCCTTCTGCCCTTGACAACCGACCCCTGAAATTCGATGAATTCGAATCGCTCATCAACCAGGTGGTTTATGTTTCGGCCACACCGGCAGATTACGAATTGACCCAAACGGGAGGTGAAATTGTGGAACAGATCATACGCCCTACCGGCCTGTTAGATCCTGAAATTGACGTGCGTCCTTCCACCAATCAGATCGACGATCTGTTGGAAGAAATAGACGACAGAGTCAAGAAAGAAGAACGCGTGTTAGTCACGACACTGACCAAACGAATGGCAGAGGAGTTGACCAAATTCCTGGAAAGAGCTGGTGTGAAGGTGCGCTACATTCACTCCGAAGTCAACACCCTTGATCGAGTAGAGATCTTGAGAGAATTGAGGTTGGGCGTTTTCGATGTGTTGGTGGGGGTCAACTTATTGAGAGAAGGACTTGACCTTCCTGAAGTTTCCTTGGTTGCCATTCTTGATGCTGATAAGGAAGGATTCTTACGAAATCAACGCTCTCTGATTCAAACCATAGGGCGCGCAGCGAGAAATGAGAATGGACGTGTGATCATGTATGCTGACATTACCACGGAATCTATGCAGCGCTCAATTGACGAAACCAACAGAAGAAGAGCCATTCAGCTCGCCTACAATCAGGAACACGGCATCACGCCAAAAACCATCCTAAAATCTAAAGAGGCAATTATGGGACAAACAGGGGTGGCTGATTCTAAAAAAGGAGCTAAAAACTACTACGTAGAAAGTGATCAAACCTCAGTAGCAGCAGATCCAGTGGTGGCCTACATGGAAAAACCAGCATTAGAGAAAATGATCCAGAAAACGCAAAAATCGATGGAAAAGGCTGCCAAAGAGCTAGATTTTATCGAGGCCGCAAGGTTGAGGGATGAATTGAATGAATTAAAAGAGCTTTTGGCTTCTAAATGATCAATCATTTCAATCGATTTACTATTTTTTCCAAATAACAGGGTTGCTCTAAAACTAATTTTCTTCATTTTTATGTAATTATTAATTTTTTGGGTTTACGAATTACCCTAAGTCGAACCAAATTACAAGAAATGAGAAAAAAATGGATACCAGGATTCTCCCTCCTGATCATCGTGGCTTTGGTTAGCCTCCTCGATGTATCAGCTGCTGGAGAAGTTACCGTTGACCCGAACCTCAACGGTGCCGATACGGCTTGGATGCTCGCAGCAACCGGTCTAGTTTTATTAATGACCCCGGGCCTTTCCTTCTTCTATGGCGGGATGGTCAATAAGCGAAGTGTGATTTCTACCATGCTTCAAAGTTTCATCTGTATGGGAGTCATCACCCTTGTTTGGGTACTTTGCGGATTTAGCCTTGCTTTTGGAGATTCCATTGGCGGTATCATTGGCGATCCGAGAACCTTTGCTTTTTTCAAAGGCGTGAGTGGTGCTACGCAAGCCGATCTTGCACCGACCATCCCATTTGTCCTTTTTGCTCTCTTTCAGATGAAATTTGCCATCATCACTCCGGCTTTGATTACGGGTAGCTTTGCTGAACGCGTTCGATTTTCAAGCTTTCTACTCTTCATCATCCTCTTCAGCGTGGTCATTTACAGCCCGTTGGCGCACATGACCTGGCACCCGGATGGCTTTTTGAGGCAATGGGGCGTATTAGACTTTGCAGGAGGAACAGTAGTGCATATGTCAGCGGGTTTTGCCGCCATTGCCGCTGCTATTATCCTTGGTAAAAGAAAAAATCATGGTACTGTGGCCCACCAACCAGCCAATGTACCTTATGTATTGCTCGGGACGGGCCTGCTTTGGTTCGGTTGGTTCGGCTTTAATGCAGGCTCCGCCCTTGGCGCTAATTCAGATGCAGCGCTTGCCTTCGCGACAACGACTGTAGCTTCAGCTGCTGCCATGCTCGCCTGGGTGTTCTATGATGCCCTGATGGGTAGAAAAATCTCCGGCATGGGCGCCTCGATTGGTGCGGTTGTCGGATTGGTAGCGATTACACCTGCCGCAGGCTTCGTCACCATAGGCCAGTCGGTATTTATTGGTGTAGCAGCGGCCATCGTCTCAAACATCGTAGTGTACTATAAGAATAAAACAGGAATCGATGATACCCTGGACGTTTTCCCTTGCCACGGTGTTGGTGGAATAGTCGGTATGATCTTAACCGGGGTATTTGCTAAAGACGTAGGTCTGATCTATGGCGATCCGACAACATTCTTAAGACACCTAGCGGCTGTCTTCCTTGTCGGTGGATTTACCTTTGGATTGTCTTACCTCCTCTTTAAGGTTACAGACATGATCATCCCAATGCGGGTGACGGAACAGGCGGAAGAACTTGGTCTCGACATCAGCCAGCACAATGAAAGTATTGTGACGGACGATATCGAAGGAGAAATTCAAGGAAGCTTGAAAAAGGCTTCATAATTACAATCACGCAATCATAAAAAAAGCCCTGAAGATAATTCTTCAGGGCTTTTTAATTGTATTCGACATTCAGGGATTATTTCCCTTCAGCATATCTTTTACTTACTTCTTCCCAGTTGATCACGTTGAAGAATGCATTGATATAATCAGGTCTTCTGTTTTGATAATTCAAGTAGTATGCATGTTCCCACACATCCAAGCCAAGAATTGGAGTACCTCCACAGCCAACATTTGGCATCAATGGATTGTCTTGATTAGGAGAAGAACAAACCTCTACTCTACCACCTGAATGAACGCATAACCAAGCCCATCCCGAACCAAATCGAGTGGCTGCTGCGTTAGAAAATGCATCTTTAAATCCTTCGAATGATCCGTATGCTTCGTTGATGGCATCGGCAAGTTCTCCACTTGGAGTCCCTCCTCCGTTCGGACCCATTACTGTCCAGAAAAGATTATGGTTGTAGTAACCGCCTCCATTATTGCGCACAGCACCGTTGTCGCTATGATTCTCTAAAAGATCTTCAATGCTCTTGCCTGCCATGTCGGTACCCTCAATGGCTCCATTCAACTTGCTCGTATAACCGGCATGGTGTTTTCCATGATGGATCTCCATGGTTCTTACATCAATATGTGGCTCCAACGCATCATATGCATATGGAAGATTTGGTAATTCAAATGACATAACTATCGTTTTATGTTAAAAATCTATTTTCTCAGCTTTTCAAAAAAACGCTTCAATAACGCTTCGCTGTCCTTACTTAACAAACCAGCTTTCACTTCTGTTCGCGGGTGAAGCATTTTTCTCCCAAAACGGACAAAGCCTCGTTTCTCGTCATCCGCGCCATAGACCAATCTACCCAGCTGACCCCAGTAGCTCGCCCCGGCGCACATCACACAAGGCTCTAGTGTCACAAATAAAGTGCACTCATTCAAATACTTCCCGCCCATAGCGTTGGCAGCGGCTGTAATGGCCAGCATTTCGGCATGCGCGGTAACATCATTCAGTTGCTCTGTCATGTTATGTGCCCTTGCAATGATTCTCTTTTCAGCCACAACCACTGCCCCTACCGGTATCTCACCGGCATCAAAAGCCATTTGCGCTTGTTTCAGGGCTTCACCCATGAAGTACTCGTCCTTATGTATTGAAAGCTCCATTTTTGGCAATATAAACCTCAATTGCTAAAACAATTATTAAATTTGCCACTCATTTTTAAGGGTAGAGATCATGTTAAGAACGCATACTTGTGGTGAACTAAGAGTTGGAGATGTTGGAAAAGAAGTAATCCTTTCGGGTTGGGTACAAAAAGTGCGTGACAAAGGCGGCTTGCTCTGGGTTGATCTAAGAGACCGCTACGGTGTGACACAGCTCACCTTTGAAGAAGGAAAAAGTGATGCTGTCGCGATGAAAATCGCTAAAAAAATTGGCCGAGAATTCGTCATCACTGCCAAGGGAAAAGTTGTTGACCGCTATTCTAAAAATGACAAGATCCCGACCGGTGAGATTGAAATATTTGTCTCTGAATTGACCATTCAAAACGCTTCGAAAGTCCCTCCTTTTGTGATCGACAACGACACCGATGGTGGCGAGGAGCTGCGGATGAAATATCGCTACCTCGACCTAAGGAGAAACGAGGTACGCGAAAAACTCGAGTTGAGGTCTAAAATGGCCATCGGCGTACGAAATTACCTTGCGCAACAAGATTTTATTGAAGTAGAGACGCCGGTATTGATCAAATCCACTCCGGAAGGAGCAAGAGATTTTGTTGTGCCATCGCGCATGAATCCAGGAGAATTCTATGCACTCCCTCAATCTCCACAAACCTTCAAGCAGTTGCTGATGGTCTCCGGTTTCGATCGCTATTTCCAAATTGTGAAGTGTTTCAGGGATGAAGACCTAAGAGCAGATCGCCAACCTGAATTCACTCAAATCGATTGTGAGATGTCATTTGTTGAGCGCGACGATGTGCTCAATATGTTTGAAGGCATGACCAAGCATCTATTCAGCACAATCAAAGGGGTTGAGCTTCCAAATTTTCCTATAATGGAATATGCGGAAGCCATGGAAAAATATGGGTCTGACAAACCTGACGTACGCTTTGGCATGGAGTTCGTTGAATTGAACGATGTCGCTCAACACAAAGAATTTAACGTGTTCAATTCAGCTGAATTGGTAGTTGCAATTTGTGCCAAAGGCTGTGCCAACTATACACGTAAGCAGCTCGACGAGTTGACAGATTTTGTGAAAAGACCTCAAGTCGGAGCCAAAGGATTGGTGCATGTCAAATGCAACGAAGACGGAACATTTAAATCGTCCGTCGATAAGTTCTATGATCAAGAGGACCTCAAGGCTTGGGCCACAAAAGCTGGTGCAGAAGCTGGTGACCTGTTGCTCGTGCTGTCAGGAGCAAAAGCACAAACAAGGAAGCAGATGAACGAATTACGTTTGCACCTTGGTAATGAATTAAGCCTGAGAAACAAAAACGAATTCAAACCCCTTTGGGTAGTCAACTTCCCTTTATTGGAATGGGATGAAGAAACACAGCGGTTCCATGCGATGCATCATCCATTCACATCGCCGTTGGTAGAGGATTTGGAAAAATTGGATGCGTCGCCTGCAGAGGTACGCGCCAACGCCTACGATTTGGTGATCAATGGTGTTGAGATCGGTGGGGGCTCTATTCGAATTCATGACAAAAGTATGCAATCCCTCATGTTCAAACATCTGGGCTTTTCAGATGACGAGGCGAAGGCGCAGTTCGGTTTCTTGATGGACGCATTCGAATATGGTGCACCACCACATGGTGGTATCGCCTTTGGATTCGATCGCCTTTGTGCCATGTTTGGCGGATCAGATAGTATCAGAGATTACATTGCCTTCCCAAAAAACACTTCAGGAAGGGATGTCATGATAGACTCTCCTGCTACGATTGATAACAAGCAACTTGACGAACTTGGAATTCGCCTGAAAGAAGTATAAGATGGCAAAGTCCTCTTTTTAGGAATCGGACTAAAAACTATCTTGTAACTTCGGAGGAACAAAAACTCAATGAAATTTACCTTAACACCGAAGTTTTACATGCGTCTCAGCCTTGTGCTGGCTGTATTACTTTGGCTCATAGGTACACTCATCGACATCTTACAGCTGCTGGCTGTACGGAGCGAAGTCGATCTTGGAATCGATCCTTTTCTCAATAAATTGATCGAGGCGGCCTTCCTCATCTTGGTCATGGCCTATTTCCGCTACCGCATAAAGTCGGTAGAGAGTAGCAATTTCATCGACCTTTTATGGAGAGTATTCGCGACAGGTTTGATCACCACCATCATCTCTTTGATCATTGTGCTCTTCTATACTTCTATCGAGGGGTCTCCTTTGGCTGAAAACCCATTTGTTACCACCTTCTTTCAGGACTTAAACCGAGGATTGATCAGTGTTTTCCTTATCAGCACCTTTACCGTTTGGAAGAGGCTGATCCTATACCAGAAAAGTAAACGCCTGATATATTATTGGAATTTATTCGAAGTGACGGTCATTCTATCGACCTTCTTCACCTTAACTGAACTGACACTGCAAAACAGTCTCTTATTTGAGTTCATTTTTGCTGCCGTGGCCATTATGGCGATACTATTATCTGGAAATCTAAAATGGGTGGCCTATTTGAATTTTAAACAAAAGTGGAAAGGTATTCTGCTGATCTTATTGATCACGATCTACATCTTTTACTTTTTCAATTCACTCTACATTGCACCGACTGAATCTGAGTACTTTTTCGAAAACTTCGACAGCCTATTTGTCCTAGTCCTCTTCACCTTCATTCTCTTTTACAGCTTGTTCTCGCTTTTGGTGATTCTCTTCAATTTACCGACCTCCTCGGTTTTTGAGAAGAAAATGGAAGAAGCGCTGAATTTCCAGCGACTTAGCCAATCCGTCAGTCAGGGTGAAAACGAAGAAGAGATCTTCGAAGTGCTACTGATGTCGTCCATGAGTGCGGTATATGCAGACGCCGGCTGGGTAGAGATCAACCACAACGAAGGAGATAATCAATTCATCACCAAACAGATCAGTAGAGAGGAGATCAATCATGTGAAAGAATTGGTTCTAAGCGCAAAATCACGAACCGTTTTAAAAAATCCATTCACGAGTGAGGGGACGAGTGATCGGGTCATTGTTAACCTCAAACGTTATCATTACAAATCAGCTTTTGTTGTACCAATCACCCTGCAGAGTGAAGTGATCGGCTTTATGTATTTGCTTAATGAAGTGGCTGAGAGCTTTAATAAGGAGATGATCAACATCATCAACACTTTTGCAAGCCAAGCCAGTGTGGCCATTGAAAACTTTAGGCTCATTGGAAAGGCGATTGAGAACGAGCGTTATCAAGAAGAGCTAAACATTGCTAAAAATGTCCAGCGGCAACTTCTGCCGAAAGTGCTAGACCACAACTCATCTTTCCAAATCCATGCCTTTACGGAGGCTGCAGCTGAGGTAGGAGGCGATTATTATGATACCTTTCAATTGGATGAGAATCGATTCGCGATCGTAATCGGTGACGTATCTGGCAAGGGAACCTCTGCGGCATTCCACATGTCGCAAATGAAAGGCATTTTCCAGAGCCTTGTTCAAATGGACCTTAGCCCTAAGGAATTTTTGGTTCATGCCAACTCTGCCTTGAGCAAATGCCTTGAAAGGACCTCCTTCATCACCTTAACATATTACATCATTGACACGAAAAACCAAGTGATTGACTTCGCCAGAGCCGGACACTGTCCTACGTTATTTTACAGCCGAAGTAAGAAGTCTTCAACGTTTCTGGAGAACAAAGGACTTGGACTGGGCATTATGCGAAACGACACCTATCAGAATTTCATCGAGGAAAGTCAATTCCGTTATGAGCGAGACGACATTTTGGTCCTATACACCGATGGTATTTCGGAAGCTAAAAACAATGCGAATGAAGAGTTCGGCTTTGATCGAATGAATAAGCTACTGGAACAAAACGCACACTACGACCCTGTGATGATTCAAAAAGTATTCATTAGCAAACTTTATGAGTTCTGTCAGGAAAATCCGTTGGATGATGATTACACCATGGTGGTGATCAAATTCATATAAATTACGTTGAAACAAAGAGAAGATGATAGAAATAATAAAAACCCAAGAAAACCATTACCTCCTGATCTCCGTAAGTGGTGAGGCAGATGCCAGCTCCTCCATACACTTGGACAAAGCCATTAGGGAAGCGATGGATGAAAATGGACCAAACATCTTAATCGATTGTACGAAGCTAGAATATATCTCGTCCGCAGGGCTTGGCGTATTCATGTCCTACATCGAAGAGATCTCTCGCAAATCAATCCACTTCATCATCTTTGGCCTTTCAGAAAAAGTAATGAAAGTATTTGGCATCCTGGGACTAGACCAATTGTTGACCATTAAAAACACAAAAGAAGAAGCGATAGCGTTGATCGATGGGGTATAAATTCGACATACCAAGCAGTAAAAATAAGCTGAGGCTTATGCGCAAGTACGTTTCTGACGTACTCCAAGAACATCATGTTTCTGAAATTGAGACCAACATGATCGTTTTGGCCATTGATGAGGTTTGTGCAAATATTATTATCCATGGACACCGCCAAAATGGGGAGCTGAAAGTGAGCTTAAGCATTGATTTTGATGACAAAGGAATTGAATTCGAGATCATTGACTATGGGCATGCCTTCGACATCGTCAGCTACGAGGCACCTGCTCTTGAGGAACTCATCAAGAATCAACACAAGGGTGGCATAGGGATTATGCTCGTTAAAAAAATCATGGATGACATTCACTTCTCAACTCAGTCAAATCACAACAGACTTAAACTGTACAAGAAGATCTCTTTTGAGTCTTAAGAAATAAAAATGAAGAAGCTTTGGCTGCTCTTTATGTTATTGGCTAATGCCAGCATTGCGCAGGACATCGTCTTAGCGACAATAGATGGTGAACCCGTTCCAGGAGGAGAAGTACTGTATGCTTTTCAGAAAAACAGACCCGACTCCTTGGCGATCACATTCGACTCTTTGGACCTTTACCTCGATCGCTATCTCAATTTTAAATTAAAAGTAATAGAAGCTCGAAATCAAGGCATTGACACCACCCAAAGTTTCAAAAATGAGTTGAACAGTTACCTCAGTGCTCTAAAAAAACCTTACACACAGGGGACGGACCTGACTGACCAGCTCGTTGAGCAAGCCTACGAACGATTGCAGTTCAATATAAAAGCCTCTCATTTACTTCTAAAAATGGATAAAAAAGCTCCTGCAGAAGATACAGTTCGAGCTTATGCCTTTTTAGATTCCCTGAAAAATACCATAAAAACTGAATCGGAGTTTCAAACAATGGCTAAGAGGTATTCTGAAGATGGTTCAGCCAAAAATGGAGGTAATTTGGGCTGGTTTAGTGTCTTTATGATGGTGTATCCATTCGAGACAGCTGTATATGAAACAGGCCTTGGGCAAGTTTCTTCGGTCGTACGAACTGAGTTTGGCTACCATCTGATTTTCGTCCAAGATAAAATCCCTAATCCAGGCAAATTAAGAACTTCGCATATTTTCTTTTCTAAGCAATCGCGCTCGAAAGAGCAGGCCAAACGAATGGCAAGCCAAGTCTATGACTCGCTAAAATCAGGAGCCAACTGGGACGAAATGTGCAGAAAATACTCAGAAGATGGTCAAACCAAATTGAAAGGTGGCGGCTTGCCCTTTGCCGGCCTCAAGCAATTACCTGATGACTACCTAGAAGCTGCCTTTGATCTGGCTGTGAATGAATTCATACCTCCCATTGAAACTGATTTTGGTTACCATATCATTCGTTTGGATGCGAAACAAGGGGTCCCTGAATTGAACAAGATCAGAAAAGAAATTGAAGCACAGATCGTTCGAACAGGGAGAAATGAATTATCAAATCGCACTTTATTGGCAAAACTTAAGGCTGAGTATGGGTTTAAGAAAAACGACAAAATCTACTCGAAACTATTGGCTGCAGAAGACTTGTCGCCCATCGAAAGGAATAAAAATGAAGTGCTGTTCTCACTTACAAACAGGAGTTATTTGGTCAAAGAGTTCATTGAATTGACCGGCACTAAAAGACCAACATGGGAAGAAATCGCCCTTTTTGAGCAGAATATGATCACGGCTTATGCTGACTCTATTGCCCCTATCCAATATCCAGAGTATCGCTACCTTCGACAGGAGTACGAAGAGGGGTTGCTGCTATTCGAGATCATGCAGCGCTCTGTCTGGAACAAAGCCTTAGAAGATAGTCTTGGACAGCGCAACCATTACGAAGCCACCCGAACGAAATATCCAGCTCCAGCGGAAGTATCAGTAGTTGAGATTCAATTATCCACTCAAGAAGAAATAGCAGCATTGGCAGACAGCTTAGAACGGCTGGATAAGGAAGAATTGATCAATCAACTCAATAACGGGTTATCCATGCCAAAAGCGTTAAATCTTGTAAAAAGAGACATTCAGCAAAGTGAATTTGCTAGTTTTGAGGGATTTAGCAGAAAGAGAGGCGCAATATTCTCCTCCGCCAATAAGCTTTTCATTGTTATTGATGCAATGGACAACGAATTCCTGCCGTTTGAAGAGGTGAGAGGTTTAGTCATTGCAGATTATCAGGAAAAGCTAGATCAAGAATTTATACGGGCTTTAAGAAGTCAACATCGAATTGAAAAGGATAAGCAAGCGCTCAAAGAACTAGTTAATGAACTGCAGTAAGCGTTACATAGTGATCTTGTTGATTATCCTTGGCCAATCCTGTGACCTGATACAGGACAGTCAAAACGCTGCAGGTAATACAACGGCCAATGAACTCATCGTCGCAAGAGTAGGTACCAACGTTCTGAGCCGAGCGGATATCGAAGGATTGAATGTGCCGAAAAAGGATAGTGCTGCAGTTGTTGAGAAGTTTATTGACAATTGGATAAAAAAAGAGCTCCTCATAAAAAGAGCCAATGAGAATTATAACATTGACTTCTCTAGTATAGAACAAAAGGTTGAGGACTATCGCTATGCGCTGATCTCTTATGAATATCAAAAGTACATCGTTCAGGAGCAACTCGATACCTTGGTGAACGAAGAGGAAATCGTTCAGTATTACAATGCCAACAAAAATAGTTTTGTACTAAGGCAGAACATATTACGTGGTCGATTCATGAAAGTGAACAAGGAAGCTCAAAAATTAAACTCAGTAAAGCGCTGGATAAAATCTGATCGAGAGAGAGATGTAGAGAGCTTAAAGGAATATGCCTTCCAGTTCGCCGACAACTATTACTTGGAAGATTCCACGTGGTTGAAATTTGACGAACTGACTAAAAACTCTCCTTTCACCACACTCACAAATAAAATTCAATTCTTGAAGAGGAACCGATATGTTGAAGAAGAGGATTCTCTCTATCTTTACCTCCTCAAAATCAACGAATACAAAATTTCTGAGGAGATCAGTCCCCTAGCCTTTGTGCGAGAGGATATAAAAAATATTATTATCAATAAGCGAAAAATAGCCTTGGTAAAGGAGTTGGAAAATGAAATTTTTGAAGAAGCAAAGCAGAATGAGGACTACCAGATTTATCGCTAGCTGTTTGATCGGCATCATTTGGGCATTTGCCAATAGTGCGTTGGCACAAAGCGGACAAGTCGTTGATAAGATCATTGCCAAAGTAGATGATAAAATTGTGCTGAAAAGCGAATTGGAAGCTGCCTATGTCAGCTTTCTACAAAGCCCTCAAGCACGAGAGTATCAAGGAGATGCCCGCTGCCTAATTCTGAATAACTTCATCGAGAATAAGGTCATGCTGGTCATGAGTGATATTGACTCCGTGCAATTAGACCCTAGTCGAGTTGATTATGAACTACAAGGCAGAATGCAGCGGATCATTCAACGATTTGGCTCAGAAAAAGCAATTCAAGAAGCCTACGGTAAGTCTGTTGATCAATTCATGGAAGAACTTCGGCCTCAGGTGGAAGAACAATTGCTCATCCAGGAGCAAGAACAAAATGTACTGTCTGATCTAACCGTTACGCCGAATGAGGTCAGAAAATTTTTCAAGCAGATTCCTGAAGACAGTTTGCCTCTTTACTCCGTGGAATACGAGATCGGATTGATCATGAAGGAACCCGAAGTGAACGATGAAGAAAAAGAAAAAATCAGGCAGCAACTCATTAAGATTCGTGAGGATGCGTTGAGTGGTCAATCCTTTGAAATTTTAGCCACTACTTACTCACAGGGACCATCGGCCGGCAATGGCGGTAATTTGGGCTTTGCCTCAAGAGGAACTTTCGATCCGGCGTATGAAGCCGGAGCCCTATCGTTAAAGCCTGGAGAGATTTCAATGCCGGTAGAATCTCAATTCGGTTTTCACTTGATCCAGCTCATTGAAAAAAGAGGAAATGAATTCAATAGCCGGCACATTTTGATCACTCCAACGCCAACTGCTCAAGATACACAAGATGCCATGGATTTTCTGGATAGCCTAAAAACCGAAATTGAAGAAGGAAACATTACCTTCGAAGAGGCTGCTAAGGAGTATTCAGATGATAAATCAACCAGTGTTAATGGTGGCTTCTTGCAAAATCAGCAATTCGGATCCTTTCGTATTCCTGCAGCAGGGCTAGATCCTGAATTGTTTTTTGCCATTGATAAAATGAAAGAGGGTGAAATATCTGCCCCACAGAAAGTGCAAATAAGCGCCGACACCGAGGTGGCTCGAATTATCTATTACAAAAAAAGAGTGCCTCCGCATCGAGCAAACCTGACGGATGACTATGAAAAACTAAAAGCAGCAACACTTGAAATGAAAAAAGCGTTGAAGCGACAAGACTACCTAAAAGAGAAATTGCTAGAGGTCTATTTGGAGATAGATCCGGAATACAAAAGATGCAATATCGTAAACGAATAAAATGATGACAGAAACTACCTCTGATGTGGCCTTGGCCGATAAGTTTTTCGAGGACTTTAAATCACTCAAACAAGAAATATCAAAAGTAATCATCGGACAAGAAGATGTAGTGAACCTGATGCTCACCAGCGTTTTTTGTCAGGGACATAGCTTGTTAGTTGGAGTGCCGGGTTTGGCGAAAACCTTATTGATTCAAACCATTGCCTCTGCATTGGACTTGAGTTTCAAGCGCATTCAATTCACTCCCGATTTGATGCCTTCTGACATTTTAGGTGCAGAAACCATCGACAAAGAAAGGAATTTCAAGTTCGTCAAAGGGCCAATCTTCGCCAACATCATTCTAGCGGATGAGATCAATAGAACTCCTCCTAAAACGCAAGCGGCTCTGCTTGAAGCCATGCAGGAGTACTCCGTAACTGTAGCAGGACAACACTTCCCTTTAGAAAAACCATTCTTCGTTCTGGCCACCCAAAACCCGATCGAGCAAGAGGGTACTTATCCGTTGCCTGAAGCACAATTAGATCGTTTCTTATTCAATATCGCATTGACTTATCCTAGCTATGAGGCAGAAATTGATATTGTGAAAAACACGACAACGGATGAAATCACCAATGTCAAGCACATTCTTGGTGCCAAAGAAGTTCTGGAATATCAACATTTGGTAAGGAAAGTTCCAGTAGCCGATAATGTGGTAGAGTATGCTGTAGAGCTAGTGCACAAAACGCGCTTTGAAAGTGAACGTGCACCACAGGCCACAAAAGATTACATTGAATGGGGAGCAGGACCTAGAGCCTCGCAAAGCCTGATCATCGCGTCAAAATGTAATGCATTGATCAATGGTAAATATTCACCCGACATAGAAGATGTTAAGGCGGTGGCAAAGCCAATTTTACGTCATCGAATTGTGCGAAACTTTAAAGCAGAAGCAGAAGGAATTACCATCAATGATCTGATCGATCAATTGCTGTAATCGTAAAAACCTTTTCCTGACTTTCGACCATGATGACCAGCATCCACTTTTTGTTGCTGAATGCGAGAAGGTCTGAACTTTGCGTCCTGATGAAAAGAGTTGAACATGGTTTCGGTCACCGAATAATTAGTGTCCACTCCAATTAAGTCCATCAACCTGAAAGGTCCCATCTTAAAACCAGAAGACTCGATGAGCCTGTCAATTCCTTCTATATCGCTCACTCCTTCTTCCAAAACCTTTAACCCTTCAACATAGAAATGCCTTGCCACCCGATTAACAATAAATCCCGGAGCATCTTTCGCCACTACCGCCTTCTTCCCTAGCTTCTCTGCCAGTTTCTTAATCGTTTGAACGACTTGGTCGGATGAAGATGCACCGGCGATCACTTCCACCAATTTCATGATATGCGCCGGATTGAAAAAATGCATGCCAACGAACCGCTCAGGATGTTTCAATACTTTTGCAATTCGGGTGATTGGAATAGACGACGTATTCGAAGCCAGAATTGTATCTGATGAATTAAATTCTTCCAAGCTCAAAAAAAGTTCTTGTTTGGCATGTAAGTCTTCAATGATCGCTTCAATCGCCACCTCACAACGGACATGACTGATCTCATCTGTGAATTCAATTAATCGAAGAGCTCTATCTTTCTGATCAGGGGTTACCTTTCCTTTTTCTATGCCTTTGTCAAGATTTCGAATGATTTGCTCTTCTGCTTTCCGAAGACTAGCGTTGTGGATGTCAAACAGAATCACCTTGAACTCATTCAAGGCAGCAACCTGGGCAATTCCTTGACCCATTGTACCGGCTCCTAAAACTCCAATTCTTTTAATGTCACCTAATTCCATTAGATCGTTTTAAACTGTTTCAAAAAACGGACATCATTTTCAGTGAATAATCGCAGGTCTTTGATCCCATATTTTAACATGGCAATCCGTTCAATACCCATTCCAAAAGCAAAGCCTGTGTACTTTTCCGAATCAATCCCACAGTTCTCCAAGACATTAGGATCAACCATGCCAGACCCACCTATTTCTACCCAACCGGTATATTTACACACATTACAACCGTCCCCATGACAGATCTGACAGGAAATATCTATCTCCGCACTAGGCTCAGTAAAAGGAAAATATGAAGGTCTAAACCTAATCTCTGTTTCCGGTGCAAACATCTCTTGTACAAAGTGATACAGGGTTTGTTTCAAGTCCGCAAAAGACACGTTTTCATCTACATATAACCCTTCCATTTGATGAAAAACGCAGTGCGCCCTCGCTGAAATTGCTTCATTCCTGAAGACCCTTCCAGGAGATAGCGTTCGAATCGGTGGTTTTTCATTCTCCATTACTCGAATCTGTACACTAGAAGTGTGTGTCCTTAAGGCGATATCAGGATTCTTTTCTATAAAAAAAGTGTCCTGCATTTCCCGTGCGGGATGATTCTCAGGGAAATTCAACGCCGTGAAATTATGCCAATCATCTTCGATCTCAGGTCCCTCAGAGACATTGAACCCAATGCGCTCAAAGATCTCGATAAAGCGTTGCCTTGTGGCTGTGAGAGGGTGAATGGTGCCAAAAGTAGTGCGAACTGGAGGCAATGTAAGATCAACAGGCGTATCAACATCCTGATCGTCATCTTGCATGGCTTCGATCAACTCTTGAAATTTGGTTTTTGCCAGTTCCTTTAATTCATTTACAGATTGGCCAAAGGCCTTTTTCTGATCATTAGGCACTGATTTGATTTCTGAAAAAAGATCGATCAATACATTTTTTCGACCAATAAATTTTAGGCGGTATTCTTCGAGTTCATTCTCGGTCGAACATTTCCAATTATTGATCTCCTTTTTTAGCTCCTCAATCCTATTTGCCATATCTTTATAATATGCAACAAAAATAATAGTCCTAACTATTAATTGTCCTAAACAGGTCATAATTTGACTATATGAAAAATATTTTAGTAACTGGTGGAGCTGGCTACATTGGGTCACATGTCGTTGTATGCTTGCATCAAATAGGAGTCAATCCAATCATTTTGGATAATTTTTCGAACTCCGATCCAAGCGTTTTAAAGGGCCTAAAGCATATCACAGGCAAGGAGTTCACTGTTTATAAAGAGGATTGCTTAACACCAAGTATTTTTGACACCATCTTTCGTGAACAACAAATTGATGGTGTTATTCACTTTGCCGCCAAAAAAGCCGTAGGCGAGTCAGTTGAAAAACCACTCTATTATTACGAGAACAACGTTTCTGCATTGATCAATCTTTTGAAGTCAATGTTATCGAACGAAATTAAGAACATTGTCTTCTCCTCTTCATGCACGGTCTATGGACAACCCGAATCTATTCCTGTCACCGAGCAAGCACCGAAACAACCTGCAAATTCCCCATATGGAAACACCAAACAGATCGATGAGGAGATCCTTGAAGATGTGGTCAAAAGTGGGGCTAAACTAAAAAGCATTGCGCTGAGGTATTTTAATCCAATTGGAGCCCACTCTTCTGGTGAGATTGGAGAACTGCCCATTGGCGTACCAAGCAACCTGGTTCCTTTCATTACGCAAACTGCCATTGGAAAAAGAAAAGAGCTCACTGTTTTTGGAGACGATTATGATACCCCCGATGGAACATGCATAAGAGATTATATCCATGTGATGGATTTAGCAGACGCGCACGTAAAAGCCCTAGACATTCTTGACCACGAAAAGAGCGAAGGGTATTTTGAAGCCATCAATGTTGGAACAGGTACGGGAAGTACAGTTTTGGAAGCCATCAAAGGATTTGAAAAAGCTTCAAGAAGAGAATTGAATTATAAAATAGGACCAAGAAGACCTGGTGATGTAGAAAAAATCTATGCAAATGGTGCTTATGCCAAAGACCGATTGAATTGGGAAGCGAAGTATAGTTTAGAAGACGCCATGCGAGATGCATGGAACTGGGAACAGCGATTGGCTCAACGATAGGGCAACTTCATTCGACTTAATCAACACCCCATTTAACGAAGAAATAAGATATAAAGGGTCTCCAATGCGACCTTTGTAAAAAGAATAAAATCATGAAAATCACAATAGTAGGAACTGGATATGTTGGCCTTGTCACTGGTACTTGTTTTTCAGAAGTAGGTATAGACGTGACCTGTGTAGATATTGATAAGAAAAAAATTGATGGCCTAAAGGAAGGCATTATGCCCATTTACGAACCAGGTTTAGAAGCCATGGTCAAAAGAAACTATGCCAAAGAACGATTGCACTTTTCAACTAACCTCGGAGAAAGCGTTAAAGGCAGTGATGCCGCTTTTATAGCTGTAGGAACACCTCCCGGAGAAGATGGTAGTGCAGACTTAAAGTATGTATTGGCAGTAGCAAGGGAGATAGGGCAGCACATTGAAGATTATACCGTTGTTGTAACAAAAAGTACAGTGCCCGTTGGAACAGCCAAGAAAGTAAAAGCTGCCGTCAGTGAAGAATTGGCAAAAAGAGGTGCCAACCTCAAGTTTGATGTAGCCTCAAATCCTGAGTTCTTAAAAGAAGGAGCAGCAATAGAAGACTTTTTAAAGCCTGATCGTATCGTTGTGGGAGTCGAATCGGACGATGCCAAAAAGACCATGGAGAAACTATATAAACCCTTTCTTCTCAACGGTCACCCTACCATTTTCATGGACATCCCTTCAGCCGAAATGACAAAATATGCTGCCAACTCCATGTTAGCAACGAAAATCAGCTTTATGAATGACATCGCTAATCTTTGCGAAATCATGGGAGCAGATGTCAATATGGTTAGGAAAGGCATTGGTAGTGACAATCGGATTGGTCATAAGTTCATATATCCTGGCGTAGGCTACGGAGGGTCGTGCTTTCCTAAAGATGTAAAAGCGTTGATCAAAACAGCAGACGAAAACGGCTATTCCATGCAGGTGTTAAAAGCAGTTGAAAATGTCAATGATGCACAGAAATCCGTTTTGGTTCAAAAAGTGAAAAAACACTATGGTGAGGACTTATCAAGAATGACTTTTGCCATCTGGGGACTCTCTTTCAAACCAAAAACAGACGACATGAGGGAAGCCCCATCACTTGTCATCATTGAAGAGTTAATGACCGCGGGTGCCAAAGTTCAAGCATTCGATCCCATCGCTATGGAAGAAGCGAGTAGAGATCTTGGAGATAGCATTACCTATGCAAACGATGAATATGATGCCTTAGTTGATGCAGATGCCCTGCTCCTCGTTACAGAGTGGCCAGAATTCAGAGTACCAAATTTCAAAGTGGTTGGTAAATTGTTGAAGAACAAAGTAATTTTTGATGGCCGTAATATTTATGACCGTGAAGAGCTGAAAGAAAATGGTTTCACTTATTACGGCATAGGCCTCCAATAATATGAAAAAACGTGTATTAATCACCGGGGCAGCAGGCTTCTTAGGCTCACATTTATGTGATCGATTTTTAGCAGAGGGATTTCATGTCATTGGAATGGATAACCTTATCACCGGCTCGATGGACAACATCGAGCACCTGATGCCAAGAGAAGACTTTGAATTTTACCATCATGACGTATCAACCTACGTTTATGTCCCTGGAAAACTAGACTACATTTTGCACTTCGCTTCTCCAGCAAGTCCGATTGACTATCTTAAGATTCCAATTCAGACATTGAAAGTGGGCTCGCTTGGAACCCATAATCTTCTTGGTTTAGCAAGAAACAAGGGGGCTCGAATGCTAATTGCCTCCACATCGGAGGTATATGGCGATCCTCTGGTACACCCCCAAACAGAAGAGTATTATGGAAACGTCAACCCCGTAGGACCAAGAGGTGTTTATGATGAAGCCAAACGCTTCCAGGAAGCCATGACAATGGCGTATCACACCTATCATGGATTAGAAACACGCATCGTTCGTATTTTTAATACGTATGGGCCACGGATGCGACTCAACGATGGACGTGTATTACCTGCCTTTATCGGACAAGCTCTTCGAGGAGAAGACCTAACCATTTTTGGAGATGGAAGCCAAACGAGGTCCTTCTGTTACGTTGCTGACCAAGTTGATGGCATATTTAGACTATTAATGTCAGACTACGCTCAACCTGTTAACATCGGCAACCCTGATGAAATAAGCATCGCAGAATTTGCGGAGGAGATCATTAAACTGACTGGTACAGATCAAAAAGTAATTTACAAAGATCTACCCAAAGACGACCCAATGCAACGACAGCCAAATATCACAAAGGCTAAGGAAATTTTAGGTTGGGAACCTAGGGTAAATCGTGAAGAAGGATTGAAAATCACTTACGAATACTTCAAATCCTTACCTGATGAAAAACTCTTCAAGAAAGAGCATAAAGACTTCAAGAATTACGTGAAATTATGAATCCGTATATGAGCAAGAATTGACTTAATAAGCCAGTTCTTGCCCTTTATATAGTGATATGATCGTCTTAGCTATTATTTTGAGGTCAAGCCAAAAAGACCAGTTTTGCAGATAAAAACGATCTAATCTAACCCTAGAGTTCATTTGGTGAAACTCTTTGATTTCACCTCTAAATCCCATGGACTGGGCTAGGCCTGTTATACCTGGTTTGAAGCTATGACGGTTTGCATATTTTTGCACTCTATTTTGATAGGTCTCATTGAGTTTGATCGGATGAGGACGTGGACCGACAACGGACATTTGACCCAACAAAACATTGAATACCTGAGGCAATTCATCGATACTTGTTCTTCTTAAAAAGCGTCCAATTCTAGTTATTCGATAATCATCCTTTGTTGCCCATTTTTCATCCGCCTCGTTATTCTTTACCATAGTCCGGAACTTGTAACAATTGAACACTTCGTTGTTAGCTCCATGTCTCTTTTGTTTGAATAAGATCGGACCTCTTGAATTCAGTTTGATCAAAAGTCCTACAATAGGATACAACCAAGACATCACCAAAAGAACGACTGCCAGAGAAAAGACAATATCAAAGCTCCTTTTAACCAATTTATTGAATAAACTATCCAAGGGAATCTGATTCAGATCTATGACTGAGATGTGCTCATAGCGGCGAAGAACTAAGCTCTTTAACACATCAAGTTTGATCTCTGGTAATAGCTTTACTTTGATCAGATTTTCATCTGCAAAATCCAGAATTTTCGATTTCACTTCTGACGAGACTCTGTCACTAACATATATGAAATCTAGTGTAGTGTAATCGATTGAGAACAATTGGTCGATATTACCCAATAAGGGATATGAAAAATTTTCTTCTTCGTTGGCCTTAATGGAAAAGAAGCCTTTCACGCGAATACCGAATTGAGGCCGTTTAGCTAAAAGTTTAAATAAATCAAATCCTAATTGATCATATCCTACGATAACAGATCTACGGATATTACCACCAAAGGTGCGGTAACGATCCAACACCAGATGAACAGTTACCCGGTAGATGCTGATCCAAACAAAAAGTAAAAGAAAAAAAGTAGTTAGAAAATGGCGATCAAAAGAACTTTCTCCTCCAATCAGAACCCAAGCCAACGAAATGCAAGAAATGAACAAAAATACGCTTCGAAAGGCTTTCTTAAAGGTATGATAAAAATCTACAGCCCTCCCTATTTTAAAATCTCTTGTAAACAAGGCAATAATTACCCAAACCAATAAACTCAGACCGATTCCTAGGAGCTCATTTTTGGCAATTGGCAAGTTGGTTTTCGAAACATAAAATGCGGCGAAAAACATGGTCAGCATGACCAAGGTCTCTCCAAGAATAAAGAGTGAAGGGAAGTAAGTATTGAATCGTTTTTTCAAACCGTTTTCTTAATCTCCTACAAAATTAATAATCTCTACCAAACATAATGATGTTCATATTAATTATTCAAAAAAGTATAAGTCAAAGACAGCTCTGCGCCCAAGTTTTCATACAACTCCCCAAAATCATAGCCAAAGAGTAAGTTCAGCCTGATGTTCTCAAAACCTATGGGTTCAACATATGACAGTGAGACCAATGAAGAGTGTTGTGTTTTACTTGGCCAAAATGGATAGTCGTAGTTTGGATCTTGCTGAATACCACCCCAGTTGAACCGCCCGTCATATAGACCTTTATAGGAACCAAAATGTCTGCTGCGAACATATTGAACACGATAATTAAATTTTTCTGAAATAGACCCTTGAACTGAAGCCACCCATGCCTGAATCCTATTGCTACTGACCGTAACATCATAAGACTTGTATGGATCTAGGAAGTTCATTGTCCAATCATGTGTCAGAAATAGAGGATTGCCCATAATCAACCCACGATAAGTATATCCATTTCGGTACAACCAATTGTTATGGTAATCATCCCTGCCACCAAATTCATTTCCAAAGTTGGCATCTTCATCGGGGAAATTCGGGGTAGCATCGGGTAAACCAGGACCACTTTGTCTGAGAGTTTGTGTGTATTCGATTTGAACCTCGCTCAACCAGGCGATCTTCTTCGATGGCTTCCAATTCAAAGCAAGTAAAAAGTTCTGAAAGCTAACGTACTGCATGCTCCCTCCATCTTCGAAGGGAGATTGATAATCAAGCGTCAGTTCGTGTTCTCCTATATATTTCTTGAACATGATCTCGTGCATACCCAAATGATTACCGCGTCCATTATTTTCACCTGCCGTGCCTGAACCTTCTCCTGCTCCTCTTCCAAAAAAGACATCCATGTAGGTGGAGAAGTCCTTTGGTTGTTCTAATCCCCAAGGGGAAGTACCACCATACTGTGCGATATGTACTAAACCCGTGCTTATCTGCCAACCAATTGATTTTTTGAAATCAAAAAGTACATATAGGTCCTTATTATGCATCAGCGCCTTACTTTGGTATCTGTTTTCTTCTAACCATCGGTGCCCTATTCTCGCCTTGAATTTCACAATGCCCTGAGTAAAAGGAACATCAAGGTACCTGTTCATATTCAATTCTATCATCGGTGCCGGTGCTGCATTACGTCCCAAGCCATAGTTGACCATCATCAAATCGCTTTGGATACCACCAATAATGGTTTGCTTTGCCCCGATGGTTAGATCAACAAAATCATACGCTCCGGATACAAAATACTCGTTCATTTGATCATTCCTGAAAGTCGTACCCGCACTAACTGTCCAGTCTTTTGAAAACCTTCTTCCATAAAAGACATTACCTTGGATAAAGGATTGCTGTTCTGGATTGACAATCCCCCAGCGGTTATGCTCCAATAAGAATGGAACAAACTCCTCATTACTTCCTAAGTAGCCTAATCCAGCCTCAGCATACAAAGTGTCCTTAGAAGTTTGTCCAGCTAAGGAAAACACAAAAGATAGACCTATAATAACGGATAAAATCTTGACCATGAATGAGTAGAAAAGCACAAATATGCGTGAAACTTTAGCAACTGCCATGTAAAACTAAAGCAAAGTAATTTTTTACTGACTACTTTGATTAGTTTTGAACACTAAAAGTTGGAATTTGTATTTCCCCATGCATAAATTAGTCTTGACGCGACCAAAAAGGAATAGAACTATTCTCCCAATGATGGTGACCTTACTATCCTTTGGTCTTTTTGGT
Organism: Roseivirga sp. YIW32; assembly: GCF_057219245.1. Lineage (NCBI taxonomy): Bacteria > Pseudomonadati > Bacteroidota > Cytophagia > Cytophagales > Roseivirgaceae > Roseivirga > Roseivirga sp. YIW32. Next base: position 855,082 of record NZ_JBXVVG010000002.1, on the reverse strand, counting down.
TGTACATTCGACCAAGTTGATGCACTGATCATTTACCATCACACCTTTGAACAATTCTCGCCACTTGAGCAAAGAGGTCATAATACGGCTTTTACAACCTATCACAATTCCGAGGAACGATACTTCGAGTTTAACGGAGATAGGAACTTGGGTAGATTCGAAAGAGGGGGAATAACCCAGTTCATAGAAGGCATTATTCCTCATAATTACATTCGGGTAGAATTTGATCTTTACATCCATGACAAATGGGAAGGGAATGGACTCAGAGGAAATGGAGAGGATGTCTTTATCTTTAAGATAGACAATAGCACGCTACATTTTTCTTCTATCGTTAACACCAAGTGCTTAGACAGAAACTGCGATACAGTCCAGAGTTTTCCTAATATCATCAATCAAGGAACAAACCCAGAGAACGCCGGAATAAATCGAGCCGACCTGCCGGGAGTTTGTCATTTTGAAGGAGAAGTTGGAGGGACCAAATTGATCAAAATTGATCAGTTATTCCCTCATTCCTCGAGGAATCTCAGCATCAATATTGCAGCAGACATCAAGGATAGTGGTGCTGATCTTTGCTTAAAAAGTTGGTCGATAGACAATCTCAAAGTAACAACATACACTCAAAAGCCGAGGTAATATGTTAAGGACCTCAATCTACATGCTACTATTACTTTGCTTCTGTCAAGTGAATAAAATCTTTGCACAAGGACAACTACTAGTAGGAAGTGCACAAGAGGAATACCTTCGTCGTCAGCAACTTTTAGGTAAGTACGACACCCTTTCCTCTTTTTTGATCAGACCCATCGATGCTGCATTACCAGACACTTCTTTTTACAAAAGAATTCCTTTGGCATCCTGGCTGGATATCAGCCTTTTGCCTATCAGCGTGCAAACTCGCTATATGGACAAACACCCCTACAGTTGGAATGACGGATCAATGTTGCCGTTAAGTGGCTATCAACAACTGTTCAGTGCTGGTTTCGCGCTAAAATCAGGTCCATTACATATTCAATTCTACCCTGAATACCACTTTGGAGAAAATCAACCTTACGAAGGTTTCCCATTGAATGCGGGAAACGTCTTATGGCAACGCTATTTCAATAGTCAACTCAATTTCATCGATACACCGGAGACATTCGGTGCTTCACCAATTTCTGCTTTTTATCTCGGCCAGAGCTTCATCAAATTGGATGTAGGCCCGATGCAATTGGGTTGGTCAAATCAGAACATATGGTGGGGGCCAGGTAAAAGAAATTCGCTAGTAATGTCGAACAACGCCAGAGGTTTCCAGCATCTTACCCTCAATACACGTCGGCCAATTCGAACTCCCATCGGAAGCTTCGAACTGCAAGTGATCGGAGGGCGATTAGAGAATTCGGGTTTCGATCCCCCAAATGCCTTCTTTGTTCAAAACGGAAGTTTTGTATTCAGAGATAAAGACCCAGATTGGCGATACCTTTCTGGCTTTACGATGAATTATCAACCCAAATGGATCAAAGGGCTTTCACTAGGGGCATCACGAGTCGTTCAGCAATACAGTGCGACAGCCAATGAAAATAACGATTGGTTTGGTAGTTTTTCCAACCTGTTTAGAAGTAACGACGCCTTCAATGACATTGTTAGGGATCAACTCGCAAGTCTGTACATCAGGTACTACTCTACCAAGGCGAACACGGAATTTTATTTCGAGTTTGCTCGAAACGATGCAGCTTTTGATTTCAGGGATTTCTTCATAGAACCCAATCACTCTGCAGGTTATTTGTTTGGTTTCACCAAACTGTTCCCTTTTCAAAAGAAAGAGAATCAATTCATTGAAGCAAATGCCGAATGGACAATCCTAGAACAAAGCACAAGTCGTATGTTTAGGAATGCTAGTACATTCTATATCCACAGTAGAGTTAGGCAAGGGTACACAAATCGTGGAGAAATACTAGGAGCAGGTATAGGGCCTAGCAGCAATAGTCAAACCTTATCTGTCAGCTATGTGGAAGATTTAAACAAACTCGGCATACGGCTAGAAAGATATACCCACAATGAAGATCTATTCATAGATCTTTTATCTGACACTGAAGATTGGATGCGTCCTTGGGTGGACATTAGTGCAGCTGTTTTTGGAGCTGTTCAATTGAATAAGGTTCTTATTGAAGGAGAATTCAATTACATTGAATCGTTAAATTACCAATACCAAATTATTAAAACCACTGGTTTTGAACCTGGTTATATTGATGTAAATAATTACAGTCTCCAGTTCAACCTGCACTATTTCTTTTAGTACTATACTTTTTTTGTAAAGAAATAATGTACTCCATAAGCGAAAATCAATTCATGGAAAAAGTAAGTTTGTAAGTACAGAACTTTGAATTAGATCTTTGGGCATTCGTCGGAATTACTTTTATCAAATCACACTGAATGGGATAAACATTTTATACCCATTGATCACCTTCCCTTATGTCGCCCGCGTTTTACAACCCGAAGGACTCGGAGAGGCACAGTTCGCCTTCAACCTTGCTCTTTATTTTAGCGTAATTGCCTCCTTTGGTATTCCGTTCTATGGCATCAAAGAAATTGGTAGAAGTCGAAATGATCAATTAGCACTACAGCGGACTTTTTCTGAGCTATTGGTGATCAGTTTTTTGACTGCATTTCTGAGTCTGTCCATTTATCTATTAGCACTAGGTTATGTGCCTAATTTGGATGTAAAAGAGAGTTTTTCATTAGTTTGTGGTGTATTGATCCTCTTTGCTCCATTGAATGTAGATTGGTTCTTTAGTGGCCTAGAAGAATTTAAGGTGATTACCCTACGATCTGTCGCCATAAAACTGATCTCCCTGTTCTTGCTCTATGGTTTTGTGAAAAATGAAGGCGATGTGCTTGTTTATTTAGCAATACTGACCTTCAGTTACGTCGGCAATTACTTACTCAATCTATTCTTGATTCGGAAGAAAGTGAGTCTGACTTTCAATGGTCTCTCTCTCAGAAGACACCAAAAACCCCTGTTGTTTATTCTATCCTCAACATTTGCAACTACCGTCTACACGTCTCTGGACAGCGTAGTCCTTGGCCTCTTGAGCAATGATTATCAGATTGGTTTGTATAGCGCAGGGGTAAAACTTTCTAAAGTCTGTATCCCTATCGTTACTGGACTAAGCGCCGTTTTAATTCCGAGCATTTCTCAGGCCATCAAGGCCAATGATAAGCTATATGAAATTCGAATGATTTCCAAAAGCTTTTCTTTCATCCTTTTTTTAGGGATTCCCATATCACTAGGCTTATTTACCTTTAGAGAACTTTTTATCTCTGTCCTTCTTGGAATTGAATACATGGAAGCCATCTCAAGTATGGCCTATCTTAGCTTCCTACCACTGTTCATTGGACTAGGCTACCTGTTTGGCTTGCAAGTATTAGTCCCAAACAATCTAAATCGGTCACTTTTTTTGGCTACACTGCTTGGTGTCATTGTCTTTATTCTGACGAATTGGGTCTTTACTAAAGAACTTGGTGCTACGGGCGCTTCTATTGCCATATTAGCAACTGAAATAGTTGTTACAATTTCTTACATTTTCTTCTGTCCTAAGTACCTTATTGCCAATCTACCCTATAAAGAGGTGTTTTTTGGTTTAGCCTCGGCATTAACATTCTTTTTAGTCCATGCCGCACTACAAAAGATAGAACTACACTCCATTCTTGAACTCATTTTAAGTATTCTGCTCTCGGCGAGCATCTATTTTGCGATTCAACATTATATCTTTAAAAACACCTTGGTCAATACCTTAATAGCGACCATTAGATCAAAGACAAGTGCATGAGTAGTTGCTCCATCCGTGTAGTTATGGTGACCTTCAATGGTGATGCTTTCATTCAAGAACAACTCAATAGCATTGCCCAACAACAATGTCTTGAGCGTCTTCATATTCAAGATGATTACTCCAACCCTCATTTCTATTCAAAGTTAAAAACGCTTTGTTCTGAAAAATTCCCTCAATTTACCATTGATCGAAACAATGAAACACTTGGTGTTATTTCGAACGTTAAGAAAGCCATTCGTCTCAATTTGGATGCTGAATTCATTGCATTAAGTGACCAAGACGATATCTGGCAGACAGAGAAGCTCAATACCCTGTATTCGTTTATCATGAATTCCTCTCCAGATATTCCTACCCTTGTCTATCATGATTCAAAGGTGATTGATGCTAAAGGAACCGTCATCCATGATTCATTTTGGAACTTGTTAGGTCAAAGTCATTACGAGCACCGGTTGGAAACGTTCTTATTCGGGAATTTTGTAACAGGAGGGAGTAGTTTATTCAATAAGGCAGTAAGTAAGATCGTACATACAATTCCTGAAGACCTCGAAACACTTCATGATGCTTGGTTAGCCTTGTATGCTTTGACATTTGGAGAAATCATTAGAGTTGAGCAGGCACTGAATGAATACCGCTTTCACGATCACAACGTGGCTTTTAAAGAACAGCCCAAAGAGAAAAGGGCTAAAAAAAGGATAAAGAAAACTGAAGACTTTTTGAAAGATGAGCTCTTACTAGCAGAAAGATTCTATTTGACTTTCGGTGATCAAATGGCCAATCGCGAACGCCAAATTTTCGAGCATTTTTTAACCCTAAAGAATAAACCTTACCTCATTAAAAGAATTCGAAAGCACCTTACATTGAAAAAATTCAAGGCTTGAGAAGACCCTTGAATACCTGCTGATATTGCTCAACAATATGTGGCCAGCTGTATTTGGCAGAGACACCGTAAACTGACGCTTTTTTCATTTTTGCCATTTCTTCCATTTTCGCGTCCATCAAATCAATCAATGATGTAACCGAGCCAATGTCCTTTTTGAAGAACTTACCAAACTCACCATTCTGCAACATCTCTCGATTAAAAACGGTATCTAAAGCCAAAATGGCTGATCCGTATGCCATGGCCTTGATCATGGTAGGGTTTGTACCACCATATTCATGTCCATGAAAATAACCATAGGCATTGTGATACAGCTCCGCTAAGGCTTCCTGATCTTTGACATAACCAGTAAAAACCAAGCGATCATCTTGCGTTGCTTTGATTCGATCCGCATAGTCATCTTTGTATGGCACATCGCCCACAACCACCAACTTTCTTTTGCTTTTCGATGCTACAAACCCATCAACGATCAAGTCAGCGTTATTATCGGGAATTAACCGCCCAACAATCAAATAGTAAGCTTCTCTCTCAAGGTCCCATTGCTCAATTAACTCTGGTTTCGACGAATCCTTGATTTCGGCACCATATGCAATGACAGTAGAGTCTTTTTTAAAAAGCTCTAGGTATACCTTTCGCATCTCCTCAGCATCCGTTATGATCTGATCATATAACCTAGTGGCAATTTTTGAAGACCATTTGAAATAGCGCGCACCCAGACCCTTCCACTTAGGTCTCAACCATTCTAACCCATCCACATTAATAGCAGTAGGTTTCCCAAAGAGTCTCGCTAAAAGCCCGAAAGGTCCATTTGCTGAATTCACCACAAAGATGACATTAGCTTCACTGCGACACGCGTGCCACATAGACAAGGCTGTGTGCGTTAATTGGCTTAGAGACTTTTTTTCAATTGTCGGTTGATAAACCAAATTCACCCCATTGACCTCTTTAGGCCTCTCTTCAAAGAGATTTTTATGACAATAAACGGTAACGGTAACACCATTCTGAACGAGTCCCTCTGCGAGATGCCGAACTAATGTTTCGTACCCACTGTAAACATAGGGGTAGCCTCTAGAGCCCAAAATTGCAACGTGGAGCTGCTTATCCATTTTTTGCCAATTTAGCTCTTAAGAAACTCATTCCAGGACGCTCAACCCACATGTAGGTGAAGTGTGATGTGATCACCACAGTCAGTAACACCAATATAATTCCCAGATAAGCAAGTCCTGCACTTGGTTCAAGACCTATCACATTCCAAGCAAACTGATAAAATGTCCAAAGAATAATAAAATGCATGAGATAAACAGAATATGAGATCTTACCCAAAAACTGGAATAAGGAAGTCTTTAACCCTCTTGATAACAGGCCCGATTCATTAGAAAACACTAAGATTCCATAAAAATAAAGAGGTGGCAATATTAAGTTCGTCAACTCGGTGACAGAGTAATGAATTTGATAAAATGAAGTGACCAGGAGGACCAAAAAAAGCCATTCATGGTACCCATTGAATCGCTTGCTGAGTGTTTTCATTTGAAAAGCAAGAACACCAGTTGCAAAGCCTAAAATCCCACGGACAAAACCATAGTCACTGGCAAACATATACCTTCCCTGATCTAGAATAAAGAGCAGTGAAAGAACTACTAAGATTACGTGCGGCCATTTGGCCTGCTTGAAAAAAAGCACAATAATACCGAATATAAGATAAGAGATCATCTCTGCTGATATAGACCATGAAGGAGGGTTCATGCCAGCTGTTGACGAAATCAATGGAGTTGAGTTTAAAAAAGTCAGAGGTTCTACAATATCGATCCAATAATCTTTCCAACCATAGTCAGGTGTATCAAAAGTAAAGCCTGCTACCAATGCATATCCCTTTAACCCCATGTACAAGATGACCGTAAAAAGCAAGAGTGGATAGAGTCTCGCAAATCTCTTTGCCACATAAGTTCTTAAATCAATTGCTGTATGAATACGGGTCAGGTAATTCGCAGCAATTACGAAGCCACTCAACACAAAAAACAAATCCACAAAAGCATAAGAGGTACTGATGAAAAACTGATTCCGAAAAACACCCACTGGATCGAAAAAAGGCAAGCTGTAATGGTAGAAGATAACCATGATCGCAGCGATGCCCCTCATTCCATCTAAGGCCTCATATCGTTGTACCTTACCCTGCACTATTCTCAATAAGTTTCAGCATGTTCCTTTTGAAAGCCTCTTCAGAAAACTGTTCCTCCACACGTTTAGCACCTTTTTGACCCATAATACTGAGTATTTTTCGATCAATCAGTACATCATATATGCGTTTAGCCGACGCTTCTGGATCGTTCCAAGGAATATGTACACCTGTAACTTGATCAACAACCATTTCGAGTGCGCCTCCGTGAGCCGTTGCTGCCACGGGTTTTGCCTTTGACATTGCTTCCAATACGGTAGTAGGCAAAGGGTCTGGCAAAATGGAAGGCAATACGAACAAATCAAAGGAGTCCAAGACGTGCCCGATGTCTTTTCTAAACCCCAAATTGATCACATCCTCATTCAATCCCAATGATTGACATTTGTTTTTGATCTCATCATACAGGTACTCATATCCGGGAAATGCATCCCCAACCATTACATACTTTGCATTAACCCCCAGCTGTTTCAATGCATGCGCAATTTCAAGGAAGTACACTTGCCCTTTCCAAAAATGAACTCTAGCTATCATCCCAATGACAAGATCAGCAGATGTAATAGCCTCTTTGATTTCACCATGCTCTACTTCATCCAAATAGGTGAAATCAAATCCATTGTAAATTTGAACGATTCTAACGTTGCGAAGATGCGGTTGCCAGTGCTCTTTCACCGCCTGACTAACGACAATAACCTCTGCAAATGAACGTCTGGCCAACCAGCTAACAGTTTGGGTGAGAAACCTAGGCCTCTGAATAATTTCATGCAGATGCCAGAGGTGCCTAAGCTTAAACTTCCTCGCTAATAAGGCCCCGACCCAAACGCCCGCAGTATTGGTATAAATGGTATCGATCTGATGCTTTTTAATGAGCTTAGATAGCTCCCGTTTAGATTTGACCATTGTTCGAAAACGATTTACAATTCCGGAGAAGGAGAAGTACTTACGCCTTAGTATGGCCAATGGCTTAATGTACACCTTAATTTCTTCCTCCTCGAATGCATGAACTAATGGTCCGGGTGCAGAAAGAACCAAAATGGGCTCAAGACCTTTCTCCCGGAATAAAACGGCCACTTGTAAAAGCACTCTTGATGCACCGTATAGATCAGAGCTTGCGTGAAGCATCAGTATAGATTTGCTGGGCCTTCTCTTTTTCACACGTATTTTGTCATTAATTGCTCAAGATCGGCAATGTAGTTTTGGCGATCAAAATGCCTGAGTCTTTCTGTTCCCTTTTTTATGTACGCTTGTCGAAGTTGCTCATTTTGGTAAAGATCCACCAACCCTTGAGTCAACTCATCCACGTCGTTTTGATCAAAAACCAATACCGCGTCCCCGCCAACTTCTACCAAGGCGGGTTGATTCGAGATCAAAACCGGACATTGATAAGCAAAAGCCTCCAGCACGGGATAACCGAAACCCTCATTCGTAGAAGGGAATACATAAGCTGCAGCATTAGCATATAATGCCGCAATTTCCTGATCACTCAAATAACCAGGTAATAGAACGTCAAGCACCAAATTGTGACTCACAATTTGTTCTTTCATAGAAGGTAAAGCGCTCATGGTTTGACCTGAAGGTTCTGAACCAACCAATACAAGCTTCACTTGCTCATGACCTCTTAGTGCTTTAAAGTTTGCAAAAGCATCGATCAATGTCTTGAGGTTTTTTCTTAGTTCGAAAACCCCAACATGCAAAAAGTAATTCCTTTTTTTCAAGTCTAAACTTGATACTATGTCCTTGTCGGGTTCAATGGGCGTTCTCTGTGCATTATGCAATACGTCTATTGCACTTGTCGAAGGCAATACGCTTTTCAATTGATCCTTACTGTGATTCGAAATAGTTAATATGGACGACCTACCTCGAAGGCCAGCTTTTATCATTCGCTGAAAATAAAACCACCACATCTTTCCATATCGCTCTGGGTTTTGCCAAAAAAAAGCATCGTGGAAAACAATGATTTTGTGAACATCCAAAGCGGTCATGGGTGCATAGTAATCCGGCAGAAGCAAAACATCTGCATTCAGCCTTTTTACCTCCTTAGGAAGACTGAATTGCTTAAAATAAAAATACTTCCATTGTTCTCTAAGGCGGTTCCATTTCGAGTTACTTTCTTCTAATTCTGATGATCCTAGCTCAGGGAAAAAGTAATACTCAAACTCCTTGGAGTGATTTGACAAAATCAAGGCAACTAGCTCTTCGACATATTTGCGAATTCCTGTTTTTGCAATTCGTAATTGGTAGGTATCAATTAGCACCCTTGCCTTCTTCATGCTTTTACAAATTGAGAAAAAGAAGTCGGCCTTTCAATTTCCTTAAACGCCAAAGAATGTTTTAACTGAATAGCGTGGCCAATCATCCACCAGGCCAAATAAGCCACCAAATTATAGATCTCAGCATTGGCTGTCATTAGGGACATGAAAAATGCAACCTTAAATGAAGCCGTTATGAAAGGAATGATGCTTGACTCTTGTCCTTTAAGCTCTTGAAATACATTCTTTGAAATGACAATTGATTTGACAACCAGCCACAAATAGATCAGCAGCCCGACAATGCCGAACTGCACACCAAAGACGATGAATTGATTTTCGCCACCCACCTGAAGCTCCGGATCGACGCCTCCTGCATTTCCACTAGTCGCCATGCCAATTCCTTCGGGACTTATGAGCATGCTTTCAATCCCTTCTAGCCAATCGACTAAATGACCAACGCTCGACGGGTCTGCTAGCGTGAATGTATCAATGATAAAAAAGCGTAGATCGTCATTTCCGAAGAAAAATGGAATGGCTAAAAATACCAGTGTGACGATCGCCGAAGCCAAGATATATCGCCAATAGCCATAGAGATAACCAATAAATACCAGCATCAAGAAAAAGCCTGCGAGCGGAGCGCGTGAAAAGGAAAAAACTAGGCATATAAAAGAAATTACTGCTACGGGAGCGTAGAGCCAACGTCTCTCTTTCCACAAACTGGCGAGGATGAAACTTGTGGCAAAGGCAAGGACAGAAACTGTTGCCAATTCTAAGGGACTAGCAAAAAATGAGGCAAAACGTTTCGCACCACTATTGGCTTGAAAAGTATATTGTAGCCCGTAGCTTCCTGTAGGTTCACCTCCCTTCGCAATGACATAATCCGTGTACCCTATCATTGATTGAAAATGAGTATTTGATAATTTTTCAATCAGCACAATTGGAAAAGCGAGAACAACCAATAAAAGAATGAAATGTGCTAAGGTCTTGACATCGGAAGGAGACAAGCGCATATTTCTTCCCAGAAAGTACATTCCCGCTAGCATCAAAAGATTTTTGAAATAGATGGTCTTGTTGATAAAAGTAGCAGGACCAATAGGAAGAATATAGAAAATCACAAGGATTGCAAAGAACAAGATCACAGCATAGTCGTAGCGATAGAGAAAGAAATCTCTTCGAACAATCCCCTTGGTATAGAAGAACCAAGCGACGATAGCAAAAAATACATAAAGCTCCTTGAGGTAACTGATCGATTCGGCTATAATGGCACTTTTTGTGACCTCAAATGTCACGATCTGCAGTGTTGCGTTTGAAGCCAAAAAGTAGACCAAAAAAAGAATGGCAAAGATCAACTTACCTTCAAAAAGAATCTTCTTGATACTTAAAAGACCCAAAGTAACTAGTGTGGTACCAAAAAAAAGAAAAGATATGAGTGAAACTAGATTCATTTGAGATCGACTACGAAGATAAACTTTTCTTTAAGCTATACCCAAAAGCTAGAAAACCAAAGTCATCTGACTGAAGGCCGTCTGTCATCCAACAATGGCGTACATAGACCCTCCTTAAGTGCCCTCCAAGTATACCTTAATTTTTTAAAACGCCTTTTCAGCAGAAAGAATGTCAAGTAAATGATACAGGCAGCGATTTGATAAACTAATGCGGTCAAATAAGACAACCCGGATATATGTTTTCTAAGGACAAAAAGCTTATTTCTTCGATTGAAATAAATTCGCCTTGGACTTCTGGTCCCTTCCCTGGTTTTCTCCTTTAGCTTTGCAGTTGCTCCTTCGAAATGATAGATTCTAGCATCTGGAACATACAAAAGCTTTAATCCCGCCTTTCTTGCCCTGATAGACCAATCTACATCCTCAGACATTATGAAAAACTGCTCATCAAGAAACCCAACCTCCTCGAAAGAGCGCCTACTCATCATTAATGCACAGCCAGTGATCCAGTCTACCTCTTTCAGCTCATCAAATTGTCCAATATCTTTTTGTCCATGGCCAACAGAAATCGATTTGGCATATCGTTTAACAAATTTTCCACCAGCATTCCAAAGCACTTCAGGATCCCGCATCGTATAGATCTTGGGTTGAACTGCACCAATACGATCCCTCTTGAAAGCCTCAATCAACGGATTCAAAAAACCAGAATCGACGGTAGTATCATTATTCAATAATAAAAAGTAGGAGCACCCTAGCTCGTAGGCATATGTCAAACCAATATTATTGCCTCCAGCAAAGCCAATGTTCTCTTTATTTTTAATCAAATGAATATCCTCAACCTCCTCGAGCATCCTCACCTCTTTCTCATCACTAGCATTATCGACCACAATAATCTCTAGATCTCCTTGCTTAGTATTTTTAAGTGAACGAATACATTTGATGGTATGCTCCCAACCATTCCAATTCAACAATATGACGGCGACTTTATTCTGCATCATGCCCTCCAACGACTAACATCAACATCAAAATCATCAGCAAGTTGTTTATTCCATGGCTGAAAGTAGGCGGTTAGCCCGTCTAATAATGAAGGAGACATGGAAGGTTTCTTAGAGCTGTATTGTAAGCGACTATAAGTCCTTTTCAATCCATTCAGTAAAGAAATCTGGTTACCCATTCTCTCATAGGTTTGATGTAGTAAGTAATGCAGTTTCGGATTGCGAACAGAGCGAGTTGGATTACTTTGGCCGACTCCTTTAGGTAATACTACTTCATTCAATGTCAAAAACGCTAGCACCTCCTTCCAAATGGCCTGAGGATCTGATTTTAGCTCCTCAAAGGTAAGGACTAAAAATTGATCTTTGTCCAGTACTTTTTGCCACATACTGAGGAAGGTATGATATTGGGAGAACTTCAATTCATGACTCATAGAATAAAATGCACGTTCATTCTTACAAAAAGGCTTGAGATCGTTTAACCTATCGGTCAACAGTAATTCTTGATACGCTTCAAAACTGATCCCCTCTATTGAGGCAAGGTTATTGGCCGTGTAATTGAACGATGAGTAGATACGTTCTGCCGGGTCTCTTAGAATGAAAATAAACTTAGGTTTCAAATTAGAAGCAGCCAATTCTTTAGCAAGTCCTTTCTGATACATCGTTTGGGTGCTCCCATCCAAATGCAAAGCATTCTCGATAAAAGGTGCATAGAAGGCTTGATAGCTTTTTTGCGGATTGGAAAGGTTTGCCTGATTATGGGGGCTATCTGCATCCATATAAAATGCAGGTTCTTTATTGTTGGCTCCTTGAATGCGTGGGTGCTCATTGAGCATATCGAACAAGGTAGTGGTGCCAGCTTTAGGTGCCCCTGCTAAAAATATATCAGGATAGATGCGCTCCTTATCTCTGAGCATAAATAGGGGTCTATTGGTTTTTCAACTCTGGCTCAGATTCATTTTTCCAAAAGCCATAGATTCCATCTTCTAATTCGTATTTCGACCATCGAAAACGTTCTCGTTGTGGTTGACGTTGAGCCCATTCCCACATCGTCCTAAGCCCATCTTCCAGACTTGTCTTATCTTCATAGTCCAATAAGGCCACCGATTTTTTCCAGGTTGGATGAGCATTCTTGACCTCATGCCGTGCCTCATGATATTGAACCTCAGCATCTCCTATCACTTGCTTCAAAATGGCACAAGCCTCATTGATCGAATGGTACCTTGTTCCTCCCAAATTGATCACCTGCTTTGACGCTTTAGTTAAAGTTGCTGCTTTCCATAAAGGCAACAAACAGTCGTCCATATAGCTGAATGCTCTTTTCTGCTCGCCGTCTCCAAAAATTGACATCGGCTCTCCATTCAAATGTTGTGTCATCCAAATGCCCAGTACGTTCCGATAGGTGTCCCAAATGTTTTGCTTAATGCCATAAACATTGTGCGGTCGAATAATGCACCAATCCAATCCATGTTGCTCTCCGGCTACTTGAATATCCATTTCACAGGCATATTTAGCAATTCCGTAAGGATCGATCGGCTGAGGTTGGTCGGCTTCATCAAAGGGAGGCTTTCCATGGCCATAAACCGCCATTGAACTAGTAAAGACCAAACGCTTCACTTGTGCCTTTATGCATGCATTGATGACGTTTGCTGTCGCGACTAGATTGTTTTGGTAATTGTACTTTCGGATAAATGGAGAGAGACCCTCCGCAGCATAGGCTGCAAAATGATAGAGGTAGTCCGGTTGGTATTGTTCGCAAACCTTAATCAATTTTTCATCTGCGCAATCCATTTCATAAAATCTCACCTTTTCATTTACATTGCTGAGATATCCTCCGCTAAGGTTGTCGACTCCAATCACTTGTGCATCAGGTACATTTTCTACCAACCAATCGGCCATTCTACTACCCAGCAATCCGGCTACGCCCGTGATCAATATGGTTTGCGCCATGAATTTTAAGTTTTATTGTTGGGCCAAATTAAATAGCAATCCAGTGATTCACTAGTTTAAATAAGGAAAGTTAAGGGAGGAAAGAGGGGGAAAGATGATTAGCTGGTGAGATTTTGCGAAGCAATGCCTATGATTCTTTCATAGCCATTTCATAAAATCGCTTAAAGGAGAAATAAAGCAGCGCTAATACGCCACCAGCGAGTAAGCCTATGATCAAAGTTTTGGAAAATTTCCATCGATCATCAGGCAGCGGGAGAACTGGATAATCAATGATCTGAATCAGGGGTGTATTGTTTCGATGGGAGATCTTAGCCAACTCTAAATTCGTTACCACGGTTTCATAAATGGCCGTGCTCGCTGCAATGTCTATCATGAGTTTTTGCTCGTCTACTAATACCGTTTTATATAATGGATTTCTGTTTGGTGCTGCTTCCTGCAGCTCAGCCAGTTTCAGGATTGCTCCATCCAATACCATTTTGACACTATCGGATTGACGCTGAAGAATCGCCAAGTTCTCTCCTGACTTTTGAGTACGTGTTTGCTTATAAAAAGAGTTTACATTCTTTACCAGCTCTTCATTAAAAGCCTTCGCCAAATAAGGATCTTCATTTGCAACCACTACATTCAGTATGCTCAATTTTCGGTTGGGTTTAGAAATGACCAACATGTCCTTTCTGATATCATCGCTGAATTCAAGTAGTAAGCTATCCTGCAATCGGCTTTCACCAAAATTGGTTGAGGCAAAACTAAGCCCTTCAAGGGGGCTGCTTTTCCACTTTTTGGGATATTCTTTATTCTGCATGTATCGCTCCACCAATAACTGCTTGCCTTCCGGAAAGTCCGCACTACTGAGTAAGGTTTGAACGATCATCCGGTTCGATCGGTAGAGTTCCTGCACGTTGTCAATTTGAAACAAATCGCTTCCGTCAGTTAATCCTCCCAAGTTGACGCCGGCAATGGATGCCAGCGAGGAGATCTCATTTAAACCGGAATCCCCATTTTGTAAAACAAATGATGTTTGCGCCCTATACGTTTTGTCCCCTAAATAATTAAAAGCAATGAGAAGAATGGTGATGCAAAGAGTAATAACAAAAACACCCTTCCACTGACCAATCAGGTAGTGTACGAATGCCCTAAGACTCGAAACAAGTTCTTTAAAAGTAAACTGATCTGGTCTATTGCTCATTCTAGTTGAAGTTGATTTGACTGATCAGTAACGCTACAGTAGCCAAACCCGAGGTGATGGCTAACGCCTGTTGAACCCCTAAGGGGTTTTTAGGCCCTTTAGTAGGAATAATAATATCCGAACCTGGTTCTACTTTAGGATAGTTTTTAAAGAAAAGAAAGTGTTTGGTTCGAGCTACTTCGCCATTCGGATAGATCACATAAGTTTTATTGCGCTTGGCTCTCGCCGCAAAACCACCTGCTTGGTTAATGTAGTGCTTGGCACTTCGTGAATTATCCACTTTGAGTGTAGTTGGAAATACAATACTTCCTCTGATCCTGACTGTTTCGGAATTCTTTGGGATCACTAACACGTCTCCATCCTCCAATAACAGGTCATTGTTTCCCTTGGGATCATCTAGAATCTTATCCAACCTAATGGCCACTGTTTCATAATTGCCAACCTGCACATTCGACTCGAGCCCGTTTCTCTCCCGAATATTCTGAAGCCGTTCGCTTTTAATCAGATTGGTGAATTGATCTGTTCTGGTCTTATCATTCTGCTCAAGATCTTGAATCTCTTTTGACAATCGTTCCCTCATCATTTGCTCATTTTCGGAAAGCAAACTTTGCGTGCTATCTAGTTTCTGCTTAATCCTCTTCAGTTTCTGTATGCGTGCCTGATTTTCCGATGGGGATTGATAATTTTCCGTTCTACGAATCAAAGTAGCCCCTTTTACGTAGGCCAACTCTTTCAATCCTCCCGCTCGTGCAATGATATCAGAAATGCGTTCCGTACGAGTGGTCAGGTCATATTCACCGGGATAAGACACCTCTCCCTCCACCATCACAGAAATGCGTGGTTCAAAATTCAGTTTTCTTCTTACTGTGATCTTATCAAAGGGCTGTATCACGAAATCCTCTGCAGTTTCTAAGGCTTCATTTACCGAAACATTCAAGATCTCTGACACTTCATCTTCGTCTCCCAACTTGAGTCTTGTGACTTCAATGTTGGAAAGTTCAGCGGTTAGTTTTAAGCCACCAGCTGCAAGTAATACATCTCCAATATTCATACCGTCACGATAAGGAATAACCGATGGTTGATTCACTTCTCCCCCAACCTCAACGATCGCCTCTTCATCCAGATCAAATTTTGAAAAAATGACCACCTTATCTTCTCTTTGCAGCTTAAGGTCTCTCTGACCACTCATTACAGCTAAGGGTGAAAAACTCAGGTTTTCTGTAGAAAAATCATCATTGGTTCGAATGATATAGGCCCTTTCTAAAAAAGCATCTCCTTTTAGTCCTGCCGCTCTCTCAATCAACGATTTCAGCGTTTTGGCCTGTTCCAAAGAGTAAGCCCCTGGCCTAAAAACCGCACCCTCAATGAGTATTCTATTTTCAAAACGATCCATTAAACGATCAACTGAAACCACATCGCCTGCTTGTAGAAAAATTGCCTCATATTGACTCTCGAACACATCGATCAAACTTTTTTGATCATTTGCATTTCGTTGTAACGAGATACGATCCGTCTTGGCGTTTTCTTTGAAACCTCCCGCATAGTTGATCAGATCTGCAACACTTTCATTTGCCTTCACTTCAAAAATACCCGGTCGCTTCAATGCACCCGTGATTTCCACGCGATTAGAATAGGCGCCAACCATGATCACATCTCCATTTTGTAAGGTCAAATTAGAATCAGTCACTCCTTTCATCAGAAATTCATATAAGTCAATTGTTTGCAGCAATTGATTATCACGGAAATGCTTAATGCTACGATAAGTTCCATTGTCGGTAATCCCACCGGCCAAGTAAAGTGCATTAAACGACGTATTGAATCCACTGACCTTGTAAGACCCAGGGGCAAAAACTTCACCAACAATATCAACCCGGATCGTTTTAATATTACCCAAAGACACCTTTAAAAAAATCGAAGGTGGACTGGAATTCAACCCAGCGTAAAATGTACCAAATCGGGTCTTTATTCTTTGTTCTGCCTCTTCTATGGTCAAGCCATTTACCGGAATAGGCCCAACATTACTAATGATAATGCTCCCATTTTGGGTGATTGTAGCTTCAAAATACTGCTCTGACTCACCATAAATGTCAATATACAGCTCGTCCCCAGCAGAAAGCTTATAATCATCTGGTGCAGATGTGTTTAAATCAGGCTCAAAAGACAACAATGAATTGGCCCCAAAAAACTCCGAGCCAAATATTCGATTCGACCTGCGAAGCGAGTCTAGAATCAACGACTCGGAAAAAATGTTCGGCATATCATTAACAGCCCTATCAATACTTCTATTGATTCCGTCTTGTCCTTGATTAACTCTAGATGAAGTAAGCGAAGTCAAACGCTTTTGCAGCACACGGGCATCTTCCATTGAGAGCCCTTGCAATTGTGCCATTTCGATCAATTCATCAGTACCTAATCCAAGCGATTTACTTCTCCTAAGTAAAGACTGGAGTTGAGTATCGCTCAATTCTTTGACATCAACACTTCCGAAATCAGGTAGTGTTTGTGCACCTAACTGGGTACTGGTGATACTAAATACAGCCAGTACAAGAATAAGGATGATTTGATTTCTCATTGAATATTTAAGCGCTGACGACATGAGCATTAACTAGCAAACTTGTCAAAGGAAACAACTTTATCCTTAGCTTTTCCTCTTCTGTTTTCCTCACGCAAGTCCTCTTTGCGTTTCTCAATGGCAGATCTGAAAATAGAATCAAGTATAATACTTAATGCAAGTGCAGTGACTACAATAGCGGGGATCACCACAGCATCCGAAAGATTCCTTAGTACCAATGCCAATAAAACAAAAATCACATTCACTGTTACCAAAATACCGGTGGCCTGAGCATGGTCACAGCCTAAACGAAGCAAGATGTGATGCGTGTGCATTCGATCGGGATGCATCGGGGATCTACCTCTCAATATTCTCTTAGTAAATACGCGCAAGGTATCAGCTAATGGCACTATTAAAACTGCCAAAGCTGTTCCAATGGAATTGTCAAAAGCAAAATCTGAAGTTTGTGATATCTCATGATTCTTATCTATGAATGCTATCGCCATTATTGAAAGAAAGAAGCCAATTAATAAAGATCCTGTATCACCCATAAATACCTTGGAGGGAGCCCAATTATAATTTAAAAAGGCGATCAAGGCCCCGGCTAATGCAAACGAAATTGTCGCAAAACCCATTTCGTCATTCAAGAAAAACCAAATACCGAAGAATAAAGAGGCCACGAGACCTACAACTCCTGCCAACCCGTCAATACCGTCAATCAAATTAAAAGCATTGGTTATTACGATTATGGTGAAGATCGAAAGGAAATAACTTAACATAATATTCATGGAACCACTTCCTAGCAAACCATAAAACGAGTCCAAACGTACATCATAAACGACTACTATGATCATAGCAGCAGCAACTTGACCAATGAGTTTCTGAACAGCTTTCAAATTGACCAAGTCATCTCGCAAGCCAATAATGAACATAATAGTGATCGCACTGATCACAAATTTCGTCTCACTCAATATTTCCAAAGGCGACCAAATGAGGACACCGATCATTAATCCAAGATAAATAGGCAACCCTCCCATTGAAGGAGTTTGAACTCTATGAATTTTTCTACCGCCTGGATCGTCCAAAAAGTTTCTTCGCCTGGAGAACTTTATGAAAACAGGAAACATCAAAAAAGTCACCAAAAGAGATGTCCCAAGAACCAAAATCTGAGCAGCCATAATTTACTTATCTGATACAAAGGTAATTACTTAGAACTTAGGTTCTTCGGGAAGTGAACTAAAAACTTTATAATGAATCTTTGATTTTGGAAATAAAATTACCCAAGCAGTAAGAAAAATGATGACTAGATCAATCCAAATTGAAGCATTCTCATTATACCACATCTCTAATTTCCCCTTATACGGAGCAATTACGTTTTTATAATATTCATGCGGATCAACTTTGGCATTACTAATTAATGATTCCTCATCGCGGAATACTATTGAGCCGATCCCGGTAAGCCCAGGTTTAGATGCATATATTTTCTCCTTTACATTCTCAGGATATGCATCAAAATTCTTCTGTACTAAAGGCCTTGGACCAACTAGGCTAATATCCCCAAGGATAATGTTGAAAATTTGAGGAAGTTCATTGAGTTTGGTTTTCCTTAAAAATCCTCCCATAGGTGTGATTCTCGGGTCATTCTTGAGCGTAATTACTCCAGTCCCAATGTTGGGACTATCCTTCAGCATTGTTGCAAATTTCAAGATATAAAAATCTCTATTCCTGTAACCCTTTCGTTTTTGCTTATACAAAATATAGCCTTCACCTGTCAATTTAAGACCTATCATTATAGGTAACAACAGTGGTAAAAGAAACAATGCAGCTAATACCGAAAGCACCAAGTCAATTGTTCTTTTTAAGAAACGATACATAGGCCTACATTCCTTGATCCAAATTCCTTCCTTTCTCTATGTGCTCAAAGTTAGGTAAGTAATGCTTAAGTGCACTGACAATTGAAGCTTTAGTTATTTCACTTGAACTGAATAAAGTTTCTAGTTCCGTAAAAATACTCATTAACTCTTTAAGGGTTCTTTTTGGAGTTTGTAACACAACACCAAGACCGCTATATGAACGAAGGTCAAGCTTTTCGTCAACCGTATAAAATTCTTCAAAAGATTTTTCACCTGAAGTGTTGGACTCAAAAAAATATACGGGATACTTATTAGACTTATTTGTCAGTTGTTTCGCTCTCTCTCTAGCTTCTCCCTCACTTTTACATTTTTCAGCCTCAAAGCCTAGTTCCTTTAAAAGCATTTCTGCTATGTAGGAAAAGGTCTTCATATTCTTATCATAATCTAGCTTTGGAAAGAATATTTGTCCAGAATCACCTAATAAACAAGCGAGTAAACAGATCTGACCCGACTCCTCTGGAGATACAAAATATCTTTTGATATGGAGGGGACTTGATAAAGGTTGTTTTTTAGCGAGCCTTTCCATAAAACCAAAAGGCAAACTACCGTTTGAGAAAGCAACATTGGCAAAGCGTGCTGTGGTAATATGGAGTTTGTCTGAATAGGCCAAGATGAGGTCTTCCATGAGCTTTTTACTTGCCCCCATCACATTTACCGGATTGGCGGCCTTATCTGTGGAAACACAGAAAAAATGCTCAGCTGGATGGTCTACTAAAAGATCAAGAAGCTTTTTGGCCTTAAGCACATTGTTTTGGATCATGGCTTCAATCGAAAAATGATCCTTTTCACTCCTTACGTGCTTGTGAGCAGCGAAATTAGCAACTATATCAAAAGGACCCGCGTCAATGAACATACGTTCAAATACTTGATCTGAAAAATTCATTGGGTAGGTCACAATCTCATCAGGTATAAGAATATCCGTTCTGCTTCGAATATCCCTGACCAATTCTGTCAATCCATTTTCGTTGATATCAACTACATATAAGGATCTGATCTCAAATTTGAGCAAAGCCATGATGAAGGAAGAACCTATGGTTCCAGCTCCACCTATAACAAGTGCTGTTTTTCCTTTTGTTTTTTCTTTTAGTGTTCTTTCAAAGTCTGTAAGGTCCTGAAGAAATAAACTTTCTTCTCTTTCTGTGACATACTTCGAAATGAATTCATTTAAATCAAATAGTTTGCTCATTCTTAGTTTTTATCATTTTAGCGATAGCATCGACAGAGGATTCAACAGGTACATAATTCAATGTCTTTCTTGTGACAGAATCATCAACGATCAAAGATCCAAAAACACGTATGTAAATATGAGGAAATACTTTTTTTATTACGAATCGCAAAAAATCCGGTATTGAAAAAAGGTGAATATTTCGATCGCTTGCCTTAGCCAATGCTTCTAAAATGAAAGTTGTTGAAATGGGGCTATCATCTTGAACAAGAAAAATACCTGGCTCGCGTCTTTCAATGAGTCGGTCCAATAAAACAACCAAGTTGTTAAGGCTTAGAATACTTCTTTGGTTGTCAATTCCTCCAAGTGGAATAAAACTTCTTTTTTGAACCATTTCAATCAGTTTCGCCAAATTCCCTTTGACGCCAGCTCCATACATCAAAGGGGGACGAATGATCGATACGATGAAAAAGTCAGTAGAAATGCTTTTTAGAAAATCTTCAGCCAGAAGCTTACTCCTACCGTATGCATCCGAAGGATCACATGGAGTATCTAAGGTCAAGTGTTCATGACCATCACCATAGACCTTTATGGAACTCATATAAATAAAGTGCCTTACACCGGCCTTTTTACACTCGGCAGCAAGTGATTTAGTGAGTTCGTAATTTACATCGAAATACAACTTATCTTCAGTCCTCTCCATTCGGTGCGCAATACCAGCAAGATGCAACACAGTATCAATTTCACTCAAATCGATTTCCTCGATCGCGATGCCTTGTAATGAGATAGGGCGTAAAACGTAATCATTATTTCGGGCTGAGCAGAAGTATTTACCGACAAATCCTGATGCGCCAGTGACTAAAATTATTTTTGACTTAGTCATTAGCCATTCATTACGGTTAAAATATCTTCTGACATTGCACGCATGATAGTAGATCGATTAAATTTTTGAATAAAATCAATATCTACTCCACTACTAAATTTGTCCTGCTCTAATAAGTTGACGAGGGTTTGATGATCGCCTGGGTGAAATAGTAAATAATTACTAACATTTTCCTTAATAAACTGAGCCGAATAACCCGAAACTCCAGCTATTAATGGTTTACCAAAAACAGCGTATTCAAAAATCTTGGAGGGTAAAACTTTTTCAAAAGCCTTATAGTCATTTAGGTGTAGAAAAAGATAATCGGCTTCCTTGTAGTATTCAATCAATTCCAACCTACCTACTGGTTTGACTATTCTAATATTTGTGACTCTCTCTTGATCAATCGCTTGAAGTAACTTCGCTTTGGCTCCACCATCGCCGATCACAAAAAACTCAAATCGACCTTCCAAACGTTTTGCAGCTTCTGGAAGAACTTTATGAAGTCCCTGTCCTTCTCCAATATTACCTGCGTATACGATTCGTTTAATAAGATTCAATTTTCCAGAAAGGGACTTAGAACTCCTAGCATTGATGAAAACATCATCAATGCCATTAGTAAAAAAAGAATAAGACGGAACTTTGTATTGAGCAAAGTAATTTTCGAAGCCTTTGGAAACAAGGTTGATTTTATCCGCTTTAGAGAAGGTATATCGCTCTATTTTTTTTATCACTGGCAAAAAAAAGATCCGAAAAAACCGGTTCCCAATCACATCATTCATCGTATCTGTGAAAATATCTCGTATATCGAGATATAATTTTGTTTTCCTCCTTTTACTTAAATACTTACCAAGAAATCCCGTAAACAATCTACTTGAAGAGGCAAAAACACCGTCATAATTTATCTTTTTGGCAAGTTTAATCGCTTCAAAAAAGTAAGTCTGGAAGGAACGCATTTGATCAGAAAATCCGGACTGATGCTCAGGAAGTGGAATCCTATAGATGAAAACATTATCTCTTTGCTCAAAAGTTGAAGCTTCTTCTTTAAATGAACTGTACCTATTGGGCATGGTAGTAATGACATGCAACTCATCATTTTTACTCATTTGTTGTTGAATTGCACTTACTAAAGGCGTATTCCTAAAGGAACCAGCGCACAAATCAGGCTCAAAATAGAAAGTCAAATAGAGTAATCTCATAAAGACACCAAAACATCAACAATTCTACTTGCCGTCTTACCGTCCCACAAACTTGGTATGCTACCTTGCTTCCATTTGCCATGAAAAAGTTTTTTCATAGCTGGAGCGATTGCGTCAACTCTAGTCCCAAGTAGTTCATTAGTTCCCAAATCACATGTTTCTGGTCTTTCGGTATTATCTCTTAAGGTCATGCAAGGAATACCCAATACTGTAGTTTCTTCTGTAATTCCTCCCGAATCTGTAATAACTGCCTTAGCTCTTTTCACCAAATAATTAAATTCCAAATAGCCCATAGGACTTACCAAATGAAGATTATCAAATCTTATACCAGAATTTTCAAAAACTTTAGCGGTTCTTGGATGAATTGGAAAAACGATAGGTAAGCCATTTGAATTTGCGACAATCTCATTGATCAATGCCTTTAGTTTATCAACTTGATCCACATTATTTGGACGATGTAGCGTCATTAATAGAAAATGGTTTTCCTCAAGTCGAAGTTCATCCCATAAATAAGGCTTCTTCAGTCTTGGCAAATTTTCATACAACGTATCAATCATTACGTTCCCCACAAAATAGATCTGCGACTGCAAAACACCAGAGTTCAACAAATTCTGACTTGCCAGTGGCGTAGTAGTGAAGAAATAATCCGTTATACTATCTGTGACCATGCGATTTATTTCTTCCGGCATGGCTAAATCGAAAGATCGAATTCCCGCCTCCACGTGAGCAACTTTAATATTGAGTTTTTTAGCTGCAATTGAGCAAGCCATGGTCGAAGTAACATCTCCAACGACTAAGGTTAAATCACAAGGCTTCTCCAATAGAAGTGCTTCATATCTCGTCATGATCTTGGCTGTTTGCTCAGCCTGAGTCCCAGAACCAGACTCCAGGTTATAATCAGGGTGGGGTATGTTTAGTTGCTCGAAGAAGTCATCTGACATAATTTTGTCGTAATGTTGACCCGTATGAACCAGTCTATAACAGAGTCTACTTGAGTCAAGCGCCCTTCTTTCTATCTCATGAATAATGGGTGCAATTTTCATAAAATTGGGTCGTGCACCTGCGATAATATCAACTAACATTGCGGATTATAATTTTATTCTTTGACTGAGCTTTGATTATCAATCGATTAGCCTCTTCAAGACGGTTGAAACTATGCGCAAACATAAATTTTTCTAAACGAAGTATTCTATACCCCTCAAAAGAAATTTCCAAATCGTCTGCTCTAATTTGATTCTGCTTTAAGGATATATTGACTTCCGGATGAAAATGTAGATTTAGGAAACACTCTTGTTCGGCTCCCATACCTTCTATCACATCTTCTATTTCAAACCCACTCTGTTTCATATTTATCTTTCTCAAGATCTTTAGTCCATATTTCCTAAATCCATTGTGGAAAGCCTCAATTTCGTTTTGGGTATCCTTGATCAACTCTGTTTTTGCTCTTCTGCCAACTCGAAATCCACCCCAAACATTTGAAGAATTCTTTGACCCAATGTAGATACAATTATGGGCAGTTGTAGACCGCTCCATCTGTCTTCGTTCATTTTTCTCATAGGTTGAGGTTCCTATCTCTGAAATCACAGGTCGATCGCCAATCCACAAAAGAAAATTCAACTCATCTGCATGCGCATGCCCTGGCTGATACGATGGCCCAATTTTACCTACTGAAAATAAAACCTTTATCTGACCCTGTTTCGAAAACCGAAAGCCACTAGGCCCTAAATTTACACCTGTTTTCTTTTTTAGTGATAAGCTGTGAAAATACTCCAGGAGCTGAAGGCTTGAGGGTGCAACACCAGGTGATGAATCATTAAATTGAGGAAAAATCTTACCGTTATCAGTAACAGTCATCAGCCAAGACATCATATAAGAAGCCTTATCCTCCAAAAATGGAAGCACCTTAGATTCGACTTTATTGTACTTAAGTAGGTTGATCGAATCAAGTAATCTAAACAAGATGATCTGATGATACATGACGGATCGTTCAAAATGTGCACCATCTGCCAAAATTTGTTCATCCAATTCTTTCTTGAGTATTCTTATGGCCTTACGGTATAATTTGGGGTCATTGGTAAAAACCGACACGAATAACAAGGCGAAGGCATTCTCTAATAAATGATTGGCTAGTAAATGATATTCTAAAGACTTATACAATAAAGCGCCTTGTGCTTGTATAAATCTTTCGAGAGTCTCATCTCGATGTTTGGTGCTAATGAGGTATTTTATCCAATTAATCAATCTCAAAGATGTAGGGTATGGTTCCAAACCATCTTTTAAGTCCGACCAATTTTCACAGTAACTTTTCAGAAGCTCCACTTTGGATTCGTGGTCGAGTTCAATACAAAAAAGAAACTCAAAATAATTGAGATTATACGTCCAGAGTTTACCATGCGCGTCATAGTTCCAGTCGATCACTTCTGTCTTGAATGCATTAGATTTATTGAGAAAAGTGAAATTTATTTTATCAGATGGGTCAACAAAGACATGAATATGTCGGCCTATAGGATAGAAAGGATAAAGTTTAAATCGATCATGGATTCTTTCAATTTCTGTTACTTTGGATAGTATGAGCTTTCCAAAAAGCCAATCCCTCAATCGATAATAGATTTGATAGTAGATTTGAATGAAACGCAAGTGTATTAGCGTTTCTAGGATTGTTTTTAACTTATTCCACATTTAGCCAAGCTCCAGATTTTAGACTTTCAAGGGCTAAAATACTTGCTCTACTCACATTTATTATTTCTTCTTGAGAAATGATTGGTTTCCCACCATTTTGCACAAAATTCTTTAACCTTTTGAATTGCTCTTCATGCCCCTTGTCGAGTTTGGTCTTCAATTTTTTAAATCCATTCACGCCAAAAGCCTGTGTTTCTCGAAAATTACTACATACAAAGGTTTTCTCCTGACAGTACACTTCAAAACGCTCTTTCATATAGGACTTAGATCCATTCGCAAAATAATTGATGACTCCATTAGAGCCATTTTCAAATTTCAGAAGGATAGATGCATTATCGGTATTCACCTCTGGCTCTTTACCCAAGGCATTCATACAGATTGACTGTACCTTACTGCCTGTGAGATAAACGAGTAGATCAATGTAATGACAAGCCTCTCCAATGATTCTTCCTCCTCCTGTTTCCATATCATGTACCCATGAGTTCTCAGGGATATGGCCAGCATTCATCGTGGCAATTACATTGACGGGAATTTTAGAAGGAAGATATGATTTGATTTTTTCTGCGTGAGGGGAGAATCTTCTGTTGAACCCTACCACGACAGATTTCTTTGTGGCATTCATTTCACTGACAATCAGATCAATATCTTCCATTGTCAATGCCAATGGTTTCTCGACAAAAACGTGTTTATCGGCTTTCAACGCCTCCAATGTCATTGAGGCATGAAGATTATGACGTGTGGTGATTAATACAGTCTCTACTTCCTTATTTTGAAGCATTTCCAGATAATCGCTTGAAACATGTGGTATTCTAAACTTTTTTGCTAATGTTTTTGCGCTCAAACCTCCTGAGCTAGCAATAGTATGCACATCTGCTCCGATTTTTCTTAAAACCGGGAGGATCATAGCATTAGTAAAGTTACCAGCACCTATTACTCCAATTTTTGCACTAGGCTTGGTAAAATCTTCAATAAAGATGCTCCTTTTGATTGCCTTACTTTCCTCTCCATATGTAAGAAGAGAAGCAATTGAATTGCTATTGCCAATGCCTTTGTAAATACTGGTAAACTCCTCAAGAGGCACTTTTTCTGTAATCAAAGAGTCAACCTCCAATTGCTTTGTTGCAATAGCTTGAAGTACACTTTCAAAATTTCTTTTCTCTGTCCAACGCACATAAGGTAAAGGATAATCTTGTCCTTTTTGCTCATAAGCATCGTCATAGCGACCAGGCCCGTAGGAACATGATACCTGAAAAGTCAATTCCTTTTCGTAGAAATCTGCTCTGGAAATATCAAGCCCAATTACACCTATGAGAATAATTCTACCGCGCTTTCTGCTCATTTTAGCAGCATTCGAAATGATATCATTTGACTTATTCGAAGCAGTTATAATAATCCCATCAGCACCTACTCCGTTGGTTAAATCCATGGTTGTTTTGACTTGATCGATGCCATTAGACAGATTATAGGCCAAAATTCCTTTGGTTTGGGCGATGCTGACTTTACTCTCATCATAATCATAGCCTATCACCCTACAACCATTAGCTTTTAATAACTCAGCTGTTAAAAGACCAATAAGTCCGAGGCCAATCACAACTACTGTTTCTCCATAAGTAGGATTTAACAAACGAATGCCTTGAAGTCCGATAGATCCAATTACAGTAAATGACGCTTGTTCATAAGTGACATTATCGGGAATTCTAGCCACCAAGTTTTCCGGAACATTGACAAACTCAGCATGATTTCCATTGGATATCACTCTATCTCCAACTTTGAATTCACTTACCCCTTTGCCAATAGCTACCACTTCACCAGCATTGCAATAACCAAGTGGCAGCGGCTGATTAAGCTTGTTGAAAACTGCTTCCAATGTTGGTAGGATTCCATCAGTTCTCATTTTATCAAGAACCATCTTCACCTTATCAGGTTGTTGACGTGCTTTGGCTAAAATTCCAGCTTTTCCGAACTCTACCAACATTCGTTCGGTACCGAGTGACACCAAACTCACTTTGGTTTGAATAAGTACGGCCCCAGATTTTACAATTGGGGCCGGCAATTCTTCTAATATCGTTTCCCCTGTTTTAAGGTCTTGTATGATTTGTTTCATTGAATCCTTTCTTAACAAATTGCCTATACCAGCTATCAATTGCTAATATCGCCCAAATAGGGTAAGAGGCATCAATTTCATTGCTTTTATTCTGATCAATTAGCTTTTTAACTGAGGGATATGAAAAAATACCATGTTCTTGAATAGCCTTTTCATTCAGTCTTTCTTCTACCATATCAGCTAGGTCTTCAGTGATCCACTTTCTTACTGGCGCTCCAAAACCTGCTTTCGACCTGTAGATGACCTCATGGGGCAAGTATTTCTCAGCTACTTTTTTTAATAAGTACTTAGTCTCCTTCCCTTTTAATTTTAAACCCGGAGGAATCTCATAACTAAAATTAACCAGATCATTATCTAAAAAAGGAACCCTAATTTCTACCCCAGCAGCCATTCCCATTTTATCGGTATAGTTAAAGTTATGGTCGACTAGAAAAGACTTCTGTTCCAGATAGAGCATTTGATTGAGTATGGCCTTTTCTTCTTTAATCTCTTGGAGCTTCTGCTTGAAGAAATCAAACTCATCCAGATCCTTGAGCTGTTCGTGATATTCTTTATTAAAAAGTTCAATCACCGTTTCCCACTCTAACCACTCGAAGTAAGTGAACAGTCTATTACCTTTTTTATGATTAAAAGTCTTTAACAATTTCAAAAGTCTTCTTTTGGTAGGAGTTGTAGGCTTAAAAACAGGCAGATAACTTATCATTTTATGGATCACCTGCGGTAAGCTTTGTACGATTTGTTCAAAACGAATGAGCTGATGTCTTCTATATCCAGAAAAAAGATCATCTCCTCCCGCTCCTCCAATCAACACCTTATAGCCCATGGCCTTTGCCCGTTTTGAGATGTTATAAACATTCAAAGGCGCTGGATCGGCTTGGGGTTCATCAAGATACCAGACCATTTTATCAAACTCCAGAGCAATGTCAACTTCCGAAGGGATAACTTCTAAATCGACTTTTAAATAATCTGCTACTAGCCTAGCATAATCAAGATCATTACTAAAGCCTTCGCTTTTTGAAAAGGTGGTGGTGTCGATAGTAAAACACTGCAATGCTTCGATAGGCCTTAATTTTTTAGCCATTGCAACTAAAAGACTACTATCAAGTCCACCCGATAGAAAAAACCCAACAGGGACATCAGAAAGTAACTGTCTATCTACGGCTTGAAGAAGTAACTTCTCTAGATCAGTAATCAACTCTTCTTCATTGTTTGGTAACCATGAGCCCTCAAATGTAGGCACTTGGAGCAATGACCGCTCACTTATCAGCTTACCCTTTTCCAATGAAAGCTTTACAATCTCTCCTGGGAGTACCTTTTTGATTCCTTCAAAGGGAGTATCAATTCCTGGACTCCAAAGGAACCTTATATAATTGGAGAGTGCTTTGACGTTAATTTTTTGATTTAAAGCAGGAATTACCTTTAATTCTGAAGCAAATACTAATTGTTCATCTGTCAAAGAATAATAGAGAGGTTTGATACCAAAGCGATCCCTCGAGATCAATAATTCATTCTTCGATTTATTTAGTATACCTAAAGCAAAAATGCCATTTAGCTTATTTATAAATCCAATTCCCTCTAATTCAAATCCCTCAATAATAGTTTCAGTGTCCGAAGTTGTTCTGAATTCAACACCTTTATTTTCAAGGTCTTTTCTTAGTTCCCAGTGGTTGTATATTTCTCCGTTAAAAACAATGATCAAGTTGCCACTTTTTGAAACAAAGGGCTGATCTGCATTTGAACTTAAGTCTTGAATAGATAATCTGACATGTCCTAAATAAAACGGTCCATGTGTGTACCACCCCTCACTATCCGGACCTCTATGCTTTATGATCTTCAGAGAGTCCTTATCCAATGGTTGATTAATTGAACCTAAAATTCCACACATATACAGCCTTTAACTGATAAAAATTTATCACTTTATGGTTTTTGAACTTCAATCATTAAGAACAAACCATTGTTGGGAAAAAACTTTCTGATTAAAAATCTAGGCCAGATCTTCCGTGCTAAATTCAAAGATTTTCCCTCGTGTCTCTGTCCTGCCTTTGATTTTAACAGATCTCCATGAGTAACTGGTGATGAAATTGATATTATTTCAAAATCTTTAAATAACTCTCTAGCCTCTTCATATGTATATGCTTTAGTACCTGGGCTCTCCAAATAGTTATGATAAATAGTATCCAGGCTCATAAAAGGTTTGAACTTGAACAAGGCATATTTAACCCATAGCATAAAACCCACTATGCTATTTTTATGATAAATCATGACTTTGGCCTTTCCTTTATTTCTAAGAACTCGGTGAATCTCTCTGACTGCTTGCTCTGTGTTAGGAGAATGATGAATCACACCCCATGAATAAACTCCATCAAAACTTTCATCTTCGAAAGGTAATTGCTCGGCATCGGCTTGAGAAAGGTTAGAATTCAATCCTTTTAAAAAAAACCTTCTCTTTGTGTGACTTATAGCTCTATCAGTAAGATCTATACCGGTTAAGATTGCACCATTTCTTGCTAAGCGCTCGTGATCTGCGCCAAGACCTACACCAATTTCTAATACTTCTTTATCCTTAAATCTTTCAAACTGTCCAAAAGTCAAAATCTCTGGCTCCAATTCGTACCTAAGCCCACTTTGCCTATTGTAGTCGTCTTCAGTAAAACCTTCAAGAAAAAGTTTTTCACCACATGAACTCTCCTCCCAAAAATCCGAGACTTGTTTTTTTAGTGCTTCCATATTTTGATCACTTCACTTTTCGTAGAAATTATTTTATTGGAATCCTCCTTTCAAAAAGTCCAAACATTAGCCATAAAGGAGGGTATACTATTGGTAAACTAAAAAGCAAACCTACTAGAAGAAGAAAAACAGTAAAAAGACCTGTTTTGCGAAAGTTGAGTCCAATTAAAATTAAAAAAAGATAGAGTATGAAGAATATACCATATTCAAATACATACTTACCAAAAGTAGAAACGGAGTCTGTTGAGATCTCAAATAATAATCGATCTCTTATATGTACCGGATACAATTCGTCTATTCCATTATCTAAGTAAACTTCTTTCGCCTGTGTTGTAAATGCTCCACTTCCTCTTCCTAGTGGTTCTTCTAAAGCTCCAGATACTCCTACAATAATTGGGTTGATCCTATTCGACAGCGAAGCCACCATTAATAGGTCCTTTGGTGAAGAAGTCTTTAAAATTGATATTAAATCCTTTAACCCTTTATTCCCCGAGATATCATCAGAAGTATTTGCAATAATGCTCGAACCTATCCCTAAAACAAGCAGAATAACATACCAATACTTCTTTAGAAGAATAATAGACTTAGATGCCAAATACAAAAAAAGTAAGATATAACCTGCTCCAGATTTTGATAACAAAATCAAAAGAATGGCAAAAAACATCCTAGCATTATATTGTTTATCCTTGATTCTATTTTTATGAGCATAAATCCAGTCTTGAAATAACAATATATAGATACAAATTATACCTAGAAAGCTAGGTTCAGGTGTAACAGAAGTCACACCTCTTCCAGAATTACCTGTGAATTTCGCCAACCTGATAAACTTTTCAAAAGTCATTTCAAAAAGTCCTGGTGAAACAAACTGTGTAATTGCAGCCACAAAATATATCCCTAAAATAATATCTAAGAGTTTCAGGGAAAGATACCCTTTGTATCTTTTTGCAGTGTAATAAACACCGAATGCATAAATCGGTCCGATTGCCTTTCTGAATTGATAAGTCGGCTCATCAGTATTTATATATGCAATAAAGAACAAGCCAAGTACTATAATTAAAAATTCACGAGGGCTTACTACTAATTTGTCTTTAAGCAAAAGACCACCCATTAAGATATAAGCTATAAAACCAGTTACTATTTGAATATCTGACCCTAAAGGGATTGGAGATGCATAGGGCATCAGAGCAAAGAAGAAAAAAGAATTAATGATTAATTTCTTACCTAAAACTGGATTTATATTAAATTCATAATTTAGCTTCTTGAGATTAAAATTTGTTGTAAGTACCTTAAGGATCGTACTAACCTTAAAAGGAAATTTCTTTGTAAATGGTTTAATCATCACTTAAAGCAAACATTTTTAAATATTCGCTTTTAATTTGTTTTGAATGAGTACTGGTTTTTTTTGTAAAAAAATCTAAAGTACTTCTTCTTAGATTCTGATAGGTTTCATTTTCCATAAGCGCAAGTTCATTTATCACCTCTTTTAATTCGTTTCTTTTTGAGTTTGGAATAACCCAACCAGCACCCAATTCTTGTAAGTCCTGCCATGGGGTTTGATCACTTATTACTACAGGAATTGAATATGCCAAACATTCGGCAATATTATGACCAAAGTTTTCTCCTAATGTAGGAAAGAATAAAGCATGATAATTATTTATTCTTTTCATGAGCAGAGGGTGATCTAATGTTCCATGATAAGTCACTTTGATGTTAGATGGTAGAGATGCTATGATGCGTAAACATTTATCCCAATATTTGTAGTCATCAACGACACCGTAGATGTGATAGTTAATTAAATATGGAGATTGAGAAAGAACCTCAAGTGCATAATGTAAATTTTTCTTTTTCGAAATTCTTGCAAAAAATACAAGGTCTAAAACCCCTTTCTTTTTTTCGTTATCAAAGTTTAGTACCTGCGCCTTTTCAGAAATATTATTGACGGAATAAATTCTTAGGTCCGTGCCAAATAAATCATTTAACCTCTGAGACTCTTCGTGATTAGTAGTATGCCATGCAATCGCTTTGTGAAGCCTAAATAAACGAAAAAATATAAGGTATGTTCGTTTCTTAAATTTCTTTAACTCTAACGCACCAATTGAGAATTCGCCTCTTGGTGCAAGAATGACTTTTTTTCTCAAAATAAGTGATACTGCTAATGGTAAAATACTAAATCCTGGGTCAAAAAAGCTATTAATATAAACCAAGTCGTTTGAAGAAATCCCTTGCTTCATAGCCCTAAACACTTCGCTAGTCGAAGAATAAAATATTCTAATCCTAAGTTCATTACAAAACATCCACTCATTTTTTACTATACCTTTGTAAGACTTAGTTTCATGAACATCTCTATCAGTTGTCAATACTTCAAACCGAATATCATCGCTTAAGACTTTTACTAGATTTTTGAGAGATCTAATAGGTCCACCAGCTTTGTAACCAGGGTAGAAAAACCTTGATAAGACGAGAACATTCATCTTTTCATTTGATTTTTAATAGACGTAAGTATTCTTTTTTTGACTCTAAGCTTAAAAAGTTCAGATAATCAAGAAGTTCTTTGTGAGAAGACACATTCTCAGGTGCTCTTACAAGCTCACTAAAATCTTTATGGTCGATGATTTTATGCCAATAGCAAAATTCTCTCAAAATATATGTGAGTTCACTATACCCTTGAGGAGTACATATTATCAAGCCGTAAGACAAGGCTTGATAAAACTTGTTAGGACCGGCATATCTATAATTAATGTCTGGAGGAATTATATTGTAATATAAATATTGATAGTTGCTCAAGAAGCTCAATTCATTAGGATCATATTCACCACAGTATTTTACAAAGCCCTCATCTATGGCTTTTTTCATAATTTTAGATTGGAATTTGTAGTTAAATCTTCCGTATATATCAAGCTGCAAATTATGATCAAAAAGAAACTGAAAAAACGAATCTTCTAACCTATCAAAGGTTCCAAAGTAAACAACAGCTTTAGTGGCACTTTTGGTATCATTTCTTGGAACATTATTTTTAATACTAATATTTCTCACTACAGTTATCTGTCTCAGAAAATACCTTTTTTTCATTTTTTCACTAAGGCCTTTCGACACGATCATAGTAGTGACCCCTAACACTTTCAAAACTAAGAACTCTATGAAATAAAAAATGCAAGAACGAACCCAATTATAGTTTATTTTCCAACCTACAACATTGAAATCATGAATATCATATATGATCTGATTTTTGGCCAAATTTTTATACACGGCATATAAAAGGTATATCAAACTTGATTGAGCATGGAAAATAAATTTATCCTCTTCTGATGCCTCTTTTATTGCATTAGACAAAGAGTCAAAAGAAAGTTTTACAGCTTTTTTATCCTCTTTATCAGAAAAATGTAGGAATATATAATCTTCATCCCACCTCGATTGCATTTGTAATCTAGAAGACTTACTGCAATCAAACTTTGCTATATGATAGGTAACCATGTAACTCTTAGCCTAGTAAAAAGCTTCTGACTTTTCGTAAAACATTTCTAATTGGGTAGTAACTAGGAAAGTCATAATGAGATCTATTTGGTTGATTGATAATAGCCTCAAAATCAGAAACACTAATGCCCAGTTTCTGAGGTATATACTCTAGATCTTGTTTTAATATTTCTTTATCCACATAAGGAGGTTTTCCTAATTCAATAAGAGCCTCTTCTCTTGAGATTTGATTTGAACAGATAAGAGTAGATAAATGAGCTCTTCTCTTATCCTTCCCAAAGCGCTTGATAAGATAATAACCTTGGTAAAACCTAGTGAATACAGATTCATGATGCTTACCACCATAATCTTTCCAAGCTAATTCTCGTGCTATAAATGATTTAGTCTTTTCTTTATTATAAGGCTCATAGTTCAATATCCTTATTTTATTAAGTTTATAAATGTAATCGTTATAAAATTCTTCAAATAAACTACTTACGGGATATTTTTTAAGCTTTTTACTACCAAAAGCCTTTTGAATTGCTTCTAAGTTGCGTCCATCTTTAGCACCAAAAACCCAACTATGTGGTAAGATTCCTTCTGTTTCAAAATTATGCCCTGTGATAAAGTATTTTATTCCATTTTTTCGTGCAATTCTGTACAGAACAACAGCAAATGCGTGATCCATTGGGACATCCGCATTGATAACACCGGCCTTAAAATAGGAAAGTTGAAGGTCCTTCATTTCCTCCCAATCACATACATGGGTGTAAAGGTCTATGTCTAATTTTTTAACAACATTCTCAATATTCTTTACAGCCAATTCAGAATTCCAGCCACTATCAAAGTGTACTGCCAAAGGTCTTAACCCTAATTTCTTTACTCTATATGCAACATATGTACTATCAACACCTCCACTTAGTCCAATAATACAATCATATTCTTTGTTTTTTCCTTTTCTCTTAATTTCTTTTATTAATTCCGATAATTCCTGCTGACCATGTGCATCATGTTTTAATACACTAGGCGCTAATTCGAAATATTTATTACAGTGATTACAATTACCTTTTGAATCAAATGTAATCTCACTATCTGTGGTGTCCATTACACATCGATTACAAATTTTATATTCAGTTTTCATTAAGTTCTTGTTAGAAATTTAGATACGAATCTAATTCTGTTTTATTAGGATATGTAATTAATACTGCCTTATGTTTACCTTGAAAAACAAAATAACTTCCTGCAGCAACCGCAGAAGCATTACCTTGAGTTATAGCTTGTTTGAAGTCTTCTAACTTACCAGCGCCTCCCGCTGCAATAACTGGAACACTTACTTCATTAGATATAGATTCTAATAGCATTAAATCATATCCAGTCATCAAACCGTCTTGATCTATGGCATTAATTAATATCTCTCCAATGCCTAAATCATCCATTTCCTTTGCTAAATCTAAGGGATCAATATTTGTCTTTTGAGATCCGCTGTGCGTAAAAACTCTATAGCCTCCCAATAGCCGCTTTTTTGCATCTATCGATGCCACAATTGTTGAAGAACCAAATTCTTTGACTGCTTCTTTAACTAAGCCCTTATTGTAAACTGCACTCGTATTTAAAGATACTTTTTCAACTCCTGTGTATAGTATTTTTTCAATTTGATTGAGGCTATTTATTCCTCCTCCATAGCACAAAGGCATGAAACATTGTGAGGCAACATCAGTCAAAAAAGTATAATTAGGTTCTTTCTTATTTTTAGTGGCAGTAATATCCAAGAATATGAGTTCATCAACTTCTTTCTCATTAAAAATTTTAACAGCATTTATTGGATCACCAATATATTTATGTTTTTTAAATTTGACTCCTTTGTATAGGGTGTTATTATTCAAAAGTAATATTGGAATTAGTCTAATTTCCATCTTCAGAAGTTCTTTACGAAATTTTCAAGTAATCGCATTCCGAATTTGTGACTTTTCTCCGGGTGAAATTGAACACCTAAGATATTCCCTTTCTCAAAAGCTGCATGAAAGTTATAGTCGTATTTACATTCAAATAGGGCCTCTTCAATAGTATTAAACTTCATGTGGTAGGAATGAACAAAGTAGAATTTAGGATTTTCATACATCCCTTCCATCAATAAACTACTTTTAAGACTTCTTATTCTATTCCATCCCATATGTGGAATTTTGTATTTCTGTTTGTCAGAAACTCTAAATTTAACAGTCTCGGCATCTACCCAATTTAATCCAGCTAGCTTACCTTCTTCACTACCTTTGGTCATTAATTGGGCCCCTAAGCAAATACCTAGGATTGGAATCTTTTCATCATGGGCTTTTAAATTCAAAACCTCCCACAATCCAAAATCGCGAAGTATACTAACTCCTTTATCGAATGCTCCAACACCTGGTAATATTATTTTCTTGGCTTTAGATAGCTCATCAGAGCTAGAAGTAATCAAAGAAGGCTCACCAATCTTCTTAAGCATATTCTTAATTGAGCCAAGATTACCAGTTTTGTAGTCTACGATGTGAATCATCAACCAAAAATGTCCAGAATGCGTTGTACAATTTTTTCGGCCGAACGACCATCACCGTAAAGAGAATTATTATATGCCTTATCTTCCGGTTTTTGAATACTTTTAATACTCTCTAAGTTTTCAAAAACCAGTGTATTCCAACCTCCTTCTAAAGTCTCGATCCATTCCGTTTCAGACCTAACTGTAATACATTGTTTTTTCATCCAATAGGCTTCTTTTTGAACCCCTCCAGAATCAGTGATTATAAGATTACAGTATTTCAAATAAGAGAGCATTTCGATATAACCAACTGGATCTATAAATTCTATATTCGACCATTCTGAAAAATTAAATCCTTCCTGCTTCAAAACTTTTTTAGTTCTTGGATGAATGGGGAAAACTACCTTTAAATCAATCTCATTTAAAGTGTTTAGGATTTTTTTTAACCTCTGTGGCTGGTCCGTATTATAGGGTCTATGTAGTGTAGCAAGAGCAAAATTATCATCCCTTGGATTCTTCAATTTATCTTTTAGCATCATCAAAGCATCCTTCATCAAGTCTCCACAAACTTCTACACCAGATGATATACCTTCATTCACTAAATTATTTGAACCTAAAGTTGAGGAACAGAACATCAATGTAGAGATGTGGTCTGTCAAAACTCGATTCACCTCTTCGGGCATACTTCTATTAAAACTTCTTAAACCCGCTTCAACATGAATAACAGGAATATTAATCTTTGAAGCTGCTAAGGCTCCAGCTAAAGTAGAATTGGTATCACCATATACAAGCAATAAATCAATTTGATCTTCAATCAAATTCTTCTCAATAGATTCTAACATTTCAGCAGTTTGTCCGCCATGTGTGAACTTTTGTAACGTAAAATGATGGTCAGGTCTTTTTAAACCAAGTTCATCAAAGAATACTTTACTCATATTATCATCAAAGTGTTGACCTGTATGAATTGTTATTACCTCAAAAAACTTGGCTAATTCTAATTCAAGGGGAAAGTGTTTAATGAATTGTGGTCTAGCACCAACAATACAGGCAATTTTCATCATAGGTCATTTATTCATTGAAAAACGTTCATACCAAGCTTGAAAGCTCAATACTCGAAAGAAGGTATTATTATAGCTCTTTTTACCCTCAGTAAATTCTTGGAAATTTTTTAAAAGATCTTCTTTGATAAATTCAGGATGATCAAATAATGCGTTTTTCAGCATATTGATAGCATATTTTGAATTATCTCTCATAAACTCTTCCTCTGGTGCTTCAAAACCTTTTTTCGAATGTCTATTTCTTATTTTATCAGGGATCACTCCCTTCATCGCTTCCCTTAAGATTAATTTTGTTGTTCCTCTTGACATTTTCATTTTATCAGGTAATGACATCATAAAGTCGGCTAATTCAAAGTCTAAGAATGGTAGTCTTGACTCAATTGAATGCATCATTGAATTCCTATCCTCAGAATGCAATTGATAAGGAATACTTGAATACTTAACTTCGTGAATAGAATTACTATGATAATTTTTGAAACCAATATTGTCATGATCCCTTTCAATGATTTGCTTCTTTAATGATGACTTAAAAACATCTAGGCTATTTTTCTTGAGAAATGAATAATCTATGCTTAATGTTCTTAACATATGAGACAAGTTATTAAACAAGAGAGCTTTATATGTGTAGTGGTGCTTCTTCTGAGCTCCCAATTCTTTAATTAAACTCCAAACTTTTCCACTTCGAAGTAAATCCTGATTATAGAATCTGAATGGCAAGTAACCAGCTAAAAACTCATCTGAACCTTGGCCATCTAACATTACCGTTAACTTTGCTTGCTTTGCTGCTTCAAAAACAGAATATTCCGAAAAGTGTGAAACGCTTTTTATAGGTTGGTCTTGATGATAAACAATATCTAAGAGCTTGTTTTCAGAAGATAGGTCGTTTACATTAGGAAATATTTTAAGTGACTCGAATTGAGTTTGACTAATCACCTCATCAATAAACTCTTGCTCATCATATTTCTTATTACTCCAGCACGCAGAAATGGTCAGTGCAGATAGATTATATGCGGTTTGTTTGTTTGCTACAGATACAATTGATGAACTATCTAAGCCCCCCGATAAACAAGATCCTATAGAAACATCTGATCTCAGGCGAAGTTCTACTGCCCTTTCAAAGAGCCTTTTGAACTCCTCTGTAGCATCTTCAAAACTAATACTTTTATTGACTTTAATTTTAGAAACATCATAATATTCATAGTTCTTAACCTTTTTATCATTTAATGATATCACAAAATTATGTCCTGGGCTAACCTCTTCAACTCCCTCATAAAAAGTCTTTTCTGAAGTATTCAACTGACGATTAATTAAGAATCTGGCCGCTGACTCGGTATTTAATTTTGCTCTAAAATCTTTAAGAGCAAATAGTTGCTTAACTTCTGAACAAAAGACCAAACGCTTTGCACTTTTCCAGATGTAAAGAGGCTTTATACCAAACCTATCTCTACTAGCAACCACAGTATTTGTACTTACATCATAAATGACCAAACCCCACATGCCATTAAATCTCTGGAAACAATCCTCTCCCCATTCTCTGTAAGCAGCCAATATAACCTCTGTATCTGTCCTAGTTTTAAAGGAATATCCTTTAACCTTTAATTGTTCGCGCAATTCTAAATAGTTGAAGATCTCACCATTAAAAACAATGGTATTTCCTCTTTCATCTATCATTGGTTGGTGACCTGCTGCAGATAAATCAAGTATTGAAAGTCTTCTAAAGCCTAATCCAATATTATCATTGATAAAAACTCCTTCATCATCTGGTCCTCGATGAATAATTCTATCATTCATGGATTCGATATCTTGAGTTAAAACAGGATTGCTTGTCAAATTAATAATTGCGCTAAGTCCACACATGACTCAATCTTTTAGGTATGAAATTTCTTCTATTCTTTGATTTATCAGCAATTTTTCCTGTTCCGAGCTTGGTATATAGGTAGTTAAAAAGCTTGGTGTAAAGGTATAGTTCAATTCCTTACCTAGGGATAGATCATGAACATTATTCAAAAGATTCTCGCAAAATGCCTCAGTTGTTAAATGTGTCTCAAAAAATAATCGCCCTTTATTGACAAGCTCATCACGCTTTTGTTTATCCAATATTATGGTCTTTAATTCCTCATAGATATTATCTGGCCCTACATCTATAATGGGGCAGTCTTTTAAATCAATCCCCTGATCATACTTACCATAATTCATCCTTGAAAGGACAACTTTTCCTAAAGCTAGTCCTTCTGTAGATAATCTTCCCCCTCCAGTAGCCAACAATTGATCTATGATAATATCAGCATTTGCATAAAGTGCTTTTGCCTTCTCATTGGGCATCCCTTCAACTAATTCAAAAGTAAAGGGTACTCTTTCCTTTTTTAGCCTATCTACGGCTTCAAGCACGTGTTTTGTTCCTTTGATAATTGGAGATGAAGGTGCATGAATGACGAGTGGGATTTTGTTTTGGGCTCTCGGGGATTCTTTAAAATCAGCACTATAAACCGTCATTGGAAAATGCATAAAAGGTCTCGCCTGCAGCTGAGCCTGTTCCCTTTTACTATATATTAGATCTGCATGCTTTTCAGCTTTAGAGATGATCTGTAATCTATATCTGAGGGCAGTCGCAGAGTAATCATATTTGTCTGGATATAATATATAATCTAAACCAAGGCTCTGCATTTCTTGCTTTTGTGCCTCTGCCCATCTTGCATCATCTCCGCAGAAGATCATGACTACCTTTTTTTCTTTAGACTTTAAGTATGCAAAATCTCTTCTATCTGTATAAACAGTATTATACATAAAGACAAAAAGATCACTTTTGGAGCATAATTGCTCATAGGCTCTTTTTGTAAAATCATACTTGACAAAACCGGATATATGTCTAGATACTGATTTTAAAAATTTCTTGCCTTTTGTAGAGATAGGTAAGGTATTAATCAAACGAGCAAAAGGAACTATTTCAGTATTAACAAATGTATATTCATCTTGAGTATCAATTGGAGATTGTGGTTGATACTGTACAAATGAAAATACCTCGTAACCCAACTCCTGAAAAGATCTTCGAAGATCTCTAAACTGAGAAGAAACGTCTATTCCACATAAACAGACAGACTTAATCATTTTACAGAGTCTTTCAAGCTATAATTATTCAATGATTTCCTTACCACTTCTAGGAAGTTTTATACTAGAATTAATCTTATGAAATACTTTGCCGATATAATCTATTGAATGATATTTTTCAACAAACTTTAATCCCTTTTCACTGTGTTGGCTCAATGAAATATCACCGTTAATGATGTTAATAAAGGAGTTTTTGATACTTAAAAAGTCGGAATTGATATGAGGAATTTCATCTACGCTTTCTAAGTTTCCCGAATTCAAGTAGAGATCAATTAAATCTTGTCTCAAATAACAAATCACAGGTTTTGCCATTGACATTGCCTCTAAGGCAAACATAGCATACCACCCAATTATGAGTTGGTCGGCTACGACATCAACATCAGACATAGCTTGAAGAACTTCTGCGTTAGACTTGCCTTGAATTAAAACTAGCTCGATAGGGTAACCCTCTGTTTTTAATTCTTCGATCGCTTTAATGAAAAAATCCGTTCCTTTAATAGTTCTGTGATTAGGGGCATGAAGCACTTTTAAAGGATGTTCTTTAGAAAACTCTCTTTCATAAAAACTTGATTCTCGTCTATAGGGAATGAACTTAGTGACATCTATTGAAAAATGAGCCAATGTAAGTGTGTCCCAATGGTAGGTGTAGTCCACCCAGTCGCATCCACTAATTACATGATCAGCATGGGTAATCCATCTCCTTACTTGTTTTTCTGTCTCCTCAATTCTTTCATAGAATTGAGGGTAGTCTGTAGCCATGGCATATTTAAATAACAAATTTGGACAATGACTCATGATATGAACATCGCCTCCATAAGGCATAACTACAGATTTTGTTCTGGATAGTTTGAACAGTATTGGTTCATATTTTTTTAAAACTGGATTAGTAAAGAGCGGTCCACCATTGAAATAAAAATAAATACATCGATATCTCGAGACTGCCCTTATGAAAAAGGCATATTTTCTTAGATACCTTCCAATTCTAGTTTTGCGTTGAATAACTTTATCTCCTCGATAATCAAATTCATCCGTGATAAAATATACGACATTAACAAAAGTCTCTACAGTGTAACCTTGCTGTAATAACGCCTTCTTATGGTATACATTATTGATTAAGGGTTC
Source organism: Roseivirga sp. YIW32 (assembly GCF_057219245.1). NCBI lineage: Bacteria > Pseudomonadati > Bacteroidota > Cytophagia > Cytophagales > Roseivirgaceae > Roseivirga > Roseivirga sp. YIW32. The sequence goes on along the minus strand of NZ_JBXVVG010000002.1, from coordinate 813,969 downwards.
TGGACCAATGCCAACGTCTATTTCTTTCTTACCGAAATACCTAACATAAATACATACAAGATATAGGTATGGCAATCCAATTAGTAATTCGAATACATTACTAACTCGCTCAATAATTTTTCGCGTAAAATATTTTAGGTGTGAAACCATTTGGAGTTCAAGTATAAAAGTGATCTAATTAAGAATTGATTAGAACAATTCTTGTATGATAGACTCGAACCTAACTTTCGGTTCGTAGACGTTTGTTTTAAGGAGCTCGGTATCAGCTAATACATTATCAGCTGTACTATCCGTAAACTCAAATTTGGGTGTCACCCCTAATTTATCTCCTATGGTATCAACTATTTCTTTAAGAGTGAAATGCTCTGGGCCCGCAACATTATAAGTGTAACTGCCTTTAGTTTGGAGCAATTTTTCCAATACCTTTACCACATCACTGACGTGAATTGGATTTATCCGAATTCCTCCATTCTTGGTCAATCTAATTGGGTTCCCATTTTTGACATTATCAACTAGACGCGGAATAAGCATCGAACGCTTTTGTTCCTTACCATACATAAAGAACAATCTAATGATTGATACATCGAAAAAGGTTGTGTAGTTGTGAGTCAAGATTTCACTACATAGCTTCGTGGCAAAATAATTTCCCAATTGGCCAAATGTATTGATTGGCGAATTTTCATTCACTGCACCTACACTTGTATCATAAATACCACCTGTTGAAGTAAAAATGAACTTTTCTGCTCCCGAATTTTTAGCATAATCAAGAAGTTTAGCTGTTGAAGATACATTTACTTCAAACACTTCAACTGCATGATTAGGGAACTCTCTGAATAAGTCTGATTGTGCTAAATGAATAACTCCAAATATGTCCTTGGGGAGGTCATCCGTAGACCATTTTGAAACAAAGTCTTTGGCATAGTATTTCACATTTGGCAAAGGTTCAGCTGGAAGTGAATGCACTATAGCGTGAATTTCATATTCCTCATTCAAGCCTTTTAGAGTGTTTTTCCCCAAAAGACCATTAGAGCCCGTAACTAGAATTCTCTTTTTTTCCATCAAGTACTAGGTTTATTCTTTTACATCGAATTGAATATTAAAATATGGTTATTCGATTAAAACGAACGCAAACATACAATTTATTCTCAGTGTAGCGTAGTAATTATTCTGCTGATGTGCTATTAGAAGCATATCTATTTTCAACTAAGGGGTGCTGAATTTTTGGCAAACTATTATTGTATGACTCTTTTCTTACAGGATGAAAGAAGTTCATTGAATCCACAGAAGAATCTTCATACCAGCACTTCTTTATAAATTGTTCAAAAAAAGTGGTAATAGCTTCAGTTGAATTGTACTTTTCTACATATTTCCTACAGGCATCCCCTAATTGATTTCTCAAAGCAGGATTAGTAATCAGCAATCTCAAATTATCTTTTATATTTTCGGGAGAGGAAGATAGAATGGGACACTCATTGAGGTATGAATATCTTCTAAAAATCGTGGTTATTTCTTTATTTTCGAGATTGGCGATTACCGCATTTCCAGAAGCCATTCCCTCCATTCCATTCATCCCATAACCAGTGAAAATAATCTGTTCTATGAGAATATCAGACTGCTCAGTAAGTATTTCCCTCACTTTTTCGTTTGGAACATTTTCCAAAAGGACAAACTTTATTTTCAATCCTTCATCTTTAAGTTGTTGAATAGCATCTATGATAAATTCAGTACCTTTAAAGCCTCTATGATTAGGCGAGTGCACAATGCAAACTTCATTGGAAACTCCATCCGCATTATTGTGAGGTTTATTTCTCTTCCATCTATCCAAATCTACACAAAGAGAACTTACAGGAAGGATATCCCATCTGGATGCATCATCTATCATTGTACCCATTTGAATGAAATCTGCATTTTTAACCCAATATTTGACCCTTTTGATAATATTATCTTCATTATGAATCTCGCTTGGAAAATTCAACATTAGATTGTGCTTAACTGAGGGGTCAATAATTTTCGAATATTTGTAATAATCGCTCCCATATGGTATGATCATTACCTTTTTATTGAGCCTATCTATGATTTCATATTCTTTGTCTTCGAATGGCAAACCGTCCAAAAAAGTAAATCGAAAGGCCATGACAAATAGGTCATAGTTTTTCAGCGCATACTCAAAAACAGCCAGTCTCTGCTTTGTCCGTTCTAGATCTGTAGGATCTTTAGAAATTGGATATATATCATCAGCACACAAATCAAAATCTTCCTTTCGATTAATTTTGGGTACCATCATTGTGATGGAGTCTGAAATATATCCACTACTTTTTAAAGCTCTAGACCAATATTTATTATTAATTATCGGACATGGACCAAAAAGTATACGTGGTTCATTTTCATTAGAGCTTTTTTCAATTTTATCAACTCTATATTTCATGAATCGATAAAACATCAATTTCTGTCTCGGCTTTTTTAACCGCTCATTTATCCTTTCATTATACTCCTTAAGAAACATTCTTATCCGATAATAAACTCTATAGATTAACCAAGTCCTGAAATTCATATTATACTTCAGCTATTTTAATCTTGATCTTATACTCGAGAAAAATCTTGTAGGTTTGTCTCTAACGCCATCTCTCTCTATCTCCATAATTTCTATCTTCCCTTTACCTGTCAAAACATGTAAAGTTGAATCTTCTCTATTAAATGAAGTTATTTGACCAGGTATTCCACTATATATTTCTTCATCTATATGAACTCGAGCCCTCCATATGATGATTTTTACACCTTCCTCATCAAAACAGAACGAACCACTGAACGGCTCCGAACTAGCATTAACCAATCTAATTATAGATTCAGCACTCTGTTTCCAATCAATTTGTCCATCCTCTGGTTTTCTAGGGTAACATCTCAAGGCTTTTGATGGATCCTTAGATTGTTCCTCAAGGATAAAATCAGAATCATTTTTAAGGGCATTTATTGCTTGCAAGAATAATTGAGGAATTTCCATACTCATCCATGAATAAACCTGACCTACTCTTGTGTTGATATTTATGGGAAAGTATGACCTGGAAATAATGTCTCCAGAATCAAGGACACCAGCGATCATCTTGTGTATACAGAGTCCTATCTTGCTTTCTCCATTAATGATGGCCCATGCTTGACAGGCATTTCCTCGATAACGAGGTAAATCACCACCGTGAGCATTTAATACACCCAGTTTGAAGTTAGAGATGAATTCTTCACCAATAATACCAATCCAATTGATACTTACAGCTACATCAATTTGACCTAATTGTTCCACAAAACGCTTGCAGTCAGCACTATTAATTCTTTGGGTATTATAGAATGGAATTCTTAAATTATCAGCAAAATTTCTGAAATCATCTTCATTTGCTGAATATTCAACGGCAGCTCTACAAGTGATTATTCCCACTATTTCAAGCCCATTTTCAAGCAAGAGCTTTCCTGATTCAAGTAACATGTCAGTTCTTCCAGCTAAAAGAATTCTCATTTTGCGAAAGCCATTAATTGTTCCAAAAATCTACGTGTTCCCTTTTCAGCATTAATTTGAAAATCTTTTAGTTTCTGATAATCATCTAAATAAGGCCTTGCAATGTCGTATTGGCTTAGATGAGAGGTATTTAGGAACACATGAATAGGGTGAAAATCGAAAATTTTTAATCCTTTCACTCCAAGAAGATCTTCAATGTTTACCTCTCTATTATAGAGAATATGAGTGTCATCTTCCCAATAATAAGGTAGTCTGGTAAACCCTTCAGAATAATAAGGTATAGGCTTTAGTTCCATTTCTGAAATATACATGAGTAGTAGATTTACATCAAACCTCAAACCTCTTGCTATAAATTCATCTACAATTGGAGCACTTTGAGTTAATGAGTGACTTCTTACTGAAACAGCATCAGGAACCATTTCATGATAATAATTTATAACCTCTTTATAATTTGAGCCGTACCTATGGTCTCCATTAAGTAGAAAATTGAAATTAGGATGTATACCCAATTCAAAATTTTTGTTCTGTCTAATTCTATCAAGTACAGTCGTGGGATGGGTAACAAAAAATGTGGCTTTGGCTTCATACTTTTCTAGTAAATCTATACAATAGTTGAGAACCTCATCACTTGCCCAGTCTATGTCAAAGGTTAGAAAAATAGAATCATCATATGAACCTCGAAGATCTTCAAAGTCACATATTCTTTGAAATTTGAGATGCTTCATCAATTATGCATAATTTCCTGATATACATCTTTCAATATATCCCTGTAGAAAAACAAGCCTTCTTTAGTATTGAGCCCTAAAAGAGTCACATTGTCAAATTTACCTTGGCATGTTTGCCTCAATTCTTTATTCGCATAAGTATTTTTAAGTGTGGGCTTGGGAAAGCCGTAAGGTAAAAATTCAACTTTTGAAAACATTAATTGATTGCCCGATTGCAAAAGACCCATGTCTGTTAAATCCTTGATCGTACTTTGGATTAATGCTTCCTCGGTCCATTTATTTTGGTTTGTAATAACTTCTACGGTCACTTTGTTAAGCGAAGTTTCCTCCGTAAAATTCTGATATAAAGTAATTCTATATGTATCTCTTTTTGGTGAAAGATCATAATAATAGTATCCTCCTCCGGACAGTAGGGCTTTATTAAAAGCTAAATTGACAATAGCAGTTGTTCTGGGTTGATCAAACTTTTTAAAATCTAGTTCATGACCAAAGAATTTAGCATAAGGCATAAGACCAGCTGTCCAATACAATCTTTCGATGGCTTCCCTTTCGCCATCAATTTCAATCTCACTTATGCTACCTTTTACACCTGACGGTAGTTCAATATGAGAGCCCTCTTTTATTCTCACTCCCCGAGACTGAAGTTCTAAAGTGATACCATCTATGAACTTTTGAATCCCAACTTTTTTGGGATAAAATGATTTCAAGCCTGATGTAAATTCTCTAGGGATGTTTCTTTGATCTGGATAAGCAAAAACACCACGCAGCTTATCAGTATTCACTTTTAAATCAAATTCTTCCCTTTCAAATAAATGGACTCTGAAGACAGGAACTAAATTAACCGCAAATGGATCTAGGTCCTTAAGATCTGCATCATAAACATTTTTGAATATGTCCCTCAGATAATGATTGGTAAAATGATCACCATATTTATTCAATAAAAAATCCTCCAAAGAGTGTCCATCAGGTAATGCTTCTTCCTTTGAAGACCTTTCCAAGATCTGAGACAAAACAATTTCTCTCTCTTGTTTTGGTAAAACGTTAAGGTCGGGCGCAATCGACTTGTTATTTAAGTTGTTCTCGAAATATACCCCGGCTATATCCCTCTTCTCATTGTCAAATTCTTGCCATTCATTTCCGGTGAGAAATGATTCTAAACGACTATCTACAGCACGCAAGCCTGTTTCAGCAGGAATGTGTGTGCCAATATCAAATTGTCCCACGTTTTGGTATGACAAAGACCTTAATAAGCCACCAATTTTACCCTTTTCTACAAGTATTACCTTTTCACCGCCAAACTTTTCAGATAAGAGCAAAGCAGTGAAAAGTCCTGTGATTCCTCCACCTACGATAATGTGTTTTTTCATTTTCCTTGTGTTAGCATATCAAAAGGTACTGTATAAAAAAATTGATAGTCACTCAGTAAAACATCGGGACTTGAGTTTAAAACCTCTTGATTCTCTAGTTGAATCAAGTACCTGTAATCGAAATCATTTGCCCCCCACCTATTTTTAAACCTGTAAAGCGACTCTTGAGTTTTCCAAGTACCACCCCAGTTCCAATATGAGAAACCGTTCTTGATAGCTTCCAGCATGCACTGATAAATTAAGAATGAATTGGGCTGAAGTCCTCTATATTCAATATTGATTGTAGGCGTATGATAATCTACAATACCTTCATGATAAAACACTAATAAAGCTGCAGCAAGCTGACCATCCAATTTTGCACCCAAGACGCGAAAGTCCTTTCCATAAGTGTAATTGGCCTGTAAGGCCTCATAGAAAGAGAAAGGTTTTACAGTTCCATTGATAGCCTCCATATTTGCTTTGTGCAAACCATACATAGGATCAATCAATTCGATCGAATCTATTAATTCAAAGCCAGATTTTAATGATTTTCTTACCATATTTCTGGTCTTAAAATGGAACTTATCCATTAATTCATCCTCAGATTGAACTCCATGAAGAGGAGTTATCTGGCATATTCTATTTTCTATGATTATGCCATCCAAGGCGTAATCCGGAATTGTCAATGCGTGAAAAGGATTTTCTGAAATCATTACTAAGGCCGTGTCATTACCCAAATTGCCTTTTTGTAAAACAAAAGAATTCAAATCACGCATAACTTGATCTGAATTCGAAATTGCTCCACCGTGACTTCCATAAAAAGGCAAAGAGTTGTATACTTTTCCATACCTGCCATTTTTAGACATCAAAGGAAGGACGCCTATAATTTGCCCCCTTTCTTCCCAAATCAAAGTCTCATTTGTTGCTCCTGTCGTTTGAAGAATTATTTCTAAATAAGGCTGTTGAGCATAAAACAAATACTGGGTTTTAAATGAATTCAGAAAATCTTGAAATGCTCTATGATCAAGAGATGTAATTTTTCTAATCACTATTTGTAAATATTATCAGGTTTAAGGATGGTCTCATCCTTGAAAAAATGAAAGGTGAGCTCATAAGGCATATAAGATTCATCTATAGCCACTCTTTTGGTCAATGTGCTTTTTGCAAACATGTAAAGCTCAAGTACGTTTTGATGAAAAGCTCCTTTTTGAATATAGTCCACTTGATCTGTCATAAAGTTGACTGAAAGGATGTGATTAGTTCGATTAAAAAGATGTATTAAATTATCATAAACAATTTGTTGATGCTCATCCCGATTGTCAACATAGAGTAAATTGAAAACACCAGCAGCAACGATCACATCAAAGTTATCATTTATGTCAAAGCAATCTTTAATTGTTAAAAATTCACCAAAAGTGTAATTATTTTTATTTTCCTTGATGAAGCTTTCCACAATATCAACTCCTGTGTACTTGGCACTAGGATAATTATCTTTGACATAATTCGACATTTGGCCTAAACCACAACCATAGTCTAGTACAGAAAAATGATCCAAATTTACATAGGTAAAAAGTGAATCGAATCTTTCGATCTGTCTACCTTTTGGAATAAAGACGGCATTTAAAGAATTACCGTGTTTATTAAATGCATTTTGATATTGGTCTTTTACTTTTTCAATCATGCTGCGTTACTTCAAGCCTTCAGTTTCTCCATTTAAGAAGATTCTACACCACCATTCAAAATTCATAAAAGACCAAATCAAAAGTCGATGGTTAATATGTTGTTCCGTATGCTCCTTGATAATCTTTTCTACATAATTATAGTTAATGAATTCTGAAGAAATTGATCTTTTTTTATCCAACAAAAGTTCTTTCACATATCCCATATTCTCTCCTCTGTACCAGCTTTCGTCTGGGGCTGAAAATCCCTGCTTTTTTCGCTCGATAATTTTTGAAGGTATATAGTCCTTCATTGCTTCTCTAAGTACTTTTTTACCGTCATCAAAATTTCGGTACCGAAGTTTCATATTAACATTTTCATCTATTCTTTTAATCTCATCATTGAGATTTCCAAGCTTATATTTAACGGGAATTCTCTGTGCAAAATTAACCAAATCATTATCCATAAACGGAAACCTCTCCTCTAAACCATTTGCCATTGCAAGTTTATCACCGACCAAGAATAATCCTGGTAAGAAAGTCTTTGCTTCAAAATACAATGAGTTCTGTATATGATTCTCCGGACTGTCATACTTCAAAGATTTATTAAACCTAAAAACCCTTTCAAAAATCATTCTTGGTTCGGATAAATCCATTTGTATTAGCTTATCTGAATTGAAAAGATCAGACTTTTGATCATCAGGCACAAGCCTCTGCCAAAAAGCATAATATTGATCATAAAAATTCTCTTGACTAATGGAATCAAATATTCTGTAATAGCGCCATGGATAACCTCCGAAAAGTTCATCCCCTCCTGTACCTTGAAGACATACCTTTACAAATTTGGAAGCTAATCGAGCAATATAATAATTGGGATATGACATACCCACTCTTAAGTCTTCCAAATGATATACTAATTTCGGTAGTGACCAACGTAGATCTCCAGCATTCATGACCTGCTCAAAATGTTCCGTTTTGAAGTTGTTAGCCATCAATTCAGCATCCCTTCTTTCATCGTAGTTAGCTTCTACTCCTGTGACTTCACTCATGTCAAAACCACAGGTAAAAGTGGATATGCGTGGCACATATTTGGAAGCGATGGCAGTGATTGTTCCGGAATCCATTCCGCCAGAAAGATAACTACCAACAGGAACATCTGAGGCCATCTGACGAGCGACAGCTTGTTCCATTAATCTTTCCGTTTCTAACTTCGCATCTTCAAAGGTTAATGTTGAATCGGGTTGAGTAAAATCGTAGTCCCACCATGAATGATGTTTAACACTTTTTGTATGAGTGTCTACCACAACGGAGTTTGCTGGCGGAAGCATAGTAACTCCATTAAATAAAGTCCGATAAGTAAAAAGGTTTTGAAATGTAAAATATTCATTGAGCGCACCTAGATCAACTCCCATGCTGTAATCTGGATGCTTTAGAATTGCTTTGATCTCGGAGCTGAAAACAAGTGAGCGACCATTAAACCAATAGTACAATGGTTTAATTCCAAATCGATCTCTGAACAGATAAAGTTTTCTTTCTTTTGTATCCCAACAGGCAATGGCAAACATACCATTCAACCTATGGACAAACTCAATTCCAAAAGCAGAAATCCCCTCAACAAGTACTTCTGTATCAGACCCTGAATGAAAACTATGACCCTTTGCTCTAAGTTCTTGTCTTAATTCTAAGTAATTGTAAATGCACCCATTAAAAACAATGATATATCGACCATCTGATGAAGGCATCGGCTGTGCCCCATTATCTGAAGTATCCAAAATCGCCAACCTCTTGTGTACGAAACCTAAGTTTTCATCAATAAATATACCATCACCATCTGGCCCTCTGTGGGCGATACTCTCACCCATCGCCTTAAGTAACTGAGAGGGTACTGGTTTTTTATCTATATTAAATACTCCTGCTAATCCACACATTTTATAGTTTTTTAAGACAGTTAATTACATAGTCATAATCATCCTTCCCCATTTTATTATGTAATGGTATAGCCATGGATAAATTATTGCATGACTTTGCTCCGGGGTAATCATCTTCCTTTAAATCATATTTTTTGGCATAATAGCCTAACATATGTACTGCATGTGTACCTGGTCTAGTTGATATACCTAATTTTTGAAGCCTTTCCATTATTTCATTTCTTGAATAGGGCGCTTTAGATTCATCTACCATTGTAACAAAGCTTTGCCACCCATGCTTATAATCATTATGAATTTCAGGAAGAGTTAGCCATTTGATATTTTCAAGTTCTCGCTTATAATATTTAGCCCAATGAAACCTTTCATTAATGAACTCATCCAATTTACTTAATTGAACTATACCTATTGCTCCTTGAATATCTGTCATTCTATAGTTGAAACCACATACTTCAAATTCAGGAAGAATATATGGTCTTGGACCGTTGTGTCTTTGCTCCTCAGAAACAGATGCACCATGGTTTCGTAGAATTGATAATTTAGCAGCTAAATCTGCATTTTGAGTTGTTATCATGCCACCTTCGCCAGTAGTTACTGATTTTCTAGGGTGGAATGAGAAACATCCCATTGTTCCTAACCCTCCTGCAGGAACTCCTTTGTAGGCAGATCCAGTAGCACATGCTGCATCTTCAATTATAGGTATGTTGGGTGCAATTGTCTTTATTGAGTCAATATCCGCGCATAATCCAAATAAATGAACTGCAATAATTGCCTTAGTCCTTTCAGTTATTAACCTTGATAGTTTTGATGGATCAATGTTAAATGTAGATGTATCTACATCGCAAAAAACAACTTTTGCCCCTTGATATTCTACTACATTGGCTGTAGAAACCCAGGTAAATGCAGGAACAATCACCTCATCTCCAGGCCCAATTCCTAATGTAACTACTGCAAGATGTAAAGCAGTTGTAGCACTAGTTACCGCAATTGCATTTTTAACATTATGCCTAGCTGCAAAAGCCTCTTCAAAACCTCTCACTTTTGGGCCCGAAGTTATCCATCCAGTCATTAACGGCTCTCTAACAGCATTCCATTCTTCTTCACCGAGAGACGGTAAAGAAATTGCAACTTCTCTTTTGTGCATCATTCTAATAATTTAAATCTGATCAATTTTCCAATTTGAACGGGGCTTGACATAACCATGTACGGTAGGCCATGGATAATCTAATCCTTTATTATTAGATTCTTTTAAAATCCTAATAGTACTAACAGCCTCAAGAAAGTCAATATTGGATCCTGAATTGAACCTAGACAAAGAAACATTGAAAGAATATTCTCCAGGCATCAACAATTCATTAAGTTTAATTTCAAATCGATGTTTTCCCTTAGATAATGGAACTGGCTTATAATTTTGTTGAGGAGTCAACATGGCAATTGTTTCTCCATAAATACTCATTATATAAACCCCAATAGAAACATCTTGAATTGTTTGATAAGCCTCAAGTTCAACTATAAAATTAATTTCTTCACCAAAGAAAAACTCCTCTCTTCCTTCCTTTTCGAAATTACAAGGCATGAATCTAATAAACCTCATTTCTCCAGTTCCGCTTAAACTAAGAGCAGAAGAAATATAACCATCCTTGGATCTTTTTGGTGAATATGTACTTAAATATTCTGCTATGATATCAGGAGTATTGCCAACGCTTACGATTGAGCCCTTATCCAAAAATATGGACCTATTACATAATGCCTTGATACTACTCATATTATGACTCACAAAAAGTATAGTTCTTCCAGTACCGTCGCCTATCTCATTCATCTTACCAAGGCATTTCTTTTGAAAATCTGCATCACCCACAGCCAACACCTCGTCTACGATTAAAATATCAGAGTCAAGGTGTGCAGCGACAGCAAAGGCCAATCTCACATACATACCGGATGAATATCTTTTAACGGGTGTATCGATGTATCTCTCCACACCTGCAAAAGCCACAATTTCATCAAACTTACGTTTGATTTCCTTTTTTCTCATACCAAGAATAGCCCCGTTTAGAAAAACATTATCTCGGCCTGTAAGTTCTGGATGAAATCCTGTACCAACCTCTAAAAGACTTGCGACTTTACCTTTTATTCTCATTTGCCCAGTAGTGGGTTGGGTAACTTGAGATAGAATTTTGAGCAATGTGCTTTTGCCAGCACCATTGCGTCCAATGATGCCAACAGTTTCTCCTTGATAAATATCAAAGCTAAGATCCTTTAAACTCCAAACTATATTACTTTTACCACTTGATGATCTGTCATTCTCCTCACCAATTTTTAAATAGGGATCTTCCTTTCCTCTTGACAATGCCCACCACCTTGACAGGTCCGATGAAAAAGAACCTGTATTAAAAACACCTAGTTGATAAGCCTTAGAAATTTTGGATAAACTAATTGCCTTTTCCATTTAGATCAAATTGTATCTACAAATGACTTCTCCGCTTTGCTAAATGCAAAAAAGCCTACCATTAAAATAGTAATAGTACTTAAAACCATATAGCCAAAATACCATGAAGGAAAACTTCCGGTTCCAAAAAAAGAGAACCTGAATAATTCAATAGGGAATGTTAGTGGGTTAAGACAAGCTAAAGTATAATAAGTACCTGAGACACTAGATAGGGGGTAAACCACAGGAGTCACGAAAAGTCCCAACTGTAAAGCATAACCCAATAACATTGATAAATCTCTATACTTCACCGAAACAGCAGTAACAAATAATCCAATGCCAAAAGCTTGAAGCGAAATAACTGTTATGATTAAAGGAATTAAAAATAGCCTAGCAGTGAGTTCAACATTATCTGAAAAGGTGAGATAATAAAGAAAGATTGAGAGGACCATTATAATCTGTATTCCAAGCTTAATAAGATTGGAAAAAACTATACTGATTGGCATTATCAGTCTCGGAAAATATACTTTACCAAAAATTGATGCATTTGACTTCAAAACATCAGATGTCAACGCAACAGTTTCTTGAAAATAAGACCATATTGTTACACCTGTAATGTAGAATAATGCAGGTGGAATACCATCTGTAGATAATCCTGCAACCTTTCCAAAAAGGAAAAAATAAACAAGAGCACTTGAAATAGGCTTTATAAAAAACCAAATAGGACCAAGTACTGTCTGCTTGTAGAATGAAACAAAATCTCTTCTTACCAAGAGGAAAAGTAAATCACGGTAATTCCAAATTGATTTAAAACTGGATCTACCCTTACCTTTATCAGCATCTAAAACTATATCCCAATCCATTTCACTCTTAAATAGTACCCCCTCACAACAATATTCTATACACACATTGAATCCCAAAAACTAGCGCAACTACATCATAGGGAGATTTCAAATTGCGTGAATCTAAAATCATTTTAGTTCTGATAGGTAATTATTAATAATATAATGAGCAATGGCTAATGAAGAAGTTGCACCTGGTGATGGAGCATTTATAACATGTACCTGATTACCAGATCTTTCAATACTAAAGTCCATGTTAAGTCTGCCATCCATTTCCATTGCCTGTGCCCTTACTCCAGCATTCCCTTTTTGCAGCATTTTCAATTCCAGGCCTGGCATCATTTTTCTAGCCTTCCTCATAAATGCATCTTTAGATAAAGATGAATAAAACTCTCCAATTGAGAATCGAAAATTCTTGGCTACAAAACGTAGAAGCCCCGGGTAAGTCAAAGTTTCTATAGAATCTTTGAAAGAAAAAGCTCTGTTGGTATATCCTTCTCGTTTTAAGGCCAGAACTGCATTTGGGCCTACTTCTCTTTCTCCCGAAACCATTCTTGTAAAATGAACGCCTAAGAAAGGGAAACTCGGATCAGGAACGGGATACACAAGATGATTAATTCTGTTTTCAAACTCTGGTCTAAAACTCAAATATTCTCCTCTAAAAGGCACAATCTTCAACGGAGGTCTATTTCCACTTAGCTTTTTAAAGAGTCTATCTGTAAAAAGACCTGTACAATTTACTAGGTAGTCCGTTGAAAATATATTGGTTGATGTTTCAATTCCAATTTTCCTTGAATCAGTTGCTGAGATACCCTTTACTTCACAATTAAGATGAAATTCTACACCTCTTTCCTGAGATTTCTCTTTCAGAACGCGCATTACCTCTTTATAATCAACTATCCCCTCCTCAGGAACCAATAAAGTTTTCTCACCCAAAACATATGGCTCTCTTCTTTGAAGTTCCTCTTTACTTAGAAACTTTAACCCTTTCAAGCCATTCTTTATGCCATTTTCATAAAGAGCATCTAACCTTTGAGATTCTTCTTTATTAGTTGCAACTACAACTTTACCACAGATATCATGAGGCACGTCAAAGTCTCGACAAAATTGGGTCATTCGTTGAATGCCATCGATGGCCAAATTAGCCTTCAAGGAGTTTGGCTTATAATAAAGTCCACAGTGAAGCACCCCGCTATTTCTTCCTGATTGATGCGCTCCTACACTGTGCTCTTTCTCCAAAAGCCTAATTTTTAGACTTTTTTCAGACAAACTCAGGTTATAAGCTACTGCTAAACCAACTATTCCCCCACCTATTATTGTAATTTCTTTCAAAATTTAGCCTTTATCAAGACCTGTTTCAATTCTCCAATCGATTAATTTTTGAAGACCTTCTTCCAAACTATATTTATAGGTAAATCCAATTTCTTCTTCAGCCTTTTTCTTACTTCCGATCCTATTTTGAACCAGAGCTCTCGCATCATGTTCAGAATAAGGATTATATTGTACTTTCAGGTCAGAATTCTTTAAGGCAAGAATAGTATCACATAATTCCTTGATTGAAGTCTGTACTTCTGTGCCAACATTATACATTCCGTAAGATCTATCGCTTTTTAATGCCAGAACATTACAACGAGCCACATCTTCCACATATATGAAATCATATGACTGACTACCATCTCCATTAATTATTGGTGCTTCATTTGCCTCAATCTTATTTAGCATTATTGGTACAACGCCTGTATATGCTGCAGTTTGATCTTGGTGTGGTCCGTAAACATTCATGTATCTCAAACCAATAACTTCAAGTCCATATCGATCATTAAAAGCCGTGCACATGGCTTCACCTGCAATTTTAGATGCACCGTAGAAATTCTTATTATTAAATGGATGATCTTCAGTCATTGGTAATTCAACAGCGTCTCCATAAACAGAGGCTGAGGAAGACCAGATGAGCTTTTTAATATTGTTTTTTACACATGCCTCAAGTATATTAAATGTACCAGCAATATTGACATCAAAGGCTGTTCTTGGAAAGTCTTTGCAGTGCAAGAGCCACATAGCGGCTAAACTGATGACATAGTCTTTTCCTTTCATGGCTTCATTAAGGATATCTACCTCTCTTATGTCTCCACCAATTGGATAGATAGAACACCTTGAGTCTTCTAATTGCTCTGAGAGATAAGCAGCTTGACCTCTTGCAAAATTGTCATAAACAACTACTTCAGCTACATCTTCCTTCAAAAGTTCAGAAACAACAAAGCTACCTATGAAACCCGCACCTCCAATGACTAGAATTTTTGAATCTTTCAATTCCATTTCTTAAATATTTATTGACTTATTGATTTTATATTAATTGAACTAAACATTGACTTCTTCGAACTTTTCTTTGATTAAACTGATAATCAAAAATCCAGTAAAAGCTATAGCTATGAAGATTCCAAAAGCAACGCCATATAGAAGGTATCGAATGATACTAGAAATGTTTATACCTCCCTCCTGATCAGGTCTATTCGGAACAAATGCTGGCTCCGCAATATCATAAAAAGGTGTTTGCTTGATCAATTCAATTTTGGACATTTCATACTCATTCGCCAAACTAGAATATATACTAAAGTAAAGTTGATAATCCGAGCTCAATCTTTCCAATGTCGATTGAACCTTGGCCGAAGGGTTACCTTTATTCTTATCGCGAAAATTCGCAAGCTCTGCTTGACTAGCAATAAAGTTCACTCTAGCCGTATCTAGCTGACTTTTGATTAACTTTACATTCCTCTGTTGTTTTGCCGTTTTAAGCTTGGTAATTTCTGTAACCAAACTTTCAAAAACCACATTGTTCAATCTAGTGCTAACCTTGGCCTCGGGCATTTTCGTTACAATAGTTATGAATCCGGTACCTTCAACACTTACATGTGAAGAAAGCGCCTGAATCAACCCAAGCTCCACCTCAGAAATTGTATTTAAAGTATCTGGAGCATTAACCACATTTTCATTCCCTCCTTTATCATTGTCATTACTTCTAAAAAGACCTTCGATAAAATCAGGTATTCCTTGGAGCTTACTTATCATTCTACTCCAAGCCGTAGAGCTGTCCATTGCACCAATGTATTGGCCAATAGTAATAGATTCTCCATATTTCTCAGAAAATATTTCCTTTTTTAATAATTTTTGCCGAAAAGGCACATTGTCTAGTAACCCTGGAAATGACTCTATACCGACGCTTTCTCCTTTTTGAATGACTGGAAGTTGACCCTCGAGCAATCCTTCAAACCCTGTAGATTCCATCATCTTGGGAGGTGTACCACCTTCAGGTATAACTACCGAAGTAGAAGTAAAAATTACTGGTGGCTTCCTTGTGCTCATATAAATTCCAAGAAGCAAAAAAAAGACTATAGTATAGGCAATTACTCTCCAAAAAGACCAGAAATATTTAAGCGCCTCTAAGACCGAAATCTGCTCCGTTTCTACAACTCGTGCAATAAAGAGATACTTTTTACCCGTCTTTATTGCCTGAAAAATCTTCATTAAATTCTTCATCAATTATTATTTGTGACTGCTTCTATGAGTAAGTAGGTGGAGATTGTCGTTGTAATCAGTGCAATTATTCTTTCAAAATTTAAAGGTGGTGAAGGAGGTCTTTCCGGAATGATAATTCTTGAGTCTGTTTCCACCTTAGGATAGGTTTTAAAGAATAGGAATCCCCTCACCCTCTTGACTTCTCCATTACTGTATTCTATAAAAGCTCTTTTCTTATCAGATCGTCTCTTAAAGCCACCCGCAGTCTCTACATAATCCAAAAAGGTTTTCTCCTCTCTAAATATTGCCTGAGTTGGACGAAATACATTTCCATCTATCTCAACCAAAGAAGATCTTGGAGGTAAAAACAAGATATCTCCTTCGAGCAAAGTAACATTATACTGAGAATTGGCATCTTGAAGAATCTCCTCATAGGAAAGTCCTATTTCCAACAATTCCGTTACTTTACCGTCAACAATAAAGGATTTAGATAGCTGAAAATTATTGAGAACGCTAATACTGTCTTGTCCTGATCTGTCTGTAGTTCCGAATTGTCTAATCGCCAATTCGCGTTCTTTTTCTAATTTATTGAACGCACTATTAGTAGCATCATATTGCAATTTTGAGACTGATCCATCAAATCTTGGGTCATTGATAAAATCCGTAATGGACTCTTTCCTTTTGTAGATCGAACTATCTGACTCCTCATCTAAAGTTTGGACTCTTCTGTATAATTTAAGTCCATTCAAGTTTGCTGTTCTCAAAAAGCCTCCTGCCCGCTCAACAACATCAGAGACTCGTGTTGCCCCAGGATCGATCACGTATTCTCCACTTTTTAAAATTTCTCCCCGAATAAAAATCGTGTTTTTAGTTCTTCTATTAGGATTATTTCTTACGGTTATTCTATCCCCTAATTCTAATTGAAAATCATCTAATACTCCAAAATCATCTATCGACTCAGGAATTGTTATATTGATAAAATCATTACCCAAATTTTGAACGGTTGATTTTATTCTAGCGATCTCTATGTTCCCACCAAAAGCGGTAGCCTCAATTCCATCAGACAAGATCAAAGCATCCAATAAGGTCATGTCCTCATAATGAGGCAGCTCGCCTTCTCTTTTAACTGCACCATCTATGCTAATGGTGCCAAGTTCTGCTATGATTATTCTACTTGGCACGAATATCAAGCTTCGCTCAGCGATCTCTATAGATTTTGGATCGACATCGCTCGTATTAATAGACTTTAAAACATGATCAAGATCAGATTCGACCTGAAAAATAGTAACTCTTTGTTGAGCAGCATCTTCTCTCAAACCTCCAACCTGATCTAAAACATCTTGTAATGTCATGCCTTCTTTAAAAGTTAAGATTCCAGGCTTGCGCACTGCTCCTGTAACTTCGACTCTATCGAGGATATAGTCCTGTGCAGTCACAAATTCAATTAGATCACCATTTTTCAGTTCATTGAGGTCAAAGTTCGTACCAATGGATTTGGCAAATTGGCTATTCCCAGTGAGCCTTTTTAGAACAAAAGTTGAAGTATCAGCTCCAGGCTCAAAACCTCCGGCTAAAGAAACCAGATCGTTTAGGTTCACTTCAGACTTGAGCTCATAAATTCCTGGATTCTTTACAGCACCTGCCAACTCTACCCTTGATTCATAAGTAGGTAGAACGACTACATCCTGATCTTTAAAAACAAAAGACTGATCAATATAGCCCTTTGTAATAAAATCATAAAGATCAACTTCTTTGATCAGTCGATTAGACCTAAATATCCTTACATTTCTCAGCGTACCATTAGACGTAGGGCCCCCAGCGCTGTATAAGAGGCTAAAAATTGTAGATGTGGAAGGAATGGAATAATAACCAGGATTATCAACTTCTCCAAGTACGGAAACAGTGATCGAGCGTGCATTTGTCAATGAAAGATCCATAAAGACATTTGGATTTTCACCTCCTAGACCGGCGTGAATTACTTCTAACTTTTGCTTTATCAATGATCTTGCAGCATCAAGCGAAAGGCCAATCAAAGAGAATGGCCCAACAAAAGGCAGTCTGACCTGACCCTCTTTATCAATTGATAATGTATAATTGGTATCCGTTTCACCATAGAGTACAACACTTAATGCATCTCCTACTCCCAATTCATAATTACCAGGGGTAGGGAGATAATTAAAACTTGTAAAATTGAAGCTATTTTCAAACAGTTGTAGCCCAAAGATCTTTTGTTCAAAGGTGTTTAAATTTCCAGAATAATCATTCGCAATCTGCTGTTGTTCTAAAATTCTAAGTCTTTCAACAATTCTTGCAGATTCTTCAAATGTATAACCACTATTCTCAAGAAGGACAGGTACCGTTCTTAAATTATAACCTCTCCTTTTAGCGTTCGTCCAAAAGGCATTCAATTGTTCTTCAGATAAGAGTTGGATCTCACCATTGATCTGTCTCGCATCTACAGCTTGGGCCACCAAGCGATTCTCGGAACCGACGAAAATATAGAAAACAAGAATTCCTAGAACTAACTTGGAAATCCGTTTAAAAAAGAAATTATAAACGTTCATAAATATCAACTCAATGTCTTCAAATGATCTTTACTTAATTCGGCGTGAATATACTGACTTATCGCGTCTAAATATAATCCAACTGTATTTCCTTTGATCTTGTAAATAACACCTTTGAGGCCTTTCAATAAACCTCGATTGACTTCAACAAAATCTCCTTGTGAAAGATCCAAATTTGCAGATGAACTCGCATTTGGAAATTCCCCAATGAATCGTCGAATCAACTCTATCTCTTTATCCGGGATTCTCACAGGTTTCTTTAACCAAGTAACTGAACTTACGATACCTTTGTCCTTTAATATAGACAAGCATTCATCCTCGTTTACTTTAGCAAAAATATAAGAGGTAAAAAGTGGCTCTTTGACCTTCTTCTTTCGATCGGACCATTGTTTTAAAATCGTGCGCGTCGGACAATAAACCGTAAAACCGTCTTCCATAAGTCTTTCGGCTGACTTTTTCTCGCTTCTAGGCTTTGTGTAGAAAGCTGTCCAATATTTATCTACATCACTCTTCATTCCAAAGCAGCAATAATTCTGAGGGATCGGAGGCTCTTTTTGCGAATTCCTCTTCACTATATATTAGGTATTGAATCTTCTTATCAATAACATTTTCAACCTTATCCACCAGTCTGGTAAGGTATTCTCGATCTGGATCACCCACTAGAATAAGACTTATTTCATTTGTGCTTTTGCCCTTTGCAAGATCACCTGTTAAGTATACCACATTTAAATCACCGAGGTTAACGATGACCCCCTCAATGATCTTATCCAATCCAATTTGTTTAAGCACTATGCCTCTTACTTCCTTAAAAAGAGGGAAGCTCTGGTTCACTTTGAAAATTCGCTTATTCCCAACATTTTCAGAGCTTATCATTCCGGCACCTTCAAGCCTATTCAGCTCCACTCTCACTGAGTTTGTGCTTTCTTCAAACTCTTGCGCTAAGCCTCGCAGATGTCCACCAGTATTCGGATTCAAAAAAAACTTAAGCAGCAGCTTAATTCTAGTTTTGGAAGAAATTAATGCTTCTAACAATGTTCTATTTGATTTTTTACAGATGAGCTGACTTGAAAATTCAAGACAGAAAAGCATGAGAAATTATCAAATTTACCCATAAACAAATTGCCACAGCTTCGCCCGGTCAGTCACAAGGACCTAGCGTCAATGAGTTACAAATTTACTCATTATTGATAAACTAAAAACTAAAATTGGCATAAATTGATAAGGAAAATATCTTGATTTGCAATTCATGTATTGCGTAATAATAAACACTGGCATAGAATCAGTACGGACCTTATACCTTAGTCCTAAGACCAATTTAACTAAGCCCTAAACGACAGAATACTTTGAATAATATACTTTTGCTGCTCCTCATCCATTTCAGTATGAATTGGAAATGAGATCACCCTTTTACATAGGTTTTCCGTATTCGGCATATCTCCTTCCTTATAACCATAATAGGCATAGGCCTTTTGTAAATGATTTGGGACAGGATAATAGATCATAGAAGGAATCTCATAGGAATTCAGATGGTCAATTAAGGCCTGGCGATCAATATGATCTGCAAGCTTAACTGTATACTGATGGTAAACATGTGAACTAAAATCAGACTCAAAAGGTGGTGCGATCCAATCCGTTTGCTTGAATGTATCTGTATATTTCTGAGCAACTTGATAACGCGCATGATTATATTGATCTAAGTGTCTCAACTTTACCTTCAGAATGGCCGCTTGAAGACTATCCAATCTTGAATTAACACCTATCGAATCGTGATAATATTTTTTGGACTGACCGTGATTAGCGATCATCCTCAATTTGATTGCCAAGTCATCGTCATTTGTCATGATAGCCCCACCATCACCATAACAACCCAGATTTTTTGAAGGGAAAAAAGATGTCGAACCTGCATGACCGATGGTACCTGCTTTCTGAACGCTACCATCGGAGAAGGTGTACTCTGCTCCAATAGCTTGAGCTGTGTCTTCAAAGACTTTTAGATCATGTGAATTGGCTAATGCTAGCAATTGCTCCATTTGTGCGCATTGTCCATATAAATGTACAGGAACGACAGCCACTGAATTACTGGTTATCTTCGCCTTTAAGTCCTCAATATCAATATTAAAAGATTTGGGGCATACCTCCACAAAAACTGGCTTTAATCCAAGTAAAGCAATTACTTCAACGGTGGCCACATAAGTATAAGATGGAACTAACACCTCGGCACCTTTGGGAAAATCATATGCCATCATAATGATCTGAAGAGCGTCTGTACCGTTGGCACAAGGAATGACATGCTTGACGTCTAAGTACGACTCCAAGTCAGACTGAAACTCTTTTACTACAGGCCCATTGATAAATGTGGCAGAATCAAGGACTTTGTTCAGTTCTTCTTGAACTTCCTGTTTAATATTTTCATATTGACCAATTAGGTCAACCATTTGAATTTTACTCATGATTTTGGATAGAATGGGTGATTACTAGGTGGTAACTTAGCAAGAGGATGGTATTCTCCTTGCAGTCCTTTGGGCTTACTATGCCTGATATTGTGAACGATTTCAATGGCTTTCCTCGCCTCGTTCAATCCAAATCCATTTCCATTGATGATCTCTTGGTAAGATGTGGTATGCAGGTCTGTAAAGCCACCACTAAATTCTATTTCCTCACCTTCAATCTGAATAGACCTGAAAGTTCTTTGTCCTTTAGCTTTTATCTCATCTGGTAGGACATCCTCGTTGATTGATAGAAACCATCTCACCCTAGCCTTTTCAAATTCCAAATATCCGGCTGCTCGGTCATGCTCATGCACATGAACTGCATTCCCCTTGATGTCGCCAAATAACCATCCCAACATGTCGTAAAAATGCACACCTATATTAGTAGCGATGCCTCCAGACTTCTCAATATCTCCCTTCCAGGACGTGTAATACCAGCTTCCTCTTGATGTCAGATAGGTGAGATCAACATCATAGATCTTATCATTAGGACCATTATCGATCTTTCTTTTCAAATCGATAATACTTTGATGAACCCTTAATTGAAGGATATTCCAAACTTTCTTTCCGGTTTCTCGCTCAATAGATTGTAGCGCATCTATATTCCAAGGGTTCAAGACTAGAGGCTTTTCACAAATAGCATCAGATCCAACCCTCAGCGCAAATCGAATGTGCGCATCATGCAGATAGTTTGGAGTACAAATTGAAGTGTAATCGATCTTAGTACCATCCTGATGCTTGAGTTTCTCAATATGCCTATCAAATCTTTCAAACTCAACAAAGAAATCAGCATTGGGAAAATAAGAATCAATTACCCCAACACTATCAAACTTATCGACCGCAGCAACCAAGTTATTCTGTGTTTCTTTAATTGCTTGCAAATGTCTTGGAGCGATGTAACCGGCCGCCCCTATCAATGTAAAATTTTTCATTATTTTTTCTTAACTACACCATTTATGAGCTGATATTCTTCACCAGACTCTTCACAAACAGCTAAACCGTTTTCATCAAAATTTAATCTATGCCCAAATTCACTCATCCATCCGATCTGTCGAGCAGGATTTCCTACAACCAAGGCATAGGCAGGTACCTCTTTAGTCACAACCGTACCGGCACCTATAAAAGCGTATTCTCCGATATCGTGACCACATACAATAGTAGCATTTGCCCCAATACTTGCCCCTTTTTTAACGATCGTTTTGGTGTACTGACCTCTTCTGTTGACACCACTTCTTGGGTTGATCACATTCGTGAACACCATACTTGGGCCCAAAAAGACATCGTCTTCACAGATAACGCCAGTATAAAGGCTCACGTTATTCTGGACTTTGACATTCTTTCCTAATTGGACACCGGGACTAACCACAACGTTCTGTCCAATATTACAATTTTCTCCTAAGATGCAGTTGGACATGATATGGCTAAAGTGCCATATTTTAGTTCCATCACCAATCTGACAGTCTTCGTCAACAACAGCTGTTTCGTGAGCAAAATATCCCATCACTAATTATTTAATATACAAGTACCTAAGCGACAATATGAATTCGTTCATATAAATGGCAAAAGAAATAAATATCGTTAAACTTTATCCCAATTCTTCAGAATAATATTCCTTAAACCAGTTGACGAAACTTTTAACTCCGACTTCCAGTGATGTTTCAGGTTTGTAATCTATTGTCCTAATCAAATCATCGACATCTGCATAAGTGGAGACGACATCTCCGGGCTGCATGGGGAGATATGTCTTCTTGGCTTCAATACCTAACTCCGACTCTATCGTTTCTATAAAGCTGAGGAGGTTTACTGGAGCGTTTTTGCCAATGTTGAATAGTCTATATGGAGCATTGGCAAACAGACCATTTTCACTTTTTCTTTCCTCCTGATTTTTTGGCGGATGCTCGATAAGCCTAGTGAGCCCTTCAACAACATCATCTATGTAGGTAAAATCCCTAGACATCTTACCATCGTTGAAGACTTTTATCTCCTTACCCCTTAGAATGGATTGAGTAAATGAAAAGTAAGCCATATCAGGTCTTCCCCATGGTCCATATACTGTAAAGAATCTTAACCCCGTTGTAGGTAGTCCATATAGATAACTATAAGTATGTGCCATCAATTCATTGCTCTTCTTAGTTGCGGCGTAAAGACTTATTGGGTGATCCACATTATCAGTTGTGCGAAAAGGTTGGGTTTTATTTAGACCATAAACAGAACTGCTAGATGCATACAACAGATGACCAATTTTATGGTTTCTGCACGCTTCTAAAACATGAAGGAAACCCACCACATTACTATTTATGTAGGTCTTGGGGTTTTCCAAGCTGTATCTAACACCAGCCTGAGCCGCGAGATTTATAACTTTGTCAAACTTTTGGAATTCGAATAGTGAATTTAAAGCGGCATCGTCTTCCAATGCAATTTTGATGAATTTATAATTCTCAAAAGTGTTACTTGCAACCAACTCACCATATTTGATCTTTCCTTGAATCCCACATTGAGCTAACCTATCCAATTTTAGCGAAGGATCGTAGTAGTCATTCAAGTTGTCAAGCCCAACAACTTCATATCCTAGACCTACCAACCTTTGGCTTACATGAAACCCGATAAAGCCAGCAGCACCGGTAACCAAGATCTTTTTGGACATGATTAAGCAATTCTAAAGACGTGCACTTACGATATCCCTTGGCAGAACAGCCTTGACATCATAAATGATTTTATCTCTCACAGCAGACCAATCAAAAGAAAGAAATTCGTTGTGTGAAACTGCCAAGATAATTGAATCATAATCATCCATTTTCAAATCTTCAATAAGATCAAGGTTCAGTTCAACTTTCACTTCATTTTTATCTGCCCATGGATCATAAACATCGACCAAGACTCCATAGTCATGTAGCTCTTCGATAATGTCAACGACTCTAGTGTTTCTAATATCTGGGCAATTTTCTTTAAAGGTTATCCCCATGATAAGACACTTGCTACCACTGACCCTTAACCCTTTTTGAATTAAAAGTTTTACCAGCTTGGAGCCGATAAATTCACCCATGGCATCATTTACCTTTCTTCCACTAGAAATAACATCAGGAAAGTAACCTAAGGATTCTGCTTTTTGCTTCAAATAATAGGGATCTACTCCTATACAATGACCACCGACTAACCCTGGCTTATACTTCAAGAAGTTCCACTTAGTCCCTGCCGCTTCCAAAACATCATTCGTGTCAATACCAATTCTATCAAAAATGAGTGCCAATTCATTGACAAAAGAAATATTAATGTCTCGTTGTGCATTTTCAATTGCTTTTGATGCTTCAGCAACTTTCATATTCGGTGCCAAATGCGTACCTGCTTCAATGATTTTGTTATAGAGAGCATCAACCCTCTCTCCAATCTCAGGAGTACTTCCAGAAGTCACCTTTTTAATGGTTCTCAAGGTGTTCGTCTTATCCCCTGGATTTATGCGTTCAGGTGAGTATCCGCAATAAAAATCTGTATTGAATTTAAGGCCTGAAGCTTTCTCCAATTCTGGAACGCAATCCTCTTCTGTACAACCAGGATAAACCGTAGATTCATAAATAACCAGGTCTCCTTTTTTCAAAACACTCCCAATCATTCTTGAAGATGACAACAATGGAGTAAGATCAGGATTATTATTTCTGTCAACAGGCGTCGGAACGGTAATGATATAAATATTGCAAGAGGCGATCTCCTCTAAAGTAGAAGTGTTGTACAACCCTTTATGACCAGGGGAACTCAATACGCCTTTCAGTTCATCTTCTTCAACTTCAAGTGTATGATCTTTTCCATCATTCAACTCTTTGATGCGTTTTTCATTAATATCAAACCCTACCACTTCATTTTCCTGTGCAAACGCTACAGCGAGCGGTAAACCGACATAGCCTAAACCAATTATTGCAATTTTATCGTTCATTTAATACGCCTTAAAAAAAGGATTTAGTAAAAATTTTTTATTATAAATGAGCGGATGACCTTTTAAATCTACCACCTTACCATGGATTGAGTTGAGAATCGCCTGACTCGCAGCGGTGTCCCATTCCATTGAAGGCGCAAATCTAGGATAAAAATCTGCATTTTGCTCAGCTATTGCCATGAATTTCAGAGAGCTACCGATTGTAATCAGTTCAAAATCATCCAAAGTGGCCATAAAAGACCTTGTTTCATGATTCATATGCGATCTTGAAGCCACTACTCTTAAGTTCTTCTGCTTCGGATCGAGAGGATTTAGTTTAGCTAAATTTTTATCATTGACCCAAGCTCCTTTCCCCACCACCCCGTAAAATTGTTTATTCAGTACAGGTGCTTCCACAACACCTAAAATTGGTTTCTGATCCCTAACTAGGGCAATATTGACTGTAAACTCTCCATTCTTTTTGATAAATTCTTTTGTACCATCCAAAGGATCAACGATCCACAAATATTCCCAGTCTTTTCTGATTTCATATGGAATTTGACTGCCCTCCTCACTAAGAATAGGTATACCTGTCTTCTCTAAGTGATTAACAATAGTTCGATGCGCTTCTTGATCAGCAGCAGTCAATGGAGAATTATCCGACTTGGCCTCAATGGAAAAATCACCTGAGAGATAAATCTTCATAATAGCTTCGCTTGCTTCTGCCGAAGCTTTGCGAGCCAATTGTAAAAGCTGATGCAAATTCATCATATGATCATACCCGCAGCCACGGTCTCGTTGGTAGCTTCATCTATTAAGATCAGCGATCCTGTCATCCTATTCTTACGATAGCTGTCGAATAGCAGTGGTTTGGTAGTTCTAAGATTCACTTTGATGATATCATTCATTCCAATCTCATCGTATTCTTCTTGTCGATGTAAAGAATTGATATCTAATTTATATTGAATGGTTTTGATCATGGCCTTGACTTCATTAGTGGCATGCATCAATGTATATTTGGTACGTACCTTTGGTCCGGTTTTATTGAACCAGCATAGCATGACCTGAATGTCTTGTGTCATCTGCGGTTGATTGTGTGGACGAACGATCATATCCCCACGGCTGATATCAATCTCATCCTCTAGAGTGACGCACACACTCATAGGTGCGAAAGCTTCCTCCACTTCCCCATCCATGGTATCAATAGATTTTATTTTGGAAGTAAATCCAGAAGGTAATATGGCTACTTCATCTCCTTCTTTGAAAACTCCACCTGCTATTCTGCCTGCATAGCCTCGATAATCATGGAAATCATCATTCTTTGGTCTAATTACCGTCTGCACAGGAAAACGACAATCTATGTGATTGTAATCACTTCCAATATGAATGGTTTCCAAGGTATACAGTAAGGTTGAACCTTGATACCAAGGCATATGCTCAGACTTATTGACCACATTGTCTCCATTCAATGCTGAGATCGGTATAAATCGAATATCCTTGACGTCGAGCTTAGCAGCAAAGTCCTGATACTGAGACTTGATGCTTTCAAAAGCTTCCTCGCTGTAATCGACCAGATCCATTTTATTCACACAAACAATGATATGAGGAATCTGAAGGAGGGATGCAATAAAACTATGTCGACAGGTTTGTTCTAACATACCCTTTCTGACATCGATCAATATCAAAGCAAGATTGGCAGTAGAGGCGCCAGTAACCATATTCCTCGTGTATTGAATATGCCCTGGCGTATCAGCTATAATGAATTTTCGCCTGGGTGTTGCAAAGTATCGATAAGCTACATCAATGGTAATTCCCTGTTCTCTCTCATCTTTCAATCCATCAGTAAGTAATGCTAGATCTTTATGAGAGAGTCCTCTTTTTCGACTTGAACTTTCAATTTGATCCAATTGATCTTCAAAGATCGATTTACTGTCGAAAAGGAGTCTACCAATTAGGGTGCTTTTCCCATCATCTACGCTTCCCGCGGTGGTGAAGCGGAGGAGTTCCATATTTAAGTAGCTATTGGCTCTTGGCTGTTGGCTGTTGGCTTTTGGCTGTTGGCTGCTGGCTGTTGGCTGTTGGCTGTTGGCGATTGGCTGTTGGCTGTTGGCTGTTGGCTGTTGGCCTTTTGTTTGCGTTACATTCAGATTATCTAGTTCCTCACTCATCAATCCTTAAGTTTACTTCTTAGTGCATTTAATTGTTTTAGTAATGAATCAAGTTTGGTTTGAAAGGATATTAGCTGATCAATCTTTAGTAGTTCTAACCTTTCGCAAAGAATTAATTGAGATTTCACTTCAAAACCTGATCCAATAGCGATCTCAACAAAACGACAAAAATCTTTTTGAGAAGAACGACTTGATCCCTCGGCTATGTTAGAGGAAATTGAAATACTAGCCCTTCGTATTTGACTGACTAATCCAAATCTCTCTTCCTCAGGTAATTCAGAAGTCAGCCTGTAGGCTTCAACCGCTATTTCTAATGCCTCGTTCCAAACTTTATATTTTGTAAAATCTCTCAATTGATATTCTCATTTAATTCCCTGCCAATGGCTAACGGCTAAAAGCAAATGGCCAAACTGTCCATTAAAAATATCCTTCTTTCTTCCTATCCTCCATAGAGGTTTCTGAACGCTTGTCATCCGCACGATTACCTCTTTCTGTTTGACGGGCTGCCGCGACTTCAGCAACGATCTTTTCCAGTGTGTCTGCCTCAGACTCAATTCCTCCAGTAATGGTAATGTCTCCCAAGGTCCTAAACCTGATACGCTTTTTGACAACTATTTCTCCTTCGCGTAAAAAGATATATTCCGAATTAGGCAGCCAAGTATTTTTTCTCCAAATCACTTCTCGTTCATGTGCGAGATATAGAGAAGGAATTTTGATTTGTTCTAATAAAATGTACTGCCAGACGTCCATTTCAGTCCAATTGGAAATTGGGAACACTCTAAAATGCTCACCACTGTACTTCTTCCCGTTAAAAATGTTCCAAAGCTCCGGTCTCTGATTTTTGGGGTCCCATTGACCAAAATCATCTCTGTGCGAAAAAAAACGCTCTTTAGCCCTTGCCTTTTCTTCGTCTCTTCGGGCTCCTCCCATCAAGGCATCAAATTGATGCTCTTCGATGGCATCTAATAGGGTTGTGATCTGCAACCAATTGCGCGAGGCATCCTTGCCTGTCTCCTCGCGTACTCTTCCTTTGTCGATCGAATCTTGAACAAGGGGAGTAATGAGCTCTGCTCCAATCTCCTCGACCAAATTATCCCTAAATGCTATGGTTTCA
This sequence comes from Roseivirga sp. YIW32, assembly GCF_057219245.1. NCBI lineage: Bacteria > Pseudomonadati > Bacteroidota > Cytophagia > Cytophagales > Roseivirgaceae > Roseivirga > Roseivirga sp. YIW32. Next base: position 785,794 of record NZ_JBXVVG010000002.1, on the reverse strand, counting down.
TGAAAATTATGGCCAGTATCAATGTGTACTAGTGGAAAAGGAATATTGGCCGGATAAAATGCTTTTCTTGCCAAGTGAGTCACCACGATCGAATCTTTCCCACCAGAAAATAGAATTCCCGCTTTTTCAAATTGGGCATACACTTCTCTGATCACGTAGATCGCCTCCGATTCGAGTTCCCTCAAATGGGTCAGGTTGTATCTAGGCATGGGCGGCACAAGATATTTTGGGTAAAACAATTTCCATTAAATACTGAAGAGACTCCTTTGTGTCTTCTTTATTCGATTTTATCCGAAGATCAGGGTTTATAGGAGCTTCAAAGGGCGAGCTAATTCCAGTGAAATTCTTAATCTCACCTTTTCGGGCCATCTTGTAAAGTCCCTTTACATCTCTTTTTTCACAAACTTCCAATGGACAATCTACAAAAACTTCCACAAAACGTTCATCACCAACCAAAGCTCGAACCATCTCGCGATCTTTTTTCAATGGAGAGATAAAAGAACATAAGACGATAAGCCCAGAATCTAGAAACAATCTGACAACTTCTCCAACGCGTCGAATATTTTCTACTCTATCTTCATCAGAAAAAGCTAGATCTTTACACAATCCTTTGCGCACATTGTCACCATCTATTGCGTAAGTTTTAAAACCCATTTTATGCAATTCAATTTCTAGTAAATTGGATAGCGTTGACTTTCCAGACCCAGATAAGCCGGTGAACCAAACAACAAGAGGCCTTTGTTGGAGCAAAACTTGTCTCCCGTTAGCATCAACCTTAAAAGATTGATGTTTTATGTTATCTGAAACTTCTTTTCCCCTAGACATCCTTTTCTTACGCTCCTTTCTTCTATCGATGCCAAAGTTAAACTTATACCAAACTCTTTCATGGAAATAATACAAGATCATTTTGGTGATCACCTCTGCCGCACCGATTTGAAGACCAGTCATTGGGCTGCCGGAAATGATCCATGCCAATAACATAGTGTCTGCAGTGCCTAATACTCTCCAAGTTAGCGTTTTCGCTAAATGTCTTTTTCTACTATCTGCCATTAAAAACACTTCCATATTTATCACCTTATAATTCCTATGGAGTATTAATGCGGCAAACATATGATATATTTGAATCACCTAATGAATCTTTCACAAACATATGACCTAGTTCGCAAGGAAATACTTCTCGAATGGCGGCAGAAATATGCCATCAATGGCATTCTGCTCTATCTCGCTTCAACCATTTTTGTCTGCTACCTGAGTTTTAACATAAAAACAGGAACGATACAACCTGTGACTTGGAATGCGCTATTCTGGATCATTGTGTTGTTTACAGCAGTAAACTCAATTTCTAAAAGCTTCATTCAAGAAAGAGAAGGTCGATTGCTCTACTATTATACCTTGGCGCAACCTGAGCAGATCATCATTGCTAAGACCATTTATTACAGTGTTTTAATGCTCATTTTAACCATTACTGGCTTTCTGCTTTACAGCTTCGTGATGGGAAATCCGATCCAAGACCTTTTCATATTCTCAGTCACCGTTGCGCTAGGGGCTGTTGGTTTGGCGGCATCACTTACGATGATCTCAGGTATCGCTTCCAAAACACCCAATAGCAGCACGCTAGTGGCTGTTTTGAGCTTTCCAGTTTTGATCCCATTGCTACTGCTACTGATCAAATGCTCAAAAAATGCCATAGATGGAATAGAAAGAAGCCTTTATTATGATGATCTCCTGATTCTAGCAGCCATAAATGCCATTGTGGTTACCATTTCATATATGTTGTTTCCATATTTATGGAGGAGCTAAAGGCCGCATATTCTTTTTCTGAAAAGACTGAATTAGGATTCCTATAAGAGCACATCACTCTAAAGACGAACTAAAAAAGAACGTCACCCAGAGTGAAATGCAATGGAACGAAGAGTCTCCCGAATAGATTGCTTCTTAGTATGTAATTGCATACATCGAACGTTTTGAAAAATTATTTCTAAAGAGAAATACATCAAATAATAAGGAGGGTTTGAGATTCTTAGGTCGTACCTCCCTCTGAATGACGGCATGGGAATGAAAGACGACCTATCGACACATTTTAAGTCACTTCTCTAGGTTTAATAACAGGTGACAAAGATTACATAAGATTCTTGGAATACGCTCTTGGCTCATGTTTTGAACTAGAAACTCAACTAATTCTATCTTTCATTTATCTTTGTTGCCAATAAGCAGTTTTGATTCGATGTTATGCGATATAAATATTGAAATAAAAATGCTTCATAAACTCATAAAGGCCATTGGCCAATAGCGAAAAGCTTGAAAATGAAAAAAGTCTGGTGGAAGATATTGACCGTCATTTTACTGACCTACAGCATTCTTGGTGCTTTGCTATTTGATGCGCCACGTTTGGCCATCCTCAACGAAACCATCAGAAACCTGCACTTCCATGTCACCATGTGGTTCGGTATGATCATCCTGCTGACCACATCTGCGATTTACGCTATCCGGTACTTAAGAAGTACAGACCTCAAACATGATGACTTTTCCGTGGAGTTTGCGAATGCAGGCGTTCTGCTAGGAATCTTAGGCATCACCACTGGAGCTGTTTGGGCTAACTATACTTGGGGTGAGCCATGGAGCGGCGACCCAAAACAAAATAGTTCCGCCATCGCCTTATTGATCTATTTTGCTTATCTGGTGCTTCGGAACTCCTTGGAAGACCCAATTCAAAAAGCACGGGTGAGTGCTATCTATAATATCTTTGCTTTTGCCGCACTGATTCCTTTATTATTCATTCTTCCCAGAATGACCGATAGCTCCCTTCATCCGGGCAATGGAGGTAACCCGGGGTTCAATGCCTACGATCTTGATAGCCGCTTAAGGCTAGTATTTTATCCGGCAGTGATCGCTTGGACCTTATTGGGCGTTTGGATCGTTTCACTAAGAGTAAGAATTAGAAGGCTGAAAGCAAACATTGAAGATTAATCACATGAAAAGAATACTATTTGTCTTAACACTATTTCTAACCCTCAACTTTGGCGCCATTGCTCAAGATAAGTATGAGATCACAGATGAAGACTACAGCAATACGAACATTGAAATGGCAGATATGATGAGGTCAAATGGTAAGATCTATGTAGTGGTTGCCGTAGTAATGGTGATCTTTGCCGGTCTGATCCTATATCTGATTCAAACTGATCGGAAAATTACGAAACTAGAAAAAGAGGTTTTCGTCAATAAGTCTTAATAAATCATAACTTGAACATTATTTTTGGCCAAAGCAAAGGAAGAGGAGATGAAGAAATCGAGTATCATAGGTCTAATTGTCATTGCGATCGCCATTGCGGTCATCGTTTCAACTAGAGAAAATGCAAGTGAATATGTATCCTTCGATGAAGCATATTCTATGTCAAGCGTCGGGAATGCCAACTCCATTCATGTGGTTGGAGAACTGAAAAAGAATTCCAATGGCGAAATTGTGGGAGTAAATCCCAGTGCAGATCGACTTTCAGTGAATTTTGTCCTAGTTGATGATCAACAAAAAGAAGAGATCGTTTACCTCAATCAACCCATGCCATCTGATCTGCTACGTTCTGAAAAAGTAGTGGTGATCGGTGGCTATAAGAATGATAAGTTTGTTGCGGATAAGGTCTTGTTGAAATGCCCTTCTAAGTACGAAGAAACGACGATTAAGCAGTAAGGACCTAGGGAATAAGGATGAAGGGGTTCAGGAGTCTGATAGTTTGGCAAAAGTCTCATCAATTGGCATTGGACATTTTCCGCGTGACTAAAGATTTTCCTACAACCGAGCAGTATACATTGACTGCTCAATTAAGAAGAGCGAGCCTTTCGATTCCTTCCAATATTGCGGAAGGAACAGGAAGAAAAAGTCAAAAGGAACGTAAGTATTTCTTCAACGTTGCCATGGGTTCTGCTCATGAAACAGAATACCTATTGACTTTCTCTAATGATTATGGCTTAATTTCGAACAAAGTTTTCACTCAAAACATTGGAGTGATCGAAGAAATTAAGTCAATGCTATTTGTATTAATGCGAAACCAAAACCCTTAAACCTTGCTCCTTAACACTATACATACAGGGATAGGAAATCTCGGCCATTTATTAGTCATCATCTCTTTTATTGGTGCCATCATCGCCGCGGTCGCCTATGGAAAAGCATCCTTGAGCAATGAACTCAATAACTCCTGGACCAAGTTTGGTAGAATCAGTTTCTTAACCCATGGATTGGCGGTACTTGGAAGTGCAGTCGTCTTATTTACGATCATTTATAACCATTACTTCGAATACCATTATGCGTGGAGTCACTCTTCTGTAAATTTGGCTACGCATTACATGATCGCCTGTTTTTGGGAAGGTCAAGAAGGTTCTTTTCTAATTTGGTCAGTTTGGAACGCCTTGCTCGGCTTCATCCTCATCAAAACGAATAAGAAATGGGAGGCTCCCGTGATGACGGTTTTTGCAGCAGTGCAGGCTTTCCTAGCTTCAATGATTCTGGGCGTAGTCATCGGTGATTTAAAAATTGGAAGTTCTCCTTTTATGCTGCTGAGGGATGTGATCAACGACCCTGTTTTTCTCATCAACCCTAATTTTGTGCCTGAAGATGGAACCGGGCTCAATCCTCTCTTGCAAAATTACTGGATGGTGATTCATCCACCAATGACCTTTTTAGGTTTCGCCTGTACCTTGGTTCCTTTCTCATTTGCCATTGCGGGACTATGGAAAAGAGACTTTAGAGATTGGATACGTCCGGCACTGCCATGGACCATCTTTGGTGGGGTGATCTTAGGTACTGCCATCATCATGGGTGGATATTGGGCTTACGAAACCCTGAATTTCGGAGGCTATTGGAACTGGGACCCTGTTGAAAATGCTGTTTACGTTCCTTGGTTGGTTTTGATCGCCAGCATGCATACCATGATCGTATTCAAGAAAAGCGATACAGCCTTAAAGACATCTTTTGTCCTTGTGATTTCAACTTTCTTGTTGATCCTTTACGCTACTTTTTTGGTCAGGAGCGGAATTCTTGGTAATGCCTCGGTGCACTCATTTACCGATCTTGGTCTTTCTGGTCAGCTCTTGATCTATCTTTTCTTCTTTATCATCGCCACCGTAATCATCGCTGGAAGGGTTTGGAAAGAGATTCCGACTTCTGAAAAAGAAGCTTCAACCTACTCAAGAGAGTTTTGGATATTCATCGGTGCCTTAACCCTTTGTTTAATGGCTTTTCAGGTCATTGTGCCTACATCCTTCCCTGTTTTTAACAAAATTGTGGAGCTATTTGGCGGCCTGTCGAGCTTAGCGCCGCCAGCTGATCAGGTAGCTTTTTATTCCAAATGGCAAGTTTGGTTCGCTATAGGTATTGCTTTCCTTTCCGGTACTGGACAATTCTTTTTCTGGAAGAAAATGGACAAGGAAAAGCTGAAAGCGGCATTGACCATTCCAGTCATCATAAGTCTACTGCTTTCCGCGATCATATTTATGTTAGCTGATATTCATAACCCAGTGTACATCATTGTCCTACTGGCAGGCGTCTATTCTATCGTTTCAAATGGCAAGATCTTGATCGATCTGATGAAATCGGGTAGCTATAAACTGACTGGTGGCTCTGTGGCACACATAGGCATTGCCATGATATTGATCGGTATTATGTTCTCTGAAGGCTATTCAAGAATTGTATCAAAGAACACAACGATCATCAGCCGTGATTTTACTGAAGAGCAAAATTCCAACATGATCGTGCTCTTCCTCAACGATCCAAAACCAATGGCAGGCTACCAACTCACTTACAAGAGTGAGAATGTAGAAGCTGAAGGAATTCCGGGATTTATTAGTAAATCGAACTTAGTAGATACCGAAGCGCCTCACTACAAGGTAGCAAAACAAGAAATTGTAGTTGATGGAGAAATCTACGCTAAAGAAGGAGATACCCTTTACTTCAGAAATCCTGAAAACACCTATCATGAGGTGCAGTATGTTTCTAACAAGACAGGAAGGACATTTACGCTTTATCCTCGCACTCAGGTGAATGAAGAAATGGGCAGCACCATTGTTTCACCTGACATTAAAAAACTTTGGAATCGTGACCTTTATACTTTCGTCGCCCTGCAGTCTGACTTTGAAGATGAATTCACTGAATGGAGTGAAAAAGAGGTCAAGCCACTTCAACAAGGAGAACAATTCTTCATCAATGATTATGTTGCCGTTTTTGAAGGCTTAGAAAGACTTCCTAATGTGAATTTTGTAGATCTGGGCCCTAATGATGCTGCGGTGCAAGCCAATATTTCAGTGTATGCAGAAAATGACAAGCGCATTGTGTTGCAACCAAAATTTATTATTAAGGACAACAATGTGGGGAGACCTGTTGAACTGAATCAAGAGATCGCAACACGAGTGACATTAGAAAACATCAATCCAACTGACGGCTCTATTGATCTTGGTATCGAAACCACCCAAAAAGACTGGATCATTTTACAAGCCATCGAAAAACCTCAGATCAATATTTTGTGGATAGGAACAATTGTCATGATCATTGGCTTCATCATCGCCACAAGAAGAAGGTATGTGGAGTTTGTGAAAATGAGGAATAAAGGCTTAGCCTAAACACTTACATTATTCTGAGTCGCTCATAAGTCAAGAATTCATTAACTTCTGCTCATGAAGAACAGAAGAAGCTTTATCAAAAAGGCCTTTCTAACAGGAGGCAGTTTATCATTAGCCAAATTCTTCTCGCACTCGGTGGCAGAAGATGTGGCCGATGCCATTCAAACCGTTAATCAGTTATCAGTTGAACAAGCCATCCAAGATGAGGCGCTTTGGGCGAGAATTCGGCAAGCTTACACTACCTCGAATCAGATCATCAATTTGAACAACGGAGGAGTTAGTCCCCAACCTAAGGTCGTACAAGAAGCTGCCAATCGCTACTACGCTTACTCCAATGAAGCCCCTTCCTACTACATGTGGCGGATTTTGGATCAAGGGAGAGAGCCATTGCGTGCCAAATTGGCACATCTTGCAGGAGTGGACAAGGATGAGATCGCCATCAATCGAAACACGACAGAAGCGATTAACAATGTCATTTTTGGTCTTAATCTGAAAAAGGGAGATGAAGTGGTACTCACGAAATACGACTATCCTAATATGATCAATGCCTGGAAACAGCGGGAAAGGCGAGATGGCATTAAGCTGGTTTGGTTGGATTTTGATATCCCGATGGAAGACAATCAAACGGTGGTTGATCAATTCAGAAATGCGATCACCGCAAGAACGAAAGTTTTTCATATCACGCACATGATCAACTGGACGGGTCATATTATGCCCGCAAAAGCCCTTTGTTCGTTGGCTGCCCAAAACAACATTTACTCTATTGTGGATGGAGCACATACCTTCGCCCATCTCAATTTTAAGATCTCCGATCTCGGCTGTGACTTCTACGGCACAAGTCTACACAAATGGCTCTGCGCACCCTTTGGCACCGGCATGCTCTATATCAATAAAAATAAGATCGCTGATGTTTGGCCACTGCTGGCGGCCCCTGAAGGGCAAGAGGATAACATCAGAAAGTTTGAGAACATTGGTACGCGATCATTTGCGATCGAGCAAGCCATCAGTTCCGCTATTGATTTCCATTTAGCTATTGGAGCTGATAAAAAGGAAGCTCGATTGAATTACCTCAAAAATTACTGGGTCCATCAGGTAAAAGACATGGCAAAGGTTAACTTATATTCAAGTCAGGAACCTGAAAACACCTGTGCCCTTTTCAATTTTGGCATTGAAGGGATGGACGCAGGTCCTGTCCATAATGCCCTTTTTAGCACACATAAGGTGCATACGAGTCCGATCAAATGGGAGCAGGTCAACGGCCCAAGGGTAACGCCGCATGTGTATACCTCCTTGTATGAATTGGACAGGTTAGTGGAGGCGATTGAGTTGGTGGCTAAATCATAATTCAAAAATGGCTAATCTAGCCACGGGTTTAAACCCGTGGCTAGATTGTTTAAACCCGTGGCTAGATTGTTTAAACCCGTGGCCATATTGATTATATTCGAATAAAACACACACTATGGGACATTCATATTGTCACATCTGGATTCATCTCATCCTTGTGACGAAACATCGAAAAAAATTTATTAATAGGGAAATTGAAAAAGAGATTTATCAATTTTTGACAAGCAAATTAGAAGAATTGAAATGTGATCTAGAAGCAATCAATGGTCTGGAAGATCACGTTCACATATTATTCAAACAGAACAAACAGCTCAGTATTGCTCAAATTGCAAAGCAACTTAAGGGAGGGGCCTCATTCTTTCTTAATTCAAGTTTTAAATTAGAAGAGAAATTTCAATGGCAGAATGGCTATTCTGCCTTTTCAGTTTCCTACAATGATCGGCTTAGGATTAAGAAATATATTCAAAATCAAAAGAAAAATTGTTCACACCAGCCACGGGTTTAAACCCGTGGCTGGTGTGAACGAGATGTCTTATCTTTACGTCAATGAAGATCGCAATCATCGGAACGGGGAATGTTGCCTGGCACTTAGGCCTGGCACTAGAGAATGCTGGACATGTTGTGACTGCAATCGCAGGAAGAAACCAAAACAACGTCGACAAACTGGCCTCGAATTTCTATCAAGCTGAGGGCATTATAGGAACAGATCTTTCTGAAGTCCAAGCCGACATTGTGCTCATTTGCATCAGTGATGATGCCATAGAAGACGTAGCTCAAGGCCTTAGCCTACCTCCAACTTGCATTTTGGCACATACTTCAGGAACGAAACCCTTGTCTAGCTTAGGTTATGCCCAAACGGAGAATATTGGCGTTTTTTATCCCTTACAAACTTTCACCATCGGCAAAAAAGTAGATTTTCAACACATTCCGATCTGTGTTGAAGCCGATAACAACCATGCATTGAAACAACTGAAGTCCTTAGCACAAAGCATCTCACAAACTATTGTAGAATTAAGCTCCAAGGAGCGAGCAGTGCTCCATCTTTCAGCTGTTTTCGCTAGTAATTTCTCCAATCACATGCTGACGATCGCGAAAGGAATTATGGAGCACAATGACCTCTCTTATGACCTGATAAAACCTTTGATCACTGAAACCATCAATAAATCGTTGAGTAATGGGCCCGAATTTGCACAAACAGGCCCTGCCAAAAGAGGAGACCTCGAAACATTGGATAAACAATTTCAAGCATTAACCGGTGATCCTGAGACTGCTCAGCTCTACCAAATGATCTCTCAACACATTTTAGACTATTATTCGGAATAAAGGGCTACCAGATTCTGCCAAACAAGCGTAGCTTTGTTACGTAAGCACTACTGATGCAACTCACAGCCCTCTTTAAACCATCCTACATCATTGGTTACCTCAAATTCATAAGAGGGATCAATTTGTTCATGGTGGCCTTAACCCAATATTTAACAGCCATCTTTTTGGTAGGCACAAGAGATTCCTGGCGACAAGTTTTAACGGATCAAGGCTTTTTCCTCATGGTCTCGGCCACGGTGATGATCACGGCAGCAGGCTACTTGATCAACGACTATTATGACGTTAAGATCGACTTTGTGAATAAACCCGAACGCGTTGTCGTGGGCAAAAAGCTTAAAAGAAGGTGGGTATTGGCTGGGCACACCGCTTTGAATTTTGGAGCCATTGGCCTGGGCTTTTACATCTCATGGCCTATTGGTGTGACCATGTTTGGTGCTGCTTTCCTACTTTGGCTCTACTCTAATCAACTGAAAAGACTGCCACTTGTCGGGAATTTATCCATTGCCATTTTAACAGGATTGACCTTAGTGCTTGTTGCCGAATACTTTCAGGAAAGAACCTACATTATCGCATGCTATGCAGTCTTTGCTGCCTTTATCACGTTGGTAAGAGAGATCATCAAAGACATCGAAGACCGCAAAGGAGACGAACGATTCGGCTGTAAGACGATTCCGATCATTTATGGCGTCGCCAAAACAAAAGTTTTCCTGCTTGTCGTCATGGCCATTTTTGCCATTACCGTATTCATCTTACTGCACAACATTTCATTCATACTACCAATGGTCTTACTTTTGACGCTAAGTGCTTTGGGTTATGGGATTGCCAAGGCTGATACTGTGAAAGGTTTTCATCGATTGAGCGGCTATTGCAAACTCATTATGTTACTTGGCGTACTTAGCATGATTTGGATCTAATGAAAAAGAGACTATCAGTATTTGCCTCTGGCAGCGGTTCCAATGCCGAAAAATTCTTTGAATACTTCAAAGGGCACCCTTCCATTGAAATCGTATCTGTCTTCACCAATAACAAATCCGCAGGTGTTATCCAACGATCTGAACGCTTTGGCATTCCGCACTATATTTACAACAGAAGCTATTGGGCTGATGGTGAACTTGTCATTGAACATCTTGAAAAAGAACGTGTCGACTTTATCGTGCTGGCAGGTTTTATGTTGCTCATTCCTGAAGCCTTAGTCAAGCGCTTTTCAAATAAGATCTTCAATATTCATCCGGCCTTGCTACCTAAGTATGGCGGCCAAGGCATGTTCGGCATGCATGTTCATCAAGCCGTCAAGGACGCCCAAGAAGAAGAGACTGGAATCACCATCCACTTTGTCAACGAAGTATACGACCAAGGAGAAATTCTTTACCAAGAAACGGTGTCCATTAGCCCCACCGATTCTGCCGAAGACATTGCTAAAAAAGTTCTTGCCATTGAACATAAAAATTATCCAAAAGTGGTTGAGCGAGAAGTTCTCAAATCCATTTAAAATGCCTAGTTTTGCGACCTAATTAATCCCCTCGAACATGTCGCAGGTAAAAATTCAATCCGCTTTAGTTTCAGTATTTTACAAAGACAATCTGGCACCGATCATCTCGCTATTAAAAGCCAACGGAGTCACCATTTATTCAACCGGCGGAACGCAAAAATTTATAGAAGAACAGGGAGCAGATGTTGTTCCTGTGGAAGACTTGACCAGCTACCCTTCCATTTTTGGTGGCCGAGTGAAGACATTGCACCCCAAAATATTTGGCGGGATTCTGCATCGACGAGACAATGAAGGTGATCTAGGTCAAGCCAAAGAGTTCGAGATCCCTTCGATCGATTTAGTGATCGTTGACCTTTACCCCTTTGAAGAAACCGTTGCTTCCGGTGCTTCTGAGCAAGACATTATTGAGAAGATCGATATCGGAGGAATTTCTTTGATCAGAGCAGCAGCAAAGAATTTCAAAGACGTCTTAATCGTTTCTTCACGAGAACAATATGGTGCACTGGAATCCTTATTGAAAGAAAAAGACGGTTCAACTGACCTAAGCGATCGGAGAAAGTTTGCTGCCGAAGCCTTCGACATCTCATCTCACTACGACTCAGCGATTTTCAATTATTTCAATCAAGAGGAAGGACTAGATAAATTCAAGGTCAGCGAAAGAGAAGGTAGAACACTAAGATATGGTGAAAATCCTCACCAGGCAGGCGAATTCTATGGTCCGCTGAACGACCTCTTCGACCAATTGAATGGCAAAGAACTTTCCTACAATAACCTAGTGGACATTGACGCAGCCGTCTGTTTAATAGAGGAATTTGACGCCTCGGAAAATGCATTTGCGATATTAAAACACACAAATGCCTGTGGTGTGGCAACAGGAGCCACTGTCCAAGAGGCATACTTGAAAGCATTCGCAGCAGATACGGTAAGTGCTTTTGGCGGGGTTTTGGTCTGTAATCAACCCATCAACCTTGCCGCTGCAGAAGAACTGAATACACTCTTCTTTGAAGTGTTGATCGCACCCGGATTTGACTCTGATGCCCTTGACCTATTGAAAGGCAAGAAGAACAGAATCTTGCTCGTGAAGAAACAGCAACTTTCTGCTCAAAAGCAGTTCAAAAGTTTGTTAAATGGTGTCATCGTCCAAGACAGAGACTTGGTGACCGACACATCAGAAAATTTCAAATTGGTGACAAAGCGAGGTGTTTCTGAAAAAGAAAAGCGCGCCTTGGTCTTTGCCTCAAAAATTTGTAAGCATACAAAATCAAATACCATTGTGTTGGCAAATGAAGGACAAATGCTCGCAAGTGGCGTAGGACAAACTTCGCGCGTTGATGCGCTTCGACAAGCCATAGAAAAGGCCAAAACGTTTGGATTCGATTTGAAAGGCGCTGTAATGGCTTCTGACGCATTTTTCCCTTTCCCGGATTGCGTAGAGATCGCTAACGGAGAAGGCATTGTTGCAGTAATACAACCGGGCGGATCGATCAAGGATGAACTATCGATCGCCTATTGTGACGAGCACAATATGGCCATGGTATTTACGGATACTCGCCATTTCAAACATTAAGTTTTTGATACGGCGTTTTTTTTAGTAAATAGATACAATTTTAGACATTAAATCAGATAAGGAGACCATTTGAATGGGTTTTTTCGACTTTCTAACAAGTGATATAGCAATTGACCTCGGTACGGCAAATACCCTGATCATTCATAAAGATAAAATCGTGGTGGATGAACCATCGATCATTGCCATTGACAAGAACTCGAATAAAGTTCTTGCCATCGGAAAAGAGGCGATGAACATGCATGAAAAGACCCATGATAACATCAAAACGATTCGTCCGCTCAAAGACGGCGTTATCGCCGATTTCGAAGCAGCTGAAATGATGATCAAGGGGATGATCAAAATGATCGACCTCAAGAAGAGAAGCTTTATGCCCTCTTCTCATCGCATGGTCATTTGTATTCCATCCGGCATTACCGAGGTAGAAAAACGAGCTGTGCGTGACTCCGCAGAACATGCGAACGCAAAAGAAGTCTACATGATCTACGAACCTATCGCAGCAGCTATTGGAACCGGGATCAAGATCGACGAGCCTGTTGGCTCAATGATCGTAGATATCGGAGGTGGAACGACGGAGATCGCTGTAATTGCCCTGAGCGGCATTGTTTGTGATCAATCGATCAGAGTAGCTGGGGACACCTTCACCAAAGATATTCTAGATTACATGCGTCGTCAGCACAACCTGTTGATCGGTGAGCGTTCCGCTGAAAAAGTCAAAATGGCCATCGGTTCTGCACTAACGGAATTAGACGATCCACCAGAAGATTACGAGATCAGAGGTCGTGACTTAATGACCGGAATACCAAAAGTGATCAAGATCTCTTATTCCGAGATCGCATTTGCTCTTGACAAATCGGTATCAAAGATCGAAGAGGCCGTATTGAAAGCATTGGAAATTTCACCGCCAGAACTATCTGCCGATATTTATGATAGAGGCATTCACCTAACCGGTGGTGGCGCCATGTTGAAAGGGCTGGACAAACGTTTAGCGCTCAAGACAAAACTGCCTATTCACATTGCGGATGATCCGTTAAGAGCAGTAGTTAGAGGAACTGGAGAGGCATTAAAAAACATCAATAGCTACAGAGCTGTATTGATGACCTAAAAATGAATGAGTCAATTAATTGCATTTCTAATAAGATCAAGGATCGTTCTTATCTTCCTTGGGCTTGAAGCCATTTGTGTATGGCTTCTTATTGGCAATAATGATTATCAAAAGACTGCATTCATCAATGGGGCCTCAGGACTGATTGGTTCTGTTAGCAATACATCCAGGAACATCCAAGATTATTTCGAGCTAAAGGGAGTAAACGAAGAGTTGGCTGCGGAAAACGCAAAGCTTAGAATGTTACTCCAAAGCCAAAAGCCCATTAGCGTGGATACCTTAGCTCAACTACTTCGCGAAGCAGATGATATCGACTCGATCCAGTACCGGTATATTCCAGCTGAGGTTGTTCAAAATAATTTTCGCTTAGCAAATAATTTCTTCATGATCAATAAGGGGTCATCAGATAGTATTGCACCAGGAATGGGAGTGATCAGTAGCCTTGGGATCGTCGGAAAGATCAGGTCAGTTAGTGAGAATTTCGCTCAAGGCATCTCCATTCTAAACACCAAGAACCCTGTCTCCATCAAACATAAGCCTTCGGGAAGAATTGGTACCTTATTATGGAACGGAGTAGATGCAAAAACGGCAGATGTGCTGTACATGACTCCCGATGTACCGGTATTGGAAGGAGACACGATCGTCACCTCAAGCTATAATGCCATCTATCCTAAAGAGATCCTGGCAGGGACGGTTACCGCTGTAGAAACGGATGCCAATCGTACCTACTTGAACATAAAGGTTGCACTCTCAGTGGATTTTGCCAGACTGTCGCAAGTGTATGTGGTAAAAAATGAAGCAAAGCCTCAATTGGATTCATTAGTAAATAATAACCCCTTGCAGCAACCATGAACAGGAGTTATTCAACCCTTATATTGAGCTTTCTGTTTTTGCTACCACTACAGGTGTTGGTCTTTCGAAACTTTGTACTCTACGGCACCGGTTTTAATTTCTTCTACCTGTTTTGCTTGCTATTACTGCCGGTAGAAATGAGCGCAGTCGTGGGTATGCTCATTGCTTTTGCCACTGGGTTAATCATTGACCTATTCTATCATACCCTGGGTATTCATGCAGCCGCCTCCGTGTTGCTGATGTTCTTGCGGTATTATTGGCTACGCATCAACGGACCCAGAAGTGGTTATGAAGTCAACCAATTGCCCACCATTGCCAATTATGGCTTTTCATGGTATTTGACCTATGCTATGCCTCTGATCCTCGCCCATTCCGTCATGGTTTTCCTAATGGAAGCCAGCAATGCAGATTTGATCGGTCAAAGTTTGTTAAGAGGCTTGATTACAGCCGTAATTAGCTTCATCTTTATAGTGCTAACACAGTATTTCTTCTTTAAAAAAGCCCGGTGATGTTTGAAAGTAGAAGATATGTGATTCAAGGCGCCTTCATTCTGGTCGGTGTCGTATTTCTAGTGAAGCTTTTCGCTCTTCAGGTTGTGGACGATACCTACAGGATCAAAGCGGAAAGGAACATCGTTCAACGCATCGTTGAATACCCATTTAGAGGATTAGTATATGATAGGAATGACAGTCTTATCGTTTACAATGAACCCATTTATGACCTCATGGTCGTGCCTCGCGATGTGTACATCGAAGACACCACCGCATTTTGCCAATTGCTCAACATCGACAGAGCAAGCTTCAATGAGCGCATGCAAAAGAGCAGAAAGTACTCAGCCGTAAAACCTTCAGCATTTGTCCAAAAGATCTCTCATGAAGAATACGCAAGGATTCAGGATAAGCTTTTTGAGTTCAAAGGATTCTATGTCAACCCAAGAACCGTGCGTAAGTACGAAGATAATATTCTCGCAAATGTGATCGGTTATACAGGAGAAATCAGTCCTCGACAGCTTGATTCAGACAGCACCAATTATTACAAAGCGGGCGATTTTGTGGGCATTACAGGTTTGGAAAAAACCTACGAGGAACAAATGCGCGGCAGACGTGGGGTAAGTCATAAGATCGTCAATGTGAATGGTATCGAAAAAGGCTCTTATCAAGAAGGAGCTTATGATACCGCTTCTATTCCAGGCATGAACTTACATACCACCATAGACTTTGAATTACAAGCCTATGCAGAAAAGTTATTGGCAGGAAAGAGAGGCTCGGTGGTGGCCATCGAGCCGGCCACAGGTGAAGTGCTCGTAATGGCATCAGCACCTTCTTATGACCCCAATTTGCTTAGAGGAAGAGAGTTTGGAAGAAACTTTGAAAAAATCAAAAGTGATACCACTGCTCCTCTTTTCAACCGAGCGATTCAAGCAACCTATCCCCCTGGATCCATCTTCAAAACAGTGCAAGCCTTGATCGCTTTAGATGAAGGGGTGATCAGCACTGATGAAGACATTCTGTTAAAAAAATACAATCTAGGGGATCACGCTGCCTTGGGTAGATACGACGTGACCAAGGGCATTGAATACTCCTCCAACAATTACTTCTGGGAAGTGATGCGCCGAACAGTGAATCAGGGCATTGGCGACAACATTTTTACTGACACACATATCGGTATGGCGAAATGGGCAAAAGCTGTGAAAAAATTTGGCTTTGGCCAAGAATTAGGTTTAGATATTGATGGTGAAGAGCCCGGACTAGTACCCGATGACCAGTTCTATCACAAAATGTACCCTAAGGAGACAGGGACATGGGCATACAGTACCATCTACTCTTTGTCGATTGGACAGGGTGAACTCTTAGTGACTCCACTTCAAGTGGCTAATCTTGCTGCGATCATCGCTAACCGAGGCTACTACATCAAACCGCATTTGGTGAAAGCATTAGAAGAAGATGGCGAGATCCGACCGTTGGAATTTGAGAAGATCTACCCCGGAAAGGGTAACGAATATTACCCCGCTGTGATCGAAGGAATGATCAGGGCTCCCAAGCAAACGGCCAAAGTAGCGATCCTCAACATGGGAGATATCACGGTAGCCGGTAAAACCGGAACTGCCGAGAACGGAGTCAAAGACGAATCGTTGGACCATTCTGTGTTTATGGCTTTTGCTCCGGCCAATGATCCAAAGATCGCGATCGCTGTATATGTAGAAAATGCAGGCTGGGGAGGTGGCGCCGCAGGCGTAACCGCCACCTTGATCATCGAAAAGTACATCCGAGGATATATCAAAAAAGGCTGGTTTGACAAGGAGGACTATATTCTCAATAGCAAATTCCTCGATAACCTCAAGAATACTGACGAGTGAGAAGAGAGGGTGGCTTATTTTCTGAACTAGACTGGTTAGTTGTACTCATTTATTTTCTGCTGGTCTTATTTGGCTGGTTCAACATTTTTGCCTCTGTCTATGATCCTGTTCAGAATCAGAGTATTCTGGACTTTTCTCTCAACAGCGGAAAGCAAATGCTTTTCATTGGCGCCACAGTCATCTTGATTACGGTCATCTTATTGCTAGATTTTCGCATTTACGCATCCTTTAGTCCAATTTTCTATGGACTCATGATTGCCCTACTGGTTGGGGTGCTCCTTTTTGGGGTTAAGATCAATGGGGCAAGGGCCTGGTTCGATTTTGGCTTCCTGAGGTTACAACCTGCAGAGTTTACCAAAATGGCTACTGCACTTATGCTAGGACGATTTGTAGCGGGAACAGGAGTAAAACTCACCGATTTTAGCTCCCAGCTTAAGGCTCTGGCCATCTTAGGATTACCCATTGCACTTATCCTGCTTCAACCCGATGCCGGCTCCGCCATCATCTTCTTTGCGCTCATTATCCCTTTATATCGAGAAGGCTTTCCTGCCATTTACCTGATCATTGGCATCAGCGTTGTCGTTTTCTTTATCCTTACGCTACTGATCCCAAAGTTTCAGTTATTGATCGGCATCATAAGCCTGGGTATTGTTCTGATCCTTTTTTCATTAAAACAGCGCAAAAGAATCCCGTCCATCATCTTCGTGGTTGTCGTGATCAGCGGGTTCATTTTTGCCACAGACTATCTACTGAATGAAGTACTCAAGCCTTACCAAAAAAGTAGAATTGAAGCGATCTTTAGACCTGAACTGGTGGACCCTCAAGCGGAAGGCTGGAACCTGGAACAATCCAAAATAGCGATAGGCTCTGGTGGTTTTGCCGGCAAAGGCTTTTTAGAGGGCACACAAACCAAATTTGGTTATGTACCCGAGCAAAGCACAGATTTCATTTTTTCTACTTTGGCGGAAGAGCATGGTTGGTTAGGATGCACCTTGGTGATTGCCTTGTTCTTAGTCCTCATCATGAGAATTATCGTCATCGCTGAGCGACAAAAATCTAAGTTCTCACGAATATATGGATACAGCGTGGCATCCATTCTGTTCTTTCATTTTGCCATCAATATTGCCATGACGATCGGCCTCTTCCCAGTGGTCGGAATTCCGCTGCCCTTCTTTAGCTATGGTGGTTCTTCTCTTTGGTCATTTACGATCATGCTTTTTGTACTTTTGAAGATCGACATGCACAGAAGTCAGGTATTGATGAGATTCTAATTAGCTGAATCTTTTTTGCAGCATAAACATCAAAGCCTCAACTTCCTCACTTTCCATGTCCCAACCTTGATTAAAGGCATTTGCTTTTTCCAAGGCCTCATTCAATGAGCTTGCGGTATCTAAGGCACGTAGGGCTTCTCTCATTTTAGCCGCATCTCCGCCAAATAAAGCATTCTGAAACATGAACTTCTCATTGAGTGTGAGGCCAGACTCAATGCTCTTTTTCATCTTTTGTTGGAGCTTTTCTGCCAAGGTCATGGCTTGTTTGTTGCCTTGAAACTGATCATTCAGCGTGACATCCACTTTTGGCACCTTTTCTGTCTTCTGCTCCTCATTCGAACTAGCGGTTGTTTGAAGAGGAGCAGCAACATCTGGTTCAACGGGAGGCTTTTCAAAATCAAAAAGCTCATCGATCAAATGCTCTGCCTCAAGCTTGATCAACAATTCTTTGGCATCCACCTCTTCGAATCCTTCCTTGCTGTATTGATCAAAAACCCCCAAAACAAGGTCCTTGGTACTGAATTCATCAATCTGCTCTAAAAGTTGCTTGAATACCGTTCTATTGGTTTTGATGTACTTTAATTCCCTTTTGACATCTATCGGCTTATCTGCTCTTTCAAGTGTTCCTTTCAGGTATTCGCCCGGTTCAAAGCTGATCAGAAAAGCATCGCGCACGGCACGCTCCAACAAAGGCCTTAAGTGTTCCTCATCAATGCTGATGTGGTTGGACAGCACATTCATGAACTGTTTGAGGGCATCTTTTACCTTTTCATGTTTAAAATCAAAATAAGGACTTTCTAAATGCTCTACTTCCCTTCTCCATTGATGAAACAATGACCGAATCAAAAAAGAATTGATTTGCCTAGAATTAGTTAAGGAAATTAATTTTTCACCATCTACCTTTTGCGTTTCTTTGAATGTCTTATCAAGTGTTCGCTTTGCAATTTGAGTAGCTACAGCTTCAACAGCATCAATCTTTAGTTTGTAGGGCATCAGTGAATTATTTTGATTTGTAAATTAAGCAATATGACAAAGATCCGAATCAGAAATCTGAACAATCAAGAGGTTGTCAGTAATGATAACTCCAAGAGCATCTTGGATATTATTCATGAGGCACCATTAGACTGGATGCATTCATGCGGTGGCAAAGGACGCTGCACAACGTGCAAAATGATCGTGCATGAGGGCTTAGCTTCATTCGATACCCCGAATGAGGCCGAACAAAAACTCATAGAAAATGGACGGTTAGCGAAAAACGAAAGACTCGCCTGTCAAAACAAACTAAATGACGATATTGAGATTTCAGTTGCTGATAACAACAAATTTCCGCACATCAATTATTCCGATTAATGTTTGTAGAGCCGCAAACCAATATTACCGATAAGCATGCCTCAGGACATATTGAGGTGATCTGTGGGTGTATGTTTTCCGGCAAAACAGAAGAGCTGATCCGTCGGCTTAGACGAGCGACCATTGCAAAACAGCAAGTCGAGATCTTCAAACCGGCTATTGATACGCGGTACGATCAAGAAAACGTGGTGTCTCATAATAAGACAACTATCCGGTCAACTGCGGTTCAATTTGCTTCTGACATTTTATTGCTTGCCGGGAATAGCGATGTCATTGGCATTGACGAAGCGCAATTTTTTGATCAGGAAATTGTTGCGGTTTGCAGGAAACTGGCCAACAATGGCAAGCGCGTGATCATCGCAGGGTTAGACATGGACGCTCAGGGAGAACCCTTTGGTCCAATGCCTTACTTATTGGCAATAGCCGAATTCGTCACAAAATTACATGCCATTTGTACAGTAAGTGGCTCATTGGCCTCGTTCTCTTATAAATTAACGGACTCAGAGAAAACCGTTGAATTGGGTGAAGCCGACATCTATGAGGCAAGAAATCGTAAATATTTTTATGAAGGCCAAGCTGAGAAAAAGAAACGCAAGTAAGTCTCTCCTTAGCTTTTTCCTGATCCTTGTATGTTTAGGCATCACGGCTCAGGATATTCCTGTCTTTGGCTGGAAAAGTCATTTTAGCTACCATCAAATTCCTTTCGTAGCTTCCTCCAACGATCGTTATGTTGCCGCTTCCACACTGGCAGCCTACTTTATCGATCAACAAGATCAAAGCATCAACCTACTGAATAAAAATACCGGACTGAGTTACATCGCCATCACAGCGCTTAGGAGCAGTGCCAGTGGGTCACTTTTTGCCATAGGTTATGAAAATGGCAACATTGACATACTCAATGGTAGTGAAATTAGGAACGTAGATGACATCCTTAACGCTGAAAACATTCCGCAAAAAAGAATCAATGATTTCCTATTTGAGAATGAATTCCTCTGGGTCAGCAGCGACTTTGGTATCGCCAAATATGACCTTAGCGAAGGTGTAATTGTGGAGAGCTATCAGAATATAGGACCAAATGGTAGTAGGCTAGCGATCCGCAACCTTGTCCTGAAAAACGACAGCATTTATGCCGCTTCTGATGATGGCATTTTATCTGTCAGCTTGGATGACCAAACCAACAGGCAAGATTTTAATTTTTGGAGGCGCCAACTCAGTGGTCTCCCCTTTCATGCCATTGCACAAAACACAACCGGAATCCTCGCTTCTTCGGATACCGACCTTTTCCTTTACAATAACGGTGAGTGGGTATTCGATTCGAATTTATCATCACGAATCGAGGAAATTATCGCAACACCCGATGCCTTTTACATTCTTATCGAAAGTGGGCTCTTCCGTTTTCATAACGGTACATTAACTCAGCTCCTCGCAGCCGATACGAATCAAAAATTCTTAAGCCTATCTCTTCAGCAAGAGCATATTTTGATCGGTACGGAAAATCATGGCCTGCTTTTTTTCGAAAATGCCAATAACGAACCTACCCAAATACTCCCTCAAGGGCCGGCAGGAGATCAACACATCCTAGCAGCAGACTCGGCGAATCAATTCTTTTGGCTCTCAAATGAAGCGATCTCCCAATATCATCCAAAAGAACAACTATGGTCTTCAAAAGAACTGCTGGTTGAAGGTACGTTAGCACCGATCACTGATCCCAATGACTTCTCCAAAAGCATCAACAGCATCATTTCGTCTTTTGAGGAAGGCCTTTTCGTGGAAAAACCACAAGGCTTTGAGCCCATTTCCTCCTTTTCACCTAACAATAGCCTAACAAGCATCAATGGTCGATACAACATTGCTGCCATTCAAACCGATGAACGAGCAGACCTTTGGTCGGTACAGACAGGACTTGAGCCGCAGCTTCATCAATGGGATCAACGCAATAATACTTGGCAGGCCTACCGTCTAACCCACCCCCAAGCAAACCACCTTACCAACCTTTTCATCATGGACAATGGTGATAAGTGGATGACCGTAGATGATGCTCGAGGCGGTGGAGTATTGGTCTACAATGAAGAAAGCGATCGGGAGCGTTATTTGACCATTAATGGAGGCCAAGGCGGCCTTCCAGGAAGTTTGGTGAATGATGTGGTACAAGATCAAGAACGTTTTATTTGGATCGGTACTGATGAAGGCATCTGTTTTTATTCTTTGCCCGAGCAAATCTTGACCAATGCAACCCTTACTGCAAGTATCCCCATTTTTCAGGGTAGTTTCCTTTTACGAGACGAACACATTACAAAAATCGCCATAGATCCGGCAAACCGTAAATGGATCGGTACCTTGGATAATGGCGTGTGGCTTTTCAGCGAAACCGGAGAAGAGCTCATCCAGTATTTCACTTCTGAAAATAGTCCCTTGCCTTCGAACCACATCCTGGATATCTCCATCGACGAAGGCTCTGGCGAAGTATACTTCACCACAACGAAAGGTATTGCGTCATTTAGAAGTGATGCCACATTAGGTGCTCCTGAGCATGGAGATGTAAAGATCTATCCGAACCCCGTTGGTCCTAATTTTAATGGCTTGGTCATTATCGAAGGCTTAGCGAATAATGTTGAATTGAGGCTTACCGATACAAGCGGAAAACTGACTCGAGTTATTCAGGCAAATGGAAGCACCGCCATTTGGAATGTGAAAGATGTGCAAGGGAATCGCGTGAGCGCTGGGGTATATTTGATCTTTAGTAGCAATGCAGACGGATCTGAAACATTTGTAGGTAAAATTGTCGTCATCTAGTGCTAAAAAGAACAAGAGGAATCGTGCTTGGTAGTTTGAAGTTCAAAGAGACTTCCATCATTACCAAAATCTTCACTGAAGCTCACGGAACACAGGCATTCATCATCAATGGAGTTCGATCGAGCCGATCAAAGGGAAAAGCCGCTCTCTATCAACCTCTATCCCTTCTTGACCTGGTCATCTATTACAAAGAAGGCAAAGGTCTGATGCGAATTTCTGAGGCAAAACTCACCAACCCTTTTGAGGAGATCCCTTTCCACCCGATCAAAAGAACGATAGGTCTTTTTCTCACGGAATTTTTTGCCAAAGTGCTGAAAGAGGAAGAGGTCAATGCAGATTTATTTGAATTCTTATTTCATGCCATTGCTTATTTAGACCATCAGCAAAACGGTATTGAGAATTTTCATCTTCAATTATTGCTTAAATCTGCCATTCATTTTGGATACGGACCTCAAGGAGACCTTGATTTTCTGCAACAATTATCGGATGCAGGAATGCATTTCAGGGTGTTAGAAAATGAAGAGAAATTCATTGAGCAATTGATCAAACAACCTTTCGGGGCAGAAATCAAATTAACCAGTGACTATCGAAGAGAAATTCTAGATCAGATCATCAAGTTTTATGCAATCCATCTGCAGGAACGACTTGAAATCAAATCAATTGATGTATTGAAAACCGTATTAAAGGCGTAGACCTCATCAAATCTTTATAAATTTAACTTCAAATGCCAAGGCCATGACACAGAGACTTTATGATGAAATACCTTCCCTAGACCTAGCCCACTTCACATCAGGAACTGCAGAGCAAAAACAAGCTTTTGTCGATGCACTCGGGGCAGCTTACCATGATATTGGATTTGTTGCCATAAAAAATCATGGCTTATCGGACGATTTAACCAAGCGATTGTACAGTACAATAAAAGCGTTTTTCAGCCTGCCCGAAGATGTCAAATCAACTTATGAAGTTCCGGAGCTTGCAGGCCAACGTGGGTATATCGGTAAAGGAAAGGAACACGCAAAGGGCCGCACCACTGGCGACCTTAAGGAGTTTTATCATGTAGGGCAAGAAGTTGTCGACAATGACCCCATCAAAGCGCAATACCCTGACAATATTTGGCCCGATGAGATCCCCGACATGAAGTCGGTTGCATTGGAGACTTACCGCACGCTAGAGCAAGCCGGAAAACAAATGTTAAAAGCCATTGCCTTATACTTAGGGCTTGAAGAAAACTACTTTGAAGGCAAAGTACATAATGGAAACAGCATTTTACGGCCGATCCATTACTTCCCGATCGAAAACCCTGATGCCATTCCTGATGATGCTGTCCGCGCAGCAGAACATGGAGACATTAACCTGATCACCCTTTTGATGGGAGCCAGTGCCGATGGCTTACAGGTGTTGAGACGAGATGGTGAGTGGATCCCCATAACGGCGCTTCCTGAGCAGATTATTGTGAATGTTGGCGATATGTTGGCGCGATTGACCAATAATAAATTGAAGTCAACCATCCACCGTGTCGTCAATCCGCCTCGGCATCAAATGACAACGTCACGATTTTCTATCCCCTTCTTCATGCATCCGCGTTCTGAAATGGACCTAAGTTGCTTAGAGAATTGCATCGATGAGGCACACCCTAAACAATTCGACGACATCACGGCAGGGGATTTTCTTGAGCAGCGATTGGCGGAGATAGGTTTACGCAAGAAATAGGTTCTGATGGCTGTCAAGCGCATTAGGTATTATATTTTCTTACGCGACGTCCTCGTTTTAGCGGTTAGTGCATTTGGAGGTCCACAAGCGCATATTGCCATGTTCATTAAGATCCTGGTAAAGAAACGGGCCTACTTGACAGAGGAAGATCTCCTAGAGCTCAATGCGCTATGTCAAATATTACCTGGTCCTACATCCACTCAAACCATCACCGCAATTGGCTTTAGAATTGGTGGGGCCAGTTTGGCTTATCTGACCCTTTTGGTTTGGATGTTACCTGCGGTTGCCATCATGACAACGGCCGCCATCCTCATCGGACAATACCAGGCCAAAAACTTTGACCTTGAGTTCACCAAATTTATTCAACCCATGGCGGTTGGCTTCATTTCCTTTGGTGCATACACCATTGGCACAAAAGTCATCAACACAAAAACCGCCGGGGGGCTTATGGTCCTTTCGGCTATCGTCACTTATTTCATCAATAAGCCGGCTGCCCTTCCCATTGTCTTGGTTTTTGCCGGTACCCTAACGGCCTCGAAATACAAGAAGCACGCCATTGAGGAAAAAGAAAAGATCAAAATCAAGTGGGGAAATTTCACTCTTTGGGGCCTAGTGCTGATTGCAGCGGCTCTACTTGGCGGCTTCACCCAAGACCGGTTTGTGTTGCTTTTCGAAAACTTTTATCGAAATGGCAGCCTCATTTTTGGTGGTGGACAGGTTCTGATCCCTTTTCTTAATTCTGAATTTGTTGAGGCGAAAGGCTTCCTTAGCTCTGAGGAATTTCTGTCCGGACTAGGCATGGTACAAGCCGTTCCCGGTCCTGTCTTTTCCATCAGCTCTTATGTTGGGGCTCTTTCGGTTCGTGATCTAGGGGTGGGTGGACAAATAATGGCAGGCTTTATTGCGGCATGTGGTATCTTCTTGCCCGGTACTTTTCTCATTTTCTTTGTGATTCGCTTTTGGGATAGCCTCAAACGATTTAGGGTGGTTCGAGCCTCTTTGGAAGGAATTCATGCAGCTAGTGCCGGGATGGTGGCTGCGGCGGCTTTCATTCTGTTCGAACCCATAGAAAACAGCCCGCTGAATGTTTTTGTGGTTATTGGTACTTTTTTACTGCTAACCTATACCAAAGTACCTTCACCTCTGATCATATTGGCTGGCCTAATTGCTGGCTTTGTCCTCTAAATACTGGATGGTTAACTCCTTTGTGGTAATGGAAATGCGTGCTTGCTGTCCAAGCAAAAGCGGATAATTTGCTTTATCATGTCCTGATGAAAGTCCCATAGCAACAGGTATCTCTTTGGAACAATAGTGACAGATCAACTCTTCAACCGACTCTTTATAGTAATCGTCCTTATTTCCAATTCCTGTAAAACTTCCAATGATCAACCCCTTCAACTCATTTAGGGCTCCTATACGCTTCAATTTATTGAGCATACGGTCTATCGCGTACATTTGCTCACCCACCTCCTCGAGAAAAAGAATTTTACCCGATGCATTGATCTGATTCGCGGCACCTATCGATTCATAAATTAAGCTAAGGTTTCCACCCGTCATCTCCCCCTCAACAATCCCCACAGAGGTCAATTGACTGGCGTGAAGAGGAAAAACAAAGTGCTTTTGACCAAATAACATGGCCTTCAAATAATTGTCTGACCCCTCGTCATTCCCTAAAGTAGAGCACATCGCTCCATGTACCATGGCATGGTTCAACCTGTTAAGTTGTAGAATGAAGCTGGTCAAATCACTGTAGCCCACTAACCATTTGGGTCTAGGAGGGAAAACCACCTGATCGAGGATGCGTGTGGTTCCGTAACCTCCACGCAAAAAGATGATTGCCTTCACCTTTGCATCATCCAATGCCCACTGTAAGTCTTGCAAGCTCTCTTCTGGTTGACAGGCAAAATAGCCTTTCTTACCAAGGGCATGCTTACCTAAGACCGGAACTAAGCCCCAACTCTTGATCACATTTAGAGCTGGCTCTATCTCAAATTCGATGCGTTTCGCAGTCGCTATTATGGCGACATGGTCTCCTTCTTGAAGTGGCGCTAGATTCGGCATGTTTGAAAATAAAAAAACCCCATCTTACGAAGGGGTTTTTCCAATAGTTTCTTAGGAATTAATTATTTCCACCGCTACCAGCTGCTGGTGCACCACCATCATCAGGCAATTGAGGCATAGGTACGCCCAATTTCTCAAATACCTTTTCAGTAATATTCAAATCGTCTTCTCCCGCAATGATCACAGGACCAGCACCAGTAACTTGCGCGTTCAAAATCAAACTGAATCCGTTCTCCTTTCGAACTGCTTCGATTGCCGCCTGAACCTTGGTATAGATCGGATTCATCAACGTGCTTTGCTTGTTATTGTATGCTTGCTCAGCTTGCGTTTGAAAGGCCTGAAGGTCTCTCTGTAGCTTTTGTAATTCATTGTCCTTTTCCTGAATCACAGCTTGAACTGCGTTAGGATCTTGAGACATCTGAACCAAGGCTTGGTATTTGGTCTGAATCTCCTGCTGCTTTGTTTGAATCTGAGTACCCAACTGCTGCTGATAGGTATCTAGTTCTGAATTAATACCTTCCATCTCTGGCATGTTGAACACGATGGCATCAATATTTGTATAGCCAATCTTAAAATCCTGAGCTTTTGCTCCTACTGCTAGCACCAAGGCCAGCATCACTAAAAACTTACGTTTCATCATCATTAATTTTATGAGTCTTTAATTTCTCTGTTTTAAACCTAATTCCTCTAAAACAAACTCTGTGTAATCATGCACAGGGTTCGAATAAATAATACCAATGTTCTCTGCCTTATCGAAAACGTAATCCAAGCCATATCTCTTGGCTACAATTTCAACCTTTTGTGAAACTTTATCTCTTAAGGGCTTCACTAGCTCATCCACCTTCTTGTAATAGAGGCCATCATACCCAAAAAGCTCCGTGTACTTATTCAAAGCTTCTTGTTCCTTTTGCTCGATCTCCTTCTGACGATCTTCCTTCATGGCTGCTGTGAGCAAAACTTCCTCTGCTTTTAGTGCAGCCTTCATTTTTTCTATCTCATCATACAAACTCCGTACCTCTTTATCGTAAGAATCTGCAAGTGCCTCTAATTCAGTCTTTTTTTCTCCGTACTCCGGCATTTGATTCAAAATATACTCTGTATCAATATGCCCAAATTTGGGAGGTCGCTGAGCCGCGGCAAAGTTATATATTAATAGGAATATTACTATGGTTGGCAATGATTTAAGCATGATGTGCAATTTACATGTTACCTAATTTGCTGACCAATAGTAAAGTGAACCTGTGAACCGGCTTCAATACCAAACTCTCTGGAACTATCAAATCCATACGCCCAATCTACTCCTAACAAACCAAAGGCGGGTAAGAATACTCTAGCGCCTACACCTGCTGACCTAAAGAGTTTTCTCGGTGTATATTCCGAGAATTGATTCCAAGCATTTCCTGCTTCCGCAAAGCCCAACACATAAATGGTACTGGTAGGTGCTAACGTAACAGGATACCTCAATTCTGTCACAAACTTGTTATAGATGATACCCCCTCTAAAGCCTGTTTGAGGATCTATCGGCACAATACTATTGTCGTCATATCCCCTTAACGCGATAATGTCCTGCCCTATTACAAAATTATTCGCTCCATTCAAGCCATTACCTCCTAAGAAGAATCGCTCATATGGGCCTGAGTCGGTCAAGTTGGTGTAAGAACCGATAAACCCTAAGTGCGCACGAGTATTCACTACAAATTTGGTATTTAATGGAATAAAGAGTGAAAGATCAAACATCCACTTATGGTATTCTACCAATCTGTATCGGTCTTCCTCATCTAGCTCAGGATTTGAATAAAAGTCTCTATTAAAGGCTGACCAAGGAGGGGTTGCATTAATGGCCAGCGTGAACTGCGAACCGTACCGAGGGAACTGCGGATTGTCAATATTGGCTCTTGAAATGATGGTATTGAAAGTCACGATATTTGAACGTCCGTTTTCAAAACCCAGCGTCTGGCCAAAATTCGCCACCTCATATAAGTTATAAGAAAGAGAATTCGATATTTGGAAATAATCATCTGGCCACCTCAATCGTCGACCCAAACCAACGGTAACTCCTGAGGACTTCAAGAAACCAAACACCTCTTCAGTAAAAGGGTCTATGCTTCTATTGGCTGTTCTATTAAGAGAGACCGTAAAATTATTTGGCTTTCGTCCGCCTAGCCAAGGTTCGGAGAAGATCAAGGAATAACTTTGGAATCTTCTTCCATTTGATTGAATCTGTAAAGACAGTTTTTGCCCATCACCTGATGGATAAGGGCGCCATTTATCAAACTTATTGATGTTCCTTATGGCGAAGTTATTCAAGGATAGCCCTACGGTTCCAACAAAGCCAAAAGGACCTCCAAAACCACCCGATAATTGAATCTGATCGGAAGATTTCTCTACTAAATCAAAAATAATGTCTACCGTACCATCAGCAAGGTTTGGAACCGGTTGCGGATTGATTTGTTCAGGATCGAAATAACCCAATTGGCCCAGTTCTCTGATCGTTCTGATCAGCTCTTTCCGGCTATATTTTTGTCCGGGCAAGGTTCTGATCTCCCTCAATACCACGTGATCACTTGTCCGATCATTCCCTCTTAAAATGATTCGTTTGATGGTCGCTTGCTCTCCCTCACTCATCCGCATTTCAAGGTCAATGGAGTCATTATCGGCCCTTACCTCCACCACATCCAGTCTGAAGAACAAATACCCATCGTCTGAGTAAAGCGAGTTAATGTCGTCGCCGCCTTCTCCATCAAATAGAGTTCGTTGGTCAATTCTTTCCTTGTTGTAAACGTCGCCTTTTTTTATGCCTAGCTTGGACGTGAGGAATTCGTCCGTGTACTTAAAGTTTCCTACCCAATCGATGTTTCTGATGTAATATTTATTCCCTTCATCTACCTTGATTCGAAGATCAATGTACTCTTCATTGACCCCTTCAACTTCATGGTCGAGGATTTCAGCATCGCGGTAACCTTTGGAATTATACCAGCTGATCAATGCTTGTTTGTCTGTTTCAAATTCTGCTTTGATGTATTTTGACGACTTGAAGAAATTGAGTTTAACATTGTCGTTGATGAATTCCTTAAACTCCTGTTTTGACACCGTATCGGATTTAACGATGTAATCTACCGTTGATTTTGGAGTAGTCTTAAATATCTGATCGAACAGCTGAGCGATCAACCAAAAACGCGCCCTTTCTTTGGTGTTCTTTAAAGGCTTTTTGAGCTGGGCATCTTCAAAATTAGAATTCCCTTCAAAGTGAATCTTGTTGATTTTTACTTTGGCTTTCTTATCCACTTCAAAATTCAAACGAACACCATCATTGATCAAGGTGTCCGTCACTTGCGTAGTCTTGACCACCGTATTCAGAAACCCTTTTTCTTCGAAGTACTTCTTGATCAAGATCTCTGTATTCTTAATTAAAGGAGCACTCGCCACCTTTCCGATAATCCCTAGTTGATCTGTAATTTCTGTTTGCTGTGTTGAAGTAACACCGTCAATTTGAAATTGAAGAATTCTTGGCCGCTCAGTGACTTTTACTTCTATGTAGGCTTTATCCCCATCGGTGCGCACTAACCAAAACTGCACGTCTGCGATAATTCCTTGATCCCACAATTTTTTAATGGCATCTGAAATTTCCTTACCAGGAATGGGTATTCTATCACCAACCTGAATCCCTGCGTAAGAGGTAACTGCACGCTCATCCAGTACGACTAAGCCCGTGTATTTAATCTCTGCAACCTCAAATACCTTTGGATTAGAATAATCTATCTGAACTCCTTCACCAGTGTTTATACCAAATCGTTGCTGTGCCATTGCAAGGACACTCGACAAGCATAAAACCAACACCAACCAATACTTCTTATACATGTTCAGGTTCAACCCTTTAACTGTTCACTCGTTTTGCCAAATCTCCTCTCACGTTCTTGATAGGAAATTATGGCCTCATACAGATCTTGTTTTCTGAAATCAGGCCACAGTGTTTCAGTGATAAAGAACTCAGTGTAAGCCATTTGCCAAAGCAAAAAATTACTGATTCTTTGTTCACCGCTTGTTCTTATTAACAACTCAGGGTCTGGAATCCCTGAAGTATTCAAGTATTCATCGACTGTTTCCTGACGTATGCTTTCTGCAGATAATGTTCCTTGCTCAATATCTCGTGCCATTTTTTGCATGGCTTGGGTAATGTCCCATCTTCCGCTATAGCTCAAGGCAAGCACCAACGTCATGCGCTGGTTGTCCTTGGTCTTGTGCATGGCCTCAGTCAATTCTCTTTGGTTCTTTTTCGGCAAACTTTCCCAATCCCCGATCATGGCCAATTTGATGTCATTATCCATCAATGTTTTGATCTCGGAACTTAAAGTAGAGACGAGCAATTCCATTAAAGCTGATACCTCATGCTTTGGCCTACTCCAGTTTTCAGTAGAAAATGCAAAAAGGGTCAAGTACTCAACACCAAGCTCAGCACAACCTTCGGTGACGTCTCTCACCGCCTTAATGGCATTCTTATGGCCAAAGACTCTGGCTGCGCCTTTTCCTTTGGCCCAGCGTCCATTGCCGTCCATGATTACCGCGATATGCTTGGGAAGTATTTCAGCCTTAATGAGTTCCTTCATCTCCATTCTGCGAAAAGCAGCCACGAAGGTACAAAAATGAATCAGAAATTAAATTTTTGTCTTGGGCTTTATTACCTAAACCAACCTTCAGGACAAACAATCTTATGAAAGGTAAAACTAATCGATAGGGCGGTGTAAAACATCCAATCGTCATCGTTCGGATTTCCACCTCGATAATTCTTGAGGGATGGATTTCCAATAGAGACATTATCTATCTCGTCAGAGTTGGTCTTTATAGCAGCAGTTGAAATGCCTAAGATCCAACGTCTATTGAAGCGGTATTTAATTCCAACTCCAACAGGTAATCGAAAGTTGGCTCCTGTATCCAGGCGTGCATCAAAATTATCGCTTCCTTGCATCCGATAAACACCTAATCCAAAGAACAGATAGGGAGTCCAGTTCTGCTGCAATTTTTCGTTGCGGTAATTGAGAAAGTGATACTCCAGTAGAAAATCTGCATTAATGAACCGACCGTCGAATGAGGCCCTTCTATTTGCCGAAAACACGTCAAACGCTTCATCATCAATTCCTTGAAGCTCTCCACCGCCAACAGACATCCTCATGCTTAACCCATCACTCAGATGCTGCCTCACAAAGAATTGACCTCCCAATTTTACCTGACTGATGTCGTATTTTCTGTTGACATCCCCCAGGTAATGATGGCCTGCTAACTCAATGCCAATTTCGCTATTCTGGGCTGCCGAATCCAAGGTGAAAAAGGACAAGCAGCAGCCAATGCAGAACGAAAAAGCGGAGAAGGATATACCCTTCTGATATGTTCGCAACATAGAGAACATCTGTAGAACCTAATTTAGTGTCGTAGTTAAATATTGTTAATCAATTGCGTGCGTCTAAGCCCCAATTGAGTTTGTTACGCAAGGTGTCGAAATAATCACTATCGGCAAAACGTAAGAGTTTAGCCTCGAATTGCTCACGTTGTAAAGATATTTCAACCGTTTCGTCCACCGGTACAGAACGAGAATCCAATGAAACAAGGAATTCTTTTGATCTACCTTCAATTTCAAAAGTAATTTTACTCTGATCGCTAACGATCATTGGCCTAACATTGAGGTTATGCGGACTAACTGGTGTGATAATGAAATTCTTCTGACTCGGATGCACCAGAGGACCTCCACAGCTTAGTGAATAGCCCGTAGAGCCGGTGGGTGTAGCAACGATCAGACCATCCGCCCAGTATGAATTCAAATAGCTTCCATCCACGTAGGCGTGGACCACGATCATGGACGAACTTTCCTTTTTTGTGATTGTCATCTCGTTCAACCCAAAATTGAACGGTTCAAAAAGCCCCTGATTGGAATCCATGTGAATCAATGAACGAGACTCTATTCTAAATTCTCTTCTTTTGAGCCGCTTCATTACCTCAGAGATCTCGGTTCTTGAAATGGTGGATAAAAAACCAAGTCTACCGAGGTTGATGCCAACGATCGGAATTTCAGAGGCCTGAGCATAAGTAATGGAATCAAGAATGGTACCGTCACCTCCCAGGCTGAATAGAAAATCGCAGCTTGAAAGATCATCCGATTGCACAAAGGTAGGCAGGTTTCCAACGTCGAAGTTTTTTTCATTCAAAGCCGCCTTATAGGCCGCTGAAATCATCAAGGAAGCGGAATTTGACCGAACAATCTCTAACAGTCCCTTGATACATTCTTGTGCCTCAGGTCCTGTGCTCTTACCATGAATGGCAATTCTCATTAGGTCAAATGTTTAGATAGCGCATTAACAAATCATATCGCTCTTGATCGTTAGATTTGATCTGCTCTTCTTGAAAGCGCCCAATGATCTTGTAACCAAATCGCTCCAAGGATGCGGTGATGTGTGAAATTTCTGTTTGATTCAATTTTAAAGTGACCCGAAGCAATGACATGTCTTTAGGGTCTGTATTGACTGCAGCACTAAGAATCCGAGCATTTTCTCCTTCTACCAAGCGGCTAATTTCGGCCAATGAATAGTCTCGCTGATTCATGAGCATAACGAGTATACCACCGGGCTCTTGTACAGCGGTAGATTCGGCAAAAGCATTGATGGTATTTTCCAATCCAATCACGCCTTCGAATTGACCCGTTGCATTCAATACGGCTACCATTTGCAAGTCGTGATCGGTCGCCGCCTTGATCACATCATAGAAATGCTGATCTGTGGTGACAAAACACTGCGTTCCTTCCAACTCATAGTCAACCACACTTTTCGTATTGTCATTCTCTTCGAGTATGACCTCATCTGTAATGAAACCTCGAAAAACACCACGTTCAACAACCGGAAGCTGATTGGTACGTAGCTCTTCCATCCACACCATCGCCTTATGACCATTGTCAGTTGGCTTCAGTGGTGGAATCATGTGGTTAATCAATTCGAGTGCTATCATATACAGTGTATAACATAAATTGTATCATCACAGTTCTGCGATGGTTTAAACAATATTATAAAAACTCAGCCAATTTCTAAGCATATCCAAACCGTATTGAGTTAAAGCCGCTTCTGGATGAAATTGGATGCCATGTACTTTGTCGGTGATGCCTTCAAATGCCATCAATTCATTTGTTGATGTCCAGGCTGTGGGTTTCAATCTCATGGGTAAGTCATGGATGATCAGCGAATGGTAACGCACCACTTCTATCTTATTTGGCATGCCTTTAAAAATAACCGACTCCGCGGTCTCTATCTGTGAGATTTTACCGTGCATGGGTTTAGTGGCCTTGACCAATTTCGCCCCAAAATATTCTGCTAACGCTTGATGGCCGAGACAGATCCCCAATAGGGGACGTTTACCAACCAGCAAAGGAAGGTATGCCGTCAGATGATTTGCCTTACTTGGGGATTCCGGACCTGGAGAAATAACAACTCCTTTTACTCCGTCGATTACCAGGTTCTCCGGAGAAATGTCATTTTGAACTACTCGTGTTTCACAACCCAACTGCTCGAAATAATCGACGAGGTTATAGGTAAAGGAATCGTAATTATCGATGATGAGGATCAAACCGGTGAGAGCATTTCTTTTATGGAGTCCAACATGTCCTGAGCAAAGGGTAACACTGCATCTAACTTTGAAATAAGATTAGGCCCTAGTTCAGCCAAAAACGGATAAAGTATCAGCTCTTCTTCCTGCCCTGGAAGTTCTACGCCGAAACTAAGGCAAAGCCATAGCAAAATGCTTACACCAATTGCCCATTTTAGTAAACCGACAACAGCCCCAGCTGCCCTATCAAAGCCTCCAAGGATAGTCATATCGATCATTTTCTTCAAAAGCTTTCCTAGCATGTTGATGAGTAGAATTATTGCTAGGAAGATCACAATGAAGGAGATGAAAGGAAGCAATTCAGAATAGCCATCAATGTACTCTGAAAGTATGGTAATGCCGACTTCCATCAATTTAAAGCCGGCAATAATGGCTAAAACAAATGCAACAATACCGATGACTTCGATCAATAGTCCTTTTTTGAAACCCATAATGGCTCCAAAAACCAACGGTATCAGCAATATTATGTCAAGGGTTTTCAAGAATTAGCAAGCATTTCCTTTACTAAAGATGAAATTGTTTTTCCGTCCGCTTTTCCCGCTAGAACCTTGTTGGCCATACCCATGACCTTACCCATATCTTTTGGTCCTTCTGCTCCTGATTGCTTGATGACTTGTTGCAGTTCATTTCTCAATTCTTCTTCCGTCAAAGGTTGAGGCAAATAGCGCTCAATTACTTGCACTTCTGACATTTCGATTGCATAAAGATCTTCTCTTCCCTGCTCCTTATAAATGGATGCTGAATCTTTACGCTGCTTCACGGCCTTCATCAACATTTTCATTTCAGTATCTTCAGAAATCGTACCAGCTGATCCTTTTTCGGTTTCAGCCAGCAGAATCATGGATTTTATAGCCCTTAGTGCTTTTAATTCATCTTTTTGCTTGGCCAACATTGCCTTTTTAATGTCCGCCTCTATTTGCGATTTCAAACTCATTTGACAATTATTTTGAAGATTCTAAATCATTAACTTGCACACGAAGTTATGCAATAAAGCATTTATACATGACAAAGCTGAGTGTTAACATCAACAAGATCGCTACCATTCGCAATGCGCGAGGAGGTAATAACCCAAACCTGATCAAGGTTGCCATGGACTGTGAAGCCTTCGGAGCGCAAGGCATTACTATCCATCCTAGGCCCGATGAAAGGCACATCACAACTAAAGATGTTTATGACCTGAAAGAAGTGGTGAAAACTGAATTCAACATTGAAGGTTACCCCGATGAACGCTTCTTAAAGATCATTCAAGACGTGCGACCAGATCAGGCGACATTGGTGCCCGACCCTCCTCATGTTTTGACGTCAAACGCAGGATGGGACACTTTGAAGAATGAACAACTGCTGAAAGAGATCATTCAGGAAATTAAATCCATGGGTGTCCGTACCTCTATTTTTGTCGATCCGCAATTGAAAATGATTGAAGGTGCCCTTGCCGTTGAAACAGACCGTATTGAATTGTATACAGAAATGTATGCCACTCAGCATCGTATTGACCCGAAAAAGGCAATAGTTGCCTACAAGGAGGCAGCTCTAAAAGCGCAAGATCTTGGACTGGAAGTCAATGCCGGGCACGATCTTGATTTGGACAATCTTGCTTTCTTCAAACAAGAAATACCCAACTTAAAAGAGGTCTCCATCGGTCACGCACTGATTTGTGACGCCCTTTATTTTGGACTAGAAAATACCATTCAACTATACTTGAGAGCCCTGAGATGAATCAATTGAATTTTAAAGTTTTTGGAGAGGGAAAAGAACTGATCATTTTGCATGGCCTTTTTGGCTCTTTGGATAATTGGATCACGCTTGCACGCAAATTCGCGGAGAACTACCGAGTGTACATTGTGGATCAACGCAACCACGGGTTGTCATTCCACGACGATGAATTCAATTATGAACGAATGGCCGATGACCTGTTCAATTTGATGAAAGTAGAAAAAATTGACAGCGCTCATCTCATTGGTCACTCCATGGGAGGAAAAACGGCAATGACTTTTGCCACCAACTTTCCAGAGAAAGTAGATAAGCTGATCATTGCAGACATTGGTCCTAAATATTACCCCGTTCATCACACGCAAATCATTAAAGCCTTGTATGCCATCAGACTTGATGAGTTGAATGCAAGAAAAGATGCTGATGAAAAAATGAGTGAACTTATCAAAGATGTTGGTATTCGTCAATTCTTATTGAAAAACCTCCTGAGGGATGGAAATACCTTTCGTTGGAAAATGAACTTAGATGTTATTGCAAAACACATCGAAGAGGTAGGAAAAGGACTCAATCAAAATGCACATTTTGACAAATCGACACTTTTTATAAGAGGAGAAAGATCTGATTATATTCAAGACGGAGACCTCAATTTGATCAATAGTATTTTCCCAAGCGCGAAATTGCAAACTATTAAAGGAGCTGGGCACTGGCTCCACGCAGAAAAACCACAGGACTTTCATGACATGGTGATAAAATTCCTAGCGAATGAAAGGTAAAGTCTTTCTTATTCCGATGATCATCGCTGATGAAACGCAGCATGCTGTTTTACCTCCTCAGGTTGAAAGCACCATTAAACAATGTGACCTTTTCTTGGTGGAAAATGTTCGTACCGCTCGACGCTTCATCAGTAGCTTACAGCTCGGGCTGGCAATAGAAGAGTTACGTTTTGAATCTTTGGACAAGAACACCTCCTTCGAAGACTGTTTTGAGTTGGTACAGCCGGCCCTTGAAGGAAAGTCTATTGGGGTCCTTTCTGAATCGGGATGCCCTGGAGTGGCAGATCCCGGGGCTCGTCTGGTCCATATGGCCCATCAACTAAATATCCAAGTCGTTCCATTGGTCGGACCTTCTTCGATCTTGCTAGCGTTGATGGCCAGCGGATTCAATGGACAATCATTTTCGTTTCATGGCTACCTGCCCATTGACAAAAAAGAAAGAGCCCTTGCCATTAGGAAAATGGAAAAGGAATCCAATGAACTTGACAGGACACAAATCTTCATGGATACACCCTATCGTAATGAACAATTATTTCAAGATCTAATGAAGCACTTGAGAGGCGACACATGGCTTTGTATTGCAAAAGATATTACTGGTAAATCGGAATTGATCAAATCTCAACCCATTGAAAAATGGAAAAAACAGCGAATTAGTCTGCACAAAATACCTGTGATGTTTTTGCTCTACGCGAAATAATTCTAGATGCAATTTTATATGTAGGTTGTAAAATCTATTTTTGCCCGACAAATTAAAATTATGGCATACTTATTTACCTCTGAATCAGTTTCTGAAGGTCATCCTGATAAAATCGCGGATCAAATTTCAGATGCGTTGATCGACAACTTTTTGGCCTTTGACCCAAACGCTAAGGTAGCTTGCGAAACTCTCGTGACAACCGGTCAGGTAGTTTTAGCTGGAGAAGTTAAGTCCGCTACTTACTTAGATGTTCAACGAATCGCGAGAGAAACGATCGAACGGATTGGTTACACAAAAGCAGAGTACCAGTTTGATTACAAGTCTTGTGGTGTCCTTTCTGCTATTCACGAGCAATCTGAAGACATCAACCGAGGGGTAGATAAAGCGTCTAAAGAAGAACAAGGAGCAGGTGACCAAGGGATGATGTTCGGTTATGCAACCAATGAAACATCCAATTACATGCCATTGGCCCTTGACATCTCTCATAAAATCTTACAAGTACTTGCTGATCTACGCCGTGCAGGAGATGAAATTCCCTACCTGAGACCAGATGCTAAATCGCAAGTAACCATTGAGTATTCAGACGATAATGTGCCACAAAGAATCGATGCCATTGTTGTTTCTACACAGCATGATGACTTTGATAATGACGAGGCCATGCTTCAAAAAATCAGAGAAGACATCGTTAAAATCCTTATCCCGAAAGTGAAAGAACAACTGTCTGAAGATATTCAGAAGCTATTCAACGACAATATCAAATACCACATCAACCCGACTGGAAAATTTGTGATTGGAGGCCCACACGGAGATGCTGGTTTAACCGGAAGAAAGATCATTGTAGATACTTATGGAGGAAAAGGCGCTCATGGTGGTGGTGCATTCTCTGGTAAAGATCCATCCAAAGTGGATCGCTCTGCCGCTTATGCGACACGTCATATTGCCAAGAACCTAGTCGCCGCCGGCCTTTGTGATGAAGTACTCGTACAAGTTTCCTATGCTATTGGAGTGGTTGAGCCGATGGGAATTTACGTCAATACCTATGGAACAGCTAAAGTGGACATGACTGACGGAGAAATCGCAGAAAAAGTATCAGAGCTCTTTGACATGCGCCCATTCGCTATTGAACAGCGTCTCAAGTTAAGAAGCCCAATGTATTCCGAAACTGCGGCATATGGACATATGGGTAGAGAAAATGAGGTGGTGACAAAATCATTTATCGATTCAAATGGCAAATCTCAAGACTTCGATGTTGAGTTATTTACATGGGAAAAACTCGATTACGTGGATAAAGTAAAAACAGCATTTGGACTTTAATTTCAACGAACATAAAAAAGCCCTGCCTCATTTCTGAAGCAGGGCTTTTTGTTTTTTACCGCTATCTAGCTAGCGTCTTTTCTTTGTGACGCTTGATCTGTCTCCTCAGAGCTTCCGCACAGTGGTCAGTCGCCGCTTCAAAAGAACCGTTGGTCTTCTGGGCAAAAAGCTGCTCCCCTGGCACATTGAGTTTTATCTCAACCGTTTTGTTTTCAACCCCTTCATTATTCAACCTTAAAATTACTTCTGAGTCGATCGCTCCATCGTAAAAGGTCTCTAGTTTATCCAATTTCTTCTGAATAAAATCAATGAGCTTCTGGTCAGCATCAAAGTGAATGGATTGAACTTGTACTTTCATAACATTATCATTTAAGGTTAAACTTTATTAAGCTTTTGGATGCGCTTGGTCGAAGGTTGACTTCAGCTTATCCAGCGTATTATGCGTATAGACCTGTGTAGCTGCTAAACTACTATGGCCTAAAAGATCTTTAACCGCGTTTAGGTCGGCTCCTTTATTCAATAAATGTGTAGCAAAACTGTGCCGTAGCGCATGGGGGCTTTTCTTATCTGATGACTGTACGCCATCCAGGAATTTCTTAACTACCCGATAGACAAGCATAGGATAAGCTTTGGTTCCACTTTTATTAACGATCAAATATGGGTCAGGGTCTATAAGTTTTTCATGATTTTTCTCATGAATATAGTTTTCGATCAAATGAACCAAGGGCCGAGTCAAGGGAATAACTCTTTCTTTGTTTCTTTTCCCAAGGACCTTGATGGTATTTTCTGAAACATTTATCGCTGAGTGACGCAAACCAAGCAATTCAGCTAAACGAATGCCCGTACCATACAATAACTCAATGATGATCTGATCTTGTGGGTTGTCAAAAGTGGTGGCGTTTAGAATTTGTGAGAATTGCTTTTCTTCTGCAAAACTTGGCAGCTCCTTTTGCACCTTTAAAGGCTTAACCTTTTCCATAGGGTTTTTAAGGATCTCATCGCGTTTCAGCGCAAACTTAAAATAAGCCCTCAGTGATGCTATTTTTCTATTGACTGATCTAGGACTCACTCCACTGTCCATCAGACTTAAAATCCAGGAACGAACCATTAGTTGAGTGGTCTCATTCAACCCTCCAGCGCTAAAGTGATCCGATATGTACCTTGAAAATTGCTCGAGATCGCTCCGGTAAGAAGTTACCGTATGGTGGGAGAATCGCTTCTCAAAAGCAATGTATTTTAAAAAAGAATTGGCCATGCTAGCACTCGTCGAAGACACAGTACTAACATAGCCAATAATCTATAGATTAGGAAACCTTAGTAGTTATCCTTTGCGTACATTTTTTGCTTATAAGCAGCCTTGATTTTTTCGTTTCTTTTAGAAACAGAAGGCTTTTCAAATTGCTGTCTTGACCTCAATTCTCTAAGGACACCAGTTCGTTCGAATTTCTTCTTGAACCTTTTCAAGGCCTTGTCAATTGACTCGTTTTCTTTTACGTTAATTACTATCATTCGTGAAACACCTCCTCTCAATTCGGAGGGCAAAGGTAAAAATTTATTTTAGAATCAAACAGATACACAATTAATTCTTGAGTAATTCTCTAGCAATCACCAGTTTTTGAATCTCTGAGGTTCCTTCACCAATGGTGCATAATTTAGAATCACGATAAAACTTCTCCACCGGATAATCCTTGGTGTAACCATAGCCTCCAAATATTTGCACGGCCTCTGTCGAGCAATGCACTGCACACTCTGAAGCATAGTATTTCGCCATTGCACTTTCCCTTGTCACTTTGTCACCGCGGTTTTTAAGGTCTGCTGCTCTGTAGGTCAGTAATTTGGCACTCTCGATCTGAGTAGCCATATCGGCCAATTTGAAAGAGATTCCCTGGAAATTGAAGATGGGTTGATTGAATTGCTGCCTTTCTTGGGCGTAGGCAAGCGCTGCCTCGTAAGCACCTTCGGCAATTCCTAAACTCAAGGCCGCAATCGATATGCGTCCTCCATCCAATATTTTCATACTCTGTATGAAGCCATCTCCTACTTCACCAAGTAAATTCGCTTCAGAAACACGGCAATCTTCAAAGATCATCTCGGCAGTCTCCGAAGTTCTCATGCCTAGTTTATCCTCTTTCTTCCCTGCCTTGAAGCCAGGTGTTCCTCGCTCAACGACAAAAGCTGTCATTCCATGTGAGTCACCAACTTCTCCGGTCCGCGCGATCACCACGGCGACATCACCAGACTTTCCATGCGTGATCCAATTCTTCGCGCCATTGATTACCCATTCATCGCCGTCTTTCTTGGCCACAGTCCTCATATTTCCTGCGTCTGATCCGGTATTAGGTTCTGTCAAGCCCCAAGCACCTATCCACTCTGCGGTAGCCAATTTTGGAAGGTACTTTCGTTTTTGTTCTTCGTTACCAAATTGCATGATGTGGCCTGTACATAGTGAGTTATGTGCAGCGACAGAAAGTCCGATGCCTGGATCCAATTTAGCCACCTCTGAAACAACAGTAATGTACTCGTCATAGGTAAAGCCTGATCCTCCATATTCTTGAGGGACAAGGACTCCCATCAAGCCTAATTCCCCAAATTTTTTGAAAATATGAATAGGAAACTCCTGATCATCATCCCATTGATTTCTGTGTGGGGTAATTTCCTTCTCTCCAAAGTCTTTGATCATGTCAGCGATCATTCGCTGATTTTCGTTCAATCCAAATTCCATTGCTTATTATAGTTTGCCGAAATTAGCTAATTTCAATAATCAAACAAACGTTCGTTAGGCTGAATGGTTTAACGAAGTTTTGCTATGAATAAAAGTCAGAATTGGTCGCTTTATCGATATTAGCAAACAAGGATGGTCTAACTCATTAATTTTGTTCTATGAAAAAACTATTGATCACAGGTGGTGCAGGCTTTATTGGTTCTCATGTGGTAAGGTTGTTCACCGACAAGTACTCTAATTACCACATCATCAATCTAGATGCGCTGACTTATGCTGGTAATTTGGAAAACCTTAAATACCTAGAGGACAAGCCAAACTACAGCTTCGTGAAGGGCGATATCACGGACGAGGCCTTTATTGATTCTCTTTTCCAACAACATGACTTCAGTGGTGTCATTCATCTTGCTGCCGAATCACACGTCGACCGTTCTATCACAGATCCGCTGGCTTTCGTCAAGACCAACGTCATTGGCACACTGAACTTGCTCAATGCAGCAAAAAATAACTGGGCGTCTTTCGAAGACAAACGTTTCTATCATATCTCTACAGACGAGGTCTACGGTTCGCTCGGTGCAACTGGCTTTTTCCTGGAAGACACCTCATACGATCCTCAATCGCCTTATTCGGCATCGAAGGCGTCCTCCGATCATTTTGTACGCGCCTACGCCAACACCTTTGGTTTACCTGTAGTCATTTCGAATTGCTCGAATAATTATGGCCCAAATCAGTTTCCAGAGAAATTGCTCCCTCTTTGCATCAACAACATCAAAGAGCAAAAACCATTGCCCATTTATGGAAAAGGAGNGCTTTTTCCTGGAAGACACCTCATACGATCCTCAATCGCCTTATTCGGCATCGAAGGCGTCCTCCGATCATTTTGTACGCGCCTACGCCAACACCTTTGGTTTACCTGTAGTCATTTCGAATTGCTCGAATAATTATGGCCCAAATCAGTTTCCAGAGAAATTGCTCCCTCTTTGCATCAACAACATCAAAGAGCAAAAACCATTGCCCATTTATGGAAAAGGAGACAACATCAGAGATTGGCTCTATGTTGTGGACCACGCAAGAGCTATCGACGACATCTATCACAAAGGAGCAACAGGAGAGACCTACAACATTGGCGGATTCAACGAATGGAAAAACTTGGATATCGTCGAATTATTATGTGATGTGATGGACCGAAAACTTGGCAGACCAGCAGGTGAATCGCGCAAGCTGATCACTTTCGTCAAAGACCGAGCAGGGCACGACAAGCGCTATGCCATTGACGCTTCTAAGATCAAACGAGAATTAGGTTGGGAGCCCTCCTTGCAATTCGAAGAAGGTCTCGAAAAAACAGTAGATTGGTACCTGGCAAACGAAGAATGGTTAAGTTCCATTACCTCCGGCTCCTATCAAGCCTATTACGATAAACAATATCAGCAATGAAAGGAATTATTTTAGCCGGAGGTTCCGGCACACGATTACACCCTTTGACTTTGGCCATTAGTAAACAAATGATGCCTGTTTATGATAAACCAATGATCTATTATCCATTGTCCATTTTGATGCTCTCTGACATTCGTGAGATATTGATCATCTCAACGCCTCATGACTTGCCACATTTTCAACGGCTGTTGGGTGATGGGAGTAGAATTGGCTGTCAATTTAGTTACGCAGAACAGCCAAAACCGGAAGGCTTAGCACAGGCGTTCACCATAGGCAAAGAATTCATTGGCAGTGATAAGGTTGCACTTATTCTAGGGGATAACATCTTCTATGGATCTGGATTACCGAGTCAGTTGAGGGCGAATACAGATCCTGATGGTGGGATCATCTATGCCTACCGCGTGAGTGACCCTGAACGATACGGCGTGGTCGATTTTGATGAGGAAATGAACGCACTTTCTATTGAAGAAAAACCAGCCAACCCAAAATCAGATTGGGCTGTTCCCGGCTTGTATTTCTACGACAATCAGGTTGTTGAAATTGCAGAAAACATCAAACCAAGCCCTCGTGGTGAGTTGGAGATCACAGATGTCAATAAGGCCTATTTAGAAATGGGCAAGCTGAAAGTTAGCACAATGGACCGTGGTACGGCATGGTTAGATACAGGAACTATAGATTCTTTAATGCAGGCCAGTCAATTTGTACAAATCCTTGAGAAACGACAGGGCATCAAGATTTCCTGTATAGAGGAGATCGCCTACTCCCGAGGGTTCATTGATCAAGAACAACTGATCAAGATCGCTGGCCCCTTAGAGAAATCCGGTTACGGCACCTACTTAAAAAAATTGATCCGATAGTTTACTCATTATAGAGGACCGCCAAAACAGTATTCGCAACAACAGACAGTGTTTCTTTCGATATGTTTTGAAGGTTATCGTCTTGTGTATGCCAAGCCGGCATGAATGTGCCATTTTGATAATCAATGATATCTATCATCGGAATCAAGGCATACTTGTTCACAAACACATGATCATCGGTTATCCCGGCAAAGCCCGCTTGCTTTTTGAAATAATTTTGGTAGCCCTTTGCATGGGCAATACTCCACACTTTGTCCAGAATTCTACCGGCATTTTCTTGAGAAACATTGTCATAATGGAAACGAGCATTCGGCGCCCCCACCATATCCAATAGAATTCCGTAAAATGCTGTGTAATTGCTTTTGTGTTTATTCTTGCTCCAATGCTGGGAACCCAAACACCACCATGAGTCTAGTCCATTGGGCAACTCGGTACCCGATTTTTCAGCATGTTCGCCCCAATCCTCTCCATCAAAAAGTATGATATCCACACCCACTGTCGGTGAAGATATTGACAGCTGCCTAGCAATTTCTAAGAGGACGGCAACACCACTTCCTCCATCATTTGCCCCATCCAACGACGCATATGCATCCTCTTTGTCTTGATCAGCAAAAGGGCGGGTATCCCAATGAGCAGCAAGCAATATTCGCTTCTTCACCTCAGGATTAAATGAGGCAATGATATTTTTGAGGTCCACCACAGTGCCATCATAGGTGATCGCTTCGAATTGCTGAACCTGAACTTGAGCACCATAGGATCTAAATTTTTCAACAAACCAATCGGCCGCCTCGCAATGGGCTGAAGAGTTGGGCACCCTAGGACCAAAAGCGACCTGCTGTGCGACAAACTGATACAAAGAATCTGCATTTGCCGTTGGAGACGGCTTCAGGTCAGTAATTTCTTGGCTAGCACTCCTTTTTTCTGCTTCTCCGCATCCAAGGACACCAAAAATCAATAGCATCAAGAACCAGGATATTCCTTTTTTCATATCTGTCATTTCAAGGTCTAAATTAATCATGTTAGAGAATAAATGTTTGTCTGGGCCTTTTATTTGAAATAATATAAAATTGCGCTATTTTTGCAGTGCTTTAGGAATTAAAAAACCAGAGGGGACCGAAAGTCCCCTCTTTCATTATCCGACAATGGACTTGAAAGAACGATTAAAAGAATTGGCAGAAAGTTTCCTCAAAGATGAGCGTTACTTCATTGTTGATGTCATTGCGAAAGCAAGTTCTTCCAAGCAAAAGATTTTGGTCCTATTGGATGGAGATGAAGGAGTGAACATCGACGATTGTGCAGAACTAAGTCGTGCTTTAGGAAGGTACCTGGAAGAAAATGAGGTCATTGAACATGCCTATGTGCTTGAAGTTTC
The DNA here is from genome assembly GCF_057219245.1 of Roseivirga sp. YIW32. Taxonomy (NCBI): domain Bacteria; kingdom Pseudomonadati; phylum Bacteroidota; class Cytophagia; order Cytophagales; family Roseivirgaceae; genus Roseivirga; species Roseivirga sp. YIW32. The sequence continues at coordinate 741,459 of NZ_JBXVVG010000002.1, read as the reverse complement.
CTCACCGGGCTTAGATCATCCCATTCAATTGCCAAGGCAATTTGTAAAGAACATAGGGCGCAACTTCAGGGTACATCTAAAAGATGGAACGAGCGTAGAAGGAAGGCTCGAGGAAGTAACCGATGGACAGCTTAAGCTGATCAGTTTGGTTAAGCCAAAAAAGAAAGACGAGGCGCCTGCAAGTATTGAGGTAGCCAAAGACGAGATAGAAAAAGCGAATGTGTTAGTGTCATTTAAGTAAAGAAAATGGACAGTTCAGTATTAATTGAGTCATTTGCAGAGTTTGCAAAACATAAGAACGTAGACAGACCTACTATGATCAGGATCCTGGAAGATGTTTTCAGAACCATGATCCGAAGAAAATACGAAGTGGATGATAATTTCGATATCATCATCAATGCGGACAAAGGAGATTTAGAGATCTGGAGGTTCCGTGAAATTGTTGATGACAATTCAGAGGATATCTGGGACTACGACAAGATCAGCCTATCTGATGCACAAAAAATCGAACCCGATTTCGAGATCGGAGAAGAAGTGGCAGAAGAAATTAAACTTGAGCATTTCGGAAGAAGAGCGGTCATGACCGCCCGTCAAACGTTAATTCAGCGAATCAAAGATCTAGAGAAGGACATCCTTTATCAAAAATACAAAGACCTTGTTGGTGAGATCATCAATGCAGAAGTATATCAAGTATTGGGAAGGGAAGTTCTTTTAGTTGATGGAGAGGGCAATGAGCTATCGATTCCAAAGGCTGAACAGATTTCAAAAGATCGCTTTAGAAAAGGAGAATCCGTTCGAGCAATTGTCGATCGTGTCGACATGGTCAACGGCAACCCAAAAATCATTCTTTCGAGAACATCTGGTGAGTTCCTGGAAAGACTCTTTGAAAGTGAAGTTCCTGAAGTCTACGATGGTTTGATCACCATTAAGAAAGTGGTTCGTGAACCTGGTGAAAGAGCAAAAGTCGCTGTTGAGTCTTACGACGATCGCATAGATCCTGTAGGCGCATGTGTAGGAATGAAGGGCTCAAGAATTCACAGCATCGTGCGTGAATTGCAGAACGAGAACATTGACGTGATCAACTTCACCGATAATATGGAACTTTATATTGCTCGTGCACTTAGCCCGGCGAAGATCTCAAGCATGAAAATTCTGAATGAAGAAGGAAGAGTTTCTGTTTTCTTAAAACCTGACCAAGTTTCTTTGGCTATTGGTAAGGGAGGACAGAACATTAAGTTGGCTTCTCGTCTAGTAGGCATGGAAATAGACGTATTCAGAGAATTGAGTGAGTTGGAAGAAGAAGACGTCGACTTGGATGAGTTTGTAGACGAAATCGACAACTGGATCATCGACGAGCTGAAGAGAATAGGGCTTGACACAGCGAAAAGTGTTTTAAGAATGAGTTCGGAAGACATCGTCAGAAGAACGGAACTTGAAGAGGAAACAGTGAAACACTTATTCCAGATTTTACAACAAGAATTCGAATAAATAGAGCACAATTTTATTTTTAATTAGGGGTAATAAAATATGGCAGAAGAAAAGATGATGAGATTAAGCCAGGTGGCCAGAAAATTGAACGTAGGTAGAAATACGATCGTTGATTTTCTAGTCAACAAAGGTTTTGAGGTAGACAGTAGCCCAAATGCCAAAATTTCTGGCGAAGAATATGACCTTTTGGCTAAAGAGTTTGCTGCATCCGCTTCAGAAAAAGAAGAGGCCTCTCACCTGACCATTGGCACCAAACATGTGGAAGAGCTCAAAAAAGAAGAGCCTAAAGCTGAACCGAAGGTTGAAGAAGTAAAAACTGAGGAGCCAAAAGAAATCCCTACGCAAAAAGCTGAAGAAAAAGAGGAAACCCCTACTCCTGAACCTAAAGCTGAGCCTGTAGTAGAAGCGAAGAAAGAGGAGGAACCAAAGGCTGAAGCGCCAAAAGAAACTCCAAAAACCGAGGAATCGCCTGCAGAAGAAAGAAAAGGCGGTTTGAAGGTGCTGGGCAAAATCGATCTCGATCAAGGCAAGAAGAAAGAACCTGCTAAAGAAGAAAAGCCTGCACCCAAGGAAGAAAAGCCCGCTGCTGAAGAAAAGGAAGAGAAAAAGCCTGAAACAGAAACTCCAAAACCTGAAGAAACCTACAAGGCAAAAGCCGATTCGCTCAGAGGATTAAAAGTCTTGGGCAAGATCGAGTTACCGAAGGAGAAGAAAAAAGAAAGCAAAGATGACAAGGATGACAAAAAGAAGCGTCCTAGAAAACGGATCCAAAAAGCTCGTGTTGAAAAGGCAAGTAAATTCAGTGATAGAAGAGGTGGTAACAGAACTGACAAAAGGGTTCCTAAAGAAGAATTAACCGATAAGGAAATTCAAGAGCAGATCAAAGAAACGCTTGCGAGGCTAAGTGGCGGTGGTAAAAAGGGTAGTGGAAAAAGCCGCTCGAAATACAGAAAAGATAAGCGAACTGCTGCTGCTGAAGCTGCTGAAGAGCAGATGATGAAAGAGCAGGAGGACAGCAAAATCCTGAAGGTAACAGAGTTTATCTCTGCTAGTGATTTAGCCAGCTTAATGGGTGTCTCGGTGAATGAGGTCATCTCTATCTGTATGAGTTTGGGGATGTTCGTATCGATCAACCAACGACTCGATGCAGAAGCCATTACCATTATCGCTGATGAATTTGACTATGATGTCAGTTTCACTACATCGGAGGAAGAAGAGGACATTGCCATAGATACAGATAGCGAAGAGGATCTTCAGGATAGAGCACCAATTGTGACCATCATGGGACACGTTGACCACGGAAAAACGTCCTTACTTGATTACATAAGAGATGCAAACGTAACTGCCGGTGAAGCCGGTGGTATTACTCAGCACATTGGAGCGTATGATGTAAAAACGAAAGATGGCAAACGCGTTGCGTTTTTGGATACTCCAGGTCACGAAGCCTTTACTGCCATGCGTGCCCGAGGAGCGAAAATAACGGATGTGGCCATTATTGTTGTGGCCGCTGACGATAACGTGATGCCACAAACAAAAGAGGCGATTAATCACGCCCAAGTTGCTGAAGTGCCTATCGTCATCGCCATAAACAAAGTAGATAAGCCCACTGCAAACCCTGATAAGATCAGAGAAGAACTTTCTCAAATGAATATTTTAGTGGAAGACTGGGGTGGAAAATACCAGTGTCAAGAAGTCTCTGCAAAAACAGGCCAAGGCGTGGATGAATTGCTCGAAAAAGTATTGCTTGAAGCAGAAATGCTTGAATTAAAAGCTAATCCAGACAAAAATGGCGTCGGTACAGTAGTTGAAGCATCATTAGATAAAGGAAGAGGTTACCTAGCCACCTTAATGGTTCAGGCAGGTAAAATGAAGATCGGAGATGTTGTTCTAGCCGGATCACACTATGGCAAAGTAAAAGCCATGTTCGATCACAGGGGCAATAGACTCCAAGAAGTTGGTCCTTCTACACCAGTTCAAATGCTTGGTTTGGACGGAGCTCCTCAAGCCGGTGACAAATTCAACGTGATGAATTCTGACCGAGAAGCAAGAGAAATTGCGAACAAGCGTGAGCAGATTCTCAGAGAGCAAAGTGTTAGAACGAAAAAGCACATTACACTCGACGAGATCGGTAGACGATTGGCCGTGGGTAACTTCAAGGAACTTAATGTCATTGTGAAAGGTGATGTGGATGGTTCCGTTGAGGCCTTGAGTGATTCATTATTGAAACTTTCAACTGAAGAAGTACAAGTCAACATTATTCATAAAGGTGTTGGACAGATCTCAGAATCGGATGTATTGCTTGCCACTGCTTCAGATGCCGTAATCATCGGTTTCCAGGTTCGTCCTTCAGGCGGTGCACGAAAAATCGCCGAGACCGAGGAAATCGAGATCAGGTTATATTCCATCATCTACGATGCCATCAACGAGCTGAAAGATGCGATGGAAGGCATGCTTGAGCCTACTGAGAAAGAAGTGATCACGGGTAACATAGAGGTACGTGAGACCTTTAAGATCTCGAAAGTGGGAACCGTTGCAGGATGTTACGTGACCGATGGATTCGTCAAACGCCAAAACCAGATCCGATTGATCCGCGATGGTATTGTTACCTACACAGGAGATATTGGTCAATTGAAGCGATTTAAAGACGACGTGAACGAAGTGAAATCAGGCTACGAATGTGGACTGAGCATCAAAGGCTTCAACGATATCAAAGAAGGAGACATCATCGAAGGATTCGAAATCCAGGAAGTGAAGAGAAAACTTTAATTGATTTGAAACTAAACGAAAAAGTCTCGCCCAAAAGCGAAGCTTTTTTTATGCAAGAAGCATTAGTTTTTAATCAGGCTTATCTCACTTGCTGTGAACGTATTGTCCTCATAATTCAACCGAATGGAATCAGATAAAAGCGTTTGTTTACCTTTCAGGCTCAATCTGACCTTATTCCCTTCATTAGAGGTGGCGATAATCTCCTTTTTCGCTTCATCGATCAAGGCTAGATCGGCATTTATCTCAGTCTCATTCACCTTTACATAGACATTCCCTTCAAGTTTTTTAACTTTTACATCAACCGATATTCGATCGGCCTGAAAAGTCAATGTGTTGGAAAAAATGAGAAGCGAAAAGTTAATGAGCATGAAGGTTTTCATAAGTAGACATTTTAAATTTTTGATTTTAAGGCAATTAATAGACCAAACTCATCCATGAAGTCTGTCTTATTGTTAATAATTGTTATCCTTTCCGTAGTGGTTCTAACGGGTCTATACAAACCTTGGTATGTACTGTGGTGGATGGAAAAACAAAACCGTTTGCGTGTGATCAGTTACTACCTGCCACCACTCATCTTTAGCTTATTACTTTATGGTTGGGTAGAATGAATTTTATTTGCATGCCTCATCGGACGATTCAGAACGCAGTAACCACTAAACAAGGTTCTTCCCCCTTAACGCGTACTCTTCCAATCGAGCTTCTCAATCAATTCGTGTACTCGCTGCTCAAGATCTTTTAAGTCCTTGGGTGCGCCATCATAATCAATAACTGTGTATGGCTCATCAGAAACTCGATACGTCAACTTCGTTGTCGGTAGGTCTGTCATGTTTGAGGTGTAGGACTTTTCAAAAGAAGAAAAATTACTTTGCTCAAAGGCATTTAAAAGTGCTTTCAAGTCCTGATTTGGCAGTTTTGCTTCATAATTCCCTTCAATGGGTAAAAATTGCTTTGCATTGAGCAAGACCTGGCCGTTGGCATAAATCGAAATATCATATACCGGACAGGTACCCATACATACCCCTTTTGTCATAAAAATCACCGGTTGAGCTTTTGAGGTCACCTCAGTGGACTTGCAGCCCATCATTACAACCAACAGAATTAAAGCAAACCTCTTCATTTCAAGTCTCATTTTAGTGATAAGTTAGATTAAAATTTATTTCTTTGTTAAAACTAGCCATAGAAATCCATCAAAATTAATGCCTAGTTCAGAAGTTACTTATTGGTATCTCAACATGATGAAAAGAACGCTATTCCTTATCCTTATCCTGTTTACAGCCAAGATCAGTTACTCACAACAGATGGAGCAACTTGATGCGGAAGTTAAAATCATTTGTTATTCTTCGGGTATTGAAGAAGGCACCAAGGTTCTTCCTACAAATCATTACCATCCTGCATTGGCTGCATATCGATCCGAGTCAACCGGCCAAAATGGTGGAGCCACATTCGAAGTAACCTACATTGGTTTTACGGAGCAAGCAAAGCAAGCTTTTCAACGGGCAGTGGATATTTGGGCTTCATACATTAGCTCTGATGTTGTGATCAGGGTTGAAGCAAATTGGAGATCTTTTGATCAGGAAGGTGTATTGGGCTCCGCAATTTGGGGAACAGCCTACAGGGGTTTTGAAGGGGCATTGAACAATGACACTTGGTATCCTGTCGCCCTTGCTGAAAAAATGGCTGAAAGAGAATTGAACAGTCCTAACGACCCAGATATCGTTGCAAATTTTAACCGGGGAGCTAATTGGTATTTAGGTACTGATGGACAAACGAGTGGTGGCGAAACAGACTTGGTTTCTGTGGTATTGCATGAATTAGGGCATGGTTTGGGTTTTATTGATAGTTATAACATTAATGAAGATACGCAACGAGGTAGCGTTGGCATTCAAGGCTTTCCCTTCACGTTTGATCGAAGAGTCGAAACCGACCAGAATGTTCAGCTTTCAGGCTTGGTCAATTTTCCAGATTCCCTAGCAGATGCACTGACTTCAGGCAAGTTGTTTTTCAATTCACCTTCTGCCATTACCAATGACGGTCAAAGACCAAAACTCTATGCCCCAAGTGAGTGGAATGGAGGGTCTAGTATTGCACACCTCGATGAAACCACCTATCCTGCTGGTACTCCTAACTCACTCATGAGTCCATTTATCGGTCGCAATGAGGTGATCCAAGAGCCTGGTCAAATTACATTGGACATGTTTGGGGACATGGGATGGGAATATACCTACATAGAAAACATCAACAGGCCCAATTCAGATGAGTTTGAAGCCGATAACTTCTTGGTTACCGCTTCGATAAAAAGTGACGTAGGTTATTTGCCTGAGTCAGTCAAGCTCTTCTACAGCAATGATGGATTCCAATCGGATAATAACGAGGTGGTCATGACACCAACTGGAACAGCTGATCAATTTTCGGCAACGATCCCCTCCACAAAAACGGAGGATCAGGTTTACTCGTACTACATCAGCGTCGTAGATGTCAAAGCGAGGACCTTTAGTAGACCCAGTTTAGTTGCTGCTCAACGGTATTTGCAATTCAGCACAAGTCAGGACAGCGAGGCTCCTGTCATCACGCATACCCCGCCCAATTTCGTTCGAGCAGAAGATGAGCGTTTAGCGCTTTTGGCGATCGTTGAAGATTATTTACCTGTCAATGTACAACTAGAATATTCGATCAATGGAGGAACGGCTCAGACTGTTCCTTTCCAGTCAAGCGACCCGCTGACCAGTACCTATGCTGCTGACGTTGTTTTGGGAGGTTTGGGCCTTCAAGAAGGAGACAAGGTGAGTTATCGCATTTTAGCCACAGATATTGGTAGAAATGCCAACAATTCAATTTTTCCTGAAACAGGACTAATTGAACTAACCGTGACCAATACACCGGCGGCCATTACTCAATTCAGTACCGATTTCAATGACCTAACAAGTGCTGCAAATGACTTTCAGTTCAGCGCTGATTTCTCAATAAGAGAAGAAAGTGGCTTTAGTAATGGAGCCTTGCACTCTGCTCACCCCTATGCCAATGGAACGGGGGCAAATAGCGAAAGCAATTATACCATTGAGTTAAAAGCTCCGGTGCTTATTCAAAATGCATTTCCTATCATTAGTTTCGATGAAGTAGCTTTGATCGAAGCTGGAGAAAGTGGCTCTGTGTTTGGAGACAATGACTTCTATGATTATGTGATCGTAGAAGGTTCTAAAGATGGGGGCAGCACTTGGCTTCCACTGGTCGATGGTTATGACAATAGAGCAAGCTCCAGTTGGGAACAAACCTACAATAGCAACATCAATGCTGATGGCAATTCAGAAGCCGTAGGTGATCAGTCACTTTTTGTCAATAGACAGATCAACATACTGGAAAACGGAAATTTCGTTGTTGGAGATGAGATCATCATACGATTCAGGCTTTTTGCCGACCAGGCGGCTCGTGGTTGGGGCTGGGTCATCGACAACCTAAAAGTGCAAGTAGACGATCTGGGACCAACAATTGTACACAATCACCTCAATTTTGTCAGTTCTCTTGACGACATAGAAATTGCTGCACGTGTAACTGATAATGCAGCGGTGGACAGCGTGGGGTTATTGGTTAGAGTAAATGGACAAGCTCAGGATCCCATTGCATTAACGAGAGGTAGTGGTGATAATTATCAGGCCAATTTGAACATCAGTTCACTTCAAACCGGAGACCTGATCGAATACAGACTAGCGGCATTTGATAATAACAGTCCTCAGGCCAATGCTTCTTTTGTCCCAAGTGCAAGTGAGTTCATCCAAGTCCCGATCATTAGTTTCGAAAACCCTGTTGATCTTTATGCCAATGATTTCAATAGCGAAACAACCGACTTCGTTGGTAATTTCTATTCTATTGATACACCTACAGGTTTCAACAATGGTGCCATTCATTCGGATCACCCCTACCGAATCGGTTATGGTGTGTTGGGTAGTGGAGCATTCACTTACATGCTTAAAACGCCAATACGTATAGATGAACAAAAGGCTCTTTTGATCTATGATGAAGTGGTATTGGTTGATCCAACACTTGACTTCACAGCAGTTGAAGCCTCCAAAGACAATGGAGAAACCTGGTTCGAAATCATCCGCTACGGAACAAACGACTTCCCTGATGTCTGGAGACCTGTTTTTGATGATGGTGAATCGGGTAGTGAAGGCTTATTTCGAGAACGAAGAATTGAAATGACTCAATCACCACAAATCAATGATGGAGACATTATTCTTTTACGATTCAAATTAGAGAGAAGAGGTAGAGGAGAAGGCTGGGGTTGGGCCATTGATAATCTAGAGATTCAAACAGAGGTAATTGCCAGCCTTGAGGCTGGTCAAGAAGCCTCCTACAAATTCAGCATATTTCCGAACCCCGTAGAAGACAACCTACTGACGATACAGCTTAATCAGCCCCTTTCAGGCCCATTATCCTACTCCATCATATCAAGTGATGGAGTAGAACAGCTGGTCCTTGAAAACATAAGTCTTGACAGTCAAAACACAGTAGAGCTAGATATCTCTGCCCTTCGACCAGGACTATTCATTCTTAAAATACAAAACGGAGAGTATACTGAGGTCTTTAAAGTACTTAAACTAAAATAACCTCGAATTTGAGCTTCTAGATAGTGATACTAACTTAGCTTGCCCATTCGGCATGACTACTTTGCTTTATTTTTTGAGTAAGCAACAATAGTTTTCCCTCTTGTCCGGTACAGGCAAAAATGTAGTGCTCACCCCCTTCTTTGATTTGATACTTGTTTCGAAGCGCTGCAACGGTCATTGGAAAATTTCTAACGGTTATGTTCGCTTTCTTGCCCGGTAATATCTTGTTGAGCTTTCGCTTGTCAAAAGGCAATGATTGAAGCACCTCGAAGCTCCTACCAGGGAAGTCCGGCTTAAGCTCCGAAGATGTGTAGAGATGCGTATTGGCATCGAGCTTAAACAGTTGAAACCGTTCGCCTACACTTTTAAACGCACCTGCCTTCATGATTGCCGCATTGGGCTCATATAGGTAGCGCTTGACATCGCTGAAGGGCAAATGAACGGACCGCTCTTGTTGAAAATCAAACAAGAACTCATCTTCTCCGTGTTGATCCATATTGATACAGCTAATTTGTTCATCTCCCTTAAAACCCTTTTCCATGAGAATCAAAAGCTCTTTCACTTCATTCTTAACGGCAATAACGTATACCTTTTTAACGCATGTCAACTCTTTCAGGACTGATTTGATATCGATCAAGGGAGAAAGCTTAATCAGCACTTGTCGTGCTTTAGATAGCAATTGATGCTGTATCCTAGCAACATCAGGTGAGCAATCAGAAAGTTTAAAGACCTTTTTTGCCTGTTCATCCCTCCTGGCAGGATCCACATAGATCAAATCACATGAATCAAGGGTCTCTAATACCCTTTCTGCTTTATCATTGATCGTTTCGATAGCCCTGCCAAGCACCTCAAAATTATGCTTAGCGAGTTGACAAAGCCATGCTGATTCTTCCACATAGGTACATGAATCGAATTTCTCAGATAGGTAATACGTGTCTTGGCCTAAGCCTCCCGTCAGGTCGAACATTTGCTTTCCCTTTGTGATAAGATCTGCTTTTTTTCTAGCCGTTAGACTTGATGATGCTTGTTCAATAGACAGCGGTGGTGGGAACAAGATACGGTCATTCGCTAACCAAGGGTCGAGCTTTCCTTTCGCCTTTTGTCGGCTTCGAATCTGCTCGACCACCTTTTCAAAATGGGGCCATTGCTTAGCCTCCGAAGAAAGCATCAGTGACGCAGAATCTTGCGCCTGATGTGCCTTGATGAATTGTTGTACTTCTTCAGAAACTAAATAATCGATCAATGAAAAGAGGGTTGTTTTTGCAGGTATTCTACGATCTGAACGGCATTAGTTGCCGCTCCTTTTCTCAGATTATCAGCCACGATCCACATATTCAAAGTGTTCGGCTGACTTTCATCTCTTCTCAAACGGCCCACAAAGACTTCATCTTTTTTATGAGCCGTTAATGGCATGGGATAAATATTATTCGCCGGATCGTCCTGAACCACTACCCCTTCGGCTTTTTGTAGGAGATCCCTAACCTCCGCTAGATCAAACTCCTTCTTGAATTCCACATTCACCGCTTCCGAATGACCACCCATGGTAGGGATTCTAACGGTTGTGGCTGTCACCGCGATGTCCTGATCATTGAAGATCTTTTTGGTCTCATTGATCATTTTCATCTCCTCTTTCGTATAGCCGTTCTGCTGAAAAACATCAATATGCGGAAGCACATTGAGGTCAATTCTATGAGGATAAACCATCGCTGCAGGTTTCGCCTCCCTTTCAGCCATCATTTGATCAACAGCTCCCTTCCCAGAGCCTGTCACTGATTGATACGTAGACACCACTATACGTTTGAGTCCATAGCGCTGACGAAGTGGAGCAAGCGCCACAACCATTTGGATTGTAGAGCAATTAGGATTTGCAATGATCTTGTCATGCTCAGTAAGTTCTTTTGCGTTGATCTCAGGCACAATGAGTTTATGGTCGGGACTCATTCGCCAAGCAGATGAATTGTCTACAACCGTTGTTCCGACAGCAGCAAATTTTGGTGCCCATTCTAAAGAGGTCGCTCCACCAGCAGAAAATATGGCATAATCTGGCTTTTGCTGAACCGCTTCCGCTAACGTAAGCAGCGTGTACTCTTTTTCTTGAAAAGTTTTCTTTTTCCCGGCAGAGCGCTCAGATGCTACCATCAAGAGCTCGTCAAAATGCAAGTTTTTCTCTGTGATTACTTCTAATATTTCTCCACCTACCAAACCGGTAGCCCCCACTACAGCAATTTTCATCTCTTCTCTTTTATCAAGTGCAGCTCAACTTTTTATCTGCGCAAAATTAGTATATTCATGTACCTAAGCATCACATGCGACTAACATTTTCGACAGTGTTATTACTGTGCGCCCATCTACTGGTATGTCAAATTACCAGTCTTCCGCACACACAAAGTTTCGAACAAGTTTTCACAACTGGTACGAACGCATCTTTTATTGCCAATTGGCAAGGCAATGAAGTCGCTACCACCAATCGAATTTTTCAGGGTAATGATGGAAGAACTGGTACGGGTTCGCTGAATATCATACCCACTTCTAGCTTTTCCGGAGAAGTGCTCATTTCGCTAGACATGACCTCAAAGCTTGGTGGAAAACTGAGTTTTTACGCCTATTCAAAAGCCAATGGAAGTACCTCAACACGGCCAGTCCTTCTATACTTGAGCACCTCAACAGATGGCGGAAACAATTATTCTACCGCCGTTCAAATAGGCGACGATACCACTTTTCCGAATGACAACACCACGAGTTATGCTCCCTACACCTATGAGATGCCTGGGGAGGTGGCTGGCCAAAACCAAGTGCTTGTAAAAATCGAAGCTAGAAGGGGAAATGGCAGCGGTTCGGCAGCCGAATTGGTTCTGGACGACTTCCTTATTGAAGAAGCATTGCCAGCCTTGGCAATCTCATCCATGGATTTTACCGGAAGCAATTCCATCAACTTGATCTTTAACCAGCCGGTAGAAAAAACAAGTGCAGAAATCCTGTCAAACTACAGCTTGAATTTTGGTTTTGGACAACCTGTTTCAGCACTTCAAGACGGTTCAAATGGCGCAATTGTACAGTTGACTTTCGCCAAAGACTTCGTGAACAACACCTATGAAGTAACCGTAAATAATGTTCAAAATGGTGATGGAAGCTCTGTTGCAAGCGATTTAACCATTACCGCGAAGAATTCCATCAGGACCCTAAAGCGGCAGCTTGTCATCAACGAGATCTATGCTGATCCAAACGGAACGAATCCACCAAATCCAACCATTTTACCCACAGCGTCGATCGCTGAATTCATTGAAATTTATAATACGACAAACGAGGCCATAGAAATAACTGACTTTACTCTTTCTGGCGGTACCCTGGGCAACTATACACTAGGAGCCAATGATTATGTGATTCTTACTTCAAGTGCTAATGTACAGGCTTATCAAGCCTTCGGAAATACAGTAGCCGTAGCCGATTGGAACACCCTAACCAATGGAGGCGAGCAAATAACACTTTCCGATCAGTTGGGTAATTTGGTCGATAGTTTAACCTTCAATACTGCTTGGTACAAGGATAATGACAAAGCCGACGGAGGATGGTCGCTCGAACAGATCAACCCCACCTTGATTTGTTCCGATGAGACCAATTGGAATTCCTCAAATGCTATTGCGGGCGGAACCCCAGGCACCATAAACAGTCGCTACACTGATGCACCAGACATTGTGGCGCCGAGGATAGACACCGTGCTCGTGGATTCTCCCACACAGATCACCTTGGTCTTTACAGAGCTGATGGACGCGACCAGCCTTAGCATGGCCAACTATTCACTGTCTGACGGACTTACTATTACCTCCGTTTCTGTTAAGGCTAGTTTGCGCGCCGTCCAGTTAGGCATAAATGCCGCCATGCAGTCCGGGACCAGGTATACCCTTAATGTTCAAGGAGGCGCTGATTGCGCAGGAAATGTTATGGCCCAATCGAGCATTCAGTACTTATTTGATAATCAACCACCCGCTTTAACAAGATTTGCCTTTAAAAGTAATCGCATCATCGACCTTGTCTTTGATGAACCTCTCACCCCTTTGATAGCGGAAAACGTATCCAATTATGTTGTCAATAATGGCATTGGACAACCGAATTCTGCCGATGTAATCAGTCCAAGCAACAATAGCGTCCGCTTGAATTTAGCCAATGCACTTACAATGGGAGTGACTTATCAAGTCACACTCGATCAGCTCCAAGACACCTTGGGCAATGCAATGGCAAACCAACTGGAATCTTTTACATTCAGAAATGACCTTGACACGGTCATTGTGCTCAGTAGTCAGCTACTCGATATTTATTTCACGGAGGAGGTCAATGCACAAAGTGCTTCACTCACTCATTTTACAGTGGAAAACTTGGGGAACCCCGTATCCGCTACAATAGATAACGCTAATGCCCAATTGATCCACCTTGCTTTTGATGGTAGCTTCCCCGAGAATACAGAAAGAGAATTACAAGTTGAGGGAATTCAAAATACAGCAGGCAATTACCTTCAAACATTGAATACCACATTCGTCTATGACACCGACGATCCTGATTTGGTCAACCATACGGTGGTTAATGCAAACCAATTGAGATTGGATTTCGATGAAAAGCTAGACCAGACAAGTGCAGAAATCATCAATCATTACAGTGTAAATAACGGCATCGGTTTCCCGTCTGCGATCAATCTTACTAATGGAGACTCTTCTGTTGTCTTATCGTTTACAGAAGCTTTTACGCAAGAAGTAGAAAACATACTGACATATACTGGGATTGAAGACTTAAGCGAAAATGGCATTTCTACCAACAGGCGTTTAGACTTCACCTTTGATACCTTAGCCCCTCGCTTCGACAGCCTCATTGTTTATTCTCCTCGTTCCTTGCTGATTAGTTTTACAGAAGAAGTTGTAAAAGGAATTGCCGAGGATATCACTAACTATACAGTGGACAATGGCATTGGAAACCCTACTCAGGCACTCCGGCTCGATAGTGCAACTCAAAAGGTGCTTTTGACTTTTAGCGGACTTGGAAATAATGCACAAAATACCCTAACCATCTCCAATCAACGCGACCAATTCTCGAACGACCTAGCCCAAGACATCACAGTCCCTTTCAGTAGTTTAACCCCTAAATTTGGGAATTTTGATATCCTTGCTGATACCTTACTGCAAATACAATTCACCAAAGACCTCCAACAAGCATCAGCTGAGGATGTAGAGAATTATGGTTTTGACAATGGCATCGGTTCATTCAGCATTTCACAAAGCTCTACGGATGCTTCGATTGTCGAAATAACCCTCACAACGAAACTGAAAGAAGACATCAGGTACCGCTTGGTGGTTGATAGCCTTGAAGATGTATTTGGCAATTTCATTCCGCCCACAACTTATGATTTTACCTTCAACGATCACCTGAACAACTTAGAGATCTTGTCTCCTTCTAGTCTTAGGCTAACCTTCGATGTCGAACTCTTGGAGGCACCTGCCGAAGTCCCGGCACATTTTCTCATTAGCGATATTGGCGCCCCCGTTAGTGCGGTGCTCAATCCTTCAAATCCAACTCAGGTAACGCTGACTTTAGGCGCTAACCTTCAGGAATCGGCCGAATATGAAATGACCCTTACCGGACTAAGAGACTCTTTTGGAGGAACATTACCTCATTTTTCGACCAAATTCGTCTACGACATAACACCACCAGTAGTGACAGCTGTAAATTCAGTCTACACGAATGAAATTGAAGTTGCATTCAACGAACGCATAGACCCTGTTTCCGGTTTGGCTTTAAATCATTATGCCCTTGATAATGGCATCGGAGCACCGATAAAGGTGGCGTTCAGCAATTCCGAACAGAACAAGGTCACCCTCACTTTTGCCAATGCATTAATCGATGGACAAGCCTACGTTCTGTCAATTGATCGTGTGGAAGATACCCAAGGAAAAGCGATAAACTTAACCTCTGCCAATTTCACTTTTGAGGCGCTCGCTCTTCCCGACTTCAGGCAGCTCGTCATCAACGAAGTTTATTTTGATGTGGATGCCTCAAGTGGTCTTGCCCCTTATGAATTTATTGAGCTGTTCAATGCAGGAAACACTGCTTTCCAGCTACGCGATTTTAAGCTTACCGATAAAAATGATACGGCCATTTTCAAAACGCAGACCCTCAATAGTGGAGAGCACTTGGTACTCTCAACCAGCAGCGGAGCTCGTGCATTCAACGGTTTGTCACTTTCGCGTTTTCCCTCGCTTTCCAATACAGGAGAAACCATTTTTCTGATCGATCGCAACAATAGGATAGTAGATTCATTGGCCTTTAATAGAGATTTGTACAATGATGCCTCAAAATCAAGCGGAGGCTACAGCATAGAGCTGATCAACCCCTATAAACCTTGCTTCGATCCGGCCAATTATGCGGGCTCAACTCATCCTTCAGGGGGTACTCCGGGAAATCAAAATGCGGTATTCAACTCAAGTCCCGATTCAACCGCTCCACAAGTCGATGAATTACAAATTGTCTCTACCACAGCCATCCGATTGAAGTTTACCGAAGCCCTCAACCTTAGCACCTTGACTGAAGCCAATTTCAACCTGCAATCAGGCATTCGCATCAGTCAAATTCTCGTGAACGACCCCTTCGGTCGAGAGGTGGAACTCTTCCTGGAAAGTGCTTTTCAACGAGGCACGACAGAACGACTGCTCATCAATGGTGTTGAGGATTGCTCGGGCAACCGAATTAATGTTCAATTGAATTTCGAATTAGGGGCTCTGCCTGCAGCCAATGATCTGTTGATCACCGAGATCATGGCGACGCCAACTCCCTCGAATGGATTACCTCCTCATGAATACGTTGAGCTTTACAATAACACAACGACCATTATCGCACTTAACGATGTCTATTTGGCTGATAATGCTGGAAAAACACGGATTGGCGAGATCAATATAGCACCAAGTGGTTATCTGGTCCTGACAAAGAACAGCGCGGTGGATGCATTTAATGGGTATGGAAATGTTCAAGGCATTAACTCTTTCCCAACGTTAACCACACAAGATGAAGTACGTCTTGAAAATGCAGATGGAACGATACTCTTTAGAGTGGCCTACGATCGTTCTTTCTTCAAAAATGAGAAAAAGGCACAAGGCGGTTATAGCTTAGAAATGATCAGGCTCAATCCGGCTTGTCAAAGCCCTGATAACTGGGCAGCTTCAACGGCACAAGAAGGAGGAACTCCTGGCCAACAAAATTCCCTGTTTACCTCAGCAGCTGATGTTCTTGCTCCAGAGGTGACAAATTTCGAAGTGCTATCAGACACCTCTTTCCGTTTGACCTTTAACGAAGCCATGGATGCTTCCACCTTTGTTGCTGACAATATCGTTTTCAACCCTGGCTTAACAATAGCGAGCATAGAAGCAGTCGACTCGTTTGGTTATCAATTACTGATCAAAACTAATGCGCCATTCAGCTATGGTGTTATTCATTCTTTAGAACTCAACAACCTAAGAGACTGTGCCGGGAATGCAATAGTACCAAGGTCATTTGAATTTGTCAGAGGGCGATCGCCACAAGCCTACGAGCTGATCATTACCGAATTGATGGCTAACCCGTCGCCGTCAGTTGGTTTACCTGAGAGTGAATACATCGAGATTTATAACCGGTCTTCTGATGTTTTGAGCCTCAAGAATGTGGTCCTGGCTGATGCGGTCAATTCAACCACTCTACCGGACACCGTCATCTACCCGGGAGACTACCTCCTGCTGACCCCTAACTCTACGGCAAAAGATTTCGCGGATAATACAATTGGTGTTTTTAACTGGCCTAACCTGAATCAAGAAGAGGAGATTGTCAAGCTCTTTAATGCAGAGAACAGCCTCTTGTTCAGCTTGCGCTTTAACGAATCGTGGTACAGAAGTAGTTTAAAAGCGAATGGTGGGTATAGCTTGGAGATGATCGATCTGAATTTTCCATGCGTTGAATCTCCCAATTGGTCGGCAAGCGAATCTAACGACGGAGGAACTCCAGGACGAATCAATTCAATCAATGGCATCAACCCGGACAATCAAGGGCCCCAGCTTCTTCAGGCTGTCATGCTCGACGAAGGAAGTATACAAGTACGCTTTTCAGAACGTTTGGCAGCAAGTAGTATAGACGTTGCAGACTTTGGCATTGACAATGGATTGAGTTTTATCGCTTTCCTCCTTGACGATACTGAACGACTAGTCACCCTGTACACGTCAGCTGACTTAGTCAACAACCAGGTCTATACGTTAACCGTTGACAACTTATCCGATTGCAGCGGAAACCTGATCGATCGCACACGCAACAGCGTTCAGCTGATCGTACCGGCCCTTGCAGAACCCAAAGACCTACTCGTAAACGAAGTTTTGTTCAATCCAAGACCTGGAGGAGCGAGGTTCGTCGAGTGGTATAACTCTTCCAATAAGTACATCAATTTAAAAGATTGGCGAATTGGTGGACTCAATAATACCCGACTAATTAGCGAAGAAGACCTGATCATTCCTCCAAATAGTTATTTAGGGATCACCGATGATCTCACGAATATTCAAACAGAATATCCAGCCACAGTAGCTGAAGCATTCATTGAAATAAGCTCCATGCCGTCAATGCGAGATGACAAGGGCGCTGTTATCATTCTCGACAACACCGGTAGAACCATCGATCGCTTTGATTATGATGAAGCCTATCATTCTCCCTTATTAAATGACAATGAGGGCGTCTCTCTAGAACGGCTTAGGCACAATGGCGAGAGCAATGATGCAAATAATTGGTTCTCAGCAGTGGCCGCAACGAACTACGCAACTCCAGGTTTTGTGAACTCTCAAGCCTTAATGGGAGATGCTCGAAATGATATCGTCGTGGTAGCTCCATTGACCTTTTCGCCTGACATCAGCGGTACGGCAGACTTTACCACCCTAACCTACTCTTTTGATAATCCGGGCAATGTGTTGAATGTGACGATCTACGATGCAAATGGTAATCTCATACGCCGTCTATCAGAGAACAATCTCGCCGGCACCACTACTTTTTTGACATGGGACGGTACCAAGGACGATGGAAGCAGGGCACGAATAGGCTATTACATGATCCTTACGGAAGTAATCAATGCCGAAGGGAGAGTGAGTTATCGCAAAGACAAGGTCGCCATTGCAGGTAGATTCTAGGTTCACACAAATCCTTTGAATAACAACGTTTATTAAGGGCTAAGTAATAACGAAACCAAACAATTTATAGTAGATTGGTCTATTATTATAAAACTCAACTTTTTACACCACCTATGAATTGCTTAATCAACGAAACCCTCACTCGCTTTAAAGGAAAAGAAGCCAACGCAGAAGTCATCTCTCGATACTTAAGAATCAAGCACCGGATAAAAATGGATGCCCAAGTGCTGCTCAGAAGACTGCAAGCTTTGCAATAGATGGCTCAATAATATTTGCTCTAAGGCCACGTTTTCAGAATCTTTCCTCCCCTGAAGGGATAGATATGCCTTTTAACTCCTTAGCCTCGATTGAAAAACAAACTAAAGTTTTGCTATTGCTATGGTCAATTCTATCTTAGCGCATCTTTAAATATTGATTGATACGTTATGGGTAAGGAAGAGAAAACAAGGTATACTGAGAGCGAATTGAAAGAATTTGAAGCCCTCATCATCGACAAGATCGACAAAGCTAAAAATGAACTGACTGAGCTGAAAAAAAGCCTTCAAAAAGGTGGAGATTCTGGAGAGGATATTACCAATAATTCTACGAAAGTGTTGGAAGATGGTGCCGATACCTTAGAAAAAGAAAACTTGAACCAGTTGGCTGCAAGACAACAGAAGTTCATTAACAACTTAGAAAATGCCTTAATTAGAATCAAAAATGGCACCTATGGCATCTGTGTTGATACGGGTAAACTCATCTCAAAAGAACGTTTAATGGCGGTTCCACACACCATGCATTCTATTGAAGCGAAACTGGCACAACGTAAGTAATGGACTTTTTGGGCAATCATATCGAAGCCCTCATCTTTTGTGCCCCTAAACCGATTCAAAAGAAAGAAATTCACAATTGCCTCAATGAAATGTTTGAGGCAGACGTGCCTGTAAGCGATATTGAATCGGCTCTTTCCCAACTGGAGAAAAAGTATCAAGAGGATTCTTACTCATTCGAAATCGTGCAAACAGGAGGAGGCTACCAGTTTCTCACTAAACCAGCCTATCAAGCCAGCATTGGAATTTTGCTAAAACAGCAATCGAAAAAAAGACTATCTACTTCTGCCCTAGAAACTCTTTCCATCATTGCGTACAAACAACCGGTGACGAAATCTGAAATTGAGCAAATAAGAGGGGTCAATTGCGACTACACTGTCCAAAAATTGCTCGAAAAAGAGTTGGTTGAGATCAAAGGAAAGTCAGAAGCTATTGGTCGCCCGTTGCTTTATGGCACCTCTGAACGTTTTATGGACTATTTCGGCATCAACGACATCAAAGAGCTGCCAACACCCAAGGATTTCAGCCCTAACGAAAATGAAATCGGTCAACTTGAATCAGAGAGCGACGCTACGGAAGATTAATACTACCTTTGCAATAAATACAGTAGGGATACTGAATACAAATGCAGAACCGTAGAAAACCAAAACCACAGCATAAGCCTCGTCAAAAGGCATCTTCCAGCCCTTCCAAAGAGGAACATGTCATCAAAGAGGACGTTCGTTTGAACAAATACATCGCTAACGCCGGCATCTGCTCGCGACGAGAAGCGGATAAACTTATTGCAGAAGGTGCCATCTCCGTAAACGGGAAGGTTGTTCAAGAACTCGGTTTTCGTGTAAAGAGCAACGATAAAGTGAGCTACAAAGGACAGCAGCTCAATCCTGAAAAAAAGCAATACATCTTATTGAATAAACCCAAGGGCTTTATTACCACCACTTCTGATCCAAAAGGTCGCCGGACCGTAATGGAGCTCGTTGAAAATGCCTGCACCGAACAAATTTTTCCCGTCGGGCGATTAGACCGAACCACCACGGGTTTGCTCCTTTTTACCAATGATGGAGAGTTGGCAAAAAAGCTCACGCATCCAACGAATAAGATCAAAAAAGTCTATCAAGTCACCTTGGACAAACCCATAACCAGAGCCGATTTTTTGGCCATCGTTGATGGGCTTAAACTCGAGGATGGCATGGTCAAAGTAGATGACCTGGCGATTGTAAGTCCAGACGAGAAGGTATTAGGCATTGAGATCCATTTAGGGAAAAACCGTATCGTCAGAAGGATCTTCGAACACCTGGGTTATCAAGTAGAGAAACTCGACCGGGTCATGTTCGGTAACCTCACCAAAAAAGACCTCCCCCGAGGTAAATGGCGACAATTAACAGAAAAAGAAATTCGCTGGATAAAATAAAATAGTATGCATGCATACTATTTTTTCCCTGTCTTCTCTATATTCGCATGTGGGCTGCAATCGATTGAATACATATTCAACAAAAAAGCCCCTCCGAAAGGAGAGGCCTATTGTACGTGGTGCTGAGTGGATTCGAACCACCGACTCACGGATTTTCAGTCCGATGCTCTACCAACTGAGCTACAGCACCTCGAATTGGAGGCACAAAAGTATACAAAAACTCAATCGGTGCAAAACATTTTCTATAAATATCGAATACCTTTAAAACACCGCTAATCAGACCAATATGATGCAATACATATCACAGATCGCATTTTTAGTTGTAGTGGGTGTCGCTACCTATTTCATTTATCAGCGCATTACACAAATCCGAAAGAACATCTTTCTTGGAAAAAAGGCCGAGCGCAATGATCAATCATCGACAAGATGGAAAACCATGTTGCTAGTGGCTTTTGGACAGCAAAAAATGTTCAAAAAGATCATCCCGGCCCTTTTGCATCTTTTGATCTATGTGGGCTTCCTTGTCATCAACCTGGAGGTTTTGGAATTCGTTATCGATGGCATGGCCGGTACCCACCGCATCTTTGCTCCGTTCTTAGGTGACTTTTACACCGTCTTGATCAACATTTTCGAATTTTTAGCTGTTGGAGTGTTATTTTCTTGTGTCGTATTCCTAATCAGAAGAAATGTGCTTAAGGTCAAGCGCTTCAGTGGCGACGAGATGAAAAAGTGGCCGACCTTAGATGCGAACCTCATTTTAGTGATCGAAATCATTTTGATGTTTGCCATTCTAACCATGAATGCAACAGACATGCTGATTCAAGGAAAGGATGAGCACTACGTACAAACTGGACAATTCTTCTTTAGTGGCTTTTTGGTTCCACTGTTCGAAGGACTCAACGTAGGCACCCTTATCTTGATCGAACGCTTTGCATGGTGGTTCCATATCATTGGCATTTTAGCCTTCGCTGTCTATGTCACCTA
Source organism: Roseivirga sp. YIW32 (assembly GCF_057219245.1). NCBI lineage: Bacteria > Pseudomonadati > Bacteroidota > Cytophagia > Cytophagales > Roseivirgaceae > Roseivirga > Roseivirga sp. YIW32. The sequence continues at coordinate 720,230 of NZ_JBXVVG010000002.1, read as the reverse complement.
CTCCAAACACTTGCACATTGCCTTGGCCTTTCCAAATACATGGTATTCCAATCTCAACCCGAAAGGAACTATGGAAAACATGCCTGTGGTAACCAATGAAGTAAAAATGATGCTTGGGATGCCTGTTGAAGGAAGCAATGATCCTCCAGCAGAAATTGCCCGATTCGGAGCAAAGGATGTCAATGACTTAAGCTGGGTCAACATCATGAATGCCTATTCCTGTACGGAATGTGGTCGCTGTACGTCTAATTGCCCGGCGAATATGACTGGAAAAAAACTCTCTCCTCGAAAGATCATGATGGATACGAGAGATCGTGCGGAAGAAGTTGGTGCAAGCTTGGTAAAAGGAGGAAAAGGTTTAGAGGATGGGAAGTCTTTGTTAGGCGATTACATTACCAAAGAAGAGATCAACGCCTGCACCAGCTGTAATGCTTGTGTAGAAGCTTGTCCGGTAAATATTGACCCACTTTCGATCATACTTCAAATGAGACGTTACGTCGCCATGGAAGAATCAGGTGCTCCCGCTTCTTGGAACAACATGTTCCAAAACATCGAAACGAGTTTTTCACCATGGAAATTTGCACCGACCGATCGCTTTAAATGGGCAGATGAAATCAATAAAAATAGCTAAACGATGAGTCAGGATATGAAAGTAAGAACGATGGCCGAAATGGCGGCAAGTGGAGAATCGCCCGAAGTGCTCTTTTGGGTAGGATGCGCCGGTTCATTCGACGATCGTTATAAAAAGGTCACATTGGCCTTCATCAAAATATTGAACAAGGTCGGCATCTCTTTTGCCGTATTGGGAGAGGAAGAAACCTGCACAGGAGATCCTGCTAGACGCTCAGGAAATGAGTTTCTATTTCAGATGCAAGCCGTTGCCAACATACAGGTGTTGAATGGATACAATGTGAAAAAAATTGTCACTGCTTGTCCTCACTGCTTCAATACGCTCAAAAACGAATATCCAGAATTGGGTGGTGAGTATGAGGTCATCCACCATTCTACCTTTCTTCAGCAACTGATCAACGAAGGGAAGGTCGGTTTAAAAGGCGGAGGTGAATTCAAAGGCAAAAAAATTACCTACCACGACTCTTGCTATCTTGGACGAGCCAATAACATTTATGAGGCTCCTCGTGAAGTACTGGCAGCCCTCGACGCAGAACTGGTAGAAATGAAGCGCTGTAAAACCAAAGGCCTTTGCTGTGGAGCGGGAGGGGCACAAATGTTCAAAGATGCTGAACCCGGTAACAAAGAGGTAAACATCGAACGAACCGAAGAGGCACTAGACACAGGTGCCTCCATCATTGCAGCAGCATGCCCATTCTGTCTAACCATGATGAGGGACGGAGTGAAGAATAAGGAAAAAGAGGAAACGGTAGAGGTAATGGATCTGGCTGAACTTATCGCGCAGTACGAAGGTTTATAGTCTGCAAACAGCAAGACAAGCAATGAATTCTACTTTTGACGCATTTCATCCTGATTCCAGGGTTTGGGTTTACACCTCGAACCAACTGATAAATGACCAAACTCACGAGGACATCCTGAAGGATTGTGCTGCTTTTTTAAGTCGATGGGCTGCACATGGCAGCGATTTAAAAGCCTCAGCACAACTATTGGAGGGATATTTTTTGATCATAGCAGCTGATGAAACTTTCCAAATGGCAAGTGGATGCTCTATCGACAGTGCGGTTCGTTTTGTGCAAGAATTAGGAGCTAAATACAACATCAACTTTTTCGAAAGAACGAACCTCATGTTCAAGATCGACGGTAGTATCAGGGCCATTCAATTGAGTGAGCTTTCAGAACAAATTACCGCAGGGCTGATCACTCGCTCCACCCCATATTTCAACAGCAATATTTCAACGCTGAAAGAACTCAATGATAATTGGCTCGTTAAAGCTGAGGAAAGTTGGCTGAAAAGATACTTTAACGCCACAGAAACCGTATAATTACAGAGAGTTGTTTCGCAATCAATTCATGAAAAAGAAGCTGGCTATTCTTATTGGTATCCTTTACTTGGCATTTGGCTGTGGATCATCTAAAAATGTCAATTTTTTAGGCGTCCAAGAACCACCAAAAAAAACAGCTGTTCCTCCTTCTAATGCCACATTCGAACAAAATCAGACCGCGGCCACGGCAGCCGCAATAGAAGAGAGCGAAGAGCAGAAAATGCCCAAGTACTTGGAAACCTACGTCGAAGATGAAAATTATATTCAAGCCATCAGCGATCTCGAGGCTGAACTAGTAGAGAATCCAAATGCACCAGACGTCAATTTCTTTTTGGCAGAATCGTACAGGAAATTAGGTCGAATCAAAGCGTCTCTTCCTTATTATGAAAAGGCTGTTGAATTGGGTTATCAACAAGAAGAGTTAGAAATTAATTATGCCTTGGCCTTGAAGGCGAATGAAGCATACGAAAAAGCACAAGAAGTATTAGCGGACTATTTAACCTTCGTAAGTACAGAGATCTACAAAGAGAGGGCACAAAAGGAGCTTCAAAACCTGAAGAAATTAGATACCATCCGACTGCAGGTGCGAAATGTTGAACTGGAACTGCTTAACGAGATCAATACTGAAAAATCTGAATACAGCCCTTCGTATTTTGAAGGAGATCTTTATTACGTATCGACTAATGAACCTGAAACATTTGAGCGCTACGGCACTCCCTTCAGCCAGATCAATCGGGCGAAACTCAACGGCTTACGCATAGAAGAAGGTACCACCGGCTCAATGCCGGGCCGATTCAACGACCTGAACATTAATGAAGGCAGCATAACCTTTTCCCCGGATGGCAATTTGGCGGTTTTTGCCAAGGGCAATTCTGACGACAAAAAAGGAAGAAGAAGTGTTGACCTATTCCTTTCAGAAAAAAAGAATGGGCAGTGGACGCAACCTGCATTCATGACCATTAACAGTCCCGATTATTGGGATACCTCACCTGCTTTTAACAACAGCGGAACCACCATCTATTTCGCTAGCGACAGGCCCGGAGGTTACGGCGGTTCGGATATTTACCGAGCTTCACTGAATGAGAGAGGTCGTTGGGCAGACGTGACCAATATGGGGCCAGACATCAATACTGCGGGAGACGAAGTTTTTCCGTACGTCTCGCCAGACAACAAACTTTACTTCGCGAGTAACGGCCATGCCGGTTTTGGTCAATTAGACCTCTTTGAAGCGGTCAATCAAGGAGGAAATGTTACTGTCCGAAATCTCGGTCCTTCCTTCAATACCTCAGCAGACGATTTCGGTTTGATTTATACTGACTTCCCATTCGAAGGCTTCTTTACGTCCAATAGAGAAGGTGGTGCCGGCGGAGATGACATTTATAGTTTTGTCGATAATTCATCGGATCTAAAACAGATCACCTACGTGCTTAAAGGAACCACCTACCAACGCGACGAGGATAGTGTGCAAAGCATCCTTGGAAATGTGCTGGTGAAGCTGCTTGATGAGCAAGGCAACCTAGTGGACGACATCATAAGTAGTAGAGCAGGATCATTCAGCTTCCCTATTGAACCCGAAAAGTCATACACTCTCATTGGCGACAAGGAGAATTTCTTTTCTGAAAGAACAGCCTTCTCTACCATCGGTGAATCGATTCCTCAGGAAGCGTTAGTTGAGAGATTTACTGAAAAAACACTGACCACAGAAGTGACCTTAGACCCCATCATCTTGAACAAAGCCATCGTCATCCCAAATATTTACTATGATTTAAACCGTGCAGAAATACGCGACGATGCCGCCGAGCAACTCGACAAATTGGTGCTTTTATTGGCTGACAATCCCACTGTGCGTATCGAACTGAGCTCACATACGGATGCCCGAGCAGAAGATGATTATAACCTGGACCTTTCACAACGAAGGGCCCAATCCGCTGTTGATTACATTGTTTCGCAAGGAATTTCAAGAGATCGATTGGTCGCCAAAGGTTATGGTGAATCACAGCTGATCAATGGCTGTACCAACGAACGCATCGACGAATGCTCGGAAGAAGAACATCAGCAAAACCGGAGAACCGAATTCAAGGTACTTTCCGTCGATAAATAAGCCGGAAGATATTGGTGAAAAGGACCTCCTTTCAGGAGGCTTTTTTATTTTTGTAAGATAATTTCCAAGCACATGAGTGATCGGTACATGCAACGAGGCGTCTCTGCATCAAAAGAAGATGTCCATAATGCCATTAAAAACCTAGACAAAGGACTTTTCCCAAAAGCCTTCTGCAAAGTTGTTCCAGATTTCACGGGTGGTGATAAGAACTATTGCAACATCATGCATGCTGACGGTGCCGGAACGAAGTCGTCTTTGGCCTACATGTATTGGAAAGAAACTGGTGACCTTTCGGTGTGGAAGGGCATTGCCCAAGATGCCATCATCATGAACATCGATGACCTGTTGTGTGTCGGCGCAACAGAAAACATCTTGCTCTCTTCTACGATTGGCCGAAACAAAAACCTGATTCCTGGAGAGGTCATCTCTGCCTTGATCAATGGCACAGAAGAAGTCTTGCAGATGCTTCGAGACAATGGCTTGAATATCATCAGTACGGGAGGCGAAACCGCAGACCTCGGTGACTTGGTGAGAACTGTGGTAGTAGATAGCACGGTCATCGCCCGGATGAGGCGCGAAGACGTGATCACTAATGAAAAAATTAAGCCCGGTCAAGTAATCGTCGGCCTGGCTTCTTATGGTCAGACCACCTACGAAAGTGAGTATAATGGGGGCATGGGCTCAAATGGGCTTACTTCTGCACGACATGATGTGTTTGACAACAGTCTTGCGGTGAAATACCCGGAAAGCTTTGATCCGAGCGTGCCCGATTCCCTGATCTATGCTGGTAGTAAAAAGTTAACCGATTCCGTTGACGGAAGCCCCTTAGATGCAGGCAAGCTCGTGCTTTCCCCAACTCGAACCTATGCTCCGGTGATCATAGAGATACTCAAAGAACTAAGGCAGCAGATCGGTGGCATGATCCATTGCAGTGGCGGTGCACAAACCAAGGTTCTACATTTTATCGATCAACTGCATGTCATTAAGGACAACCTCCTTCCTATACCTCCACTATTTCAGATGATCCAAGAAGAAAGTGGAACCGACTGGAAAGAGATGTATAAGGTATTTAACATGGGCCACCGCATGGAGATCTATATTGACGAAGCTCATGCCCAAACCATCATCGACATTGCGCGATCATTCAACATTGAAGCCCAAATCGTTGGTCGCGTTGAAGCCTCGGAACAGTCGCAAGTGACCATTAGGAGTGGTCAAGAGACCTTTACCTACAAATAATTATAAAGAGCTCTTTTTTATACTCAACCAACTGGTCATTAGGTTTAAACCATTCTTAATATACGTAGGGGATTGGCGTGTTGAGGTGTAGTAAACCTATCGCGGCGCCCTTAGAAATATCAGAAAAACAGCTATCTTGCAGTCGAGCACTACTTGCCCTTGCTAGAAAAGGGTACGATAGTTCTTTTCACCTAAATGCACTATTAGTCTTGCCGATAAGAAAGTCTTTTCTTTTGGTTATCTTTTTTATGTGCCAGTCAAGTAATCTCTTGATAGGACAAACAGGCATTGCAACCATATCTACCACAACCACTTCGGGTGCCGGAGCCACAGCAAATGACTATACTGACTTTGCTCCTTCAGATGCTGGAGGAAGCTTAACGCCAAATGCTGAGTATCAAATGCTCTATGGAACGGCCAACAATCTTTTTGTAACCTCCTACACAGTTACATGAATAACCGAGGTATTCGATCGATTCATAAAACCAGATACCTTGGTGATCCGTCGTGTGGATGCTGGAACTCAATTGGTCATTTTCTACGAATACACGAATGTCGATACGGGCCCAACCCCAGATGAAATCAACATCAACCCCGACATAGTGCTGAACGAAGAAGCCCTATATCGATCTGACCTACTCAATGCCGGCTATGACAACATTTTGGTCAACTGCCAATGAAAGCAACAACTCGTTCATCACCGTTGAAAGGAGTGCCAATGGCAGCAACTTCAGCCCGATTGCAACAATTGACGGCGCAGGCAATAGCGCCGAACAAATCGATTATGCATACACCGATTCAAACCCATTAAAAGGCTTCAACTTTTACCGATTAAAGCAAACAGACCTCAATGGGAACTTTGAATATTCTGCCATTGTATTAGTGGATTTTATTGGAAAACCAGGTCAAATCGCTCGACTCTACCCTAATCCTGTAAAGCAAAGAGAAACCATCTACATCAATTATTTTTCTGCCCGCGAACAACAGGCACAAGTGAGTATCATCAATAACAAAGGGCAGCGCTTTCTCTATCAATCAATCCTACTTTCGGATGGAGACAATGACCTGACGATTGAGACAGCAAACCTTCAGAAAGGCATTTACCTCCTACGACTAGCCGAATATGCAGGAGGAACAAAAACCTTTAAAGTGATCATCCATTAGATCTTTGGAAGACGCCTGCAAACAATTGCTCCTTAGACAATTCCCTGTACTGCACTTCTCTAAAACCAGCGTGAAGCAGGGCCTTGTGAAGATCCAGTAAATGATCAGCGTCCAAGTTCGACGATAGCCTGAAGAACCAGTGCATGACTTGTTGCAGGAGCTGATTGTTACGTCTCCTCGCTTGTTTAAAATCCGTAACGATCAACGTACTACTCTTGTCCATCATGCCCGATAGTTTCCGGAGTACACGATGCAAGACCTCTTCGCTAAAACAATCGAGAAAAAAATTGGCAATGATGACATCATATGATCCTTCATGCTCAAGAATATCTCCATGATAAAAATGCGTTAGTGACGCACTGCTTTTTCTTCTTTTGGCCTTCGCCATCATCTTCTCGGACAGCTCAAGGTAATCCACTTGGACCGCTAATTCTGCGGGTAGCCATTCCAATACCTTACCGGTGCCACCCCCTACGATCAATACCTTGTCGTGCAGAGCCAGTTCTGTCAGGAACACCTGCTGCGCTTGATCAAGTTGACGGCCAAATACCATTTGGGCCAAGAGGTCATAAACGCTTGCCAACCGATCGAAATCATTTTTCATAGCATGAGGTAGATCCCGGGTAAGAAAAAGATGCCATCGGCCAAAATCCTGAATAATTGAACCCGTCGAAAAAGGTCTTGTCTGTTGATCAATGCAAAGAGCACAAAGGTCATCAAAGCAAAGATGATCGGAATAGCCTCCGGAAGTGGGCCATAAAACTGAAAGGCAATAAAGATGGCGTTGAAGGTGCATATCAACAGAACCCGCTGCTTCACGATAGAAGCCCCCTTTAAGGTTGCAACCGAGGCATGTTGATCCTTTATGTCAATATCATGTTCGAATAAAGGAATGATCAAAAGGTTGCCGTACGCCAGCGTGAACAATTGGACCATGAGCAGTAATTCATACCAGCTGACTGTGTTCATCAAACTTACAGGTGCTGTCACAATTCCTGCGGTGTACACGAAGGCCGCAAATAGCTCTTTGCGAAAGGGCTTCTTGCTCAAAAAGGAATAGATCAGGTAAATGCCACTGGTTCCCGCCAGAAAAAACCCAAACACTAGCGTCGACTCAGGTAGAAATTTCAAATTCCACAACCCAAAGGCAAAAATGATAAGGGCAAGACCCACGACCTGTTTAAAATACGTCTGATGAAATGCATGGCGAGGATTTGTGGCTTTTTCCTTTGATTTCTTCGCATCCAATAAATGATCAAGCGTATAGATCAGCCAAATGGCAATGGACAAACCGATCACCATTGGTGTGGTCAATTCCACACCAAACACTTTGGCAATGAACAGGGTCATGATCACCGAACCCACTGTGATGTCTATGCTTAGATTTTGGATGAAATGAATGATCTTGACCATAAAAAAACCCTGATGCCGATTAATCGGGATCAGGGTTAAATTTATCAGAAATGATTTCTTTCTCTTAACGATCAGAGGATAAAGCCTCGGCACCACCTACAATCTCCAAGATTTCCTTGGTAATGGCCGCCTGACGCGTTCTGTTATAGGTCAATTTCAACTCCTTCAACAACTCGCCAGCGTTATCTGTTGCTTTGCCCATGGCTGTCATTCGTGCCCCATGCTCAGAAGCATTAGATTCCAAAACAGCTTTATAGAACTGTATCTTCAATGATTTAGGAATGAGCTCCTCAATGATATACTCCTTTGATGGTTCGTAGATGTAATCAGCATTCGTTTCCGCTCCTTCCACCTTTGGCACTTCCAGAATTGGCAAAAACTGCTCTGTTCTTACGATCTGCGTCGCCACATTTTTGAACTCATTGTAAACGATCACTACCTTATGGTAATCACCCGCCACAAAAGAAGACATGGCATGTTCTGCACCTGCACGAACGTTCTCGAAGGTCAAATCACCAAATACATCCCAATAAGAATCGACAAGATTAAATCCATTCTTTCTAAAGAAGTCATAGGATTTCTTGCCTACTGGCATAACATCCACATCAGCTTTTCCCAACTCATGGTTAGCCATCAGCGCCTTCACCCCTTTGAATACATTCGAATTGAACGCACCGCAGAGTCCTCTATCTGAGGAAACCGCAACAACCAGCACTTTTCCACCTTCTTTTTCAGCTGCGTAGGTATCGAGCCCCTCATCGGTGCCCGAACTTACATTGGCCAAAATAGCACCTAACTTCTGAGAGTAAGGTCTGAGTTGGACAGTCCTGTCTTGCGCCTTTCTCAATTTAGCAGCGGCCACCATTTTCATGGCTTTCGTGATCTGCTGCGTCGAGGAGACGGATTTGATTCGTTCTTTTACTTCTTTTAAGCTTGCCATAAGCTATTTCAATGGGCCGTAGCCGTTAATTAATACTTAGCAGAAACTTCTTTTGCTACTTTTTCTAATGTTGAGGTTGCTGACTCATCTAGTTTACCTGCTTTGAAATTCGCCAATGCATCGGCATGGCTCGTTCTCAAAATCGTCAAGAATTCGGCTTCGAATTCCTTCACCTTCTCAACAGGTACTTTATCCATCAACCCTTTGGTAGACGCATAGATAACCGCTACTTGCTCTTCAACAGGAACCGGAGAGAACTGCGCTTGCTTCAATACCTCCTGGTTTCTTCTACCTCTATCGATCGTCAATTGAGTCGCTGCATCAAGATCGGAACCGAACTTCGCAAAGGCTTCTAGTTCACGGAACTGAGCTTGGTCAAGCTTCAACGTACCGGATACCTTCTTCATCGATTTGATCTGGGCAGAACCTCCAACTCGAGATACAGAGATGCCTACGTTAATGGCAGGACGTACACCTGAGTTGAAAAGGTTAGTTTCCAAGAAGATCTGACCATCCGTAATTGAGATCACATTCGTGGGAATATAAGCCGAAACATCACCCGCTTGTGTTTCAATGATCGGAAGGGCTGTTAATGAACCACCACCTTTAACTTTTCCTTGCAAAGAAGGAGGTAAGTCGTTCATTGCTGCAGCGATCTCATCGTTATCGTTCAGCTTTGCCGCTCTTTCCAAGAGTCTTGAGTGAAGATAGAAAACATCACCAGGATATGCTTCACGTCCCGGAGGTCTTCTCAATAGAAGAGAAACCTCACGATAAGCTACCGCTTGCTTAGAAAGATCATCATAAACCACCAAAGCAGGACGACCTGTATCTCTAAAGAATTCACCAATGGCTGCACCTGTAAATGGAGCAAAGAACTGCATTGGAGCAGGGTCTGAAGCAGAAGCAGCAACAACCACAGTGTAGTCCATTGCACCACCTTTTTCTAATGCCGCTACCACACCCGCTACTGTAGACGCCTTTTGACCGATCGCTACGTAAATACAGAATACCGGCTCTCCAGCTTCGTAAAATTCTCTCTGGTTGATAATCGTATCGATCACAACGGCAGTCTTACCCGTTTGACGGTCACCAATTACCAACTCACGCTGACCTCTACCGATCGGAATCATCGAGTCAATCGCTTTAATACCTGTTTGAAGAGGCTCGTTTACTGGCTGACGATAAATTACACCTGGCGCTTTACGCTCCAAAGGCATTTCAAAGGTTTCCCCTTCGATAGGTCCTTTACCATCAATTGGATTACCCAATGTATCGACAACTCGACCCACCATGCCTTCTCCAGCATTGATCGAAGCGATTCGTCCTGTTCTTTTGACAGTATCTCCTTCTTTGATCTCAGAAGATTCGCCAAGCAATACAGCTCCTACGTTATCTTCCTCTAGGTTCAATACCAAGGCATTCAACCCATTGTCAAATTCTAACAGCTCACCAGATTGAGCATTAGATAGTCCGTAGATTCTGGCTACACCATCACCTACTTGCAATACTGTACCTACTTCTTCGAGTTCGGCTTCAGATTTGAAGTTTGAGAGTTGTTCCCTCAATATTGCTGATACTTCATCAGGTCTTACATCTGCCATTTTATGATCAGTTATTTTTTAAAATGCTTTTTGATAGTGGTTCTTTGAAAAATCAACCCGCAGTGCTTTCAACCTTGAGCTGACAGAATCGTCAATCTGACGATCACCAACCTTCAGCACAAAGCCTCCGATCAATTCTTTATCTACCACTTCTGTTAATTCTACTTTCTTTTTTGTGATGGACTTGACCACCTCTTCAAAGGCCGCCTTTGTTTTCTTATCAAGGGCAAAGGTCGTTGTCACTGTTGCCTCTGCGATTCCATTATGGTCGTTATACATGTGATGGAATTCCTTAGCGATCAAAGGCAAATATTCTTCTCGATGCTTTTTCGTCAATAATTGAAAAATCGACAAACTCAACTCATCCACTTTACCGGTGAATACCTTGTTCAGGATAGCCAATTTCTTTTGGTGCAAGACCACAGGACTTTTCAACATCAGCTCAAAGTCTCTGTTTTCATCAGCCAGTTTGTTAAGAAGCTGCATGTCTGCATGCACCTCTTCTAACTTGCCTTTTTCAACAGCCAGTTCAAGCAGTGATTTCGCGTAACGAGAAGCAATTCTATATTCAGACATTCGTCAGAATTAGTTTAAGTTCAATTCTTTAATGTATCCTTCAACAAGGCTCTGCTGCGCTTTTTCGTCAGCTAATTCTTTTTTCAGGATCTTTTCTGTTATCTCCAATGACAATGCAGCCACGGTCGATTTTACGTCTGCTAAAGCTGCTCTCTTTTCATTTTCGATGGAAGCTTTTGCGTCTTCGATCATTTTGGCAGCAATCTTTGACGTTTCTTCTTTTGCCTCTTCTTTGATGGCATTAGCAGTAGCGACAGCCTCTTTCAAGGTCTTATCTCTTTCTGCTCTGGCTTCTGCCAACAGCTTTTGGTTGTCGGCTTGAAGCGCCTGCATCTCATTTTTGGCTTTTTCCGCAGAGAGCAATGCATTTTCAATGGTTTCCTCTCTTTCTTTTAAGCCTGACAAAATGGGCTTCCAGGCAAACTTGCCCAAAACAAACAATAGAATTAAAAACGCTAATGTCTGCAGAATAAATAAACCGGTGTCTGGTATTAATAAATCCATGTTTCTAAGAGTTAAATAGAATGCCTTCCGCCTGCCTAATGCAAAAGCGGAAGTACATTCAAATCAATTAAAGTGCAGCTACGATGTCGCCGTTTACAGCCAACAAGAAACAAGCAACAACGCCAAAAAGCGCAATTACCTCGATCAAGGCAGCAATAATCAACATACCAGACTGCAATTTACCTGCAGCCTCAGGCTGACGTGCCATACCTTCCATAGCGGCAGCACCAATTTTTCCGATACCAAGGCCTGCGCCAATTGCAACAAGACCAGCACCAATACCGGCTCCCATTAGGGCATAACCAGCTGTCAATAAAATAGATAACATAATTTGTTTATTAATAAATGAAACAATGGTTCTAATTAGTGATGCCCATCATCCACAGCTTGGCCGATGTACATTGAAGAAAACAATGTAAAAACGTAAGCCTGAATCAAAGCAACAATTATCTCTATTAGCGTAATGATGGTAGAGAACAAGGTTCCTACAACACCAACGGCCAAACTATTTAAAATGAATCCTAATCCGATAATACTCAATACCACGATGTGCCCTGCTGTGATCGAAGCGAACAAACGAAGCGTCAAGGAGATCGGCTTGGTGAAAATACCAATTACCTCTACCAGCATAATAATAGGTCGTAAAGGAAGCGGTACACCAGGCGTCCAGAAGATGTGCCCCCAATACGCGCTTCTTCCATTGAACTGTGTGATAAAAAAGGTGAACAATGCCAAACACAAGGTGACCGCAATGTTACCGGAAAGGTTAGCTGCACCAGGCGTTAAGCCCATAAGGTTATTGAATAAAATAAAGAAGAAAAGGGTCAACAAATACGGCATAAAACGCTCGTACTTATCGGCACCAATGTTCGTTTTGGCAATATCATCTCGTATGAAGACAATGATGGGTTCAAAGAACGACTGAATTCCCTTTGGCGCAGAAACTCCCTTTTTGTAGCCTTTTGCTACGGAGAAAAATACGATAATCAAAAGGACCATGCTGATGAGCATAGAGGCCACATTCTTTGTAATGGAAATGTCTAAAAAGCCTGAAGTAGTACCGGCATGTTCGTCGTCTTCGGCGTGTGCTTCATGCATCCCCTCAGCGCCTTCTCCGTGATGTTCTTTCACCATGTCCGCATGCTCAGGATCATTGTGTTCCGGACCTACTTTGATGAGTTTACCATGATCGATCATGAATCCACCATGAGCAACGGGTTCGTGGTGCTCATCATAGAAGTCAGACGACATAAATACCTTTAATCCTTCTTCGTAATCGTAAATAATGACGGGTAACGGAATCGTCACGTGGGTGTGCCCTAGCGTAATGATGTGCCACTGGTAGTCATCAGCGATGTGGTGCATGATGAATTCGGTCTTGCTCTCTTCTCCTTCGCCTTCTTCTCCACTGCCCGATGCAGCAAAAAGAGTTGAACTGTTTGTTAAACTGAAAAGTGCGATTAAAGCACTTATGATCAGTAAATTGAGTTTGTTAGTTCGTCTTTCTTTCATCATGGTTTTTCGCCCTCTGCCGAAATCGCGCGCAAGTTAGATAGAATGCTTAGTATTTCAAATACTAAGTAGAATAAATACACCCCAAAAAAGTCTGCTACCCAGAGGATTCGCTCTTCTACTCCTGAAAAGATTACAATGCCAATGAATACCATGCTCAAGAGCATCCTCAGCACCGTCAGACCTAAGAAAATATTGGGTCTAGATTGGGCATCAAATGTGCTCATTCCCCAAGCGGCAATGCCGGCAACCAATATCCCCAAAAGGGCTGAAAAAATAAGAATTCCCCAGATCTGCGCATGGATAAATCGCTCAGCTCCAGGAATAAAGGTCAAGACCCAAATAAGCAGTGTCAAGGCAAGGGAGAAGATCAAAGACTCCATTATTTGCCTCCTCAGACTTTTCATGCCGCAAAGGTAGGCTTTTCAATGGTAGATACTAATGCAAAGTTCAGAGATATTCTGGTAAAAAGGGTGCTCCGTTGGGCGACTTCTCACGGCATATTACCATAAAACAGTCCGTTGTTTTATTCTTTGGGCAAGGACCGGTACAAATGATAGAGTGCTCCACCCGTACCCACCATGACCATGACGATGACCCATAAAGCAGATCCCTCTCGCCATTTTTCGTCCATGAGGTACCCCAGGTATCCGCAAATTCCGATGGTGATGAATAACTGTAATCCCAACTGAGAATACTTGAGGAAAGCATTGGCCTGTTCCTTAGGCTCTTTTGAAGACTTTTTCGCTGGCACGCTCGGGTAGCTCTATTTCTATTTCTTTGGCAAGATGTCCCATTCGACAGCCACCATTGAAAGTGGCACCGGGCTCAACAACCAGTTTATTGGTAAGGATGTCTCCGTTGATCACAGCTGTGGGTCGTAAGGTGAGCACCTCTGAGATCTCGATATTGCCCTCAATTCGTCCGGCGATTTCGGCTGAGCGAGCAACCACATTGCCCTTGATCACAGCCTCTCCTCCTAGCACAAACTTCGCTTTTGCTTTCACGTCGCCGGTTACTTTTCCTTCCACACGAACATTTCCGGAAGACGACATACTGCCGTCTAACATGGTGTCTTTTCCGATGATATTAGAAATCGTCGAAAGCTCCACAGTGCTGTTTTTATCGTCTTTAGCGAACATAGCGCGAATATAGCTAAAATTAGAATGATATGAACTCTTCAGGATTCACTGGGGCACCATCATACCAGAGCTCAAAATGCAAATGAGGACCAGAAGTTCGTTCTCCCGTATTACCGATAATCGCCAGCACTTCTCCCGCCGTAACGATCGCTCCCGATGCTTTGGTCAAACTAGAATTATGCTTATACACGGAAATCAAGTTCTGGCTGTGCTGTACCGCCACCACATAGCCATCATTCTGTGTCCAATCGGCAAAGATGACCGTACCATCGGCTATACTCTTGATCGTCTCGTCCTTTTTACTCAATACATCGATGCCATAGTGTTCATTCAGCGGGTCGAATGGGGCAGAAATGTTATACCCATTAACTGGGGAAAAGAAGTACACTTCACGCAATTCCAAATTGTCATTGACAGCGGTCAATAAAAAATCACCCCCTGTTTCGAACTCTGACTTGAAAGAAGAATCGATCTGGGCATATCGCTCATTCGGTTCTGTCTCCTTCGCCGGAGCCTTGTCCTGTTCGCCCATGGGCTCTTGCTCCTCACCCGAAAGGATCCGTTTGATGTTCTGAATGTAATTATCACGCTCGTCGAGCTCTGTTTCTAAAGAGTCCAGCGATTGCCTCATTTCGATCAATTCTATTCTGTTTTGCTGGGCCGTATAGCGAGGGTCGAACCATTGCTTTAACACCGTATTGACCAAATAAAAAGCCAAGGACAACACAAGCAAAAAGACGATAAAAGAGAAAAAGATCACTTTGGCGTAAGTGAATTTGTAGGTTGCCTTTTCAGAAAAATTCTCCTCATTCTGAATGATCAGGTTATGACGGGCATTGAGCCAATTGGAAAGGGTCTTTTTGAATTTTGCCAAAACGAATGTCTAAAATGAATAAAATTTTTACTTAAAAAGTAAGAATGCATCTTTAATTGTATGAATAGCTCACTAATTTCGTTGTGTTCTAGTCATCAAACTACTTTTGCAAAACAATCGCCCCCATATCCTCTTTGCCCTCCTTATACTGATTTTATCTGCAATGGGTTGCGGTACCAAGGCCTATCAGAACATCAATGCCCGCTATAATGGGTATTTCTATGCCAACGAATTCGTCAATGAGGTGTATCTCGACATTGAAGAAGCCTATGATTACAACTTCAATGACTTGCTAAAAATCTATCCTGACATTGATTCCTCCACCATACAAAGCAACAAAGAGAAGCTCGATGAAGCATTCAAAAAAAGCTCCCAAGTCATTGAATGGTATCCGACCAGCGATTGGGTAGATGACAATTACTTGATCATTGGGAAAATCAGGTACTTGCGCGCCGAGTTTCAGTTTGCCATCGAAACGTTTCAATACGTGTACAATAAATCTGACGACGCACCAACTCGGCAAAAAGCACTCATCTTATTGATGCGCACCTACATGGACATGGACGAGAGAGAGCTCACTTATGAAGTGATGGACTACCTCGACAAGGAGAATTTGACGGTAGAAAATGCCATCGAGTACAAATTACAACAAGCCTTTCTCCATCAGCGACTGGGAGAAACATCGCTAATGCGAGAAGACCTAGAAGCCGTTGCCGAGTACATACCGGCAAAGGACCCGAAAGGAAGAGCCTATTTCATTCTCGGCCAATTAGCCGAAAGAGAAGGAGACTTTCCGAATGCGCTTGCCTATTATGAGAAAGCGATCAAAGGAAACCCACCTTATGAACTCCTTTTTCATACGCAACTTCGAAAAATGGCGGTTACTGATATTCGAAATGACAGCGATGTGGAAAAAGCCTATGCCTTCTATGAAAAACTTTTGAAAGACGGAAAGAACGCCGAGTACCAAGACAAGATCTATTATTCTATGGGTAGGCTCGAGCAAAGGAGAAAAGAATACCAACGCGCCATAACCAATTACCTTAGGGCCTTGGACGTTGAGCAACCCAATGCACGAACGCAAGGCCTGGCCAGCCTTAGAATTGCGCAGATCTACTACGATGAATTCGAAAACTATCGCTACGCAAGTACCTACTACGACAGCACTGTTATGAAACTGCCTGAAGACGAGCCCGGCTATGAGCGTATCGTTAAACGACAAGAGGTACTCAAGGAATTGGTACAAGAACTCAACGTGATCGATAAAAACGATAGCTTACTGGCTCTCTCCGAACTCAGCCCCATTCAGCTCGATGCTTTTCTCGACCAATACTTGGCAAAAGAAGAGGCAAAAAAAGCCGCATCACGCAAAAGAGCCAACCAAAACCAAAACAACTTTGCAGGCTCAAATACACTGATTGATGCTGGTGCTGATGAGCCCACCGATGGCACGTGGTACTTCTACAATATTGTGGCCGTCGGACAAGGCCAACAGGAATTTCAAAAAAACTGGGGCAATCGACCATTGGCTGATGATTGGCGTCGTTCACAGAAAACAACCATTGGCATCACCAATGATAGTGCTCCTGAAAAAGTTGATGAAGTACTTGCCGAAGAAGAACAAACTCCCCCGGAAGCGGATGATCGCGCTGCCCAAAAGCAACAACTCATTGCTACTGTTCCTCGAACGGCCGAGGAAAAGGAGCAACTCAATTTAGCCATTGCCGATGCCTTATTTGAATGTGGAAGGATCTATCGTTTTGGATTGGAGAGAGAAGACCTTTCTGAGGAATCCTATTTGACGCTACTTTCGCGCTATCCTCGGTCGAAATTACGACTTGAAACCTTGTATGCACTCTACACACTCAATGAAACAAAAAACATCAACGACGCCACTAATTATAAAGAAACCATCATCGAAGATTATCCAGATAGTCTGATCGCCAAGCTATTGATCAACCCCAATTACCTGGTTGAAAAGGAACAACGAAATCAAGCGCTTCAACGTCGCTATGAAGAGATCTACCGAACCTACGATCAAGGGGATTACGTGAAGGCCGATCAAATGATTCGGCAGGCCTTAGACGATTTCGAAGACGTGGACTTTCTGCAAAATGTAGAGTTATTGGCTGCCATCATCAAGGGTAGAACAGAAGGCTTATTTTCTTACGAAAAGGCGTTGAAAGACTTCTCAGCAAAATATCCGGAAGGAGAACTGCATGCCTATGCACAAGAACTGTTGAACAAAGTGAACCCGGCAAAAAGTGATCTTGTGGTAACGGATGACTTTGAGTACAGCGAAGACTTCAATCAATTGCATTTGGTTGCCTTATCCTTCGATCTATCATTGACAGACCCTGAGCAGTTGAAATTATTCATAGAGGCTTTCAATGCTGAGAATTTCGAACGCCAACGGCTTTCTGTTGGCTTTTTAAACTTTGATGAGAAGACACAAAGCGGCATTATGTTCGTGAATTCTTTCAAAACCAAATCCGCATCGGTTACATATAATTTAGCGCTGACTAAAGCGTTAAGATCAATGGATCGCCAACCCGACCCAAATTTTCATAATTTTGCTATCTCAAGAGATAATTTTACCCTGCTTTTCCAAAGCAAGAGGTTAGAAGAGTATCTTGGGTTCAATAAGAAATTCTACCAATAGCATAATCCATTAGCATGGGCGTACAACTTTCTCAAAAATTGAAACTCAAATTAGTTACGAGGCTACTCTGGGTTTTCTTTGTGCTTGGCATCATTGGATTTCCGGTATACCTATGGGCCGTAAGCAACAACATCAATAATTGGTTCGGTCCATTACCTAG
Organism: Roseivirga sp. YIW32; assembly: GCF_057219245.1. NCBI lineage: Bacteria > Pseudomonadati > Bacteroidota > Cytophagia > Cytophagales > Roseivirgaceae > Roseivirga > Roseivirga sp. YIW32. The sequence goes on along the minus strand of NZ_JBXVVG010000002.1, from coordinate 702,387 downwards.
CTATCAACAACTAGAAAATCCCAAGCAGAACCTTACCTCTATCGTATACACCATCGATGGCGTGCAGTTAGGCTCTGGTTATTACAGAGATAACCGCAAACCGGTAACCTACGATGAATTAGGAGAAAACCTTCAGCAGGCACTACTTGCTGCGGAAGACATCCGCTTTTATGAGCACGCCGGCATCGACCTTCCTTCAATGTTTCGGGTAGCCTTTGGTGTACTAACCTTTAACCAGAGAGGGGGAGGTAGTACCATTAGCCAACAGCTCGCTAAGAACCTCTTCAAAACAAGGGTAATTCGAGAAGAGGAAAAAGGAGCTTTAGAAGGAGTAATTGGGGTTTTGGATCAACTGATCTACAAAACGAAAGAATGGATCTTGGCGGTACGATTGGAGAGGTCTTACACCAAGGAAGAGATCATGGCCATGTACTACAACACGGTTGAATTTGGCAACAATGCTTACGGTATCAAGGCCGCAGCAAAGACCTACTTTGGAAAGCTCCCCGATAAGCTGACCGTAGAAGAAGCCGCTGTTCTGGCAGGAATGCAAAAAGGAGTGACCACCTACCGGCCCGACATTAACCCTCAAAACTCGAAGGAAAGAAGAAATATTGTGATGAATCAGATGGTGAAATATGACTTCTTATCACAGACTGCTTATGACAGCTTAAAGAATACAGAAATCGATCTCACTAATTTCCGTCAGCAAGATCAGAACCAAGGCCTTGCCCAATACTTCAGAGAAGAGGCAAGAAAAGACCTTAGAGACCTCGCCAGTTCGTTGGGTTATGATCTTTATGGAGACGGATTGCGCATTTACACGACCATTGATTCACGTATGCAGCAATATGCCGAAGACGCCATGGACAGTGCGATGAGGCCCCTGCAGGCGCGATTTGACTCCATCTTCCGAGCAGAGGATCGTAGCCTTTGGATCGACAGCAAAGGACGCGACATGAATGACTTCTTAGAAGATTTCATCGTCCCAAGACTTCCTGCTTACCGGAACTTGGTCGAAAAGTATGGCGAAGATTCCGACTCCATTGATTATTACATGAACCTTAAGAAAGAGATGAATGTCTTTTCCTGGCAAGGTGAACGGGATACCTTATTCAGTACCATGGATTCCCTAATGTACTATAAGCAGTTTCTACAAGCGGGCTTCTTAGCCACCGACCCCACCACAGGAGCTATACGAGCTTGGGTAGGAGGTGTCAATTACAAACACTTCAAATTCGATCATGTGCGATTGGCCAAAAGACAACCCGGCTCTTTATTCAAGCCTTTCGTCTATGCAGCAGCCATTGAACAAGGCTACTCTCCTTGCTTCACCTTTAAAGATGAAGCCATCACCATCGATATTCCCGGACAAGATGAACCCTGGTTTCCGCAAAATGCAGAGGGCCGATTCAGTGGAGATGAGCTCACCTTAAAACTGGCCATGGCCAAATCGGTCAACTCGATCACAGCGCGCGTGATGGACATTGTCAAACCACAAAAAGTAGTGAACATGGCCAAACGCTTAGGCATCCAGAGTCCAATTCCTCCCTACTACTCCATTGCCTTAGGAACAGAAGATGTCTCTTTAGAAGAGGTTGTAGGAGCCTATGGCACCTTCGCCAATGAGGGAACACATATCGAACCCTATTATATCGATAGAATTGAAGACCGATTTGGCAATGAGATCTACAGAAATGTGCCGAAAAAGAAGCGAGCAGTAAGTAAAGATGTCGCTTACATCATGCTCAATATGATGCAAGAAACGGTCAAAAGTGGCTCAGGAGCGAGACTGCAGTGGATGTACGGCTTGGTGGATCGGGAGCAAGAGAAGAATAGCATCGGTGCTAAGACCGGAACCACTCAGAATGCATCGGACGGTTGGTTCGTTTCCGTGACCAATGAACTCGTCACAGGTGCATGGGTTGGCGGTGATGATCGTGCCATACACTTTAGTTCATGGCCAGAAGGACAAGGAGCCAGAACGGCATTACCAATCGTTGGCTTATTCATGCAAAAAGTCTATGCCGATACAACCATCGGATTTGAAAAAACACTCTTTGAGAGACCAGCAGACCTCAACATGGAAATTGATTGCGCTTTATTCGAGCAGATCGCAAGTCCAACAGATACGACCAATACCATCATTTTTGATGACGAGATTTTTTAATTTCGACCCATGCAGGTCACAAAGCTCCATCCGAACGATCTAAGCAAGCTTCCCGATCAACCAGGCGTTTATCAATACTTCAATGAAAAAGAAGTACTGATCTATGTTGGGAAGGCCAAGTCGTTAAAGAAGAGAGTCTCCAGCTATTTCACCAAACAAAAAGACATTAGCCGAAAAACACGACGGCTCGTTTCTGAAATTGAAACCATCGCCATAACGATCGTCAATTCAGAATTCGATGCTCTTTTGCTGGAGAATAATCTGATCAAGCAAAACCAGCCGAAGTACAACATCCTGCTGAAAGACGACAAGACGTTTCCTTACATCTGTCTTTCCAATGAACGTTTTCCCAGAATCTACAGCACTCGAAAAATGATTCCCTCACAAGGGACCTATTTTGGGCCTTTTGCTAATGTGAAGGCCATGAACAATGTGTTGCGTTTGATCAATAACATCTTCATGCTCCGCACCTGTCGATATGATCTTTCCGAAGACAACATCAATAAAGGGAAGTTTAAAGTTTGTCTGGAATACCATATCGGTAATTGTAAGGGCCCGTGCGAAGGCCTACAAACAGAGGAAGATTACCTAAAAGACATTGATCAGGCCAGAAATATTCTGAAGGGTAACCTGAGTATTCCCAAGCAGTACTTTAAAGAGGCCATGCATCAAGCCGCTGAACAGCTAGAGTTTGAACAAGCCCAGCGCTACAAGGAACGCCTCGATCTGCTGGACAGGTTTCAATCTCGCTCCATCGTTGTCAGCCCCAAGCTCACAGATCTTGACGTTTTCACCATCAACTCAGACGAAAAGTATGCCTTTGTGAACTACCTACGCATTAAGAATGGGACGATCAACTTGAGCATTACTTCTGAGGTTAAGAAAAAACTCAACGAAGCAGATGCTGATATTCTTGCCTTAGTGATGGTCGATATGCGCGATCAATACCAGAGTACTGCCAAAGAGGTGCTGACCAATGTCACCATCGATTTAGAGCAAGAGGGCTTCAAGTTGTATGTTCCTCAAATTGGAGATAAAAAGAAGCTCATACAGCTTTCATTGAAGAATGCACTATTTGCGAAAAAAGAGAAGTATGAGAACCTCGAGCATGTCAAAGACAAAGGCAATCGAGTCCTAAAACAACTCCAGCAAGACCTACAACTCAAGGAGTTGCCAACACACATAGAATGCTTTGACAACTCGAATATCCAAGGAACCAATCCTGTGGCCTCCATGGTTTGTTTCAAAATGGGGCGCCCGTCCAAAAAGGATTACCGCCACTTTAAGATCAAAACAGTAGTAGGCCCTGACGACTTCGGTTCTATGAAAGAGGTTGTTGGCAGGCGATACCAACGTCTGCTCGATGAAGGTGAAGACTTACCAAAGCTCATTGTGATTGATGGAGGCAAGGGTCAATTAAATGCAGCATGCGATGCCTTGAGAAACCTCAACTTATATGGAGAGATACCGATAATAGGGATAGCGAAGCGTTTAGAAGAACTGTATTTCCCCGAAGACTCTTTTCCCCTACACATTGACAAGAAATCCGAATCACTGAAGCTAATTCAAAAACTACGAGATGAGGCTCACCGCTTTGCCATCACCTTCCACCGTGATCTGCGAAGCAAAAACAGCTTCAACTTTGCTCTTGAGAACGTCAAAGGTGTAGGGCGCGTTACAGTAGACCAGCTCATGAAGACGTACAAAACCATGAAGAACATAGAGGCGGCTTCTGAGGGAGAGCTGGCGACACTTGTTGGAGAAGCCAGGGCGCGACTCATTAAGAACTACTTACAACAAAAAAAGGAAGCCTAAGCTTCCTTTTCTCTTTATTTTTAAATGTCAGTCTAGTACTCCCAGAGGTTATGTACTCGCTCTAGCAATTGAAGCCTGATCTTCTCGGCAAACAATAGCGCATTGTATTCATCTGATTGGGCAAAGCTTCCTAGAATGTCTTCATTGCCCACATTCTCAACGGAAACGATGTAAGCGTTGAATAATCGCTTATCAATTGCGTCTGAAAAACTCAAAGATTTGTTACCAGGATTCTTGGTGTTAAACCAAAATGCACGCTCTGCATTCGACTCGCTGTAGACTTTTTCGATGTACTTTTTCAATTGAGCATATTCCACCTTGAACAAGCCTTCTTGACTCGGACTAGTCGATGGGCTAAACACGGTCACTGAAATAATATCCCACATCGGTAATGAATGGTTCTTGTCAAATAACAAGTCCTCTTCAATCAGCAGCTGATCCATTTTAGCCCCAGCCAGCGGATTGTACGCATTCGCTTTGAACGTACTGTCCTGATTGGCCAAGAACAATTCTTGGGCCTTCTCTCTTAGTGCTGTTGGGTTACTCAATAAATCTCGGTATCTCTGGTCTGCACGAACCTTCGACGTCCAGGTAGCCTCGTTGTTTCCTTCATCAAAGTTCTGTCTGGTAAACTCTTGGCTTTCCAGTGCTTTCTCAAACTCTGCTTTTGTTAACGGTGTCTTCTCAACGAATTTACTTTTCTCATACCCAACACTTCCTTCAACATCTTTGTCGTTGTAAGGAACGATCACCGAGCCTTCATCGAGTAACAATTGAAGCCCATCACCAGCAGTAGGTGCACCGGCATCATAGTAAGCCTGTACCCCCTCATAAATGATCTTGATGATGTCGCTTTGGGTTGAGATAAAGTTCGCATTGATCTTCTCATTGAAATTGATCTTAGACCAAAGACGCACTTTAAACATGACATCCGATTCTCGGATCGGACGTACCGAAGATGTATCGTTTTGCCTTCCATAGCTGCCTAAATTGGCCATTTTTACCACATTGCCAGCTGTGTCAGCTCTTACCTCATCTTTGGCTCTTTTCAAAATATCCATGTAGCCATTGCCAGTACTTCCAGCTCCGTTTTGTGGATCTTGAAATCCATACAAAGCCATCGGCATCAAACAAAAGAGAGCTAAAATTAAACGCTTCATTTTCTATTAGTTTATACGGATCGTTGCATTGAAGAACTTAGGTGTTCTAATTTGCTTGCCTTCAAAGTTTATACGAACGATCTCCTCTATCTTCACAATAACATTTGCACCAGTAGATAACAAGTTCCTATACTGTGCCATATTAAAGATGGCATCAGGCGAATCAATGTTAACTCTTGCAGCAACAGATGACCCTCTTTGAATCAAAATCTGTCCTTTAGACACCAAGAAAGAAGCATCATTTGGAAAAGACTCTTTCCAATCAGGGTCCACATTGAAGGCAAATGAAATGTCATTCAATGACCCTGTAAATCCAGCTTCCGGATCATACGGTTGGCCATTCGTTAATACATCAACCTCTGGTGCAGGAGCAGAACGTACCGGGAATGTTTTGGTTCCAATGGCTAATCCTGAGCTATACACCTGGATAGAAGCCTCGTTACCTTCAGGAGCGATCTGAATCTCTCCTTTGCCTGAACCTTCTGTGAATGTACCTCCCGTCATGCGGAAACTTGGTGAATACGATGCACCCAAACTTGGCACATTGATCGTCACATTGTTCGCACAATCTCTATACAGCGCTTGAACTGATTTGGCCACCACCTCAATCACTGGGCGAGCGACGTAGTATTCGTGCGTCTTTGTTCTTGTGACCTCACCACCGCTACCATCCTTAGCTGAAATTTCCAACTCAAATGACTTTTTGGCTAAATCGTTGGCATCGTATTCGTTAGGGCTAGCGCTTGCTTTGAAGGTGATCACACCTCTTCCATTCACCACTTCAACGTCTTGTCCATTTCTAGTGATCGTAGGCGTAAGCGCAGAGTTACCCAAGGTCAGGAAAGCCTCAGCCTCAAAATCCAACCCAGCCGTTACGGTATTGCTTTTTGCGAGCACTACGGCCTGTGCGTAGTCAATTCCTTGGAAAGCTCTTTTTAGCATATCTTCCTGTGGAATCGCGCTTGGTCCACTGCCTCGATTAGGAGCCGCAGTTGGTGTACTGGTGTTTTCTGCTGGCTCATTTGAAGCTTGCTCTGTTGCCGGAGCTGCTTCTACTGGTGCCAACCCACCTAAGTCTGGTACATCATTCGGAGATACTGTTACGCCAGAACCAATGAGATCCGCCACATAATTCAGCGCCTCAGATTCTTTACTGTACAGCTGATTCTGGTAGAAGGTCAATTGCGCCAACACGGACGCTAGTGGTGCTTTGTAGAAGTTAAAATGCGCATAGTCATCTTTCAAAGCCTCTGGATTATTCGCATAGAACTCAATATCCTCTGCCTTGATGGCCAAGCTCTCGGCCCACTCTTCATCCATTACGCCCTTACCTAAAGAAGCGATCGCTGCATTGACTTGCGTAGGATAATTATCCAGCCACTCCTTCAACTCGTCTGCCTTCTTTTGATTAACCATCAGGTTTGACTGAGCTTCGTATTTCTTAAGAACTGCTCTGGTATAATAATCATCTCTATTTTGAGAACCAGAAGAGACTTGTCCTACCTCATCCTTAAGTGCCTCAATGTCTTGTATCAATCCATTGGTATATTTTCGAATGTTCTCTGCTGCTTTCGCAACCGCCTGATCACCCTCTTTATTCCCTTGATTCGCTACATCCGATTTGATATCGGCTAAAACCGCTTGATTGTAATCAAATATGGCAATATTCGATTCCTTCAAACCATTTTCAATCAACACGAACTTTTCAAGTACCGTGTCTTTAATCTGCAGAGCCAGAAGGGCAGTCAGTACAAGGTACATCATGCCAATCATCTTTTGTCTTGGGGTTTCTTTTCCGCCAGCCATTTTCTAACTCTTTAAGATTATCCTTGTTTCATGGCAGTAAGCATGCTGCCATATACTTTATTCAATGCACCTACATTGGAATTCAACTCAGTCAGTTGCGCTTGGAATTTCTTCATCTCTGCAGAACTCTTCGTCGCTCCCTCAATCGCTGTCTCCATATTTTTCATATAGGCTTCAAAATATTTTTTCACAGATTCTGAATCAGCAAACTCAGACTTATACATGGCGGTCATCGACTTAAGGCCTTCTGTTGCCTTGTTCAATTCTCCATAATATTGCTCAGTTGCCTGCTTCAATTGGCCTTGATTACTTCCTGTAGATTTCACTGTTGTTGCTACCTCAGAAAAAGCACTAGCAGCTGCTTCCGTTGACTGTCCGATTTTAGCCAATGAACTCGCTGCACTTTTGGCATTTTGTGCATATTCGTTGGTTGCTACAGAGGCACTAGACATTGTTGACAATTCTTTTGCATTGGTCGCCAAGCTATTGAAGCCCGTTCTGAGGTTTTGAATGTCCTCTTTGCTCATTGCTCCCTCTTGCAGAAGCTTCTTGAATGAAATGTCATCATCATTTTTCTGAGCACTATCACCACCAGATCCTTCATAAAGCAACTTGGTGTAATCTGTTGCCTTTGGTTCAAATGCACTAAATGCAAAAATCAAGGCTTCTACACCAAGACCAAGAATTAGCATTTCGGTGGCTCCTTGCCATCCGTTCAGCTTAAACATTGCACCTACAATTACAACTGCCGCACCTAGACCATAGATCTTAGGCATGATGTCGCCGTAAAACTTAGAGGAGAAAGACTTTTCTTCCTTCTTAGCTGCTGATTTAGTAGCCACTACATTTGTTTTTGCTGGAGCAGGCGATGGTTTTCCTGCTTGAGCCATCTTAAGGTTTTTATTATCAGCCATTTTTATTGATAAATATAAGGTTGAAGATCGTTTTGGTTAATTCTTTAGCTTTCCAAGATAATCCATTGCACATCGAAATCCTGTTGATGCAGAAGCAACATCTCTGTACTCATAGGTTCTTGTACCGGTTTGGATATAATAAGAAACATCATTCCATGCTCCTCCTCTTACTACTTTCTTTTTCAAATGAGGACTGTTGGCATCTTTCACCGGATCATAAAGAAACAACGGATTCAAATCCCAAACCAATGGATTGTATACGGGAGAATAATCGTCTTGACACCATTCTGAAACATTTCCGGCCATGTTATACAAGCCAAAGTTATTGGGAAGGAAGGTGTTAACCGGAGCTGTGTAATCGTACCCATCATCGGCATAAGACCCACTACCTGGCTTGAAGTTGGCTAAAAAACAACCGTCTCTGTTTCTGGTATAAGGTCCACCCCAAGGGTATTTCACAATTTCTTTTCCGCCTCGTGCTGCGTATTCCCATTCTGCCTCGGTTGGTAAACGGAAGCGAGGATATCTACTCATAATATCGGCGTGCGTGTAAAAAGGATCATCAGAAGGATTCTCAGGAATTGCTGCCGGATCATCCGCGCCAAACATGCCAAAGAAACCACCACCTCCACCGGCCACTTGATTTTCTAGGTATTCATTTTGATTCAACCAATAGGTTCTCCACTTGGTGAAGGCGTCCGCTGCTTCCCAAGTAATTCCCACGACAGGATAATTATCAAAGGCTTGGTGCTCAAAATAATACTCTTGCATTCTTGAGCTGTAGTGGTAGGCAAACTCTTCTTTCCAGACGTTTGAATTTGGTATCCATGAAGGCAATTGAGCTAATAGTCGTTGCTTGATACCGGTATTGCCACCAGCGCCACCATTTCCTGCTGCGCCTGTGGTTTCTAGTCCTGCCATATGGTATTGGTAGATGATAGGATCGTCATCGGTCCAGGCATCATCGCCAACCATTTTGGCAACTTCAGTCAAAAACTGTCTGTATTCATTATTGGTGATCTCCTCTGCATCCAAGAAGAAAGCACTGACGGTCACCTGACGGTTGTAATTGATTTGTGAGGCAGCTACATCCTCATCAGCCTGCCCCATAAAGAATGTATTGCCAGGTATCTCAACCATGCCATAGGGTAATTCTTGGTACCAACCTTCCCTGTCGAGAATACCCATTAGTTGGCCTGCCTCATAGTTTTGCTGGTCTTTACCTCCACCCCCCAGAAATCCTTCGAACATACTACACCCCGTGGTGAGTAATATGAAGGTAAAAGACATCAGACCCAGTAAAGTCTTCCTCATTCGTTTAGTTTTTGTAGTCTTATCTGTTGTGCAATTTGCACGGCTCCTCAATAAAGCGCTGAAAATAGAGATTTATTGTCATTTATGTACAAATAGTCCGTATTTTCTACTTCCTCATCTCCATTCTCGGTATTACTAGTAACGGTATCTTGGAGTTCTTATGATATTCTTTCCTAATTTTCTTCTTCCGCCGCCCTCTGAACTAAATGTGTAGATCAACATGATTTCTTGAGAAGTCGGCTCCTTATTGGCTGCATCATTGATAATAAAATCAAAGGCGTAACCCAAAGAAAGCGAACGATCTTGCAATAATCGGTAACCGACCAATGCACTCGCTGACTCCGTATCTCTATATGCTGCACCAAACCAAATCCTATCCCTGAGCTTTGCGATTGCTGTTATATCCCAGCTGTATTCGTTAAAGCCTATGTTCTTGATTAACAAAGTTGGTGTGATGGTCACTTCTTGATTCAGAGCGTAATCATACCCCGCCATTACGTAGTAGTGCCGAACTAGTTGATTGGAAACTTGATCATTACCATAATCAAATCTTGGTTGAAGTAAGTGATTTGCGCTCAAACCACCAAAAAAATTTCCATTACGGTAGAGGAGACCAACACCGATATCAGGGTTCAATTGTGATTCTTTGCCGGACATCCCAATTAAATTGTCATTGGGATCAACAACAATTATTTCGTCAAAATTAATGCTGTTGGAAAAAAGCCCTGCTTTCAGACCAAAAGTCAAGGAACTTCGGTCGCCAAGGTTGAATGTGTAAGACCCGGCCAATTGAATTTCTAGGTTGTTAACCGGCCCCAAATTATCATTCACAACATAGGCTCCGAAACCTCCATTCCAGAGGTTAGAAACCCCATTGTAGCTAATGAATTGTGTATTGGGTGCGCCGCTTGCGTTAATGGTGCCATCGTAACCAAACCACTGCGAGCGATGGATGGCCATAAGGGAATTGGTATTGGTTAAACCGGCAAATGCAGGGTTGAAATACACCTGATTGTACATGTAATGCGTGAATTGAGCATCCTGCTGACCGCGCAATGAGTACCCTACAAGGGTGAACACAAGTACAAAAACCGCAAATCTTGGCATATGAAGTTAACGCTAAATCTAAGCCATTTATTGATATGACATAAACTTATTACATACAAACCACAAAAAGCCCTTATCGGTTATTTGATTTACAGCTTATTTGCCTTTTTGATGTATAGTTCAAGAGCCCCGGTCATGGAAGGTGCATTCGGCATGGGCGCCTCAATATCTAGGATCAGGTCAGCATCGCGTGCTGCTTGTGCCGTAGTAGGGCCAAACACCGCTATTCTCGTCTGGTTCTGTTTGAACTCAGGAAAATTCACAAACAAACTATTGATCCCACTTGGACTGTAAAAGGCGATCACGTCGTATAGTACATCGTCCAAATCAGACAAGTCACTTGCTACAGTTTCGTAGATAATGGCTTCCGAGAAATCGTACCCATTGTCTTCTAGAAACTTAGGAATATCATCCTTTCTGATGTTTGAGCATGGGAAAAGATACTTTTCGTTCTTATGCTTTTTTAAGATCTCGATAAGGTCTTGTGCTGTTCTAGAACCAGTGAATATCTTTCGTTTTCTGACTACGATGTACTTTTGAAGATAGTAGGCCGTTTGCTCTGAGATGCAGAAATACTTCATGTCTGCAGGAACCTCAATCTTAAGGTCTTTGCAGATATTGAAGAAATGATCAACGGCATTCCGGCTTGTGAAAATCACAGCAGAATGCTTCAGTATATCAATCTTTTGTTTGCGAAACTCTTTAGCTGCAATCGGATCTACCTGAATGAAGGGCCTGAAATCGATTTGGATATCGTATTTCTTGGCTAATGTATAATAAGGTGACTTAGGATCTGCCGGCTTAGGTTGTGAGACCAGAATGGTTTTTACCTCATTCAACCTATCTTCTTGCATGTTGTTTGACATAGATTTTCCCTACTTTTCAACGCTATCTGACTATCTGTTCCAAAGAATTCCGATACAGATAATCCACGGTATCAATTCTGTGGTGCAAAGGTAAGAAAATATATAATAGATAGTATATCCTCCTTTTACATAGAGCCTTAATAGTAAAATGCCCTGGCGGAGAACGAAAAAGAATAAGTAGGTATACGCCATTACCTGCATAAAGGAATCATTCAATTTACTCATGCCAATCAAACCTAAGCCCAATACCAGGGCGAAAAAGAAATTGAAAACATGGCTCATAGATTGATACTCTTGGTAATGCGCACTTTGTGAGAGGGGAAAATCGAACAGCCAGCCCACCAAGGCCAAAAAAATGAATTTGAGTAAAAAAAGCACCCCAATACCCGCTAGCAGAATTGCCCAAGAAAGCATAATGCCACCAAACGAATTGGGCAAAAGATCAGCTGATAGCCCAAAATGTCGAGCGAATATTAGCCCCGAGAAGGCCAAGCTGCCGGACAGCAAGAGCGTGATCAAGAGGTTTTCCGTACTGAGTAGTTTTATTCCGGCACCTTGCTCTGCCATCGGCTTAAGGCTGAACAAGGCCACGGGCTGATAGGTATTTCTAAAAATGTTCGTATAGGCGTATCGAATGCCTGTAAACCCTGCCATGATCAGGGCAATAATGATGATAAAGCCACTCCGGGTACCGTATAGAACTTGAATTTCCTCCATTAAAATCTCGTTGTAAATCCAAAATGGATCTTAGAACTCGTAAAATTCACCGGTCCTGTACTTTCCGATGAGCCCAAGGCATACACCAAATTGAATATTCCTCTTTGGGTTTCAAAACTAATTCCAGTTCCAAAGCCAATAAAATGTTCCCTTTCCTTAGCGCGTGCGACATTCTCCAATAATCCGAAATCTGCAAATAACAAGAGATAGGAATTGCTTTCAAAATAGAATCGATTTTCCACTGAGTTGGCAAGGTATTTTGTTGCAAAAAAGTGATTCTCATCAAAGCCTCTGATCGAGCTCAACCCTCCAATTCGATAGGCATCGTTTTGAAAAAGGTTTTCATTGCTGATCCAACCACCATTGGCATGCAGCTTCACATTCCAATTTGTACGAATATCGACATAGTACTGAACATCAAGATCCATTTGGTACTGAACAGATTTCAGCGCTAGCCCAGCATACAATTCGCTTGGTAAAGTCGCGATCGGATTGATTCGCTTATTCCCCAAACCTGCACTGAGGTATACGTTCGATCCTCGTCGCGGAAGCAACGGGTCGTCCAAACGATTGCTCGAAAAGGCCAACCCGTAAAGTGTTTGATCGATGTCTGCAAACTCAGGCAATGCGGTCGCGTTGTCGTATTGGCTAGTGGAGAGCAAATTCGAGCTCGTTGTTGTGGTAAAAACAGCCAGCTGTGAACGGCTTCCTACCCGGATATCAAAATCAATGCGGAAATCGAGTTTGGTAAAGGTGTTGTCTTGTTTTAGAAAATCAAGTGCTCCTTTGAACGAAACCGGACTCCTGAATGCATTCGGATGATGATAGGTCATGTTGAGGTTTTGAGACTTTTCTTGTGGGCTGCGCCAATGTATGCCTATGTATTTACCCGAAAGAAAAGGGTTATACAGGTCCAGATCGAACTGGCCCGTGATCAGTAGTCCATTGCCATTTCCAGCACGTGGTAAAAACCCGATGATCCCCTCAACTCGATTGATCCTGCGCTTCTCCAACTCAAAGTAAAGCGTTGCCTCTTCGTTTTGAAAGCTAAGGTCGGGTGACTTCACCAACCGCACGTAGGGCAGATTGCGTATTCTCTGAACGGTTCGCTCTACGGTCAATTCATCGTAAAGCTCTCCCATTTGAATGCTTCGGTAACTTTCAAAGAACCTTCGTTTCACCACCTCCTTATTCACTCGAATCGAATCAAAACGGATCTGAGGCCCTAGCTCAAGGTTCAGGGAAGCCCCAATCTGATCGTCAGCAATGGTCAATGAATCATAGCGCAAAGAGGCAAAGGGATGTCCGTTTCGTTCAGCATACCTGAGCAACTCATTTTCTATGTCCGCCAATTGCCGGTAATTGAATCGGTCTCGACCTTTGGAATTCCTTCGGTAATCCACTTTTCTCAACAGCAAGGGATCCACATTGCCGGGAGACAAATCAATGGATTTAAAAGCGGGGCCGATTTCTAGCTGTGCTGCTACTATTTGCTCTTTCAATTCAGTTGCTGTCACCCGAGCAAGCAGGTACCCGTCGTTGTGCATTGCAGCAACCAATTCATTGAGCGTGCGCATGACGGACAAGGAATCCGGATGCTTTTGTTTGAACTTGTATCGATTTAGAATAACTTCCGAAGCGTCTTGCGATCGTACCTGTAATTGTAGCTCAGACTGTGCAAGTGCCAGCTGAACAGAGAACAAAAAGGTGCAAAGAATCAGGCGAAACGATCTCAATGTTTCTAACATTTATTCAAAACTAACGAATCTTTGGCCGGATTATATATTCATATTCCATTCTGCAAAAAAGCATGTCATTACTGCGACTTTCATTTTACACAAAATGTCAAACAAATCGATGACATGGTGGAGGCCATATCCCTCGAACTCGATCTGCAGCGCGACTTCTTAGGGAATGACAAGATACAAACGATCTATTTTGGTGGTGGCACACCCTCGTTGCTAGAAGAGCAACACCTCAAGCAACTCATGAAGCAGATCACCTATGATTATCCGCTCAGTAGCAACCCAGAGATCACCCTAGAAGCCAACCCCGATGACCTCTCGAAAGAAAAGCTACAGATGCTTTATGCCAATGGCATCAATCGATTGAGCATTGGCGTACAAACTTTCCATGATGAGATGCTCAAGTGGATGAATAGACAGCATACGGCTAAAGAGGCCGAACAGTGTTTTTATGACGCCCGAGCGGCCGGATTCGAGAACATCAGCATGGACCTGATCTACGCTCTTCCTGCAGATGATCATGTGCTATGGATGAGCGACCTGCAAAAAATGGTCAGGTTAAACCCAGAGCACATATCAGCCTATTGTTTGACCATCGAGCCCAAAACGGCCTTTGGTAACTGGCTCCAAAAAGAATTCATCCAGCCGATAAACGAAGACCTGGCAGCTGAACAATTCGAATTATTGGTGGAAACGCTGGCCAAGTACAAATACGAGCAATACGAAATCTCCAATTTTACGCAACTGGGTTACGAGTCTCAGCACAACTCCGGCTATTGGCGAGATGAAAAGTACTTGGGCATAGGACCATCCGCCCATTCCTACAATGGAAAATTCAGAAAGGCGAATGTCTCCAATAATGCGAAATACGTAAAGGGACTACAGGATCGAACGATTCCATTCGAGGTCATCACCTTGAGCAAGGAGGATCAGATCAACGAATACCTTTTGACCTCATTACGTACGAAATGGGGCTGCGACTTAAGCCTTTTAAAAGAGAAATACGGCGTTGACCTTTTGCAGATCCATGGCAATCATTTGGAGAAGCTGGCCTATCAGAGTTATCTCTTTGAAGAGGACGGCCATTTGATCTTGACCCAATCAGGAAAACTGCTGGCCGACAAGATCGCTTCAGACTTATTTGTGTATTCGTCTGAAGATTAGATACCTTCGCACAAAGGGTTTTACACCATGACCAATTATCGATCAAGAAATGGGCGAAAGAATGAACCGACAGACCTAGGGTCTGCCATCAATGATATGCTCAAATCCTTTAAAATTGAGGGCCGCTTTCATGAAAGTAATCTGGTGAACTCTTGGGAAAAAGTGATGGGAACACCCATTGCCAAACGTACCACCAAACTCTTTATTAAAGACAAAAAGCTTTTTGTCTATTTGAATTCCGCACCACTCAAACATGAGTTGAACATGTCAAGAGGAAAAATTTTGGTCATGCTCACGCAAGAATTTGGAGAAAGCGTCATTAATGAAGTGATCATCAAATAAAAAGGGCCTTAAAGGCCCTCTTTGTTTAATTTTTCTTGATCTCTTGACCCAAATCTTCCCCTTTCATCTTCTCTGGTAATTTGACGGCCTTGATCATGTTCTCTTTGGTGAGGTATTTATTGGCTATGGCGACCACTTTTTCTTTGGTCATTGCTTTTGCTCTTTCGTTTCCTTCCAAAATCAGATCAAAATCTCTGCCTTCCCTTATGTATCCAGTCATCGCTGAAGCCCAATAACCATTCTGTTTGATCTGCTCATCAAAGTTTTGGATTCTTGCTGTTATGATCTTTTGAAGGTCCTCTTCAGAAAAATCTCCGGCCTTGATTTTGTCTAATTCGCCCAACGCGGCTTGCGTCAGGGCCTCGACATTCTCAGGCTTGCATGGAAAAGATATGGAGAAATTAAATTCTCCTTTCGGACGCTCAACCAAACTGGCGGAGGCACCGGCTCCATAGACACCTCCCATTTCTTCGCGTAAGGTCTCAATCATTTTATTCGAAAGAATACTTGCAATGGCATCCATCAACCCGTTGTTCTCTAAAGAATAATCATAATCTCCATGCAAAATGATGTTGACTTGGCTTTTATCATCCACCCCAACGTAGATGTTTTTATCGACCTGTCCATCCATCAATTTTGGCCCTACATCCTTGTAAGACTCCTTGCTATTTGAAGAAGGTAACGCTCCGATGTACTGTTCAACAAGGGGCTGAAAGGTCTGAAGGTCAATATTGCCAACAAAAACAAACTGGAAGTCACTTGCGTCGGCAAAACGCTCCAAATAGATCTCTCTTGCACGATCATAGTCTAAGGATTCAAATTGCGCTTGTGTGGGAAATCCTGCTCTCGGATGGCCTCCATAAATCACATCAATTAATTCAATCTGAAATTTGACGTCAGGACTATTCAAAATGTTGGCATACAAGTTCTTCGTTTTGCTCAACCAACTGTCGAATGCGTCTTTATCATCGCGCACATCAGTAAACTTCATATAGAGCATTTGCATGAAGGTCTCCAAATCTTTAACACTGGAAAAACCACCGGCTGTCTCCTCTAAAGAGCCTACCGACGTGTAAACGCTTGCCGTTTTACCCGTCATAAATTTGGCCAGATCAACACTACTAAATTCACCAAAACCTAATTCGCTGGCAATTTGACCTACATTCGAGGCCGTAAAATACTCTTCGTCTGAATAAAGCGATGTTCCACCAAAACTAAAGGCGGTCATTCGAACCTCGTCATTTTTAAAGTCTGTGGGTTTGAGGTAAACGTTGGCCCCATTGGACAAGGTCCAGTGCGTTATTCCGGTTTGATCAAAGGACTCTGTCTCGATCACTTTGCCGGGTTGCGGTATAGTAGACATTAAAGAAGCTGCCAATTCCTCTTCCTCGTATGGAGTGATGCTCTCGTCTTCTCTTACATTATCCAAAATACCGATTAGCTCGGCTTCTGTCGGTATCGCTGCTTCATCTTCTGATTTTGCTTGAATTTCAATCGTTCGGTTGTCTTCTCGAATCCACCCATTGATCAGGTCATTGATTTCATTGAGCTCAATCCCGTCTAAGAATTCCTCAAGCAATGCCAGTTCTTGTGCATTGTTCAACAAATAGCCTCCGTTCAAAAAGTGGTTGACGTATTGATTGATCAGTCGACCTGACTCTTGCTTATCGGCTTCTTTGACCCGTCGCTCGTAACTATTCCGGTAAGAGGCTTTTGCTCGTTCAAATTCTCCTTCTGTAAAGCCATACCTTCTTACTCGCTCATTTTCTCTTACCGCAGCAAGAAGGCCTTCTTCAAACTGGTCTTCTTTGACATCCACATAAATGGTGTACTCATATTTTCCTTTGCCTAAGGAGCCACCATAAGAGCTGAAGGCAAACTGAAAAGGCGGGTTGGATGATTGTGCCAATTCGCGCATGCGCTGATTGATCATGCTTGAGTACAAGCCTCTCAACAATCCCTTTCTAAAGGTTGCTTTGTCTGCCTTGCGTTCGATAGAACCTGGGGTAATGAAATTTACATTGATGGTATTTCCTGTGGCTTCATCATCACTGGCAATCGCTACACGAGTACCTTCAAAATCTGGTTTGCCGTACTCAACTCTTTCCTTGGGCTTTTTGGGGCCTTTGATCTGACCAAAGTTCTTTTTGACCTTGGCCTCCATTTCATCCAGCTCAAAATCGCCAACAGCAATTACCGCCATCAGATCCGGACGATACCAGTCTCTGTAGAATCTCTTCGCTGCATCATAATCAAAGTTTTCGAGCACTTCAGGTTTACCGATGGGCAAGCGTTCCGCATATCTGGAACCCGCAAGCGTCACTGGCCAAATCTGCTGACGCATTCGTTCATAAGCGCCCAAACGTAAGCGCCATTCTTCCATGACCACCCCGCGCTCTTTGTCAATCTCCTCATCTTCGAAGCTCGCCTGATGTGCCCAATCGCTAAGCACCAGGAGTGCGTCATCGATGTGGCTGGGGTCTTCGGTAGGAATAGGTAAAATGTAGACGGTTTCATCGAAACTGGTGTAGGCATTTAGGTCACCACCAAATTCAAGCCCCATTTTCTGGAGAAAATCAATCAATTCATTCTTTTCAAAGTTTTTGGTGCCGTTGAACAACATATGCTCTGTAAAATGAGCCAGTCCTTGTTGATCATCATCCTCTAAAATTGACCCTGCTTTGACGGCAAGCCTGAACTCAATTCTGTTCTCAGGACGTGGGTTGCTCCTCAGGTAATAGGTAAACCCGTTTTTTAACTTTCCAATCTTAACACTAGGATCGGTGGGTAAGTCTTGTCCAAATCCGTTAAATGAGAAAAGGCCTATCAGCAGAAGGCAGATAACTACGCTTTTTAATTGTTTCATGTTCATTGTGTTAACTATGTGAATAGTTAAACTATGAAAGTATTGCGAAAAGATGAAATTTTTTGACTTTAATTCGTCTCATATTAAAAAAAGTCTATTCACCCTTCAATGATAAATGGTTTGTGAAACCAGCGCTTTTGATTAACCAGCAATAAGATAATCCCTATAAAAATGGCTGCATCGGCCAGGTTAAAAATAGGCAGCAAGGCAATTTCAACGCCTCCCCAAACGGGAATCCAATCAGGCAAAAATCCCTCCCATAGATCTATGTAGAACATGTCGATTACCTGCCCATGAAACCAAGGTGTTGGAGCACTTAAAGGCGCGTTTTCCAAATACACCCCGTAAAAAACACTGTCGACCACATTCCCGAGGGCACCTCCTAATATGGCGGCCAATGACCAAAGCAAGCCATTTGGGTAGCGCTGGCGCGAAAGGCGGAAAAGCAAGTAAACCATGACGCCAGCAGCCAATATCCTTATGAGGGTGAGAATGAACTTCCCGTTGTTGGCCTCTAAACTGAGTCCAAAGGCCATTCCTCTATTGAGAATGTAGTGCAGTTTAAACCAATCGCCAATTAATGAAACCTCTCCATCTGGTCCCATCTGCATAAACGCATCAACCGAAAGCTTGCTGGCTTGATCTGCAATAAGCAGCAACAGGACGAATAAAAAGTACTTAGTTGGCTTCAATCAAATGTAGGTTCAAGGCTAAATTGTGCCCATCGATCTCTAGGGTGTGCGCATCGGCAGCCTCCACAACAGCAAGGCGCAAGGCTTGTGTTTCTGCACACACATACTCTTGGTTCTGCGTTATCGCCTCCAATACAAAAGATTCGTCACTTGAAATCAACAACTCGATCTTGTCTTGAACTTCCAGACCTTCATCTTTTCTCAAGTTCTGAATTCTGTTCACAAAATCTCTGGCAAATCCTTCTCGCCTCAATTCATCTGTTAGGTGAATGTCGAGTGCTACAGTTACCCTTCCTTCAGAAGCGACTGACCAACCCGGAATGTCTTCACTGCTGATCTCTACGTCTTCTAAGCTTAGCGAAACCGGCTCTCCATCGATCAAGAGTTCAAAAGATCCCGTTGCCTCGATTGCCGCGATCTCTTCTTGACCCCATTGATTCACGGCTGCAGCAATGAACTTGACTTTAGGACCGAATTTTTGACCAATCTGCCTAAAATCAGGCTTTATCTTTTTAACCAAAACCCCTGAGGTGTCATGCAAGAACTCAATCTCCTTCACATTGATTTCTGATTTGATCAACTCAGAAACTTCTTCAATTTGATGTTTGATCCTTTCATCCAATACCGGGATCATGATCTTGGTTAATGGCTGACGGACTTTGATCTTTTCCTTCTTACGAATGGAATGTGTTAATGAAGAAATGGTTTGAGCCAACCTCATTTTTTCCTCTAAGTCAGGGTTGATGCAAGCCTGATCGACTCGAGGGAAATCCGTCAAATGAATGGAATCTCCTTTTTCCATTCCGGTCACTGCATTCAGGTCTTGATAGAGCTGCTCCATGTAGAAAGGGGCAATTGGGGCTCCTATTTTGGCCACTGTGATCAAACAGGTATACAAAGTCTGATAGGCTGCTTTTTTATCGTCGTTGTATTCACCCTTCCAGAAACGCTTTCTGTTCAGACGAACGTACCAGTTGCTCATTTCATCCGTTACAAAATCTGTGATGAGGCGAGCGGCCCTAGTGGGTTCGTACTCCTCATAGGCCTGATCTACAGCCTCGATCAACGAGTTCAAGCGCGACAAGATCCAGCGATCGCTTTCGGTTCGTTCAGCCAATGGAATTGGGGTCTGCTCGAAAGTAAACCCGTCTAAATTGGCATAGAGCGCAAAGAAATTATAAGTGTTATAAAGTGTGCCAAAAAACTTTCGTTGGACCTCACCAACGCGGTCAATGTTAAACCTCAGGTTATCCCAAGGATTGGCATTGGAAATCATGTACCAGCGTGTTGCGTCTGGTCCATATTGGGCAATGGTTTCGAAGGGGTCGACGGCATTGCCGAGTCTTTTGGACATTTTATTCCCATCCTTATCCAGCACTAATCCGTTGGCAATCACATTCTTAAAAGCCACACTACCATGGAGCATTACCCCCAAGGCGTGAAGGGTAAAGAACCAACCCCTTGTCTGATCAACACCCTCAGCAATAAAATCTGCCGGGAAATTCTCTTTGAAAATATCCCCATTCTCAAACGGGTAGTGCCACTGGGCATAAGGCATGGCGCCAGAGTCAAACCAAACATCGATGAGGTCTGGCTCTCTAAACATTTTTTGCCCTGTTTCGCTCACCAAAACAATGTCATCCACATACGGACGATGCAGGTCAAAATCCTCACCCAAAGGTTCGGTCATAAAACCAGCGGCAATGGCCTTTTCTACCTCCGCTTCTAGTTCAGCAATCGAACCAATACACTTTTGTTCCTTTTTATCCTCAGAAACCCAAATTGGCAGGGGAGTTCCCCAATACCGTGAACGGCTAAGGTTCCAGTCGACCAAGTTTTCCAACCAGTTTCCAAACCGGCCTTCACCTGTCGATGCCGGCTTCCAATTGATCGTTTTGTTTAATTCAACCAGTTGTTGTTTGTATGCCGTGGTTTTAATAAACCAGGAATCGAGTGGGTAGTAAAGAATGGGCTTGTCCGTTCGCCAGCAGTGCGGATAGGTATGCTCGTACTTCTCAACTTTAAATGCCCTATTTTCTTCCTTCAACTTGATCGAGATCAGCACATCGAGCGATTTCTCCGGTTGTTCGCCTTCAGTGTAGTACTCGTTCTTGACGTACATTCCAGCGAAATCAGTAATCTCTTTTACATATTTCCCTTGTTTATCAACAATGGGAACATCCTTTCCTTCCTCGTCTTTGACGAATACACCAGGCAGCCCATTTTGCTCGGAAGCACGTGCATCATCTGCTCCAAAAGTGCGGGAGATGTGTACGATACCCGTTCCATCTTCTGTGGTCACAAAATCACCGATGACGACCGTACAGCCTGGTTTTTCAATAGGAATATAAGGCATCAACTGCTCGTAGTCCATTCCCGCTAGATCCCTTCCCGTAAACTCTTCAACGATCTCAAAGGGAATCAATTTATCGCCCGGTGTATAGTCTGTCAACTTCAACTCTTTTGCCTTGGCTTGGAAGTAGGCATTCACACGGTCCTTTGCCAAAATCACCTGTATAGGCTCAAATGTGTATTGATTGAAGGTTTTGACCTTCACATAGGTAATTCCTGCACCAACCGCTAAGCCGTTATTGGCTGCCAAGGTCCATGGGGTAGTTGTCCATGCAAGGAAATAATCATTTTCTGTACCTACCACTTTGAACATGGCAGTGATCGTCGTATCCTTGACGTCTTTGTAGGTACCTGGTTGATTTAGCTCGTGAGAGCTCAATCCGGTGCCCGCAGCAGGAGAATAAGGTTGAATCGTGTAGCCCTTATAAAGCAAGCCTTTATCGTACAGCTGCTTCAATAGGCTCCACAGCGTCTCAATATATTTTTTATCGAAAGTGATGTACGGATCCTCCAAGTCGACCCAATACCCCATTTTTTCTGTTAAATCATCCCACTGGTCTTTGAAGCGCATCACGGTTTCACGGCACTTCTGATTGTACTCATCAACCGTTACTTTTTTACCGATGTCTTCCTTTTTTATCCCCAGTTCCTTTTCAACTTGAAGCTCAACAGGCAGCCCGTGGGTATCCCAGCCTCCTTTTCTTTTGACCTGGAATCCCTTTTGGGTTTTGTATCTACAGAAAATATCCTTAACCGTTCTCGCCATGACGTGGTGAATGCCCGGGGTGCCGTTTGCCGAAGGAGGTCCTTCAAAAAACGTAAACGTAGGCTGCCCTTCTCGGTCGTTTACTGACCTTTCAAAGACCTTGTTCTCCTTCCAGTAGGTTAACTTTTCGGTACCAACCTGAGCGAAATTCGATTGCTTGTATTCTGTATATTTCTTCACGCTTCTTCCTTTTAAACGAGGTTAACGTTCCTTTTTACTTGACCCGACAAAGGGGTCATTTTCTTTAATCAATAGACTCTTTGTATCAATCTCTTCATCCTCATCTTCAATGTAGAATTCATAATGCTCGATCAAAGGATGAAAATTCTTGTTGCGCTTTCCACTATCAAATACCATCAACAAGGCAGGGAGCAATGTCAAATTGGTCAACATAGCAAAGAATAGGGTAATAGAGGTGAGCAGACCAAGGGCAACGGTTCCTCCAAAACTAGAGAAAATGAAGATCACGAAACCAAAGAAAAGAATGATGGATGTATACAACATGCTCGATCCCGTTTCTCGAATACTATTGCTAATGGCGACCGGAACAAAGAAATTCTTAGCAAACAGCTCTTGTCTATACTTGGCTAAAAAGTGAATGGAATCGTCAACGGAGATACCAAAAGCAATGCTGAAAATCAACACCGTACTTGGCTTAAGAGGAATGCCGAAATAACCCATGATACCCGCCGTCATGATCAAGGGAATGAAATTAGGGATCAATGAGATGATGATCATTCGTACGTTGGCAAACAAAATGCCCATGATGATGGCGATGATCCCAAAGGCCAGTAGCAAAGACTGCCTCAAATTCTCGATTAAAAACTGATTTCCTTTGACAAAAAGCAGTGTCGAACCGGTAACGGCGGTATCCACATCATCTCCAAATACCTTATCGATCTCGGGCTGTATGACTTGATTGATCAATGAGTCCATTTTATGCGACCCGATGTCGGCCACTTTCAAGGAGACCCTCATGACCTGCCCGGTAGAATCAACAAATGAACTTAGAAAATCTGTTTTGCTTTGTTGGTTAGCCAAATAGCTCAAGATCACATTCCTATCGCTTGGACTAGGCAAACCGTAATAACTGGAATTCCCATTGTAAAAGGCTTGACGCACAGCTTTGGCAAAGGACACAATGGAAATGGGTTGAGAAACATTCTCCAATGGCGCTAAAGCCCTCTCCAATCGGTCTACTCTTCTTAAGTTTCTTGAATTAATAGTTGAACGTGGCTCTCCAAAATCAATGATGATCTCGAGCGGCATTACCCCTGCAAAATTCTTCTCAAAGAAATAAAGGTCTTGTTTGAGCTGACTCTTCTCTGGAATATCGTCTACCATGTAGGCGATGGTATACAGCTTTGTCACCCCAAAAATGGAAAACCCCACAATGATCGCCGTAACGACAAAAACACGGTAGCGGTGCCGATGAACCAATAGATCCAGCAAGGTCAAAAACTTGATGACCAAAGGAAATTCCAAATGTTTGAGCTGCTCCTTCTTTGGTGGTGGCAAATAGGTCAGTACTCCAGGAATGAGTACCATACTGACAATGAAGGTGGCCAAAATGTTGATTCCGGCCACTAAGCCGAATTCTTTCAAGATGGTAATGTCCGTGGAGACCAATACCAAAAATCCGATCGCTGTGGTGAAGTTAGTGATCAGCGTAACCAGACCAATCTTACGGATCATCCGACTGATCGCCTTCATCTTATTGCCATGTTTGGCAAATTCCTGATGAAACTTATTCAGCAAATAGACCGCGTTGGGTATGCCAATGACAATTATGATCGAAGGAATTAACCCCGTGAGCACATTGATCTGATAACCTAAAAGCGCCACAGTACCAAGTACCCAGGTGACCACAATTCCGATGACAAAAAGTGGCACCAACACTGCTGTCCACGACCTAAAAAACAAAAACAAGATCAATGCCGTCACCCCAATGGACAAGGCAATAAATAGACGGAGTTCGTGACTTGTCTTTTGCTGCATGACCGTACGAACAAAAGGCATCCCAGAGTAATACAGCTGGATTCCTGTCTCTTCACTAAAAGCTGCACCGATCACTCGAATCTCGTCAATGAGGTCATTCCTCTTTTTAGAGTTCAGGACATCTCGCTCCATGTTGATCAAGATGAGCGTAGCGCCATTTTGAGGATTCAGCAGCTGACCAGAATAGAACTTAAGTCCCATGGCTTCTTGCAGAATGGCATCTAGCTCCGCCTGCGATTGCGGTTCTTGTTGAATGAGGGGTTCTAGGTCAAAAGTGCGCTCCTCTGTGTTTTTCACTACCTTCTGTAGCGAAGCCAACGAAATCACGTTGGTGATGCCCGGTAGCTCTCCTAGCGTCTTGTTTAACTCCCGATAAGCCAAGAATTGCTCAAGTGCATAAAGGCTGCTGTCTTTTGCCCCAAGCACCAGCACGTTACCATCCTCACCAAACTTCTCCTTAAAGCTCTGGAAGTATTGATAGTTTTCATCTGTTTCCGGTACAGCCGTGTTGAAATTGAAGGCGAGTTTGACATTACGCGCCTGATATCCCATAAAGGCCGTAAAGGCCAATAAGGTAATGATCAGTATTAACCTGTATTTCAGGACGATATGAGGGAATTTAGACCACATGTTCAAATAAGGACACAAAGGTAATATTTTCACCTTTTAATCATACCGATGGAATTGTTTATTAACAGCTCAGAATCAGTTCATTCCCGGCAAGGTAGTTCCATTGATCTTTCGGTGAAGGTTAACGGCGTACGAATCCGTCATTCCACTAATAAAGTCAAGCAACACACGCAGTTGCTCGTAGATGCCTTCTTCCGCTTTCAATAGCTGGAGGGTATCATCCGGCAATAATCGGAGCGACAACTGATGCCGGTATGCGCGATTCCCTTGAAAGGATTCTATTAAAGCAGGCACAAACACTTCGAGCAAACCATTCAGCACGCGATAACCGGCGGCTTCGATCTCCACAACCTTTCGAGACCGGTAGATCTTTTCGATACTCAACGATTTGATCTCTCCAAGTGCTCCACTGGCATCGACATGATCTGCGAGGGCCTGATCATAGGTTCCTGCCAAAATTGCTTCTTCATTGGCAATGAATTCTGCTGCACATTGGTCGACCAATACGCCAATGGCCAATGCGCGCAACAAGCCGATTTTGTCTTTCATTAGAGGAATTCTTTCAAGCTTTTCCGGTTGAAAACGTTCGCCTAAAATCTTTCCAAATAAGCCGACAGTTTGTTCATAGGATACCAAACCCAGGTTACAACCGTCCTCGAGGTCTATGACATTATAGCAAATGTCGTCTGCTGCTTCTACCAAAAACGCCAATGGGTGCCGCACAAACTGGGATTCGCTCAGCTGATGCAGACCTAAGGTGTTGGCAATATGAAGAAACTGGTCTGCCTCCGAAGTAAAGTAACCGTACTTCTTTTGACTTTTTCTATCCTTATATACTACCGTGGGGAGCGCCGGTTTGGGATATTTAATAAAGGCGGCAATTGTGGGAAGACTTAATTTGAGGCCATCGTTACCTGATTTGGCGATCAGGCGTAGTCCCTGTGCGTTACCTTCAAAGTTGGTTAGGTCAGCCCTTTGCTCCGAACTAAAGAGCGTGCTGAATTCCGATTCATGGGTTTTAAAGTAATCGGAAATGCTGGCCTCTCCCGAATGACCAAATGGTGGATTGCCAATATCATGCGCCAAAGAGGCTGAGGCAACAATGGCTCCAAAATCATGCGCAGAAAGAACCTTATCTAATGCCGATTGTTGCGCCAATACCCATTGCCCAACGGTTCTACCCAGTGAGCGGCCAACGCTCGAAACCTCAAGGCTATGCGTCAAGCGGTTGTGAACAAAATCATGCTCGGGCAATGGATGAACTTGCGTTTTGTCTTGAAGCCGGCGAAAAGGATGTGAAAAGATAATACGATCAAAATCTCGATCAAATTGCGATCGGCTTGTCACCGGTTCGCTATAGGCGGCCGTATGTAATAATTCGCTCCAGTCCATGGCAGTAAGTTAGGCGAAAATACTCCCTCTGACCGAACTTAAAAAATGGCGTCAATGAATGCGTGCATAGCCCCATATCTTTTGTGGAATCGTTAGACGCCAGAGGAGCAATTCAGTCGATGATTATTTCCCGTTGATCTAGCGAGCACTTTCATCTATAAACTTAACGTGTAGCAGTTAACTCCTTGATAGTTCCTATTCTAACCCGTTTTCACCTGTTTTTGCAATCGTTTGCGTTAATTTTAAGAAAGAATACCTATGAAATGCAGTACAAGCCTTGTACTTTGAGCATTCGATTGCACTTTATTGGCGAGGTATGGCCAATTAACAAGTAAATTAAAAATGATTGTATGAAAAAGTTTTTACTAATCCTTCTTGTTATGTCAGTTGGTTTCCAAGGGACGCTACTGGCACAAACTAGAACAATTACCGGTACGGTAACTGGTGGGGATGACGGCTTAGGCATTCCACGAGTAAACGTAACGGTTAAGGGCACCACTAGAGGTGTTGCGACAGACTTTGATGGTAATTATTCCATCGAGGCGAGCTCAAGCGAAACATTGGTCTTTTCTTTCATTGGCTATGTTTCTCAGGAAGTTCTTGTAGGTAATCAGTCGACGATAAGCATCGTCTTACAACCTGATTATGCTGAATTGGACGAAGTTGTCGTTGTAGGTTACGGATCTCAGGAAAAGAAAGAGATCACCAGTGCTGTGGCCAGCATCAAACCTGAAGACTTCAACAAAGGTAACGTGGCCGACCCTACACAGCTTTTGGCTGGTAAAGTAGCAGGTCTTTCTATTACACGTCCGGGTGGTGACCCTAACGGTGGGTTTAATATTCGTCTACGAGGTGTTTCTACCTTCGGTGCGAATGCTTCACCACTTATTGTACTTGATGGTGTACCAGGCGCAGACTTGAACAACGTTGACCCGAACGATATCGCGTCAATCGATGTATTGAAAGATGCCTCTGCTGCTGCCATCTACGGTGCAAGAGCTTCTTCCGGTGTCATCTTGATCACCACTACTAAAGGTGGAAGCGAGCAAGGTGTAACCAATATTTCAGTGGGATCATTCGTTGCGATTGACAACGTGGTACTCAATAAAATCGAGCCTCTTTCTACAGAAGAATTTCTTGCAAGAGGTGGAACCGATTTTGGTGGTGACACCGATTGGATCGACCAAGTAACAAGAACTGCCGTATCACAAGCAACCAATGCTTCTGTTAGTGGTTCTTTTGGAGGAACGTCGTACAGAGCTTCTGTTAACTGGCGGGAGAACCAAGGGGTTGTAAAAGGAATCGGCAACGAAAGATTGAACACTCGTTTGAACCTTTCTCACAGCGCCATCAACGATAGATTGAGACTAAATGTGAATGCAACATTCACTAACAGAGACTTCACTGCGAGAAACAATGAAATCTTTAGGTATGCAATGATTTATAACCCTACTGCTCCGGTTTATTCATTAGATCGTGAAGCTGAAGTAGGACCATTCTTCCAAAGAGACCTTTTTGATTTCTACAATCCAGAAGCACTTAGACAACAGCAATTATTCGGAGGATCAAGAAAAACGTTCTTGACTTCTTACAGAGCTGAATTTGACATTTTGGATAACTTAACTGCAGCTGTTCAATACAACCAAGACCGTTTCACCGAGATGAACGGCTCATTCTGGTCAAGAAAAGACCTTGTCCTTGGTTTAGGTAACAGAGGTATTGCTGAGAGAATCAGCAACGAAGGTTTCACCCAAATTGTAACGGGTACCTTGAACTACAACACAGAAATCACTGACGGTTTGAACATGACTGTTCTATTAGGTGGTGAGCAGCAGAAAAGAACGTTCGAAGGCTTCGGCGCAAGAACTAGACAATTCTTGTTTGACTCAAACACTTGGAATAACCTAGGTGCTGGTGCGGTAAGATTAGGAAACAACACCAACGTCTATTCTTACAAGAACCAAGACGTATTGAATTCAGCATTCGCAAGAGTGAACTTGAACTACCAAGGAATCTACTTCTTATCTGCTAGTATCAGACAAGAATCTTTCTCTGGTTTCGGTGAGGATGAGAAAACTGGTTATTTCCCATCAGTTTCTGCTGGTGCTGAGTTAACTGAGATCTTCGACCTTGGTCCGGTAAGCCAATTGAAATTCAGAGCCTCTTACGGTATTACAGGTGCATTGCCTCCTTCTGCTGATTTGGCACTTGGTGTATTTGAAAATGGACCAAGAATTGATCTTGACGGAGACCCAACTACATCAGATGATGTATACATCTCTCCGCAGCAAAATAGAAACCCGAACAAGTTGTTGAAATGGGAGACTCGTAAAGAGTTTAACATCGGGCTTGATTTCGGTCTATTGGACAATAAGATCACCGGTGCTGTTGAGTACTATCAGAAAAACGTAGAAGACTTGTTGTTCCCTATTACAGTACCTGTTGGAGCTCCTAATCCATTCGATCCAGGAAACTTCAACACAGCAGGAACTACTTGGGTAAACCTAGCAGAGCTTTCTTCTGGAGGATTTGAGTTTGTTGCTTCTTATAATGGCGTGAACTTAGGTCCTGTGGTATGGACTCCATCTGTGAACTTTACCATCTATGACAAAACAACAATCGAATCACTCTCTGTCGAAGGAGGACTTGGATTTGATTTCATCAGACCTCAAGGTTCTGCTCCTGGATCTCCAGGTCAGAATGACAACCCAACGATTGAAAACCGAGTAGGTGAGACTTTGGGTAACTTCTGGGGTCCTAAATTAGGTGGCATTGAAAACGGAACTGCATTCTATGTTGCTCCTGATGGAACGACTAGAATCGACCCTAACGACAACTCGCAGTACTCTATTTTAGGTAATGCGCTTCCAGATGCAGATTTCGGTTGGAATAACTCTTTCGTATACGGTGACTGGGATATGTCATTCTTCCTAAGAGGATCTTTCGGACACCAGCTATACAACTCATTCAGAGGTTTCTATGAGAACCAAGATGCTGGGTCGAACACATGGAACTCAGTAACTACTGATAAAACTCCGGAAATCACTTCTGGTCCTCTCTTCTCTGATCAATTCATCGAAGATGCTTCATTCATCAGATTGGATAACATGCAGATTGGATATAACATCCCAACAACTGCTGATTGGGTTGAAAACTTAAGAGTTTATGTTGCTGGACAGAACTTGTTCACTATCACTGACTACGCTGGTGTAGACCCTGAAGTAAGATGGGTAGACCAAAACCAGGGTGGTATTGGAGGTGCTTTGTCACCAGGACTTGAGAGAAGAAACACTTACTTCCTAACAAGAACGTTCACTCTCGGTTTCACAGTAAATATTAAATAGTAAACTACTTAGATATGTTTAAATTAAATAAAAGCTTAGCGTGGTTTGCCGCAGTACTGATTTTGGTCAGTGCCTGTGCCGAACCTGAGCAAGAAATATTCAACGGCTATTCAGCTGAAGAATTGGCAACCAGCGATAACACTGCGTTGACGGATGTATTGAAAGCATCTGCCTATCAGCGAATCATTGGTTCATGGGGAGGTCACAACTCCATTTGGTCTATCCATGAAGTGGCTTCTGACGAAATGGTCATTGCACAAAAAGGTGGTGACTGGTTCGATGGCGGTTTGTGGTTAAGAATGCATAAACATGAGTATAACCCTCAAGAGGGTGCGATCTACAACGGTTGGGCATACTGCTACACTGCTATTGGGGACATCAACCTACTCTTACAACAGTACCCAGATGTTCCTGCACTCGGTGCGGAGCTAAGAGTGTTAAGAGCCTTGGTTTACCTATGGTTGATCGATGCTTGGGGTAATGTGCCAATCATCTTGGAAACAGATGATGATCCAACACCACCAACAAGTTCTCGTCAGGAAGTATTCAACTTCATCGAAGCTTCAGTAAATGACAACCTCGCTTTATTGTCAAGAGACAATACAAAAACGACGTTGAACTACTGGTCTGCTAAAATGATCTTGGCGAAACTCTACTTAAATGCTGAAGTGTATACGGGTTCAGCTCGTTGGGCCGATGCTCAAGCAGCATTGGATGACGTGATCAACAACGGTCCGTTCTCTCTAGAGAACAATTACTTCGCTAACTTCTCTACTAACAACGGTGGATCTTCTGAAAACATCTTGACATTACCTTATGATCAAGACAATGCAGGTGGGTTCAACCTAGGTCAGATGACAGGTCACTACTTGACCCAATTCACGTTTGATATGCAAGAGCAGCCATGGAATGGTTACGCTTCTTTGGAAGAGTTCTACAACTCCTATGATGCCAGCGATACCAGAAGAAATAGCTTCTTGGTGGGTCCTCAGTTCTCTTCAACTGGACAGAGACTAGAAGATGAATCAGCCGAGGCTAATGATCCTGATGGTGCGCCATTGACGTTCACTCCTGAGATCAATGAGCTAGAGCCAAATTCATTGCGTCAAGCAGGTGCTAGAGTGGGTAAATTCGAAATCCAATCTGGTGCTGCACAAAGCTTAAGTAATGACTGGCCTATCTTTAGATATGGTGATGCTTTATTGATGAAAGCTGAAGTAGAATTGAGACAAGGACGTCCTGGAGCTGCATTGAACTTTGTGAATCAAGTAAGAGCAAGAGCAGGAGTTGCTGCTTTGGCTACACTTGATGAAGACATCTTGTTAGCAGAAAGAGGTAGAGAAATGTTTGCCGAAGGCTATAGAAGATCTGACTTGATCAGATTCGGTAAGTACAATGATGCCTGGTGGGAAAAACCAGCTTCTCAAGCTTTCCGTAACATCTTCCCTATTCCAACGCAACAGCTTGATGCCAACCCAGATCTACAACAGAACCCTGGATACTAGTAAAAACTTACATTTATAATTCAAAAAGGGCTTGCTTTAGCAAGTCCTTTTTTTTATCCTCAAATCGTTAAATAAGAGGCTGTTGGATAAGAGATTTTTAGTTGGGTTAGTTGTTATTTTTTATGCGTTTTCCTCTTGTCAAAAGGCAAGTAAGACAACACCGTCCTTTGTTCGAGTACCCGCCGAATCATCAGGGCTTAACTTCAATAATGCCCTTTCCTATAATGAGCAACTAAACCCTTATACCTATCGGAATTTTTATAACGGAGCTGGTGTCGCTATTGGTGACATCAACAACGATGGATTGGAAGACATTTATGTCACCGGTAACCTTGTCGATAATAAATTATTCCTTAATAAGGGCAATTTAACCTTTGAAGACATCACTCGCGAAGCCGGCGTCGCTAGTCCAAATGTGTGGTCTTCCGGGGTGAGCATGGCCGATGTCAATGGGGATGGTTGGCTTGATTTGTACGTTTGCAAGTCTGGCCCCTTAGAAGGAAATAACCGAAACAACGAACTGTTCATCAATAACCAAGACGGCACGTTCACAGAGGCTGCTGAAGAGTGGGGGATCGCCGACAAAGGGCTTTCCAATCATGCGGCCTTCTTTGACTACGATAAGGACGGCGACCTTGACATGTACCTGTTGAACAACAGCACGCGATCGGTTGGTATTTACGACCTGAGAAAAGGCCAGCGAGAAAAAAGAGACCCTGAAGGTGGCAATAAACTCTATCGAAATGATGGCGATCACTTTACAGACGTCAGTGAAGCCGCTGGTATCTACGGAAGCGCCATCGGTTACGGTCTGGGCGTCACCTTTGCGGATGTCAACAATGACAATTGGCCCGATATTTTTGTGTCGAATGACTTTTTCGAGCGGGATTACCTGTACATCAACCAGCGAGATGGAACCTTTGAAGAAGTCTTAGAACGGTCGATCACTGAAACCAGCATGGGTTCTATGGGTGCCGATATCGCAGACTTGAATGGCGATGGCCGACCTGAGATTTTCGTGACAGAAATGTTGCCCAATGACCCTGAACGTGTCAAGACAAAAACCGTATTCGAAAACTGGGACAAGCATAAAGCCAACGCTGACGCAGGGTATCATCATCAGTTCACAAGAAATACGCTGCAATGGAACCGGGGAAACGTCGATGGCTTTCCTGTTTTTAGCGAGGTCTCGCGATTGTCAGGGGTCGAAGCCACAGACTGGAGCTGGGGTGCCCTTATTTTTGATTACAACAACGACGGGCGTGATGACTTATTCGTCGCAAATGGCATTTACAAAGACCTGACCGATCAAGACTACATCAACTTTTACGCGAACAATACGCTCCAGTTTGAAGAATATAAAAGAGATAGCGTCGTCATTACCAAACTAATTGACGTCATTCCATCTGTTCCTCTTCAAAACTTCTTATACCAAAACAAAGGAAATTTCCAATTTGAAAATGTGGCGAATAACGCAGGTCTCTCTGACGAAGTCTTCTCCAATGGCGCAGCCTATGCCGATCTCGATCAGGACGGAGACCTTGAATTGGTGATCAATAACATCAATGGCGACCTTTTGCTCTATCAAAACCTCAGCTCTGACGCTGGAAAAAGTAATTACCTCAAGCTCAACTTTGGCAAGGAAGGATATAAGTTTTCCGGCACAAAAGTCTCCGTCGTCAGCAATGGTAAGGTACAAACCAAAGAATATACACCTGTGAAGGGCTATATGTCCTCTATGTCCCATGAAATGCATTTTGGATTGGGCACTGATACAACAGCAATCAGCCTCATCGTCAAATGGCCGGATGGCGGAACCAGCACCATTTCCAAAGTACAACCCAATCAGAACATTGACCTGACCGCAAAAGAGTACATGGGCATCTCAATGAATTATCCACGCGTAAAGCCCATGTTCGAAAGTACCGAAGCGGTGGCAATTGCACATCAAGAAAACGACTATTCCGACTTTGACAGGGATCGACTGATCTTACAAATGAGCTCGAATGAAGGGCCTGCTGTTGCTATTGGAGACATCAACGGCGATGGATCGGAGGATCTGTTTATTGGTGGATCTAAAGGAATAGCAGCCCAGATTCACTTGCAAACGACAAGAGGCTTTAGAAAAATCCAATTTGACTATGACAAAAACAGTGAAGATGTAGACGCCCAGCTCGTGGACATCGACAAAGACGGAGACCTCGATCTTTTAGTAGGCAGTGGAGGACATGAGTTTGGTTTGAACAACCTACAGCTTAAGGATCGTCTGTACATCAATGACGGACAAGGCAATTTTACGCCTTCTTCTGCATTTAAGTCGATTGCCGAACCCTCCTCGTTTATTCAACCATTCGATTATGATGGAGATGGTGACCTCGATATATTGACAGCAACTCGCCAGATTCCTTTTGCCTACGGCATCGCAGGGAGTTTGCACCTTTACGAAAACGAGGCAGGGCAATTTGTCGAGGTTCAAGTCCCTGCCTTTACAGACCTTGGCATGATCACCTCCGGTAAACTCGCAGACCTAGATGCTGATGGCGACCTTGACCTTGTTGTGGCTGGCGAATGGATGCCCATTACCATTCTCATCAACACTGAGGGGCAATTTGAAAATGCCACCGCACGCTTTGGACTCCAAAATACTTCAGGACTATGGCATCATGTTGACGTAGTTGATATCAATGGCGACGGTCGCCCTGATATCATTGGTGGCAACCATGGCCTGAACACCAGGCTCAAAGCAAGTCCAGACCAACCGCTCAAGATGTACGTGAATGATTTCGATCAAAACCGCAGTATTGAACAACTCATTACGCAATACGAAAATGAACAAGCATACCCGATAGTGATGCTACCTGATCTGATCAAACAACTGCCTCCCTTGAAGAAAAAGTATGTCAAACATGAGGCCTACAAAAATCAAACGATCGAACAAATCTTTGAACCTGAGGTGCTTGCCAACTCCATAGTACATCAGGTACAGCAGCTTTCTTCTGCCTATTTTCTTCAAGCAGAAGAAGGGTTTGTCATGTATGAATTTCCATTTGAGGCCCAAATTTCTCAAGTATATGCGAGTTATGTGCAAGACCTCAACAGTGACGGGTTAGTCGATATCATTCTTGCAGGAAATCAAAAACGAGTGAAGCCGGAGTTGGGAAGTAACAATGCGTCTTATGGTTTGGTCCTTTTAGGAATTCAAGAAGGTGGGTTTGAGGCCATGCCCCTTGAGGAAAGTGGCTTATGGGTTCCCGAAGAAACCCGTGCGATCAAAAAGCTATTGATCGGGGAAAAAGAAGTAATTGTATTTATCAGAAACAATGAGAAAAGCTTAGCTTTCGAATTGAATTAAGTAACGGAGTATGAGGAAGAAAGTGGCATTATTCATCTTATTAAGTATTATTTGCTTACAAGCTTGTCAACCGAAGAGTGAATACCAACGCATGGTAGACGCGGAACTCGCTACCGGCATAGTCTACGATAGCCTTTTTGCAGGTCTTTCGTTTAGCATGACACAAAAGGACTTTTTCGATTATTGCTGGGAGATGAACAGCAAAGGACTCTTTACGAACGGGGTTGGTAGTCAAGTGCTATATGATGTAAGTGAAGACTTTTCCAGACCCACGAACCTCGCTTTTTACCCAAAATACATCAACGGACAAATGATTGAAATGCCCATGGAATTTCGCTATCAGGATTGGGCGCTTTGGAACGAAGAGACAACGGTAGACTTACTGATCGAAGAACTTAAAGACGTGTTGATCGACTGGTATGGTGGAAATGATTTCATTGCTGTGGAAACTCCCGACGGCTCCTTAACCATTTGGGTCAAGGTTGATGGCAACCGACAGATTCGCCTAGGCCGAAAGAACATCTCTACGGCCCTAGTTACCATTACAGATTTGGCAAAAAAGAACGAAATTGAGCGTAATCAAAAAAGCTAATTTTTAATGAAACTAAGAAACTTAAGCTTCTTGGGACTTTTTGGACTGTTACTGGCTTGTACAACTGAGCAAAAACAACCCCCTTTATTCAATAAGTTGAGCGAAGAGGCAACGGGGGTGAATTTCACTAATACATTGACGTATGATTCCGTCTTCAACATTTATACCTACAGGAACTTCTACAACGGTGGAGGTGTGGCTATTGGAGACATTGACAACGACGGACTCGAAGACATCTACTTCACTTCCAATCGACAAGCCAATAAACTCTATCGTAACCTGGGTGGGTTACAGTTCGAAGACATTACCTCAACAGCTGGTGTAGCCGGTGCAAAGGCATGGAGTACGGGAGTCAGCATGGCAGATGTGAATGGCGACGGCTTCTTAGATATTTACGTCTGCAACTCCGGAGATATTGATGGAGATGATAAACAAAATGAACTGTTCATCAATAATGGTGATGGCACCTTCTCTGAACAGGCCGCGGCCTATGGGTTAGCAGACAAAGGGTTCTCCACACATGCTGCTTTCTTTGATTATGACAGAGACGGCGACCTCGACGTCTACCTCCTCAATAACTCGTACAAGGCCATTGGAGAATTCAACCTGCGCATCAACGAACGACCGAAAAGAGATCCGGTTGGGGGCGATAAGCTCTACCGCAACGACAATGGTCAATTTGTGGACGTTAGCGAAGAAGCCGGGATCTACGGCAGTATCATTGGCTTTGGTTTGGGGGTTACGGTTGGTGATGTCAACGATGACAATTGGCCAGACCTGTTCATTTCGAACGATTTCTTTGAACGCGATTATCTCTACTTGAACAACGGCGACGGCACCTTCGATGAAGTGCTAGAAAACAGTATGCAGTCTATCTCAGCAGCCTCAATGGGAGCTGACATGGCAGACATCAACAACGATTTGCGTCCTGATGTCTTTGTAACTGACATGTTGCCGGAGCCTGACCAACGCATAAAACAGGTAACTACCTTCGAAAGCTGGGATAGGCATCATTATGGTGTTCAAAATGGCTACCATTATCAATATTCAAGAAACATGCTTCATCTCAACAACGGAGACGAGACCTTTTCTGAGGTCGGACGTATGGCAGGGATCGAGGCGACGGACTGGAGTTGGGGAGCTTTGTTCTTTGACATGGACAACGACGGATTAAAGGATCTTTTTGTGGCCAATGGCATTTACCAAGACATAACGGATCTTGATTACCTGAACTTTATCGATGATGAAGACACAAAAGCGGCCATTAAATCCAATGGACGAACCAATTATCGCGCCTTGATCGACCCCATCCCGGTCAACCCTATTCCCAATTATGCCTACCAGAACAAAGGGAATCTTCGTTTTGAAAACATGGCGGAAGCATGGGGTTTGGGTGAACCGGTGCACTCCAATGGCTCTGCATATGGCGACTTAGACAATGATGGTGATTTAGACCTAGTGGTCAACAACATCAATGCGGTTTCGAATATTTTCGAGAACAAAGCCAATGAGCTTTTTCCTGAACGGCATTACATCAAGTTCAACTTGAAAGGGGAAGACGCTAACCTCTTTGGTGTAGGTTCCAAGATCAAAATCAAGGCCGGAAAGGATCAATACTATATCGAACAGATGCCCATTAGAGGATTTCAATCAACTGTTGGCACAAAACCGGTGGTTGGGTTAGGAAATAACAGCACGATCGACGAACTGGAAATTATTTGGCCAAATGGTAAAGCAAGTCGTTTGACCCAAGTCAGCACTGACCAAGAGTTGACCCTTTCACAGGCTGACGCGATGGACATGCCAGCACAAACCAAAACATCGGATGCAGCAATTTTCCGTGAATTTGATGTCAGTAGCACATTATCCTTTCAGCACCAGGAAAATGCTTTTGTTGATTTTGACAGAGACCGCCTTACCTATCATATGCGATCAAATGAAGGACCCAAGATCGCTGAAGCGGATGTCAATGGAGATGGATTAAAGGATCTCCTTTTTGGAGGAGCGAAGGGTTTTTCTGCCACGCTGTACCTTCAACAAACCGATGGGACCTACCAACAGAGCCCGCAAGAAGCATTTGAACAAGATAAGCTATCGGAAGACCTTAGCTTGCTCTTTTACGATCACGACAATGATGGCGACCAAGACCTCTTTATCGCCAGTGGTGGAAATGAACACGGTGTAGGTGATCTTGCGCTCAGCGACAGGCTTTACCTCAATGATGGAAAAGGCCAATTTACGAAAGCAGAGGTCCCCCTATTGAATGCCAACAGAGCCAGTTCATCTATTGCCATCGCCTACGACATCAATGGGGATGGCTACCAAGATCTATTTGTGGGTACACGTCTTCGGCCCTTTCTCTATGGCGTTCCGGCAACAAGCTATCTGTACATCAACAATAAAAATGATGGCTTCACGAGTGGTGACTACTTAGCCCCAAGCCTAGAAAATATCGGGTTAGTCACCGACGCGACTTGGGTTGACATTGATGGGGATAAGGACAAAGACCTGATCATTGTTGGAGAGTGGATGGAACCACAGGTCCTGATCAATGATCAGGGAGAACTGAGTTTGAGCAATAAAGCCATAGGAAAAGGTTACGCAGGCTGGTACAACTCAATTGAAGCCGCTGACCTCGACAATGACGGGGACATGGATTTTGTCGTAGGAAATCATGGCCTGAATTCACGATTTAAGGCGAGCCAAAAAGAACCCATTCGAGTATACGTCAATGATTTCGATCAAAATGGGAGCCCTGAGCAAATCCTTACACGAATAGCAAACGACCGAAATTTGCCTTATGTCTTGAAACAGGATTTGCAAATGCAAATTCCGGAAATCAAGAAGCGCTACCTGAAGTTCGAAGCATACAACGATCAAACCTTAGAGGATATCTTTACACCAGAACAGCTTGAAAATGCAGTCAACCAAGAAGTACAATACCTGGCTTCTGCCATTTTATGGAATGATGGAAAAGGTAATTTTCAAGTTCAGGATTTACCAACTAAGGCGCAATATGCCCCAGTCTATGCAACCCAATCCCATGATTTTAATGGCGATGAACATGTTGACATTCTTCTCGTGGGCAACTTACATGCCGCTAAACCACAAGTTGGAAAATACGATGCGAACTATGGCATTCTCCTATTGGGTGATGGAAAAGGTAATTTTCAAGAGATCGATAAAGCAGCCGGTGGTTTGAGTCTTGTCGGCGAGGCTAGAGACCTCAAAATTATCGGTGAAGGCAAAGAGCAGTTTTTGTTGGTCGCCATGAATAACGAAGCGATCCGTGCCTTTAAATTCAGGTAAAATGAAAAAGGCCATTGGCGCACTTTTGATCTTATTGATCTTTTGTTCTTGTCAGGAGGAAGACGCCAAACGCTTTCAGTTGCGCTCTTCCCAAGACACAGGAATTGATTTCATCAATGAGCTCTCACCAAGTGTAGAATTCAACATATTAGAATACCTCTATTACTACAATGGAGGCGGTGTGTCTGCTGGAGACGTCAACAACGACGGACTTGTGGATCTTTATTTCACCGCCAACCAAAAACCCAACAAACTCTACCTCAACAAAGGCAATCTTCAGTTTGAAGATGCGACGGAAAAAGCCGGTGTTGCCGGAAAAAGTACTTGGTCAGCAGGAACCACCATGGCCGACGTCAATGGGGATGGTTGGTTGGATATTTACGTATCGAACGTTGGCAATTACAAAACAGCACAGGGAAAGAACGAACTGTTCATCAACAATCAAGACGGCACCTTTACTGAATCCGCAGCAACTTATGGACTCGATTTTGAAGGATTTTCCACGCAAGCTGCCTTTTTTGACTACGATCGGGACGGTGATCTGGACATGTACCTGTTGACACATGCCGTAAAGAACCCGGAAGTCTTTAGCGAATCCCAGGCCCGAAGACAAGCAGATGCCGGTGGTGACAAGCTTTTTCAGTCCCAACTAGCGCAAGGAAGAAACACATTTATTGATGTAACCGAAAAAGCAGGAATTTACAGTAGCATCATTGGTTTTGGTTTGGGCCTTACGGTCAGCGACGTGAATCAGGACCAATGGCCAGACATTTATGTTTCAAATGATTTCACGGAAAACGACTACCTCTACATCAATAACCAAGATGGTACTTTTTCAGAACGACTTGAAGAGCGCATTCGTCAAACCAGCCGCTATTCCATGGGCAACGAAATCGCCGACATGAACAACGATGGCTTTCCTGAGGTCGTCACTACAGATATGCTTCCTTCAGACCCTGAGATTTGGAGAAAATCGGTTACTGAAGACAAAGTGGAAGTCTATCAGATCAAAAAGAGACTGGGCTATGGAGATCAATACGTTAGAAATACCTTACAGCAAAATTTAGGAAATGGGCAGTTTTCAGATGTCAGTTTAATGGCCGGTACTTTCGCGTCTGACTGGTCATGGTCGCCTCTGATTTTTGACATGGACAACGATGGTTTACCAGACCTCCACATCACCAATGGCATCTTCAAAAGGCCCAATGACTTGGATTACCTCAACTATTTGTCCAATCCACCAGAAGGAGGACAAAGTCAAGAAGAAAGAGATGCCTTCTTGATCAATACCTTACCCACAGTAAAGATTCCCAACATGGCAAAGAAGCATCTTGGCAAGATGCAGATGGAAGATGTGGCCAACAAATGGGGCCTCGACCAACCCAGTTATTCTAATGGTTCCGCCTTCGCTGATCTGGACAATGACGGCGATCTTGAATTGATCATCAATAACACAGAGCAAGAGGCTTTCCTCTACGAGAACACAACCAATTCGGAAGCAAATTATTTGACGGTTAAGCTCAATGGACCAGCATTCAATCCTTTCGGCATCGGGGCTAAGGTGATTGTACGAAACAAGGCACAATCTTTTTTCAGGCAAAATTATACGACTCGCGGTTTTCAATCCTCCGTGCCTCCACAGCTTTACTTTGGCTTAGGAACCATCCCTGAAGTCGATATTGAAGTGATCTGGTCTGATGGCCAGAAACAAACAATGACAAAAGTCGCTACAAATCAATTGGTTGAAATCAACTATTCGCCAGAAGGCGGGCGCCTTAGCCTAGGCATTGGTGCCAGTAAACAAATTGCCATTGTGGACCACAACATTGACTATCGACATCAGGAGAACAGCTACAGTGATTTCGATATCGAGTACCTGATTCCTCGTAAATTCAATACCGAAGGGCCTGCACTGGCTCTTGCTGATGTGAACGGAGACGGCCTAAACGATGTCTTTTTTGGAGGAGCCAGTGAACAGGCTGCAGAGCTCTGGTTACAAAAACAGAACGAACAGTTTGAGCGAAAAAAGAATCGTGCCTTCGAGCAATTGGCTAAATCAGAAGATGTGGCCGCCGAATTCTTCGATGCGAATGGAGATGGGGCTCCAGATCTCTACGTTACCTCAGCAGGAAATGAATTTGCTGACGGACAACTCTACAATTACGATAAGCTTTTTCTCAACGATGGAGAGGGAAATCTCTTTTTCGCACCGATGGCCTTGCCACAAATTGGCTCTCAGGGCAAGACCATAACTACAGGAGATATCGATGGGGATGGTGACCTAGACATTTTCGTTGGTGCCAATGTCAACAAAGGAAATTACGGCTTAGCACCGAAACAGTACTTGCTGATCAACAACGGTAGGGGGCAATTCAACGATGAGTTTCAGCGAAGAATGGACATTTCTAGTCCGCTTGGAATGATCAATGCAGCTGAAATGGCTGATGTCGACAATGACGGGGACTTGGATATTGTGCTGGCCGGGGAATGGACAGAAGTGCTTTGGCTTGAAAATGATGGTAGGGGCGTTTTTAGAGATCGAACCACTGGAAGTGGAAGCGGGTTTTGGTCCTCACTTTTAGTAACCGACATCAATGAGGATGGCTTAGTGGATTTCGTTGCGGGAAATTTGGGCTTGAATTCAAAACTAAAGGCCTCTGAGGAAGAACCCCTGACCCTATTTGTTGGTGATTTTGATAAGAACGAACAAACGGACCCCATACTTTTCCATTACCAGGAAGGACAACAAACCCCTTTCACTAGCCGAGATGAACTGATCAAACAAGTCAGTGCGTTCAAGAAAAAACACAGCGACTACAAATCATACGCAAAACTGAGCGGTCCAAAGGAATTGCTTGGTGCTGATCAAGTGAAGGAAAGCCTGCGTTTGTTGGCCACAGAACTACACTCTCTTGTGTTATTGAACAAGGGAGGTGGAAATTTCGAGAAGCTCCTGCTACCCCAGGAGGCTCAAATGAGTCCAACCATGAGTATTGTCTTTGAAGACATTGATGGAGATGACCTGAAGGATCTCATCCTATTTGGTAACAACTATTCCTATCGAGTTAATCAAGGCAAAGCAGATGCAAAGCCTATCACCTTGTTGCTAGGCAAAGGGAATGGACGCTTTACCACTACACAGGATGCTTATTTGAATACAACCACAACTTGGGGGGAATATCGTGGTGCCGCAATGTTGAGTGAAAACCTTCTCATTGCCGTCAGGAATGATCAATCACCAATTCTTCTTAACCTTAAACCATTCGGGTCCGCCAACTGAAAATTCAGCTTGCGTCAGATGTGGCTTGAGACCTGAGGTCCGAACTCCTTTTGTTTCCCAGTAATAAGTAGATTGCAATTCCTATTGTTTGAAAGAACTATGGGGCAATGAGAATACGCCATGCATGAAATTTGTGTGATCCAGCTATGTTCTTGCCTTGATTTTACAGAGATTATGGGTTGAATTCATCAGGCTTGACATGAAAAACGTATCGCTTTACCTCATTTTGCTCTTAACCATTGCCGCCTGCAAAGCACCGCAATACGGCTTTCGCACCAAAGATATAGAAAGTGCACAACGCCTCTACGGGCTCGATTTTCAACAAGAAGCGATCGACACCATGTACAATTACCTCGGTCGAAATAAGCGAGGGTACGAAAACATGAGGAGGTTCACTCCAAACCAAAACACCTTCCCAGCGATAACCTTTGATCCACATCCGCATGGTTTTGACATGCCAAAGGGCAAGCAGCAGCGATTTCAACCCAATATTCCAGGCGGAATAATTCTTCCAGAAACAGACGAAGAAATTGCCTTCTTAAGCATCAAGGAGCTCGCATCACTGCTCAAGAATAAACAATTAACCTCCACTCGGTTAACCCAGATCTACCTGGATCGCATTGCGACCTACGATGCACAATTAGAAGCTGTGATCACTGTGACCGATTCCATGGCCCTTGTTCAAGCCAAACGCGCTGATGAAGAGATTGCTGCAGGTCAATACAAAGGAATTCTCCATGGAATCCCCTACGGGGTAAAAGACTTGATGGCTGTGGAAGGCTACCCCACCACTTGGGGAGCAGCTCCTTACAAAGACCAAATGTTGAACGAAACGGCTACTGTTGTCAAGTTGCTGGAAGCGCAAGGGGCTGTCTTGATCGCCAAACTGGTATCAGGAACATTGGCTAGAGGAGATGTTTGGTTTGGCGGAAAAACAAAAAATCCGTGGGACCTGAGTCAAGGGGCAAGTGGTTCTTCTGCAGGTTCTGGTTCAGCCACCTCTGCCGGCTTGGTCGCCTTTTCGTTGGGAACCGAAACGCTAGGATCCATCACCTCGCCTGCTGCAAGAAATGGTGTCACCGGCCTTCGTCCTACCTACGGCCGCGTCAGTCGATATGGGGTAATGAGCCTAAGCTGGTCCATGGACAAAATAGGCCCCATTTGTCGTTCCGCTGAGGATTGTGAAATTGTCTTTAATGCCATTTATGGCTTTGATGTAAATGACCCATCGACCAACCGGGCTCCTTTTACTCGAGATTTTAGGGCCGTAGAAAACTTAAAGCTCGCTTATTTGAAAGCCGATGCGGATCGCGATACATCGGCAAACGGCAACAACTTGCGTAAACAAGTAATGCTGCTCAAAGATGAATTTGGCATCGAACCTGATTCTATTGCCTTACCTTCCAACTTCCCTTTCCAAGTATTTGACATCATTCTCAGAGCTGAAGCCGGTGCTTTTTTTGATGAACTGATTCGCTCGGGCAAAGTAGATGAGTTGGTGGAGCAGCATCAAGGCTCTCGTGCCAATTCCTTGCGGCAAGCCCTCTTTATTCCGGCAGTGGACTACCTCCAAGCGAACCGACATCGACGTGAACTGATCGAAGCGGTCAACGCGCTTTTTTTGGACTATGATGTGATCATCGCTCCATCATTCGGAGGTCGTCAATTGCAGATCACCAACCTTACCGGTCATCCTGTGATTTCCGTCCCAACAGGCTTTGATGATAAAGGCAGGCCCACAAGCATGACGTTTATCGGAAATTTATACCAAGAAGGCACACTATTGACCATGGCAAAAGCCTTTCAATCCCTTACAGATTATGATGAAAAACATCCCCCTCTTTTCTATGCAAAGCCCATTTCAGATCAGTAGTCCTATCGCTGTCTTATTAAAAACAAGTTTTAAGGGATTTGTCCTTTCCCTTTTCTTCTTGAGCTGCGGCAGCAATAATTTCCAAAGAGAACTTGGACAAATCGCTGCCTTTTCAGAAGCGATACATGCGGGAGCCAAACCCATGGCCCTGAGTGCCTCCATGATGCCTTATGCGATGGACGACTTTTTTGTACTAGCACAGCAGGAAGCAGCCAACTACCAAGTGGAGGCAAAAAGAGAAGGTGATTTTTTAGTCACTGATCTTTTTCCAACAACTGCTACGGAAGGAAAAGAAGTCGTCTTGCTCTTTCAAGGCGAAACACTGGCCACTTATGAGAAGATCAAAGCAGACAAGCAAGCCCTGGTAGCAGCGAATGCCTACAAGGGAGCAGCAAGAGAGGACATCGCCAGGCGTTTTGGTCGATTGCTCGGTTATCAACCCCATTATATTAATGAACTACTGGCGAAAAACACCGATTTCCGCACATTACAGGACTTTGGAATTCAAGCGACCAATGTTTTTTTGTACTACAAAGACCTAGAGGCAGCGACCACATTTTATGAAG
This sequence comes from Roseivirga sp. YIW32, assembly GCF_057219245.1. Taxonomy (NCBI): domain Bacteria; kingdom Pseudomonadati; phylum Bacteroidota; class Cytophagia; order Cytophagales; family Roseivirgaceae; genus Roseivirga; species Roseivirga sp. YIW32. The sequence continues at coordinate 658,750 of NZ_JBXVVG010000002.1, read as the reverse complement.
AGACTTTGGGTTTGACCTTAATCGGAAAGTATGATAATGCTTCCATGTTCAAGATCTCGCATCAATCCATGCTCGTTTTAGTTGATGAGGCTAAGGGGATGCATTCAGCGGACGAAGATAAATCTGTCGCACTGGCTTTCTTGACGCGCGACCTTCCCAACTGGTATGCTCACCTTCAAGAACAAAATGTCAGCATCAAGTATACCTACAAACCACAAGAAGGAGGCCCACATGACGGCTTTGTCGCCGTCGACCCTGAAGGTTATTTACTAGAATTTGAGCTATTTAAAACACACAAAGAAAATGAGCCTTTTGCTACTCGCCTAGCACAGAATGAAGAAGTACCCACCACCGTGCGGTATGATGGCAAAACGCTTGGTTTCCATGGCAGCATTACCTGGCTCTATCACAAAGACCTGTTGGCCCTTCAAAACTACTATGAAGACGTGCTGGGTCTTGAGCTTGTCGCTGACCAAGGATGGACAAAGATCTACCAAGGGAGCCAAGGTGGATTCATTGGACTAGTCGATGAACGAAGAGGAATGCGCAATTATGCTGATGAAAAAGCAGTGAACATGTCCTTTGTCCTCACAGACCTGGACGGCTGGTTTGATTATGTCAAAACAAATGGGGTATTGCGACTGAGGAATTCGGAACTTACGCTCGGACCTGATGGAAAATACAAGGCATTCGTAGCACTTGGCCAGGAACTGTATTTCTACGAGTTCGATCAATTCTTGCCACATGAAGCAAATGAAAAAGTGATGGAATTTCTTCAAGAATAGAGAATTATCAAGGCGTTCACTTGAAAGTTCAAGAGATAAACCGCTAATTTCGAGTAGCAACAGCGAGAAGGCAAAGATGAAGAAGACCAACTTTTTAATACTATTGATTACAGCCTTATTCTTTACTGCCTGCGACAATGGCGTAAAGGAATTAAGCATTGAGGCCAACGTCTACCATGAGGCGATGGAAGAGTTGAGCCAGGTGAGCGTTCACGACATTTTTTCGCCGCCTGTGGCCAGCAGAATCTACGCTTATCCGAGCATTGCCGCCTACGAGGTGCTGGCAAGTAACGATAACCGATACAAATCGCTCGCGGGACAACTCACAGGTTTAACCGCCATTCCAGAACCGACCGAAGACATCAGTTATGACCTTGCTGCATTGGAGGCCTTTCTCAACATTGGAACGGCATTGATCTTTTCCGAAGCGAAACTAGACACGTACAAAGCAGCGCTTTATGAAGAGCTTAGCGAAGGAGTGAACAAATTGTACTTTGAGGCCTCTCTGGCCTATGGCAACGAAGTAGCCACACATATTATGGCCTGGGCAGATGGAGACATGTACAAGCAGACACGTACCTATCCTAAATTTACCATTACCGATGACCCAACACGATGGGAACCTACGCCCCCTGGGTATATGGAAGCGATAGAGCCCCATTGGAATCAGATCAGACCATTCGCGATCGACTCGGCCAACCAGTTTGTACCTGAGCGACCCACACCTTTTGATCTGACAAAAGGAAGCGCCTTTTACAAAGAGATCATGGAAGTTTATGAGGTTGGCAACAACCTAACAGATGAACAAAAAGAGATTGCCTCATTTTGGGATTGCAATCCGTATGTTATGAATGTAACGGGTCATGTAATGGCTGCAACAAAAAAAATCACCCCTGGTGGTCACTGGATAGGGATCGTGAAAATCGCGGCACAAAAAGCAGGATCTGATCTGATGCAATCAGCTGAAGCCTATGCGCTCACCTCTATTGCCCTGGCTGATGGGTTTATTAGTTGCTGGGATGAAAAATATAGATCTAGTTTGATCCGACCTGAAACATTGATCAATCAACACATCGATGAAGAATGGTTGCCTCTTTTACAAACACCCCCGTTCCCTGAATACACCAGTGGGCATTCCGTTATATCCAATGCAGCGGCTGTGGTTCTCACCTCTATTTATGGCGATAATTTTTCCTTTGATGATGACACGGAAGTAAAATACGGATTACCCATCCGTTCCTTTGACTCTTTCAGGCACGCGTCAGAAGAAGCCGCGATCTCAAGATTATACGGTGGTATTCACTACATGCCAGCCATTGCCAATGGAGTAACTCAAGGCCGAGCCATTGGGCATTTCATTGTAGACAAATTGCAGTTGAGAAACGAAACGCTGAGTCAACAATAAACGAGTTAAGCACTAAGAAAGCCGTCATGTATTTGTCGGCTTTTTTATTGATCTTGGATTGATGAAAAAGTCACTGACCATCGGTTTCTTATTCCTTATGCATACGCTAGTGTTATCACAAGATTGGGCAAACTTGGAAAGGTATCAAGCTGAAAATGAACAGATTATTCCAGGAGAACACCCCGTGGTCTTCATAGGCAATTCGATAACTGAAGGCTGGGTACGCATGATGCCTGAGTTCTTTGAGCAAAACCAATACTTGGGTAGAGGTATTGGTGGACAAACGACCCCACAAATGCTTTTGCGCTTTCGACAAGATGTCATTGACCTTAAGCCAAACGTAGTAATCCTACTCGCTGGTACAAACGACATTGCTGGCAATACTGGGCCAATGACCTTAGAACAGATCATGGACAACATCAAAAGCATGGCAGAGCTTTCCAAGGCTAATCATATCAACGTGATTCTGTCTTCCGTTCTGCCTGCTTTCAATTATCCCTGGGCCCCAGGAAAAGCACCAAATATGGAGATTCCTAAGCTCAATGCCCTAATCAAGAGCTATTGTGAAAAAGAGGGGCATCATTACCTCGATTATTATTCGGCAATGGTGGGCAGTAAGAATGATCTCCGAGAAGAATTAACCTATGACGGTGTACACCCCAATGAAGCCGGCTATCAAATGATGGCTCCATTGGCCAATAAGGCCATACGTCAGGTACTTGGGCACTAATTCACTATGAATTTTAGGCTTTATGCCTTATTATTAAGATTCAAGCATCTCACACGATAAGTGTGGGTGCACCATCATCAACCTTAACTCACAACATGGAAAGCATAGGCTTAACGACCATCGATTTTGCGATCATCATCGTATATCTCGTCGGCATTGTCTGGTACGGCATCAGAAAAGGAAAGCAGGAAAGCTCAGAAGATTATTTTTTGGCAGGTCGAAACATGGCCTGGCCAATCGTTGGAATCTCTCTTTTTGCAGCAAATATTGGCTCAAACACCTTGATCGGTCTAACCTCCGATGCATTCAACACCAACGTGGCCGTGTACAATTACGAATGGATGGCCGCTGTTGTACTGGTCATCTTTGCCATCTTTTTCTTGCCATTTTACCTTAAATCGAAGGTATATACCATGCCTGAGTTTCTGGAACGGCGGTACGATACGCGTTCTCGCTATTTGTTCTCTGGTATTACCATAGTTGGTAATGTGATCATTGATACGGCGTCAGGCCTTTATGCCGGAAACTTGATCTTGAAGATCATTTTTCCAGACGTTCCCTCCTGGATCATCATCTCATTATTGGCCTTTGCCGCTGCAGCTTATACGATTCCCGGCGGACTTTCCTCGGTTGTCCATACCGAAGTAATTCAAGCCGTCTTATTGATCTTTGGCTCCGTGCTCGTCACCTACTTTGCTTTCAGTGAAGTTGGCGGTTGGAGAGCCATGATTGATGGATTGAATAACATGCATGCCGCTGGTGAACTCAGCAAAACATCAGATGAGGTGCTGAGTCTCATACGGCCGAATTCCGACGAAGCCATGCCCTGGCTCGGTTTGTTATTTGGGGTTCCTTTGTTGGGTTTTTATTTCTGGGCGAATAATCAATTCATGGTGCAGCGGGTGCTCTCCGCAAAAGACCTGAACCATGGTCGCTGGGGTGCCATCTTTGCGGGTTTATTGAAACTTCCCGTCCTTTTCATCATGGTGATTCCTGGGGTTTTGGCGATTCTGCTCTTTTCAGATACGGACATCAGTTTTTTGAATTACAGTGTCCCTACAGAAACAGGATTTGAAACCTGCACAACCTTAAAGGACTGTCCTAATATGACCTATCCCGTACTGATCTATTCTTTGCTTCCTACGGGCATTCTAGGGCTGGTGATCGCAGGTTTACTTGCTGCCATGTCATCAAGTATTTCTGCTACCTTAAACTCGGCCTCCACACTGATTACGATGGACTTCACCCAAAAATTAAGGCCGGGCATGACGTCTAAACAACTGGTAAGAGCGGGCCAGGTGGCCACCGTCATCCTAGTGATTTTAGCAGCTGCCTGGGCGCCAATGATCGAAACCTTCCGTTCATTGTGGACCTATTTGCAGCAAATCCTAGCCTTTATTTCACCTCCAATTGTTGCCGCTTTTGTTGTCGGGTTGTTCTCGAGGCGCTCGAACGCAAACGGAGGCTTTTGGAGTTTGGTGCTTTCTTACCTCATTGTTATTGCATGGATCCTTTACGCATTTGCCACTTTTGGTGGTATTAGCACAGAAGACACCGGAGTCCATTTCTTATATACTGTTCCGATTCTATTTGTGATCGCCATTGCCTTGAATCTCGTCATCAGTCAATTCTCACCAGCACCAACTGATGAGAAGTTGCAAGGAATGATTTGGTCAAAAAAGATCTACACAGAAGAGACCAAAGAGTTGGAGGGCTTGCCATGGTACAAAAACTACCGAGTACTGTCTTTGCTACTCTTGTTGCTAACAGCCGCTATCGTGATCTGGTTTGCATAAGTTATCGCTAGTATACTTCCCTGATTCTGCCACAGCAGAGTCAGGGTTTTTTATGCCAAATCGTTGGCACTCTACTGATTAAAAAATACATTCGTCGTCCACAGTATTGCTAAATGTATAATCCTACTGCCCATATTGTTTTAAAGGAGCTAAGAGCCAAAAACAAAAATTTACAGAGCCAACAACTGTCAAGTGATTTTCACCAGCGTCTTACGGCTTTATTCTCTGCCATTTACAGTCGGTTTACCCAGCTGTATGGCGATCACCCGAATTACGAACCCGCACTAGACATGCTCATGGATGTGATGGCTGATGCAGCGTGTAAAAGAGGTAGTCACCTGCTGAAAACAGATACTGCGCGCGAGGCGAATCATCAGTGGTTTTGCACACAGGACATCACTGCCATGATGCTTTATGTGGACCGCTTCAACGATGACCTGAATGGGCTCTTGAACAAATTGGATTACTTTGATGAATTGGGTGTCAACATGCTTCACCTTATGCCGCTTTTTCAAAGCCCAAAACAAAAAAGTGATGGAGGATATGCCGTCAGCAGCTACAAAAAAGTCGACCCGAAGTTTGGTACCAATGCAGACCTGAGCAGAGTAACCAAGGCTTTAAAAAAATCCAACAAGCTCCTCATGCTTGACTTTGTTGTCAACCATACCTCTGATGAGCACATTTGGGCAAAAAAAGCGAAAAAGGGCGATCCACATTGCCAGGACTTCTACTACACATTTGAAGATCGAAGTACTCCGGATGCCTTCGAACAGTCTTTGCCGGAAGTCTTCCCTGAGAGTGCACCGGGAAACTTTACCTATGATAAGCAAATGGATAGATGGGTGATGACGGTCTTCAATACCTACCAATGGGACCTGAACTACCGCAACCCTTATGTCTTTGTCGAGATGCTCAACAATGTGCTTCTTCAGGCCAATTTGGGAGTTGACATTTTCAGAATGGATGCTGTGGCCTTTGTCTGGAAAAAATTAGGCACAAGCTGCCAGAACTTACCCGAAGCACATACCATACATCAGCTCTTTAAGTTGTGTTCACAAGTAGTTGCTCCTGGAGTTGCCTTTTTAGCAGAAGCCATCGTTGCTCCAGAAGAGATTGTCAAGTACTTTGGAGAGGCAGACGTTTGGAGTAATGAACATGACATGGCCTACAATGCCACCTTCATGGCCTTGCTCTGGAATTCTATTGCCACAAGAAGTACGCGTGTCATGAAAGCAGGCCTTCGCGATAAACCTAAAAAACCATTAGGTACTACATGGGTGAATTATGTGCGTTGCCATGATGACATCGGGATGAGCTTTGAAGACCGACACATACAAGAATCAGGCTTTGACCCGAGTGCGCATCGTAGTTTTCTGACAAAATTCTTTACCGGCGATTTCCACGGATCATTCGCCAAAGGCTTACCCTTTATGTATAACCCAAAAACGGGTGATGCTAGGATTTCAGGTAGTTTAGCCTCTTTAGCCGGATTGGAGCAGGCCTTGGAAGAAAAAAACAAGCTTGGCATTGAGCGATCGATCGCAAGAATAAATTTGTTGCATGGTGTCATTCTGGCCTTTGGAGGAATTCCCGTTATCTACTCTGGCGACGAAATCGCCATGCTCAATGACTATAGTTTTTTAGAGGACGAACACAAAAGCGATGACAATCGCTGGATGCACCGACCAAAAATGGATTGGAAATTAGCCGAAAAACGGCATGTTAAAAACAGTCCTCAGGCCAAGGTCTTTGCTACCCTCCAACGCATGATCGAGATTCGCAGCAAGAGCCCTGAATTTACCGATCAGAATAACTTCAAGCTGGTAGAAACGTCCAACGAGCATGTTTTTGCCTTTGAACGTTACGTGGGAGAAGCACGCACCTTAGTCTTAGCAAACTTCAAAGATGATGATCAAGTAGTTTTTAGCCATTTGGTCTTTCAACAAGCACAGCTGAATCCGCTTGAACTGAAGGACAAGCTGACTAATCGTGCCGTCTCCATCGAAAATGGTAGATTAGTACTTCGCCCTTATGAAATGCTCTGGTTAACACAAAATTGAATGCGATGAAAAAGACATGGTGGAAAGAAGGAATTGTGTATCAGATCTATCCTAGAAGCTTCATGGATAGCACAGGCAACGGTATTGGAGATCTTCAAGGGATCATTCAAAAGCTTGACTACATCGCCTCCCTCGGAGTAGATATCATTTGGCTCTGTCCTGTATATCAATCACCGAACGACGATAACGGTTACGACATCTCTGATTACCGCAACATCATGGACGAATTTGGCGACATGTCAGATTTTGATGAATTGCTGGAAGGCTGCCACCTACGTGGAATCAAATTGATAATGGATCTGGTGGTGAACCACAGCTCTGACGAACATGCCTGGTTTGAAGCCTCCCGACAATCCAAAGACAACCCCTTTCGGGATTATTACATTTGGAAGCCCGGAAAAAATGGTGGTCCCCCAACAGATTGGCAAGCCTTTTTTGGTGGCTCTGCTTGGGCCTATGATGAACTTACGGAAGAATACTACTTACACCTCTTCACCAAAAAACAACCTGATCTCAATTGGGAAAACCCGAAGGTGAGAGAAGAAGTGGCAGACATCGTCAAATTCTGGTTTGACAAAGGCGTCGACGGCTTCCGAATGGATGTGATTTCTCTCATCTCCAAAAGACCTGAATATGACGACATGGTCTCAGAAGTCTTTGAAGATACCATTCGGCAGCAATACGCAAATGGATCACGCATTCATGAATTTTTGCATGAGTTGAATCAAAAGGTGCTGAGCAAGTACGACATCATGACCGTCGGGGAAGGACCTGGCATCACCCTTGAGCATGGACTGGATTATGTGGATGAAGCTCGAGAAGAGCTCGACATGGTGTTTCACTTCGACCACATGTTCATCGATTTTGGACCTGGAGGAAAATTCGATCCAAAAAGATACGATCTGGTAGAGTTCAAGAATGTCTTCACACAGTGGGACGAAAAGCTCAAAGGCAAAGGTTGGGGAAGTATCTTTTTAGGCAACCATGATTTCCCCCGTATTGTCTCAAGGTTCGGAAATGATCGGGAATATCATATTCAGTCGGCTAAACTACTTGCCATGCTCTTGTTGAGTATGCGAGGAACGCCATACATCTACCAAGGGGACGAAATTGGTATGACCAATGTGGCTTTTGATACCACCTATGACTACCGAGACATCGAAACGATCAATTATTTTAAATCACTGGAAATAGAGGGTAAAAATCCACAGCACTATTTACCCAATGTGCACAAAATGGGGCGCGATAATGCGAGAACTCCCATGCAATGGACTGACGAACCCAATGGAGGATTCTCTTTAGTGGAGCCTTGGATAAAGAGCAACCCAAACTATGCAGATCTCAATGTGACCTACCAGGAACGGAATAGTCAATCCATTTTGAATTTTTACAGAGAAATGATCGCTTTTCGAAAAGCCCACCCCACCTTGGTTTATGGCGACTACGAATCGATCATGAATGAGCACCCGCAGATCTATGCCTATCGCCGGTGGGATGAAGAAAATGAATTCTTGGTGGTGTTGAACTTCTCCGAGCAGACCGTAGACTTTGAGCCCATCATTACCGGCTTAGAATTGCTGGTCTATAATTACAATGACAGCACAGAAGATTTGTTGCTGAGGCCTTGGGAAGCCAAACTATTCAGAGTAAACGATTAAATCATGAGTAAAAAACTTTGGGGTATTGACCTGGGAGGAACCAAAATGGAAGGTGTCGTCCTTAAATCGGCAGAAGAACCGGAAGTTCTCGTGCGTCTCAGGCACGAAACTGAAGCAGATAAGGGCTATCAGCATGTGTTGAATCGGCTGAAAGAGCTGCTCGATAAGCTTATGTTGGAAGCAGGAGAAAGACCGACTTCCATCGGAATTGGTACCCCTGGGACACGAGATCCACAAACTGGCTTACATAAGAATAGCAACTCAACAGTACTCAACGGCCAAGCCTTCAAGGAAGACCTCACCAATCTTTTTGGCGTGCCTGTCGAAATGGCGAATGATGCGAATTGCTTTGCACTATCTGAAGCACGCATGGGCGCTGTGCCTGTCGTAGACCCATTGGCCCAGGTGGTCTTTGGTGTCATTATGGGAACCGGCTGCGGTGGCGGTGTGGTGGTCAACGGGCAAGTGATCAATGGAAAACAAGGAATTGGCGGAGAATGGGGACATAACTTCTTAGATGAAAGTGGAGGACCTTGCTATTGCGGAAAGACCGGCTGCGTTGAAAAGATCATCTCAGGAACCGGTTTGGAAAACTATTATGAAGAACAAACGGGGGTACGAAAAAAGCTAAAAGAGATCATCCCTGCAGCCCGAGACAAGACGGATCCCGTAGCCGTGCAAACCCTACAACGCTTGATCCACTTCTTCGGACTTGGCATCTCCAACATCATCAATATTCTCGATCCCGATGTGATCGTTCTAGGTGGTGGCGTCGGCAATATTGACGAACTGTACTCAGCAGGAATAGAAGAAGCGGCAAAGTATGTCTTCAATCTGAGACTTGACACCAAGATCGTTCGGCCCAAACTAGGCGATAGTGCCGGTGTGTTCGGTGCAGCTTTTTTGACTGCTTAGTATCTCCAAAGAAACAGGAGAAGACCTCTCTGCTGCGTTTTATGCTTAATTGGATGATATCATCCACAGGACTCCTATGAGGTCATTACATTGGCCACAATACTCATATTCTTAGTATTTGCTTAGCATTTTTCTATTATTTTTAGTTAAACTAAATTTAATAGGTAATTTACAAAGGAAGAGGTGCTCAAAAGCAATTGAAAAACAGGTTTTTTCTGCATGACTACGTGCAAGAGCACCTCGAGGGAATTGATGAATTTGATACGGAAGCACCACGCTCAACCTATTTAGAAATACATCCAAAGACCATAGTCAATAAAGTCGAAAGTCCGGATGTGGGAATGGACTATTCACTCAATCCTTACCAAGGCTGCGAACATGGTTGCATCTATTGCTATGCACGCAACTCACATGAGTACTGGGGCTATAACCCAGGACTTGACTTTGAACGAGTTATTCTATACAAGACCAATGCCCCTCAATTACTAGAACGTCACTTCCAAAATCCTAATTGGCAGCCAAGAACCATCGTTCTATCGGGCAATACGGATTGCTATCAACCCATTGAAAAGAAACTCCAGATTACCCGAAAACTACTCCAGGTCTTCCTGACCTATAAAAACCCTGTAGGCATTATCACGAAAAACAGCATGATCACTCGTGACTTGGACATTATTCGTCCCTTGGTGGATCATCAACTCTTCACTGCCTATTTTTCATTGACCACCCTTGACGAATCGCTCAGAAGAAAGCTAGAACCTCGAACCGCTACCGCTCAGCAAAAACTTAAGGCCATAAAAGCACTGGCCGATCTTGGTGCTGAAGTTGGCGTAATGATCGGGCCAGTCATTCCCGGCTTGAATGACCATGAAATACCGGACATTATGCAAGCTGCGGCAAACGCAGGCGCAACAAGGGTCAACTACACCATTGTTAGGCTCAATGGACAAATAGGAGATCTATTTACCCACTGGGTTCGCCGCGCCTATCCAGATAGAGCAGAAAAGATCTTGAATCAGATAAAAGAAGCACACCACGGGCAACTCAACGATAGTCGCTTTGGAAGCCGCATGCGTGGTGAAGGACGAATGATCCAATCAATACAGCGATTGTTCGAACTCGGCAAGGCGAAATATTTTCCAAAAATAGAGAAAACCGTCTTAAGAACTGACCTATTTGTTCGAACAGAAAAGGGACAATTGAGGCTTTTTTAGTATTGAATTTCTGACTGTTAATTGCACAAAGCTGTCTTGAGTCTATAGCTTACGAAGTAACGATTCCATCGAAGTAGTTTCCTTCAATTTGGCCTTTACGTCTTCAATAGAAACTCTGATCTGAGAAAGGTCATCCCGATCTCGGATTGTTACTGTATTGTCTTCTAAGGTTTGATGATCTATCGTGACGCAGTAAGGTGTACCGATCGCATCTTGTCTTCTGTAACGCTTACCGATCGCATCTTTTTCATCGTATTGACAGTTGAAGTCGAATTTGAGTTCTTTCAGTATTTCTCTGGCCTTTTGAGGTAAGCCGGAATCTTCTTTCTTCAACAATGGCAAAACGGCTACTTGGTATGGAGCCAAAGGGGCAGGAATCTTTAAAACTGTTCTCTCCGAACCATCTTCTAATGTTTCTTCCGTAAAAGCAGCGGTCATGATCGCTAAGAACATCCGATCTAAGCCAATAGACGTTTCGACGACATAGGGCACATATGACTTGTTCTCTTCAGGGTCAAAGAATTGTAACTTCTTACCTGAGTGTTCCTCATGTGCTTTTAGATCAAAGTCGGTTCTTGAATGAATACCTTCCAGCTCTTTGAAGCCCATTGGGAAGTTGAACTGAATATCAGCCGCAGCGTTGGCATAGTGTGCCAAATTCACATGATCATGAAAACGATAATTCGATTCATCTATGCCTAGGGCTTTGTGCCATGCGATTCGCTGTTCTTTCCAAGCTTCATACCATTTGAGCTCTTCACCTGGTTTCACAAAGAATTGCATCTCCATTTGCTCAAACTCGCGCATTCTAAAAATGAATTGACGTGCGATGATCTCGTTTCTAAATGCCTTTCCTATTTGTGCAATACCGAAGGGGATCTTCATTCTTCCGGTCTTTTGTACGTTCAAGTAATTGACAAAGATGCCCTGTGCTGTTTCTGGCCGAAGGTAGATCTTGTTGGCATCGTCAGCCACCGAACCCATCTCTGTTGAGAACATTAAATTGAACTGACGTACTTCCGTCCAGTTCTTTGACCCCGAGACAGGACAAGCGATTCCCAACTCTTCGATCAAGGCTTTGACAGCGGCTAAATCTCCTTTTTCCAAACTTTCCCCCATGCGACTTTCGATCTCGTCGATCTTTGCTTGGTTGCGCAAAACGTTTGGATTGGTAGCCAAAAACTGTGCTTTATCAAAAGAATCGCCAAATCGCTTCTCTGCTTTTGCTACTTCCTTTTTAATTTTAGCCTCATACTTCGCTATGTGGTCTTCGATGAGCACATCCGCGCGATAACGCTTTTTCGAATCCTTGTTGTCGATCAATGGATCATTGAATGCATCGACGTGTCCTGAGGCCTTCCATGTCGTGGGGTGCATGAATATGGCCGCATCAATACCGACAATGTTTTCATTGAGCTGAACCATCGCCTTCCACCAATACTGCTTGATGTTGTTCTTGAGTTCTACTCCATTTTGCCCGTAATCATAGGCGGCGCCAAGGCCATCATAAATCTCACTTGAAGGAAAAATAAACCCATACTCCTTAGCATGCGCTGTGATCTTTTTGAGCAAATTGTCGTCATTCTGTGCCATGGCGCAAAGATATGTATTTGAAGGTTACCAAAAAGGCCTTTTTCACGCATCTTGTCCTTCTGCGGTAATTAAAAACAGCTTTTCATTGGGCGAATTTTCTCCACCCAACACCCCCTATTTTCCAATGAATTAACCGATGGCATGAAAAATGTGCGTCTCATGGATTAAAGCATCTTAGGCCGCTTTAAATCTGTTATTTTGATGAAAATGAAACAAAAGTTATTGGCAATATCCGGAGCATTGATCATTATACTCGTGGTCATTGTGGGCGTTCAGCAATACCAATTGTTTCTCACTAAACAATATAGTCCCGGAGCTAAGGTGCAATACGTCAGCGGTGACGTGCGCATCGATGTAGAGTACAACCGGCCTTCTAAAAAAGGCAGGGTCATTTTTGGGGAATTGGTGCCTTATGGTCAGTGGTGGCGGACAGGAGCCAACGAACCGACCACCATAAATTTGTCGCGCGATGTACTTTTCAATGAAAAAGACCTTTTGCTTGCGGGGAAGTATTCCCTTGTGACCATCCCTTATCCTGAGCATTGGTTGCTGATTTTTAATCAGCTCATCCCCGATTGGGGAACGGAATATGATCCAAGTCAAAATGTGCTCGAAGTGCGCATGAATGTTGCCGCATTACCTCAACCTGTCGAGCAGTTCTTGATTGATTTTGCCGATAATGACGATGAAGCCCAACTCATTATGGCATGGGACAAGGTAAAAGCCAGCGTTCCTTTTCGTGTGTTTTAACGATCAAATTTCAACGCCACTTCTCGTAAGCTATCATTAGAACCCACCATGGTCAGCACGTCACCAATACGCAATCGCGTATATCCATGGGTGATCAAGGTTTGTCCACCACGATTGATCGAAAGCACAATGATGTCTTGAGGTAGCCTCAGGTCTCGCAACGGAATACCACGAAGATCTTGGTTCATGACCTCCACATCCATGGTATCTTGATCTTCTTGCATGCCCAGGAGCAATGTCGCGGCTTGAGGCGATCGTACCAAATGATCCATTAAACTCACCATGGCTGTTGTCGGATCTACGATCAAGCAGTCCAAAGCATGAAAGGCTTCAAAATTCTCGCGTTTATTTAAGCGCACCACAATGTCCTTCGTACCGACTTCTTCATAAACTGCCTCCGCAATTCGCAAATTCTCTTCGTCAGTTAGTGTCAATACAACAGCTTCTGCCTTTTGAATATCTTGCGCTTCAAGGGTTTCCAGGCTAAAATCGTCAACTTGACGGATGATGAGATCAGGAAATTCCTCCACGTTTATTTCTTTGTTCTTCGTAATGATCTCTGCTTCCCATCCATGTTCTTTCAATTGACGAGCCAGCGCCACAGTCTGTGACTCAAAGCCTATGATGAACGCATCACGCACTCCGTCGAAGTGTGGGGTATTGGCCCGCAGGCGTGCCTCTCCAACCAAGTTGATCGACCATTTAAAGAGCGGTGGCCCGACAAACTGGTTGATCACAATGACCGCTACAACAGTGGTTTGAAACTCATTCCCCCAGGCTGGAAACGCATTGGCCACAACCGTCGCTAAACCCAAACCCACGCCGGCTTGCGTTACAAAGGGCATCCATCCAATTCGTCTGAAGAGCGGAGGATCACCAGCCAAGGTTCCACCGATTATAGACCCGGCGATCATGGTAACTAAGCGAATAGCAAAAAGAATGAATGCCACGCCGATCAGGCTAATGAGTACATCCAACGAAACAGAAGCTCCTGTTAGGGTGAAGAAACAGATGTATATGATAGGACCAATGTCTTCTAGGATTCTAATGAACTCTTGACGAAACCTCGAATAATTGGTAACAAAGAAGCTTCCTATGATACAAATCAAGAGTGGTTCTAGGTGAATCTTCTTACCAACCCACTCCAAGGAATGCAACTCGATATAATAATTGAGCGCATAGACACCATAACCAATGGCTAAAATGAAGACCGCTTTGGCATATTCGTTCATTCGAATGCTCAACACAAGAGACAGGACACGTCCTACCACATAACCCAAACCAAAAGAGACCAATAGTTCCCCGATTAGGATCAATAAGAACCAAATGGTAAAGGGCTCTCCGCTCACCAATGTGACGGAAATGGAAAAACAAATGGCAAACAACAGGATCACCAAAAAGTCTTTGATCACCGTAACTCCCATCGCCATTTGTACGAAAGGCCCCTTGGCTCTCATCTCATTGATCACAGCAATGGCAGAAGCCGGAGAACGTGCTACGAAAATTGTCGCCATGAGCATGGCCACCGACACTTTCGTCGCCGTATTCATCCCTTGCATAAACTCGATCTGATCGGCTAAAAAGTAGATCAGAATCGCACTGACAATAAACGTGACGCCAAGCTGACCGAAGGTCATCCATTTGATGCTTTTGAAACGGCTGCGCATGTCTTTGACGTACAACTCAGCGGCAGCGGCAAAGGCAATAAATGCCAAGGAAATGTCATTAATGAATTGCAGCCCTGACCCCGTTCCGGATGGCAATAATTTGAATATGAAAGGCCCAGAGAATAGTCCGATCACGAGTAAACCGGTGATCAAGGGAAGCTTCAGTTTTTGAAAAAACTGCGCAATTTGATTGGCAGCGACAGCCACTATGGCAAAGCCTCCAAGGAGTATCAGGGTCGATTGTAGGTTTTCCATAAACAGGAAAAATAAGGAGCTTTGCTCAATGCAGCACCATTCAATTCCAATTTTGTTTGGATGTACTAAGGCTTGGATTTGACCTGTATGCGCAGACCATGGGTCAATGTCTTATGTACAGGGCACTTATGGGCAATTTCTATCATTCGCTCTTTTTGAGCCGGTGTCATTTGCCCAGACAATTCCAACTCAACATCAACGAATTCCATTAAACTAGTTACGTCTAGGTGCTCAGCATCTTCTGCATGCCGTTTCACTCTCGTCAAATGCACCTTTACCTCTTGCAGATCGATCTGCTTGTGATCGGCATACATCCTCAAGGTCAATGCTGTGCAGGCACCCAAAGCACTGACCAATAGGTCATAAGGTGTGCCTCCAAAGTTGGTTCCGCCCACACTTTTCGGTTCATCGGCGAGCAAATAATGTCCATTGGCATTGATCTCGGCCAAATAGCCGTTAGGAGCCTCATTTCTTACAAGCACCTGATGGTCTGTATCCAAACCGTTCTCCTTTGTCATATTCACGTAGCGGTCGGCCCAAGCAGCAATCACTTCACCCACATAAATGGCATCCCGCTCATTGGATAACAAATGATCTGCCTTATCCAATGAAACATAACTCTTCGGATGATGTGCCGCTTTGTAGATCTTTTCTGCATTGGCAATGTCAACAATAGCATCTTGAGGCGAATGAAATATGAGTAACGGCTTGCTTAGCTCAGCCAGGCGTTGAATGACATTCCGCTCTTCCAAGTCCTGCATAAACTGTTTTTTTATGGTGAACGGCCTGCCACCAATAAACACTTTAGCATATCCCTTTTCTTCAATTTCCTCGACAGAGCTCCTAAACAAGCGCTTGACGTGCACAGGATCGGCCGGAGCACCAATGGTTGCGATGGCCTCAATACTCGAAATTTGAGCAGCAGCCATCATAACAGCAGCACCACCCAATGAATGACCAATGATGATCTTTGGGGCCTGATAGTCGCTCTCCAAGTGATTAGCAGCACAAATTAAGTCCTCCACATTGCTAGAAAAATTGGTATCCGCAAAATCGCCATCACTTTCTCCAAGGCCAGTAAAGTCAAATCGCATCACGGCAATTCCTTTGGCCGTAAGCGCACGACTAATGTTGATGACCGCTTGAAGGTTCTTGTTGCAGGTGAAACAATGCGCAAATAAGGCATAGGCAATGGGTCTTTTATTGACTGGCATTTCAATACTGGCGGACAGGTCATGACCGTCTGGATTGGTGAATGACACGTGAATGGTTTTCATGGGCTGTGACTTCGAATTATTGTGCTGGCGCTTTCTTTCAGGAAGTTATCAAAAGCACATCAAAACTTCTACTCAATGCATGGTCGAAAGAATTCCGAGGCAGAATAAGGGTTAAACAGAGTAAAGGTGTTTTTATAGTAACTACCTAATCAAGATCGCTCACAGGTTGTTGATCCGATTGGAGGAAATTATCGGTTAGAATATCCCATTGGGGTGAGCGTGAATAAAAAGTAAGCTTGTTGGAATACAGGCTTATTTTTTGTCTTTTCCATTCATTTCTCCTTTCCTAAAAACAAATACCTTTACGGTCAGTTTTTGAGTGGAAACCCGAGCGAATGGCAAAATCTTTAACCGGTGTATTGATCGTAAATCAGGGGACAACGGATAGTCCTAAAACCAGTGATGTACGCAAATACCTCAGACAGTTTTTAATGGATGGGAGGATCATCGACATCCCGGCCCTTCCTCGTTTTCTTCTAGTAAATGGAATCATCGCTCCTTTCAGGGCACCAAAATCTGCCAAGGAATACGCCAAGCTATGGGAAGACCGTGGCTCTCCACTGAAGTACACGGGAGAAGATGTTCGCGACATGTTGCAAGAAGCCCTGGGCGATACCTACAAAGTGGTTCTGGGCATGCGCTACCAAAGTCCTAGTCTTGAATCTGCACTCAAGGAACTGAAGGAAGCTAATGTGTCCAAGATCATCGTTATTCCCTTATTTCCTCAATATGCCTCTGCTACCACAGGATCCGTGTCCGCAAAGGTCAATGAGATCGTAAGCAAATGGCAAATTATTCCATCCATCACACATGTCAATCAATTCCTGGAGCATCCTAAATTCATCCAAGCATTCGCTGAGAATGGCAAAAAGATGATGGCTGAAAAGGAATATGACCATGTGATCTTCAGCTACCATGGAGTGCCGGAACGACACATCCGTAAGGGTTCAGTGGGAGATCAATGCCAGCTCGGTAGCTGCTGTGAAGCCTTCCACGAACGCAACCGGTTTTGCTATCGCGCACAGTGCTTCCAAACGACTAGACTCTTGGTAAAAGCACTTGGGCTAAAGGAGGGAGAGTACACGACGGCTTTCCAATCAAGATTAGGAAGAGACCCTTGGGTGCAGCCATACATTGATGAGGTGCTAAAAGAATTGCCGAAAAAAGGAATTAAAAAGGTGTTGGCCTATTCACCAGCCTTTATTGCTGACTGCCTAGAAACGACGCTCGAAGTGGGCGAA
Organism: Roseivirga sp. YIW32; assembly: GCF_057219245.1. NCBI lineage: Bacteria > Pseudomonadati > Bacteroidota > Cytophagia > Cytophagales > Roseivirgaceae > Roseivirga > Roseivirga sp. YIW32. The sequence goes on along the minus strand of NZ_JBXVVG010000002.1, from coordinate 641,404 downwards.
GAATTCAAAGAAGAATTTGAGGAAGCAGGAGGAGAAGTATGGGATTTAGTACCAAGCCTGAATACTTCATCAACTTGGGTGGAATGCCTAGAAGACCTGGTGAAAACTGCCTAGCGCTGGCTGATTTGTAAAATTCTTCCTGCGATCAAGGTATTACTACTCAATTGGCAGCTCTCTTCTCTATCCACAAGTTCTAAACTAACAAACACGTTGAGCCCGTCGACTTTGTATTGACTCGGAACATACGAAGGCTTAAAGAATTGTCCATCAAGATTGATCACCCAACCACAGTTTTCATAGCCTGCTGGAGAGTCTTGTACTTGACCGGCCCCTTCTATCATGCGCAATTCATCTGTATCCGAACAAGCAACGCTTGCCAGTAAAAAGAGCCCTATCAACATCCTAAATAATCGCATGCTAAGCGACCGTTAAGGGTTGAACAATATCGGCCAAATTCTGAACTACATAATCAACTTCTTCCTGGGTATTGTTTCTGCTAAAGGAGAATCGAATGCCTTGACGATTTGGATCTGCTTTTATTCCGGTCAACACGTGCGATCCGGTATTGGCTCCGCTTGAACAGGCGCTTCCTCCGGAAGCAGATATTCCATTGATATCCAAATTGAACAACAGCATGTCATTGTCCTCATGTGGAGGAAAGCTCACATTGAGTACCGTATACAAACTCTTTTGAGGGTCAAGGTCTCCGTTAAAACCAACCCCCGGGATCTTCTCTTTTAACTGCTCGATCATGCTCGATTTGAGCCCCTGTACATGTTGCTGGTGTTTTTCCATGTCACGGTAAGCGATTTCGAGAGCCTTGGCCAGGCCCACTATGCCGTAGACATTCTCCGTACCGCCACGGCGATTACGTTCTTGACCTCCTCCTTCAATAAACCTTGGGATGGTCTTTGATTTGCAGACCCTTAAAAAACCTACTCCCTTAGGTCCGTGAAATTTATGTCCGGCACCAACTAGAAAGTGGCATTTTAAGGTTTGCAGGTCATGGCGAAAATGCCCCATGGTCTGCACGGTATCGGTGTGGAACACCGCATCGTAGGCGTCTGCCAGTTCACCGATAGTCGCTATGTCATTGAGCGTTCCAATTTCATTGTTACCATGCATCAAGGTGATCAAGGAGCGCTTATTTGATTTCAACAGCTCTTCCAGGTGATCCATATTCACGTGGCCCAAGGCATCGAGCTCCACATAACTTACCTTCGCTTTGCCCTCAGCTTCCAAACGCTCGATGGTATGAAGAACGGCATGGTGCTCAATTGGTGAGGAAATGATATGGTCAATGCCGTAAGCCTCCACCGTTCCACGTATCGCTGTATTGTCTGCTTCGGTACCTCCTGAGGTAAAGAAAATTTCTGCCGGAGATGTATTCAACAGTTGCGCCACGGTCCTTCTGGCACATTCGATCTTGGTCCTTACTTCTCGCCCATGTGCATGAGTAGAAGAGGGATTCCCGTACATGTCGAGCATGAGAGGCTTCATCGCCTCAAACACTTCAGGATCTAAGGCTGTCGTAGCCGCATTATCGAAATATACCTTCATGGCCAAAAAAATTATTTCGCAACAATCTCTCTAATATCACTGATGATCTTATTCGCTAAATGTTCTGCTGTTGCTTCACTCTCAGACTCCGCATAAATACGAATGATCGGTTCAGTATTTGACTTGCGTAAATGTACCCATTCTTTGCCAAATTCTATCTTTACCCCATCGATGGCATTCACAGGCTGATTTTTGTATCGTTCTTTCATGCCCGCCAACACAGCATCCACATCTATCTCAGGGGATAGGTCGATCTTATTTTTCGAGATAAAGTAATTCGGATAAGAAGCACGCAATCTGGAAACGCGTTTTCCGAACTTAGCCAAATGCGTTAAGAAAAGCGCAATTCCAACCAAGGCATCACGCCCGTAGTGAAGTTCAGGATAAATGATTCCCCCATTGCCTTCACCCCCAATTATGGCTTGATTGTTCTTCATTTGAGTCACAACATTCACTTCGCCAACGGCAGAAGCAAAATAGGCTCCTCCTCGTTTCTCAGTCACATCCCTGAGGGCCCTGGTGGAGGACAAATTCGACACGGTATTGCCAGGCGTCTGCGATAAAACGTAATCCGCAACAGCAACCAAAGTATATTCTTCTCCAAATGGTGTTCCATCTTCAGAAACGAACGCCAAACGGTCCACATCCGGATCCACGACAATACCCAAATCGTATTTTCCTTTTTCAAGCACACGAGAGATCTCCGATAGATGTTCCGGCAGCGGTTCTGGGTTATGCGGAAACTGACCATTCGGTTCGCAGTACAACTCTTCTACTTTAACGCCTAGTTTTTTCAATAAAGGAGGCAATGAAATTCCACCCGTTGAATTAACACAATCGATCACCACCTTGAACTGAGCCGCCTTGATTGCTTCTACATCAACCAAAGGCAGTGCCAGGACCATATCTATGTGCTTGTCAATATAGGTGTCGTTCTTAGTGACTTTGCCCAACTTCTTCACTTCGGCAAATTGAAAGTCTTCTTTTTCAGCAATCGCCAATACCGCCTGGCCATCATCTCCGCTAATGAACTCCCCTTTGTCGTTTAAGAGTTTCAGGGCGTTCCATTGAACAGGGTTATGGCTTGCCGTCAAGATGATCCCTCCGCCAGCTTTTTCAAGCGGAACAGCAATCTCGACCGTTGGAGTAGTGGAAAGACCAAGGTCGATCACGTCAAAGCCCAGCCCCACTAGGGTAGAAGAAACCAAATCAGAGATCATCTGACCCGAAGGCCTTGCATCTCTTCCGATCACAATTCGCGTTTTACCTGTTTCCTTTTTTACCCAGGTTCCAAATGCAGCGGCAAATTTTACTGCATCAATTGGAGTAAGGGCTTCATCAACCTTGCCGCCAATGGTTCCTCTGATACCAGAGATAGATTTAATTAATGTCACTTCTTTATAGGGTTTTTTGGTGAGGCAAAGATAGTCATTTCCTTGTCGAAGGAAGTACCAAACCAGGGAAGAAAACTGTTGAAAAAAAGCTTATTTGAATTTAGCCAATACCTTGTCCACCTCGTTGTCTGGGTTTCCACAAGATTCACCGGCTTTCACATCTTTACCGCAAAAACCACATCTCACGCCTTCTTTATTTAAGAATGGGCTTTGGGAAGCGCAGGTGCCTTTGAACTCACCATTCTTCAATAAAATTAATCGTACGGACATGCCCACAAAAAACAATCCCATCAACACGAGAGTCGCAATTAATGTCATTTCGCAGTATTTTGATGCAAATTTAATATTCTTAATGCCTTAACACTACCTTTGCGGCATAAGTTTCTGGGCAGAAAACAATTATCATGATCGAACCAAAGAAAGACGACAAAAGGAAAGAAAAATTGGCGGCATTCGACAGGCTTCTGACCATCATGGATGAATTACGGCTAAACTGCCCTTGGGACAAGAAACAAACGCTGGAAAGCCTTCGGCACTTGACCATTGAAGAAACTTATGAGCTTTCTGATGCCATACTGAATGAGCATATCGACGAAATCAAGAAAGAGATCGGTGACTTAATGCTCCACATGGTCTTTTATTCCAAAATTGCAGATGAACAGGGCCATTTTGATATTGGCGACGCCTTGCATGCCATTTGCGACAAACTTATACATCGTCACCCACACATTTATGGTGATGTAGAGGCTAAGGATGAAGAAGCTGTAAAAGCCAATTGGGAAAAGATCAAACTCAAAGAGAAGGGAAATAAATCAGTGCTGGGAGGTGTGCCTACCTCATTACCCGCAATGGTCAAGGCAACCAGAATTCAAGATAAGGCAAGAGGAGTAGGCTTCGATTGGGAGAAGAAGGAACAGGTTTGGGAGAAGGTTGAGGAGGAAATGCAAGAATTCAAACAAGAGATTGATATTGAAAAAGGCACCGCCATCAACAAGGAAAAAGCACGAAATGAATTTGGCGATATGCTCTTCTCCTTGGTCAACTATGCCAGGTTCATCGACATTGATCCGGAAGAAGCATTGGAAAGAACCAATCTTAAATTCATCAAGCGTTTTCAATATGTGGAAGAACAAGCCAACAAATTCGGGAAGAACATCGGTGAAATGACCCTTGCTGAAATGGATGTTTATTGGGAAGAGGCCAAAAAGCTCAAATGATAGGAAAAGGAACCTTATCGAAATTTCTCTTTTGGCGTGTCAAGCACATCAGCACCAAGAACTTTGTCATCATCTTGGGTGCGATCACAGGACTTGTCGGAGGTGTTGCTGCGGTGACACTCAAGAGTACTGTCCATTGGCTTCGTGACAGCTTTGAGCATCTTGATATCCCATGGCTCTACGTGGTTTTGCCCATGATCGGTATCCTCATCACGACATTTCTTGCCAAAAAGGTACTGAAGGAGCAGCTTGGTCATGGTGTCACGACCATTCTATACATCATCTCAAAAAAATCATCGAAGATCAGCCAGAATAAGATGTTCAGCCGAATGGTCACTTCTGGGATCACGGTAGGTTTTGGCGGTTCTGTGGGGCTGGAAGCCCCAATTGTCGTGACAGGCTCAGCCATCGGTTCAAATATCGGTCAGCTGATGCACATGAATTACCGGCAAAGAACCTTGCTCATTGGTTGTGGAGCCGCTGCTGCCATTTCCGGTATCTTTAACTCACCGGTCGCTGGGGTGATATTCAGTATTGAGGTGATCCTAACGGAAGTGACGGTTGCCATCTTCATTCCTTTACTCATCGCTTCAGTCTGCGGCGCCTTGGTCTCCATGTTATTGCTTGGAGACGATGTTCTTTTCTCTTTTGACCTGAAAGACCCCTTTTTGGCAAGTGACTTTCCCTATTTCATTCTACTCGGTATTTTCTGTGGTTTAGGATCTGTTTATTTCACTCGAAGTACCTTACTGGCAGAAAAACTCATTCAACAGGTCAAATCCAATTACCTCCGCGCCATTGTTGGCGGATTGACACTTGGATTGATCATCTATTTCTTCAATCCCATCTACGGTGAGGGCTATCGCAGCATCAAGCTGATCTTGCAGGGACAGGCCGAGGAGATCATTAGTGATCGCCTCCTCCTATTGTGGGATTCAGATTGGTTGTTGGTTGTTTTCGCCTTTCTCATTCTTCTACTAAAACCTTTTGCCACAGGGTTGACCATCGGCGCTGGCGGTAACGGTGGGATCTTTGCACCCAGTATGTTCATGGGCGCTTTGGTCGGCTTTGTATTTGCACAAACCGGCAACCTCATCCTTAACGGCGATCCGCTTTCTGTCAGCAATTTTACCCTTGTGGGCATGTGCGGGGTGATGAGTGGAGTTTTACACGCTCCCTTAACCGCCATCTTCCTTATCGCAGAGATCACAAGTGGCTACACCTTGTTCTTACCTTTAATGCTGGTCTCTGCCATAGGCTACTATGCCAGTCAGTATTTTGAAAAATATTCGTTCTACACCAGCAAATTGATAGAGTCCGGTGACTTCATTCCTTACGACAAGGACAAACAGTTGCTTAGCCTGATGCAGATCAACCGGCTCATTGAAAAAGACCTCTTGATCATTCAACCCGAGGAAACCTTAGCTGACCTCGTAGCCCTAGTTAAAAAATCGCATCGTAACATTTTTCCCGTTGTGAGTCCCGATAACGAATTAGTGGGAATCATCACCCTCGATGATATCCGAGAGATCATGTTTGATCCTGATTCACAGAAAAGTGTAATTGTCTCTACCCTCATGCATAAACCCCCTGCAATCATCACGGCAGATGAAAAAATGCAAGAAGTAATGAATTGCTTTGAAAAGACAGGAGCTTGGAACCTACCGGTAGTCGATGAAAATGGCTATGTGGGTATCGTTTCAAAATCAAGGATCTTTAACGCTTACCGCACTTTGTTGAAAAGACAGAAAAAAGGACTTGAGCTTACCTAGGCCACTTTTACCTCTTCTCCTCCAAGAGGCTCACAAAATATAAAAAAGTTGCATTGAGACAAAAGTTATCAACAAAATCAAAATCACCCTTTTATTTTATAAAAAACTCATTATTAGTAAGTTACATAACTTATCTAAAGTGGTGTGGATAAATTCTTGAAAATGTGGAAAAAAACTTTGAGGAATTTTTGATTCTTTTTTTTGTCTAAAACTCCTGACAAAATTTGCCGCAAGCAAAGGCTTTTTGTTTTAGGTTTTTAGAAATGTTTTAGACAAAAACAACGAGTTTAGGGCAATGAAAATAGTGCATTTGGCCGATGGAATTCTCTCCTAATCAGAGGTTATGTGTTGTTAATCAGGGATTAAGTTTATATCAAGAATCTCTTATGCCCTCGGTGGTCAACAACACGCATAGATTTCCCTCAATTCTATTGACGAAAAGTACAATCTTAGAATAGTACAATTTAAAGTGTGTGCTACGTCGAGGTTGATCAGAATACATCCTTAAATTTGTTATTGAGGTAACGAAAAAAGTCTTTCATGAATTGGAGAATAACTTACTTGGCAACCATCGCATGTCTTTTCAATGGACTACTCTGTTGGGGCCAAGCAGAACCAAGTGAAGACGTCAGCTTGATCTCATTGCCGAATGCTTATGGTCAGATCATTGATCCGGGTGCAAACGCCGAACAAGGTCTGGTTCTTGTTTTCACCAACCACAATTGCCTCTACTCTCAATTGTACCTCGAGCGGCTGAATGCGCTCTATGAAGAATTCTCGTCCTTCGGCATTCCTCTTATTGCCATTGAAACGAAGATTGATTCATTCGAAAGCTCTATTGTTTCTTTAGCCAACTACTTGGCTAAGGTCCGGCTTTCTTTCCCTTACCTGATCGACCTTGATAACGAACTTGCAAAGGCCCTCGGTGCTGAAAGTAGTCCACATGCCTTTTTACTCAAAAAGAGCAACGAGGGCTTTCAACTTGTTTATGAAGGAAGCATTGACAACAACAGTCGAAATCCGATAAGAGCAACACGGAATTACCTAAAAGATGCGGTAAACCAATTAGTGACTGGTGAAGAGATCGCCTATCCAACGAGCAAATCCATCGGTTGCGACATTAGTAGAAATTAAGCCTTTACTTCTTGTAGCTTCTTGAGAATATCATCCAAATACTCACGGGTATTGGATAGCCTAGGCACCTTATTTTGTCCTCCCAGTTTCGCTCTTCCCTTCATCCACTGGTAGAAAGTACCTTTCGGCGCGACGTGGACAATGGGCATGCTTAGGGCAATATTCTTGTAGCGCTTCGCATCATAGTCTGAATTGACCATGCGCAATGTCGCATCCAATTCACTCCTGAAGGTCTCGATATCTGCTGGCTCATCTTCAAACTCAATGACCCACTCGTGCGCTCCGTTCTCATCTTCATTGAAATATTTTGGTGCTGCGGTGAAGTTGATCACTTCGGCTTGGCATTTATCGGCAGCTACTTCAATCGCTCGCTCAGCATTCTCAACCACCAATTCCTCACCAAATGCATTGATGAAATGCTTGGTTCGTCCAGAAATGCGAATTTTATAAGGATCTGTTGATGTAAACTCAATAGTATCTCCTATCTGGTACCTCCATAAGCCTGCATTGGTCGAAATTAACAAGGCGTACTGTTCTCCTACTTTCACATCACCCAAACCAATTACTTGAGGCGATTCTTTGTGAATGTCATTAAAAGGAATGAACTCATAGTAGATCCCATAATCTAACATCAGCAGCATATCTGGTTCTGTAAGATCATTCTGAATGCCAAAAAATCCTTCCGAAGCATTGTAAGTTTCTAGATAGGTCAGCTCATCACCGACTAATTTTTTGAAGATGCTTCGATAAGGGCCAAAGGCAACCGCGCCATGAAAAAAGACTTCTAGGTTTGGCCAAACCTCCCGGATATTGCTTTTTCCTGTGATGTCCAATAAACGCTGCAATAGGACGATCGTCCAAGTGGGCACACCGGAGATACTGGTGACGTTCTCCTCCACGGTGTATTGTGCCATTCGTTCGATCTTTGCTTCCCATTCGTCCATTAGAGCGATCTCCAAAGTAGGTGTTCGCACAAAGCGTGTCCAGTAAGGAAGGTTAGACATGATCACAGCAGACACATCCCCATAAAAAGATTCACTATTGCTATCGAATTGATTCACTTGCTGACTTCCCCCGATCGTGAGGCCCTTTCCGGCAAACATCTTGGTCTCTTGATTGGCATTGCAGTAAACAGACAGCATATCCTTTCCTCCTTTGAAATGACACTCTTCCAAAGCCTCATAGGAAACGGGAATGAATTTACTTCTGGCATTTGTGGTTCCGCTCGACTTGGCAAACCACTTCACATCTGAAGGCCACAACAAGTTTTGTTCACCGCGCATGTTGCGCTCGATGTAGGGATGAATCTCCTCATAAGAGAATATGGGGATCATCCGTCGAAACTGCTCTTGGGTGTGGATATCGGCAAAACCATGGGTTCGACCAAATTCAGTATGCCGAGCAGTTGTGATGAGTTTTTTGAATAATTCCTCTTGCACCTCAAGTGGGTACTTCATGAAAAGATCGATGTCGTGCATCCTCTTTTTCATGACCCAGGTTAATATGGAATTAAGAATTGCCAATGAGGTCTTTTCGCTTAAGTTGAAAATGTTTGCCTAAATATACCTTTCTCACTTGTTCGTCAGCAGCTAATTCTTCCGCTGTTCCCGCTTTCAGCAACCGTCCTTCAAACATCAAGTAGGCTCTATCGGTGATGGAAAGGGTTTCCTGGACATTGTGATCCGTTATCAAAATACCAATATTTCTGTTCTTGAGCTGGGCAACAATGGTCTGAATTTCCTCTACTGCAATCGGGTCTACCCCGGCAAATGGTTCATCGAGCAGTACAAAAGAGGGGTCAACAGACAGTGCTCTGGCAATTTCAGTTCTCCTTCGTTCTCCACCTGAAAGAACTCGTCCTAAGTTTTTTCTTACGTGGGTAAGCGAAAACTCTTCCAATAGCGATTCCATCTTCTCTCGTTGTTCGGTTTTTGACAACTTGGTCATTTCCAATACGGCCAGAATATTTTGCTCAACCGTTAGCTTTCTGAAAACAGAAGGTTCCTGTGCCAAATAACCGATGCCCATCTGCGCTCTTTTGAACATGGGTTCGGGCGTAATGTCTTTATCATCAAGGTAGATATGCCCCTCATTCGGCTTGATCAGCCCAACGATCATGTAAAAAGAAGTGGTCTTCCCAGCTCCATTAGGCCCCAATAAACCTACGATCTCGCCTTGATTTACCTCTACGGAAATGTCATTCACAACTTTCCGCTTCTTGTATATCTTGATAAGGTTTTCGGCTCTTAAATTCATGCTTCTTTCGTTAATCGAACTTGATATCCTTGATCATCAATTGCAAAGAGGTGATTCCTCGAAACTCGTTTTCTTCAATGGTGTATGCCATGTGAAAGCGCATTCCGCAATCAACAAGATCCATGCAGTCACCTAGGCCAAATCCAATGGCATCGAAGGCGGCATCTGTTCCATCCTGTTTCACTGTAAACTTCAAATGCTCCCCTTTTAGCACGCGTGCATTCGTGGCAAAAACATTCTCAGAAACAAAAACAGGTTGCATGTTTTTTGGCCCAAAAGGCGCCATCTGCGAAATGATATTGAAAAAGCGCTCGTTGATCTCATCCAGAAAGATCACCGCATCGGCCTTGATCACAGGTTTGGTTTGTTCTTTGGTGATCGTACGCTTGACGACCTCTTCAAAACGCTGCCGAAAGGCCTCTACATTCTCCGTCGGCAAGGAGACACCTGCCGCGTATTTATGCCCCCCGAATTGCTCCAACAGATCAGCACATTCAGAAATGGCCTGATACACATCAAATCCATCCACTGATCTTGCAGAGCCGGTAACCTTATCGTTAGACTCTGTTAGGATCACCGTGGGTTTATAATAGCGCTCGATACAGCGAGACGCCACGATACCAATGACGCCCTTGTGCCAATCATTCTTGAAAAGCACTGTCGATTTTGCCGCCATCATGTCTTCATTGGTTGAAATCATTGCCAAGGCCTCTTCTGTAATGCTGGAATCAAATGTTCTTCGTTCGTCGTTCTGCACATCGATTGAGCTGGCCAGCACCTCTGCCTCCTCTTCGGATTGGGCCAGTAGTAGGTCAACTGCTGCTCCTGCATGATCCATTCTTCCCGCTGCATTAATTCTCGGTCCAATACCAAATACAATGCCTGAAATGGTGAGGTTCCTTTTGTTTTTGCAAAGATTAACCAGCGAGGCCAAACCTGGCCGTGGTTGCTGGTTTAGTTTCTTTAGACCATAATAGGCCAAAATTCTGTTTTCTCCCGTCAGTGGAACAATATCTGAGGCAATACTGACAGCCAACAGATCGAGGTAATCAAAAAGCAGGCGTTCGTTGATGTCATTCTTTTGACAAAAGGCCTGCAACAGCTTGAAGCCAACTCCACACCCCGATAACTCTTTATAAGGATAGGAACAGTCTTCTCTTTTGGGGTCTAACACAGCCAATGCTGGCGGCAGCTCTTCTCCAGGATTATGATGATCACAAATGATAACATCTATGCCTTTTGCATTGGCATCCGCAACCCGATGATTTGCCTTTATTCCACAGTCCAGCGTGACGATCAACCCAAAGCCATGCTCAGCGGCATACTGTATGCCCTCCTCTGAAACACCATATCCTTCTTTGTATCGGTCCGGGATATAATAGGTCAGCGACTGATGATAGTTAGATAGAAAACCGAAAAAGGTAGCTACTGCCGTTGTGCCATCGACATCGTAGTCGCCATAGACCATCACTTTCTCATTATTCGCGATGGCGCGATTGAGTCGATCCACAGCTTTATCCATGTCCTTCATTAAAAAAGGATCATGCAGGTCTTCTATCTTGGGTGTAAAAAATGCTTTGGCCTCTTCTTTGGAATAGATGTTTCGCTGTGCCAATAGAATCGCGATGGCTTCCGAAACCTTGAGCTCTTCCTGAAGCTGAGTAATCACTTCATGATCAAAACTATCTTCAAAAACCCAGCGTTTCTGCATGTCAACTTGTGTGATGAATCAAAGTAAAATTATAAAAAAAGCAGTGCCCAAAAGAGCACTGCCTACTTTTAGTTTATTTCTTATCAGTTGGCTCCTTGAGCGCCATTGCCAATTACCTCTTTCAAAGGCACTCGACGATTGTCTTTGTAAGGAACGATCCAGGCATCTTCAACACCCATTTCTCTAAGGTATCGTTTCAAGACGTTGGCGTCTTCGTAATTTCTGAAATTACCAATAACGTATCTTCTGAGCTCTTCCATTTCTTCTTGGCTAAACTCTTTAGACGTCTCAGCATATTTCTCCAGATCCATTTTTCGGAATGCACCTACCTGCACCTTAAAGACAACGCCGACACTCAAATCTTCGCCATTGACTACATTCGGATTGTACGCAGGTTGTTGTACCGGTTCCTTTTTCAAGTTTTCTAACTCACGTTGAGCCGCTTGGTAGGCTGCCTGCATACGCGTTACTTGCTTCTGAAGGTCGCTGGTTTGTTCGTCTTTCTCAGAAATCTGGGACTCAAGACTTTTGCTCTCACCTTCCATACTCGCGATGTTAGCTTTCATTGCCGTGTTTTGCTCGTATAAAAGCCTGAAGTCTTCCGGAGACATTTTCTTTTTCCTCTTTTTCCATTCCTTTTTTTCCTTTTTGGTCAAAGGCCTGACATCTTCTGTTTGGGCAAAAGCAATGGCTGCCACAAAAAGTCCTAACAGTAAGGTAAAAATTCTAGTCGTCTTCATTTCGCTGTCTATATAACTACAAATTAGGATTTTAAACTCAGCTTTTCAAACTCCCGATCATATCTTCAGGGCGAACCCACTCATCGAATTGCTCCGCCGTTACATATCCCAGGTTTATGGCTTCTTCTTTCAGCGTAGTACCGTTCTGATGGGCAGTCTTAGCAATTTTGGCGGCTTTTTCATATCCGATCTTTGTATTTAGGGCAGTGACCAGCATTAACGAATTATTGACATGCGCTTGAATACTTTTGTGATTAGGTTCAATTCCCACAGCACAATGCTCATCGAAAGACACACAAGCGTCACCGATCAATCGGGCAGACTGCAATACATTGTAGGCCATCACTGGCTTGAAAACATTGAGTTCATAATGGCCTTGTGCGCCTCCCACTGTCACCGCCACATCGTTGCCCATAACCTGTGCAGCGACCATGGTCATGGCCTCACACTGCGTCGGGTTGACCTTACCCGGCATGATCGATGATCCGGGTTCATTAGCCGGAATGATGATTTCTCCAATTCCTGATCTTGGACCAGAGGCTAACATCCTGATGTCATTCGCAATTTTATTCAATGAAACCGCAAGCTGCTTGAGAGCGCCATGGGTTTCGACCAAAGCATCATGCGCTGCAAGGGCTTCAAATTTGTTTTCTGCCGTGACAAAAGGCAACCCTGAAAACTCGGCGATCTTCTGCGCCACCAATTCAGCATAGCCTTCCGGCGTATTGATACCCGTTCCTACGGCTGTGCCCCCTAGTGCCAGTTCAGACAGGTGAGCCAATGTGTTTTTCAATGCTTTGATGCCATGATCAAGTTGAGAAACATAGCCTGAAAACTCCTGGCCCAAAGTGAGGGGGGTGGCATCCATCAAATGGGTTCTTCCGATCTTTACCACTTGCATAAAAGCCTCGGATTTCGCTTTTAAGGTATTCCTGAGTTGCTCTACGCCTGGAATGGTCGTTTCAACGATCATTTTATAAGCAGCAATGTGCATTCCGGTTGGAAACGTGTCATTGGATGACTGCGACTTATTGACGTCGTCATTGGGGTGAATCTTTCGTTCGCCTTTGCCCAGCTCATTTCCTTCAAGCACATGCGCTCTGTTGGCGATCACCTCATTGACATTCATGTTTGACTGGGTGCCAGAACCTGTCTGCCAAACGACCAAAGGAAACTGATCATCCAGCTTTCCTTCTAGGATCTCATCACAAACAGCCGATATCAAATCTCTTTTCTCTTCAGACAGAACGCCCAGCTCACAGTTGGTATGAGCAGCGGATTTCTTCAAATAGGCAAAGCCATACACCACTTCTAGTGGCATACTTCCGGCAGGACCTATCTTAAAATTATTTCTTGACCGCTCCGTTTGTGCTCCCCAATACTTCTCGGCAGGTACTTTTACCTCGCCCATGGTGTCCTTTTCGATTCTAAATTCCATAAGAAATGAGTGATGTTGAATGAAGGCGCAAGTTAGCCGATGAACGCTTGAAACAGAAATGAAAAAATGCATTTCACCGAATGGCAGATTCGCCGTGAAAATTAAATCGAACCAAGAGCGCGTTTACCGATGGCCAGCGTGCACTGACCGATTACCTGAGACCTCTCCTAATAGAAGCGCGTACATTTGAATAACAACATAGCAATCGGTCAAGGGTTGGTCGCCCTGAAAGCCCGAGGTCATGTAAGCCGCTAGACGGCAAACTCAAAACAACAGTTAAAAAAGCAGAACAATGGAATCAAAATTAAACAAGCGAATCATTACAGGAGCCATCTTCCTTATAATAGGTGTCCTCTTAACATTAGACAATTTAGACATTGTCCGGTTTCGTTTACCTGATTACTTATTTGGTTGGTATACCATCCTGATCGTGATTGGCCTCTTCATTGCCTTTGTAAGAGAAAAGGTGGGTTTTGGAATTACCCTGATCGTTATCGGTGGGCTTTTTATGCTCGATGAAATGGCGTGGTATTTCAATTGGGATTTTGAATTCCGTGATGTCTTCAGGTTATGGCCGCTTGTTTTTGTTGCCATCGGTGCCTCGCTCATTTTACGAAGGAATAGGGTCGACGAGTTCGAAAAAAAAACACTGACAGATAACGATGATGCATTAGACGAGATCGCCATCTTCAGTGGAGCAGAGCGCAACATAACGTCAAAGGAGTTCAAAGGAGGAAAACTAACCGCCATTTTTGGGGGAACTGAATTGAACCTGATGAATGCTGACCTTGCTCAGGGCACGAATATTTTGGATGTATTCTGCATGTTCGGTGGCACAGAAATCACAGTGCCTTCTGACATGAATGTAAAGATCAAGGTAACGGCAATTTTTGGAGGATTCTCTGACGATAGAAAGCTAATCAGTGAGAACGAAGCGAATAATGGCAAGGAAATGGTCATTAAAGGATTGGTTCTTTTTGGAGGAGGGTCCGTGAAGTAAGCTACAAGGAGTTAGCTGCAAGCTTCAAGTGTGAATACTTGAAGCTTGCAGCTTAAAGCTTGAAGCTTTTTGCTATTTTCCGCTTCGGCGGATTTTTTATGGACCACCCCTTCATCAAAAATAGAAACATCATCCTGTATACCTTGCTTTGGGTATTCGTATGGGGGGTATTCACTTCTGCTCTATACTTTTTTTATGATTTTAGCTTTGAGCAGGCGGCCATCGACAGTTTGGTCTACAACCTCCTCTTCTACGGAGCAGGCCTGGCCTACTGGTTCAATGTACGCTATAGCTCGCTAGAAAGCTCTCAACTCTTCAACCTGGTCGTTTCCCACCTCGCCGCAGCTGCCCTGTCAGTTGCCCTGATCGTGTTTCTGTCCCAAACGGTATTAAAAAGTATTTATGGTGATGAAGAGTACCTCACTTTTCTTAAGGAGTCGCTTCCTTGGCGAGTAGGGCTAGGGCTGCTGTATTACATCATTATTGTCTTGATCTATTATCAGCTGATCTATTTTGATTATTTGAACGAACGTTCTACTCGGCAAGCTCAATTAGAATCCATGCTTAAAAGTTCAGAATTGGAGATGTTGAAATCTCAGATCAACCCACATTTTATTTTCAACAGCTTGAATTCCATATCATCTCTTACCATCATTTCACCTGAAAAAGCGCGTGAGATGATCGTCAAGTTATCGGACTTTCTTCGCTATTCTTTAGGCAAGCAAAATGATCAAATGACATCACTGAAGGACGAAGTGAATAACATTTTGCTTTATCTTGACATTGAAAGAGTACGGTTTGGTGAGCGTTTAGCCATTGTTGTGGATATGGATGAAAAGTGCCGTTCACTACTGTTGCCTAACTTGATCTTACAACCCCTTTTCGAAAATGCGATCAAACACGGCATTTATGAAAGTCTTGAAAAGATCACGATCACGCTCAAGGCAAGCTGCGAATCAAACGTACTGAAGGTCGCCGTAAGCAACGAATACGATCCGAATGCGACAGGAAAAAAAGGGAAGGGAATCGGGCTTCATAATATCAGGGAACGACTTCGTTTGATCTATGGCATCAGCAATGGGGTCTTCATTCATAAAACAGAACGTATGTTTACCGTTAGACTAGAAATTCCACAAAAAGGATGAGTAGCATCAAAACCATAATCATAGATGATGAGAACTTGGCCAGAGAGCTGATCAAGGCGTACTTAGCCAAATTTGAAGAAATTGAGGTCTTGAAAGAGTGCGAAGATGGGTTTCAAGGATTGAAGGCCATTCAAGAATTAAAACCTGACCTGATCTTTTTAGACATTCAAATGCCCAAGATCACAGGTTTTGAAATGCTCGAACTGCTCGACGAACCGCCGGTGGTGATCTTTAGCACCGCCTTTGATCAGTACGCCATAAAAGCCTTCGAACTCAATGCGACTGATTACTTGCTCAAACCGTACAGTGAAGAACGTTTTACTGAAGCGGTGAAAAAAGCGATCCAAAAGATCGGGCAAAAGGATCAGCTAAAGGCAGAAACACAACAACTGACCGTCACACGAAGGGAACAAGAAGAGGAGATCGACCGATTGGTGGTCAAAACGGGGAATAAGATCCAAATTCTTCCACTCGATAGCATCCATCATTTTGAAGCACAAGATGACTATGTGGCCATTCATGCAGAAGCCGGGAAGTTTCTTAAACTGATGCGCATGAAACACCTCGAGGAGGGCTTACCAGATGGTGAGTTTATTCGTATTCATCGGTCGCACATGGTGAATGTCAAAATGATCGAAAAGCTGGAGCTTTATGAGAAAGACTCTTACTTGCTCACCTTGAAAAATGGCAAACAACTACCCGTTAGCAGGAGTGGCCACGGCAAATTGAAAGAGGTGTTGAAGTACTGAATTTCATCAAAAAGCAAACAACTACAGTTCATCTAGGAAATTCTACAGTTCAGTAAGACTTATTTAAACGAGGACTTAGATCTCTGCACCTTCATCCTATCAAAACAACGAACGGATGAAAGGTCAACAACTCATGTGCTTCCTGATGCTGCTGGTCACAGCCCTTGAGCTCAATGCCCAACGGGTGATCAGCGGTTCGGTCAAAGACGAAAGCGGCCTCGGAATTCCTGGTGCAAATATTTACATCAAAAATACGTTTGATGGCACCAACACGATGCCTGATGGTCACTTTCGTTTCGAGACCTCAGCAGAGGGCGCACAGCTCTTGGTAGTGAGCTTTATCGGTTTCGAAACCATAGAGTATCCTATCCAAATCAATAAAAAGCAACTTGAGTTTGACCTGATCTTAAAGGAAAGCATCAATAAACTCGACGGGGTAACCATTACGGCAGGTGCTTTTGAAGCCTCAGAAGTCAAAAAATCGACGGTGCTCAAACCCTTAGACATCGTCACTACGGCAAGTGCCGCGGGAGACATCATGGGGGCGATCAATACCCTACCCGGTACTACCGCTGTGGGCGAATCGGGTAGAGTCTTTGTAAGAGGTGGGGAAGGCTATGAAACCAAGGTCTTCATCGACGGCCTGGAGGTAAAGAATGCCTTCAATTCAACCATTCCCAATGTGCCTACCCGCGGAAGGTTTAGTCCGTTCTTATTCAAGGGCACCGTGTTCAGCACGGGAGGTTATTCCGCTGAATACGGCCAAGCCTTGAGTTCAGTGCTTGTGCTCAATTCCAACGACAAAGCCATGGAAGACAAAACAGAGATCTCCGTGATGTCCGTGGGTGTCGACATCAGTCACACAGAAGCTTGGGATAAAACCTCCATCTCGGCCAAGCTTCAATATACCGATTTAAGGCCTTATCAAAAGCTCATTACCCAAACATTGGATTGGCAAACTCCTCCTCATGGATTTGTGGGTGAGCTTGTGATGCGACAATCCGTAGGAAAAGACGGTCTTTTGAAACTATATACCAACACTGACCGCTCTCATTTTAGCTTGAGAGAGCAAAACCTCAACACAGGAAGCAAGGATACTATCGATCTGACCAACAACTACCAATATGTCAACTTGAGCTATCGAGACCTGCTCAATAACGGCTGGTCCGTTCGTGGTGGACTTACATTCTCAAGCAATACGGACGACATCGTCTTCAATCAAATGAATTTCGCTGACCACACGCAAGGATGGCACGCCAAAGCCGCGTTGAACTGGGATGGACACAGCAAATTAAGTCTGAATACCGGCCTAGAAGTCATGACCAATCAATTTACCAGACGACTGGGTCAGCAACCACAAGCGGCCTCCTACCAGTTCAATGATGAAATCGCCGCCGGATTTGCAGAGTTAGATTTCTTCGCATCCAATCGATTCGTCATACGAACAGGCCTTCGCATGGAATACTCCAGCTTATCGAACAAAAGATGGCTCAGCCCTCGCGTCGCGGCCTCATACAAAGCAAGTGAGAAAGGACAGTTTTCATTGGCTTATGGTCAATTTGTACAGCAAGCACAAAACGAATACAGTGTAGTCAATCCGACCTTAAACCCGGAAATGGCGACCCATTACATCGCCAATTACCAATACACCAACCTCAATCAAGTGTTCCGTATTGAAGCTTTTTACAAAGACTACCAAGACCTGATCACATTTGATAACCCCGGCGACTTTACACCAAGTCAATTCGCAAACAATGGCTTTGGACATGCAAGAGGCATCGATGTGTTTTGGAGAGACGGACAAACCATTAAAAACACCGATTATTGGGTATCCTATAGCTTGACCGACGCCGAGCGACTTTACCAGGATTATCCGATCGCGGCAGCACCGGCCTTTCTGGCGAAACACAATTTCCGTGTCGTGATCAAGCACTTCGTCGAACCTTTACGAACGCAGTTTGGAGCAACCTATGCTTTCGCCTCTCAGCGTTTATTCCATAATCCGAACAAAGCCGGTTTCGATAATGATGCAACGCCTTACTTCGCTGATTTGAGTCTCAATGCTGCATTTTTGATCAGGCCACACATCATTTTATATACCTCTTGCTCAAATGTTTTAGGCAGAAATAATGTCTTCGGATATGAATATGCCAACCAAGCCGATGGCAATGGCTTTTACGAGAGCCGCGCCATTAGGCAACCGGCACCACGGTTCCTGTTCTTTGGCCTGTTCATCACCTTGACAAAAGATAGAAATCAAAACCAACTTGAAAATTTATAATTATGAAACTCTTAATGACAACCCTTTTGGCCAGCCTGATGTGGCCGGGTTTAACAGAAAAATCAGAAAATACGTTGACCATTAAAGTCAGCGGCATCAAGAACAAAAATGGCTACATCAGCGTGGCCCTTCACGACGGCACCTCCGATTTCCCTAATGGGGAAGGCTTCAAAACCGTTTCGGTTGATGCCGAACGCGGCACCGTAGAAATTATCATGGAGGGCGTGCCCGATGGGGAATATGCCATTGCCCTAATGCACGATGAAAATGCCAATGACGAATTTGACATGGAGTCAAATGGCATGCCGCTGGAAGGCTGGGGATTTTCGAACAACCCACAATCCAACATGGGGCCGGCGACCTGGTCAGAAGCCAGCTTTGATGTAGAAGGAGATCAAGAAATCAAAATAGACATGATGTACTTGAACTATTAGACTTTCTCAAAATATGCAGCTTGGGTAGCCACGGTCTCGACTGTGGCTTTTTCAACGTTTTCTAAACCTAGAGGACAAAAAATAATAATTAGTCAACTAATGATCACTCAGGCTTACTTTACCAGAACTTGCAATGATTGTAGATTTAACTCTTTTAGAATTGAAAAAATAAATGACTTCAATTTCAATTTTCTTTTCACTATATCTAATTTCATATACCTGAGGAGAATAAAATGGACCAATCTCATAAACGGTTGAAATGGGAGAATCCTCACCAATGTAGTTTACAATATAAAAAGACTGCGATGCATCATGACTACCATCAGATCCAGATTCTGGTGAATTCCACTTCTTATGTAAGGCTATATAAAAATCATTTGATATAAGGTATTCTTTAGGAATTAATGATGATATTACTCCAGAAAGACTTTCGTCTTCCACTTGACGGACAGTTGGTTTTACATTTATGTGTTGCAAAAGACACATAAATAATATAGTGCTAATATAAAACTTCATGATTTCAATTACACGTATTAGAAGATATGTGAATATGATCATTGTGAGTAGAAACTGACCAAATACTTCTGTTCTTATGTAAGAACTTTGGCCCAAAATTCTCCCTTATGTTATGACATAATTCAAAGGCATCTTGTAAAAGATATGCTAGAGACAAATCTGTCATATCTTCAATTCTCATACCATTAATCATATAAATATCCATTGCTTTTGACCTGTAGTGATTACTCAAAGGGGATGAATGAGCACCATTCGTAGTTGATGATATGCCAAGGCTATATATCTTCAATTCACTTCCTGAAGTATAATTTACGTAATCCAGAGCAAACCTTAGCATATGGTCTAAGCTTGGAGCCACTGGTTGATATGCGTTTACGCCATCTGTTGTTGTGCCGAAAGTTATATTTACACTCGTACCATCTTCCGTTACTAAACTTCTAGGTAATTCGACTAAGCTTTCAACACAATTATCATTTCCAAGATCACCATAATCTTCAATTATAAAAAGTAGGTCAGGAACAATGATCGGCGTATCCTCAGTCTTTGGCTTACAAGCATCATCACCATCGGATGATGAGTTTACGATGTAGGAAGTAGTACAAACCTTTGAGTATTCATAGTAGGTATAATCATAAGTTTTCGTATTACATTGTTGATCTTCACATTGAAATACGTCCACCGGAGTTACAAAGTATTGACATCTAAAACTTGTTGTCACGCTTGAGCCTTGATATGTATCATTGGTCCCTGTCCCTGAACTTCCCGAACCAGATGTCCCCGTGCTTCCCGAACTCGAACTACCGTTACTCATTTGGGTATTTGTTGGGCAGGGTTCTCCTACCATCTGCTCGTCATTATCTGGCTGAACCAATAGGCCTGGAAATGCAGTGTACAAATCTTTTATGATAATCTTTTGTATTGAACCGGTAAAACCATCCAATGAGCCTGTAGCATAATACTGCTCTGCAAATGCTTCAGTCATGGAATATTTCATCAGATAAGGCTGATAAGGAGTTCCTTCAGGTGTGAGCTTGAAGATCAAGTTATAAAAGGTCTTTGGGTCATGATTAATGTCTTCAACACCAAAGGCATAGGTTTCAATACCGGTTGAATCTCTTAATAGCTTTATGTGATCCCATTTGATCTTGAACTTTTCAGCGCCCTCATTGGCCACTTGAAAAAGCCCTTCCTTGTTGGCTCCTCTCAGTTTTTGAAAGAGCTTCTCTTTCACCTCAGGGATATGCTCTTCCTTAACGATCAGCCTTTCTGTCTTTTGCTTAGTTGGCTGTATGTCCTCGTTATCCTGACATCCAGAGAAAACTATACTAGTTATTAATAGAGCTAATAAGAAATAAAACTTTACAGTAGATACCTGGGGGGGGAGTATGATTTATTCATGGGTTTATTGATTTTCTGAAAGGATAAATCAACCGCATAAAAAATGCAAGCAACCGCCGCACATTACAATTTTTCCACTGTGAACAACTGTTCTATGATTTTAAAGCCTTGCTTTCAAAACATTATATATTTCATTTTAGAATATCATTTCATACATCGACTTTAAAAAATCGTTTGGTTCAATTTTTTATAAGGCATTACAACTCATCCTAGAAATGCTACAGTTCAGTAAGTCTTTTTTTCGGTGGGGGTAAACATGCGCTACTTTAGCTCCCGTAGTCAGAACCAAAAACAAAACTCAAAATAAAATGAAAAAGATCACTTTACTTATCGGAATGCTCGTTGCGGCCTTCGCCTTGAATGCCCAAAACCAAGAAGCTTACATCAACGCCATGATCGCCGGACTTGAACAACTGGGTGCTGCCCAATCCATTGAAGATTTGCAGGCTGCTGCAGGAAAATTCGAACGTGTAGCTGCTGTCGCACAAGATGACTGGTATGCTCCTTATTACGCCGGCTTGGCCTACACACGCATGAGCATGATGGCAGAAAGCATCAGCACAAAAGATCAATACAGTAAGAAAGCCCTATACCTTGCCAAGCAAGCCAAAGAACATTCGCCGAATAACTCGGAGGTGTTAGCACTTGAGGGCTATGTGTACATGATGCAGCTCGCTGCCGACCCAAACAATAGAGGCCAAATGCTCTCACCAAAAGTGATGCAAACCTTTGGCGAAGCCATGAGTCTGGACCCGAAAAACCCAAGAGTAATGGCATTGATGGCACAAATGCAGTTCGGTACGGCTCAATTCTTTGGATCAAGCACTGCTAATGCTTGTTCCATGGCTCAAAAAGCGCTCGCACAATTCAGTACAGAGCAGGAAGGACAGAGTTTTGCTCCAACTTGGGGTAAGAACGTTGCCGAATCACTCATCGGACAGTGTCAACAATAATCCATTGGAAAAAATCCTACTCATCTCACATGCCACAGCCGGAGATCTTACCCTGATCTCCGGCTTAATGGCTGCTTTTATAGGCAAAAAAGGAAACAAGTTGCACAAACAAGTAGGTCGTGTGTTTTTCTGGTCCATGCTTTGGATCTTCATTAGTGCGTTGCTGATCATCAGCCTCCTTCGTTTTAACTTCTTCCTATTGATCATTGCTGTATTTAGTTTCTACATGAGCTTTTCAGGAATTCGTGTCTTGAAGATCAAAAAAGACGGAATCGTTAAGTGGTATGATTGGACAGCATCTATCATCACGATACTCTTTGGCCTTTCACTGATCTTCATAGGAGCAAGACTCTTGCTCATCAATGGAATCAGCAGTACTATGGGTTACTTGTCACTCTTTTTTGGCTTCTTCACAGCAAATACGGGATGGCTCTATTACAAGAGCTTTCGTAGGACGGAACAGCCAAAGTTATGGTGGTGGTTTGCCCATATGAATTCCATGTGTGGTGCTTTGATTGCTAGCATTACAGCATTTCTTGTGCAAAATGGCGAATCACTAGGTGTATCCAATAACATGAGTTGGGTCCTTTGGGCCCTTCCCGCAGCCATCGGTTCACCGCTGATCTCTTATTGGGCTAGAAAGTATAGGAAGCAATTTTGTATCGTCAGCAGCAAATAATTAATTAGTTTTATTCAATGGCCTACGTCAACACAATCAATTGGAAGTCAGAGCTGATCAACACCAGCTTGATCTTCGTTTTTGGCGCATTCACCACGCTCATCTGGTGCGGGGGTTGCTTCGACAACATTTGGGGAGAACGTTATTCGATGCTCTTCTCTGGACTGATGTGGGTGCTTTTGTGGCAAGGAAATGGACATTTGTCCGATTATATATCCACCAAGGTCTCCTGGCTCAAAGAACCGGGCAAGCGCTTTATTTGGGGCATTATTGGTGTTGTGGTCTATTCGCCGGCAGCCGTCTATTTGACCTACCTGATACTTTTATGGACACTTGATGTGGAGATGTCAGGCATCGGAAGCATTGCGTTGATCGCGATTGGCATCACCTTTATCATTAGCTTCTTTTTGAATGCCGCCAGTTTCTTCCGCAATTGGCGACAAGCCGCTTTGGATGCTGAGCGCTTGAAAAAAGAGCAAATGGCGACCAAGTATGAATCCTTGAAGAATCAAGTCAACCCGCACTTTCTATTCAATAGCCTCAATGCCTTAACCAATTTAGTCTATGAAGACCAAGACAGGGCGGCTGACTTCATCAGGCAACTATCGAGAGTCTATCGTTACGTACTGGAAACACGATCCAAAGAGTTGGTTTCTCTTGGTGAAGAATTGAAGTTCGTCGATGCTTATCTGGTCCTTCAGAAAGCTCGCTTTGACGAAAAACTTCAGGTTGACATTCAACTCAAAGGACATGAGCACCGAATGGTCCCGCCGATCTCTTTACAAATTCTGCTCGAAAATGCCATCAAACACAATATCATTTCGACAGAGGATCCACTTCACATTCAGGTCTTCATTGAAGAAGACCGGCTCGTGGTGAAAAACAACCTGCAAAAGAAAAACATACCCATTGAAGAGTCTTCCGGTATGGGCTTACCCAACATCATCTCACGCTTTGAATTTCTCACCAACCAACAAGTCGAAATTCAAGACGGACCCGACGAATTCATTGTTAAACTTCCGCTGTTAACTGTCGAATCATGAATGTTTTAATTGTTGAAGACGAAAATATGGCTGCCAAAAGGCTCGAAAAGCTCCTCTTGGCCGCTGATGAAAACACCCACATTTTAGCTCAGCTCGACTCGGTTAAAACAGCCACGGCATGGCTCTCTCAACACACCGCTGATCTTCTTTTTTTTGATATTCAGCTAGCTGATGGATTGAGTTTTGAAATCCTCGAACAGGTAGAAGTAAAGGCGCCAATTATTTTTACCACTGCCTTCGACGAATATGCCATTCAGGCCTTTAAGGTCAATAGCATCGATTATTTATTGAAGCCCATAGACCCGGAAGAGCTTAAGCAGGCATTGCTCAAATACCATGAGCGCTTTTCCACAAAAGAGCAACCAGCCTTTGACATGGGTGCATTGGCAAAAGCGATGAGCCAATACACCAAACGCTATAAAGAACGCTTCGTTGTAAAAGTGGGAGAACATATCAAAACGGTGGCGGTATCCGATATACGGCACATATATAGTCAAGAAAAGACGACATTTATTAATGATATCCACAACAAGCGACGCATCATTGACTTTACGGTGGAACAGGCACAGGAGCTATTAGATCCGGAGCAGTTCTTTCGCATCAACAGAAAATACTTGATCTCAATGAAAGCGATCAAAGACATGGTCGCTTACAGTAATTCTCGTCTACGCATTATACTGCACGATTCAGATGAAATGGATGCCATCGTGAGCCGCGAAAAAGTGCAAGACTTCAAAAAATGGCTCGACCGTTGAGGGAATTAACCAGCTGAAAGACAACTTATCTTTTCCAGAACTGTTAAACTTGTCTATGCGAAAGTTTTTTCTGCTGCCACTTTTGGTTTCCTTTTCTTCCCTGACACTTTCTGCTCAGACACCGTCGGGCACCTGGGTAATGGCCTTTGTCAAAGCCAAACAACCTGTATATACCATGTTTGAAGAAGAAGGCTCTTTTGCACTGGCAGATGAAGTGCCCCAAGATTCCGTTTTTCTCTATTCACCGGGATTAATGAGCATTGTTTTCGAAGCTGAGGACATTCGAAGCTACTCTTGGGAAGGAGAAGAGCGCTGGACTTCTCGCATCGTTAAGGACAGCCTGTACTTATTCGGTAAACGGGACACCCTATTTGGCATATTCAACGAACAAAAGGTCATCCTCAGCTCAACATTAGATGATCGCCCCACCGAATATCACTTTGACCCATTGGATGAAAAAAACCTTTCACCACCAGAACTCTTAGGCTATAGCTGGCGGGTGCGCTCGAAAGGGCATCCTTTTGATGATGCAACGGTTCGTTTTTCACTCGAACCGAATAGTACACGATACAATTTCAAACCGCTAGACATGGGAGCCATGAAGGCCTTTGAATATGAACTTCCACCGAGTTCTCCAGAGGCGGCAGATCAAGAATATGGCATTGTCTACCTTTATCAAAAACGTAGAAACCGTATCGAGGGCGTGTTTTATCCTGCAAGGGATGATAGTGGCGCACCAACTAGAAGGACCATACGGTTGATAAAAAAATAAGCTTTTTCCGCACCGCTTAGCCTTAAAGTCCATTTGATAGGCAGCTATTGAACGCGTTGTTCTCTATCAAGGATGCTGGTGACAATCCTACATCGACTCATAAAGAAAAAGCCCTGACATTTCTGTCAGGGCTTCTAATTTTAGTTGTTGCCTTGGTTCGCTCGCTGCATTGGGTTCGAGCCCGCCGATTGACCTCTGGCACCGCCTCCTCTGCTTTTGAATAGCTCAAAACGAGTAGGCCCAGTGTTTCTTGGCCAATAGTTATTCATTTCATCCGTATCAGCTGTTTCCCTATTCGGATCGATACGGATCTGCACCACTTCCTTGTCTTTCATGAAAGCTTTGGTCACTTTCTCTTCGTTCTTTCTCCAGATGTAGGCTGGAATGCGCTCAATTTCTGTGGTGCCATCAGCAAAGGTCCACTCAATGATGATCGGCATGACTAGCCCCCCTTCGTTCGAGAACTCCAATTGATAAAAGTTTTTATCATCACCCAATAAGGTCTTTTCCTCTTCGCTCAACGAAGCACTAAATCGCTGATACGCCAGTTTTGCTTCTTCTGTCACCTCAAAACGGTCGTAAGAATAATAGAAATCTTGCAGTCTTTCGTCTCTTTCGACGTAGTAAGACATCCCTTCTTCTTTGTTGCGCTGCATGGCGATGTCTTGACGAATCTCGTTGAAGTTAGCCTCAGCAATGGGATATTCCACCTCAGGGTCTTGCGTATTCAGTTTGTACCACTCGACTTTATCCAATGAGATGTCCACGTTGTCAATGGTGAAGTACCAGCCCCTAATGAACCAATCAATATCTACTGCTGATGCATCTTCCAAGGTGCGGAACAGGTCGTCAGGTGTAGGATGTTTGAAGGCCCATCGTTTCGCATATTCCTTAAAGGCATAATCAAATAGCTCTCTGCCCATAATGGTCTCTCTCAAAATATTCAGCCCTGTTGCTGCTTTTGCGTAGGCGTTATTACCAAAACCAATGATGTTTTCTGAGTTGGTCATGATCGGCTCCAATTGTTCTTTCGGTAGTGCCATGTACGGAGCAATTTTGGCGGCCGGACCTCTTCTGTGTGGATAATTCGGATCCCACTCTTGCTCGGTGAGGTACTGGACAAAGGTGTTCAAGCCTTCGTCCATCCAGGTCCACTGACGCTCATCAGAATTCACGATCATAGGGAAGAAATTGTGTCCAACTTCATGGATGATCACACCGATCGCACCATACTTCGTCGATTCTGAATAGGTTCCATCAGGCAGTGTTCTGCCGTAATTGAAACAGATCATAGGGTATTCCATTCCGTTCGAAGCTTCTACAGAAATGGCCACCGGATAAGGATAAGGAATCGTGTATTTTGAATAGGTCTTCAAGGTATGGGCAACAGCCTTCGTTGAATAGCGCTCGTAGATACCATAGGCTTCTTTGGCGTAGTACGACATGGCCATTGGGTTGTCGGCTCTGCCGTCTATGTCTACCGCCATGGCATCCCAAACGAATTTTCGAGAAGAGGTCCAGGCAAAGTCCCGTACGTTTTCTGCTTTGTAGTGCCATGTTTTGGTGGCTGTCGTTCCTTCTTTTTCGTTCTCTTTGGCCTCTTCTAGGGTCACGATCTTCACCGGATCGACAAACTCTTGCTGCGCTTGTTCCCAACGCTTCATTTGCTCACTGGTCAAAATATCACGCGCGTTTTGCAATTCACCAGTAGACCCCACCACATGGTCAGCCGGCACGGTCATCTTCACATCGTAATCACCAAAGGTCAACGCGAATTCGCCACGACCGGTAAACTGCTTGTTATTCCATCCTTGGAAGTCAGAATAGACGGCCATTCGAGGGAACCAACCCGTGATGGTATAAATGTAATTGCCATCTTCTGGAAAGTATTCATGTCCTCCTCGAGCTCCTGATTCATTTCTTGGGGTGGTGTTGTACCACCAATCAATGCTAAACTCGATCTTTGCACCAGGATTCAAGGTTTGAGGCAAGTCAATTCGCATCATGGTCTGATTGATCGTGTAGGGCAGTGGTTTGCCTTTGGCATCAACTACTTTCATGATGTGGAATCCCCAATCGTTCTCATGACCATCCAAACTTTCGATCTGATCGTAGGTCATGCGCGGGCGAATGCTGCTTGGGTCAAATTTATACGAATCGTTATCCGGATGTCTGACGTTCTCGTCTAGCGCGATCCAGAGGTAATCCAAGGGATCCGGTGAGTTGTTGTAGTAGGTAATGGTTTCTGCACCATCGATGCGCTGGTTTTCATCATCTAAGGTTGCTTGGATCTTATAATCAGCTTTTTGTTGCCAATATTGGGGTCCAGGTGCACCTGAAGCACTTCTGTAGACGCTTGGGTCGCGAAGCATACGCTCCAGTTGTTCAAATCGTTTACCATGATTGCTATTGACCACTTGTGCCATCAATGAAGTTGACACAAAGCCAAGAGCCAATAGTAAGAGGGTTACCTTTTTCATATCTTTTTTACTCATTAATTACCAAAATCTTGTTTCTATCATCATCGTGATGGCGATGCCCGCCACTGCAGATGAAATAATTAGGGTCCAATCTCTTCTCGAAACATTGAAGAGACTAACAAATACAAAAGCGATCACCATAAAGAAAAGCACAATGATGATCTGGCCAAGTTCAAGACCAACATTGAAGGCCAACAGTGGCGTCACAATGCTGTCTTCTTTACCCAACAGGCTTTTCAGGTAATTCGAAAACCCAAGGCCATGAATCAATCCAAAAAAGAGGGCAAAGAAATAATTCGTATTGAATTTAGAGGGTGTTAAGGCACTTTGTTTGCGCAAAAGATTGCCAAAAGCCGTCACAAAAATGGTCACAGGAATCAAAAACTCGATGATATCAGACCTGAAATTCACCAAATTCAAGGTGCTTAATGCCAAAGTAATGGAATGCCCAATGGTAAAAGCCGTCACTAAGATCAACACCTTTTTCCAGTCCTGCAATTGATAGATCACGCACAAGGCCACCACAAAAAGGATATGGTCGATGCCATTGATGTCGAGGATGTGCTCCCTACCTAATTCAAAGTAAATGCCAAATTGGCCCATAAATTGTTCAGATTATAATCCTGTCTTGTAACAGGATTGCAATTATAAAAGTTAATTTTGAATCGACATACCCTTTCGTGTGACATGCGCATCAATCTGTTATATACGGTATTTCTAGCTTGTTTCTCGGTTTGGCATCCTTTTCATGTAAGTGTGACCGACATAGTGCACAATAAAGAGGCACAATCGATACAGGTAAGCCAACGCATTTTTATCGATGATCTAGAGCAAGGCCTTAAAAAGTTTCATGGGCTAGGCTACGTTGACACCTACCAACCCAAAGACCTGAAACGATTGGACAGCCTAATAGCAGGGTATTTAGCAGAAAAAGTATTCTTTCGGATCAATGGAAAAGAATACCCTTTTAAATACCTCGGCTCGGAAGTAGAATCGGACGCCCGTTGGTGCTATTACGAAATTGAAGGCATCGCCGCAGTGTCCGAAGCCGAGATCACCAATGCGCTGCTCATGGAAATCTTTGACGACCAACAGAACATTGTCCACTTTAAGGCAAACGAAACATTAAAGAGCTATAAACTTGATAAAGAAGACACCTATACCACGTTCAACTTCTAAGTTGATCACTGAATGTCTCGTTGTGATGGTCCTGATCACCTCTGGTTGTCAATTTGGAGATAAACAGGAACAACGTAATCTTGAGTTAAAAGCTGCGCCAATCCCTCAGTACGTGGAGTATCGTGTCGAGAAGATCGACCAAAAGGTAGGGAAATGTGAAGCGGATTCTAGTGCTAGGCAGTGCCTCTTGTTTCAGATCGAATACCCGGTCATTACAGGAAAAGTGTCACCCGAAGTAATGAAAAGTATCAACGCGGCCATTGAAAGAGAAATTTTAATGAATGCTCCTGTAGAAAAAAGCGGCGTTAATTCGGTGGAGGAAATGATGGACGAACTGACGAGCTCTTTTGAACAATTGATCAAGGATTTTGAGGATTTTGAACAGAGTTGGCTAATTGAGATCAATGCGGACATCTTATACCAAAACGAGAGTTACATCAGCATCGCAAGCAGTGTATTCAACTATACCGGAGGTGCGCACCCAAACAACAGTCAAATCTATAAAACCTATGATTTGAAAACGGGAAAAGCAGTTACGTTAGGAGACCTTTTCTTAGAAGGCTACGAACGCGCACTCAACGAAGCGGCGGAGATCGAATTCAGAATGCAAAAAGAGATCCCTCCTCAAAACAGCCTTTCTTCAGCGGGTTATTGGTTCGAAGATGATCGGTTCACACTGAATGAGAATTTTGCCATCATCCGACAATCCCTCATTTTTTACTTCAACCCTTATGAGATCGGTCCGTATTCCCTTGGACCCACCGAGCTAGAACTGAAGCTTACAGATTACATCGATCTCGTGAAAAAAGAGGGCCTACTGTACCCCTTACTGAGTGACTCAACCGCAACAGAATAACAATTCGTTAGTCTACAAAAGGAAACTCATGGAACGGATGCCATTGCCGACCGTCGTGCTTTAACAACCAAAAGGAGTCGACCAGCATTTTTGCTTCATAGGTTTTTTGCTGATAGACCGGCCAGGCGGCATCAAATGCTTCCTTTTTCAAATCGCGAAAGGCTACGGTAATGTGTGGATGAAACCCTCGATTATGTGTCGTATTCAACAGCTTCAAGTTCTGCTTCGTATAGCTAATGAATTCCTTGTGAAAGGTGCGTAATTTAGCAGATTCCTTGTTTTTGATATAGATCGTCCTTGGTGGAAAAGCACCAAAGCCATCCAAAAACAAATTAAAAGGGCTGTACTTAGTTGCACGCACAAGCAACTGGATAAGTCGTTGCTCATTGCGCTCTTTCCACAAAAATGGCATGTGCAAGGTCAGGTGCGCAGGTGACTTCAAGGCTCCTTTGGTGTTGAATTTCGCTGAGATCTCCTCTTTGATCTGAAAAATATCACTCGCCAAGGGCTCTTTGGGGAGTAAGGCAAGAAAGTATTTGGCTTCGCTGGTCTTCATCGGATTCAACCAAAGGTCAAAAGCAAATTTGCACGGATTCGAAATTAACGTAAATTCCAAACTCTTTAACAGTCAACTTATGAAAAGGCAATTCCTTCTAGTATTTCTACTTTCTCTTATCGTTTCAGGTCTTCAGGCCCAGAGTCTTCAAAGCCCCGATGAATTCCTGGGCTATGAACTCGGTACTCGATTTACACCTCATCATAAAGTGGTGGCCTATTATCAGCATGTCGCCGCCCAATTGAATCATGTAAAAACGCAGCAATACGGAGAGACCAACGAATTACGACCCCTCATGGTCGCCTATGTTTCTTCTCAAGAAAACATCGACAATTGGGACCAGATCCGAACCGACAACTTAAAGCGCGCAAAGCTAATGGAGGGCGACCCCGTCGGTGAAAAGATAGGGATCGTTTGGTTGAGCTACAACGTACACGGCAATGAAGCCAATTCAACTGAAACGGCCATGAAGACGCTCTACGAATTGGCACGCCCAAACAACGCCGAGGCACAAAATTGGTTGAAGAACACTGTGGTCATCCTGGATCCGTGCATCAACCCTGACGGTAGAGACCGTTATGCCAACTGGATCAACCAAGTTGCCGGTACGCGCCCTAACCCTTCACGAGATGCCATTGAGCACAATGAACCTTGGCCTGGCGGTAGAGCGAATCATTACTTGTTCGACCTCAATAGAGATTGGGCATGGCAAAAGCAGATCGAATCGCAGCAACGCATGGCTTTGTACAATACCATCATGCCACACATCCATGTCGATTTTCATGAGCAAGGAAGCAACAGCCCTTACTATTTCGCGCCAGCTGCCGAACCCATTCACGATCAGGTAACCCCGTGGCAGAGAGACTTTCAAGAGATCATTGGGCGCAACCACGCCAAATACTTCGATCAGAATAGCTGGTTGTTCTTCACCAAAGAGAGCTTCGATATCCTGTATCCGAGCTATGGCGATTCCTACCCTATGTACAATGGTGCCATCGGCATGACCTACGAACAAGCCAGTAGCGATTTAGCCATTCTTACAGATGAAGGAGATACCCTCACCCTTAATGATGCCATCGCTCATCATTACACTACAGGGATGTCTACCGTCGAGGTGGCCTCCACCAACATGGACAAAATGGTGGATGAGTTCACTGCATACTTCGAAAAGGGAGTCAATGATCCAAAAGCCAAGTACAAAACCTACATCGTCCGAGGAACCAATCATCCGGATAAGCTCAAAAAATTGACGGAATTCTTAGATCGACACTTGATCGAATACGGCGTCGGATCATCCAAAAAGGCAGTACCTGCCTTTGCTTACATGACCAATGAAGAAGAAAGTGTCACCATTCAAAACGGTGATTTGTTGATTTCGGCCAATCAGCCAAAAGCTGTATTGATCCAGGCCCTCTTTGAGCCCAATACATATGTCAGCACGGTAGAAACGTATGACATCACTGCCTGGGCTGTTCCTTACATGATGGGCTTAGAAGCATATGCCACAGAACAGAGCATTGCAGTGGAGCCGAGTCCTTATGTCATGCCATCCACAAGCGCCGAGATCACTCCCGGGGCAGCTGCTTACTTAGTCAAATGGGAGAGCATTGAAGATGCTAAATTCTTGGCCGAGCTATTGAAGCATGACATTAAACTGCGTTATGCCATGGTGCCTTTTGCCATTGGGGGTGAAGCTTATGGTTCAGGGACATTGATCATTACGCGAAAAGGTAACCGACACCTCAGAAGTCAGTTTGATGAAGTCGTCAAAGCAGCGGCCGAAAAGTACAAACGCACAGTGGTGGCAACCCCAACCACCTTTGCCGACTCGGGCAAAGACTTCGGCTCGAACAATGTACCGTTCATTGAAAAGCCGAACATCTTGGTCATGCGCGGAGAAGGCGTCTCCTCCTTAGGTTTCGGAGAGTTCTGGTACTTTATGGAGCAGGAATTAGACTACCCAATTACCATGGTGGACACAAACGACGCAGGTAGAATTGATCTGGCTGACTACAACGTATTGGTACTTCCATCCGGTTCATATGGTCGAGTATTCGGAGGCAGTAAACTAGAAGAATTGCAAAGCTGGGTAAGAGGTGGTGGCCGCGTCATTGCCATCGACAGGGCCATCAATACCTTTGTTGGAAAAGATGGCATTGCCTTAAAACGCAAGAGCAGCGAAGACGAAAGAACGGAAGAAGAAAAGAAAGAAGCCGCACTAGTTCCTTTTGCCGAAAGAAGCCGAAAAGCAGATCCATACCGCTTACCAGGTGCCATCTTCAAGCTAAACATTGACAATTCGCACCCCTTAGGGTTCGGCTATGATGCCGGCTATTTCACGCTCAAGAACAACAGCACAGCATTTGACTACCTCAGCAATGGTTGGAATGTTGGAACCATTGCTTCCACTACTTCACATATCTCAGGAGTCGCTGGAGAAAAGGTCAAGGAACAATTGGCCGAGTCTTTGGTCTTTGGTGTCGAAAACCAAGGGGGTGGTGCCATGATCTACCTGGCCGATAACCCCTTGTTCAGGGCCTTCTGGGAAAATGGAAAGCTGATGGTCGCAAATGCCTTGTTCTTGGTGGGGCAGTAATTTATTTCTCATTCTGAGCTTGCCTAGGAATCTGCCCAAAATTTGTAGCTCTTTCGGCAGGCTCAAGATGGAAAAAAGAATTACAAAGAGGAGAACCATTTCAACAGGTTCTCCTTTTGCGTTCTAGAGATAGGGACTTGATGTCCATTGTTGAGCAAAAGATAACCACCATCTCTTTTCACATAGCGATCAACATATTGCTGATTGACCAGATGCGATTGATGTACGCGCATGAAGCCAAAATCCTTGAGGATCTCGTAATAGAAACCTAAGTGCTTGGAAACTACTATTTCCTCTTCGTTGCGGAGAAAGAATCTCGCATAATTGCTATCCGCTTCTATCCTGACGATCTCCGATAAAGTGATCAATCGAATTTCATCTGACAAGGTAAGGGCAATCTTCTTTTCCTTTTGATTGAAGTAAGAATCCAGACTTTCACGGCTCAGCTCTGTCGGTTGACTTTCAGCAAGCAGGTCGTTTACCGCTTTGCGCAGGTCCTCATGATCGATCGGCTTTAGGACATAATCAGAAGCAGAGAATTTAATGGCCTTTAGCGCATAAGCGTCGTAAGCAGTGACAAAAACCACCTTGAAAGGCAACTCTTCATAAAGCTCCAGTAGGGCAAAACCATTGGCATTCGGCATTTCAATGTCTAAAAATACCACCTCTGGAGCGGTGGATTTGATCAGTTGAAAAGCTTCCGGCACTGAAGCCGCCTCACCCAAAACGACAACTTCAGGACAATACTTTGCCAACATAGCGCTTAAGTTCTGTCTATTATGAACTTCGTCGTCAACAAGTATGGCGGTCAGCTGCTGCATTTTATAAATTCAAAGGTAAACTGATCTCTACTTCAAAACCATTGGTTCCTTTTGTGGTATTGATCCCCGCCCGGAGCTGGTTTCCAAGCTGTTTTCGTAGAATATCGATTCTTTCTCTACCCATACTCATGCCCTTTCCTTCCGTGAAGAAGTTGCCTTCGTGATTTGCATTGTCTTTGATCTCAAAAATCAATTGATCGCCCAATTGACCAACAACTAAACTGATCTGATTCGCTTTGAACTTAGAAACACCGTGGAAAACGGCATTCTCCAAATAAGGCTGCAAGATCATGGAGGGAATCAGCGTGTTACGGTCCAAACCTTCATCAACCTTGATGTGGTATTCAAAAGGGATGCGGAGTTTTTCTAACTCCAAATAAAGCTCTGCTAACTCCAGCTCTTCTTGCAAACTGTGTAAAGATTCATCCGACTGCACAAGAACCCTCCTGAGTAGCTTGCTCAATTTCACGATATAGTCATTAGCCAAGTCATTTTTGCCTTGATTGACCAGATTTTGGATAGCGCTCAGCGCATTAAAGAGAAAATGTGGATTGAGCTGTGAACGTATCGCTTTCAGTTCTGCATCAGATAGTTGTTTAAGCAAGTTACTCTCATTGATCTTACGCTTGGCACCAATTCTATAGATGACAAAAGCTATTGAAATGGCCGCAATGATTCCCACTAACCAGAGTCCGCCCTCCTTCCAGAAGGAATAAGGGACCGAAAAGGCGTATGTTCTGCTGGTCTGACCATAGGTTTTTCTAGGATCGTTCATTCTGATCAGGTAACTCCCCGATTCTTTTGGCGTATAGAAATACGCGAAATAATCATTAAAGCGTTCTTCAATTCTCGTGAACTCTATTCTATCACCATCTTTATACAGCTCAATTCTCGGAGAATTGGTCGTGAATGAGAGCGCCCCTGAACCTAGCGGAATGATTGGATTCTCTGGGAGTCCATTTTCATCTAATCTTTGCGCAAAACCATTCTCTAGCCAATAATCGTAGCTCTTTACCGCCTTATCACTCGAAAAGAGATTATACATAATGGAATCGGAGTATTGCATGCGTTCATCGACCTCGTCGTTCTGGATAAAAGCCATCAATTCTATTGGATCGTAATCTACCGTCCATTCAAAATTGAGTCTTGTGTTTTGAGGGTCGCTCATCGTCCTGTAAGGATTGAGTTTCACAATCCTCAAGGCATCGCTGGCTCCTCCGCTGTAGGACTGTGCCCCTAGGTAAGCGACCTTTCTGCCTTCCCATTCTTTATTGAAATTCTCGAGCTTTTTGAATTTCCCAGAACTGGTTAACAAGCGATACCCTGTCGCATTGGACTCGTCAATGTCTGGTAACCACATTCTGATTTGAGACCTTCTTGGCAGAATTAATTCAATTGGCAGTCCTTCCTCTGTAAAGCCCTTAGAGATTTTAGAAATATCATATAATCGCTCATTTTCAAAATCATAGACCTCAATGGCCAAGCGTATTTCGCCACTTGAGATCAAAGTTGTTTGCGCCACTGACCCGGCACAAACAAAGAGGAATAGTGTAAATACTAATAATCGCATCATCTTGAGTTTTTTATTCGATACGAATAAAATTCCCTGAGCTGGTCTTTCTTGCAAGAATGAGTATTGTGCTGCCATCAATGAGTATCTGACATTAAAGCTTTAATTTCTGTTCGGCCAGACTCTCTAGCGCAATGTTGATTCGAGTCCTAAACTCTACCAACTCCTTTAGGATATCTTGTCCCTCTTTTACTTGATCATGTAGCTGCGTTCTCTCATCAGCCAATTGAGGAATGCCAAAGTAACTGACGCTTGGTTTGATCTTATGCAACACCTTTGCTGCTCCACCCCAATCCTTGGCATCAACCAGCTGCGCAAGCTTCTCCATTTCATCGGGTAAGGTATTGAGCATCGTATCGATCAATTCTTTCATGAACGAACTGTCATTCGCTGCAGCATTGCTTAAAATGGTCAAGTCTACCGCCGGTAAGGTGTTTTCCGTATTGATATGTAAAAGCTGCCTGATCTTTAATGAAAGCTCTCTCGGGTTCACAGGCTTCACCAAATAGGCCCAATTGTCCAATGCTCGAAGATCATCGTGCTTATCTATTGGATCACCAGATGAAAAAATGATGGGAATGTCACAATTCAGTCCCTCACCATGTCGCACTTCTCGAAGCAAGTCCGGTGCATAATCATCTTCCAGATGAACATCCGTGATCAAAAGATCATATTTCTGCTCGTTTAGTTCCCTCTTGAGTGCCTCAGCGGTGGTCACAAAGGTTGAATTGAGGTTCCATTTGGCCGACCTTTCTTTCATCACAAGGGTACTGATGGCATCATCCTCTGCAAACAGGAATGCATACTGGCTGACATCCACATTAGCGGTCGGGTCGTAATGATCGTCAATACTGATGTCTGCACTTTGCGCTAACTGATAGGGTAAGTCAAAGGTCATTGAAGTTCCCTCACCCAGAGCACTGCTGATCTTTAAAGTGCCTCCCATGATCTTGACCAATTCATTGGCAATGGTCATTCCCAAGCCGGTTCCCTTGAATGTCCGGTAACTCTGCCCGTCAGCTTGGACATAGGGTTGAAGGATACGCTCAATGCTTTCAGGCTTCATCCCTATTCCTGTATCTTTGACCTCAACGTATAGGCGATCCTTTTTCGCACTCAAATCTAGCATGACACTCCCCTTCTCCGTAAACTTCAGTGCATTACTGATTATATTGTAAAGTACTTGGGACATTCTGGTCGGATCTGCTCGAATATATGTGGGTAAACCATCACCGAAATGCACATTGAGACTAAGCTGCTTTTCTTTGACAACGAATGAAAACCCTTTAACCACAGTGTTGATCAACTGCTTCAGGTCAAAAGACACCGATTCTAACAAGAGTTTACCTTCCTCTATTTTCGATAGATCAAGCACATCATTGATGATGCTGTTCAAATGGTCAGAAGTAGACTTGAGGGCATGTAAATAATTGTAGATCTCTTTTGGATCACTCCATTCCAGCAGTTTTACCAAGCCTGTGATGCTATTCAATGGGGTGCGCATCTCATGACTTATGGCCGCAAAGAACTGCTGTTTGAACTGTTGTATTCTTTGCAGCTCTTGGTTCTGATATTCTAGGTGGTTCTTTTTGGTTTCCAGCAGGGTTTTCTCCAGTTGTAAATATTCTTCGTTGAGCACCGCCCGATCTCTGCCCTGCAACACCGTCTTCATCCGTTCTTGCTCGACCGTTTTGTCGAATAAAATCCATTGTACCGTGTGCTGATCAAGCTTTGCCAGCCTGACCACCACTAATGCGCTCAATTCTTCATGCCATTCCATTGGATTCAAGCGCAATTCTTCGCCAACAGGCATCTGCCCAAAGTAGTCTTCCATACTGGCTAAAAAATCAAACCGATCATATAGGGACTCCCCTTGTGTTAGCGGAATCAATGTATTACAAGACTGCAGCAGACGCCCATTGACCTCAAACAGGGTGACCTGAACCAAAGGCTTTACGAGGCCTAGCTTTATTTTATCTAAGTCCCAATTCATAGCATTCGCTTTATCAAATGGTCAAGTACCGGTTGAAACTGTTCATCACGTTTAGCGCTCACAAAGTGCAAGGCCTCAGATTGAAGCTCTTTTTCAAGCTGTTGACATTGCTTCTTCGAGACAAGGTCTCGTTTGTTGCCTACCAAAAGAATGTCTACACCGGGTAATACCTCTTTCAAAAAGTTGATCTCCGCATTTAGGTTCAGATAAGTGGACGGACGAGAAAGATCAAAGACATAAATACAGGCGTGGGCGCCCTTCAAATAATCCACCGGTTGATGTTCGAGCTTCCCGGCATTTGTTAATTCCCAAAAAACGAGCTTTTCGATATGCGCATGGTCCGGCATGACGCTAGACACGCGTAAGCCCAAGGTAGGCGCCTCCTCTTTCTGAAAAGGCAAGCCTCTTATTCTTCTCAGGAGTGCGCTTTTTCCAGAACTGACACTCCCAAGGACTACGATCTTTTTGACTGTTGACATGATCTCCTTGAAGTGAATAAGATATTAAATGGTTTTCGAGGAACATAGCGAAACCACCAATTCCGAGCATTTTATGTCAGCAAACGACCGTTCAACCGCCTAAAATCAGGCCTTGTATCAGTCATCTTGCATTTAAGCCGTAATGCACTACCTTAAATCTTTCTTAACCCTACAATTATGTTGAATTTCCGTACCTACAAAACATGTTGTTTGACCCTACTTGTGGTCTTCATTTTGAGCTTTGAGCCTGCGCTGGCTCAAGATGTCTATCAAAAACCCCCAGAGGTGATCGCCAAACTGATCGAAGCACCTTCAACTCCATCCGTAAGCATTGACTCTAAAGGCGAGTGGATGCTTTTAATGGAACGGCCGGGCTACCCAAGCATTGAAGAGGTTGCGGCTCCCGAATTGCGCATTGGTGGTACAAGGATCAACCCGAGAACCAATGGACGCAGTAGGGCATCGCACATGACTGGTCTTGAGATGCAAAACATCAAAACTGGGGAGAAATTCCGCTTTACCGGAATGCCGGATAACGCAAAAATCGGTAATGTGAGCTGGTCGAACGATGAAAAAAAGATCGCTTTTACCAATACCGTAAGCAATGGAATTGAATTATGGATGGCTGACGTGAACCAACGAAAGGCTACCCAATTGACAGAGGCCATCGTAAACAATGCGTATGTCAAAGCCTTTGATTGGATGCCTGACAATGAAACCTTGTTGGTCAGCACCATAGTCGCTAATCGAGGAATGGCTCCTGAGCGACCAGAAGCACCGAAAGGCCCTGTTATTCAAGAAACATCCGGCGCTGAAGCGGCCTCAAGAACCTATCAAGACCTCTTGAAAAATAGCTACGACGAAGCACTATTTGAATATTACACCTCCGTGCAATTGATGAAGATTGATGTAAACGGTAAGGCAACAAAATTTGGAAACCAAGACATCATAAAGAACTACAACGCCTCTCCTGATGGCAATTTTGTTCTCGTACAAACCATTCAAAAGCCATTTTCTTATCTGGTTCCCGCCTCTCGTTTTCCGTTTAACTACGAGATTTGGGACAATGCAGGCAAGCGAATTGATGTGCTTGCAGAAATCCCTTTAGATGAGGTCAGACCAAAAGGCTTTGACGCCACACGCCTTGGCAAACGAAGTGTGAGCTGGAGAGCAGATCAACCGGCAACGCTTTATTGGGCTGAAGCCATGGATGGCGGAGACCCTGCCATGGAAACGGATGAGAGAGATGCGGTTTACATGCTAATGGCGCCCTTTACCGGAGAGCCGGAGCTCTTGGCCAAAACCTCTTTACGCTATGGAGGCATCACTTGGGGAGACGAAAAGAGGGCGATCCTTTCTGAACAATGGTGGGCACAACGGCTCGACAAAAGAACGTTGATCGATCCTTCTACGCCAGGTAGCACAGGAAAAGTGATCATTGACCGATCGACCACCGACCGATACAGTGATCCTGGTAGCCCAATGACCGTAAAAAACGAATACGGGTATTATGTGCTCAAGTTTGACAAAGACGATGTCTTCATGTCGAGTGTCGGTGGTTCTCCCGAGGGCGACAGACCCTACTTGAGCAAATTCAATCTGAAAAATGGCAAAACGGAGATCATTTTCAGATCAGAAGCTCCTTATTATGAACGGCCTGTGGACATCATCGATAAAAAAGCGAATGCGATCATCACCATTCGCGAATCGGAAACTGACCCGCCAAACTATTTCCTTAGAGACTTAAAAAAAGGAACAAGCACAGCGATCACGAATTTTGAACACCCGCAGCCAGAAATGATGGCCGTCAATAAAGAGATCATCAAATACAAGCGGGCAGATGGCGTCGACCTAACTGCAGTGCTCTACACGCCTGCCGGCTATGACAAAACGAAGGATGGACCACTGCCGGTGCTAATGTGGGCATACCCAAGAGAATACAAATCAAAGGCCAATGCCGCTCAAGTGCGAGGTACTCCTTACTCTTTCACCCGAGTAAGCTCCGGATCACCCTTATTCTGGGTCTTAAGGGGTTACGCCGTCATGGCAGACACCGAAATGCCCATTATTGGGGAAGGAGACAAGCAACCGAATGACTCCTTTAGAGAGCAGTTAGTGATGAATGCCGAAGCCGCCATCGATGCAGTTGTCGAACTGGGTGTAGGCGATAGAAACCGAATAGGTGTGGGTGGACACTCTTATGGCGCCTTCATGACAGCCAATCTGTTGGCCCATTCAGACCTTTTTGCTGCTGGTATTGCGCGAAGTGGTGCTTACAACCGAACGCTTACGCCTTTTGGGTTCCAGCGAGAGGAAAGAAGTTATTGGGAAGCGCCTGAGCTGTACAATTACATGTCACCCTTTATGCATGCCGACAAGGTGAATGAACCCCTTTTGTTGATTCATGGCGAAGCGGATAACAATTCGGGAACCTTTCCTATCCAAAGTATCCGTTTTTACAATGCTGTCAAAGGCCATGGAGGAACGGCCCGTTTGGTGATGTTGCCAGACGAAAGTCACGGCTATCGGGCAAAAGAATCCATTTTGCACATGCTGTGGGAAATGGATACTTGGCTGGAAGAGCACGTCAAAAATGCCAGCACAAAACCCGAAGCCACGGCACTAGACTCCAAAGGAAAATAGTTGAAAGAAAGCGTCAAATGACGCTTTTTTCTTGCCTTTTGGTTGGCATAGCATCAACTCAAACAAAAAGGCATTATCTTAAAAGCTGTAAAGTATCAATACCATGAAGAGACTCACTTTTTTACTCAGCCTAATTGTGCTCCTATTCTCAATTACTCAGGAAGGAAATGCACAACGAAAAAAATCAAAAAATAGCCCAGAAGAAACGGTCAGCAACCCCTTGGAGGGGGTTAGCCTGAGCGGCTTCAAGTTCAGAAATGTCGGACCAGCATTAACCTCAGGAAGGATTGCAGACATTGCGGTCAACCCAAATAACCACAGTGAATTCTATGTGGCTGCTGCAGCAGGAGGGGTTTGGAAAACAAGCAATGCAGGCACCACCTTCACGCCAATATTTGATAACTATGGGAGCTACTCGATAGGGGCCCTCGCTCTTGACCCAAATAATCCTAGTGTTTTGTGGGTCGGTACCGGTGAAAACAACAACCAACGCTCGGTTTCTTATGGAGATGGTATCTACAAGTCCATTGACGGAGGAAAATCCTTCAAGCACATGGGCTTAAAAGAGTCCGAACACATTGGCATGATCGCCATTGACCCAAGAGATTCAAAAACAGTCTATGTGGCAGCAACCGGACCACTATGGAGTGCCGGTGGAGACAGGGGTTTATACAAGACCACTGACGGAGGGGAAACATGGAACAAGGTGCTTGACATTAGTGAACACACCGGCATCAATGAAGTGCACCTGGACCCAAGAAACCCGGGTGTGCTCTATGCAACCGCTCATCAACGACGTAGAAGACAATGGACCTATTTGGGCGGAGGCCCTGAATCGGGCATTTATAAATCAGAAGATGGCGGCGCCTCATGGGAAAAGATCAATAGAGGTTTACCAGGCGGCGATAAGGGCAGAATTGGATTAGCCATTTCACCAGCCGATCCTGAAGTCATCTATGCCATTGTTGAGGCGCAAAGCGGTCAAGGTGGTTTTTACAAAAGTACCAACAGAGGTGCTTCGTGGGAAAAACAATCCGGCCATTCCACCAGTGGCAACTATTACCAAGAGATCGTGGCAGATCCAGTCGATGTGGACATCGTCTATTCCTTGAACACCTTCACGCAAGTGACTCGAGACGGAGGAAAAACATTTACGGATCTTGGTGAAAAGAGTAAACACTGGGACAATCACGCGCTATGGATCAATCCAAAAAATAACCTTCACATGATGCAAGGATGTGACGGTGGTGTTTATGAATCTTTTGACGGAGGACAAAACTGGAAGTTTTTCACGAACCTGCCGGTTACGCAGTTTTACAAAGTTTCCGTTGATAACGCGTCGCCATTCTACAATATCATGGGAGGTACGCAAGACAACTACAGCTTGCTTGGCCCTTCACAAACCGTCAGCCAGCACGGTATCCTTAGCTCAGATTGGATCGTTACTCTTGGTGGAGATGGCTTTGAGTCGGTTGCAGACCCCACCAACCCCAACATTATTTATTCACAATACCAGAATGGTGGCTTGGTCAGATTCGACAAACAAAGCGGTGAAACGGTTTCCATTCAACCAAAACCGAGAGAAGGAGAACAAGCCTACAATTTCAACTGGGATTCTCCCCTGATGGTGAGCCCACACGATCCTAAGACCATCTATTATGCGGCCAATAAGCTTTTCCGTAGCAGAGATCGTGGTGATTCATGGGAAGTCATCAGCGACGAACTTGACCAAAACATCGACAGAAACTTACTACCCGTGATGGACAAAGTCTGGCCTATGGATGCCGTGGCAAAAAATGGCTCAACTTCTCGATATGGCGCCGGCGTTTCGTTGGATGAATCGAGGATAGTAGAAGGGTTGATCTATGTCGGATCCGATGATGGACAAATCAGCATTACAGAGGACGGCGGAAGAAGCTGGATTCAAATCAACGAATTCCCGGGGGTACCTGCCAATACCTATGTGTACGACATCGTCGCCTCAAAGCACGACGAAAATGTGGTGTTTGCTGCTTTCAATAATCACAAAAGCGGAGACTTCACCCCTTATATCTACAAGAGTGCCGATAAGGGAAGGACATGGAAGAACATCAGTGCCAACCTTCCGGAAGGGGCCGTTTATGCCATCGAACAAGACCATGTTAAGGCTGATCTGTTGTTTGTTGGCACAGAATATGGAGTACACGTCTCCATAGACGGGGGCAGCAGTTGGTCTGCCTTGAAATCGGGTTTACCCACTATTAATGTACGGGACATGATGATTCAGGAAAGAGAAAACGACTTGGTTCTTGCCACCTTCGGCAGAGGGTTTTATGTTTTGGATAACTATTCTGGCCTGAGAGAGATCAGCGAAGAGATGAAAGAGAAAGAAGCCCACCTCCTCGCAGTTAAACCGGCCTACATGTTCAATACCTGGACACCACTAGGAAGTCTTGGTTCACGAGACAAAGGTTTTCAAGGTGAAATGTTCTACGCAGCAGATAACCCCACTCGAGGGGCTGTGATCAAATATTGGGTAAAAGAAGGCGTAACCACCCTGGCTGCCGAACGGAAGAAACGTGAAGCAGAGCAGTTCAAAAAGGGTGAAGCCATTCCTTATCCGACTGTACAACAGTACGAGGCAGAGCAAAATGAAGCACCATCTTATCTGGTCTTTACCATCACAGACCCCTCAGGTGAAGTGGTGAGTGAAAGAAGGGAAGCATTGAGGAAGGGCCTTAACCAAATGGTTTGGGACCTCACCTACATGAACTTCGACAACGTAACAACCAGACAAAGCGGTCCCATGCAAAATCTAAGCAGTTCAAGAATCTACGTGGTGCCGGGAACTTACCGCGTGGAGCTAAATGCTGTGATCAAAGGAGAATTTCAAAACTGGAACATCACCACTTCTGTTGAAGTAAAAGAGCTCAACAACCGCACGCTTCCAGCGAACGACTGGGCTGAAATGGCCGCATTCAAGAAGAAAGCAGCAAAATTGGTTAATGCCATGGGGCTTCTTCGCACTTACTTATCGGACGCGCAACGCAACTTGAATGAGTTGAAAGCGGCTGCCAAAACGATGCCCATTGAGCGTTCTCTGGCAAGGGTAAAGGAATTAGAAAACCTGGAAAGAAGATATGACGAACTGAACCGCATGATCAATGGCAATAGCACGTTGAATCGATTAGATATTGATGGAGATTACAGCACCAGACAACGCGCTCAAAGTGCTTTGGGAGATGTCTTTGGCTCTCTTTCCAATGTCACAGGTACTTCCGTACAAAACTATGAGATCGCTGCAAAACAGTTTTCGGATATCATGCGCGAAGCACGTGGGTTTAAATCTGCGATGGACCAAGTTCTTAACCAATACACGGGACCTGAGCTGAGCGGACAGCTCCCAAAATGGACCAATAACTAAGGACGCAAAATTTCATTTTGGACTTTAAAGCTTTAATTTTGTGCGTTTTATCGTAAATCACGATGAGATGTATGTGAAATTCGTTTTCTTGTATTTCAAAAGCAAATATTGCCCTTTTTCATAAGAACCAATACGCGTACTAAACAGAATTGAATGGGTCATTAACCTGTACTATTGAGGTTCGTTATCATCATATTACTCAGTTTTTCTGCTGAACACAGTTCCGCACAGGATCTTATTTCCATTGCGAACACCTTCCTCAATGACAAAAACTACGTTGAGACCAAGAACAGTATTGATGATGCCTTCGATGAGCCAGAGATGAGACAAAAC
This sequence comes from Roseivirga sp. YIW32, assembly GCF_057219245.1. Lineage (NCBI taxonomy): Bacteria > Pseudomonadati > Bacteroidota > Cytophagia > Cytophagales > Roseivirgaceae > Roseivirga > Roseivirga sp. YIW32. The sequence goes on along the minus strand of NZ_JBXVVG010000002.1, from coordinate 597,548 downwards.
CCTCGTGCCTGGTATACCAAGGCACGGGTCTACCATGAGATTTTAAAAAGTGACGCACCCGAACTGGATGCGATCAAAACGAACTATGAAACTTTCATAGATCAAGTGATCGCCGCCTACATCAAGACCCAGCAACTGACCGAGCGAACCAATAACTTACACATCCTAGCGACCAATCAAATTGAGATCCTTTGGGCAGATGGTATCAATGCAGGTGTCGCGAGCTTTCAGCAAAAAGAATTTGACAAGGCACTTCGCTCCTTCGAAATATCGAAAGCCACAAAGCCGGCTGACACCTTGGCTTACTTATACTCCGGATTGAGAGCACAAAATGCAGGACGTTATCCTGAGGCCTTTCAAAACTACATGGAGCTCAAAACCTATACAAAGCTCAGCAAAGAAGTCTACAATGGCATCATCGTATCGAGTCAGTCCATGGACGCGAGCTATGAGCAGCAGCTGGAATATGTGGAAGAAGCACTTTTCGAATACCCTAATCACATCCCTTATGTGATTCAGGAAGTGCGCTTACTGATCCGCTTGAATCGTTTTTTAGAGGCGGAATCTGTCCTAAATAGTGCGTTTTTACGCAACCCTAATAACCCACTGCTGATCATTCGACAAGCAGATCTATTTGACCGTATTTTTAAAGCCGCCTACATCAATGGTGAACCGGAGCGTTCGGAACAGTATTACGAGCGAGCAGCAAGAAAATACGAACAATACCTGTCTCAGTTTCCGGAAGATTTCGCCGCAAACTACAACTACTCCGTCATGATCAATGAGCAGGCCAACCGTGTCTATGTTCGGATCAACCTAATGAGCAAAGACGAATACCAGATCAGAGGCAAAGAGGTGGAAGAAATAGGACATGAATGGACTCGAAAAGCGCTTCCTTACATGGAAAAAGCGTATACCATCAATCCTAATGACCAAAAGGTGGTCCTTGCCCTCAAGGTTTATTACGAAAGATTACAAATGACAGAAAAACTGCAAGCCCTCAATAATGAATAAGATTAAGGTAGTAGTTGCCTCGAAGAACCCTGTCAAAATCAATTGTACGCTGGACGCTTTTCAAAAAACTTTCCCAGAATATGACATTCTTGTGGAGTCCGTTTCCGTGTCCTCAGGCGTCGCAGAGCAGCCCATGAGCGATGCAGAAACTTTAACTGGCGCCAGAAACCGAGCACTGAATGCCAGAACAGCACAAAAAGATGCCGACTATTGGGTTGGACTTGAAGGCGGCATTGCCGATGACGGTCAAGGCATGGAAGCCTTCGCCTGGATGTATATCCTTAGTGATAAGAAAGAAGGAAAAGCGCGATCTGCATCATTCCAGCTTCCTCCGAAGATACGAAACCTTGTGCTTTCCGGAATCGAACTGGGTCATGCTGATGACATGGTCTTTGACCGCCAGAACTCAAAGCAAGGCAATGGTGCTGTAGGGATTTTAACCCACGGCTTGATCGACAGAGCTGCTTATTATGAACCGGCTGTTATTCTGGCGCTCATTCCCTTTGTGAATGCCCCGCTTTACGACATATAAAAAAAGGCTCTATAACATGTCATAGAGCCTTTCTTACATTAGCTTCTTATCGACTTCGGTTCAGGCTTTCAAACTCCTTGGGCTTCCTAGGCATCTTTTGATCCATGTTTGCCGTTTGCATCACCATCGTGGCAATGATCACCGCATTCTTCTTCAAATCTGCCACTTGCAGTCTTTCGAACAGGTCCATGTTGGTGTGGTGCGTTCTCGTGCTGTAGTCAATCGGATCTTGAATGAATTGAAACCCGGGTAACCCTACGCCATCGAAGGCCAAGTGGTCTGTTCCTCCCGTATTTCTGATCGTTATAGTGCTGGCACCAACCTCTTCAAACGGCTTGAACCATTCTGTAAAAATTGGCCTGACAGCTTCATTACTTTGCAGGTAGATTCCTCTAATGGCTCCCGTTCCGTTGTCCATGTTGAAATAAGCAGAAAACTTCTCATGCGCGGCATTCGGCGTACCTTCGTTCATAAAGGTCTGCTGGACATAGTTGCGCGAACCATAGATTCCTTGCTCTTCACCGCTCCATAAGGCGATGCGAACGGTCCTTTTTAGAGGAACGCCTGACTCTTTTAGGATTCTAATGGCTTCCATCATTGTGGCAGAACCTGCCGCATTATCCGTAGCCCCTGTGCCTGCGAACCAGGAATCCAGGTGAGCACCTAGCATGACCACCTCATCCTTTAATGCTGGATCAGAGCCCGGGATCTCAGCGATCACATTGTAGCCCTGCTGATCCTTTTTGTGGAATTCCGTTTTCGTGTCCGCCTCAATCATCACAGGTTCTCCTTTCATCGCCAACCTGACCATTCGGTTGTAATGCTCCGGAGCGATTTCCATCTCGGGCAATGGATTAGGGTCTCGGCGTGCACCATTTGAGGTGAAGAACGTACCTTGGCCTCCTCCCCTGTGCGTATTCAATACCATAGCCACTCCTTCTTGTTTGAAGAACTCATAAGCGGCGTTTCTCATCCGTGCTACCCGACGATAATCAGAAATGCTTTGCGCCGAAAAATTGGAGCTTGCACTCACGTTGCGCTGCTCCATTGAAGCCAATTGGTCCTCTGAGAACCTTCTGGCATCGGCTTCAAAGGTGGTTTTTGCTTCTATCGTAGTAGGCAGCATAACCACTTTTCCCTTTAACTTTCCTTTAAAATTGTTGAGGTCCGACTCTTCATTAATGTCAACATAAACCACCTCTGCGGTCAACAAGCCATTTGTTCCGGGCGTCCACGCTTTTGGAATTCCTATGATTGCTTGATAATAGGGCACTGTCATGGCAACGTAGGACTTTCTCACATCCCAACCTTCGCCAAACTCTCCCCAAGGTTTAACCTCCACATTGGATAGGCCCCATTCCTTCATTTGAGAAGAGGTCCATTCATAGGCCTTTTGTAACCCTTCCGATCCTGTCAAGCGAGGGCCAATGCGATCGGTCAAATGCCAGGCAATGTCCATCACCTGACTATTGTTGAAGCCCTCATCTTTGATTTGGTAAACCGATGAGTAATCAATATCTGTCCCTTGAAATGCTGACAGATTCAAACAAAATGCTATTCCTATAGCTAAAAATACATGTGCTCTTTTCATGGTAAATCCGTTTTAAGAAAAGTAGAAAGTAAAATGCCTAAAACATAAAATTATTTGATGGTTGGACTTATTCAGCTGGTTTTGGATATAAACTGGCCCTAAAGGCCTCCAATATTCGGCTTAAGGCAATTGTCCAATCGTATTCGGGCCGCCAACCCCGCGGTAAATAAATGGTGTTGCTTCCCAAGCTCTTCATGTAGAACACCACCCTCTCGTCATCAAATAGAGCCATGGGTTCATCCGTTTTAAAAAATGAACTGAGTTGCTCATGATTGCCAAAAATTGCGGTCAACTCATAGTCGTACCTGAGCCGCTTCAATTCCGGGTCACTCAGATCATGCCTTACAAACTCAATAATATTGGTTGTGTCTAAGGCAAGGGAAGAGAAGAGGTCGTACCTCTCTTGCCATTGCGCTTCATATTGTTTTGGCGCATTGACATGGGCATCCAATAATTTATGGGCGCCAAAACGGCGATAAAAATCAACCTCCCAATTACGAAGTGCAACTTTGTAGCTGGGTCGGATCTGAGGTGCTGTGGTCAAAATGATCCGATCATTTTCAGGTTGGGGTTGAAAGAACTCCGGATGGTCATTCACCAGCAGATTCGTTCTTGGCCGGGCTCCTGTCCTAAAGTAGGTATCGAGCTCGTTAAACACTGGGTCAAAAGAAGCAGAAGCTCGCATCCAAAAGGAGTCTCCTTCCGTCCAGAAGTTCATTTGATCACTTAAAGGGCCCATGGCTAAAAACATGTTCTGTTCCTCACCCAAATAATGAAACAAGATCAGATTCTTGATGTCTCGGGTTCTCAAGACCTGGGGAACTCCTGTGGCCTCGCCCGGAATATTATACAGAGAGGTGACATTCACATAAGCAACAGCATCAATGCCTTGTGTGGCAAAGAAAGTCTGCAACTCGGTGAGTTTTTCTTGCCATTCATTTGTGTCAACATCCTTAGAAACAGAAAAAAGGACCAATGAACTTCCATTCAATATATCTTCAGGAGGATACAAGGCCTCACTGATCGCGAGATGCTCTTGATAAAAACGGAGGTAGTTCTGTGACTGTGCCCATGAACTGCACAACAGGAAACAGTTGATAATGAAAAATTTATAGATATAATTGGTTACGATATGCAATGTGATTCGCTAAGTTTATAGTGAGTTCAACCTTAAATATGAAGCATTTTATGCGTTAATCTCAAAAACGATGAGAAAGAAAAGAAATTTCATTTTGGCTCTTCTGTTCCTTGGGCTGCCTTATTTAGGACAGGCACAATTTGTAAAGATCGACAGCACCATCTTGTTAGAAGACTTGAGAAAATTAAGTCATGATGCCGCTGAAGGACGAAAAACTGGAACTGACGGGGCAGAGGCCGCCCGCCGATTTATCGGAAAGCAAATGAGTGCCATTGGAATCAAAAGCTTTGAGAAAAAATATCGCCATGATTTTTCCTTCACGAATCGCAGCGGTGAAAAAATTGAGGGCATAAACATCATCGGTTACATTAAAGGCGTCTCCTCTGATTCTGCCTTTGTGATCACGGCACATTACGATCACCTAGGGGTGGTCGATGGGGCCATTTACAACGGGGCTGATGACAATGCTTCTGGTGTAGCCGGAATGCTGGCTATTATGGAATATTTTGAGCGAAATCCGCCCAGACATAACATGATCTTTGCAGCACTAGATGCGGAGGAAATGGGCTTGCAGGGAGCCAAAGCATTCGTTTCAGATTCTACCCGATTACCACTCGAGATGATCAAACTGAACATCAACATGGACATGATCAGTGTCAGTGATAAGAATGAACTCTTTGTGGCGGGCACCTCTCATTACCCCAAATTCAAACCCATTCTAGAAAAAATCGACTTTCCCGGAGTTAAACTGCGATTTGGACACGACACAGGCGAAGGCAGTGACAACTGGACCTACTCTTCAGATCATGGCGCATTTCATCGGGTGGGTATTCCTTTTCTCTATTTCGGAGTGGAGGATCATGAGAATTACCATAAAGCATCCGACACCTTCGAGAATATTGACAGGCGCTTTTTTGTGCTCTCCGTGAGCACCATCCTTGACAGTATCATTGCGCTCGATGTAAACCTTAACTGATCCCTATGTTCGCCACATTACTTAGTCAAAACTGGAAAGAAAAAACGCGCTCTTCCATCTGGGCGAAAAGTGTATTGGCCAATATCTTCCTGGGCTTTGCAGCACTAATGCTCTTAACCTATGCGATCCTTCTTGGCGTTTTTATCGCTATCGGCTTGGAGGATCTGGTGGACACAGACCCCATAACCTTCATCAACAAGGCGCTGCTTTATTATTTTATTTTTGAGTTCTTTTTGCGCTTCTTTTTGCAGAATGTTCCCGTTCAAGCCATAGAGCCTTACCTCCACCTGCCCATGAAAAAAGGCCGTGTGGTTCATTTCATGTTACGGAAAAGCCAGGTATCCGTTTTTAACCTCTTGGCCATTCTCGTCTTTAGCCCATTTGCATTTATCAAAATAGGAACGGAGTATGGGTTTTACACAGGATTCATGTGGTGGTTGATGATCGTAGGAGCAGCCTTCACCGTGCATTTCAAAACCATGTACTTCAAGAAGAAGCTCAATGATGTCCCGAATTTATTCTTGATCATGTTCTTGGTCATTACGGTCGTTGGTGGACTAGACTATTTTGGGTTCATCGCGGTGTCTGACCTGTCGCTTTGGCTCTTCAATTGGATCTTAGAGCAACCGCTCTTGGCGATTGTTTTTCCACTTTCCTGGTGGCTAACCTATCGCGTCAATTATACATACTTCGTCAATAACACCTATCCCGAGGAGCTTAGCCTAAGCAAGAACAAATCGAAGATCACCGGTGACTTTGGCTTTTTAAAGCGATTCGGTCGCACGGGAGAGCTTATTGGCCTAGAGCTTAAATTGATCTTGCGCCATAAGCGACCCAGAAGCGCCTTGATCCTGAGCGGATTCCTATTGCTCTATGGCTTGGCTTTCTACCCTCAAGACGCCTATAAAGAAATGGACTGGATTTTCCTTTTTGTCGGAATCTTCGTTACCGGCATCTTTTTCATCAATTACGGTCAGTTCCTATTGAGCTGGGAAAGTGGTTATTTTGATTTCGTTTTGACCCGAAAAGTAAGCTACCGAGAATACTTCGAGGCGAAATATTACATGTTCGTTGTGGCGGCGGCCATAGCCTTTGTTTTTTCTTTGGGCTATGGATTTTTTGGTGTTAAGATCATCCTCATCAACTTGGCTGCTTTTCTGTTCAACATCGGCATCAACATTCCGCTGGTCATGCGCATCGCAATGAACGGACCGAAGAAGATCAATTTGAATAAAGGGGCCGCCTTTAATTATGAAGGTGTGGGAGCCGCACAATTCCTGATCGCCTTACCCGTACTGTTGTTGCCCTATGTGTTCTACTTGCCCTTCCGCGCTATCGGAAACGACGCCATTGGCTTGTTACTAGTGGGGCTCGTTGGCCTCATTGGCTTCCTTTTTAGGGAGAAGGTCATCGATAAACTGACCGAAACATTTACAAATAAGAGACATAAAATCGCTGCGGGATTCCGCGCACAATAGAAAAGACCATGATTCACATATCAGAACTTTCAAAAGCTTATAAAGGCGTTACCGTCGTTAACATCCCGTCCCTTGATATTGCCAAAGGAGAAAGCTTTGGGCTTGTTGGTAATAACGGCGCAGGTAAAACCACCTTTTTCCGAATGATCCTCGACCTCGTGCGCCCAACCACGGGACACGTCAACAGCAAGGAAGAGGATGTAAGCAAAAGCGAAGAGTGGAAATACTATACCGGCTCCTATTTGGACGAGGCCTTTTTGATCGACTACCTTACTCCTGACGAGTATTTCGAGTTTCTTGCCACCCTCCACAATTATTCCAGCGGGGATTTGAACGAATACCTGACGCAATTCGATGAGCTATTTAACGACGAAATCCGGGGGAAGAAAAAATACATCCGAGACCTTTCGAAAGGAAACCAGAAAAAAGTGGGTATCGTTGCAGCACTCATGGGTAACCCGGAAGTCATCTTATTGGATGAGCCTTTCGCCAATCTAGACCCCACAACACAGATCAGGCTTAAGAACACCTTGAAAAAATGGAAAGAAGAAAACCAACTGACCATGTTGATCTCGAGCCATGACCTCAACCACGTCACAGAAGTTTGTGAACGTATTGTCCTATTGGAAAAGGGAGAGATCAAGCAAGACATTCTTACAAGTGAAAGTACACTGAAAGACCTTGAAGAATATTTTGGGGCTTACTAAATGGATGCTTCATTGGAACGTTAGCCTAACCAAAGGCGGCTCAATAGATGTCATGTCTAACCGGAAGAGAACAACTTTTTCTATCGGGGTTACGAACGACATATATCTAGAGTCTTAGGAGCGATTTTGCTTCTAAATACAAGCAAGGACTTCGTTTATTCTGAGGTTCCATTCAAGAAGCATTCGCCAGAGAAAAGCAACTTAAAATTGGCATAGGGAGTGGAAGCTTAACCTCATTAAACGTTTTATTCCTGAGTTCAAGCAGTTGTAAAAGAGAATTGAGATTTCTTGGCAAGATCAATAGATGCTGAAACATATTCAGCAAGACGATAAATAATTAAGGATAGATCGCTTTATATTCTGCCAAATCCCAGTCAATAACTAGACCTCGGCCTACACCCTCGGCTACTTGTTTGCCATAAAGGTATTCCACCAAATAAAGCGCTGGATCATAGCTTTTTGCTCCTCCTGCAGAAGTGATCGCCTTTCCATCGTGAACAAAAGAAACTTCTTCGTACACATATAATTGGGGAAAGGTCTGTTTGAATTTTTCAACGTCAGTAGGAAAGGTCGTGCACTTCAGCCCATCCAAAAGACCGGCTTGAGCAAGAATGAACGCACCATCGCACAAGCTCATCACAAATTGAGCATTGCGCCCAACGACCCTTACCCAAGAGATCAAGCTCTCGTCTTCAAGATCGCTATCCATGTTATGCTCTGCACTGGGCACGACCAGAATATCAATGTCCGGTGCGTCCTTAAACGAATAGTGTGGCGTTACGGTAATCCCTTCAAAGGTCACAATGGGTTCCAGGGTAGGAGAAACAATAAAAGTCTCCATGGCCGGTTCAGTATGGAAAATCGTGTGCTGGAAAATATCGTAAGGAGCCATTAACTCTGAGTTATAGACTCCATTGATGGCTAAAAAACCGACATTGAGCTTCTTTTTTGGTTTGTTCTCCTCTTGATAGATCTCAATAGTTGTCTCAACAACTTCTTGCCGATCAGTCTGAATGCAAGACACCATGATTCCTGCTAAAAGCAATAGAAAGAGCATTTTTCTCATAGCATAAATTTAGTCTATTATTGAGACTCTTTTCATGGTTTTCCTAGTCATGGTTTCACTCAGAGTGAAGCCATGACTAGTTATAAACCAAGGCGGGGAGAAAAGCCTTCACTTCAACACCCCTAGAACAAAGCTTTCACAGTGTGCTCGTCAGGCAGATAATGCTGAATATCCTCCTGATAGTTTTCAAGCCTTATTCCTAGGTATGCCTCAGTATCTTCTCTATTGACGATTTCATCCTTTCTGGAATTCGCATAGAATAGATAAGACGAATAATCCCAATCTCTCAGCTTTTTTATCAATCCCGCTTTAAGTGGGTTGAGATGGATGTAATTGAAACACACCAAAGATGTATCGCAATTCTTAATCAGCTTAGCCTTTGTAGCTGATTGAAATAAAGACCCTGTCTGGGACTCTTGCTTATTAATCGCTCTGGTATATGATCTCAACATCACCCCGATACTATGATTCAATTCATTCTCATCTAATGCTTTGCTCGTGTAGACCAAAACATGAAAATGATTAGGCATTAAGCAGTAAGCCAATATGGTCGCAAAAGGTGAGATATGCTTCTTTAGTTTTTTCAAGAAGTAGCGATAGTTGTCACCACTATAGAATATCCTGGTATGCCGATTCCCTCGATTATAGATATGATAAAACTGATCCTGTTCGAATTTCATTGTTGTGTGTTTTATTGTTTAATACCGTAGTCATGGTTTTACTTAGAGTGAAGCCATGACTCCTAATCGAAGCGCTACTTCGCAAAGATCTGCGACGCATCTTTAAATGACTTAAACTCCAAGGCATTGCCACTTGGGTCTAAAAAGAACATGGTGGCTTGTTCCCCAACCTCGCCTTTGAAACGGATATAAGGTTCAATCACAAATTCAATTCCTTCAGCTTTAAGCTTATCCGCCAAATCATGCCATTGTTTCCACTCCAGGACAGCGCCGAAATGCCGTACCGGCACGTTCTTTCCATCAACCGCATTCGTATTGGCTTGCACCAATTCTTCAGGCTTTACATGTGCACTGAGCTGATGCCCAAAAAAGTTAAAATCGATCCATTTGTCCGTCGAACGACCGATCTCGCAACCTAGAAGGTCACCAAAAAAGCTTCGAGTAGACTCAATGTCTTTTACCGGAAAGGCTAAGTGGAATGGAGTAGACATAGTTCGTTATTTGTTTTCGGTAAATTTAATTGATTTGGCATTAAAAAAGGCCTCGTGAATACGAAGCCTTCTAATTTCGATTGTTTGTTTCTCAATTACCAAGAGCCACCGGAACCGCCACCGCCGAAGGAGCCGCCACCAAAGCCGCCAAAGCCGCCTCCGAAACCACCTCCGCCTCCACGGAAATTATCCCAGTTATTGTCCCTGCGATTATGGCCTCCCATACTTGAACCCATCATTAACCAAGCCCACCATGGAATCCCTCTTGTACCGATACCTCTTCGTCTTCTTCGGCCAGCAATGGCAGGCAGGATGAAAAAGAAGAGAATGAATAAAAACCCAAAAGGAATACCCTTTCCACCATCACCTCTCCTTCGCCCTTTCGCTACTTGATCAGCAGTAAATTCGCCCGAAGCCAGTTTAAAGATTACATCTGTTGCGTCGTCAAGCCCTCTGTAAAAGTCTCCCTCTTGAAAGCGCGGATTCATAAAATCCTCACGAATAGTAAATGTTGCTGCATCCGTAATCGCCCCTTCCATGCCATATCCCGTAACAATAGCTGCTTTTCTGTCTTTTACTGCAACCACAATAAAAACACCATTATCTCTATTTGCTTGTCCAACGCCCCAGCTCTCACCGACGCGCTGCGCATAGTCAACTACCTCATAGCCATTTAAGCTGTTGACAATCAAAATGGCCACCTGGGTTGAGGTGGTGTCTTCATAATTCAATAGCTTTCGTTCCAAGCGCTGAACTTCCCCCGTACTGAGTGTCGAACTGGTTAGATCATTGACCAATCTTGGAGGGTTCGGTCTTTGTGGTAAGTCCGACTGTGCCCAAGCGGCTAAGCTGCCGAGTAGAAATAGGAATATAAGTGTCCTTCGCATACTAGTTTTTTCCAAATGATATGTCATCCGATAACTCATTCTGGTCGCCTTTTTGGTAAGGAAAGAACTCCTTGAGTCGTTCCCCTGCGCAAAGAACACCGTCTACGATGCCCTGAGTAAGGTCCCCTTCCTTGAAATGTTTGACCATTTTTTCCTTTGTGACATCCCAGAAGTCATCCTCCACTTGTGCATTGATGCCCCCATCGCCAATTATGGCAAATTGATGGTCTTTGATGGCCATATACACTAGAACACCATTGCGAGCCTCTGTTTTGTGCATATTCAATTCGGCAAATACCTGCGCCGCACGATCGAGCACATTCTCTGTTTTGCAATGGTTTTCCAAATGCACACGAATCTCCCCGCTTGTATTCAACTCTGCTTCTTCTATAGCGGCTTTAATCCGCTTCTTTTGCTCGCTCGTAAAACTTGCTTCAGCCATTAGTCAAAACTTACTTCTGGTGCACTTTCAGAGCCTGCGGTTGCTTCGAAGTAGCCCTTCTGCTCAAAACCAAACATGTTCGCATACAAGTTTTTTGGGAAACTTCTGATGTAGGTATTGTAACTTCTTACCGTTTCATTGAAGTTTCTTCGTTCAACAGAAATTCTATTCTCTGTTCCCTCCAATTGTACTTGTAATTGCTGAAACTGTGTATTGGCCTTTAAGTCTGGGTAGCGCTCGACAGAGACCAATAAACGACTCAACGCACCACTTAAGCCTTGTTGTGCTTGTTCAAAATTAGCAATGGCCTCTTGAGACAGATTTGAAGGGTCAATCGTCACAGAAGTGGCTTTTGCTCTCGCTTCGATCACACCTGTTAACGTCTCTTGCTCAAAATCTGCATACCCCTTTACCGTATTCACGAGGTTAGGAATAAGGTCTGCTCTTCGTTGGTATTGGTTCTCGACTTGAGCCCAAGCAGCGCCAATGCCTTCATCTTGCTGCACCATGTTGTTATACGTACCTTTAATGCTTGAATAACCAATGAGCGCAATCACAGCGATCACGATCAAAACAATCCATCCTTTTTTCATTTTCATATTAGCTTTGATTCATAATACGGCATTTACACCACAAGATATGTGCTACATTTGTTATCGGACAATATGACAGATAAACGTTGCTAAATGGATACTGAATCTTTCCGAAAACATGCCCACGACTTGGTCGACTGGATGGCCGATTATTTTGAAAACATTGAGGATTACCCTGTTTTACCCAATGTAAAACCGGGCGATGTACTGAAACAGCTACCGAATCAAGCCCCTCAATCGCCCGAATCCTTTGACCAGATCTTTAAGGACTTTAAGGAGATCATCGTACCCGGGATGACGCATTGGGAGAGCCCGAACTTCATGGCCTACTTTCCGGCGAACAAAAGCAAAGCCTCCGTGCTTGGCGAAATGTTGATGAGTACCATGGGCGCACAGTGCATGATCTGGCTGACTTCGCCAGCAGCGGCAGAACTTGAAGAGCAAATGATGCATTGGTTACAGGACATGATCGGCTTGGATGAGTCATTCACGGGAGTAATTCAGGACACAGCCTCCACTGCCACTCTATGCGCCTTATTAACCGCCAGAGAAAAACAGACCAATTATCAAGTCAATGAAAAAGGATTCTCCGGTGAGCGCTTTGTTGTCTACGCCTCAAAAGAAATTCATTCCTCTATTGACAAAGCGGTGAAGATCGCTGGTTTTGGTTCGGATAACTTGAGAAAAATAGCGGTAGACGACGCATTCGCTCTAATTCCTGAACAGCTTGAGGAACAAATCAAAAAGGACAAAGAAGAAGGATATACACCTTTGTGTGTGGTCTCGGCCATTGGTACGACCAGTACCACGGCGATCGATCCGATCGCTGCCATCTCATCGATATGCCAACGTTACGGCGTTTGGCATCATGTGGATGCCGCTTACGCAGGAACCGCACTGGTATGTCCAGAGATGAGATGGATGGCCGAGGGAGTCGCTCAGGCCGATAGTTTTGTCTTCAATCCGCACAAGTGGATGTTCACCAATTTCGACTGTACTGCCTATTTCGTCAAAGACCCGGCCAGTTTGGTCAATACCTTCTCTATTACTCCCGATTACCTGAAAACCAGCGTAGATGGTGAGGTGAAAAACTATCGGGATTGGGGTGTTCCTTTGGGAAGACGTTTCCGAGCCCTTAAGCTGTGGTTTGTGATCCGAGAGATGGGCGTTGAAGGAATTCAAGAAAAGATTCGAAAACACATCGCCTTAGGGCGCTGGCTGGCCAAAGCAATTGAAGAGCACCCTGATTTTGACTTGTTGGCTCCAGTTCCACTGAACACCGTGTGTTTCCGATACACCAACGGCCCAGTGCAACAGCTCGATGAAATCAACGAGAAAATTATGACAGCCGTCAATGCTACAGGTAAGTTATTCTTTACCCAAACCAAAGTGAATGACCTTTTTGCGCTGCGTTTGTCCTTTGGTAATACCAACCTGGAAGCCTATCATATCGAAAACGCTTGGCAATTGATTCAAGAAACCGCTGAACAAATCAGTCAAAAATAAGTACTTAATTCATGTGCCGGTCAGTTGTCTTTTTGGGAAGTTTGCTTGTACTGCTTTCATGCGGTCAACTTGAGAACGATGCCCTTGATCCCAATGAAGTGCAATTTAGCACCAATGATGCCTCTAAGCTCTTCTTTAAGAACACACGTCGCATGGACTATGGACTCGAGGTCAATGAAGCCGCTAAACTAGAAGTATATCGCTGGAAAGAGGCTCTTGACCCGAGCAAACCCCAACTTGGATTGGCACTAGTGAACAATTGGCGCTATGACGAGGCCTACCTCTTATTAGAACCGAACGAATTCATTGTGCTCAACGAACTCAAACTCCGCTGGAGCAATGAAGAACTGGGTAGTTCAGGGGAAATCGCGTTCGAACCGGGAAATAAAACGAGTCATGCGCGTTTTGCCGGTTTGGTGTATCAAAAACTAAGGAAAAAGAGCCAATTCTCCATTTGGCTCAATAACGAATGGCAGCCATTCTTTACTGACGAGAGCAAAGAGGCGTTTGAAAAGACCGTTTACGACTTCTATCGATTGACGGAGCGCTTATGAGTCTTGCTCTTTCTTCTTTTTGCCTTTGAACAGGGCGTCGTGCTGACTAACAGCTCCAACAAAACCGATTAGAATCACCACGATCCAGATGAACGTATTAGCACCACTAGCGATAGGAGGATCAAATAGCATAGTTTTCTTGTTTTAGAGGGGCAAAGATATATCAAAAACTGTTTGTTCAGAAGGAGTTCACAGATTTTTAACAAGCCTATAACAAATGGCTTCATCTGACCGATCATTAGTAATGAAAAATTAACCCAAGAAAGCATAATGACTATTCTCCTCAACCTATCTTGAGCAATAATCATTATAGCCTGATCAAAAAATGACGAATACACTTCGGGAAATGCGTAAAAAGCGTAAGATCACGCAGGAGCAGCTCGCTGATCTCGTGGGTGTTTCCAGACAAAGTATCAATGCCATTGAAAGAGGAAAATATGTGCCGTCAACGGTGCTCTCCCTCAAGATCTCAGAGATCTTTAACACTTCTGTGAATAAACTATTTGAGTTGGAAGCTTCTGATTACAAGCAGTAGTTATCCATTCCCATGGGCTGTCAGCACCAAGCTTCTAGCTCCGCCATGATTGCGATGCTCACACAAATAAATGCCTTGCCATGTGCCTAGGTTTAACCTTCCGTTTGTGATCGGAACTGTCACCGAAGCGCCCAATATGCTGGCTTTGATATGAGAGGTCATGTCATCAGGTCCTTCGAGTGTATGCCGATAATGCGTACCTTCTTCAGGGACAAGCAAGTTAAAATGTGCCTCAAAATCCTCACGAACCGTAGGGTCTGCATTCTCATTGATGCTTAAACTTGCGGATGTATGCTTGATGTGCACATGAAAAAGACCGACTGACAGGTTACTCAACTCTGGAAGTGAACGAATGAGCTCTTCCGTGATCAAATGAAAGCCTCTTGGCTTTGGTTTGAGCACTATTTCCCGCTGGAAATACATCACTCATCCCCTCCGCCTTGCATTCTTTCTGCATTTTCAGCCATTCGAAGGTTCTCGATAAAATCTTCGATCTGTCCGTCCATCACAGTAGGTAAGTTGTGCACAGAATAACCAATTCGATGGTCTGTAACACGACCTTGGGGATAATTATAGGTTCTGATCTTATCCGATCGATCGGCGCTGCCTACCAACGACTTGCGCTCTCCGGCGATCTCCTCTTGTTGTTTTTTCAACTCTTTTTCATAAAGCCTTGAGCGCAGCACTTGCAAGGCCTTATCGTAGTTCTTGTGTTGGGACCGTCCATCTTGACATTCGACCACTATTCCGGTTGGAATATGCGTTAAACGCACAGCAGATTCGGTTTTATTGACGTGCTGCCCTCCAGCACCCGATGCACGGTAGGTGTCCTTTTTTACATCTTTCATGTCCAACTGTACATCCACATCTTCCACCTCCGGCAGAACGGCAACCGAGGCAGCGGAAGTATGCACACGCCCTTGTGATTCCGTTACCGGCACACGCTGCACGCGGTGTACGCCTGACTCAAACTTCAAGGAACCATAGACATCGTCTCCTGATACACTAAAGACTATTTCCTTAAACCCGCCACTCGAAGCCTCGCTCAAACTAATCAGCTCCTTCTTCCAGCCTTTGGAATCGATGTATCGATCGTACATTCTGTATAAATCACCCGCAAAGATGCCCGCTTCATCTCCTCCTGCTCCCGCTCGGATCTCTACAATGACATCCTTTGAGTCATCTGGGTCCTTGGGGATCAGCATGTATTTAAGCTCATCTTCTAGCGTTGCCTGACGAGGAACAAGTTCGTCCAACTCCATTTTGGCCATTTCTCGGAACTCTTCGTCTTTTTCTGTTTTCAAGAGTTCCTTAGACGACTCAATATTATCGAGTACGTTTTTGTACTCTTTGTACACTACCACGATCTTCTCCAGGTCTTTGAACTCCTTATTGAGTTTTGTAAATTCTTTGATGTCGGAAGCCACCTCTGGTTGAATGATCAACTGACCCACCTCCTCAAATCGTAATCGAATCGCCTCGAGTTTATCAAGCATATGTGATGATTTAAGCTGTAAAATTAACAAACAATCTCTATTGATATTAATTTTGTTCACCATGAAGCAACGGCTACTCTTATTCACTCTATCACTTTTCATGATGTCTTGTGGAGACCAAAAGATCGATACCACCAAAGCAAGAATTGAAATGGAAGCACGGGAGATCAAAAAGGTATCTGAAGGAGAGATTGTGGAAAAGACCATGCAATTGGGCAATACACAAGCTGCAGCCTTCAAACTTGAGCAGCAAGTGGATGGCACCTATTCGTTTTTAAGCCCCAACATGCAGCAAACGAAAGCTGGATTCATCGCTTTCGATCAAATTTCTGTCTATGGCGGAAAGCGTTTCCAAGTATTCGATGCCTACGCTTACAATGCGGAGAACAACATCACATCGGAACCGGGAGTACAGATCTTAGAGGGAGATACCGTATTGCTCTATACAAGGCCTGCCTTAATTGACGGCAGAGCAAAGGGAGTATTCTTTATTGAATTCAAAAGACGAGACATCGTCCTTTCAATAGACAAGTAAGGGCCCGAAGGCCCTTCACTCGCATGACTTAAATGTTCCCAGAGGCCACTAGAACCCCTAATAAGGCGCCATAAAAAAGCACAGCAAGGACAATTCCTATGGCATAGAGTATCAGGGCGGCTTTTGCCCAATTTGCTTTGGCCGTTGGTGCATTCCCGCCAAAGCCCCAGACAAATAACATGATAAAGCCTACCATAGGTATGGCCGTGACAATAAGGGTCACTAGCCAATCCGTTACACTCATTGATTTTTCAATTGGTTCATTCATTGTATGTGATGTTTGGTTAAGTACTGAATATACAAAAAATCCTAATGCACATAGCTGGCCGCATTGATATCAAGGGTACAGCCTGTGGCATGATCTGCTAAGCCGCTTGCGAATAGAGCAACCATTGGCGCTATGTCTTTCGGTTGAGTCAATGCATTGAGCGCTATGTCATTGAGCGCAAAATCTTCGCCGTATTGGTCCATGAAATCCTGCGCCATGTCGGTGCGAACGAAGCCGGGAGCAATGCAAAATGCATGGATATTATCTTTCCCACAATAGCGTGCAATAGACCTAGTTATGGCAGGTATGGCTCCTTTAGAAGAACCGTAGGCCAAATAATCTAGGGTATCTCCTCGAAAGGCAGCGCGCGACGCGATGTTGATGATACGGCCACCATTGTTCTTTTTCATATCAGCAATGGCCTTTTTACAGAGCAGCGCTAAGGCACGTGTGTTCACCGCATATTGCAGGTCCCACTCCTCCAGCCACGACTCATCTTCTGAAACGAAATCGCTTGATAGCGCAATGCCAGCATTATTGATGAGTACATCCAAGCGCCCATAATTAGTCATTACTTGTTTATACAAGTTAATGACCTCTTTGGCATTGGCTAGGTTCGCTTGAAATGCCCGGCTTGCGTTTCCAATGGTTTGAACGATGTTTTGGGCCTCTGCCTCATTCTTTCGAAAATGCAAGGCAACAGTTGCCCCTGATGCACCCAATTCCTTCGCAATGGCTGCCCCAATTCCACGCGAACCACCGGTTACTAATACTATTTTTCCCTTCAACGAAACATTCATGATTCTGATTATTTTCTAATAACTTACTAGGGAAAAGACTTTTGCCAAACTTGAAAAGTCTGAAAACACCTTATTCCCTATGAAAAGATATCAATTTTTTAACCTATTCCTCCTCCTTGGTTGCCTGACCCTGTCGGCTCAAGAGGTGACTTTTGAAGAATACAATCCTCCTTCTACTTTGGTGGTCCCTGAAAATCCAGTCACAAGAGCCAAGTTCCCATTCATCGATGTGCACAGTCATCAATGGCGAATGGGTGAACGTGATCTAAATGAATTAGCTGCAGAAATGGATGGGCTCAACATGGGCTTGATGGTGAACCTGTCGGGGGGAAGCGGTAAAGCCATTGCCGATGCCATGACCAATATCAAAGCCAACCAGCCGAATCGTTTTGTTGTGTTTGCGAATTTAAATTTCAACAATCTTGACGAAGACTGGGGCGAACGCGCAGCCGACCAACTCGAACGAGATTATCAACAAGGAGCGCGCGGCCTGAAGATCTTTAAGAGCCTGGGCCTTTCTGTAACGGATGCCAATGGCGTGAGAGTCGCTGTAGATGACCCTCGATTGGACCCCGTTTGGGCAAAATGTGGCGAACTTGGCATTCCTGTTTTGATACATACCGCCGACCCTAAACAGTTTTGGGAACCTTGGGATGCCAACAATGAACGGTGGCTTGAGCTTAAATTAAGGCCTCGTCGAAAAAGAAGCGATTCCGATCCTGCCCCATGGGAACAGCTGATCGAAGAACAGCACAACGTATTCAAAAAGCATCCAAAAACCACCTTTATCGCGGCGCATATGGGTTGGTTTGCCAACGACCTCACTACGCTGGGCAAGTTATTGGATGAAATGCCCAATATGGTGGTGGAAATCGGAGCAGTCATTGCTGAGCTTGGAAGGCAACCTAAATTTGCCAACCAATTCTTTGAAAAGTATCAAGACCGAGTGCTCTTTGGGAAGGACGCCTACAATCCTGAGGAGTACTTCACCTATTTTCGGGTACTTGAAACCGAAGACGAGTATTTTCCCTATTACAAAAAATACCATGCGTATTGGAAAATGTACGGCTTAGGTCTACCGGACAGCATTTTAAAGAAGTTGTACTACAAGAATGCCTTAAGGATAATTCCGGGCTTAGACACAAGTGCCTTTCCCAAATAAGAAAACGATTCAGTAAAACTATCTCCCGGTTCGGTTCATGTTATCACCGCTACGCTCCTTTTCGCTACAAAATGCACAACTGTTCGTCTATGTTTGTAGTATGGTCAAAGAGAATCAACAACAAGAATCCATGATGAAAAAAGTCGGTTTGGTCATCGGCATAGCCTTGGCGCTTTTCATTGTCGTCAACAAGGCAGAAGCACAAGAAAAGAATGTCTTTCTCTATGGCGATGTGGAAACGGTCAGTGGAGACGTGTATACCGGGTTCATCCGTTGGGGAGACGACGAGGTCTATTGGGTCGAACTATTGAATGCCAAAAAGACGTCCAATGACTTTCTGAAATTCTTATCCACATCAGAAATCGAGGCGCTCGCCGAACAAAGCGGGGAGAATAGCTGGTTAGGAATTGACCTTGGCGTATTGAGCATTTGGGAAGACAAACTCAGCCTAACCAATCATCAATTCGACACACGTTTTGGCGACATTGTCTCAATAGAACCTACCGGACGCTCAAGAGCAAGAATACGCATCAAGAACGGGGTGATCATCGAAGTCGCAGGGGAAGGTTATTCTGACATTGGTGGGGAAGTAAAGGTACTTGATAAAGAACTCGGTGAAGTCTCTTTAAAATGGAGCCGGATCGAACGCGTGAGTTTTAAGGAAGCACCGCAAAATGCCACTAACGCTTTTGGCTCTCCGATCTGTGGAACCGTAGATGCCGGTAGAAAAGGAACCTTCACGGGGCTTATTCAATGGGATGTAGACGAGCGTTTTTTAGACGAAGTGCTTGACGGCGAGGAGAGAGGAGACGATAGGGAAATTCCTTTCAGTAGCATCCGATCCATAGAAAAGGACAGAAATGGTGTATTGGTAACCCTCAACTCTGGGCGAGAGCTAGCACTTTCCGGAAGCAACGATGTGAATGATGAAAACCGAGGAATCGTCGTTTTTGATCCAGAAGTTGGCCGCGTCCTCATTCCCTGGCGCGATTTCAGAACTGCCGATCTTTCACCTCAGTCTTTTACGGGCTTGTCCTACACCGATTTTCCCGTTTCTGAAGGATTATCAGGCACCGTAAAAACCATTGATGGAAATGAATACAGCGGCCTTCTGGTCTATGACCTGGACGAATCGTGGGAGTTTGAAATATTAGATGGCAGAGACGATAAAGTTGAGTTTGATATTCCTTTCAGAAACGTCTCGAGTATTGTTCCCAAAAACTACAATTACTCCATGGTCACGCTCAAAAATGGCAGATCCCTCTTGATTGGCGACGAACGTGATGTCACAAGTGCCAATGATGGCATACTGGTCTTTGTCTCGAAAAACGAAGAACCCGTTTATATCAAATGGGCTAAAATTGATGAAATCGCATTCAATTAGGCATTGACGTGGCATACATCAAACGCAATCTCATTTCTATTCTTAGCGCACTGGTTCTGGTGGCAGGAGCGTTTCTTGCGCTTTACCTCACCGAAAGTGATCAAGCCCTCTACCTTACCACAGGTTGGATCAGCATCACCCTGCTTTTGATATGGCTATCGAACAGGTTATTGACGAAACAACTTGATAAGCGATTGCCTTGGTTGGTCCATGGGAATAAGCGTTTTTATTGGCAGTTGATCAGTGGGATCCTGTTATCCTTAGTGCTCATAAATGTCAGTTACCTGATCTTGAAACTCGGCTTAACTCAAGACCCTCCTGATGAAGAGCAGATATTGAGCATGAACCTGTTGGGCTTATTGCTGCTCTTACCAGTTATTTCGATCAACTTTGGCATCCAATTCTTGAGCAATTGGAAAACGGCACAAGTCAAAGCCGAAGAATTTCAAAAAGAAACCATTAAAGCTGAACTGACTACCTTAAAGAATCACCTTGACCCTCACTTTCTCTTCAATAACCTCAACATCCTGTCTTCTCTCATTGCGGTAAACCCAGACCTTTCTCAAACGTATCTTGAAAAATTTGCTGAAGTCTATAGAAGCATATTGAAAAGCAGCAAAGAAGAGTTGATCTCCCTAAATGATGAATTGAAGTTCATCGCCTCATATCTCTATTTATTGGAAATTCGGTTTGAAGACACGATTCAAACGTTCATCGATATTGATTCCAAAGACCATAAGAAATATCTTCCTCCGTTAACCTTACAAATGCTCATTGAGAATGCGATCAAGCATAACACCATTAGCGAAACCAAGCCCTTGAAAATTCATTTGACGAGTCAAAATGGATTCATTAGCGTCAAAAATAACTTACAACCGAAGAAAATCGAAGACCGTCACCATAGCCATACCGGCATTGAGAACATTCGAAAAAGATACGCTTACTTTACGGAAAAGGAAGTACAGGTTTTTCACAATGCCGAACATTTTATCATCAAAATTCCACTTGTTGAACTCGACGAAACATAGCCCATGGAAGTAGTTATTTTTGAAGATGAAAAACTAGCCTCTGACAGGCTTTGCCAGCTTCTAAAAGAGCTTCGGCCCGAATTACATGTGGTGACAACATTGAGGTCTGTAGAGGCCGCCAAACTATGGCTTCAGCAGAACCCAGCCCCTTCACTCATCATCAGCGATATTCAGCTCCTAGATGGTGAGAGTTTCCAGGTATTCGAAGAGGTCCGTGTCGATTGTCCGGTCATCTTCACCACCGCTTACGATGAATATGCGATCAAAGCATTTGACGTCAATAGCATAGATTATCTACTGAAGCCCATACAAAAAGAAAAGCTACGCTTGGCCCTTACTAAATATGACCAACGTACAACCAACTCATCTCAAGCCATTGACTTCAACAAAATACAGGCCCTGATCAACAGCGAAAAAGAATACAAGTCGCGCTTCTTGGTGAAATTCGGTCAGCGCATAAAAGCAGTGCCTGTGGATAAAATTGCCTATTTCTTTTCTAAGGATAAGCTGACTTATTTGGTCACGTTTGATGGTCAAAAATTACCCATTGATCAAACGCTTGAAGAGCTGGAAAGCCTCATGGACCCCAAGGACTTCTTCCGTGTCAATCGTCAGTTTATGGTGCACTTTGATGGTGTTGCAGACATCCATCCTTACTTCAAAGGCCGTGTGAAACTCGTGCTGGAACCTGCTAGTGAGCTGGACATCGTTGTGAGTTCAGAGAAAACACCTGTTTTTAAAAAATGGCTTGATCAATAAGCCATTTAGCACACTCATTTCTACACATTACTTTTTAGGCATAAAAAAAGGGATACTCAACGAGCATCCCTTCCAAATAAACTTATGTAATATTAATTACCTGATTGTACCAAGTTATCAACATAGAATGTCTGATCAGCAGTAGGACAAGCGTCCTTGTTGATGTACATAATGATAGACTCGTAAGTATCAGTGATTCCGTCAGGAGTTAAGGCTCCAGAGGCGTTGTCTCCTAAATCTTGAGCAACAAACGCAAAAGTCAAGGTTTCCCAGCCATCGGCTGCTTTGGTTGCTGGAATCTCTTGAACTGGCTCAACATTTGGGAAGCCTAATCTTTCCAATCTAAGGTTTACAGTTGTACCTGTAGGACCCCATACGTCTAAAGTAAAGGTTGAACCCATGTTGTCGAAGTTCAATGGTCCACCTGTACCCCAAGCATCGTTAGCACCAGCACCTGGCTCTTGTCCGATTCTCCAACCGGCACCACCCCAAGTTTCACAACCTGCAGATGTAGCTACCCACTGTAGCACGCTACAACTAGGGTTACCGCTAAGATCAGGGTTAGAAGCTAGTGTAACTTGTCTTCCACCAAAGTTGTCGAAGAACTTCACATCTCCACCGAACTTAAGGTTTAGAGAACCTGCAGCTACGTCATCCGCAGCATCTTCAGTACAAGGAAGTGAAACAGTTACTTCTTCAGTTGCTGTATCTGTACCACCGTCACCAGTAGCCGTCAACGTAATCGTGTAAGTACCACCTGCAGCGTAGGTATAAGCACCTTCTGTAATGGTTAGGGCATCACTACCGTCACCAAAATCCCAAGAGTAAGAACTTGCTCCAGTAGAAGTGTTCGTTACTGTTACTGTTACTCCGTCTACCTCAGCAGTAAAACCTGCTACAACCGGAGTTGGGTCATCGTCTCCACAAGAGACAAGAACCATCACAGAAGCTAGGGCAAAGAACATGCCTAGTCTTCCTAATAATTTGTTTCCAAAATTTTTCATAATTCTATTCGTAATAATTAAGTATGTTTTCTGCGATCTCGTCAGAATCAGCGCAATAGTAAAGACAAAGATTGATTGATACAAACTTGACGACCTTTTTCACTACGTCATTTATGCTTTTGAGACTACATCAAAAACACATCAACGAATCCTCCAAAGGTTTCATTGCATGTAATAGAAAAAGATTTCGGAAAGCCCCGAATTCATCATTCCCATGAAGGGCTATTGACCAAACTGTCTGCTTATTTCAAAAATCACCGTTCGCTGTTGGGCCCATGCATTGCTTTGTTTACAGTATACAAAATGCCGCTCATCCCTGTTCAGTCAATAACCTGCCCGATTCAGTTCTTTAATTCCCCGGTAGAACCTTCATGGGTTTTTATAGAACCATTCTCTTTCGATTTTTGACACATCAAACAACAAAAAACTTAAGGTCATGAACTCAAAATACACAACATTAGTAATTAGCACATTTTTTATTCTCTCCAGCTTGCTCCTTCAAGGACAGGAGCAAGCCTTGATCTATGGAACCATCACCACCATTGATGGTGATTCCTATACCGGACAATTACGGTGGGGAAAAGAAGAAGCCCTTTGGACGGATATTTTCAACGGCACCAAAGAAGACAATGACAACTACCGGTACCTTTCTCGTGAAGATCGTGAAGCCTTGCGTGATAAGAAAAGACAAGGACGTCGCAGCTGGGGCGGCAGCTGGGTCAGCTGGGGATCTAGTGACTACGAAACCACCCATGAATTCCAAGCACGATTTGGTGACATTTCGCGATTAGAGATCAACCGAAGATCAGAAGTTAAACTAACCTTGCGCAATGGTGAAACGCTTTACGTCAAAGATGGATCGAACGATTTTAACGCTGACATTGAGGTGATGGATGCTGAGCTGGGCAAAACCACTCTTCGATGGAGTAGAATTGAACAGATCGAATTCAACGCCGCACCAAAAAACTTCAGCCCCAAACTTGGAGAGCCGCTCTATGGTACCGTGGAATTCTATGGCGGGTCATATACCGGCTTCATCCAATGGGACCACGACGAACGTTTATCAACAGACATCTTGGATGGAGATACAGAGGATGGTGATGTAAAGATCGAATTTGGAAAGATCGCTTCTATCGAAAAGGATAGAGGAGGAAGCAACGTCACGCTCAGTTCTGGTCGTGAATTATACCTCCGCGGTTCTAATGACGTAAATAGCGGAAATCGTGGCATCATTGTGACCACTGACTTTGGCAGAGTTGACATTACGTGGAGGGACTTTGAAAGTGTTCGCTTTTCAGAAGCACCCGCTTCGGCGCCAGGCTATGAAGCGTATGCCAGGGTTAAAGAACTAAGCGGTACCGTGACCACTGTCAACGGACAATCCTTTAGTGGAAGGATTATCTACGACCTCGACGAAGCCTACAACTTCGAAATGTTACAAGGAAATGACGATGACGTGGAGTACATCATTCCCATGGAACATGTGGCCAGTGTAGCACCGAAAAACTATGACTATTCAGAGGTGATGCTTAAAAACGGAACCAAGCTCGTTATTGGAGATGCTCGTGATGTAAGCGAGGACAACGACGGAGTGCTCATCTTTACAGGGAGTGGAGACCCCACTTTTGTCATCTGGGAAGACATTGAGATCATCAAATTTGATTAGAACGCAACGTGCGAAATAGACTAACAGCCGAAGACGCTCATTCGGCTGTTTTTTTATCAAAAAGAGAATAGAAAATAGATAGACAGCACGATCCACAAGACATCAACAAAATGCCAAAAATCATTAAGCATTTTGAATTTGATCTTTTGATAGGGATTGGTGGCATAGATCAAGTGTTGTACAGCATCTTTTGACACCTTGTGGGCCTCTAATAACAAATACAAGGCAAACGCAATCACGCCAACCATGTGCAAAACATGCATTCCAGAAACGACATACAGGTAAGCACCACTCCTCTCTCCGTTGAACAGGATATTCTTTGCTTGTAATTCTTGCCATCCGGTGAACTGAAGTACCGCAAAAAGTACCCCTAGAAGGAAAGTTATCCCCAACCACTTTTTGACCTCCTCTAGGTCATCTGCCAAATAAGCCGGATACACTTTAGCAACGGTAAAGCTGGAGCTTAATATGATGAGGGTGGAAATAATGAAGGACTTAGGAAACTCGATCTTGAAGAAGTCCAGCTGTTCAGGCCTTGATACGGTAAAGGCAACGATCATAAAAAGAAAAATGACCCCGCTTCCGATCATGCTGACATAAAGCAAGACCTGGTGGGGATGCATCTCCTCCATGCGCTTGAACGCTTCTTTTCTGAGGTCCAACTTCTCTTTTTGAGTTGCCATTAGAAGACATTAACCATTCAACTAGGAAAAGAGTTATGCAAAGGAACAATTAATTTGGGTTTCTTTCCATCTACTTTTAGAAGCTCATTTATTCACTACATTTGCAGCCCAATCCGCGCGTTTTGAGAGTAAAAGAGTTCTTAAAGATCTACCGAGAAGACCCTGTCGTTCAGACCATCGCTGAACAGCTCAAGCCCAATGAAGAAAATCATTTGCGGTTGAAAGGACTTATCGGCTCCTTGGATGCCATTATCGCCGCTTCGGTCTATCAGTTGAATAAGCAAACCATGATCATGGTCATGCACGACAAAGAAGAGGCCGCCTATTTCCAAAATGACCTTCAAAACCTCTTAGGAGAAAAGGAGGTGCTGCTTTTTCCTACCTCTTATAAACGACCTTATCAATTCGACGAGACAGAAAATGCCAATATTCTCATGCGGGCAGAGATCCTCAACCGGATCAATCACAAGTCCTCGTCTGGGGAATTGATCGTTACCTATCCAGAGGCACTCACGGAGAAGGTGATCAATAAAAAAGCATTATCAACCAATACCTTCAGCACCAAAGTTGGGGAAAAGATAGATGTTCAGTTCTTAACTGAGCTCTTGCAAACCTTTGGTTTTGAACCTACCGACTTTGTTTACGAGGCAGGACAGTATTCCGTAAGGGGAGGTATCATAGATGTGTACTCCTATGCACATGATTTGCCCTATCGAATCGAACTCTTTGGTAATGAGGTAGACAGCATCAGAACCTTTGATCCTGCTACCCAATTGAGTCAAGAAACGGTAAAGCAGATCAACATCATACCAAATGTGCAAACCAAATTACTGGAAGAGTCTCGACAAAGCTTTTTAGAGTTTGTACCCAACAATTCCAAGATCTGGTTCAAAGACTATCAGCAAACCCTTGATGTCATTGATAAATATTATGCCAAAGCAAGCGATAACTTTGACGATGTACTTTCAGCAACAGATGTTCAGGTGGTGCTCAGCCCAAGGGAGCTGTTCGAAACCTCTGAAACCTTTGTAGAAAAGCTCCACGATTATGGGCAGGTTGAGTTTGGAAACCGTTTCTACATTAACGCGACACATGAGCACGTTTTCCATGCAGAGGCACAAGCATCATTCAATAAGAATTTCGACCTGATCGTTGAAAACTTGAGTAGCTGGCAAATGCAGAACATGAGCTTGGTAGTGGCTGCAGAGTCACCAAGCCAAACCGATCGCCTGGAGACCATATTCACCGAACTGGACCCCAGCATTAAGTTCCATCCCTTACACATCGGACTGAGAAAAGGCTTTATCGATAAAGGACGAGAGCTACTGGTCTACACCGACCATCAACTATTCGATCGTTTCCACAAGTACAAAACAAAGACCAAGCACTCCAAGTCAAAAGCACTTACGCTTAAAGAGCTCCGCTCACTACAAACTGGAGACTATGTGACCCACATTGACCATGGCATCGGGCGCTTTGCGGGTCTGGAAAAGGTGGACGTAAACGGAAGAACCCAGGAGTCTATTCGCTTGGTTTATCGCGATGATGACTTGCTGTATGTAAGCATCCACTCGCTTCATAAAATATCAAAATATACCGGCAAAGAAGGGGTGCCTCCTTCCATGAGTAAGCTCGGCTCACAGGAATGGGAGAACAAAAAGAAAAAAGTACGTGGAAAGGTCAAAGACATCGCCAAGGACCTGATCAATCTCTACGCCAAACGAAAAAAAGCCAATGGTTATGCCTTTGCAGAAGACGGCTTTATGCAAGCAGAGCTTGAATCTTCTTTTATTTACGAAGACACCCTCGATCAAGCGAAAGCCACTGAAGATGTCAAAGCAGACATGGAGCAACCACACCCGATGGACCGTCTGGTCTGCGGTGATGTGGGCTTTGGCAAAACAGAAGTGGCCATCAGGGCGGCGTTCAAAGCCGCTGCCAATGGAAAGCAAGTAGCAGTACTTGTGCCAACAACTATCTTGGCCATGCAGCACTATCGGACCTTCTCAGAAAGGCTAGCGAACCTGCCTGTTAAGGTGGAATACATCAATCGATTCAAAACGACCAAACAGATCAAAGAAACCTTGGCAAGAGTGAAATCGGGCGAAACAGAGATCTTGGTAGGGACGCATCGCATCGTGAACAAGGACGTGATATTCAAAGACTTAGGCTTACTGGTCATCGATGAAGAACAAAAATTTGGTGTACGCGTCAAAGACAAGCTGAAAGAATTCAAGGTAAACGTTGACGTCCTGACCCTCACAGCCACTCCAATACCTAGAACCTTGCATTTTTCTTTAATGGGTGCTCGCGACTTGAGTGTCATTGCAACTCCTCCTCCCAACCGGCAGCCCGTGACCACCGAGTTGCATACCATGAATGAGACCCTCATTCGAGATGCCGTTAGCTTTGAACTACGAAGAGGAGGACAAGTTTTCTTCGTCCACAATCGCATCAGCGACATTGAGCAGGTGGGAAATATCATTTTACGCTTGGTACCTGATGCCCGGGTTGGCATCGCGCATGGTCAAATGGACGGTGCGACCTTGGAAAAACGAATGGTCAAATTCATCGAAGGGGAGTTTGATGTGCTGGTTTCTACCAACATCATCGAATCCGGGCTGGATATTCCAAATGCCAACACCATCATCATCAACCATGCCCACATGTTCGGCTTATCTGATCTGCACCAAATGCGCGGACGAGTAGGCCGTTCCAATCGTAAAGCATTCTGTTATTTACTTACCCCACCGACCATTGGCTTGACCTCTGATTCTCGCAAAAGACTTAGCGCATTAGAAGAATTCTCTGATCTCGGCGACGGGTTCAAAGTAGCCATGCGCGATTTGGACATTCGTGGAGCTGGAAACTTATTGGGAGCCGAGCAAAGCGGTTTTATCTCAGACCTTGGTTTCGACGTCTATCACCAGATTCTGGATGATGCGGTGCAGGAGCTTAAAGAAACGGATTTCAAAGACCTGTTTAAAACCGATTTGGTCAAAGAAGCTGCAAAAGCCATCGCTCAGGACACCACCATTGAAACTGACCTTGAGATCTTGATTCCGGATCATTACGTTTCCAATATCTCTGAACGACTGAATCTGTACGCGAAACTCGATAACATCAAGAATGAGGAAAAACTTGAGAAGTTTACACAAGAACTTATCGACCGATTTGGTCCTATTCCTGAGTCCGTCGATCAACTGATCAGAACAGTTAGACTACGTTGGTTGGGTGAACAACTCGGCTTTGAAAAAGTGGTCTTAAAGAATGGAAACATGAAATGTTACTTCGTTTCCTCTGATAGCGAAGCCTACTTTCAGTCACCCATATTTGGAAGCGTTTTGGCCTTCATTCAAGGAAACTCCAAGCGGTGTAAAATGAAGGAATACAAGACCCGTTTGATCCTCACCATTCAAGAAGTAACTACCGTAAAAGAGGGAATTGAGCTCTTGACTGGGATCAAAAGCTCATGATGTCTTTAAATTTCAATGTTTGTCTGCGCGACACGTCAATTTCTTCACCTCCTTTTAAATAGATACGTAAACTACCGCTAAACCAGGGCTCAATACGTTCGATCCATTTCAGGTTGATGATCTGCTGGCGATTCGCTCTAAAAAAGGTTTTATCATCGAGGCGAGACTCCAAATAGTTCAAGGTTCTGGTGATCATGGGCTTTGATTCCTCGAAATAAACGGTGGTATAGTTTCCGCTTACCTCAAACAATCGAATATCCGCCAACTGCACAAACCAACACCTCTCACCGTCTTTAACAAAGACTTGGTCATTGATGGTCAATCGGTCGTCTTGCTCTTCCGCTTGCTCTTTCTTCTTTTGAATTTTATCAAAGACTTTGGCGACGGCTCCTGCCAATCGTTCTTTTTGAACAGGCTTGACCAAATAATCTAGGGCATTGTATTCAAATGCCTTGAGGGCATATTCATCATAAGCCGTAGAAAAGATCACCTCAGGCACAGATTCTAGTTCTTCTAAGAGCTTAAATCCGTTCTTGCCTGGCATTTGAATGTCCAAGAAGATCAAATCAGGCTTTAATTCTCCTATTTTCTCTTTGGCTTCATCGACACTGGCCGCCTCGCCTATAACCTGAACTTTATCAAATTCTTTTAACAAGCGCTTGAGCTCATTTCTGGCCAAACGTGAATCGTCAACGACTAATGTTTTCATACTGTGTTGTCTTCTAAAGGTATTTTAATAGTGGCACACACCATCTGCTCATTCATGTTTTCCACGCTGAGATTGGCCTTTTCTCCGTAAAGCAACCTCAAACGTTCGCGAGAATTGTTGATTCCAATGCCTCTGCGGTTACTGCTTGACGGCTTGATCTTCAATTGCCCTGTATTTTTCACATAAATCGTTAGGCACTCATGCGTAAGTTTTGACTCAACAATGATCTCTCCTCCCTCAGGAAGTTCATTAATACTATGCTTAATGGCGTTTTCCACTAAGGTTTGAATGATCATCGGCGGAACCTCAATTTCATTAACCGCAGGCTCAATGTTGAATTGGTACCTTAACCGTTCTTCCAATTGAATGGCCTCCAGGTTAAGGTAGTCTTTTACAACCGCCAATTCCTTGTCTAAACTTACCTTTTCAAATTGGTCAAATTGAATGGAAAATCGTAACAAGTCGGATAAATGTGTAATTGAATCCCGTGCCCGATTGGAATCTTCCACAACCAAGGACCTGATGTTATTGAGGCTATTAAAGATGAAATGCGGATTGATTTGTGCTTTTAAGGCACTTAATTCCGCATCTTTTACAGAGGCCGATAACTTCCATTTTTCAATTTCCACTTCCCTTGTTCGCTGTAAATATTGATAAGCAAAATAGAGTGCTGACCAAGAAATAAAGTAAACGCCAAAGCTGATCACGAAGCTCAAAATGGAGATAATGATCTTGCCCGGTGTAAACTGGGCGAGCGTAGCTTCATTGATTTTTTGTTGTAATTCAGGGTCTAGGCCTTCCACTTGCGGTGTGCCCATTACCTCTTGTAGCACTTCAGGGTTTGCTTTTGCTACCACCACAAAAACGGCAATAATCACCCCCAAACTCAGCAACCCCAAGATGGTGCCTTGAATAATAGAGGCCAATAAGACGCGCGGAACAAGTTTCGGAACCGATAGCTGCTTCCAATTCCTTTTTTTCACGTAGAGTCGATACACATGACTGATCAAAACTCCGATAAGAATGAAGACGATATTTGCGATCAAAGCCAAAGGACTAGGCACAAATAGGAGCATGGCCATGAAAGAGGTGACCATCAAACCTCCCCAGCCACCAAACTGCAGCAACCAATACAGCTTATTCTTATTCATCTTCCAAAAGAATTGAAATTCGTATTAAGGACATAATAAAGAAAAGTAAGTGGTCAATTAACGGGATTAGCCGTTCATTTTGGCGGCTAGTGCATCAGAAAGTTCACTCGAGTGATGAAAATTACTTAAATCGATGAAATATCGCTGCTGATACTGCGTTTGACAAAAACACAGATGCTTTGTGAAACACTGCGTAAAATGTATATTAGCGGGTTATTACACCTCAACAAGACATAAACGTTGAACATGAAATTCCTCAACTTACCTATAAAAACGTTATTGGCAGGTAGCCTAGTGGTTTTCACCATGAGCTCTTGCAAATTATTAGGGATTGGAGGAGGCAGCAATGTCGATTCCAAGACGGGTGCAGAATATGCAACCGACAGTGACCTATTGGGTTACCGTCCGTACAGCGAACAAGAACTTCCCTCTCCTCCTGGAATGGTCTTTGTACAAGGCGGTCGTACCGTTTTAGGCTCCTATGAGCAAGACCTCTATGGTTCACGAGACAACATTGAACGCACGGTTACGGTGAATTCCTTCTTCATGGACGAAACAGAAGTGACCAACTCCAACTGGAAGTCTTATGTCCACCATCAGTTTCACCCGATGGATCTTACCCTTCCATCCAATATCGAAGTGCTCGACCCGGAAGACGATGAAAACAAAGAACAAGGACAAGGAGGAAACCAGAATTTACCGCCAGGACCAAATCAAAACCTGATATTCGTTCCGGCTAACCTGAGCATCAATGGACAAGAAAAAGGAGCTATTGAACCTGATGATGAGGTATGGGAATCTCAGTTTGCTTTCAACTCGGTCTATGCGAAAAACTACTACAGTAATCCGGGTTTCAATAACTACCCCGTTGTTGGTGTCACCTGGAGACAGGTAGAGGATTATTGTAAATGGAGAACGGACTACGTTAACCTTGGCTTGATCATGGAATTGGACATTGAAGAGCTTCCACAAGACTTCAGAGATAATTTCTTCGCTGTAACGAATGGAGGAGATTATGTATTAGCCGATGGAAACGGGAGCCCTTTCCCTAGTGAAAAACCGAATAACGTAGCCGGTGGCGCAAATCAAAATGCACAGGGAGGTGTTGCGGATGAGCAATTCATCTCTATGCAAACCTTTTTCGACTGGCAAAAGCAAGTGGTTGAGTACATCAATCAAGATGCTAACGAAACTAAATTCATTGAACAAGGCATCTATCTCCCTGATTTTAGGCTTCCCAACGAGGCAGAATGGGAATACGCGGCCAAAGCCACGATCGGAACCGTTTACTTGGATGAGAACGAAGAATACGGGAGGATTTACCCTTGGGACGGCAGAAGCACCCGAAACCCATATGGAAAAGAAAGAGGACAGTTCTTGGCCAACTTCAAAAGAGGCAGAGGAGATTATGGTGGTATTGCCGGCGGCGTGAATAACGACGGGGCAGTTCTTCCGGAAGAGGTCGGTCAACACGAAGCCAATGACTTCAATTTATTCAACATGGCGGGTAATGTGAGTGAATGGGTCTACGATACCTATCGTCCGCTGGCATTTTCTGAATTTGATGACATGAACCCTCAAAGAAGAAGCCTTGGGGATGAAGATACCAGTGACCCACAATCCAATTATGGTTGGGATTCTAACTCCAGCAATCCGAATACGAAGGATCAAATACGTCCTACCGATGCCAATGGCCAGCCTCAAACAACAGGGTATCGCTCGTTGATCAATGATCGAGCGAAGGTCTATAAAGGAGGTTCATGGAAAGACGTTGCATACTGGATGGCGCCAGGAACCAGACGATTCCTCGACATGGACAAGAGTACCAATACCATTGGTTTCAGATGTGCCATGATCTCGATCGGAACCAGTCAACTGGATCAATCGAACGGGTTATTTGGCGGAAGATAAGTCTCAAAGAGTTTTCAAGAAAGAGGGAGCAATTGCTCCCTTTTTTATTTCGCAGCTCCTAGCACCAAAACACTGATGCTTGCCGGCTGCGCAACCCTTAATGCCTCAACACAAGCAATAATCGTTGATCCCGTGGTCAGCACGTCGTCAACCAGCAGCACCGCTTTGTTCTTTAGCCGATCGCGATGCCGTGCATTCAATACATAGGTTTCCTTGAGCGCTGTCATTCGTTCGATTTTACTGAGCCCGGTCAAGGATTCATTGTGCTTTACCCTGAGCAAGGCATCTGTCAGTATCGGTGTACTTAGTGAAGCTGAAAGCCCTCGACAAATGCGTTCTGCTTGATTATAGCCTCTTTGCTGCTCCTTACTTTTGTATAGAGGAACCGGAACAGCACAATCAAATGCCATTGCTTGTCCATCACTCTTTAGCTCTTCTGCATACCAACAGGCCAACATCTCGGCCAGCTCCGGTTCATGCTCATACTTCATGTGATGGATGATCTTTTGAAAAACGCTCCCTTTCTGATAATAACAATAGACGAACAAATTCTTCAGGTCGACTATATTATTAAACTTTTCATTCAACGATTCAATTTGCAGCTTGTGATTGCTAGTTTTTGGTAAATCATAACGACATTTGACGCAGATATGCGCAACACCTCTTGGTAATGGTGAGGAACAACCTACACAGAGCGCCGGGTAGAATAAAGAGACAAAATCTGAGAAGACCTCTTTGATATGCATGTCATTTAAATTCAGCTATTAATGAGTATTGTTCAAGAATTTAATCAATATCGGGAAGAAATGAATGACAAGATCTTGGAAAAGAATAACCTTGTCATCAAACGAATATTCAACCTCGATACTAACGCATTCAATGAAGGAGCACTCGATGTCAAAACTAAGGAACTGCTAGGCTTAGTCGGCTCAATGGTGTTGAGATGCGATGATTGTGTAAAATACCACCTGGGAAAATGCAAAGAAGTGGGGTGGACACAGGAGCAAGTCTATGAGGCTTTTGCGATCGCCAACTTAATTGGAGGAACCATCGTGATTCCTCATTTAAGACGGGCCGCAGAATACTGGGATGAACTCCAAAAAGTAAGCTGATGTATAAAAAAGACCTTTCCTTACAAATTAGGTGGGTCAAATTGCTCAAACATTTAGGTGAGCAAATCGGTAAAAGACCCAAAGACCTTAACGCCGTGCTGTTCTTGATTGGCGTTCAAGAGCTCGGGTCTGGACGAAAGAATTTCAGCAAAGAAGAAAAACAAGACCTGATGCACATTGCTATCTGCAAGGTGTTGAGCTTAGCCGGTTACTATGAATTGGCAGGCAAAGACGAAGACGGTTGGCCCCACTGGAAACCGTTGAAGAAATTGCCGCATTTTGATCTATTGGATCAAGAAAAGCTCCTAAAGCTTAGTGTGCTAGACTATTTCGAAGAGGAATATAACCTGATATTTGAGGCATGAAAATTATTTCTTACAACGTAAACGGCATTCGGGCAGCCCTGAACAAGGGGTTCAAAGAATGGCTTAGTCAAGAAAACCCTGATGTCTTGTGTCTGCAAGAATTAAAAGCACTTCCTGAACAAGTGCCAGACTTTTATTCTGACTTGGGGTACGAAATGTACTGGGAAACGGCAGAGAAGAAAGGTTACAGTGGGGTGGCTATTCTGAGTAAAACCAAACCTAAGGCCGTTGTCAATGGCTGCGGAGACCCTCGATATGACCAAGAAGGACGTGTCATTCGTGCCGATTATGAAGACTTTTCTGTCATGTGCGTTTACATGCCCAGCGGCACCTCGGGCGATGTTCGTCAGGAGTTCAAGTATGAATGGCTAGACTTCTTTTATGATTATGCGCAAAGCGTTAGGAAATCACAACCTCAACTGATCATTTGTGGTGACTATAATATTGCTCACACCGCTAAGGACATTCACAACCCCGTTTCCAACAAAAATTCTTCCGGCTTTTTACCTGAAGAACGCGCTTGGCTCAGCAAATTCATCGCGCTTGGTTTTATCGATAGCTTTAGGGCATTCCATGAGGAGGCCGATCAGTATTCGTGGTGGAGTTACCGCGCCAACGCCAGAGCTAACAACAAAGGGTGGCGAATAGATTACCTGATGGCGACAGAGGAAATGCGGGGCAGATTAAGCCATGGAAGCATTTTGCAAGAGGTAAAACATTCAGACCACTGTCCTATTTCATTAGAAATTGATTGATTCCTTGTATATTCCTCTTTATATCAAAACGGTAAGGGTCATTCATACGTTTCTTCTGTATTGACTGATCGATTCATCCGTGGATGAAACACTTATGGGAATTAAAGAACAGCTCCAAGCCTACAAGAAAAAGTACTACCTGAACAAAGCACTTAAAGGTTCTTTGCTATGGGTAGCGGGTGTTGCTGCGGTATTCTTTCTCATCAACACCTTGGAGTTCAGTGCTCAATTCAATGAGCTAGGCCGATCTATCCTGTTTTTCTCCTATGTAATTTCATCTTTAATTAGTGCTTACCTACTGATTATCAGGTACTTGATTATAAGAAGTAGAAGAAAAGCCCAAATAACAAATGAAGAGGTCGCTCAACAGGTTGGAAAGTTCTTTCCAGAAGTGTCTGATAAATTGTTGAATTTACTTCAGCTGGAAAAACTATCGAATGCCCAAAACGCCCTCATCTCAGCAAGTATCAAGCAAAAGGCTGATGAAATTGGGCAAGTGCCCTTTGTGCAAGCCATTGACCTCAAGCGCAATACATACTATTTGCGTTATGTTATTCCTCCCGTTTCGGCCATTTTGCTCACCTTGGTCTTTCTTCCTCAGCTGATCACGAAGAGCACTGAACGAATCATCAATTTCAATACAGCTTACATCCCAGAAGCACCGTTCTCTTTTCAGCTTGCGACCAATGAGCTGATTGGTTTTCGATCTGAGGCCTTTGAACTTCGTTTTCAAACCATTGGCCAAACAACACCCCCAGAAGCCTTTATCGATCTTAATGGACGAAAGGTAAAAGCCAAGAGTGAAGGAAATGGCAACTTTAGCTATGTCTTTGACCGATTAAACTCGGACCTTCGCTTTCAGCTAGAGGGAGCCGGTATCTCTTCTTCCGTTTATGAACTGAAAGTGGTGGAACGACCGCTATTGGAGGCTTTTCAAATCGAATTGACCTTTCCCCAACATACACAACTAGCAAAGGAGACCGTTCAAAACTCCGGAAACCTGCGCATACCTGAAGGGACCAATGTGGTCTGGTCATTACGAACACGTGCCACTGAAAATGCCAACATT
Organism: Roseivirga sp. YIW32; assembly: GCF_057219245.1. Classification (NCBI taxonomy): domain Bacteria; kingdom Pseudomonadati; phylum Bacteroidota; class Cytophagia; order Cytophagales; family Roseivirgaceae; genus Roseivirga; species Roseivirga sp. YIW32. Next base: position 562,025 of record NZ_JBXVVG010000002.1, on the reverse strand, counting down.
CAACTGGCAGAGAAGCTTTTTCCTTTCGAACAGAAAGAGGGTAGTTTCCGCTTTGACAGCGCCTTCAAGGCCTCTTCACCTTACAAGTTGGTTTTATCGAACGAGTTCTCACAGAACAAAGACTCCTTAAGCTTTTCCATAGAGGTCATCAAAGATCAATACCCAAAAATTCGACTGGAGCAATATCAAGACACGTTACTTTATCGTGACATTGTATTTGCTGGTCAGATCGAGGACGATTACGGATTTAGTGCGTTACGGCTTCGTTATGCCTATGAGGGTGATGAGGCATTTGAATTGACGGATATACCCATTGAACGAGGGGTTAAGGACCAAACCTATTATTACGTTTTTCGGCTTGACAGTGCGAACATCAAAGCCGGGGGTGAATTAAAATACTTCATAGAAGTAGTGGACAACGATCGCATCAATGGGTTCAAACGAAGCAAAACAGGTACTTATTCTTTCAAAATTCCGTCCAAAGAGGAAATCGCAGACGAGATCGAACAAGGCAACCAACAAGTCGCTCAAGAGATCAATAAAACACTCAAGGAAGCCGAAGAACTTCAAAACAGCATCGATGAGTTGGACGAACGCTTAAAAACAAAAAAAGAGCTCGACTGGCAGGACGAAAAGTTGATGAATGACATCCTCAAGCAAAAGGACGAATTGAATAAAAGACTTGAGCAACTGAAGAAGGAGAATCAGCAAAACAATAAAAAGCAAAATCAATTCGAACCCAAAAGCGAAGACATTCAGCAAAAAATGAATCAGCTTCAAGAGATCATGGACAATGTGCTTGACGAAGAAACACGCAAACTCTATGATGAATTAAGGAAATTACTCGAAGAAAATGCTGATATCGAAGAGTTTAGGGATCAAGTAGAAGAAATTAAGAACAACAGTCAGAACCTGGAAGAAGATCTAGAACGAACGCTCGAATTGTTCAAAAAGCTCCAGTTTGACATGAAGCTTGAAGAAAAAATCGAAAAACTCGACGAGGCTATCCAAGACCAAGAGGCACTTCAAGAAGAAACTCAGAATGGCGACAAGTCAGATGAAGCCTTGGCCGAAGAACAACGGAAGGAAATGGAGGAACTAGAGAAGCTTCAAGAAGAGCTTGATCAATTGAATGAGCTCAATCAAGATCGGAAAAACCCAGAAGCGCTACCTAAAGACCTCAACGAGTCGTTTGAAGAAATTAAAGAAGAGCAGCAAGAAGCTGAGGAAGCGCTGAGCGAAGAAAAAACAGAAGAACAATCTGAAGAGGAGGAACAGGAAAGCGCATCAGAAGAAAAAGAACAGAATCAGCAAAAGAACTCGGGAAAACGTCAAAAGGCGAGTAAGGCACAACAACGTGCTGCTCAAAAGATGAAAGAGGTCAAGCAAAGCCTTGAGTCCATGCAGAGCGGCATGGAAATGGAGCAACAACAAGAAAACTTAGACAACCTCAGAGACCTGGTAGACAATCTGGTTACGTTATCCTTCAGCCAAGAGGAGCTCATGAATGAGTTTAAAGACATCCGGCAAAGTGACCCTAGATTTGTCACCTTATCCCAAGAACAGCTTAAGATTCAAGATGACTCAAAGATCATACAAGACAGCTTGGTCGCATTGAGTCAGCGCGTATTCCAGATTAGCTCTTTCGTGATGAAAGAATTGAATCAAATGAATACCCAAATGGAAGGAACTGTAGAGGCGCTCAAGGAGAAGAATATCAGTCAAGCTGTTGGTAGACAGCAGTTTACGATGACATCTGTAAACAATCTAGCCCTTCTCTTAGACGATATTCTTCAGAATATGCAGGAGCAAATGGCATCACAGATGGGTGGCTCTAGCAAAAAGAAAGGAGAAAAAAACATGCCCATGAGTGGCTTGTCAGAACTGCAAAAACAATTGAGTGAACAAATCAAAGAACTCAAACAAAGTGGAAAGTCAGGTCGTGCGCTCTCTGAAGAATTAGCCAAACTTGCAGCACAACAAGAACGCTTGAGAAATGCATTAGAAAACTTTGAAACCGGTTTCAACGGAAATAAATTAGGTGAAAAGATCGATAAGCTTATTGAGCAAATGGAACTCACCGAAATGGATCTACTGAATAAGAACATTTCAGAAGAAACGATCGAACGACAAAGAGACATCTTAACACGAATGCTCGAAGCTGAAAACGCCGTCGAGCAGCGTGGAGAAGATGAGAAACGTGAAGCGCAAACCGCCTATGAATACGAACTTTCTGTACCTGAGAGTATGTTGGACTACCTCAAGCAGAAAGAAAAAGAAATTGAATTGCTAAAAACGATCCCTACAAAACTCAATCCTTACTACAAGAAGGAAACCAATAAGTATTTCAACAAAATTAAGAATAACAAGTAATCCGCTCCATGAACAGCATTAGCATTGAAATACCCTCCATCGCAGAAAACATTCGCATCGTGGAAAGCTTTGTCGACAATGCCAAAGAGAAATACCAATTAACCGACGACTTGTACGGAAACATCATGATCGCGGTGGTGGAGTCTGTTAATAATGCCATCCTTCATGGAAACGGTTCGGATAAGCGCAAACTCGTCACTTTATCCGCCGAACTCAAAGAAGACGAAGTTACCTTTACTATCGAAGACCAGGGCAAAGGTTTTAACCAAGACCACCTTCCAGATCCTACAGCCCCTGAAAACGTCAAGAACCCGGGAGGTCGAGGAATCTTCCTCATGCGACATCTAGCAGATGAGGTCGTATTCACCGAAGAGGGCAGGAGGGTCTCCCTTACATTCTATCTCGATTAGATGAAGACCATACAGTTCTTTATCGAAGATGTCAGCCTAAACCTCTCCCATAAAGGCAAGTTACGCACATGGCTAACCTCAATCGCCAGCGAATATGGCTACGAGATCAACCAACTTAACTACATCTATTGTTCAGACAACTATTTGCTTGACATTAACAAGACTTACCTCAATCACGACTATTATACCGACATCATTACATTCGACCAACGAGAAGATTTATCTAACACGATAGAAGCAGACATCTTCATATCCATCGACCGCGTCAAAGAAAATGCTCAAGAACAGAACTTGCCCTGGAAAACAGAGATGCATCGCGTCATGATTCACGGACTTCTACATCTTCTAGGTTTTGATGACAAGACCCTGGCACTCCAACAAGAGATGCGAAAAACAGAAGATGCTTGCTTATCTTTGCTGCAAGATTGAGTGCTGTTCCACGTGGAACGTGAACCGCTCGATCTTTTTTAATGTTTCACGTGAAACAATTAGGCCATGTATCCAACATATGATGTAATAGTAGTCGGCGCAGGACATGCGGGATGTGAGGCAGCTCATGCAGCAGCAAGCATGGGATCAAGCGTACTACTTGTTACCATGAACATGAACACCATTGCCCAGATGAGCTGCAATCCAGCGATGGGTGGTGTCGCCAAGGGACAGATCGTGCGAGAAATTGATGCCCTCGGTGGAATGTCCGGTATGATTTCCGATAAATCGATGATTCAATACAGGATGCTAAACCGTTCTAAGGGACCTGCCATGTGGAGCCCTCGCACACAAAATGATCGCATGCGTTTTGCAGAAGAATGGCGTTTGGCATTAGAAGCCAATCCTAATGTCGATTTCTGGCAAGAGATGGTTACAGGCTTTCTTATCAAGGAGGATAAAGTCGTTGGAGTGACAACAGGTATGGGCCTCGAGTTCCAAGCCAAATCAGTGGTGGTAACTTCGGGAACCTTTCTCAACGGCATCATTCACATTGGAGAAAAACAGTTCGGAGGAGGACGAACAGGCGAGCGGGCATCAACAGGCATCACTGAGCAACTTCAAACCTTCGGCTTTGAAGCCGGACGGATGAAAACCGGTACCCCTCCACGAGTGGACGGCCGAAGTCTAGATTACAGCAAAATGGAAGAACAAACCGGCGATGAACTTCCAGGCAAGTTTTCCTACAGAGCCAGCACTTCAGCGCTAACAGAGCAGAGGAGTTGTTACATCACCTATACAAATGAGGAAGTACATGACATCTTAGCCACAGGATTCGATCGTAGCCCGATGTTCAATGGTGCCATACAAGGCATTGGCCCACGTTACTGTCCATCGATAGAGGATAAGATCAACCGTTTCGCGGAGCGTAACCGTCACCAAATCTTTATTGAACCCGAAGGGTGGCATACTGTTGAAATCTATGTCAATGGATTTTCAACATCACTGCCCGAGGATATACAATACAAAGCCATGCGCAAGATCAAAGGGTTTGAGAATGCCAAAATGTTCCGCCCTGGCTATGCCATCGAGTACGACTATTTTCCACCCACACAACTTCATCATACGCTGGAAACCAAGCTGATCGAAAACCTCTATTTCGCGGGACAAATTAACGGGACAACAGGCTATGAAGAGGCAGCCTCTCAAGGCCTTATCGCTGGAATCAACGCGCACCTGAAAATCAACGGTCAAAAAGAGTTTACCCTATCACGATCCGAAGCCTACATCGGCGTACTCATAGATGACTTGATCAACAAAGGAACAGATGAGCCCTATCGCATGTTCACTTCACGCGCTGAGCATCGCATCCTTCTTAGACAAGACAACGCAGACCTTCGACTCACACAACGAGGTTATGATATAGGTTTAGCCAATCAAGAAATGCTCGACCAAATGAAGGAGAAAAGGCGATTGATTGAGCAATTACGAAACGATCTTATCCAGAAGAAGGTAGACCCACAATTGGCGAACCCCTTTCTGACCAACCAGCAGACAGCCACAATACAGCATCGCACTACACTCAACAAATTAGTCAAACGTCCTCAGGTCAGTGTTAGCGACTTACGGAACATTAGTGCTGATACCGCCGCTTACTTTGACCAATACAACCAGGAGATACTGGAGCAAGCTGACATACACATCAAGTACGAAGACTATATCGACAAGGAAGAAAAGCTTGCACAAAAAATGGTTGACCTTGAAAACCTACAAATTCGTGCAGATATGGATTTCGATCAGATCAAAGCCTTGTCTGCCGAGGGTAGAGAAAAACTAAAAAAGCAACAGCCAAAAACGATCGGTCAAGCATCAAGGATCAGCGGTATCACACCCGCGGATATCTCTATCCTTATGGTTTATATGGGCAGATGATGGAGCAACTAGCCAAATGTCCGATCTGTGGCTCAAGCCAGCTTGATCCCTTCTTCAAAGTCGCTGATCATTTTGGGTCTAAAGAGTTATTCAACATTGAGCTATGTAATGACTGCGAGGGACTAGTAACCAATCCCCGTCCAGATGAAAAAGAAATTGTAACTTATTATAAATCAAATAGTTATGTGTCTCATGGTCAATCGAAAGGCATTCTATTCGACTATGTATACAAACGCCTACAGCAGATCAATCTGAAGAACAAGTACCTACTCATAAAAAAGGAGCATAGCGGAAAGCGACTCCTTGATTATGGCTGCGGCGCAGGCTCATTCCTGGAATACATGTACCAGCGAAACTATAAGGTCAACGGTGTTGAACCTGATGCCAGTGCCAGAGGACTTATTGATCCACAGATACCAACTGCAACATCCATTGACGACTTGCCAACACAACAATACGATGTCATCACCGCATTCCATGTAATCGAACATGTGCATGAATTACATCACACATTAGGGGCACTAAAGCAACGCTTAGATCCAAACGGTATTCTTGTACTGGCACTTCCTAACCCTCTATCCTATGATGCCCAATACTACGGAACCGACTGGGCAGGATACGATGTACCACGGCATCTTTACCATTTCAACCAAAAGAGTCTTGATTCACTCGCCTACCAATTCAATCTTGGCGTATCAAAGGTTCTACCCATGAGACTTGATAGTTATTATGTCAGTCTACTTTCCGAACAATACAAAAAATCTAAATTTGCCCCAGTCAAGGCATTATGGCATGGATATCGCTCTAATCAATTGGCGAAGACTTCTGGCGAATACAGCAGTCTTCTTTACGTTCTGAAAAAACTTGAAGATTAAAGGACTATATCAACTTGTTTTGCTCGTGCTATTGAGTGCTTGCGCGCGCGTCAGCTCTCCAACTGGAGGGCGTGCAGATGAAGAGGCGCCTTTACTGATTCGAACGGTACCCACGAATGAACAACTCAACTACAAAGGTCAAAGCATATTATTGGTCTTCAATGAGATGATACAAACCAATCAAATTGAAACTGACCTCATCATCACCCCACAGCCAAAAGGCGCATATCGAACGAGAACAAATCGTAACACGATAGAGCTTCTTTTTACAGAGCCCTTTCAAGATAGCACAACATACACCTTCAGTTTTGCCAATACCATTCAAGACATCACCGCGAGAAATCCTGCGGAAAATCTTAGCCTCAGCTTCTCCACAGGCGACTACTTGGACTCCTTAAGCATTGAAGGGCAGATACTGAATCTGTACGACCAATTACCAATGGAGAAAACCATGGTCTCTTTGTTTAACGCAAGCGACAGCATCAACGTTTTATCAGGAAATGCACAGTACTATGCCAGAACAGATACAGCTGGACGATATCGTTTCCAAAATTTACCTCCAGGCCAATATCGTGTCTATGCCTTCGAAGACAAAAACAACAACAATAAAGCAGATGCAGAAGGGGAACAGTATGGCTTCTACCCCGATACCCTTGACGTCAACGATAATATAAATGCAATTGATTTTACCGTTCAGCGTCTAAGTACCAAAGAACTCCGGCTTTCATCCGGTAGGCAATTCGGTCGGTACTATGAATTGACCTTCAACAAGGCCATCACATCTTTCGAACCCAACAACTCATCCTCCTATATTTATCTCAACAAAGACGATCAGACCATTCGCTTTTATCGAACTGTAGAACAATACAACGACACCACCGAATTAATTTTTCAGGCACAAGACTCTGTAGGAAACGTTCTGATCGATACGGCCTCCTATTACTTTATCCAATCTGAAGTTGAACCAGAGCCATTAAAAGTATCCATAAGTCCTAGTCGAGAACTCGTTCGACCCGAAGAAGAGATCACCATTCGTTTTAATAAACCTATCATCGTTCAAAACTTCGATAGTATCCGCCTTTCCCTTGACAGCTTAAACGTGTTTCCATTTCCAACAGAATCTATCATCTCTGAAAATTTCAATACTCTCATTCGCTTCCCATTATCTATTAAGGACTACGCGCCACGTCCCGATCAGGCATTGACAGTTACTATGAATAAAGGTGCTTTTCTATCCATCGATGGAGATACAAGTGCGCTGTTACGCAAGACCTACCGAGCAGCACAGGAACAGGAAACGGCACTCATTTCAGGACGCGTTACCAATAGTAAAAGTGCTCTTATTGTACAATTGCTTAACACACGCAACCTGGGCATCGTACAAGAAGTAAACACATCGAACTTCGAGTTTGCCTTTCTTGATGCCGGATCCTACATGATTCGCGTTATTCAAGATTTAAATGGAAATGGCATTTGGGACACTGGAAACATACTACTCAATGAACCACCCGAACCAGCGCAATTCTACGTTGACTCCAATACAGCCTCACAACTTATTGAGGTGCGTCGCAACTGGGCAGTGACCGATCTGGTCATTAATTTACGTTGATAACACATGCACAACACGTGCATAAATAAATTGAGTTGTGGAGTGAAACCAATTCATCGACACCAAGTTGACTCCTGTGAAAATCAGTTGAAACACAAACAAATTTTTAAACATTCCGTCCTTAAGTTATAGACCGTGGATAAGAGTCTTGATACTTATCCACGAATCGACTAAGTTATACACAGGTCATACTAACTAATTAAAAATCAATAGTTTCTAAATTATTAACTGTGGATAAGCAGAATATTTTTGGTACAAACCGAGCACATCAACTAATCAACTTGTGCACAGTTCACTTGTCCACAAATCCACAGCACTAGTAAATAATGATAATATTTAATAATCTTAAATAATATAATATAGCTTGTAGCATTATGTGGAAAAGTGCCTTGATCATTTCTTTGTTACTCGGATTGGTTAGACTTGGTTTAGCACAAAATGCTGACCCAATCGCTGTAGCAAATGAGTATTATTATCAAGGCGATTATGAAAAAGCCCAACAGGAGTATGAAAAACTCATACGGAATAAAAGGAATATTCCGCTTGTCCACGACAATTACTTGGACCTGTTGATCAAAGAGAAGCAATTTAATCTTGCTGAAAAACATGTCAAGAAGGCTATTCAGACCTTTCCATCAAACTTCACCTATCAGGTAGATCTTGGCGTTGTCTATTTAGCAACAGGTGATAAGAAGTCCGCAGAGAAGGAATTCGGTGAAGTAGTTCAAGAGGTTGCAGAGCAGGCGGCAAATGAGAGTAATGCCAACAAAATTCGAATTTTAGCGCAGCATTTCTATGCCAAGAATTTAAGAGGATTTGCGTTAGAGGCTTATGTTCAGGGTAGGGATCGTCTGGGAAAACCAGATCTCTATGCACTTGAGTTAGCAAATGTTTATCGGGTGCTGAACGAAAAACAGAACATGATCAAAGAGTACCTTAACTTTGCTAAAGCACAACCCGGTAATCTTAATTACGTCAAGAACAGTTTTCAACGCCTGTTGATCGAGTCTGTTGACTTAGACACGCTGGAACTAACCTTGTATGATTACATACAAAATGAACCCGGGAATCCCCTTTACAATGACTTATTGGTTTGGACACATTTGCAGCAAAAGAATTTTAGTGCAGCGCTTAGACAGGCTCGAGCATTGGATCGAAGGGTTCAGAATGAGGGAAGGAACATCATTAATGTTGGGATGATCGCTTATCGAAATGAGGACTATCGAACAGCAGATAAAGCTTTTGCTTACATCATCGATGATTTTCCTGAAAGTCCCAACGTGCGTTTAGCGTCGAGATATGCACTTCTTGCTAGGGAAGAAGTATTGAAAGCAACTTATCCAGTAGATACCGTTGCTATAAAAGAACTCATTGCCGATTATGAGACATATAGCATGAATTCCCGAGATGTTTTTGCCGCCATGGAGGCACAGCGTCGCGTCGCCTTGCTCTATGCTTTTCAACTCAATGAAATTGATTCGGCAATAGTCGTGTTGAATGAGCTGATTAGCCAACCTGCGGGCAAGCAACGGGTAATCGCAGAAGCAAAAATGGATTTGGCTGATATCTATTTGCTCGATGAACAACCATGGGAAAGCATCCTTTTATATGGTCAGGTAGAACGGGAATTTAAAGATGAGCCCCTTGGATATACAGCCAAGCTTAAAAGTGCAAAGCTTTCTTACTTCAAAGGAGAGTTTGAATTGGCACAAGGACATTTGGATATTCTGAAATTAGCTACGTCCAGGGAAATAGCCAACGATGCCTTGGATCTAAGCATTCTCATAAAAAACAATACCGTCTTTGATTCCACTGATATCGCGATGCAACGCTATGCATCAATCGAACTTATGTTGTTCCAGAATCAAAAAACCACTGCGCTTGACGCTATTGATAGCATGTTGGTAGAGTTTGAAGGACATTCATTATCCGATGAGCTCTTATTTTTGAAGGCACAAACGGAAAGGGAACTCGGTAATTTTGAGGCATCTCTTGCGGCCTTAGAAAAGATCAACCAAACCTATTATTACGATATCTTGGGTGATGATGCTTTTTTCATGGCAGCACAAGTATTGGATCGCGATCTGAATCGGACCGATGAAGCCATGGAGCGATATCAAGAGTTATTCACAAAATTTCCTGGAAGTATCTATGTTGCCGAATCAAGGCAACGTTTCCGTGAACTCAGAGGTGATTTCAATAATTAGTTAGTGGCAAAATCCTTCAATAATCTTCGTGTCGGTAAGCGTTTTCGCTTGATCAATTATGGTGAGACCTCCGAATTTGAAATCTTGGAGATCTTCTCAAATGGTAATTGTCAACTGAAGGACATCCACACCTTGGAAAACTATGAACTTCATGACCTCGTCCGCTATGGAATGGGAGAGGATTTTGATGTCTCTGAACTTTAACCCAGTCATTTTTCATCGACGCTAGGAGTAAAATATACTCGGCATGCATAATAAATTTAAAAAATAGTATGCATGCATAACAAATATTATTTACATTCGTAACCCTTAAGTAGCGTATGAAGAGAGAAGAGACCATAGATCACCAAATAAAAAGCTGTTGGCACGCAATTCACAGAATGTACAACCAAGAGGCGGCGAGACACAACAGCACAACTTCTCAGGCTTATGTGGTACTGAACATTGATCCTAAGGAAGGAACACCTGCGACCAAGATCGCTCCCATGATGGGATTGGAATCTCGTAGTCTGACGCGCATGTTGAAGAGCATGGAAGAGATGGGTGTTATTTACAAAGAACAAGACCCGAACGATGGACGTTCGGTTAGGGTTTTTTTAACAGCCCTTGGTCAAGAAAAGAGACGCATTTCAAGAGAAACAGTGATCAAATTTAATGAGGCTGTTCAGCAATCGATTGCGGAAGAAAAGCTAGATGCGTTTTTCGAAGTGATTAGTAAGATAAATCAAATTATAGACTCAAAATCCATCTTTTAATATGAATCGAAAGATCAAAAAAGTAGCGGTATTAGGATCGGGAGTGATGGGCTCAAGAATAGCCTGCCATTTCGCTAATATTGGAGTTGAAGTAATCCTGCTCGACATCGTTCCACGCGAGTTGAGCGAAGAGCAACAAAAGGATCCACGGGCAAGAAATCAAATCGTGAACGATGCCTTGACTTTTGCATTGAAGTCAAAGCCATCTCCCATTTACCATGCTGATTTTGCGAAGCGAATCAGTACGGGCAACTTTGAAGACGACATGGCGAAGATCGCCGATGTAGACTGGATCATCGAAGTAGTTGTTGAGCGCTTGGACATCAAAAAGATCGTATTTGAACAAGTTGAAAAATACAGAAAACCCGGCACCTTAATTACTTCCAACACATCTGGTATTCCAATGCACATGATGTGTGAAGGACGAAGTGATGATTTTCAGCGACATTTCTGTGGAACGCACTTCTTTAACCCTCCGCGTTATTTACGATTATTAGAGATCATCCCAGGACCAAAGACTGATCCTGAGATCATCGATTACTTGATGCATTATGGGGATCTTTATTTAGGTAAGGAAACGGTATTGTGTAAAGATACTCCGGCCTTTATTGCCAACCGCATTGGTATTTATGCCATCATGTCGGCCATGCATACCATTGAAGAGATGGAAATGACCGTGGGTGAGGTCGATCGTTTGACCGGACCCATCATCGGACGTGCGAAGTCAGCCACCTTCAGAACAATGGATGTTGTGGGCCTCGATACTACCGTGAACGTAGCGAATAACCTGCATGCCGGTTTACCGAATGATGAATCCAAGGAAAAGTTTGTACTTCCAGGCATTGTGAAAGAGGTCCATGAAAGAGGTTGGTTTGGCGACAAGTCCGGTCAAGGTTATTTCAAGAAGACCAAAGATGCTGACGGGAAACGCACCATTCTTGAGCTGGATTTAAGAACCTTTGAATACGTCGAGCGAACAAGAGCGAATTTCAAGGCTTTGGATGCAGTCAAGGATCAAGAGAACTTAAAAGAGCGTGTCAAAACCTTGGTCAACTTCGATGATAAAGCAGGCGAATTCTATCGAAAGACCTTTTATGACACCTTCAGGTACGTCACCTATCGTATTCCTGAAATTTCGGATGAGCTGTATCGAATAGATCAAGCCGTTTGCGCAGGCTTTGCTTGGCAAATGGGTCCTTTTGACACCTGGGATCTACTGGGCGTCAGAAAGGTCGTTGAGCAGATGGAGCAAATGGAATTGAAGCCTGCGGCTTGGGTGCATGAAATGCTTGACGCAGGAAACGAATCCTTCTATGTCATTGAGAATGGCATCAAAAAATACTACGACATTCCTTCTAAATCGTACAAAGTGATCCCTGGAATGGAGGACCTGGTTATTCTGGAGAATATTCGAGAAACGAATAAGGTCTGGGGAAATGCAGGGGCTTCTATCTTCGATATCGGAGATGGCGTGCTGTGTTTGGAGTTCCACACTAAAATGAATGCCATTGGACAAGAAGTAATCGAGGGCATTGAGACCGCGATCTCTATGGCTGAAAAGGATTACAAGGGATTAGTGATCGGCAATGAAGGGGAAAATTTCTCAGCGGGTGCCAATTTGGCCATGCTCTTCATGTTTGCGGGAGATCAAGAGTTTGATGAGGTCAACTTGATGGTGGCACAGTTCCAAAACACCATGAAACGTGCAAAATTTTCAACTATCCCGGTCGTGGCGGCACCGGCAGGTTTAACACTTGGTGGTGGTTGTGAGTTGTCGTTGCATTGTGACGCTATTCAAGCCCATGCCGAAACCTACATCGGTTTGGTTGAGGTAGGTGTCGGTTTGATCCCTGGAGGTGGCGGAACGAAGGAACTTACCTTGCGTGTGGCCGATTCAGTAGCTTCCGGCGATCCGGAATTGAATAGACTACAAGAGGCATTTATGAACATAGCCACCGCAAAAGTGGCTACTTCTGCTGAGGAGGCCAGAGGAATGAGTATTCTTAGACCTCAAGATGGTGTCACCTTGAACCGAAAAAGGTTATTGACGGATGCTAAAGCCAAAGTGTTGGAATTACATGAGGCAGGGTACACACAACCGGTGGAGCGAAAAGACATCAAAGTACAAGGACGTGTGGGTCTTGCCTTGTTTGAAGCAGGGATCAATGGAATGCTTTTGGGCAATTACATTTCCGAGCATGACGCAAAGATCGCACGTAAACTGGGTTGGATCATGTGTGGCGGCGACCTCACACAACCACAGGAAGTATCGGAGCAATATCTGCTAGACCTAGAACGACAAATGTTTGTCGAGCTGACAGCAGAGCCGAAAACGCTTGAGCGGATTCACTCCATTTTATTCAAAGGCAAACCTTTGAGAAATTAATCATTCAACATTTAACATTTAACATTCAGAAATATGGATGCTTACATAGTTGCAGGATATAGAACAGCAGTTGGTCGCGGAAAACGCAGTGTATTGAAAACGGTGCGTCCCGATGACATGGCTGCAGATGTGATCAAACATTTGGTATCAAAAGTGCCAAATTTTGATCCAAAACGAGTAGATGATCTAATTGTCGGAAATGCCGTTCCCGAAGCGGAGCAAGGCATGCAAATGGCAAGAATGATCTCGCTACTGTCGTTGCCGATCGAAGTACCCGGCGTGACGGTGAACCGCTACTGTGGTTCGGGCTTGGAAGCGATCGCTTTGGCTTCGGCTCGCGTACATGCCGGTACAGCCGATTGCATCATAGCTGGCGGCACTGAATCCATGAGCATGGTTCCAGTGATGGGATACAAGACTGCGTTGAACTACAAGCTTGCTACAGCCCATAACGACTATTACCTCAGTATGGGGCTTACGGCTGAACAAGTTGCCAATGAATTCAAGATCACCAGAGAGGAAGCAGATCAATTTGCGTTTGAATCACATCAAAAAGCAGTTGCCGCTCAAGAAGCAGGAAAGTTTGACGATGAAATTGTTCCTATTGAGGTTTTGAACAAGTCAGTTGGCGCAGATGGCAAAATGAAAGAGTCTTCCTACACCGTCAATAGAGACGAAGGACCGAGAGCAGATACGTCGATGGATGTTCTGGCCGGGCTTCGACCTGTTTTTGCACAAGGAGGTCAGGTAACGGCAGGGAATTCTTCTCCCGTTTCCGATGGTGCTTCTTTTGTGATGGTCATGTCGGAACGAATGGTAAAGGAATTGAACTTGGAACCCATTGCAAGAATGGTCACTTACACCGCAGTCGGTGTTCATCCACGCATCATGGGTATTGGTCCAGTGGAGGCAGTGCCAAAAGCATTGAAACAAGCAGGATTAAAGCAGTCTGACCTGGATTTGGTTGAGCTGAATGAAGCCTTCGCAGCGCAATCACTCGCCGTGATCAAAGAATTGGACCTTGATCGAAGCAAACTGAATGTGAATGGCGGTGCGATCGCATTAGGCCATCCACTTGGTTGTTCGGGAGCGAAACTTTCTGTTCAGCTTTTCAACGAAATGCGCAGAATGGGCAATGCCAAATACGGAATGGTAACCGCTTGTGTGGGTGGCGGCCAAGGCGTAGCAGGGATTTATGAGTTTTTGAATTAGGTCGAATTGCGTACCGCGATGTGCGTATGACGACCAATAAACACAATAGATATGCACAATTATAAAGAACTGAAGGTTTGGCAAGAGGCCATTGAATTGACCGAGTCAATTTATCTGATCTCAGCAAAATTTCCTTCAGAAGAAAGATTTGGCCTAATGAGTCAAATAAGAAGAGCAGCGGTATCTGTTCCTTCAAACATAAGTGAAGGTTCGGGTAGGAATTCAATAGGTGAATTCAAGCAGTTTTTGGGAATGGCTAATGGATCACTGAGTGAACTTGAAACTCAATTGATCATTGCTGAAAAACTGCGTTATGTAAATGAGAATGAACAACTAGAAGCGCTATTCGATCAAATAGATCACATTCAAAGAATGATCTATAAGTTGAAAAGGAAACTGAATTAATCGCAATACGCACTTCGCAATACGTAATACGAAAATGTCTACAGTAGCAGAAAAGAAAAGCATCAAAGGCGGTGAGTTCATCGTCAGAGAAACAGAGTATCAGGAAGTCTTCATTCCAGAAGAGTTTTCTGAAGAGCAAAAAATGATGGCGCACGCATGTCAGGATTTCATCGATACCGAGATCCATCCGAATGTTGAGCGCATTGACAGCATGAAAGAGCCGGACCTCGTGCCGAGCATTTTCAAAAAGGCTGGTGAACTAGGACTTTTAGGGATCTCAGTTCCTGAGCAGTATGGGGGCATGGGCATGAGTTTCAACACGTCCATGCTTATTGCCGACATTATCGGTGCTGCGGGTTCATTCTCCACCACTTACGGTGCACATACTGGAATCGGTACCTTGCCTATTCTGTACTACGGAACGGAGGAGCAGAAAGCTAAATATTTGCCCAAGCTGGCTACAGGCGAATGGGCGGCGTGTTATTGCTTGACCGAACCAGACGCCGGATCTGATGCCAATTCAGGCAAGACCAAAGCGGTCCTTTCTGAAGATGGCAGCCACTATAAGATCACGGGTCAGAAGATGTGGATCTCGAATGCTGGCTTTGCGGATCTCTTCATCGTGTTCGCCAAGATCGAAGACGACAAAAACTTGACCGCTTTCATCGTGGAGAAATCATTCGGTGGAATCAGCATGGGTGAAGAGGAAAAGAAATTAGGAATCAAAGGGTCTTCTACTCGTCAGGTCTTCTTCAACGACTGTGAAGTGCCTGTGGAGAATATGCTTTCAGAAAGACAGAACGGCTTCAAGATCGCCGTGAACATTTTGAACATTGGCCGTGTGAAATTAGGAGCAGGTGTTTTGGGTGGTTGCCGTACGGTGACTTCACAAGCTATTCAATACGCCAATGAGCGCAAGCAATTTGGAACCGCCATTGCAAATTTTGGTGCCATCAAAGGCAAGTTGGCCGAAATGGCAACGCGTATTTTCGTCACGGAATCCTTGGATTACCGTGCCGGTCAGAATATTGAAGACAAGATCAATGACCTGATCGCAGACGGTATGGATGATGCGCAAGCCAAACTGAAAGGGGTCGAGCAGTTTGCCATCGAATGTGCGATCTCGAAGATCCACAGCTCCGAGGTGTTGGACTATGTGGTCGATGAGGGTGTTCAGGTCTACGGTGGAATGGGATTCTCACAAGATGCTCCAATGGAACGAGCTTACAGAGATTCTCGAATTGCCAGGATCTATGAAGGCACGAACGAGATCAACCGCATGTTGATGGTGGGCATGTTGTTAAAGCGAGCCATGAAGGGCGAGCTTGATATCTATGCGCCGGCAATGGATGTGTCAAAGGAATTGACTTCAGTACCTACCTTCTCTTCAATTGATAAGTCAGTACTTTTTGCTGAAGAGAAAGAAGTGATCAAGAATTTGAAAAAAGTATTCTTGATGGTCGGAGGCAAAGCAGCCATGGCACTTCAAGACAAGATCGAAGATGAGCAAGAGGTGATGATGAACCTTGCGGACATCTTGATCGAGACCTACGCGGTTGAATCGGCCATGTTGCGAACAGAGAAGCTCATCAGCTTGAGGGGAGAGGAAGCCTGTGCTGACTATGTGGCCATGACGAAGATCTACATGCAGCGAGCGATCAACATCATCAATGCATCTGCCAAAGAGGCGATTGCAGCCTTCACTAAAGGTGACGAACAGAAAGTGATGTTGATGGGCTTGAAGCGCTTCACAAAAATGGACTTAGTGAATGTAAAAGAGCTTCGTAGACAAGTAGCCGATACCATGATCAAAGAAGGAAAATTCCCATATTTCTTCGCTTAACCCCTTATTTATTCACGTAATTCCTGCGCAGGCAGGAATCTCCTGAATGAAAAAAGTAAAGGTTAAGGACAGAGGGGTTTGAGAAGAATCACATAAGCCAACGTTCTCGAAAGAGGAGGTTGGCTTTTTATTTTAATATAATTTCGATATATTTAATCACATTTAATCACATTAAACATTACACAATGAAAAATTATCTAAAATTCGGGCTACTTGTATTTTATTATTTTCACACATATCATGTAGTGATGATGTCGATCCGACTGGGGGTTCAATTATTGAGGAATCGATAATTGATTTTGGAATGGATTTGTCTCATAGTTTGGAAAACAATGACCTTATTAAGCGTAATCTTTACCAGGCTAATGTCAATCAAGAAAATTCTGAAGTTCAAAAAATGGAGCTTGCCAAGGTATTAAAGGCAGACCTAAGTGAATCCGCTTTGAAATTAGTTTCACATTATGGATTTGAAGACCAAGAATTAATTGAAATGTTCGGCTCGAAATACCTTGAGGAGAATAAAGAAGCAGTAATTTTAGCTGCGCTACTAATATTCTCAAAGGAAGTGGAAAACAATCCTCTTTTGTACAAGAATGATGTCTCTAGCGTCAGATCGGCTTGGTACTCAGACCCAATAGATACAAGTCGTTTGGCTCATTGTGCTTTTGAGGCTCTCGGGGCCGAGCTGATTATTGACGCATGGTATGGAAGGGCTATGTCAAGATACGCTGTTCGAAAGGCTCTAGTGAAAGCTTTAGGCAAGGTTGGTACGAGAATTGGTCTCGGTGGCTTAGGCTTTGCTTTAATTTTAGCTGATGTAATGTGGTGTATGACTAGAGAGTAGATTTATGAATACGCAAGAAGTTTTAACTATTGTACTTTTTCTTATGATTACGTCTTCGATAGTTTATCAATATCTTT
This sequence comes from Roseivirga sp. YIW32, assembly GCF_057219245.1. Taxonomy (NCBI): domain Bacteria; kingdom Pseudomonadati; phylum Bacteroidota; class Cytophagia; order Cytophagales; family Roseivirgaceae; genus Roseivirga; species Roseivirga sp. YIW32. Next base: position 544,668 of record NZ_JBXVVG010000002.1, on the reverse strand, counting down.
TCATTCGAAAAGCGTTGACAAAGAAATCAGTAGAAAGAAGAATGTTATTACGAATAACATTGACAGGCCTGATCTTTTCGATTATTTTATTAGTCTTTATTCTTCAAGAAAAACTGGCTGGAGGATTATTTAACTCTTGAAATTCTAAAAAAGAAAATCAAATCTTTAACAGTAGTTACAAAAACTAATACTAGTAACTGAAAGTTATTTGAGCCAACGTTCTCGAAAGAGGAGGTTGGCTTTTTTGTATGGCTCACGTCATTCTGAGGGAGAAAACTTGTGGAGAGGCAAAGTTTACGACCGAAAGAATCTGTTGGTCTTTGGCAGTGGACTTAACGGACAGATTCTTTCGGTCTTGATGCTCTGGACACTCATAATGACGCCTCGTTTCGTCATTCTGAAGGAGAGAATTTCTCGATAGAGAAATAATCGACTGAAAGAATCTGTTCGAGAGTTGCAGTGCTTTCAACAAGCAGACTCCGGTAGCAGAACCTGATTCGACGCGTTGACCAAAAGGAGCGAAGCCTAAAATGGCTAGCTTAAAACACTGAATGCCCCAAGGAATGCCAACCACGGTCATGCACAACGCTATGTCTCCAATGATGTATTCCAAGGCGATCATCCAACCTCCAAAGACGATCCAAATGATATTTCCTAATAAACGCATACAGGTTATTTGTTAAGGGTTATTGGTCGTTTTAATAACGATTCAGGGAAAATTATTAACCAATCGCTTTGTAAGAAATGACCTCTTTCTTATCAGCATCGAGCTCAAATACTGATAGTACTTCCTCACCATCCAATGCAAAACGATGGAGGTAATGGATATGATCTTGCCCTGAAAGGTCGACGCTATAAACGGAAAGGTTGAGCGCATTGAGTTTGGCTTCGATCAGATTGAGTGCAACGGTTTCTTTGTGGATCAAAAGGGCTAAACGGTTGTCTTCAATAGTGCTTAACGCGAGGTCGATTTTTGCCTTGAGTCGAATCCAATCATCGATTTGATCAGGAACTAACTGTTGAAAAGTATTGACCTCGTCTGCCCAGCTTTTTGGAAACTTTGCATGACTTTTCAAAAGGCTAACTTTTTCTGTTAAGGTATCTTTAACGACGGCCAACTGATTTTTCAATTGTACATCTTCCAATAGCAGTTCGTTGGTGATCGGTTTTAATTCTAGCGCATTGTAGCGCTCAAAATCTCCTGCTTCATTGTAGATGAAGGAGCTAATGGCATCCAAGAACCTGTCTTCTTTTGATTTTCTTTGGTGATTGACAAAGACGAGAATGGCTACGATACAGCCAATGCCGATACTGGCAAAAATTCGTTTATTCATGTCTTGAGTTTTTGATAAAAATGGCGAGTCGCTAGTATGACCATCTTGAGCCACTCACAACTTAGCTTAACGGTTAATGGTAAAATAGGTTAGGGTCAATGTCATTTCGTGCGATTCCTGGCCCCTCCATTTCAACCGTCAATCGTTCGCCACCTCCTGATTCGAAGTACTTGACTTCAAAGGTGTGAAAGCCAGCCTTCAGGGCAATTTGGCCGTAGGCTTCTTGAGGGCCATGTGGACCATCGTTGTCTACAACCAATTCATCGGCTACGGACAAGCTGCTCCCATCATCAGATGTAGTGAAAAAAGTGTAGATGCCGTCAGATGGCACATTGATCATCCCTCGAAAGACCAAACCAAATTGTGCCGGTTGTTCCTTGGGAAGGGAAATGGATGTCACAATCTCTGCTTGGCCCTTGGGCGTCAGGGCATTGACGGATCCAAAGCCACCGGTAGTCATGAATACCTCCAGCCCTTTATCGGCTTTCAAGGGTTGAATGGGCTCGTAAAGTGTTGCTTTTTGATAGGTGGCACTTGCCACCGTGCTTCTCGCTCCTCCAGCCAAAACGGTAATGGCTTTGACTTCAATTGGATCTAAAATGTCTAATGAAATTTCGTCTTGATAGCGTGTTGATCCTTCACTAGGTTCGCTTCCGTCCGTGGTGTAATAGATCGTGCTTCCCTCGTATGTGCTTGACAACTGAATGCTGACCTGTTCGTCTAATGTCAATGAATTGGAAAGTCCATTGGGTTGACTGATGTGATAATTGACGTTTTTGCTGTCAAGAAGGGCATATTGATGGGGCAGTTTTTCTTGAAAATGCGTCCAATCTCTGTTGCTTTTGGCAGACCAAACGGTTTCAGCCAACGCCACTGCTCTTGGGTACACCATGTACTCCACATAGTCAGAGGTTTTCATGTATTCTGTCCACACATTGGCTTGTGCACCCATTACATATTCATGGTATTCATCATCCAGACCTGCTGGAATCGGTTCGTAACGGTAGACACTTTCTAAATCGGTAAAGCCACCGATGGCCAGGGGTTCTGTTTTTGGATCGGCTTGGTAATGGTCGAAATACATGTTGCCGTTAGGCGTCATCACTACATTATGGCGAGCTTCTGCCGCTTCAATGCCACCGCTTTCTCCTCGCCACGACATGACGGCTGCACCAGGGGCTAAGCCTCCTTCAAGAATTTCATCCCAACCGATCAATTGACGTCCATTGGCATTCAAGAACTTCTCCATGCGCGTGATGAAATAGCTTTGTAATTCAAACTCGTCTTTGAGGCCTTCTCTTCTCATTACCTCTTGGGCCACCTTGCTTTTTTTCCAAACGGTTTTCGGGGCTTCATCGCCACCAATGTGAATGTACTTGCTCGGAAAAAGCGCCATCACTTCGGTCAACACATTTTCTAAAAAGGTAAACGTTTCTTCTTTAGGGCAATAAATGTCATCATAGACTCCCCAACGAGTGCCAACTTCATAAGGTCCTGGTCCACAACCTAATTCTGGGTAGGCCGCGAGGGTAGCAAGCGAATGACCAGGCATTTCAATTTCTGGTACAATGGTCACTTGACGTTCGGCCGCATAAGCAACGATCTCCTTGATTTCTTCTTGGGTATAATAGCCACCATAAGGTTGACCGTCACCAACATAAGGGTTGAAGTTTTTTTCTACGACGGTTTCTTTCCGTTGACTTCCAATTTCAGTCAGCTTTGGGTATTGTTTGATCTCGATGCGCCAGCCTTGGTCTTCGGTCAAATGCCAGTGAAAGGTGTTGAACTTATACATGGCCATCACATCGATGTACTTTTTGATAAAATCGGTCGAAAAGAAATGCCTCCCCACATCCAAGTGTAGACCTCGCCATGCAAAACGCGGGCTATCGCTGATGTTTAGGTAAGGTAAGCTAGCAATATGCTTTCCGGGGGTTAGCAGTTGAATGAAAGATTGCACACCATAGAAGAATCCTTTTTGGTGAGCGGCTCTAATGAAAACCCCTCGATGGTCAACCGATAACTCATAAGCCTCATCGGCCAAGCCCGCAGTTTTCTGGAAGTGAATATCCGTCAACTCAGAGGCCTTGTGTACTTCACTTTTCCAACCCATTTCATTCAGGTAATCAGCTAAAAAACGGACACTTTCCTCCGCAAGAGGATCTTCAAAAGAAAGGGTGGGCTTTTCGTGTAGCGGATAATACTTTTCCATGTCAAAACTTATGCTCAAGGGTTCAGGAACGATATGGGGTTCGTGAACGTCAGGGGACATGGTTTTGCATCCGAGGAGCAGAACAGAGGCTAACAGAAAAAGGAATGAATTGCGCATCCTTCAATTTATCGGATTAAGCTCGAAAAAAAAACGCTTTTATTAAAGGGGTATCATTGGGTGAATTTTTCCTTAAATTTTAGAAAATTACATGTATGAGTAACAGAAGGAAATTCATCAAGTCGTCCATCTTTAGTGGGCTGGCAGTAACGAGCGCAAGCTTGTCTTCATTGGCCTGTGCGCCCCAAAAGGCCGTTAAAAAACCTATTGTCATTTCAACCTGGAACCATGGGATGGAAGCCAATGCAGAGGCCTGGAAGACGCTATCTACGGGAGGCAAGGCCATTGATGCGGTGGAAAAAGGCGTCATGGTCACTGAGAATGACCCGAACAATGCGACGGTTGGGATAGGTGGTTTTCCGGATCGAGATGGAAACGTTACACTTGATGCCTGTATCATGGATGAAAATGAAAACTGTGGCTCCGTGGCTTTTTTACAGGACATCAAAAACCCAATTGCTGTTGCTCGAAAGGTCATGGATGACACGCCACATGTGATGTTGGTTGGTGAAGGAGCGAAGAAATTTGCCCTTGCTCAGGGCTTCAAGGAAGAGAATTTATTGACACCCAATGCAGAGAAGGCGTGGAAAAACTGGTTGAAGAATCAAGACTACCAACCGGAGATCAATGTTGAAAATCATGACACCATCGGTATGGTAGCCTTAGATGATTACGGCGACCTTTCCGGTGCATGTACCACTAGTGGGGCTGCTTGGAAAATGAACGGTCGCGTTGGTGACTCGCCGATCATCGGCGCGGGCTTGTATGTCGATAATGAGATTGGTGCAGCGACGGCCACCGGGTTAGGAGAGTTTGTTATTAAAATATGCGGGTCACACATGATCGTCGAACTCATGCGGCAGGGATATTCTCCACAAGAAGCTTGTGAACAGGCGGTCAATCGAATCGTAAAAAAGTATCCCGACAACTACAAGAATCTTCAAGTTGGCTTTTTGGCCTTGAGCAAGAACGGGGAATACGGTGCATTTGGCATCCACAAGGGATTTAATTTTGCAGTCAAGTCAGGTGATCAGGAAGAGTTGATCGATGCCGGGTATTATCAGGGCTAATCAATTGGATTTAAGGAAAGGTTGAGGCTTTCCGTAGGTCAGCGAACGCCAGATCCACTCAAAGGGGCCAAAGTTGAAATAGCTTAACCAGAAAGAAGAAAAGGCAATTTGCACTACCCAAATCCCCAAAACGATCACCGCTTGTGCAGAACGGTCCAAGTCTGCAAAAAGAGCGAAGCCATGACCATAAAAGATGAAGGTGCAAATGATGGATTGCATGAGGTAATTCGAAAGGGCCATTCTTCCCACGTTGGCAAGCTGTTTGGCAAAAAAGCTGCGGGTGTTTGCCTTACAAAATAGCATAACGATACCGATGTAACCGATGGCCATCAATATGCTACCCCAATAATTGAATTGAGAAAAGAAGAAAAAACTTAAACGAAAATCCCAATCGTAGTGGAAATCCAGTATGGTGCCGCTGATAACAAGAGGGAGTCCGATGCCTAAACCATACGCCACCATTTTGGCATAGTATTTTGAGGATTGCTTGAGTTTAAAGACTCGTCTTTTGTACAAAGCCATTCCAATCAATAGACAGCCGGCAATACGCCAGAAGCTTTGAAAAACGAAGACCGTGGTTTGCATCTCAAAAGCTTGTGGGGCCCTGATGAAGAGCTGTCTTTCCCAGCTGCTGGTGTAGTAGTCAATTTCTTCTTGTTGTGCTTCGGCTGCAGGGTTCCATAGCTCTGCAGCGGTGGCCTCGTATTCTCCTGGTTCCCACAGCGGAACGGAATAGCCGATCAATAGACTAATGGCGGATCCAATGACCAGAAAAATAACTCCTGCTCGGATTTGGGTGGCGGTACTTTTGCTTCTGAAAATAAACATCAGTAATCCACAGATAGCGTAGAGAAGAAGAATATCACCCATCCAGAGTAAATAGGCATGGGCGATTCCGATAAGGCCTAGGAAAATAAATCGTCGGTACTGTAGGTCTGAAGACCGAAGCTGTTCTTTTCTTGCTTTTTGAGAGATCATGACCACGCTGGCCCCAAAAAGCATGGAAAAGATGGCCATGAATTTTTGGTCGGCAAACACATGGCTCAGGAGCCAAACGTAGAAATCGTAACCCCCTAAGTTTTCAAAACTCGACGGGTTGACATAGGCCGAAGAAGGCATAGAAAAACTCTGAATATTCATGACCAGAATACCCAGAACGGCAACACCTCGTAGAATATCGAGTGAAACCACACGACTTTTCTCACCAACGGGATGAAGAATGTAACTCGCTCTTGCCGAAAAATAAATTTACATGCTTAAAAACTTAAATATACTCCTTCAGCGTTCAAATGCAATTTATAGCGGGTTAAGGCCTGACATTTGTTGTTTGCCTCATTTCCAACTGACAGAGAAAAACGGTATTCATGTAGCGGACAAACGACTTCTCCAAAGGCCGTAATATTGGCCGAAGCAAGGGGATGCTTTTGATGAGGGCATAAATGGGAAAAAGCGTAGTATTCTCCGTTATACAAGGCAATGCAGACTTTGAAATTGGGTAACTGAAAAACCCTGACTTGCTTTTCCGCAAACAAGTCAGGGAATTTTTCCGTGTCATATAGTCTGAGGGTCGGCAAATCAATTATTCAATTGCTGCATGACTTCTTGAATTGCCCTAGCCAGTTGTGGGTCTTTCCCATCAATTCTGTCCTTAAAGGTCATGGGGACCTCAATATCAGGTGAAACGCCTGTTTTTTCCAGGTTTTGGCCATCAAGCGTATACGTTCCCCATGAAGGCAGGCGATAAAACGAGCCATCGACCAAACTAGCGCCGCTGGTGAAGATGATCCAACGATAGGTTTCAATACCAATGATCTTACCAAGGCCCAAGGCCTTAAATCCGGCAGCGGTCATCTCCGCATCACTGAGGCTTTGTTCATTGATCAAGAGAACAGTGGGTTTGGCTCCCGCACCAAAATTGCCTTGTGGCGTCAGCTTACCTTCGCGGTATTTCCACTGTAAATAAGGCTTTTGCGAAAGGAATTTGAGCACTTCATCATGGACATTTCCTCCCGTATTGTAGCGGAGGTCAAGAATTAGTCCATCGCGGTTATAGCCTTCAGAGGTCATCTCAACAAGAAAGTTTTGAAGTTCTCCACCGCTCATGTTTTTCATGTGCACATAGGCCACTTTGTTCTTCGTTTCCTTGTCTACTATGGCTTGATTATGATCTACCCATTCGTCGTAAAGATTGGTCTGCGTGCGGCCGCTACTCTGGGGGTGAACTTTTAAGGTTTTGGTTGTTTTGCCATTGCGAAAAGTCAACGTCATCTCCTCATCGATCGACGTAGTACTTAAGTAATATTCACGATTCATTTCAGGATCGATGACCACGCCGTTAATAGCGATTAAATCATCGCCGGCGGAAAGCGCTTTTCCAGGAAAGTCAAAGGGACCATCCTTGATAATATGTTGAACCGTGTATGGAGATTCTTTTTCAAAGACTAAACCAAGGCTTGCCGAACTGGTACGATATTCGGTTCGTTCTTCGGGACCGTTTGACCGGAATCCCATATGCGAGGAGTTCAATTCTCCTAAAAGGTCGTTAAGCAACACCCGTAGTTCGGCTCTTGATTTAACCTCTGGTAGGTAGTTGGCGTATTGGTCTCTAAGCGAAGGCCAGTCCATGTTGTGGAAGGTTTCATTGTAGAAGTTTTCTTCTATACCAGCCCAGGTTTCGTAGAACATTTGATCGAATTCTTTGCGCAATGACTTTCTGAATTTGAGTTCAGTGTCTATGGCTTTGAGTTTTTTTGAACCGATATCCAAGGTGTTGATGGTACCACGTACGTTGACGTAAAGGGTGCCACCCACATGGATGATACCGCCTGAGCCACCACTGCCGGCAATCTTATCGGTTTTGGGCCTTTCAAAGGGGGAAAGGGTAGTGACCCAAAGGGCTCGTTGGTTTTCATCATGATTGGATGAATAGATAATGTGCGTATCATCCCCTTTCTTTAATACGAAAGGGGCACCTTGTGTCCCGAAACTTGCGCCTACGCGCTCCATGACCTCCACCGCTTGGAGGCTTTCGTCAATGGAAACAGTGACCTCTTCTGATGTTTTGTCCTTGTCTTTTGGGTCAAAAACCTCTGCGAGCTTGGTTGATTTGAACGCCTCCTCCTGTCGTTTTAGGGGAATACGATAAATGTCGCCATCGCGCAATCCAAAAGGGTAGCTTGGTTGGGTTCGGTTGGTTTCAAAGTAAAGGTATTTGCCCTCTGGTCCCCAAAAGGGATTGGTTTCAGAGACACCAGTTTTGGTCAAGTTCCTTAATGTGCCCTGCTCGATAGCATAGACATAAATGTCTTCTTCGAAATCGTTGCGCACGGTAAAGGCGATTATTTTTCCATCGGGAGAGAAACGAGGTTGAGGCTTGTAGAGCCCCCAAAGCTCTTCATTGGCCACGGTTGTTGATGTAAAACTTTCTAGATCGAGGAGGCGCAATTCATTTCTACCACCGAAATAGGCGGCTTTGGTCATTTCAGGGTTCAATTCAATGTTTCCGATGAATAGTTCATCATTGGTCAATTGCTGGATGCCATCACCCGTCTTGGCGTTGATCTTGTAAATATTTGGATATCCATTGATCGTTTCTGTATAGAGCAAGGTCTCATTGTCTTTTAACCACTTGACCTCAATGACTCGTTCAGTGCTACTGGTGGGAAGCTCTTTAATAAATTTCCCGGAAATGTCAGAAACAAAAAGCCGTCCTCTCGACACAAAGGCCATCTTCTTCTGATCAGGCGACACATCGAAGCTCCCAACATTCCCTTTGGTGTTGAATTCTTTGTCAGCGGCCAAGGTCGAATGATTCAGGACAGTGATGGGCACTTTCTTACTTTCTTTACTTGCCGGGTTGTAGGTAAAGAGTTGGTAGTCTTTTTCAAAAACGATCAACCGACCGTTGGCACTGACCTGTGGGTCTTTGATGCTGGTGTCAAAGTTGGTTAAGCGTTGTGGAGCGTCTGCTAATTCGAAGAGATTGTACTCTCCATTGTCACGATCAGAGACGAAATAGACCTTCCCTGAACGATCGATGGTAGACCACATATCTTTTCCCTGGTAGCTGGTCAGTTCCTCATAGTTTTGGTTTTTTGGATTGTAGGTTTTGATATTCGGGTTGAAAGACCCTTTGTACCTTTTTCTAGTGATCTGGTTACTACTCTCCCAACTTTCGTTGAAGAAAATTCTGCCATCAGGATGTATGGCGAGATTGTGCGGCCAATTGAAATGGTGTTCAACGAGGCGCTTGGGGGTACCTCCGTCGATGTTGACAGAAAAGGCAGTTAACCTATTTTCTCGACTTGAGCGAAAATAGATGGTTTGGCTATCCCAAGACCAGGCTTCTGTTCGATCAGCTGCAGAATGATAGGTCAGGCGCTTGATGTCACCGCCGGTGATAGGCATCAAATAGAGGTCTGAATTTCCCATGACCTCTGCTGTAAACGCGATCCATTTGCCATCAGGGCTCACTCTGGGAAAGGACTCATTCCCCTCCATGGCCGTTAACCTTGAGGCTTCCCCTCCCTCGCTGTCGACTACCCAAAGGTCTCCGTCATACGAAAAGACGATCTTGTCAGCATCTGGTGTCAAACTAGGTGAGGAAGTGAAAAAGGCCTCTTGTGCGGTCATCGACAAAGAGGCGAATAAAGCGATGAGTAAGGGTAGTTTTTTCATATCATTCAAATTGATGCGAGAAGTTACCTAGGTTTGTGTTCAATTAAAAACCAGAAAACATTAGCGGAATGAGGAGGTTTAGTTCGGTATTATCATGAGAGTAACGTTGTGGGTTCTTCTTTCTTTGTTCATTCCTTTTGGACTGTTCAGCCAAATCAACATTAAGGTCTTGGATGAACAACTCAAGCCTGTATCCGGTGTCGTACTGCAGTCAACAAACCCTGTCATTCAGCAGGTATCCGATGCCTCAGGGCTGTTCGATTTGAAAGTAAGTTTCATCGAACGGTTGCTCCTCACGCATGTAGCGTTTGAAGACCAAATGATGGAAAACGTCAGTGAGGGTACCTATCAGTTGGTGCTAACGCCAAAAACGGCAATGCTCGATCAGGTGGAGGTAGAGGGCTTTGGTTCGAACAGCAAGCTGAATCAGGTGGCCGGTGCAATTCGTCGGTACGATGCCGCTGAACTGGATCGCTTCGATCAGCAATCGTTAGTTAGACCGCTGAACCTGACACCGGGAATCAGGTTTGAAGAACGCGCAGGAGCAAGTTATCGTGTGTCCATCAGGGGCAGTTCACTACGCTCCCCTTTTGGGGTACGCAATGTGAAAGTCTATTGGAATGATATCCCATTTACCGATGCCGGAGGGAATACCTTTTTGAACCTGTTGGATAGGCAAAACATGAACGGTTTAGAAGTGATAAAGGGACCCGCAGGTAGCATGTACGGCGCAGGAACAGGGGGCGTCATGAAGTTCAAGAGCACCAACTATGCGCCCTTGGTCAATTCGATCACAGGGCAGTTCAGCGTAGGGTCATTTGGTCTTCTGCGATATGGTCTTCAGGCAAACAGCACCACGGAAAAGTCTTCGTGGACGGCAAAAGTAATCCGCCATGAACTGGATGGATACCGAGACCATAATGCCATGAAAAAAAGTGTTTTTGAGCTGAATGGTCTGCTGTTTACATCCGAAGCTCGGACGATCGAGACGGGCCTAATCTACTCGGATCTCTTTTATGAAATTCCTGGTGGCCTGACCAAGGATCAATTTGAGCAGGATCCGACCCAGGCCAGGCCTAGAAGTGCCAGTCAAAACGCATCCATTGATCATCAGATGCTTTTGGCCAAAATTGGGCAGAACTATACATGGGGGAATGGCCTTTCTAACAACACACACCTTTTCGCCAGCATTCGCCGATTTGAGAACCCCTTTATTTTGGATTATAAAGAAGAGGAAGAAACAAGGCTTGGTGGCCGGTCTGTTTTTGAACTCTCAAAAGACCCTACTAAATTTTCCGTTTTCATGGGTGCTGAGTTTCAGGTGGCTTGGTTGGAGGCTGATAATTTTGGTAATGTGGGTGGTCAACGCGACACCATTCGCTTTGCTGATGAGCTGACGAATACCGACTTTACCGCCTTTGTTAATGCACATTATTTTTTGACAGATTCATGGAAGTTGGAGGCAGGGTTAAGTTTTGCCAATACGGTCTACGCCATTGATCGAAGCATTGACAAGATCACCAATAACCCGACATCGTTTACCAAGCGGTTTGATCCAAGCCTTAATCCACGTATCGCATTAAGTAAGATCATCACAGCAGCATTGAGCGCACACCTTTCGGTATCAACGGGGTATTCGGTACCGACTACATTAGAGGTCAGGACGAACGAAGGAAGTATCAATCAGGCCCTTCAACCGGAGCGAGGAGTAAATTATGAATTCAATTTGAGAGGAGGGGGCTCAGCATTTTCTTACGATCTTTCCCTTTTTCGTTTTGAGTTGACGGAGTCGATCACCTCTTTCACCGACCAAGACGGAGTGGTTCTTTTTAGAAATGCCGGTCGCTTACAACAACAAGGAGCAGAGTTAGAGCTCCTCAGGCCATGGTTAACCAGATCGAGTGGCTTTATCAAGACGGTCAGTAGTCGTTTGGCGATAACCTATCATGATTTTCAATTCAAAGATTACCAATCCGGGGGAGACGATTTTTCTGGAAATGCCTTGACCGGAACTGCCCCTTGGATTGTCGGGTTTTCAACGGACACTCAGTTGGAAGCAGGTTTTTTTGCCAATGTTTCTTACTTGTACACGGACGCCATGCCATTGAATGACGAAAATACAGTCTTTGCGGAGGCCTATCATATGCTTTTTGCCAAATTAGGATGGCGACAGACGGGAGAGAAATTTGATATTGAACTTTCTGCTGGAGTGGATAACATTTTCAATGAAAGCTATAGCTTAGGCAATGATTTGAATGCTTTTGGAGGTCGTTATTTTCAGCCGGCCCCGACACGAAATTATTCCGTTGACCTCATTATACGATTGAAAAAATGAAAACGAACGACTTGAATGAGCTGATCAAGAACAGAAGATCGGTTTTTCCGAAAATGTATAGCCAGGAGAAGGTAGCAGACGAGGTGATCCAACAAATGTTAGAAAATGCCAATTGGGCACCAACGCATCGTTTTACAGAACCTTGGCGCTTTACCGTATTTCACAACGAAGGATTGAAAAAACTAGCTGCCTTTCAAGCCGAGTTGTACCAAGAGGTAGCACAGGCAGACGGTTCTTTTGAAGAAAGGAAATATCAAAAATTGGCGAGTCAACCCATGATGGCCTCTCATGTTATTGCCATTGGCATGCGGCGGGATCCAGAAGAGTCCATTCGAGAAGTGGAAGAAATTGCTGCGGTCTCGATGGCGGTGCAAAACATGTATCTGACAGCTACAGCATATGGAGTGGGTTGCTACTGGGGAACAGGAGGAATTACCTACATGGAAAAGGCAAAGACGTTTTTTGGGCTAGGTGAAAAAGATAAGCTCATGGGCTTTTTGTACGTAGGAAGCATTCAAGGCGAGCTGAAGGCCAAAGGTCTTCGACAACCAATAGGGGAAAAGGTCAATTGGGTTGGCTAAAAAACCAACTGCCATCGAAAGGCCCATTGCCAACTGAGGTGTTTGGCCTCAATGTCAGCAGATGCCAAAAGAGCTTGTAATTCAGGCCTGATAAAGGCTCTTTTGACCGATAGTGGACCATCATTCTTCACCATATCGGATTTGGAAAAGAGTCGAGTCAGTAATTTGATGGAATAATAGGCGAACCAGTGCCTGTGCAGGTCGTTAATGACCACCCCTATTTCTGCCTGCTTTTTAAACTGTTTGAAGATGTCGACCAATTGGTCTTCTTTAAAGTGATGAGTGAAAAGCGTACAAAGGATCACATCGAAGGTTCTTTTCCGAAATGATGATCCAAAAATGTCCTCCACCTCAAAATGTATGTTCTTGAAAGAGGAGCAATGATCTTTTGCATAGGCAATGATGTGAGGGTTGGCATCAAAACCTATCAATTCCACCTCAATGCCTTTTCTTTTTGCCCATTGGGCAACCAATTTCAGCATCTCGCCACCACCGCAGCCGAGGTCAGCGATAACCAAAGGACGATCAATTCCTTTGGTCAATAGGTTCAGCCCGTTCGCTGTGACCTGATTTCCACCCAGTAGTCGGTTGATCGTATCCAGTTCTCTCAGGGTTTGTGTGATGACTTCTCCGGAAGAGGCAAGGTCATCCATTAGTTCTTCTTCGTACGAACGATTTTTGAAACTCACCGTTACTAGTTAAGAGGTTTTGATTATCTTAAAATATGACCAAACATGTCTTCTTGCTGCTGTTGCCTGTAATGCTGGTTAAACCCTGTTGGGGACAGAACCAATCCGCAGAAGAGTTTATCATCGCATTCACCTCAAACTACAAAAATCCAATGGCCTATTATCCGCTTAGGCAAGATATTTTTCTGCCAAGCGAGGAAGAGTGGAGGCAAATAGAGAGCAGACGAGACAGGCCAGAACAGGCTGTTGTCACGGGTTCATTCATTTTTATGGACAAAGATTCTACGATTGATCGAGAACCATTTATTACGGCAACCGGAGAGCTCATGTTCAGTAGGTCACCCTATCGTGGGCTTTCAAGAAAACCGTCCTATGCCTACCACAAAAGGAGACAAAAGCTGTTGATGAATCAAAACACTAACCTTGGTCGCTTCCTTTGGTACAACGAGCAATTCAAAAAATTGCGTTAAAGAAGATCAAAGGCGGCTGTTTCCATCGTTAAGCCAGGACCAAAAGCCATGGCTGCTAAACTCTTTCCGCTGTCCTCCTTTGTGAATGAATGCAGCATATCCTTTAAGACAAAAAGAATCGTTGGGGAGGACATGTTGCCATAACGTTTTAGCACGTCATGTGAAGCTTGCGTTGCCCGTTTTTCAATCCCTAACGCCGATTCTGTCACATCAAGGATGCGCTTTCCTCCTGGGTGGATGGCGTAGAAATCCGGTCGTTCGATGGGCAGTTGGCCGATCAGTTCTTTGATTCCCTTTTCGATCAAGTCGGGGACGTAGGTTGTTAGCTTCATTTCAAAGCCATGATTCCCAATGTTCCATGCCATGTCATTCTGGCCGTCAGGGTAAATGGCACTTTTGAAGTCTTTGATTTGAAGCGCAGGAGTTTCAAATGGTTTGGATTGACTCACTAAAACAGCTGCGGCACCGTCGCTAAAAAGCGCATTGGCAATAAGGTTGTCTTCATCATTTGCTTTTTGAAAGTGTAGGGTACATAATTCTACACAGACCACGAGCACAGTGGCATTAGGATCTGCAAGGCAGATCTGATTAGCAGTCTTCAGTCCGGTAAGTGCAGCATAACACCCCATGAAGTTGATGCACGTTCGCTCCACTGACTTGTTCAAATCTAATGCGTTGACAATGTCGATATCAATGCCCGGTGCATAGAGGCCCGTGCAGCTCACGGTGATCAAATGAGTGATTTCCTGTTTATCAAAAGCACTCAAACAGTTGTCTATTGCTTGGAGGCTAAGCGAAAGGGCTTCTTTTCGGTAAATGTCATTTCGTGTTTTTGTATCTGGGAAAGGAGAGAGGCTATCATTTTGCGGATAGAGTTTCCACAGACTTTTGTCCAATGTACCATAGTCAGGGACAACGGAGTAGCGTTCTTTAATGGCAGACACGCGGTATAGCGCCTGTAACCGTTGTTTTTCGTCGCCTTTTAGCCCATGCGCTTTGCTCATGAACTCAAAAACCTCTTGCTGTTCTATCCTATTCGAGGGCACTGCCGTGCCGATAGATAAAATGTTTACCCCCACATACGATTATAGTCTATTTTGGACTAAATTGTTCACGACTAGCGAGAGATATGTTCAAAAAATCTACTTGGCTCCACCTAAGGATTCCCTTTTCTTATTTTTTACTACCCATTTACCTCTTTGCGCTGTCATTGAGCCCTAATTTCAGTGAACAAGGAATGCTAGGCTTACTCGTGATTCTTCACCTCTTCATTTATCCTGCTTCGAACGCTTACAATAGCTATTTTGACAAAGACGAAGGGAGCATTGGAGGACTAAAAAACCCTCCGAAAGTAGATAAGAACCTGTACTACTTGGCCTCACTGTTTGACTTGATCGGCTTGGCCTTGACGCAGTATTTATACAGTAATTGGACCCTAACCTTGATGGTATTGGCCTATGTTTTGGTGTCACGCGCATACAGCAATGATCGGATACGATTGAAACGGTTTGCTTTATTGAGCTGGATGATTGCCGGCTTTTTTCAAGGAGCATGGGTGGTTTGGTTGACCTACGTAGGCCTCAACGACTTCAATTTTCTGATGGTGATGAATGACAAACCCCTTTATGGTGGATTACTGGCCTCGGCAATTCTCTGGGGGTCTTATCCCATGACACAGATTTATCAGCATGCGGAGGACACAAAACGAGGAGACCGAACGCTATCCGTTCTTTTGGGTATCAAGGGGACTTTCTTGTTCACGGCTAGTTGCTTTGCTTTAGCAACCTTAGGATTCATCTGGTTTTTCAGGACCTTTTTTGACATCAAGTATGCCGGAGCTTTTGTGCTGGCCATGTTACCGGTTGTGCTTTTTTTCAGCTGGTGGATGATCAAAACATGGAAAGATCAGACTCAAGCGAATTATCAAAACACCATGCGATTAAATATGATCTCTTCTACCGCATTGGCGCTATTTTTCATTTACCTTTTTCTGGATTACACGCAAGTGTTGAATGTGGTTGGCGTCTATTAAAAGGGCTCGCCGTGCGTGTTTTTCATGATCTTCTTAGCAAAAAACGGACTGCTCTTCATCACTTTTAAGGCAATAGCAGAGCGCTGCCCGGTCCCAAAAAGTTTTTGTGTTTGTCGACCTATCCATAAACGTCTGGCAAATGAATTTTTCCATAGCCTGCTATAATGGCTTTCCAAGACAGCCTGTTCAGCTGTTGGCATTTCGCTGATGAGATCAGTAAGGAGTTTTGCAGAATGAATGGCAAGGGCCATCCCGTTGCCACAAAGCGGGGTGATCAACCCGGCAGCATCTCCAATCATAAAGACGCCTTTTTCAACAGGAGACTTAGGAGCAAAGGAGAAAGCATTGATCACTTCGGGCTTCTCAAAAAGAAAATCTGAGTCTTTGAAAAGCGTTTGTAAAAAGGGGTTTTTGCAAAGCACGTTTTCTTCCATAGCGGGGATGCTACCATGTTTTTTTAACACGGCCCGCTCACCGAGATAGCACATGTTGTATTTATCTTCCTCTATTGCGGAGATGCCGCAGTACCCACTTTCGAAATTGTGTAGGGCGATGAGGTTTTTCGGAAAGGCAGTTTTGATGTGGTATTTGACACCGATGTAAGGGCTTTCTTGTGACAAAAACCTTCGATCAAGTACACGATCGAGATTGCTGTTCTTGCCATAAGCACCAATGATCAAGTCTGCTTGAACACGTTCTCCTAAATTATCTGTAGCATAAAACTCCCCTTCTTCCTTGGCAATACTGGTGATGAATTGGCCGGCCTTTAATTCGACCCCATCGTGAACGGCAAGTTTCGCCAAAAAATCATCGAAATAGTATCGGCTTACACCAAAGGCACCTAGGTCCAGCGGCATTTGATACGATTGACCATCTGTCGTGCTGTATTGAAAGTCAGTAATGGAGGATACGTCAACCTCAGGAAAAAGTCCGTTCCGCTTTAGGAAGTCTACTACTTCATTGGAGATGTATTCACCGCAAACTCGATGAAAAGGATACTTCTTTTTCTCGTATAAAATGACCTCGAAGCCTTTGCGAACCAATAGAATAGCTGCAGTTAAACCACCTAATCCACCACCGATGATTAAAATTTTTTTCAAATTATTTCCCCTTACCACAGCTTGCTGCCATTCAAGTAAAACAGCCTAAGAACTTAGTTTTTTGAATATAAGTTTAAAAACATACTTTCATGAAACTAAATAAACCTAAGTAAGATGATAAGACAGAAACTTAATGGAAAAGTATTGTTGTCTTTATTGATGCTTTTTGTACTCACCTTGGGTACAGTTGATGCTGATGCACAAAGCAGAAAAAAGAAAAGACAACAGGAAGAAGAGGCTAAAAAGAAGGCCGCTGCTGCTGAGCAGGCAAAAAAACCAGCACCTAAAAAAGGAGGCATTCAGCCTTTTGATAAAGTCATTACATCCGATGCAGAAACAGATGAGGGCTTGTTCAACGTCCACGTATTGGATGACAAGTATTTCTTTGAGATTCCTAATGACCTATTGGGCAGAGACATGCTCATGGTGACTCGAATCGCTAAAACTGCCTCAGGCATAGGTTTTGGTGGAGGAAAGACCAACACACAAATGTTGCGTTGGGAACGTGTGAATGATCAAATCAACGTGAGAATTATCTCTACCGTTGTAACTGCGGCAGACAGTTTGCCAATTGCGGAGGCCGTTGAAAACTCTAATTTCGCGCCGATCTTGGCTTCTTTCCCAATTAAAGCCATGTCAAAAGATTCTTCTGGCGTTGTGATCGAAGCGACAGGCTTGTTGACCAAAGACATCAAGCCTTTAGGCTTTCCTCAACGTTACCGAACACAGTATAGAGTCACTCGCTTAGACAACGAAAGGTCTTATGTAGAAAGAGTAAGCAGTTATCCTGAGAACATTGAGTTGAGACACGTGAAAACGTATTTGGCAAGTAGTTCGCCTTCAGCAAGAGACGATGGGTCTATTTCTGTACTCATGAGCAA
Source organism: Roseivirga sp. YIW32 (assembly GCF_057219245.1). NCBI lineage: Bacteria > Pseudomonadati > Bacteroidota > Cytophagia > Cytophagales > Roseivirgaceae > Roseivirga > Roseivirga sp. YIW32. Next base: position 527,170 of record NZ_JBXVVG010000002.1, on the reverse strand, counting down.
CTCCATGATCTTGTTGCCGGAGGTTCCTATGCAGCGAAGAATGTATGACAGACGAGTAGGGTGGTTTGCTAGAGGAACTACTGATTACGGTCTAGATGCTCAGCAGTCGAAAACAGTAAGATACCTCGACAGATGGAGACTTGAAGTAAAAGACGAGGACATCGAAAAATTCAAAAGAGGGGAGCTTGTTGAGCCAAAAGAGCCGATTGTCTATTATGTAGACCGTGCGACTCCTGAGCAGTGGAGACAAGCGATCAAAGACGGTATCGAAGATTGGCAAGTGGCTTTCGAGGCGGCAGGTTTCAAGAACGCCATCATAGCTGCGGACCCGCCAAGCCCTGAAGAAGATCCTGATTGGAGTCCTGAAGATGTACGTTATTCAGTCGTACGTTATTTGGCCTCACCAATTCCAAATGCGAATGGACCTCACGTGAGTGATCCTCGTTCTGGTGAGATCTTAGAAAGTGATATCAACTGGTACCACAATGTAATGACCTTGTTGAGAAGATGGTTCTTCGTGCAAACAGCTGCGATTAACCCAATGGCACAAAGCCCGGAGTTTGATGATGCCGTAATGTCTCGTTTGATTCGTTTCGTTTCCTCGCATGAGGTTGGCCATACCTTAGGTTTACCGCATAACTTTGCTTCTTCAGTAGCTTACCCTGTGGATTCCTTGCGTTCACCAAGCTTCACCAAGAAAATGGGTACTGCGCCTTCCATCATGGACTATGCACGATTCAATTACATCGCGCAGCCTGGTGACGAAGGGGTTGCTTTAATGCCTGAAGTAGGTGAATACGATAAGTATGCCATCGCTTGGGGTTACCGACCTATTCTGGATGCGGATTCTCCTGAAGACGAATTACCAACGTTAAGAAAGTGGATCGAAGACAAAAAAGGAGATCCATTGTACAGGTACGGCCGTCAAGGCAATCCAAATGATTACACCGCTCAAAGTGAAGACCTTGGTGATGACGCCATGAAGGCAAGCATGTATGGTATCAAAAACCTTAAGGTGATCATGAATAATTTGAGAGATTGGACCTATGTTGAAGGTTCTGATTATTCAGAGCTTGCTGAAATGTATGGTGAGGTACAATCTCAATTCAATCGTTACATGGGTCATGTTGGCCGCTACATTGGTGGTGTGAAGGAAGATTATAAAAATGCCGACCAAGAAGGCGTGATCTATACGCATGCGCCAAAAGACAAACAAAAAGAGGCCATGGCCTTCTTGAACGAGCAATTGTTCCAAACTCCAGAGTGGATGATCGATGATGAGATCATTAACCGACTAAGAGATTATGGTACGGTGGAATCCATGAGATCGATGCAAGTAAGGGCGTTGAACTCGACCCTTGAATGGAGAAAGCTAGGTAGAATCATTGAGAATGAAACCTTAAACGGGAATGATGCTTATGGTATGCTTGAAATGATGGCAGACCTAAGACAAGGCATTTGGAGTGAGTTGAGGACAGGTGCAACCATTGATACCTACCGTAGAAACTTACAAAGAGCGCATATTGATCGCTTGGAGACCCTAATGACAGGAGAGTTAACGAGCTCATTTGGTCCTAGCATCAATGCCAAACAATCTGACATCCGACCTGTTGTAAGAGCAGAGCTGAAAACGATGCAGTCTGCGATCAGAGCGGCAATCCCAAGAACAAGGGATAGAATGAGCAAGATCCATTTGGAAGATGCGCTCATTAGAGTAAATGATATTCTAGATCCGAAGTAATAAGTAAGTATGTATATAGAAAAAGCCTCTTTAAATTGAAGGGGCTTTTTTTATATCAATTTTTTATGCTTGATCACTTTTTTAATCAGGACACCATTTCTGCGTAGGATCAAAATGGTTTTGGTTGCGGGTTCAGCGCGTAAAATGGAATTGATCTCGGAGAATTTAAAAGAAGAAACAGGCCTACCATTGATGGCAAAGATTTGATCTCCTACGTTGATCCCGATTTTTGACGCATCAGAGTTTTGGATTAGTTCGCTCACATAGAATTCATTGTATTCTTCTCCTAAAGCGACAATCCTAAAGCCAATGGTATTGAAGTGAAACTTGTTTCTGTATTTTTTATTCGCTTTAAGGTATATGACTTCATTCAAGTAATCATAAATGACATGGAATCTTGAAAGAGCGTCAGACCCAATGGTGCCATATCGAATCAAGTCGTTATCAGTGTCCTTGATCTTTTTTTCGATTTCCCAGTTGATTGGAAATGAAGTCACCACATTAGAGAACTTAAAGGTCCCAATCTTCAATCGTTTGACCCGGCCAACCTTGCCATCAATGATGCCGGTTAATCCATTCCCAACAGTGTGATGGATGTTTTCTTTGGGAATAGTGATGTTCTCGTTATTTTCTGCATCCAAGAAAAGGGGACTACTAGCTCCGGAATCCACAAGCAGGTTCACTTTGGCCCTTCGCTGACCCTTCTGTTTGATGCTGACTTCTACAAAAGGACGTGAGTCTTTTAACTCGATGGGCACCTTTTTATAGCCTCGTGGTTTCTTGAAAGTTCTTGGGTCGTGGAGAATCAATAACTCCTCTTCGTAATTGACCTCAACGATGAATCGGTTAAAAACTTCGGATCCTAATATGCCCCTGGCATCAACTCCTAGTGCATTGCGGATATCCAGATTGTATTCTTGAAAAACAAGCATGGACTGGCTTTTTCCTCGAATACCTCCAAATGTGATGTCAAGCGATAGTGCAACCAAAAGCTCGGTCACTAACTCACCGTTTCCAGAATAAATAGGGACTACGCGATTCTGTGCGATATAGGATGTATCAATAATACTCTCGTCGAAGATCATACCTGATTCAGACCCTGTGTCAAGAATAAACTTATAAGGTCCTTTCCCATTGATCTTTATCGGTATGACGATGAGATTGCTTTCGTTCGTAAACCGAATGCTGTCTCGTATTGCTCCTTTTTGAAATAGATAGCCAAACGACTGTTGAGCGTAAGCACTGCTCAAAAAGCCAAAAAGAACTAATGATATAAAAAGAACCTTTCGCATAGGCTAACGTGTCGACCGAAACTTATTTTTTAGCATTTCCTAAACCAAAAACTTTCTTATAAACAGGCTTTCGGTATAAAAACTGCAGATAGAGCAAAGGGTAGATCAAATAATCCATGATGTAAAGGCTAGTCCTGTACTGAATATCATCAATAATAACAGAACCACTGCCTTGTGCCTCAACTTTATGGTGATGCCTCCATTTTTTAAAAGGAAAAGGAAGCCGCTTTCCCTCATCTACAAAGTCGAATCCTCCTTGATTTTCGCTATCGGAGGTAATTATACTCGTCCATTGATCTTTCCACAAGATAAAGTTCAATTCCATTGACACAGTATCTCCTTTTTTTGATCCATCGAACTGCAATAGCTTTACTTTGGGTATTGGGGGGTTAAGTTGTAGAAAAAGATCGTCATTGAAACCGGCTTTAACGGCTCTCCATTCTTGCTCCACAGGTGTTTTTAATAGTATCCTCACGTAGTGAAAACGTATTAATCCTTAATGTGTTCTTAAATTTGTCTTGTTGCAGGCATTAATGGTTCTTTGTATCTTCATTCATCACCTTAACACAGATTTTTGGGCAACGGCAAGGCATACATATTATTACTTCTGACTTGTGTCTTTGGCTTTCAAGTCATTCAGGCTCAAGATCTGCCAATAAAAACCTATGACCAACACCCTCCGAGCGAACTGGCGGTAGCGGATTCCTTACAGGGGGTAAGATCCTTTGCCCGTGCAAACGCTGAGCTAGACCGTAAAATTGACCTTTTTAGAAGAAGCAACGACATGAGGTCACTTATCGCTGCCCTAGAACTTAAGGCCAGGGTGTATAGAAGATTACCTGATAAAGACTATCCTGATGCTTTTCCCTATATTAAAGAAGCGGCCGCGTTAGCTAAACAACATCTAACAACTGACGATTTGCTTTTGGCCAGGGTCTATTTTACCCTTGCGCAGTTTAACTATCGAACCTATGATTTTTTCCAGGCGCGCTCACTGATGGATACTACGATGGAGCTGTACAACAGCGCCTTAACGATTGACACGGTACTTTATGAGGACATTGTCGACTACAAGTATTACACCTACTCTTATTCAAACGGCAGTACTGATACGCTTTTAACTTATGTCAACCTTCGGTACCAAAGGGAGCTAAATAAGCAAACAAGAAACGAATACGAAATCCTCTACATTCTGCAAGACTTTCCCGACATGTACATTGAAATAGGTGATTATGAGAGGGCACTGACCTATGCTATTCAAGGGTATCGCTATGCACAAGAGAATAAACAGGCCGTGCTGAAAGAGGATGATGGCTTTGAAGTCTATGCCAATTCATTCAAAAACCTGATGGATGTTTTGCTCTATCGAAAGGATTACAATGAAGCATTGAAAACCGGAATGCAACTGCTTGAAGTAATGGAACGAGAGAATATTTCTATTGAGCAGTACGAAGAATACTATGCTGTTATGGGTAACATCGGGTTGATCTATAGTCAAATGGGTGAGTATGATCAGGCCTTGGATTATCTCAAAGGCTCTTTGGCCATTGGAACAGAAGAGCCAATAAAAGCAGTCTTCTATGGAAAAATGCTTTTCAATATTGGCAATTGCTTGATCAACACAGGAAGAGAAGCGGAAGGGTTAGACTATTACCTAAGGGGCTTGGATATACTGAAAAATGAAATTTCAATGCCATCGACACTGTTGCACCAGCCATTTGATGATATCGGTGATTACCACAATCAAAGAAGGTCTATTGAATTGGCCTTACTCAATTATGACTCTGCTTTATTTAATTCATTGCCAAATAATGACAGGCCGTGGTATGAATTTCCCTATGATTCTACTCAAGATCTTTCTTTAGATCAGTTGGCAACGGTTGCCCGAAAGGCAGCGCTATTCAAAGACATCTCCATCGATAGTCTTGATGATGTATCGCTTAAAGAACAGGGCTTAACATATGCCTCAAACATTCATGAGATTCTGTTGCGCAGAAGACAAGAATTCGAGGCCACCGAGGGTAAACTTTTTCTTTCTGAGGAGTTTCGCTCTGTTTATGAATCTGCCATTGAAACGGCTTATCAACTTTACCAAGAGAAGAAATCGGATGACTACTTTCTAGAAGCGCTAAAGTTTGCCAGACTGAGTAAGTCCATTCTCTTTTTGGAGCAATCGGCTGAATACGAAAAGGTGAACAATAATATTGTTGACCAAAGGCTCAAACAACGATTCAGTAATTACAAAAAGAAACTGGATAAGCTGGAGGGCATTTTTTATTCATTGATCGACAACAGCGTCACGAGCGATTCCATTGTTTCATTAAATGATTCGTTGCTTGAGCTTCGGGCCAATTTAGCCGTTGTTTTAGACAGCATTGATCAAGAACTGCAGGCAGCCAATTGGACGGGGTATGATATGCTATTCAATGATCCCATGAAAAAGGGGGTGACTGAAAGAGGGACCTTGCGTGTCGAGTATTTCTACGGAGAGCAATTTGTTTACTTACTGGGAACCACAAAGGGAGAAATCTTTTTTCATCGGATTGAACGAGACAACAAGTTTGAAAACACTCTGAGCGAGGTGTTGGTCTATCTGGTGGAGCCTCCGAAAATCGAAACATTCAAACAGGACGCGGAGACCTATGGAAGAAATGCTGCTTTTCTTTTCGAGCAGCTGTTGGCACCTGCTTTGAACGACCTGAAAAACATCCGGAAAATCGTGATCATACCCGACCAATATTTGGCAAGGCTACCTTTTGAGGCGTTACTTTCAAGCTATTCGGGTGAAAGCCTCGATCAAATGAACTTCCTCATTAAACAATATGCAATTCGTTATGAACTCTCTTCGTTGACCGTGTCTGATAAACAATCGATAAGAGCCCCTAAAAAAGTACTAGGGCTTGGTTTTTCGAATGATCTTACGGTTGATGGATACGCTCCTCTACCCGGTACGGAAAAAGAGATTAACTCTTTAAAGGCCTCCTACAAGGGCACCTTCATTAACTCGGCATCAAAAGAACAATTCATGGACCTATCGAAAGACTATGATATTATCCACCTAGCAGTGCATGGCGAGTCCGATACCTTGAGTAAATACGACGCGCGTTTGATCTTTAGTTCAGGAGAGGATAGGGCGCTAAGCACCTCTGATCTTTATTTGGCAGGGCTAAACGCCAGGTTGGCTATTTTGAGCGCTTGTGAAAGTGGATCAGGTATGCTGAACAAAGGAGAAGGCACTTTTAGTATTGCACGCGGCTTTGCTTTGTCTGGGGTACCATCCGTAGTCATGAGTCTATGGAAGGTCAACGATAAAGTAACCTCAAAACTCATAGAATCGATGTATACATCCTTTATTGATGATGGACATTCAATCAACAAGTCTTTAGACCTGGCCAAAAAGAACTATCTACAGAATGCAGATGTATATTTTGCCCATCCTTTTTATTGGGCTTCGTTTGTTCACTTGGGAGAGGATATGCACTTTGAAGACCAAGGCAATGATTATTTGGTCTATGGCTTGGTGGTAATTCTATTGTTACTATCTGTCGTGACCATAAAAAAAAGAAAGAGAACTTATTAAGCTCTCTTTCTCGCGTGTTCGTGTGTGTTTGGAAAGAAGGTCTTTACTAACGCTCTCCTAAGATAAAGGCGAAACCATCTCGGTCTCCTTTACTTCTTCGGATTACGATCATCTCTACCTCAGAACCTACATGTAGTCCATAAATAGGCTGATCTGTCAGGAATCGATAGGTTTTACCATCGGTTTCTGAGATGGCAAACCCAAACTGTATTCTTCTTCGGCCATCAAAATCAAAGGCACCACTAGGTGCAGCATCTTCTTTTGGTCTAAGTTTTACGTCCGTGATAACTCCTCCATCCAAAGAGGTAGCGCTTAACCCCATCTCTCTCAAGACAGCTTCAGCTTTGTTCTTATAGATCGAATTCTCTAAGGTCAAACCAAACAAGCTCGCAACGGCAGCATCTTCGTCACCGTTTGACAGATGTGCTAATGACAAATACCACGCAGCTTGGGCATCGAATTCATCAAAGTTATTGATGGTAGCATTTAAGTTCTGAATGGCCATATCTAGATTTTTGGCTTCCAAATTGGATAGCCCCATGTAAAAATAATTAATGGCCTTGCGCTCTGTTTTTACGAGTTCGCTGAAGTTCGCTGCTGCAAGACTGTAATTTCCAAGATCATAAGCTCTAAAAGCCTCGGTAGCAAGCGTTGCTTCCTCTTCATTCTCACCCCTTACGATACCATAGATATTATCATAGGATTCGTAATTCTTCTCATAGATACCTTGAAGTGTTGAGTCTTCTGTATTGTTGGATAGGGTGAAGAAACTAAAAGCCGCAATCAGTATGAAACTGGCTGCAGCAACAATCGTCTTCTTCATTTTATTGTTGTTTAGGGTTGATTCTCTGTGTTGTACTTCCTCCTCAACTTCCTGTATAAAGCTGAGGGCTTCTTTTCTTGACAGAGCCCTAATACCTTCTTGAATCTCTTTTACCTCCTGAAATTCCTCAACGAATTCATGATCCAGCGCTAATGCTTCGTCAAAAGCCGCTTTGTCTTTCTTGTCGAGTCTACCAGAGAGGTAGCCATCAATTAGTTCTAAATTATTCATTGGTCTCTGTTCAATTCTTTCTTAATCCTTTGGATACACTTGTATTTTAAATTTTTTACCGTGTTTCCATTTTTATAGTTCATGATCTCAGCAATCTCATCTGTTGAGAGATTATTGAAATAGAATAGTTTCAAAAGTTGACTACAAGGTTCTCCTAAATTTTGAAGTACACTGGCTAAGAATTGCTTTCGTTCATTTCCTAGTTCGGCCTCGTCATTTTCGATCAATTCCATATCTTCTAACTCTTCTTGGTAAGATATCTTCGCCTGTTTTCGGGCATCAGCTAATAGTTTGTTCTTACCGATGGAATAGAGATATGTCTTGATTCCTGCGTCATTCATTTCTTCAACTGATCCATCCACAACGTTTTCGTAGAAGGAGATGATGGAGTATTGATATATATCAATAGCCTCTTCATCTGAGCATTTGTGTGCATAGGTGATCCAATTGATAAAACCACTTCGATATGCTTTATAGATCTCTTCGAGAGCGGTCTTGTCACCTTTATGCAGGCGATTGATTAAGGAAGCCTCACGCATGCTCGGTATTATTTAGTGATTGAGACAGGACAAAGGTCACCCAAAGGAGGCAGAAATATTTGAAATATTTTCAAACGAGAAGGAATAGTCACATAAAAAGCAGGAAACATCATGTTTAATGTCAAATTGTTAGGTGATGAAAATTTTTTTGAAAAAAAACCGTGTCGAAGGGTGACTTTTCCTATCTGAAAATCACTAATAATATACAGACAAATATTATGGGTGCAAGGTCTTACTTTCTTTTAGATAATGAAATCCTTTCCACGGATGAAATTTACGGCCAAAGGCAAAGTGCGGTCAATGACGACCGATTGATCCTTGCGAATAAGACCATTTTAGTCATTGATGACAATCCGATCAACTTGAGCGTTGCAGAAAAAACGCTGTGTAAGTTTGGAGCAAGCGCCTTAAAAGCGTTTTCAGCGAAAGAAGGACTGCAAACCTTCCATGCTCATCAGGTGGATGTGGTATTGATGGACCTACATATGCCGTTGATTGATGGGTTTGAAGCCACAAAAATGATTCGCGATAGTCAAAATTTTCGCGATCGTCCGGTTCCAATCTTGGCATACACAACTTACTCTTACGATGAAGTCAGTGAAGCCATTAAAAAATATAAGTTGGATGGCTACATTGGAAAGCCATTTACCCAAACCCAGGTCTTAGAAACAATTCTCTCCGTAATTAGCTGATCAGCAGTTTAATTATCTGCCTACTCTATTCATTGTATTTCCACGGGCAAGGCTTATTTTTGGCAAAAAAGAAATCCATGCCTAAAGACACCATTGTTTTCGATCTCATTCAAAAAGAAAAAGAAAGACAAACCAACGGAATTGAGCTGATTGCGTCAGAGAATTATGCTTCTGAAGATGTAATCAACGCCATGGGTTCCGTGCTCACGAATAAATACGCTGAGGGCTTACCTGGTAAGCGGTATTATGGAGGCTGTGAGGTGGTTGATCAAGTGGAGAATATTGCGATCGACCGGGTAAAGGAACTCTTTGGAGCAGCTTGGGCAAATGTGCAACCGCACTCTGGTGCACAGGCTAATGCCGCCGTTATGTTGGCATGCTTGAAACCCGGAGATAAAATATTAGGCTTTGACCTTTCTCATGGAGGTCATTTAACACATGGTTCTCCCGTGAATTTTTCCGGTAAGTTTTACCAACCGTATTTCTACGGTGTTGAAAAGGAAACCGGCCTGATCAATTGGGACGTGGTCGAAGAAACGGCCAAAAGAGAAAATCCACAGATGATCATTTGTGGAGCCTCTGCCTATAGTAGAGATTGGGATTATGCGCGTCTACGCAGCATAGCCGATGAAATTGGTGCCTTGTTGCTAGCTGATATTTCACATCCTTCCGGTTTAATTGCACGCGGACTACTTAATGACCCCTTGGTTCATTGTCACATCGTAACCACTACGACTCATAAAACACTTCGTGGCCCTCGTGGTGGCTTGATCATGATGGGGGAAGATTTTGAAAATCCTTGGGGATTAACTACTCCAAAGGGAGGGACACGAATGATGTCTCAACTGTTGGACTCCGGGGTCTTTCCTGGAACACAAGGAGGTCCTTTAGAGCATGTGATCGCCGCCAAAGCAGTCGCCTTTGGTGAAGCACTCACGGACGAGTACATGCACTATGTGCTACAAGTAAAGAAAAATGCCACTGCGATGGCGCAAGCCTTTGTCGAAAGAGGCTACCACATCATATCGGATGGAACGGATAATCATTTGATGTTGATCGACCTAAGGTCTAAGCAGATTTCAGGTAAGGTTGCAGAAGAAACCTTAGGTAAAGCCGATATCACAATCAACAAGAACATGGTGCCTTTTGACGATAGATCGCCATTTGTGACCTCTGGTATGCGTGTAGGTACTGCAGCGATCACCACGAGGGGCTTGAACGAAGCCGATATGGTAAAGATTGTGGACTTGATCGATGACGCGTTGATCAATCATGAGAACGAAGCGAAGCTCAGCGCGATCAAAGCAGAGGTGAACACATGGATGTCAGGTTTCCCTTTATTTAAGGCATAATTGGCACTCGATCAATTACAGGATATTGATGAAAAGGAAATGAGTTTCCTTGATCACCTCGAGGAACTGAGGTGGCACCTTATCCGTTCAGCAATAGCGATTTTTGCCTTTTCCATTTTAGCCTTCTTGGCCAAAGACTTTGTTTGGAACGAAATTATTTTTGGCCCTACAAGGGCTGACTTTTGGACCTATCAGAAGTTATGCGAATTGGCCGATTTGTTGCGATCGCCTTTGTTGTGTCTTGGCGCAGATATTCCTATCGATATTCAAAACCGCCAGATCACGGGGCAATTCACGTTGCACATCAAGTCGTCATTAATTGTTGGGCTAATTTTAGCATTTCCATATACTTTTTGGGAGATCTGGCGCTTCATCAAGCCCGGACTAAGGACGCAAGAGAAGAATGCGTCAAGGGGAGCTGTCGCGGTTGTCACCTTTTTATTTCTGTCTGGCATTGCCTTTGGGTATTTCATCGTAACACCGCTCAGCATCAACTTCTTGGCGAATTATACCCTTTCTGATGTTATTCAAAACATCATTGACATTAATTCTTTGGTAGGCTTAGTGTCAACTTTGGCATTGGCATGTGGAATTATGTTTCAATTGCCCGTGGTTACTTATTTCCTTTCCAAGGCAGGGATTATTACACCCCGTTTAATGAAGGCGTATAGAAGGCATTCTGTTGTGGCCATATTGATAATTTCAGCGGTGATCACTCCACCTGATGTCATTAGTCAATTGCTGATCGCTTTCCCTTTACTTTTCCTTTATGAGGTGAGTATTTTTATTTCGAGAAGGATTGAAAAAAGAGCAGAAAAAGAAGAAAAATGAAAAAAGTAGGCATTGCAGGAGACCACGCAGGGTTCGATTTTAAAGTGCAGTTGAGCAAGGATTTATTGGAAATGGGTTATGAGGTAGTCGACTTAGGTCCGAATACTGCAGATTCTGTAGACTACCCCGATTATGTTCATCCATTGGCTGATGCAGTGGTTAACGGTAAGGTAGAACAGGGTATTGCCATTTGCGGGAGTGGTAACGGTGTTTGTATGACCGTCAATAAGCATCAAGAAATACGAGGAGCCCTAGTTTGGAATCAAGAATTAGCTGCTTTGTCGAGGCAACATAATGATGCTAACATCATTTGCGTCCCTGCTCGATTTGTTTCCTATAAGGAGGCCTTGGAGATGGTGAAAACATTTCTGACCACTGATTTTGAGGGGGGGCGACATTCACGTCGGGTGTCAAAAATAAGCTGCTGATAAATAAGGGTAGCTCAACTCACAAAGCAATAGGAAAAACACGGTATTTCTTACCCATGGCCTTTGCATCTCCAATAAGCTCTTGCAAATGAAATAAGTTGCAGGAATGCTCAATACCCATACTAAGCCAAAGGTTTGACCGGCTGCGAAAAATAGATAGATAGCAGACAGAAAGAGTAGGAACATGATCCGATGAAAGTGGATCTGGTGATTCGTCATTTTCAATCCATTGAAAGAACCTAACAACTTACTCATCATTAATAAGAGAGGGACCAGGACGAAAAAGAACGACAGTAGGTTATCTTCAGCAATACTGCGTGAGAAAAGGTTCTCAAAAAAGAAGGATAGTGGAAAAGTCTTGGCTCCATACAATGAGATACTATAGGTCACAATGAAAGGAAAACAGAAACCAAAGGTTGCGAGGACATACCTCCTGGGAATGGTTCTTGTGTAGAAAACGTAGACCAATAAGGTAAGGGGTAAAAAAATCGCAAGTGGTGAGTAGAAGAGTACAGAGAGCCCGATCAACACACCGGTAAAAAAGAGATTCTCTTCAGAGGCCCGTTGCTTTACATGATGAAGTATGAGGGAAAGCGCAAGAAGAAGGCAGGTACTGGCCACTAAAGAACCACTTAGCTGGAAAAATGGAATAGCAGAATTAGAGAGTAAGAGATACGTCAGCCCTCCCAGGTAGTTGTTTTCATCAAAGGCTTGGTTTGAGCGGATCAGTTGGTTGATGAGCAGCATATTTATCATCACAAATACTGCCGAGAACCAGATATGGCCATAGGCATTAAGGGAAAGACTAAACACCTCGTTGAGTAAATAGCTTTGTGTTCCGCTTGTCGTTTGAAGGTTAAGATCACCCAAAAACGTATAGAGCAGTCGAACGATGACCAATAAAATGATCAACAAAACATTTAAGAAAGGGTCGTTTTTCCGAAATAGACTTAACACAATAGGACTACAATCTCCCGCAAATAAGGTAAATTTTGGGATAAGGAAAATACAGCAATAAATATGATATTTGACCCATGGCAGGAACGAAAAGACAACAAAAGTTTAGTAAACTGATTAAAGAAGAACTCAGCAAGATTTTTACACTGCAATTTTCATCTGAATTTGCCGGGAAGCTTGTGACGATAACGGATGTTGTGATGAGTCCTGACCTTGGCTTGGCGAGGGTGTATATCTCCGTTTTTCCCATTAAGTATGCTGACGAATTGATCGAGGTCATCAATAGCAATAAATCTAAGGTGAGAGGAGCTTTGGGTAGAGGCATTGGCAATCAGGTCAGGGTGACCCCAGAATTGGCCTTTTTTCTTGATGCTACTGCCGAACAAGCGGATAAAATGGATAAACTCTTGGACAGCCTCAATATTCCTCCTGCAACGGAAGACAATGAAGAGTGAGTGTATCAACCTACATAGCCAGGCGCTATTTCTTCGCAAGAAAGCCTAATAATTTCATTCAGGTCTTATCTATCGTATCCATTGTTGGTGTTGCCATAGGGACAATGGCCCTCATCATTGTGCTTTCGGTGTTCAATGGCTTAGAAAATGTACTCAAAGGGGTTTATGGGACATTCGATCCCGATCTTAAAATTGAGCGAGCATTGGGCAAAACTTTTGAGATCAGCCAAGAGCAACTTGATCAGATCGGAGACATACCGGGCATTAAAGGAGTTGCTCCCGTGGTAGAAGAGAACGTGGTGTTCAACTACCGAAGTACGCAAGCAGTGGTGCGTCTCAAAGGTATCGGTAATGACCTCCTCCGCATGAATAAACTCGATACCTTCATGCTAACAGGTGATTTGAAGTTTGAAGAGGGACCAAAAACCTTTGCTGTGTTAGGTGTTGGTGTAGCTTATCAAATGGGCATTTTGGTCGAGAGCGATATGTTACCGATTGAGGCGATTTTTCCTAAGAACTTGAAGGCAGGGGCCTTGAATACAAGCAGCGCATTGAACAAAAGAAGACTCTATCCCTCAGGAATCTTTCAGATCGAACAGACTTATGATGAGAAATATGTGCTGACCTCCTTGGCCTTTGTGCAACAGTTGACCGGGTATCGAGACCGATATACGAGCATTGAAGTCTATGCAGAGGAAGGAGCTTCCATAGAACCTTTGAAAGGAAAGCTAAAGGAATTTCTAGGAGATGAATTCACCGTGATGAATAGTGAAGAACAACATGCAGACTTACTGCGCGCGGTCAAGATCGAAAAGCTATTTGTTTATATTGCGCTATCATTCATTACCGCCATTGCCTCATTCAACATTTTTTTCTGTTTATCGATGCTGGCCATTGAAAAACGGAAAGACATTGCTGTTATGATCTCCTATGGTGCAAAACCGGAATTGATCAAGTCCATTTTTTTAAAACAAGGGGCGTTCATCGCCTTGTCTGGCGCATTAGTAGGAATTGGTCTTGGCGTGCTCATCTGTTTGATTCAAGAGCGTTTTGGTCTTGTAGGCATGGGGATGTCAACCTCTTTGATTAGCGCGTATCCTGTAAAGCTCATCTTTTCGGATGTGCTTTGGGTTGCCCTTTCCATGATCGTTATTACCCTAATTACGTCCTACCGGCCGGCTGTGTTGGCTGCTAAGACAGACCACAAAAAGCATCTCGATTAAAATCGGAAGAAGAATAGTTTCGGTCTTTTGTCGCTTTGCAGATTTACTTAATTTGCAAACCGCTTTACACTTTCTATGAAGGTATCGACCTCCCAACCGTTCCAATTGATCTACTCTTTATTCGAGCACGAATACCTGGGATATTTGTTCGAGTCCTTCGTTGTACAGCTCGATGACAAAGGAAGGCTTACCCTACAGCATCAAAACATTTCTGCGAAGAATGCGCATGAATTTGAATCGGCTATAGACGAAACCGACATTGAGTTGATCAAGCTCATGGACCAGATTCAGCAAGAAGCCATCATTCTGAAGTTTTATCAAAAGAAGATCAAGCCGGCGGACTTTTTTTTGAAGGTTTTCTCAAAAGAGACAGGAGATGAAGTGCTTCAAAAAACCATCTATGAGTTCATTGAGCGAAAAAGGGCTCAAATTTTAGCCAAGCTAGCAGGGAAAATGATCTTTGAGATGGGTAGGGACGGGGAACCGGCCTGGAAGCGCATTCATTACAAAGAGGACAAGGCAACGGTATTGTTTCATTTTCGCCGCAATGAGGAGAATACGCATTACTTCCCCACCATTAAGTTTCAAGGAGAAAAGCTGGAGTGGCAATACAATGGGTCGTATTTGCTTTGCCATGAGCCCGCTTTTATGGTCGTTGGCGACAAACTGATTCATTTCGCAAAGAATGTCGATGGACTAAAGCTGAAGCCATTTCTCAAAAAGAAGTTCATCGTTATACCTCGCAAGTTTGAAGAGACTTATTATGAGAAGTTTGTGACCCAATTGGTTTCTTCATTCGACGTGTATGCCAAAGGCTTTGAAATTCAGACACAAAAATTTGACTTGGAACCGAGGCTTCGGTTTTCTGAATTGGTTCAAGCCACTAATGGAGACCTCTTCGAAAAGTCAGGTGCGGGAGCAAGGGACGCTGGTGAAGATGCCCGCATTTTGTTCAAAGTAGATTGGAAATATGGCCCTTACCGCTTCAGCTACCAAAAGCAGCCAAAGGCGTCCGTTCAACTGGAAAAGGAGAATGGACAATATACCTTTCACAAAGTGTATCGGCACGGGAAACTGGAACAAGAGATCTTGACCGAATTGCAATCCATGGGATTGGCCTTGAAGGAAGGTCGCATGACCATGGGCAGAGGAAAGGCCTTTAGCTGGTTGAATGAAAATGCAGAAAAACTTGATCAACTAGGCATCGAAGTACAGCAGAGTGGTGATGACCGCAAAAAATATTTCATAGGTGAATCGAGTATCGACATTGAAGTCAGCGAGGGCATCGATTGGTTTGATATACACGCAAGCGTAAAGTTTGGAGAGTTTGAGATCCCATTTGAGCAACTCCGTGTGATGATCAAGCAGCACAAGCGTGAATTTGAGCTTCCCAATGGGGAGATCGCGGTGATTCCAGATGCATGGGTAGCAGATTATTCGGAGCTATTCGCCTTTGTTAATCATGAAGCGCATCAGCACCGCATTAAAAAACACCATTTATCGCTTATCCAGGATCTACAAAATGGCAAGCTGGCAAAAGTGACCATGGATCGTAAACTTCAGCAGCTACAAGGGTTTGAAGCAATTGATGAATACCCGATGAGCAAACAGTTCAAAGGGACACTGCGGCCATACCAAAAAGCGGGCTATGATTGGATGCGCTTTTTGAGTGAATTTAATTTTGGTGGCTGTTTGGCGGATGACATGGGTTTAGGGAAGACGGTCCAAACCTTGGCGATGCTTCAAGCCAGGAAGGATGAGGAGCCTTCCCGTACTTCTTTGCTAATTATGCCCACCTCGTTGATCTACAATTGGGAACTCGAAGCCAAAAAGTTTACTCCTAATTTAAAGGTGTTGGTCTATACGGGCTCCACCCGAGTCAAGAGTGCGGAGCAGTTCGCGTCCTTTGATCTGGTGATTACTTCCTATGGGATCACACGAATAGACAAGGACATTCTAAAGGAATTCTATTTTGATTATGTTATCCTAGATGAGTCTCAGGCCATCAAAAACCCCGATTCTATTATTTCAAAAGCGGTTCGGGAATTGAATAGTCGATATCGTTTGATCTTGACCGGTACGCCGCTCGAAAATAGCACTTTAGATATTTGGTCTCAGGTCAGCTTCATCAACCCCGGATTGCTGGGAACGCAAAAGTTTTTTAGAGAAGAGTTTCTGCTACCGATTGAAAAGAAGCAGGATCAAGAAAAGACCAGAAAGCTGAATGTGATCATTAAGCCGTTTATCATGAGAAGGCAGAAAGCACAAGTAGCCAAGGACCTGCCTGAGAAAATAGAACAGATCAAATTCAGTGACATGACGGCCGCTCAGGAAGAAAAGTATGAAGAGGTCAAGACCTACTTCAGAAATAAGATCCTGGACACCATTGAGAAAGAGGGGGTCAGAAAATCGCAGATGCTGTTACTGCAAGGCTTAACGAAGCTTAGGCAATTGGCCAATCACCCGCTGATGGTGGAGGAGGACTATACGGGAGATTCCGGTAAACTAGAAGACATCATGTACATGATCGAGTCTGCCGTCAGTGAAGGACATAAGATTCTCATCTTTAGCCAGTTTGTGAAGCATCTGTCCATCGTCAAGCGCTTTGTTGAGGAGCGCAAACTGGAGTATGCCTACTTGGACGGATCGACGAAAGACCGACAAAAGCAAGTGGAGCGCTTTCAAGAGGATGAGAAAGTGAAGCTTTTTTTGATCTCCTTGAAGGCCGGTGGTTTAGGGTTGAATCTTACGCGTGCTGATTATGTATTTCTATTAGACCCTTGGTGGAATCCCGCCATTGAAGCACAGGCAGTCGACAGGGCGCACCGTATTGGGCAACAAAACACAGTGTTTACCTATAAATTCATTGCCCGTAATACGGTAGAGGAAAAAATTCTAGCACTTCAAAAGAATAAACTCCGCTTGGCGTCAGACCTGATCACCACGGAAGAAAGTTTTGTCAAAAAGTTATCGGCAGATGACATTGGCGAACTCCTGAATTAAGCGGGCTTTCCTTATCTTTCGGTATGGCCAAGTTAAAATCGGTTTATGTCTGCCAAAACTGTGGCGTGAGTTCACCAAAATGGGTAGGAAAGTGCTCGTCTTGCGGTGAATGGAATACCTATGTTGAGGAGCGCATTGCCAAAGGAGGTGCTACTCTTGAAAAGGCATGGGCGGATGAGGGGCAGGCGAAGGTGGCCAGCAAACCGCTAAAATTGAATGAAATTCAATCGACTGCGGAAAAGCGGATGCAGACCGGTGATCAAGAATTGAACCGTGTGCTGGGAGGAGGCATCGTACGAGGGTCGTTGGTGTTGATCGGTGGAGAGCCGGGAATTGGAAAATCTACTTTGATGTTGCAATTGGCCCTCAGCGCCAAGAACACCAATGTGCTGTATGTTTCTGGTGAGGAAAGCCAGCAGCAGATCAAAATGCGAGCGGATCGAATTGGTTATGAAGAAACCAGTTGCTCGATCTTGGCAGAAACGGGGCTTGACCAGATATTTTTACAAATCAAGGCCTTGGCACCCAGGTTGGTGATCATTGATTCGATTCAAACTTTGCAGTCGTCAAAAGTAGAATCGGCACCGGGCTCCGTTTCACAGGTAAGAGATTGTACCGCTGAGCTAATGCGCTTTGCAAAGGAAACCCAAACACCTGTGTTTCTGATCGGTCACATTACCAAAGATGGAAGTATCGCCGGACCTAAAGTATTAGAACACATGGTTGATACCGTTTTGCAATTTGAAGGGGATAGACACCTTTCGTATCGCATTTTGCGAACGGTTAAAAACCGTTTTGGCTCTACGGCAGAACTGGGCATCTATGAGATGCAGAGTACGGGCCTCAGAGAAGTGTCGAATCCGTCGGAGATCTTGATCTCACAAAAGGCAGATGATCTGAGCGGGGTTGCCATCGGAGCTACGATTGAAGGCAATCGACCATTGCTGATCGAATTGCAATCCCTTGTAAGTGCAGCGACTTACGGGACACCACAAAGAAGCACGACGGGCTTTGACACCAAACGACTTAACATGCTTTTGGCTGTTCTTGAAAAGAGAGGGGGCTTGCGTTTTGGTAGCCAAGATGTATTTTTGAATGTGGCTGGCGGCTTGCGGATCGATGAACCCGCACTAGATCTGGCGGTTTGTGCTGCTTTGGTCAGTGCTTATCATGACATCCCCATTAGCGATGACATTGCCTTTGCCGGAGAGGTAGGTCTTGGTGGCGAAATAAGAGCAGTAAATCGGATTGAAAACCGTATCGCTGAGGCAGAGAAATTGGGATTTAAGGAAATCTATATTTCAAAACATGCATTAAAAGCGATACCCCCTGATGTGAAAATTCAAGTGAAAGGTTTTTCTAAGCTGAAAGATGCCTTCGAAATGCTTTTTGGTTAAAGGCCAAATCCGGCCCTACCTTGGAGGCCTCCTGTATGGATAAAAAGTAGGCTACTTCCTTCAGGAAATGCACCCTGTTCGATCATGTCAAGCAAGCCGTAAAGGGCTTTTGCGGTATAAACCGGGTCTAAGGGCAGGTCGAAAGCATTCTCCATGTTCTTAATGAATGCCATTAGGTCTGGGGTCGCTTTTGCGTACGCCCCAAAATGATAGTCATTATGGATGTCCCAATTAGTGAATTGAGGAAGATTATATTGTTTAAACAAGTTCTTTATTTCTTCTTCAAGAAAGCCTCCTTTTAGTGCGCTAAAGCCAAGGACGAGCTGTTTGCCTTTTAACCGCTGAATGATGCCCCCAATTGTTCCTCCGGTTCCAACTGACAAGGCATAGTAATCGAATTGAAGTTCATCGTCTGACAGGATCTCTTGGCAGCCTTGAATGGCGAGTTCGTTCGTTCCCCCTTCAGGAATGAGGTAAAAATCACCGAATCTCTCACGAAGATCATCCAAGATTATCGGCATGTGTTTGGACCGATAACGAGTTCGGTCTAGATAATACAGTAGCATGCCTTGATCTCTTGCAAATTGAAGTGTAGGGTTAAGAGGCAAATGTTCTTCTCCCCGGATGATCGCAATCGTTTGGAATCCATAGGCCTTTCCAGCAGCAGCTGTTGCATAAATGTGGTTAGAAAAAGCACCGCCAAACGTCAGAATAGTCTTCTGCTGTCGTTTCCTAGCCTCTAGGAGGTTGTATTTTAGCTTTCGGAGTTTGTTTCCTGACATGTGTTCATGGTTCAGGTCTTCCCTTTTTACATAGAGCGAAACACCTTTTTCAAGAGCAACGGGATGCGAAAGAGAATGAATTGGCGTTGAACCGATTTTCATGCACCGAAGTTAGTGATATCTTTGTTTGAAGTTTTAAAGGACCATGACCGAATTGGATCTAGAATCAGAGGAATTATTTGAGCATCATCGCATCGTCTGTGATCCTGGTCAGCAACCGTATCGAATTGATAAGTTCCTCATGGATCGTCTGCCGAATGTGACGAGGAATAAGATTCAGCAAGGCATCAAAGATGGATTTGTTAAAGTCAATGGTCTTGAGGTTAAGCCCAATTTTAAAGTGAAGTCGGGGGATGAGGTGGTGGTTGCCTTACCTGAACCACCAAGAGAGACCGAGCTTATTCCAGAAGATATTCCGCTCAATATCGTCTATGAGGATGAAGATATCCTGATCGTGAATAAAGAGGCCGGAATGGTGGTGCATCCGGCGTATAACAATTGGTCAGGTACGTTGGTCAATGCACTAACCCACCATTTTCAGCAATTGCCCACCATGGAGAACAATGAAGGGCGTCCAGGGCTGGTCCACCGCATTGATAAAGACACCTCCGGCTTGTTGGTCATCGCCAAAACAGAAAAGGCAATGACCAGTTTGGCCAAACAGTTCTTCGACCACAGCATTGAGCGGACGTACTATGCCTTGGTTTGGGGAGTGCTAGAACCTGTAGAGGGGACCATTAATGTGCATTTAGGGCGAAGCGAAAAAGACCGTCGTGTGACGACTGCAATTGAAGACGGAACGAGAGGCCGGCATGCCATCACACACTACAAAGTATTGGAAGACCTGAGGTATGTGAGCCTTATACAATGCAATCTAGAAACGGGACGTACCCACCAGATCAGGGCGCATTTGAAGTATTTAGGGCATCCTTTATTCAATGATGCAACGTACGGTGGCGATCGTGTATTAAAAGGGACGCAGTTTTCTAAGTATAAATCTTTTGTAGAAAATGGATTCAAGATCATGGCGCGTCAGGCCCTACATGCCAAGTCGTTGGGTTTTGTTCATCCAAGAACTGGCAAATTCATCCAATTTGATTCAGAATTACCATCGGATTTCGAGGCCGTGCTGACCAAGTGGCGCAATTATGTAAAGCAAGAATGACATTTTAAAGAGAAAAGATGGCAATACTGTGGAAAACTGTTCCGCCTAAGACAAACAGGTGCCATATCGCATGATGGTATTTTAGTTTTCTCATGACGTAAAAGATAACCCCTACAGAATAGCTCAACCCGCCGTATAGCATGTAATCCACTACCGCTTCGCCAGCCAGCATACTCATCTCATCAAACATCAGGTAGCCGAGCCAACCCATGCCCAGGTAAGAGAGTAGGGAGATGGCTTCATACTTTCCTGTGAAAAACACTTTGAAGACGGTGCCAAGAAGAGCGAAAACCCAGATGGCGATACCCAGTTGTTGTCCAATGGGCACTTCTCTTAGAAGGCCAAAGCAGAATGGAGTGAAGGTGCCTGCAATCAGCAGGTAGATCGCAATATGATCGAGCTTCTTGAATAGTATTTTTTGCTTTTTCCCGGTGGCAAAGTGATATAGGCTGGAACTGCCATATAGAATAATTACAGTAAGGAAAAAGATCAAGGAGCTCCAAAGTTGTGGTTTGTCCGAAGTAGTGAAGATGACAAGAACTGCCCCAATACAACCATAAAAGACACCAACTAAGTGTGTCCAAAAATTAGCGCGCTCTTCTTCAGGGGTATACCCGGTAAGTTTGATCTCTTTTTTCAATCGGGTAGTCGTTCTCCGCAGTATTTGCAATAAATGGCATTGGCATCATGGCCAGAGCCACCGCAGGTACCGCATTTGTGTTTTTCTAATGCTTCAGGTTTTTTTGTGAGTTCGGCTGTCACGATGCCCGTGGGTACCGCGATGATGGCATAGCCAAGGATCATCACAAATGAGGCAATGGTTTGACCCAGGACGGTTTGAGGGGCAATGTCGCCATAACCGACTGTGGTGAGGGTAACAATTGCCCAATAAATACTCAATGGGATACTGTCAAAGCCATTTTCTTTGCCTTCAACCAAATACATAATGGTGCCAAGAATGATCACAAGCATCATGACGGTACCCATGAACACGGTGATCTTGTGCCGAGACGCCTTTAGTGCTTTACCCAATTGCTCTCCTTCCCCAACAAATCGGCCAAGCTTTAAAATTCGAAAGACCCTGAGAAGCCGTAATGCGCGAATGATCAGCAAGTACTGTGTACCTGTTAAAATCATGCTGATGTAAGTCGGTAAAACAGAAAGGAGATCGATCACTCCATAAAAACTGAAGATGTATTTGGTTCTGCGTTCAGTGATCCACACACGAATAATATACTCAATGGTAAAAATGGCGGTCATGAACCATTCCATGTTTCGAAAGAGCGTGCCATAGCGATCTTGAAGCGATGGAACGCTTTCTAACATCACCGTCAATACACTCAATAGGATGACAATTAGCAAGGCCACATCAAAGGCCTTACCTGCGGGTGTATCCGTTCCAAAAATGACCGTATCTAAGCGCTTTCGAAGACTCATGCGCCGGGCTTAGTTAAATTGAAGCCTGGAGCTTTGTAATCTTCCGGTAGTTTATCTGCTGATATGGTGGTATGGTTGCCATCTCGTAATGCAGCATAATGAGGAGACATGATCTCCACGCCGGCTTTGTTGAATTCGTCTTGAATATTTTTATGTAATTCTGAATAGATCAATGCCATTTGATGGATCTCTCGAGTTCTGGCGTTGAGTTGGTAACTGACATAAAAATCATCCAAGCTGGTTTGCAGCACAAATGGTTTAGGAAGCTTTTTCACATGCTCTGTTTTCAGCGCGGCTTCAACCAGTAGTTTGTGCACATCGCGCCAAGGCACCTCGTAGCCGATGGTAATTGTCGTGTGCAGCATGAGTCCATTTTCGTCATTAGCCGTTGAATAATTGATGGTGTGGCTATTCAGCATTTGCGCGTTTGGGATCGTGATGATCTCATTCTTAATGGTTTTCAAGCGGGTGTTTAGCAAGGTTTTTTCTTTTACATCACCTACTACCTCTCCGATCTTCACGCGGTCCCCAATCTTAAAAGACCGCATGTAGGTCAATACCAGTCCTGCAATGATGTTGGAGAATGCTCCGGCACCCCCAAGTGCTATCAACAGACCAAAAAACGTGGAAACCCCTTTAAAAATATTGGAATCAGACATGGGCAGATTGGGCCAAATGGCCACAAAGGTCAGGGCAAAAACGATCGTTTTGATCAGGTTATAGGTAGGTCTGGCCCACTCTGGATAAAAGCCTGAAATTTTCAGTCGTTCTTTGGCTACCTCAACGTGGAAGAACTTTAGAAGCTTCAGCACATAAAAAGCCACAGCGATGATCACACCAATAGTTAAGAGGTTCGGAATAAAGTTTAAGAACGAAATACTGATGCTTTTCAGCGGATCGATGATGTACCCAAAAAGCGTTTGTGCGATGCCTTGTGTCCAAGGGAATAAACTGAACAAGAGGGGGAGAAGCAAGTAGATGATAAAGAGTAGAAGCGCTAAGCGGATACCCTTTGCCGCCACCACAACTACACTGACCATTCGCTCTTCTGAGAGGTATTCGTAGTCCTTAAAGACCAAGGCTTTGATGCGTTTGCCTTTTTGACCATGAATCTTAAAAAAGATGAGGCGGAAAAGCCGGTTGTAGTAACGTAAACCAAAATAGAACAACCCGAGAATGAGTAAGGCAATACCAATATTGATCAAAATGCTGTCTCTTGGATTGAGCTTATTGAATTCAATGGCTTTTTCAATTTCCTCTTTATAAAAAGCGGTCGCTCCTGCCAGACTGAACCCCAGGGCATCGGCGTCGGCTTGGGTTACCGCCATGATCATGTCTTCACCGATCATGAGATCGTTGATTCCTTTTCCGCGAATGATGGTGATTTCCGGGCGAAAAGTGGCTTGTCGGTAAGCGCGGATCTTCTCCTGTATTCTAAAGCTGCGAACTTGAGCGGAATAGGGGCCAATGCCATTGAGGATGGGAATAGAGTCTTTTCTTACCTCTGTTGCTGCTTTGGCTAAGGTGTCAGCACTCACCAGAGAGTCTTGACCAAGGCAAAGAGGAGTAAATAGAAGGCTTAAGCAAAAGAGAAGCACTAGTTTCTTCATAAGGTTAAATGTAGGTTTTTTCAATAAAAAAACCCTGACCTTTGAGCCAGGGTATTCTTTTCCGTTGTGTCCAATGGGCTTTATAAACTCATCATTTCTTTGAAGCGTGCGGCTTGTCGACGGCTCACTTCCACCTTATCACCACCTCTTAGCACAACCATTAATCCGCCATTGAACCAAGACTCTATGCTTTCGACCCAGGTCAAATTGATGATGTGTTTTCGGCTGGCTCTAAAGAATGAACGATCGTCCAGTTTTTCGTCCAGCGCATTCAATGATTTATGGATCATGGGTTTGAAGTTCTCGAAGTAGATCTTGATGTAATTGCCATCGGATTCGAATAACCGAATGTTCTCTAGCTTAACGAACCAACATTTATCCCCATCCTTAACAAAGACGCGGTCTTGCAGCCCCAGTTTTTGGTCAGTGACTTTTACTTCCTCTTGATCAGAGGCTTTTCTGCTCAGTAACTTGGTGATCGTTTCTTTTAATCTGTCCGGTTCAATGGGTTTCAATAAATAATCCAGTGCGTTGAAATCAAAGGCTTTCAAAGCATACTCGTCGTATGCCGTGGTAAAGACCACTTCCGGAACGGTATCCAACGATTCTAGCAATTCAAAGCCTGTTTTACCTGGCATTTGAATGTCTAAAAAGAGCAGATCGGGTTTCAGGCTTTTGATCTTTTCTTCGGCATCTTCGGCATTCACCGCTTCACCCACGATCTCGATTTCTTGGTACTCTTGCAAAAGATTGGTGAGCTCTTTCCGGGCTAACCTTTCGTCATCTACTATAAGTGCTTTCATAAAGAATTTTTATATCCGTTGCGGAATGTTGACTTCAACAACTACAAACTTATCATTTTCATTGTACATTTTGAAGCTTGCCCGATCTCCATAGATCAGTTTCAGTCTTTCTTGTGTATTTACCAAGCCGACACCGGTGGTTTTCTTTTTATTTCCTTTGCCGTTTTGAAGCTGACCACTGTTTCTGATCTTCACTTTCATCACGGAATCCACAATTTCAGTAGAAATCTGAATGATTCCACCACTGACTAAATTCGAAACTCCATGCTTAATGGCATTTTCTGTCAATGTTTGCAGCATCATAGGCGGTACTTCATAATGATCTGAACCCGGAGAGATGTCAAATTCTACCTGAAGTCTTTCCTCGAAACGAATGGATTCTAGTGCCAAGTAATCCCTCACTGTGCTCAGTTCATTTCTGAAATTGACGACACGCTTCATGTCTGTGATCAGTGAGTTCCTCAAAATATTGGATAATTGCGTAATGGCAACTTTGGCCTTTTGTGGCTCTTCATCGACAAGTGCCCGCATGCTATTGAGAGCATTGAAAATGAAATGCGGGTTCAATTGAGATTTCAATTGGTTGAGGTGCATTTCATTCATGGCGGCTTCAAACTTTAATGACCTGTTGTTACTCTCCAAATAGTGGTATAGAAAATAGATGGCCACCCAGATGATATACAAAACCAGGGAGGCAATGAAGGGCAGCAATACGTTGCTGGTAAGTCCTTCAGGGCTATTGAAATCTAGGTCGAGGTAAAGACTATTGATGCTTGCAGAAAACAGGAGGTAGAGTGTGCTGGTGATAAAAATGACCAGAAATAGCCGAGGAATAACACGTCCGATGTTGATGCTTAACCAGTCACGTTTGATGATGATGGTGCGCAAGAAGAAATGCGAAAGTAGAAATAGGATGCTGGTATCTACCGAGTTGTTGATGTACCCGACTAGCACCTGGCCTTCCGTTTCGGCCAAGCCCTGCGGGTCGAGGTAAATGGTGATCATATTGATGATCAGGTAGATGGCCCAACCCACGCCTTGTAAAGACCAATAAAGTCTCTTTTTTCTCATGCAGCGGAAAAATAATCATTCTGAAGTGATTTTGAACCCGCATTTTCCCGAAAGGTGATGGAACTTAAAGGCTGTCGCTCGGCTTGAAGTCTTTTTTGCGGTAAAAGGTGCGAATGATCAAGCGTGTGCCTCTGTCGTAGGTAAAGTAATTCCAGATCCAATTGCTCAGCACCACAAGTCGATTTCTAAACCCAATGATTGACATAAGGTGCACAAACATCCAAACCGTCCAGGCGAAGAAACCACCAAAATGGAATTTCGGCAGGTCCACAACCGCTTTGTTTCTTCCGATAGTGGCCATGCTTCCTTTGTCTTTGTACGCAAAGGCCTGCCAGTTTTCGCGTTCTTTTTTCAGGTTACTTCCCAGTCGTTTCGCTTGTTGCATGGCAACAGGAGCGATCATAGGATGTCCTTTTGGGTGCTGTTCGGAGGCCATCACGGCGACATCTCCTATGGCAAAGACATCTTCCAGCCCTTCCACCTGATTGTAGGCATTGACTTTGATTCGCCCACCCATCAGTTGTTCTTCAGGAATACCTTCAATGAGGTTGCCTGTAACGCCAGCGCCCCAGATGACCGTTTTGGCAGGTATGACGGTGCCGTCAGAAAGAATGACATCTTTCCCATCGTAATCCTTCACGATCGTGTTGAGGCGAACGTTCACGCCAAATTCTTTGAGGTAGGCCAAGGCTTTCTCGCTGGAGGCTTCGGACATCGCCCCCAGTAAACGTGGCCCGGCATCCACTAAATGGAGGTTCATGATATTGAAATCAATGTCGGGGTAATCTTTAGGCAACACGTGTTTCTTCAGCTCTCCTAGGGCTCCCGCCACTTCGACACCGGTTGGCCCGCCACCAACAATCACAAAATTGGTCAAACGGTCTTGTTCTTGAACGTCGGGCGACATGACGGTTTGCTCGAAATTCTGCAGCATATGACTTCTTAGGTCCAGCGCCTGGGGAATACGTTTCAGCGGGAAGGTTCTCTTATACAATGCTTCGTTGCCAAAGTAATTCGTTTTGGATCCGTTGGCGATCACGAGCAGGTCATAACTCAGCTCACCTACCAAGGTATTCACACGCTTCGTCTTGACATTGACCGAGGTGACCCGAGCCATTCGAAAATAGAAGTCTTTGTGCGATTCAAATAGTTGGCGCAGTGCGCCGGCGATCGAATCCGGTTCTAGACCCGCTGTTGCCACCTGGTAGAGTAGCGGTTGAAATGTATGGTAATTGTGGCGGTCGAACATCACGATCTGATAAGCCGAATTTTTCAGGCTTTTGGCCAATTGAATTCCACCAAAACCACCACCAATGATGATGATGCGTTTTTTACCATTTGAAGGAATATCGAGGTGTAGGTGTTCGTATGCTTTCATGTAAGACAGGTTACCTATGGAACGCAAATTAGCTCTACCGCGTTGCCTATGGGATAAGGTTAAAACATAAAATTTTAACAAAAATTTACTATTCTAAAGGCACTACTTCGCTGCAATAGCCGTTAAGTAGACAAGAAAAGTAAAAGAGTAAGATGAAATTAAAATCGGACGAGGGCTAAAGCCCAAGTGAAGTTGATTCATTGTGTGTTGATTTTAATGTTTTGGTTGAAGATGGTGCCGCCTTGGCAAGGGCGGCATCTTTTTTTAGACCAATTCAGCTTTCAAAAACTTCGCCGTATGGCTTTTTTTGCTTTTGGCTACTATTTCCGGGCTTCCTTGCGCAATGATGGTTCCTCCTTTGTCTCCGCCTTCAGGTCCTAGGTCAATGATATGATCCGCTACTTTGATCACATCCATGTTGTGTTCAATGATCAACACGGTATTGCCTTTCTCCACCAACCGATTCAAAACATCCAACAGGTGTTGAATGTCTTGGAAGTGTAATCCGGTGGTGGGTTCGTCGAGGATGTAGAGGGTCTGTCCGGTATCCTTTTTGGAGAGCTCTGTGGCCAATTTCACCCGTTGCGCTTCACCGCCAGAAAGGGTTGTCGCATGTTGTCCGAGCGAGATATACCCCAGGCCTACGTCGTTCAATGTTTGGATCTTTCGCAAGATCTTGGGTTGATGCTCGAAGAAATCAACGGCTTGTTCTACCGTCATTTCGAGCACGTCAGAGATAGACTTTCCTTTGAAACGTACCTCTAAAGTTTCTCGGTTATAGCGTTTGCCCTTACAGGTTTCACAAGGGACGTGCACATTCGGCAAAAAGTCCATCTCAATGAGTTTCATTCCTGCGCCTTCACAGGTTTCGCAGCGTCCTCCTTTGACGTTAAAGGAGAATCTTCCTGCTTTGTAGCCTCTGATCTTTGCTTCGGGCAATTCGGTGAATAGGCTTCGGATGTCTGTGAAAACACCGGTATAGGTGGCCGGATTAGACCTTGGCGTTCTGCCAATTGGCGATTGATCTACTTCAATGACTTTGTCTATATGCTCAAGACCTTCGATGCCTTTGTAGGCTAATGGGGCTTTTCTGCTTCTGAAAAAGTGGTGATTGAGAATCGGAAATAAGGTATCGTGAATAAGAGTAGACTTTCCACTGCCCGAAACTCCTGTGACGCAGATCATCTGACCGAGCGGAAGCTCAAGGGTAACATTTTTCAGGTTATTTCCACTGGCGCCTTTCAGTTTGAGCGCCTTGCCATTTCCGTCGCGTCTAGCGCTTGGCACTTCAATTCGTTTGGTTCCCTCTAGGTATTGAGCGGTAGTTCCGCGTGCTTTTAAAAATTCTTTTGGGCTTCCGGAAGCAACTACTTGCCCGCCATGGCGGCCAGCTCCCGGACCGATATCTAAGATATGATCCGAAGCCAGCATCATGTCTTTGTCATGTTCAACAACAATGATGGTATTGCCAATGTCCCGAAGTTCTTGCAGGGCTTTGATGAGCTTCTCGTTATCGCGTTGATGGAGTCCAATGCTAGGCTCGTCCATGATGTACAATACGCTGACCAGTTGTGTACCGATTTGCGTAGCCAAACGTATACGTTGTGCCTCTCCTCCTGAAAGCGTCCGAAGCGGCCGATTCAAGGTGAGGTAGTCTAAGCCCACATCCAGTAAGAATCCGATGCGTTTTCTGATTTCTTTGAGTACTTCCGGAGCGATCTGTTTTTGTCTTGCAGTTAAGCGCTCTTCTAAGCCCACAAACCAGTCTGCAAGGGCTTGGATGTCCATTTCGGCAAGCTGCGATATGTTGGTGTCTGCGATAAGAAAGTGCAGGGATTCTTTTTTCAGCCGACTGCCATTACAGCTAGGACAGGTTTTCACGGTCATGAAATCTTCTATCCATTTTCGAGTTTTCTCAGTGCCTTCTTCCTTTTGCTTTTCTAAGAAACGAATGATCCCTTCGAATTTCGTATTCCACTGCGTACCGGGATATTTTTTAGAGCTAACGGCAACAGGCACATCGTCTCCAAACAAGATGACGTCCAAAACGTCTTTTGGTATTTCCTTGATCGGTGTGGTCAGGTTGACCTTATGCCGCTTTAAAATGGCATCCAGCTTTTTGAAGATCCAAATGTCGCGGTATTCACCTAAGGGGGCAAAGCCACCTCTACTAATGCTCAGGTTCGGATCGGCAATGATCGATTCTTTGGTGATCTCCTCTACCTGACCTAGGCCATTACAGGTTTGGCAGGCTCCATAGGGAGAATTGAACGAAAAGTTATTGGGCGCAGGCTCATCATAGGAAAGCCCGGTTTCCGGGTCCATCAGGTATTTAGAGAAATGATGGATCTCACCCGCTTCGTCTCTGATCATGAGGACACCCTTGCCCTGTGCTAATGCGGTTTGTACACTTTTGGTAATGCGAAAGCGGTCACTTTCATCCGCGATCACTCGATCCACAACAATTTCGATGTCGTGTGTTTTGTATCGATCCACTTGCATTTTAGGCATGAGCTCCAGCACAACACCATCGACGCGGACCTTAGTAAAGCCCATTTTTCTGATCTGAACGAAAAGCTCACGGTAATGGCCTTTTCTTCCTTTGACCACCGGTGCCAATAGAATCAGCTTTTTGCGTTCAAAATTGTGGATAATGTGTTCAACGATTTGATCTTCCGATTGCCTGATCATCGGTTTGCCAGTGATGTAAGAATAGGCGATGCCTGCTCGTGCATAGAGCAACCTAAGAAAATCGTAGATCTCAGTTAAGGTGCCGACCGTTGAGCGGGGATTTCTAGAAGTGGTTTTTTGTTCAATGGAGATCACCGGGCTTAACCCGTTGATCTTATCGACATCTGGTCGTTCCATGTCCCCGATAAAAGAACGCGCATAGGCCGAAAAACTCTCCATGTAGCGGCGTTGCCCTTCCGCGTAAATGGTATCAAAAGCCAAAGAGGACTTTCCAGATCCTGATATACCCGTAATGACCACCAATTTGTTTCTCGGAATCTCAACATCAATGTTTTTGAGGTTGTGTTCTCGGGCACCAAAAATCTCTATCTGCTCGTGTCCGGTGAGGTCAATGGGGGCAAGGGTGATCGGTGTATCGGGGTTGCGTTTTTCCATGGGCAAAGAATCCACAAAAGTCATGAATTCAGAATGCTTTTACAACCGAAGCAGAAAGATAAAGGTTATGGATAAAGGCGTATTTATAATAGTTGAAAGTTGCCAATCACTGCCTCATGATCAGAAGTGAGCTTAACCGAGTCTAGTGATTGACAGGAAATTCCCTTTGAATGGAAAATGTAGTCAATCGGTATTTGCGCCACATACTTTGGTCCCCAGGCTGGAAAAGTAGGGGTGAGCTTTTTGCGGCTGTCCTTCAGTTGCGTCTTTTTACGAAACTTACTGAGCTGTTGGTCCCATGGAACGGTATTGAAATCTCCTAGGACAAGGAACTCACCCTTTTGTGCAGCCACAAAGTCTGCTGCCGCATCGATGTGCTGGTTTCGTGTTTGCCATTTCTCCTTGGTCATTGGCGAGCGCGTGTGCAAACTCAAGAAATTGACCGCCTCTTCTCCGATAAGGAGTTGACCACTCAAGTTCGCGGTGCCACTCCATTCGTGGTATTGCAGCGCACGCATGGGGTGTTTACTGAAGATGGCCAGTCCCTGACTTTCGTCGGGATGTCGAACGACTTGAAAATAGGGGTAGTCTTTCCCAAGGCCAAGCTCTAGGGCATTTGCCCAATCATTCGAAACCTCTTGAAAGGAGATAAAGTCAGGATTTTCTTTTTTGATTTGTTCGATCGTGGCCGCATAGCGGTAATTGTTGACCAATACATTGAATTGCATGATCTTGATCGATTCGTTGCTGGTCAGGAATTCTGATCGGGTGGGAATGGGCATGCTGATCTTGACCAGCAAGGCAAAAAACACGACAAAGTTGACCACGGACACGCGATAGTGTGCTTTATAGATCCAGAAGGCACTCAATACGCCATAAAGGATCATGGACTGAAAAAGAAAGGACTGAATAAGGGTCAGTTCAAAGTTGAACGAGGGCACCAGAAGAACAATTCCCGGGATCATGAAGAACAAGGCAATGAGACGTTCTTTGTTCTTCGGTTGTCTAAACCAGCAATACACCTGGAGGAGAACCAATAGACTTTTGAGCAGATAAGATAATTTCCTTTTATTCATTTCCTCTTGTAGTTAGTTGTTGACTAATGATGGATTCAAGCGCATTGATGTGTTCTTGAAAAGCACTTCGCCCACTTTTGGTGACAGAGTAGGTCGTGTTGGGTTTTCTCCCAATGAATTGTTTTTGTACTTCGATGTAAGCCTCTTTTTCAAGTCCTTTTAAATGGCTGGCCAAATTGCCATCTGTAATGTCTAGCAAAACCTTAAGGCTTTTAAAATCCATGGATTCGTTCGATACCAAGGCCGCCATGATGCCGAGGCGCACGCGGTTGTCAAAAGCTTTATTAAGGTGTTGAAAGTGCTGTCTCATTTATCGTATTTGTAATACATGAGTGCCCCATAAACAATGTGTAAGAGCCCGAAGCCCAAGGACCAAAAGAGCAAACCATATCCGGTGAACCAACAGGCAAAAAGTCCGAGGATCACTTCTGAAATGCCTAAAAGCCGAATGTCGCGATAGGTAAAATGGCTCGCATTGATCAGACCCAAACCGTAAAAGACGAGGGTCATTGGGGCGATCAGCCTGATGTAACCGTTGTGGTACAAGATGACCACTAAAATGCCTCCGGCGACTAAGGGGATCAACAGGTTCATGACCACTTTTTTAGCCGTTTTGTCCCAACTTGTTACCCCTTGTTTCTTTGCCTTTTGCTTGGTTAAGATGATTCCCGTGATGATGGCAAGTCCCAATGTCGATATGGCAGTGAGCAGCAATTCAAGCCTTTTGCCTCGAACGTTCCTGACCAGCATCTCTTGGTATTCAATTGTTTCATACGTGTAGGCGATCTTATAGGCAATAAAGGCAGCGATTAGTGCATAAACTCCAGCCATGATGCCGGAAAGGCCACTCAATGAAATAAAGCGTGAAGAACGCTCCATCATGTTCCTGATCTCAGAGATGTCTTTTCTGTAGTCCTTATCCATTTTGAAAGTACTTTGAAATACAAAGTTAATTAATTTTTTAATTCACTGGAACAAGGAAGACTCTTTTTCGTATGCCTTGAAAAACTCAAACAACAAGACAATGAAAAAACTGGTCCTACTCTTGGCGTTTTTTTGTTTCATCAATGCCAAGGCACAAGAGAATTATAGTAATGAAGTGCGAACGCTGGCTGGCGACGGACTTAACTTGTACAGCAGCGGAGGTTATGGAGGGTTCAAGATGGCCTATGGTGCCGTTGATGGGCTAGACGCCTTTTTTATTGGAGGCCAAGGAGGTTGGGTCATCAACCATCGGCTTGTGGTTGGAGGTGGTGGAATGACTTTCTCCTCGCAAGAGCGATTCGATACCAATCTCAATCGGAATTATCGTTTTGAAGGAGGCTATGGTGGCCTTCTTTTAGAGTACTTTTGGCAACCTACTAAACTGGTGCACCTTGCTTTTCCTGTGCTTATTGGTGGGGGAGGTGTTGGTTATGAGCCCGCGAATATCTCATCTGGCATTGCCTATGAAGAAGCCGGCTTCTTCCTTCTAAATCCGGGTGTTGAGCTACAATTGAACGTCTTGTCCTTTATGCGCATCGCGGTTGGTGGTAGCTATCTATTCACCTCTGACATTGATTTGCGCTATGCAGCCAATGATCAACCCATTGCTGCAACAAACTTGCTTCGTGGTGCAACGGGTACAATCGCCTTTAAGTTTGGGCGTTTTTAGATCTGTTCCAGTAATTGCGCTAACTCAGTATGTGAGCTTACGGTCTGCTGGCAACCAAGGGCCATCAAGCGCTCCTTGTGGCCGGTCCTGATATGACTGCCTCCTAAAAACCCAATGGTCTTTATTCCTGCGGATGTACTGGCCACTACTCCGGAGTGACTATCTTCAATCACTATGACGTTTTTGGGATGAAGACCTATTGTTGTGAGCGCCAATTCATAGACCATGGGGCTCGGTTTGCCCTTGGCCACTTGTTCGGCACTGAAGACCCTGTCTTGAACCAGTTGCCGCACCTCGAGTTTTTCCAGTGCCTCTTCAACGTAATCCTTTGCACTATTAGAGACCACCGAAAAAGGAAGGGACAAACGCTGAAGTAGCTCGGGGGCTCCGGCTATTGCGCGTTGATTGTTCCTAATCTCTTGATCCAGTACGGGAACTGCTGCCGTGGTATCAAAATCCTTTGGCAATGCCCCATCGGACTTTAGCAATTCGATGATGTCGGTGAACGTCTTTCCCGTGAACCGAGTAATGAACTCCTCTTTGGAGATTTGGACCTGCTCTGATCTCAAAAAAGCAGAGACGACGTCTGCCGCAACGATCTCTGTGTCGATCAAAACACCATCACAATCGAATATGATATGTTTTATCATTAGAAATTTGGAGAGAGCAAGTATTTAGAGTAGAACTCGTCGATCACCTGTACCGCTTCTGTTGGTGTCTCGACCAAATTGATCAGGTCGAGATCTTCGGGGCTAATGTTTCCCTCGGCCAGCATGGTGCTTTTGATCCAATCGATCAGGCCTCCCCAGAATTGTTTCCCTACCAAGACGATCGGAAAGCGACCGATCTTATTCGTTTGGATCAGCGTCATGGCTTCAAAGAATTCATCGAGCGTTCCAAAGCCTCCTGGCATGACCACGAAACCTTGTGAATACTTGACGAACATGACCTTTCGAATAAAGAAATAATCAAATGAGATCAATTTGTCAGGATCGATGTAGATGTTGTTGCCTTGTTCATGGGGCAATTCAATATTGAGTCCAACCGATTTCCCTTTCTCAGACGCCGCTCCTTTGTTCCCTGCCTCCATGATTCCGGGGCCACCACCTGTGATAACACCATAGCCGTGTCGGACCAATTTGGCTGCGATCTCTTCTGTCATTTTGTAGTAATGATGATCGGAAGGGGTTCTTGCCGA
The DNA here is from genome assembly GCF_057219245.1 of Roseivirga sp. YIW32. Classification (NCBI taxonomy): domain Bacteria; kingdom Pseudomonadati; phylum Bacteroidota; class Cytophagia; order Cytophagales; family Roseivirgaceae; genus Roseivirga; species Roseivirga sp. YIW32. The sequence goes on along the minus strand of NZ_JBXVVG010000002.1, from coordinate 493,326 downwards.
CCCAAAAATAGAGACACAGGGACCAATTTTGGCGAGTTTTTCAAAGCCCTCAACCATTTCCGCCATTACCTTGAAGATCACCCATGAATCATGTGTTTTGATCTCGTTCCAGTTGCGGTCTTGAAAGGCCTGTTTGATTTTTTCTTCGTTTGAATTCATACGGATAATTTAGTACAAAAGCGCAACCTTTAGTTAGGCTTGTTTTAGTTCTTCCAAGGCTCCTTTTAAGGAAGGATACGCAAAATTGAAGCCTGCCTTGAGTATTCTCTCTGCACTGATACGGCTCCCACCCAATACGATCTGGGCCATCTCGCCGAGCATGAGTTTCAGTACCAATGAAGGAACGGGAATGGGCAAATAAGGTTTGCCCATCACCTTGGCGGCAAGTTTTGTAAAGTCCTTATTGGTCATTGGCTCAGGCCCAACGGCATTAAAAGGCCCGACCAATTTATCTTCTTCTATACCAAATTGTATCATTCGGCACAGGTCTTCTATGTGGACCCAGCTCATGTATTGTTGACCATTGCCTAGGGGAGCTGCAACCGGAGGTTTTAGCAGTTCTTTTAGAGCGCCACCTTCTGCACTCAGCACAATACCAATGCGGGGCTGTACTAACCGAATGCCCAATGAGCTGATTTTACTCGTTGCGCTTTCCCACGCGTCTACCACATGTGCCAAAAAGTCTGATCCTTGAGGCTCCTCTTCCTTGATCAATTTACTTCCAGTATCCGCACCATACAAGCCAATGGCTGATGCAGCAATAAAGGTCTTGACCTGATGATCATGCGACTTTAAGGAGTTGTATAGCAATAGACTGCTCTTTACGCGACTGTTGTAAATGAGGTCTTTGCGTTCTGCCGACCAGCGTTTATCAGCCACTCCAGCCCCGGCCAAATGGATGATCACCTCAGTGTGCTCCAAAGCCAATGGGTCGATGTATTCCTTCTCAATGTCCCAGACATAGGTCTTTATCGGACCTTGCTCATTGGCGTGCCGACTCAGAACGGCTACTTCGTATCCTGCTTTTTGAAGCATTGGAACGAGTTGTTGTCCGACAAGTCCTGTGCCCCCGGTGATCAATACTTTTTTACCCATAAAGAATGAACATCATCTGACTACTGAATTGTTTAATTAGGCGAAAAAAAAGCTGATTCAACTATTGAATCAGCTTTTTTGTATCTCTCTCTTTCGGGTTTAGAAGGAGTATCTTATGCCCCAACCAAAGGATACACCCGGACTCCATCGCTGAAAGATTTCAGAAGGTGCACTAAGACCTGCTTCTCCTGCATTTGAAAAATCTCTTTCATAGAATTGTTCCAACGTGTCATTTAAAATATTATTCACACTGACATTCACAGACCATTGTTCTTCTTCTCCAAATACTTTGTTCAAGTTGAAGTTCAAACTGTGGAAAGGTTGTGCAAATACATCTGGGTCTATACCGCCTCCAACAACTGCTAATGTTTTGCCTTTCACATTGTAAAAAAGACCAGCGTCAATTCCTCTTTCGTAGTCATCATACGACAATCCCGCATTGATGATCCATGGGGCCTGACCTTGCATGTTACGCGTGTCTTCAATTACTTCTCCTACCCTCGCGCTGTTATTTCTGTTACGTAGTTCGGTTTCAGAGATGTCAATAATTGATTCAACTAATGTCAAATTACCGTAAATGCTAATTCTGTCACTGATGATGTCCAAGGCTTTTTTGAACTCAACCTCAATACCATAAAGTTGACCATCGCCAACATTTCTAGGTTGAAACTCGGCATTGGTTTGAGCTTGTGGTAAACGAACGAGTTCAATCGGATTTGCGAAGGCCTTGTAGAAAGCAGAGAACGAGATTGTTTGTCCTCTATCCCAATACAATTCCCATCTGAAATCGAAATTATCGATGTCAGTAGATTTCAATTCACCGTCCCAATCGTCGATTGGGAAAAGACCACCATTAAAGATTCTATTGGAAACAGGATCTAAAATTTGCGCAAAAGAGAGTTCTTTAAACGACGGACGAGCAATGGTTTTTGAATAGGATAACCTTAAATTTTGCTTCTCACCAACGGCATAAATCAAATTCGCAGATGGGAAAAAGTTCAGGTTGTCTAATACCACATCGTTTTCTAAAACACGTTGCTGAAGCTGATCCCGACCTGTGTGTCTCTGAACGAAATTTTCAGCACGAACACCGATGATCGTTTTTAGGTTTTCTGCTGGATTAAATTCAGTAGATATATAACCAGCCGTGTTGTTGATAGTGGAGTTGTATTGGTTGGGGTTAGGCTCACTAAATCCAGACACTAGGTAGATTGAACCCGCTGGATAAATAGTTTGAGGTGTCCATACTTCCGTACCAATTCCTGTCCATTCTTCTTGTTGACCGTTAAAGAAGTTTAAATTGAAGTCAACGATCTGATAATCTCTCTCCTTAAAAATGTAGTTGACGCCAAACTTTATCTTTCCATCTCGGCCGAGTATGTTTCTTTCGTTTGTGATGTCAACTTTACCTCCCATATTCACTTCTTCAAGAGACCTCCAGAGTCTGCTTGGGTTTCCAGCAGCACCACTCACAAATCTCAAACGATCGTCATTTCCAAAGCGGGTGAAGGCTGTTTTGCGAATATCAGGGTCTTCTTGCTTAGACCAAGTAGATGAAGCACGATAATCGATAGTCCATGCATCACCATTTATGTGATGCTCTCCATTGAAGAATAAATTATCAACTTGTCTTTCGTTGTATTCCAGGTTTTCGGAAATACCAGTGTAACCTGATTTTCCGATGGCATTGTCATCATCGATCAGATCAAAGTCACCGGATCGGCTAACACCATTGAGGAGACGCATATAGTTTAGTCTATACTTTGAGTTTTGCGTTTTGTAGGCTATTCCGGCTAGTCCTCCTAAAAGAATATCTCTTTCTGTCAAAACACCTTCTGTTGTTGCGGCACGCTGAAAATCAGTGATGCTTGTGTTTCTGTCATTTTGGAATTCACCAAAAAAAGCATCATCGTACATGATGGTGTTGTTGCTGTAGTTTCCTGTCAAGAGAACACCAAGTTTATGGCCATTTTTTAGCTCGTACTGATTGCCAAAGGTGAAGCCCAGGCTGTAATCCATGAAGCTGGTTTGGGGAGTTACGCCCATTGTTGGGCTAAATTCATTCAAGAAGTTAGAGACCTCTTGGTCGGTAGAATTAAAAGGATTAGGTGCATTAACCAAGTCGTATCCTTGAGGCAAGGCTCGAACCCCGTTGTCAAAACCTAAAAAGTCGGTATTACTTCCCTCATAGGTAAAGTAGTCAGCATTAAAATGCATGGAAGGGTTGTAATCTATTGCAAAAGAAACATCGAAGATCTTTTGGTCGGGGAAATCTTTGGTTTCGATATTGACAATTCCGCCGGTAAAATCTGCAGGCAATTCTGGTGTGAATGTTTTAAGAATCACCATATTGTCGATCAAATTGGTCGGAAAGACATCTATTTGGATACTGTTTCTATCCGGGTCTAGTCCAGGAATGTCTAAGCCATTGAGTGTGGTTTTTGTGTAGCGGTCGCCAAGTCCTCGAACATAGACATATTTGCCACCTTCGACAGAAACTCCGGTTACTCTTTTTGCCGCTTCACCAGCGTCGCTGACACCTATTCTTCTAAAGCTCTCCGAAGAGATACCGTCCAATACATTAGACGATTTTCTTTTGACCGTTTGTAGGGCAACTTCAGTTGTTCGAATTGCTTCAGCTGTAACAACTACTTCTTCCAACATTTCAGACTCTTCCACCAGGCGAATCTGGTCAATTACGGTAACGTCATTTGGTTTTATGACCAATTCATTGATAAAGACTTTCTGAAAACCAATATAAGAGGCTTGCACCTGATAGGTGCCCGCTGGAGCATTGATGCTAAATTTTCCATCAAAATCAGAAATGGCTCCATTGTTCGTTCCCATTAGAATTACTGTTACTCCGTAAAGCGGCTCGCCCGTTGAGTCTTCAATAACAGTACCCCTTAGTGTTCCATTCTGAGCAAGCGCATAAGATGAAACACACATCAAAAGCAGAATAAATAAATCCCTGTAGTTTTTCATTGCTAATCATTAATTGGCCTTCAAAAAAAGAGAAAACCCACCGGCCAATATCAGTGGGTTTTCTATATGGTTAAATGAATTAATTACAATCCTAAATCAGCTAAAGCACCGGATGCACCCGCCCAAGTCCAAGCAAAATCAGCTGCTGATGGACCATGAGTTTTGGCACCTACGGCAATTCCATAAGTTACTACACCATTAGGAACACCGTCAAAGAAACCACCTGAGTTGTCGGCAAGGTCAGTTTCCCAGTTGTTGCTGTTTCCATTTCCATCACCACCGAAGGTTTCAATATTGCCACCCGTGATTCCGAAGAAATACGTGTTGGTAATGCTGGTATTTGTATTGCTATCCCAATCAACAATGTGGTCGATTTCGCTTCCACCAAATACTACTCCGTTGGTGAATAAATTGTGCATGTTTCTGCTTGTATTTCCTTCAGGACCATCCAGCTCAAATGCAGACCCACCGATTGGAGTGACGATAATAAAGTTTGAGACAGTTCCAACCCAGTCTTGGTCAGTATCCATTGAGTCATCATACGAGTTCCAAACAACAGCTCCATCGATTGATACATTTCCACCGAAAATTTCGATACCGTCATCAGCGTTTGCGACTACTTCCACATTACTAATTGTGGTGCCAGAACCCACACCACCTAAGGTAAGGCCATTGATTTCATTTCCTGCACCAATATTAGTACCGCCGTGTCTGATCGAGATGTAAGAAATTGTTCCTGAATTATCAGTAGGGTCATTTCCACCATACAAGCCATTTGGATCCGATGAAGGAATACCTTCGATTTGAACCTCAGTTAAATCATCACCGTTGTCATTTTGAGCAGAGATAGGAGCATTGCCTAAGACAATCACGCCTCCCCACAGACCATTTTGAGTAGGAGAAGTAGTACTTGCATATTCCCCAGCCGCGATGTTAGCAGGAGTAATTGGGTCTAATATCGACGTAAATATAATTGGCAACTGTGCAGTACCTTGGGCATTCAGAGTGCCTCCTCGAGCAACTAGTAAAGCCGTCGAAGCAGCTTGCTGACCTTCATTTCCTTTGATAACAGTACCTGGCTCGATGGTTAAAGTGACACCACTTACTACAGTAACTCGTGTTTCAAGAATATAAACATTATCAGCGGTCCATGTTGTGTTTTCTTCAATATTACCACGAACGCTTACTGTTGGAATATTAGAAATTGTAATAACCGCAGTGGCGTTTGTCGTTTGTCCAGAGTTGTCTGCTATGGCAACAACAACTGAACCTGCGCCAGCCGTATTGTTGGCAGTATAGTCAACAGTGAAACTACCAGAAGTTGCTCCAGCGGTAATATCCCCGACAGTCGCAGAACCTCCTTCAGCAGATGAGACGTTTGCTGTATTCAATCCGCCCGCAGCTGTAAAATTGAAAGTGAGTGAAATTGTTTCACCGACCGTCACCGTATTATTACTAGGTGCCGTTAACGTTGGCGCATCAGGAGTAGATGGGTCGTCATCACCACAAGAGGTAATGCTTGCTACTATTGCCAAGGAAAGCAATAGGTTGAATAATTGTTTAACAGAGTTTTTCATGTTTTTGATTAGGTTTTGAAAATTATGCCACAAAATTGACAGGATTATATCAAAAACACTTTACGCCTCTGTTAAGAAAGGAGACGGTGCACTTTAAGAAAAGATGTTCTATGTTAAGCCAAGATTAACCCAACGGATCAATGGTTGATCGGGATCTTCTGGAGGAGCTTTTCAATGATCTGCTCAGTACTGATTCCATCGGCTTCTGCTTCATAATTTAAGATGATCCGGTGGTTCAATACATCCTTCGCAATCTCCTTGATGTCTTCCGGCAGCACATAATCTCGCTGGTTGAAGAAGGCGATGGCCTTTGCTGCCAGATTGAGGTTAATACTTGCCCTTGGCGAAGCACCGAATTGCATGTAATAGGCTTCGTCGTTCAAGCCATAGTCTTTTGGACTTCGGGTAGCAAAGACCAACTCGATGATGTAGCGCTCGAGCGATTCAGAGATGGTGACCTGATTTACCTCGTCTCGGATGGCGAAAATGTCTTCTTTTGTCAGCAAGGTCTCTGTTTCAGGTTTGAACTTCATGTTTGACATTCGGCGCATTACCTCGATCTCTTCGTCTTTGGTCGGATAATCTACTTTCACTTTCAACATGAAGCGGTCGATCTGTGCTTCGGGTAAGCTGTAGGTTCCTTCTTGGTCTACGGGGTTTTGGGTAGCCAATACCAAGAAAGGTCTATCCAATTGGTAGCTGTGCTCTCCAATAGTGACCGTTTTCTCTTGCATGGCTTCGAGTAAAGCCGATTGTACTTTGGCAGGGGCACGGTTCACCTCATCGGCCAACACCACATTGGCGAAAATAGGGCCCTTTTTTACTTCGAATTCTGCTTTTTTCTGATTGTAGATCATCGTACCGATCAAATCAGCAGGCAATAGGTCAGGTGTAAATTGAATGCGTTGGAAGTCGAGATGCAGTACGTCAGCCAGCGTATTGACCGTTAGCGTTTTGGCAATGCCGGGAACACCTTCCAGCAGTACGTGTCCATTGGTAAATAGCCCAACCATGAGTCGATTGACCATGTATTCCTGGCCGACAACGATCTTGCCTACTTCGTTCGCAACGCGACTAACCTTCTCTTGGTGTGCTTGTTTCAATTCTGTATTTGCTACCTCTTCCATATCCGATGTTTTCCTGAGCGCGCTAAAATAAAAATTTCGCGCATACAATTACACAATACTTACATGAACGTATCAGCATTTTCAGTGCTATGCAATCCCCAAATATGGAGGATTTCTGATGTCGGCGGACAATTTGGGCTGCATTTTCACAAAGATTAACGCATTGAGGCAGTTGATAGCAAAAAATGCAGTTAAGCGCCAAGAATATCCTGAACAAATACGGAGAATCGCTTTTCGAACAATAGTTGAAATGTACAATTCTTTTGTCCACTCAAATTTCACGCTCTAATTTACACAAAAGCGTATTTATAAAGCATCCAAAAGACTTGTATACAGTCTCTTAAAGCCCAAAATTAGTAACCATTTTAACCTAAACATTAATGTCCTTATCCACACTATGGATCTTTTGACCAGATACAGGGAGTCCATCATACTTAGAAAAGTAATATTTTCTTTGAGCATGATTTTCATTGTAGTCCTTCCGTCATTTGGCTTGGCCAATGAGACTACACCTGTCATCGCCAGCGTGAATATCAACAGCTGTGTGGGTAGCATTACCATTAGTGTAACCAACGGAACGGCTCCTTATACCTACGTTTGGAGGGATAGTGGGGGCAATGTTGTTGGAGGAAATTCTTTTTTCGTCGATGGATTGGCCCCTGATGATTATTCAGTGACGGTTACAGATAATGATGGAGATGCCATCAATGCCACATACACCATCACAAACCCACCCGATCTGACGGGCGGTGTTGTGGTCAATGATGTTACGTGTCGTGATAACGAAGATGCACAAGTGATCATTACCATGGCCAACGGAAATCCACCGTATCCTTGGGAGCTCTTCAATGCCACAAACGGCAACCTGGTACAAACAGGAACAGGAACCACTCCCATTATTACATTGGGAGGATTAGGTGCCGGAGACTATCGTTTTGAAGTCGAGGATATCAACGGCTGTACCGGCACGATCACCTTCACCATCACTGAGCCTGCGGACTATTTGCAATACAATGGAGCTAGTGTGACGGACGCTACCTGTTTCAATAGCGCTGATGGTGCCGTTAGTATCAACGTAACAGGGGGTTGGGGAAATTATTCATATCGATGGATTCGGGTAAGTGAAAATGTTGTTGTGGCCACAAATCAAGATGCCACCGGTTTGGCACCAGGGCAGTATTTCTTAGAGATCACAGATGCGAATCCCTCTGGAAACCCTTGTATCATCACTACGACGAATTATACGGTAGGCTCTCCCCCTGAGATCGTACCGACCGCCACCATCAATGATGCCCTTTGTAATGGCGATGCAAATGGAAGTATCAACCTGTCGGTGACCGGCGGAGTAGGTGCTTACAGCTATTTATGGTCAAATGGAGCGACCACCCAAAACATTAGCGGCTTGAGCGCAGGCAATTATACGGTAACCATTACCGACGGATCGGGATGTATAGACGTCGCAAGCTTTACTGTTGGGGAGCCTGGAGTGCTTACCATTAATCCTGACATCCGTGACGTGGCTTGTTTTGGTGACAACACCGGGCGGATCAGAAGTAATGTGACGGGTGGTACTGCTCCTTATACCTACAGCTGGAGCACTGGTAATACAGGTCAGAATCTACCCAATCGTACAGCTGGCACGTATTCATTGACCGTCACCGATGCCAATGGCTGTACTGCAACAGCCGTTGGTTTAGTGATCAGCGAGCCTGCCGCACCCATATCAAAGGCAAGTGAAACCTTGACTTCTCCTTCTTGCTTTGGCGCCAATGATGGCAGCATAACGGTAGCGATGACAGGAGGGACAGCACCCTATACCTACGTTTGGTCGAATGGAGATACAGGACCTACTGCAAATGGCTTGACCGCCGGTGTTTATACCGTCACCGTTACGGATAATTCGGGCTGTACTTACGTTGAGAACATCACCATAAATGACCCCATTCGCATAGCGGTTAATCCATCGCTTACGCCGCCGACATGTAATGGATTAGCCGATGGTTCTATTTCCGTTGCTCCTACCAATGGAACGGCACCCTACACCTATAACTGGAGTACAGGGGATGCCACGCAAACCGTCAACGGAGTGCCAGCAGGAACCTACAGTGTGACCGTTACTGATGCAGGCGGGTGTAGCGTAACAGAGGCGATCACCTTGTCCGAACCGGGTATTTTAACAGGAAATGCCACCGTGAACGATATTACCTGTAGCGGCGCTAGTGATGGCAGCATTTTTTTAGCCGTTTCAGGCGGAACGGCCCCTTATACCTATTCTTGGGCAGACAATGGAGCAACCAGCAACAATCGGACGGGTCTGGCAGACGGAAATTATTCCGTTACCATCACAGATACGAATGGCTGCTCGATCACAGAAAACTATACGGTCAATAACCCTGCGCCTCTAACGACAACGTTTACTCAAACCGACCTGATTTGTCGAGGCGGATCGACCGGGGCCATTGATATTTCTCCTTCAGGGGGAACGGCTCCCTATTCCTATCTCTGGTCAACTGGCGCCACTACCCAGGACCTCAGTAATTTAACGGCAGGCTCCTACACTGTCACCATCCGTGATGCCGAAAATTGCAGTGTCAATTTGACGGTTACATTAACCGAACCGGCAACTGTGCTTGCCTTGTTCGGAACGAAAACGAATGCCACCTGTAATGGATCCAACAATGGGCAAATTGATCTAATGGTCACCGGTGGGTCGGCGCCCTATTCCTATGCATGGTCAAATGGTGCCACCACGGAAGACCTGAACAGCTTGGCGCCAGGAAACTACAATGTATCGGTGACCGACAATAACGGATGTACCAAATTCCTTGCCTTCACCATTGCGCAGCCGGCACCACTCGCAGGCAATGCAACCGTGACTCCCATCAGTTGCAACGGAGCGAATGATGGACAGATACAATTAAATGCCACAGGAGGAACAGGAGGGTATACCTACGCATGGGCCGACGACGCGACAAAAACAACGGCCTCAAGAACCGCACTAGCTCCAGGAAATTATACCGTAACCATCACGGACGGCAATGGGTGTACCCAAGTGGAAATGTTTAATGTGACCGAACCAACTGCGTTGAGCGCTACATTTAGTCAGGCAAACGTAAGTTGTTTTGGTGAAAGTACGGGGTTGATAAATCTAACCGTGAACGGCGGGACAGCCCCGTACACTTTTTCTTGGTCCAATGGAGCCATTACCGAGGATATCAATAGTCTGGCGGCAGGCAACTACGACGTGACCATCACCGACAGTAGAGGCTGTAGCATTATAGAAACCATGACGATAACGGAGCCAAGCGCTGCCTTGAGTGTGACTGGAAGTGCGAGCCAGATCACTTGTAATGGAGCGGCTGATGGTATCATCAATGTGACGGTTGCAGGAGGTACCGCTCCCTATGCTTACAACTGGTCAAATGGTAGCACTGCAGAGGATCTCACAGGCCTTCCGGCGGGGACCTATAACCTTACTGTTACAGACAATAATGGGTGTACAGAAACAGTAAGTTATACCATCACAGACCCTCCTTTATTGGTGCTCACAAGTTCAGCAACAGAAGTGAGCTGTAATGGGGCTAATGACGGGGCTATCGACATCACCATGAGTGGAGGTGAGGGACCCTACACCTTTACCTGGTCAAATGGTGAGACCACAGAAGACGTGACGGGTCTTGCTCCCGGTACTTACTCCGTGAATGCGACGGACAGCAGAGGGTGCGCCGTAAACCAAACCTTTACCATCACACAACCCATTGCGCTAAATTTGGCCTATACGTTTACCGACGTAGACTGTTTTGGAAATGACACAGGGGCTATTGACATTACCGTGACCGGCGGTACCGCTCCGTATAGCTATTCTTGGGATAATGGAAGCAGTACAGAAGATTTAGCAGGCGTAAGTGCCGGCATTTATAACGTTACGGTAACGGATGCTAATGGATGTACTATTGCTGAGAGCATCACGATCAGTCAACCTGCGGCAGTTTTGGCCGCAAATGGTAGCCCTTCAGATATCAGTTGCTTTGGGGGAAGTGATGGTTCGATCGTACTGAATCCAACAGGAGGTACCGCTCCATATACCTATAATTGGAACAATGGCGCAACGACCAAAGACGTTTTTGGCTTAACGGTGGGAACCTATCAGGTGATTGTTACCGATTTCAATGGATGTTCTGTAACAGAAACCTATAGTATCGCGATGCCTCCATCGTTGCAAGTTAGTGGGGCAACGACAGATATTGTGTGTAATGGTGTTGCCAGTGGGGCGATCGATCTAACCGTTTCAGGGGGAACATTGCCCTATACCTTTACTTGGTCAAATGGTGCCTCGACGGAAGACGTGAGCGGGCTGGCCGCCGGAAATTATCAAGTCACGGTGCAAGATGCATCTGGCTGTACGCAAGTCCGAAATTTCGAGATCACACAACCGCTTGCTGTCAATGTGGTGAGTACGGTGAACGACGTCACCTGTTTTGGCGCAGGAGATGGTAATATTCAATTGAATGTGTCAGGAGGAGTTACTCCTTATACCTACAGCTGGTCGAACGGAGAGACGACAAAGGATATCTTCAATTTATCAGGTGGAACGTATGCATTGACCATCACCGATGGAAATGGGTGTGTGAGAACAGAAAACTACACGGTGAATGCGCCTGGAGCCGCCCTTACCGCAAGCGGTGTGGTTACGAATGAAAATTGCTTCGGTGATAACCAAGGGGCTATCGATCTGACCATTTCAGGAGGAACAGCCCCCTATGCCATTGCATGGAATCAAGGGTCAACCACAGAAGATGTTGCCGGCTTAGGACGAGGAGCTTATCAGGTCGCGATCACCGATGCCAAGAACTGTAGAGTCGTTGTTGATTTCAATGTGAGTGGACCAGATGCAGTCGATGCAACTGCTGCAGTACAAGACATTTCGTGTCAAGGCCAAGCAGAGGGTGCGATCGATCTGACCCCCTCTGGAGGAACAGGCCCTTACTCGTTTTCATGGTCAAACGGAGCAACGACGGAAGACCTTGGCGGATTATCTCCGGGAGCCTATACTGTTACCATCACTGACGCCAATGGTTGTGCAGTTTCCAAAAGCTACAGCATTCAAGAGCCACTAGCCATTACCTTGAACGAAACGATTAAAAATGTCACCTGTTTTGGCGCCAATGATGGGGCTATTGTCATGAGCGTATCAGGAGGTACTGCGCCTTACACCTATGCCTGGTCTAATGGCGAAACGAAAAAGAATTTATCCAACATTTCAGGAGGGACCTACTCCCTTACCATCACCGATGGAAATGGTTGTTATGCAACACAAACCTATACGGTTACAGAACCTGCCGCAGCCCTTACCGCAACGGGTGCAGTCACGAATGAAAATTGCTTTGGTGATAACCAAGGGGCTATTGACCTGACGATTGCTGGTGGAACGGCCCCATATACCGTTGTTTGGAATCAAGGAGCCACGACTGAAGATATTGCCGGGTTGAGTCAGGGAACTTACCAAGTGAATATACGTGATGCCAACAATTGTACGTTTATCGCAAACTTTACTGTTGGGGGGCCAAATGAGATTGCCATTACGGCGGCGGTTGAAGACGTCACCTGTCAGGGAAATAGCGATGGAGTCATTGATGTTTCAGTATCCGGAGGAGTTGGTCCTTTTACCTACCTATGGTCAAACGGAGCAACAACAGAAGACCTCAGCGGATTACCTCCTGGAGCTTACGCGGTGACAGCGACCGACGCGAATGGCTGTGCGGTTACCCAGACCTACACGATCCAAGAACCCTTGAATTTGGTCATCAATGAGGTGACCGCCAATGTGAGCTGCTTTGGTGCAGCGGATGGTCGTATCGACGTCACCGTGTCGGGAGGAAATTTACCTTTTAGTTATGCCTGGTCCAACGGTGCGACCACACAAGATCTGTCAGGGTTGGACGGAGGAAGTTATCAGCTCATTGTGACGGACAGCAAGGGTTGTCAGGTAACAAAAGACATTGTGATTCAAGCGCCAACGGCCCCTTTGAGTGCAAGCACTAGCATTACTGATGTGAGCTGTCAAGGCCAACCCGGCGGGCAATTACAAGTAACGCCCACTGGCGGAACGGCCCCGTACACTTACGCTTGGTCAAATGGATCAAATCAAGAAGATCAGGTGGGTTTATTTGCAGGAGATTACGCACTGACCATTACCGATGCACAAGGATGCACCTTTACAAACACCTATACCATTACAGAACCGGAGGCCTTGGCTATTCAATTTGATATCGATCCGACCTCATGTTTTGGAGATACAGATGGGAGTATTCAACCATCAGTGACAGGTGGTCAAGGACCCTATAATTTTATCTGGTCAAACGGAAGCACGACTCAAGATCAGTTCGATGTTGCTGCAGGAACCTATAACTTAACGGTGGTCGATGCAAATGGCTGTTCGATAAGCGCAGCAGCCGTAGTTGGGGAGTCCTCCGATTTGAATGTGCAAATCAAGAAGCGTGATGTGTCGTGTAAGGGTGAGTCCACCGGATTGATCGAGTTGGACGTCACCGGAGGCAGTGGAGTGTACAGCTATACTTGGAACAATGGTGGCAATTCAGCCATTCTTCGTGACTTGAATGCAGGCGTGTACAACGTGGTCATCAGTGATCAAGGAGGCTGTGCAACTACTGCTTCAGTAGTCATCACCGAACCTGCTCAGGTACTCTCTGCGGCTGTCACTGGGACAGATGAGCTCATTTGTTTTGGTGAAAGGTCTGGGGTTCTCCAAGTTGATGTTCAAGGAGGAATTGCACCCTATACCTATGTGTGGAGCAATGGTGAGCGAACAAGTGCCGTAGGTGGATTAGGCGCGGGCACCTACACCGTGTCGGTTACCGATGCGAATGACTGTCTCGTTCAGGTCAATTACACCATCGCGCAGCCTGCACAGCCCATCAGCATAGATACCAATGGTAAGTTGAACTTGGATTGTAAAGGAGACAATGATGGTAGAATTTCTGTGAACATCACCGGAGGTTCGGGTAACTATGACATTTTGTGGAGCACGGGAGATACGGGCACGTCCATCGATAATCTCGCGGTAGGAGACTACACCATCCGTGTCCGAGATGAGAAAGGATGTACTGAAGAGCGCGTGTTCACCATTACAGAACCGGCAGAACTTACGCTTGGAAATGCGATTGTCAATGAAAGCCAGTGCTTCAACGATAGAAATGGATCGATAGAGATCAATGTGAGTGGCGGAACCACGCCGTATACGTATCAATGGTCGAATGGGGAAACCACCAAAAACATCATCGGCATAAGCTCTGGCGCATACTCCGTTTTGGTAACGGATGCGAACGGTTGTCAGGTACAAGGCAATTTCAATTTGGCTTCGCCAGAGCTTTTTCGAATGAATCCTGTGGTTGAACCCATAAGCTGCATTGGTGCCGGAGATGCTTCCATTGCCCTCAACATTGAAGGAGGGATACAACCCGTGGCTATTCAGTGGAGTACGGGAGCTACGTCGGAGACCATTACAAATTTAACTCCGGGTCAGTACAACGTGCTGGTCACAGATAACAAAGGGTGTACCTTACAACAAGTATTTAACATCGTAAACCCAACGGCACTTTCACTGGATGCCTTCATCCAAAATGCCGATGCCTGCAATGATCCAGAAAGTGGTCGGGTCAATTTGATCGTTTCAGGAGGCACCAAGCCGTACAGTTACCGTTGGTCGAACGGCGCAACGACATCGAACCTCGAAAATGTTTTGCCCGGTACCTACGTAGTAGAAGTATCTGATGCATTTGGTTGTTCTCAACAAGGCACCTATACCGTTTTACAACCGGAACCTCTGCAGATTGGACTCTCTTCTCAACCCTTTATCGACTGTGACAACCGCATCGCAGGGGTACGAGTTCTGGCCAACGTCAAAGGCGGGCTTGGCAATTACAGTTACAGCTGGTCTCGAGGGGAAAGTAACTCGAGTGAAATATTACTGACGGCACCTGGACGATTGACTTTGGAAATAACCGATGGACGAGGCTGTTTCCAGCTGAATTCGATCGATATCGACATTCCCGAATTGGGCGAGGCCGATTATTTCTACAATGCGCTTTCTCTTGACGAAACCGGAGAACTGGCGATCAAAGATCCTGTCAGCTTTTTTGATGAATCCATTGGTGAGATCATTGATTGGCATTGGGATTTTGGGGATGGATTCGAGTCGAGTGAAGTAGATCCAATCCATGTGTATGATGCCCCGGGGCAGTACGAAGTCGTACTCACCACAACCGACCGAACAGGCTGCACTTCTGAAAAACGAGCAGTGCTCGACCTCACCAAAGGATACGAGGTGATCATCCCGAATGCCTTTACACCAAATGGGGATGGCAACAATGATTTTTTCCGTCCTGAAATGCGGGGCCTCACCGAAGTACAGCTCATCATTTTCAACACTTGGGGAGAGGTGGTTTGGAGTACACGAGATGTGGAATCCAAAGGCTGGGACGGTTTTGTGAATGGAAGAAGAGCCGAAAATGGCAACTACATCTTCAAATTGATAGGGATAAGTTTCAATGGATTAAACGTAGAAAGAGATGGAATCTTTGCTTTACTCAAATAAGCTCAAAAAACTCTTGATCTTGATCGCTACAGCATTTTTGCTGATCAAGGGCTTCGATCTGAAAGCACAAGACCCTCAGTTCTCGCAATTCTATGCCTCGCCGCTATATTTAAACCCTGCCTTGGTGGGTGGAGCTGACAGGGGAAGGGTTGGTGTGAATTATCGAAACCAATGGCCTGCCTTGAACCATTCTTTTACGACCATGTCGGCTTATATTGACTGGTTTTCCAAGGCCTACGAAAGTGGTTTTGGTGTGATTATTACCGAGCACTCAGAAGGGTTTTTGGACTATAAATCTCAGGAAATTGGTGCCTTGTATTCCTATAAACTTCAATTGGCCAAAGGCCTCGTGCTACGAACGGGGGTTCAATTGTCTTACTTCAATAAAGACGTCAATTTTGAAGAGCTTGTGTTTGGGAATCAGATCGACATTGTCAATGGTCAAGTGATCGGACCGAGTGGAGAGACCTTTGAGCGAGGTGCCAGGGTGGGCTTTGTCAGCGCTTCAGCAGGTGGACTGATCTATACGAGCAGTTCATGGTTGGGCTTTTCTGTTCACCACATCAATCAACCGAACCAATCCTTTATTGGGGAAGAAAGCCGACTGGAGCGCAAGTACTCGGTTCACACAGGTTTTAAATTAAACTTTAAAAAGGGCAGGAGGTTGAGAACCGTTGCCTATCAATTTCAAGAGCGGAGCGCCACCTTTGCCTTGAATTACAAAAAACAAGGCCCATTCAATCAGTTAGATGCCGGTGTTCAATTCTATTTGCAACCTTTTGTTATTGGAGGTTGGTATCGAGGGATTCCTATTCAATCTGTTGATCGAGTGATCAAGAATGAATCCATCATCGCGCTGGTGGGCCTTGAATTAAATAGCCAGTTGTCCTTTGGTTATAGCTATGATTTCACAGTCTCCAAGTTGGCAGGTTCTACCGGAGGTGCCCATGAGTTCTCCCTCACCTTTGAGTTTGGCGAAGTGAAAAAGCGCTCAAGAAGAGATACTCGATTGCCTTGTTTTAAATACTAATGAACTCATTATATTGCCCCCGTGAATGTCCTTTTCATCCAGACTGGGGGTACCATCGACAAAGCGTATCCAAAGACCAACAAGGGTTACGCTTTTGAGATTGGTGAACCGGCCTTTTTACACATCCTAAAAAGAGCGGGCATATCAGATGTTCATTGGTTATCTCCTTTGAAAAAGGACAGCACTGAGATGACAGATGATGACCGCCAGCACTTGAAATCCTTGATCGAAGAATCAATGCATCAGCGTGTCATCATCACGCACGGATCAGATACCCTTATCGAAACGGCACGGTTTGTGGGAAACATTCCCAACAAAACCATCGTATGTACTGCTGCCTTTCTACCCGAGGCTTTCAAGGATTCGGATGCAGACTTCAATGTAGGCATGGCGGTAGGAGCCGTGATGAGTCTGGAAAATGGTACTTTTATCGCGATGAACGACGGGCTACTCCGTCCGGAGCAGTGTAGAAAGAATAAGCAAAATGGAAAATTTGAACAAATACATGAATAGATTTAAACTCCTATTGGCGCTGTTGATGATCACAGTGGCCATACAAGCGCAAGAACCGCCTAAGAATTGGTTCAATCTCGATCCGGTTACCGACAAGGTAAATGGGGTAAGCACGGAAAAAGCTTACCAAGAACTTCTAGCCGGAAAAACATCCCAAAAAGTCATCGTTGCTGTGATCGATTCAGGCATTGATATTGAACATGAAGACCTACGCGATGTGGTTTGGATCAATGAGGACGAGATCCCCAATAATGGCATCGACGATGACAATAACGGTTACGTGGACGATGTCTACGGTTGGAATTTTATCGGTGGTAAGGATGGACAAAATGTCGACAAAGACACCTATGAGATCACGAGAGAATACAAGCGCTTAAGAAGGATCTATGAAGGCAAAACGGCCGATGACTTCAAGAAGCGTGAAAGGGCTGGCTTTGAGTATTGGTTAGAGGTCAAAGAAACCTTTGAACGCGTTTCTGGAGAGGCACAAAGTCAAAACATGATGCTGGGCAATATAGATCGCCAGCTCAGAAGATACAAGAAGTTCTTTGAGGCCTACCTGTACACGGATGAGGTCACTTTTCAGGACATCCAAAAAGTGCAATCGACCGACGAAGTGGTGATGATGGGCAAGGGCATGCTGACTCAGCTGTATACCATGATCGATACCACCATGTCATTGGAAGTAATGATCGACCTGTTGTCACAGGATATGGAACAGATTGCACAAGATGCTGAGTATCGATACAATCTTGAGTTTGAACCCCGAAAGATCGTGGGCGATAATCCTGATCAGCTTGACGAGGTAGGCTATGGCAATAATGATGTGATCGGTCAAGGCACCGATAATTTTCATGGCACCCACGTAGCAGGCATTATCGCCGCCAAGAGAGGCAATAACCTTGGGATTGATGGCGTTGCCGACAATGTCCAGATCATGGCCATTCGTGCGGTACCCGATGGCGACGAGCGTGACAAAGATGTAGCCAATGCCATTCGTTATGCAGTGGACAATGGAGCGAAAGTGATCAACATGAGTTTTGGAAAGGCCTATTCGCCGCATACGGATTATGTATACGAGGCGATCGCTTATGCAGAAAAGAACGGCGTATTGTTGGTGCATGCAGCGGGTAATAGCGCAGAGAACATCGACGAAGCTTCCAACTTTCCAAACGATTACATCGGGAGGAAAGAAGACATGGCGAACTGGATAGAAGTAGGCGCTTCCTCTTGGGGGTCTGAAGGCAACTATGTGGGTAATTTTTCGAACTATGGAAAGAACAACGTGGACCTTTTTGCCCCGGGGGTAAAGATCTACTCTTTAGCGCCAGGTGACGAGTACAAAGATGCCCAGGGAACGAGCATGGCTTCTCCGGTGACGGCGGGTGTGGCCGCTTTGCTCATGTCTTACTATCCCGATCTTTCTGCCGATCAGGTAAAAGACATTTTGATGAAGTCCGTAAGAAGCTTCAAAGACCTAACGGTTGCTCAGCCAGGAACGGGAGAAGAAGTTCGCTTCAAAGAACTTTCTGTTTCAGGAGGCATCATCAATGCTTATGAAGCCATCAAGATGGCAGAGTCGATGACCATGAAAGGCAAAAAGTAGTTGCCAGAAACATAAAATCAGAAGCCATCCCGATGAGTCAGGATGGCTTTTTTTATTCACTTCGCAGCGATTCAGTCGGGTTTTTTCGTGCAGTGTTCAGGACAAATGCGCTAACCAGCAAGAAGGTGGCCATGATAACCGCCAAAACCCCTGAACCCATCAGTAGAAAGTTGATCGGAGTTTGGTATTCAAAATTCTGATACCAAACATTCATGGCATAATAAGAAATGGGTAATGCGATCACACTAGCGAGTAAGAGAAGTTGAAAGGTTTTGGTATAGACCAGTCCAATGATTTGAAAAGAAAGGGCTCCCAATACCTTGCGGATACCGATCTCCTTCCTTTTTTGATCGACGCTGAAGGCGGTTAAGCCCATCAGGCCGATCAGGCTAATGATCACACAAAGGGCAGTCATGAATCCGACCAATTTATTTTGTGTTGCATCCGCTTCGTATTGTGCCTTTAAGGTTTCTTTCAAGAAGCGGTAGTCCAATGGATAGTTTGGAACGACCTCATTCCAGGCGGCTGTGAGTGCAGAGATGGCGGCTTGTTCTTGCCCTTGTTCAAATCGGAGAATCAAATGCTGCCCCGGATTCGGGTTGTAGACCATCACCAGGGGCTCAATTGGATTGTGCAATGAAAAGAAATTGAAGTCTTTTACCACACCAATGATTTGCCCGGGGGTTTCCTGATGGAAGTACCCCATTTTTTTACCCACCGGTTCTTCCCAGCCCAATAAGCTGGCAGTGGTTTGGTTCACAACAAAATACTGATTACCAGCCGTTATGTTTTCATCGAAGAAACGCCCATCTATCAATTCAATGCCTAAGGTTTCAATGTAATCGGAACCCCCATTGATGTACTTGAATTCTTGTTGTTGCATTTCTCCTTCCTTTTCTACCTTGAACACCATAGAGCCAATGCCCTCTACGGGGGCAAAGCTAGAGGAGGTCACTCCAATAATGGCTGCTTCTTGTTCGAGCTGATTTTTCAGTACGGCGTACTTGGTTTGCGCCACGGAGTCTCGGAGGTTGACCATGAGAAGTTGTTCTTGTGCAAATCCCATGGGTTGTTCTTGTAGGAAGTTGATCTGATCTTTCATCAAGAAAGTAGAAACCAGTACGCCGATCGAAATGATGAACTGAAAAGTAACCAGCCCTTGACGAAGCCAATTGCCTCCTCTGCCGGCTACCCAGGTTCCTTTGAGTGCCCGAACCGTACCGATCTTTGATAAATAGAGGGCAGGATAGGCTCCGGCCAGCAAGCCAGTGACTACAGCAAGGCCAAAAGCAGCCCCTAGTAATTCAGGGGATTCAAAGAGCGTAAAGTCGAAACTAACACCCAACCAACCCTGCAGCGGTGAGCGCTCGATCAATAGATTGGTCAATGCGATGGCGAAGCCGAAGGAAATGAGTACCTGCAGAAGCGACTGGCTGAGCAAGGACATGCGCAATCTTTGCAGATTGCTTCCAAGCACTTTACGAATGCCAATTTCCTTCGCGCGGAGGCTGGCTTGTGCCGTTGCCATGTTGACGTAATTGATGCAGGCCATCAAGAGAATGGAGATGCCGATGATACTGAATACCAAAATATTCGCTTTGTTTCCCTTAGCAAAGTCGTCGTCAAGTTGGAGCTGGTCGTAGTGTATCTCATCCAAGCCCTGTAAATACAGGATGTGTTCTCCATTGATCATGTTGCCAAAGGGGGCAAAGAATTCTTCATCGAAGGCAGGGAATTTATCTACAAAATTGGCCTTGGCTTCCACAGACGTAAACTTCAGGTAGTTGATGCAATCAGGGTTCCACAAGGCTTCTGAATTGAAGACGCCATTTTGCATGGCAAACCCGCGATCCCTCACCCCTGATAGCAAGGCCTTGAATTGGAAGTGTGTATTCTGAGGGAGATCTTGAAAAACACCAGCAACCTTGACTTCTGTATTATTGGCCGTAAGCGTTTGTCCTAAAGCATCGGTTTGTCCGAATAGCTTTGACGCAAGAGATGCCGACAGAATGATGGAATTAGGTTCTGTTAATGCTGTTTGAGGGTTACCCCTGACAAAGGCCAAAGAGAATAGCTCGACCGCTGCCGGGTCGGCATAATACATTTGTCGTTCTGTGTAGACCTCTTCACTGAATGCTATTTCGGGGGTTGGTGCCGATAAAAAGCGAGCGAAGGATTCTATTTCTGGGAATCGCTCTGCCAACATGGGACTTAATTCAGAAGGAGAGTAGGCCGTGTTGAATTGAACACCCGGTGCTTTGAAGGTATGACCAACTCGGTAGATTCGTTCATGCGCATCAAAATGTTGGTCAAATGTCAATTCATTTTGTAAAAAAAGCATGAGCCAAAGCGAGCTTGATATGCCCAGTGTGAGACCAAGGATGTTAAGGCTACTGAAGAACTTTTGTTTACGTAAGTGCCTTAGGGCTTGAAGAAATGAGAGTTTGACCATAACTAAAAATTTCGTTAATCTATTTTTTTAGTGGGTCAAATGCAAAGAAAAAAAGGACAACTTTTTTGAACAGGGGCTCTTGTTAACGGTTAATTAAAGTTAAATTAACCTCCCTCATGAAACCTTAAGGGGGGAAATCGTATCTGTAGAGTATATAGATTAGAATTGGTACGATAGTTGAAACCGTTCTATTGCAATCGAAAATTTAGGTTACGTCAAGTAATCTTATTCATACAGTTAGTGGTTTATTTGTTAAGCCCGGGACGTAGTAAACCCCGGGCATTTTTTTGTCCAGCCGCTCAATGGAATTAAGCTAAAATACTTAGTCAATTTTGACATGATGTTTCATTGCCTCCTCATAAAAGTGGTGGAGGCGGAACATCTGTTCTGCACCTATTTTTTGACCGCCTTGGGCAACGAAATATAAGATGAGGGCAACCAGTCCGAAGACGGGAATTGACCATAGGATCGGCGCAGGTTTTTCTAACATGAGTTGGGACAAACCAAAGACTCCGGCAAAAAGACTGAGTACGCCCAAGGCAGCATAACCCATAAAAAAGACAGCCCAGACACTAGGTTTTGGACCATACAAGCCTCTCACGGTAATTTGCTGTTTGTCTTCTTCGGCTTCGATGGTAATGGTCAATTGAGGCGACCAGTAATGTCTTTCTTGTATTGGGATCTTCAATACACAGTATGACTCTGAGATCAAACCAACGCATTCGGCTGAATCTTCGAGAGATTGGCTGATCTGTTCTTTAAAGGATTCTTTGTTCAGTGATAGTTGTTCTTTGAACCGGGGCCTGATGCGGAAACTGGACATAACTGAAAAAATTCTTGCATGGAATTTACATGCTTGTCCGTTCTTGAAGGATGACTTTCGTCAGTTAAAGGGTAAGCATTTTTCCTTCATCCTTGGCCTTTTTATCTTTTGCAGCACCAATCGCCATCCCGATAGGCATTCCAATGGGGAGTCCAATACTCATGAAGGCAAAATTGTTAATGGCTAGGGCAAATGCTAATCCAAGCGGTAGCCCAAAAGCGCCCATGCCGATGGCCATCCATTGGGTTTGGTAATAACCCGGAGTCGTGTACCCATACTTGTTCTTCACTCGCTTCAGGATGCTCCCGTGGCAACTTCGGACTCTGCTAAACTTGGTCTCTCCTGACAGTTCTTGTTGCAGGATGGACAATTCTTCGGAAACATCAGCCGGATCAACAGCTTTTTCTTCTAAGGCATTCATAGACAAAATCGCGCAATAGCTCCACCATCTTTAATTGATCTTCTGGCAAGTATGCGAATAGATCATCAAGGTCTTGAAATTTAATGGGTTGAAAGGGTTTCATTTGCTGTTAGCATAGTAGGCCTTTTGCAGCCAATTCTTGAATTCTTCATTGAGTTGATCAATGCTTGTGAGTTTGATCCGATGGGTGACCATACCGTTCCAACTTCCAGCAGCTTCGGCCATACCCAGCGGGGTAACATCTTTCAGGTTTAACCCGACGTCGACCCTTGTTTTGGTACTCGGTTGAAGCAAGGCAAATTGTTTTTTTGGTGTTCTTAGGCTGATGTAGGTTTTCTTGTAGGCAAATTCCACTTCCCCTTCGATTTCAGAGAAAAGGCGTTTGGCTGCGAGGAATAGCTCCGCGATGTCCTCCTTTCCTTTTACCAGCTCTTCGTCTTGGTCTGCATCCGCTGTTTTGGCTTCGAGGAGCTCTGGTTTAAAAAAGGTTTGGGAGATCAGGTTAGCATAACCATGTGAAACGCCGTGATCTCCTTTTAATACCTTCATCGCATCACCATGTTTAGCTGGGCTATGTTCTTTGAGTACTTGGTGCCACTCGTTGAGGACCTTACCGGTCTTTTCTTTTAAGTTGCTCAACATGGTTTGTAGCATTTCTTCTGGTGTCGCCATGATCAGAGTGAGGTTGGTGACTAGTGAATTTACAGAATACCTCGTTTAAACGGTTATTGATGCTTTGGAAAATTGATTTAAATTCAACCATGCAAGTTCCTTTTCTTGACCTTTCCAGAATACATCAACCGCTCGAATTGGCACTCAAGGAATGCTTTGCTCAGGTGCTTGAGTCCTCCTATTTCGTTTACGGAAAAGAGGTGACCGCATTTGAAACCGCATTTGCTGAGGCGCACGGCATTCCACATTGCGTTTCGACGGGCAATTGCACAGATGCCTTGCAGCTTACCTTGCAAGCCTTGGGAATCGGAGAAGGCGACGAAGTACTTGTACCGGCCATGACCTGGATCACCGACGCCGAAGTGGTGAGCAATTTGGGTGCAAGGCCTGTTTTTGTAGACGTAGGTTCGGATGGGTTGATCGATGTGTCTCAAATTGAGTCAAAGATCAGCTCTCGGACAAAAGCCATCATTCCAGTGTATTTGTATGGCAAGTGCTGCGAAATGGATCAGCTAATGCCGCTAGCCAAGCATCATGAGCTATTGGTCATTGAAGATTGTGCCCAGGCTATTTTTGCTGAAATGGGGGGAAAGAAAGCCGGTACCTTTGGAGATGCGGCCGTTTTCAGTTTTTATCCTACCAAAAACCTTGGCGCCTTGGGCGATGCAGGCTGTATGATCACGAATGATACAGCACTGGCCAAGCAGGTGAGAAAACTGGCGAATCATGGAGCGCCTGATAAACACAATCATGAATTTCCTGGGAGCAATAGCCGAATGGATACCTTGCAGGCGGCGATTCTTAATTTGAAGCTCCCTTATCTTGAAAGTTGGAATGCACAGCGAAAGGAGGCGGCGAAATACTACATCGAAGCCCTAGCAGGTTTACCCATTGAGCTACCCCAATCAAATGAACATGTTTTTCACGTGTTCTCGATGCTTACTGAGCGAAGAGACGAGCTGAAATCCTATCTAAAAGACAATGGTATTCAAACCCAGATCCATTACCCTGCAGCGCTTCCTTTTACTAAGGCTTATAGTGAAATGGAGTGGGGTCCTCAAGATTTTCCAGTGGCGTATCGTCTGCAAAATGAAAGCCTTTCACTCCCGCTGTTTCCGGGGATTACAAAGGAAGAGCAGGCTTATGTAGTGTCTTGTATTAAGGGTTTCTTCTCCTAGTTAATTTCTTTATTCCAGAAGCTCCTTGGGTAATTTTTGACACCCAAAGAGCTGTGTAGAATCTCATTGCTTTTTACGCTTTCAATGGGAGATTCCCGCATTCGCGGGAATGACGTTTAACGTTGAGATTATTTATAGATCAAACATTACTGATAATAACCAATACCTTTTTTGAATGAAGTATTCATAAGTACTGATCAAGCTTTCATTAAAGGAATCCATTCGCACGCCTCTAGTGTTGAATAGGTTCATTCCTTCCACTTTGAATTCCCAGGGGCTACCTTCTTTTCGGAAGCGCAGTTCCGCATCAAACAGGTCAAATGTTTGCTCATTGTTTGTGCCATTGTTCACGTAGCGGTTGTACTGATAGTCTGCTTCAAACGTAAAGCTCTTCAGAAAATCAACGGATAGGTTGGCTGACGGCTGATGGTTTTCGAAACTGTTTGCATTATTCACTCCACTATAATTGTTCAAAGACAGCTGATAGGCCAGCTCAAGTTGAATGACCTTCCACAATCGTGTATCGATTGACGATTTGTAGGATTGGTTGAATGATTCATTCAGGTTTTGAACATCAGAAATGATATTGTTGGTCAGGTTTTGCGACCAATTACCGGAAAGGCTTACCCGAAAAGCATCAAAGCGCTTGTCAATGCTGGCAAAAGCTGAGGTGCTTTCGTTGGCGGCGTCGATGTTGATGGGCAAGTTGATTCGTTCTAACCCGTCGAAGCGAATGAAGTTGCTGACGTCATTCAAGCGTTTCGAATAGTTCAAGCCCCCATAAATATTTAAAAAATTATACATGTTGAAGTTGAAGTAATTCAGGGACAGGTTGTGGTATAAGCTGTTGCGCAACATGGGGTTTCCCGCAAATAGATTGTTGTAATTTCTCACCATGATGCCTCTGGCAAAGTTCTGCACGTCGGTGAAGTCCGCGGTCACATCGTAATTGAAAGTGAGTGAATGGGATTGCCGGAAGTTGTAGCGGGCATTCACTGAAGGTAGAAGCAGCGTTTTGGTAAAACCATCGGCTTGATCGAACTGGCGGTTCTCAATCTCATAGTAATGCAAGTTCAAACTAGGCGTAAATTCGAGGTTGCCCCATTTGGTTTTGTAGAGTACCGAAGCATAGAAATCTTTAAAAGTAAAGTCCACATCATTTTGAAGCTGAGGATCGCTGATTGGCAATTCAGAGTCATCATCAAGTCGTTCGACCAGCTGAGATGTCAGGTTTTGACGTGAGTACACATTGCCTACTTTGAAGTTGATGTGGTTGGTTTTATTCAGAATGCGGTAATAGTTGATCGCCGCTTCCTGATTATGGGTGGTCACTTCTTTAAACTGGAGTAAATTGAATGGACTTGTGCCTTGCGTTGGGATCAAGGCGGCAAAAGGTCGTTGAGTTGTCAATAGATCGAACAGAGGATCTTGAAATTGGTAATTGTAATTGGCTTCGAACGAGATGATGTCGCGATCATTTGCTGCCCAAAATCCACGCAATTGTTGTTCTACAGATAAGGGACGTTGCGTATTTATTCCCACGATCTCATTTGAATTACCGCCGAATTCAGAAAGAGAGCTGGTGCTGGTGGATAGGTCAGAAGTTCGTGCAAAGGCGCCGTAGTCAATTTGTAAGTTAGGATTTGGCACGTATTTAATGCTCAACTTCCCTAAACCCGAACGGCTATTGACATTGGTTTGAGAGGCCAACAGTTCTTCGTTATCTCCTGGTTGTAAAATGTACGTTCTTTGTGAAACCGAGCCTAGGGTATTGTCCACTTGAGACCCTATGGCAAAGCCACTTATGCGCCAGCTGTTACTTGGCGTGAAATTGTAATTGAGGGCACCCAACAGGTTATTGAGTTCTCTGGCATTGTTTCGCTCAGCCATGGGGATGCCCAAATTGTTGGAGGTGATATTAAATGAGGAGCCACTGCCTCGAGCAAAACCGCCAAAGCCTCCGCTGAACCGAAAGTAATCGCGCATGGTGAACGCAGGTATTCCTACGTTATTGGCGTCGGCAATAAGGTTGATGTTCGTTTTTGCATTGTAGTAGAAGGTATTGGCATGCCCTAAATAGCGCCCTTCAGGACCTCCACCAGCCTCAATGTCTCCGAAAACGATATTCTTTTTGTCCTCTTTGAGTTGAATATTGAGTGCGATCTCTTCGCTGTTGTTTACTCCGCTCAACGGACTGATGTCGTTGTAGTTTTGGAGCACTTGTACTTTATCAACCACGTTGGCAGGGAGGTTCTTGGTGGCGAGTTTGGTGTCTCCTTCAAAAAACTCTTTGCCATCAACGAGTACTTTGCTTACGTCTTTGCCTTGCACTTTCACTCCGCCGTCTTCATCTACTTCAAAACCTGGCAGGTCCTGGAGAACATCCTCCAGCTTTCGTTCGTTGCCTTGCGTAAATACGTCCGCTTTATAGGTTATGGTGTCCCCTTGAATGAGCACGGGCATTTCTTGTACGACTTCCACATCGTTAAGCCGCTTCACATCACTTTTTAAGGTGATTCGATAAGGAATGCTGTTGCTCTCTGTTGGAGAAAAATAGCCCTCAAAAGGCAGGTAGCCGATAAATGTAGCCTGCAACTTATAGGCTTTGTTGGCTTCCAAACTCAGCCTGAATTGGCCTTGTTGGTTGGTGACCGCAAAAGCTGCCATTTTGTTCGTGACCGTATCGAGGGCCAATACATTGGCAAACTGTAAAGGGGAGCCGAGTGTATCTCGTACTTCTCCGAAGTAGTTGACCTTCTCTTGGGCATTGACCGTTGCTGTAAAAGAGAAGAAGAGAAAGAATAAAATGAGTTGTTTCATGAGTTGACCTTTGGGACTTTGTGCTATCCTCGACCAATTTTGATTGTCACCTCACCGTTTCCATTGCTGTATTTCTTCATCATTTCCTGAGTCTTTTCTTCCGTGATGATTCGCAGCTCTTCTCTAGTGACCTCCTTGCCTTTATTTGGTCGTTTGATCTTGATTTTATCTTCCGGATTTAGGATGACCTTGGTACAGACATAGGACATGCTGCCGTCATTGACTTCCATGATCAGACCCGGCAAGCCCCAGAAATTCGATGGTCCTTGTGAAACAGGAATATCAGGCGTATACCACGCTTCAATTTTGATGGTATCAATGACTTTTTCCATTTCATTTTGGTCTTCATCGCTATTGAACGACATTGACATGCCTTCCCTGTAATACGTATAGATGGCTTTGTAAGCGGTGTAATTACCGATTTTCTTACTTTCTTGGGTAAGCTCCCATTCTTTAGGTTCTAATTCATCCTTAACAAGAAAAGGTTTGCCGAATACTTCTGTCTCCTGCATGAACAGATTTTCGGCGGTGTTCTTGTAGGTCAATCCTCCGCCTGCCGATTGTACTTGGATCATCATACCTCCTGCTGAAGCCGTAGCAGGTCCTCCGCCTAGGCTTTCTTCCTCTTTCCAAATCGATTCGGTCAGATTGAATGTCAATTCGTATTCTCTTTGAAACTGCTTGGCCATTTGCTGCCTAAGCTGGGCTTCCATTTCTGGCGTCACGCCTTCTGCTTTAATTGAAAATTCTCCCATTTTACGCGCAGACTGGTAGATGGCTTTGCCTTCAAATTGCTGTGCGGACAGGGTGACAATTCCAGCGACAAAAATGCCGATGATCAAGAGGATACGTTGTGTTAAACTTTTCATGGGTTTGTTTTTTTGATGCAACAAATCAAGGCAATCCACTTAAAAAAATGTGTTAAGCAGTGTTAACGTCTGTTAAGATAAGGAAATCCATTCCTTTTTACTCAGTATCTTTGATTTGTGAATGCAACGAAATTCAAGCGAATCATTTACCTAATTTCCATCACGGTGGTGGTCACCGTGGCTGCTCAGGTATACACCAATGTGCAGAACTACCGTGTCAATAAACAACGGTTTGAACGGGATGTCCAGCAGGCATTAGATCTAGCCGTTGAGGCATACTATGCTGATCGGGCACGTAATGATTTGGTTTTTATTACAGAAACGTCCGAATTTTCAGACTCCATACTAGCCACAAAAGGGCTCACGATCAGACGGGAAAGCACAATCGATAGCAGTATGCGTTTTTCGTCAGGTAGTGAAAAGCGATTTGATTTAAAAGCGTACGTGCTGAAAGAAGATAGTCTTCCTTCGTCATTTACAACGACAGAGATACACCAAGATTCAGGCATGGTCCTACGATTGCAACCGGACTCGTTGACCCAAATCGAAGTCAGAAATAGGTTCCGGCCATTGGGAGATTCAATAGAGTTGCAGTTGATGGCCAAAAAGATACTGGTTGCTCTGCGCGAAGGGGGCCTGGATTTTGACCGCCTTAATGGTTATTTGAATCAAGAACTTGAACGGAAAAAAATTACGATTGCGTATCAATTGGTCCATAAAACCACAACTCAGGAGTATCGATCAAGAGAAGATAACCCTAAATTTCAATTGGTTTCATTATCTAAATCAACCTATCTGCCCCGAAACCAAAGCCTACAGATTCGTTATGAGAATGAATCGCTCGCCATTCTCAAGAAGGGTGGCGTCGATTTATTTATTTCACTCTTGATCATTGCTTCCGTAGTTGGCTCCCTGCTCTATTTGTATCGAGTGATCAATGAGCAAAAGCAATTGGCTGAAATCAAGAACGACCTGATCAGTAACATCACTCATGAGTTTAAAACACCGATTGCTACCATTAGTACAGCCATCGAAGGCATTGCCCTTTTTAATGAGAAAAATGACCTGGAGAAAACGAAAAAGTATTTGGGCATTTCATCTGACCAGCTAAAAAAGCTCAATACGATGGTGGAGAAATTACTTGAAACGGCGACCATTGACTCCGATCAGATCGAATTGGCAAAAGAATCGGTAGAAGTTGTTCAAATGACCAAAAAATTACTTGAGAAATTCGAATTGGTGAAAGGAAACAAGGAGCTGATTTTTCAGAATGCATTGAACGAAAGATGGGTCGACATCGACCTTTTTCATATGGAGAATGCCATCAGTAATTTGATCGACAATGCTTTAAAATATGGTGGAGACAACGTCGAGGTGCGCTTAAGCGCACAAGGAGGCAAGATCATCTGGGAGGTGATCGATGATGGTGGAAAGCTAGACAAGCAGCAGCAGGAACGCCTATTTGAAAAATTTTATCGAGTACCCACGGGTAATGTGCACAACGTAAAGGGCTTTGGTATCGGACTCTATTATTCGAAAGCCATGGTCGAAAAACATGGTGGTACCATAGCACTTCAGGTGAAAGAGAGGGAAACAAAATTCGTCATCAGTATTTAAGATGGACAGACATAAGATTTTATTGGCAGAGGATGAATTGGCCCTGGGAACCATCGTCAAAGAAAGCTTAGAAACCAGGGGCTTTGATGTGATTCTTTGTGAAGATGGAGAGGAAGCCAAAAAGCAATACGAACTGCAAAGGCCAGAGCTGTTGGTTCTTGATGTGATGATGCCCAAGATGGATGGTTTTACCTTGGTCCAAGAGATCCGCAGACAAAACACCACGATTCCCATTATTTTTCTAACGGCTAAATCCAGGACAGAAGATGTGGTGGAAGGATTTGGTTATGGCGCGAATGACTATCTCAAAAAGCCGTTCAGCATGGAGGAGCTGATCGTAAGGATTCAATCACTGCTCAATCGGGGGAATGGGAAAAACAGTTCAGAAGAGCTGATGATCGGGAGGTTTAGCTTCAACCCTGCTAAGCAAACTTTGACAATCGATGGAGAGCAGGAAATGCTGACCCATCGAGAAGCGCAGCTGCTGCAGACCTTGTTGAATTATAAAAATGAGCTGACTGACCGTACCTTGATCCTCAAAACACTTTGGGGCAGCGATGATTTTTTTAATGCCCGAAGCATGGATGTTTTCATTACAAAACTGCGTAAAAAGTTGGCGGCGGACGAAAACATTCAGATTCTTAATGTGAGAGGTTTTGGCTATAAGCTAGTTTGTTAACTGCCTTTCAGCTTCTCACCCTTTGCCGAAAGTTCAACCAATTCATCGATGCGCTTCGATCTTGTTTTTTCAGTTTTACTCAGCTTTAACCAGCGTAACACGAAGCGTTTGCTTGAGGGGTTGATATTGACAAAGAAAGTAAAGGCCTCTGACTTTTTCTTGAGTGCTTTTTCAAGATCATTAGGAATAATCAGTGCATCTACATCATCCATAAAATGCCAGAGTCCCGAAAGCTTTCCTGCTTCGATGGATTGAAACCCAGGTTCCTCCATTTTACCTTGATTGATCAGTTTTTGGGCTCTGTCTTTGTAAGTTTTTGTCCAATGCTGGGTTTTGCGTTGGCAGATGAGTTGCATGGTACGCCCTTCATCGAGTTTTCTTCTGATACCGTCGATCCATCCAAAACTTAGGAGTTCATCTAAAACCTGTTCGGTTGAGACGTATTTGTCCGGGATGCTTTTTTTACATATGACTAACCAAAAACTCTCATCTCTGTGGTGATTCTCTTTCAACCAATCCCTTAAGTGTTCAGCAGAGGCTACCTCTATTTTTTCGAACTTCTCGGTGGCGATCATAGGAGCAGAACTCCTATTCTGCGAATACTGTTTATTCTTCGAAGAAAGAATCACTTATTTCAACGACCCAAATACCACGAAGTTGGTTTACATCGTAACCTACCTACAGCTTTGTCTTTTTGGCAACTGATTAGAACTATACCAACCACGAGAATGAAGGAGGCAATGATTTTTTCATTTTCATCGCTTTACGCATAGAAGTTAAACCTCTGTCCTTTTTATCTGTCACAGAACTGTCAAAAAGCAAAAGCCATGAGATGCGTCATGATTTCTTAGGGAACATATGCGTAATTTTTCAGCATGGTTATGATCAGTAAGAAGAAGATTCCTGTCGCTATCAGTCAGGAATTGAGGGCATACCTCTCCCAATACGATCGGTTAGTAGAAGCGCCTATCGAATACGCCGATCTTCTTCGCTATGATAGCGCAATCCCTCTATACGACAGTGGAGGCAATGATACGCTCTGGCAAAGTGTTTTTTATCCTCAGGCAGATATGCGAGAGGTTCACGCAGCCTTTTCGCATCCGGGTGGTCAATGACATCAACGATAACTTCGACTATTTCTATGTAAAAAATGCAGACGCCTCTAGGATCTACGGATTGGAACTAGAACACCTCCTTTCCCCGAACCGCATCAATTACTTCGTGCATGCCGATACCTTGATCGAGGAGCACATCATTGGTATTCCGGGCGACGCCTTTATCAAAAACTATTTGGGTCAAGAGCAATTGAACAAGACTCGACTGGCCAAGGAGTTCGTCAAATTTAATGAACGTTGTTTCGTCCGGTTGTTGGGTGATATGCATTCGAGTAATTTTGTGGTTGATGTCACGCCAGACTTTGAGGAGATCACTTACCGGATCAAGTCCATTGATTTTGACCAGCAGTCCTATGAAGGGAAAAAGAACATTTATCTTCCCCAATACTTTAAGCAGAACAACCCCTTGATCTCCATCGGATTGGAAGAAATGACACCTGAAACAGCTCGACAATACAGAAAAGAAGAGCGCGTCTTGGTCGGCAATCGAATCAAAACTGAAAAATAACGAATAGTAGATCTCTTGGATGCCATGTCACACGACCAGCTCTCTTCAAAAGACAAGATCGATCAATTGAAAAAGGAGTTGGCCACTTATTATAACGAGCCACGTTTTTTAGCCTGCAACAATATGGGAGAGATAGTCCGGGTCATCCTAAATTTGGTCCTGGAAAACCCCAATTTATATACCGAAGGCTTGGTTGCTCATAAGCCGCCTCAAGATTGAGCGGCCCTTCCTTATGCTTCAGCCAGAGGCATGCTGCGTTTTCGCTCTCCGGTCAATTGATACACTGCATTGGCAATGGCTGCACCAATTGGTCCCAATGGAGGCTCACCAACGCCGCCTGGTTTATCGTCGTTTTCCAAGAGCACCACATCGATCTCTTTTGGGGCATGCTTGAGTTGTGCCATTTTGTAGGGGCCATAAATGATCGGCTTGAGTTCATTTTCTTCCAAGGTCATTTTTTCGAACATGGCCGCACTTAAGCCCATGATGATGGAGCCTTCGCATTGTGCTTTGACCTGATCTGGATTGATGACCATACCGGGGTCCATGGCACAAGTGACTTTGTGAACTTGAATTTCCCCTTCTTTCACGGATACTTCCGCAATGTGCGCGCAAGGTACATTGACGTCGGTGGAACAGGCAAAACCTAGTGCTCTGCCTTCTGAGGCTCCTGCCTTCCAATTTGCTTTGTCTCGACAAGCTTCGATCACCGCTTTAAGCCGTTGGCCTCTTTTGCTGTCATCGATCTGGGCCAAACGGAAAGCAATCGGATCTTTTCCTGCCTTTTCCGCCAGCTCGTCCATGAAACTCTCGATGGCGAAGGTATTCGCCAATAAACCCAAGCTTCTCCACCAACTTGTGGCAAAAGGAAGCTGTACTCTCCAGGAAATGACTTGGTAGTTTGGAATCCCCGAATAGTGGATCATCCCACCTCTCCAGGCACCGAGATCTGACCCCATGAGGTTATTGACGAAAGCCGGTAAAAGGGGCGAACCATAGGAAACATCGCCGCTTGAGACATGATGTTCAAGTGCTTCAATGAGCCCCTCATCGTTCAGTTTTGCTTTTAAGACATGATGCGTAGGCGGTCTGAAGGTATCATGCTGAAATTCCTCTTTTCTGCTCAAAAAACTCTTGACGGGTTTACCCACCGCTTTTGACATCACGGCTGCCTGAATGGCATTGGGCGTGTGTAGCCTCCTGCCAAAACCACCACCTAAAAAGGTGGGTTTGATGTTGACTTGATCTTTGCTAAAGCCAAGACGTTTGGCAATTTCTTTTCTTGTCAGTTCAACGACTTGCGTTGACATGATGATTGTGGCTTTGTCCTTTTCCACAAAAGCAACGGCACCATTAGGTTCTAATTGGGCATGTGCGCCCATTGGGCTTTTGTATGCTGCTTGAATCAGTCCTTCTTCATCGGCCAAAAGTGAAGCGGCATCGCCCGATCGTTGAATGGGTTGAGCTTTTCCTTTGCCCACCTCAATCATGGCTTCAAGGTCCTTGTAGTTCCAGGTATTGTTTTTGGACCATTCAGCCTCAATGGCTTCTTTGGCTTTCTCTGCTTCAACAAAGGAGTTGGCAACTACTCCCACAAAGTCCTCTTCCTTGACCACTTTCACTACTCCGGGCATCTTTTCCGCTGCGGATGTGTCTACACTCTTCAAACTGGCATCGACAAAAGGAGAGCGGAGCACCGCGCCATAGAGCATTTCAGGCATTTCTGCATCCATTCCATAAATAGGAGCTCCATTTATTTTATCGTCAAGGTCTATGCGCGGAATAGGTTTGCCGATATACCTTGAATTCTCAATGGGGGACAGGCTCGGTTTCTTTACCTCTTCCCACTCTTTGACTAATTGAACAACCTCACCGAAAGTGAAAATGTCTTTGCCATCCGTGACGGTGCCATTTTCCACTTTAATTTGATCGGGAGTGGTTT
This sequence comes from Roseivirga sp. YIW32, assembly GCF_057219245.1. NCBI lineage: Bacteria > Pseudomonadati > Bacteroidota > Cytophagia > Cytophagales > Roseivirgaceae > Roseivirga > Roseivirga sp. YIW32. The sequence continues at coordinate 459,683 of NZ_JBXVVG010000002.1, read as the reverse complement.
TCATGATCTTTGCCGCTTCGTTGCGAATCATTTCTCTCATGGTGGCGGCAATTTCACGCAAAGGAGTCCATAAACTCGAAATGGAAGTACTTCCGCCTGTTGCGAACATGTCGACATTGCCCGACATGGACTCTGCATGTACTACTTTCATTTGTTCCATTCGGGCCCCAAGCTCTTCTGCTGCAATTTGTGCGAGCCCGGTATGTACACCTTGTCCCATTTCTACTTTGGTCGAGTGTAAGATCACCTGATTGCGAGCGGTTAATTCGAACCAAATGGTCGGATCGGATGAGGTTCCCTGATATGGAGTATCGATGGTATTGGCAAATTCAGCCAGATATCTTCGCCAAATACTCTTCGTGAAATACCCTGTTCCAATCACAAGGCCTAGACCGGCTGTTGATCGCACGAGAAACTTCCTTCTTGACCAACCTTTTTTCTGCTTTTTCTCACTCATGGCTGGACGTTTTCTTGGCTTAGTGTTGAGGCGCGATGAATCGCCTTCCGCATTCTATAATAGGTAGCACATCTACAGACGTTGGAGATGTTATTGTCTATGTCTTCATCCGTGACGGCTGTTTTTCTATTCAATAAGGCATTGGTGGCCATCATAAAACCGGGCTGACAATACCCGCATTGCGGAACGATCTCTTCTTTCCAGGCTTTTTTGATTGGATGGTCGGCCGGTAGCCCTTCAATGGTTAACACTTCTTTATCCGCTACGGCCATCACGGGATAAGAGCATGAGCGAATGGCAATGCCGTCGATATTGACCGTGCAGGCACCGCAGGCGCCTTTTCCGCAACCGAATTTGGTCCCTTTTTTATTTAAGGTGTCTCGAAGTATCCAAAGTAAAGGGGTACTACCCTCTGCTTCAACGGTTACCGGCTCATTATTCAATGAAAAACTGATTTCCATAGTTTGTTAATTCAAAAGGGAAGATAGGAATAATGATTCATACAAATTAAGCCCAGGTAGGCTAATCCGTTAAATGAATGAAAGTTTAAGTCTTTCTTGACGCTATACACTAAACTCATCTTTCAGCCGTATATTTGTTATATGATAAAACGCGTAGTCATTCTTGCCTTGGTGGTTTTTTTTGGTTGTTCAGACCCAGAAGTAGCGACCATACCAAATGGGAATACCGGGTTCGACCAAAGCAATGTTCCTTTTGTGTCATTTGAGGCCGATGAAGAGATTCCGGACGAGCCGAAGGTTCCCGGTAGGATTTTTATTTACAACCAAGGAGAGGAGTTGTATGCGTCAGAAATGGGCATCGAATTGAGGGGGTCGACCTCACGTCGCCTCTTTCCTAAAAAATCCTATGGCATCGAATTGAAAGAGGTGAATGGTGAAGACCGTAGTTTAGATCTATTTGGATTTGGTGATGAAGAGGATTGGGTTCTTTACGGACCCTACAGCGACAAAACGTTTATGCGCAACGCCTTGATCTATTTGCTGAGTAACCAAATTGGTGTCTATGCCCCCGAGACTCAATTTGTAGAGGTCGAGCAGAATGGCGAATACCTTGGCCTTTACGTCATGATGGAACGAATTAAGAGAGGGGTTAATCGGGTGGACATTGAGCGCATGAATGCGGGGGTCACTTCTGGTGACGCACTGACCGGAGGTTACCTTTTGAAGATCGATAAAACAAGCGGAGATACGGGAAATTCAGATTGGGCAGGCGATGCCTTGTACAGCGAGCGATTAGGCTTTCGATCAGCCTATAGTGCCGATGGTTCCTCTTTAGCCTACGAACCTTATGGAGACAAAAGAGGAGAGGAAACATACTTCTTGTACGAGTACCCTAATCGAGACGAGATCAACCAGGCACAAAAAGACTATATCCAGGGATACATTGCAGCATTTGAAGAAGCATTGCTTAACGACGATTTTACAACCGAGAGTAGAGCCTATACGCGGTATATCGACTTGAACAGCTTTGCCGATTTTTTCATTTTGAACGAGATCGCAGCCAATCCGGATGGTTATCGCCTGAGCACTTTTTTGCACAAACCACAAAACGACAAACTGAAGATGGGTCCTATTTGGGATTTTAATTTGGCCTTTGGCAACGATGGTAGGAGTGCCCGCACGGGATGGATGTACCAATACAATCGGAATTTTCCAGGAGACCTTTGGCTCATCCATTTTTGGTGGGAACGACTGCTGGAAGACCCTCAATTCAAAGCCGTGATCAAGCAACGTTGGGAGTTACATAAATCCGGCCAATTGAGTGTAGCGAACATGATGAACATCATCGATCAATGGGCGGCTTACTTAAATGAAAATGGTGCGGTTGAAAGGAATTATGACCGATGGCCAGTTTTGGGCACCACATTGCCTTTCAATAGTTTTGTTGGCCAAACGTATCAGGAAGAGTTAGATTACCTTAAAGCTTGGATCATTAGTCGCCATTTTTGGATGGATGAGCAAATGAGCGATTGGTAATTAAAAATTATAGGAATAGCTTAAGGCAATGATGTGGTTGGCTCGAGGGAAGGCATAATTCACCGTCCATTCGTAGCGATACTGGATGCCGAAAGTACCAATGTTGTCGAGGCTGTTTTCTGTACCCACATTCAAGCGAATGGCATCCGGTCGGTCATCCAAAGGATTTTCAAAAGGCCGAAAATATTCTAGCGACACTTCCGGATCATACGACCAGTTTTTGATTTTATATTCCGTTTTGAAGCGGTACCGGAAATACTTTACAATGATGTCTCCTTCATCAGGTCTAATGTCTACTCTGTCGGCCCGTTGATAGAGCAAGCGATGACTGAATCGAAACTGTCCGGTTCGATGCTTGATCCGAGTGCCCAACTGATAGCGTAAAAAGTTAAACTCTCCTTGTGTAGCACCACTGTTATCGTTGCGCGTTGTATAGCGCAAGCGGCCGAGCAAGGCAATTTGTTCACTGAGGTCGTAGCCCAATGCCATTTCTGTGAAGTAACTTTTTAGCTCACTGATGTTCTGGTCGAAGCGTATCTGTTCTTCCAGTCCAATCTCTAGCTTTTTACTTAATTTGGCTTCGGCAGCAATTTTAAGCCATAATTCAGCATCTTGAAGGCGTTCTTGACCTACCGCTTGTTGAAAGGACAAGAAGGAGAACAAAGAGAGCAAATAGATCGGCTTTAAGCGACTCATCCTCTGTATAAAATGTTTAGGGTGGCCATTTTATTGGTATAATCGATCTTGCCGATATTTACGCTTGTGATGTCAAGACCTGTTTTTTCTTTTAGGTCAGTGAGTAACTTCTGCTCATTTTCCGGTTTCAAATTGTCTAAGTTATCGTAAACGACCTGTCGTTCTTTGACTGAAACTTTTTGTACTACGTATCGCTCAATGATCAAAATACCTGAAACAATGATCACATTGGCGCCTAGGATCTCAGCTACCGACATTTTATCATTGAAAAGTGCGTTGATCACGGAAACCCCAATGATCACGAGCAGATAGGTCATCTCCTTCACATTGATGGTTTGGGTTCTGTAGCGAATAATACCGAAGATGGCGAACAGCCCGAGGGCCATGCCGAGGTCTAGTGTAAACTTCTTGAGAGTAAAACAGAGGAAAAACAACACAATGCTGACCATGTAATAGGTAAAGACGAAATCCGTGCGCTGGGAGAATCGGTAATACAATTGGCGGATGATCAAACTGGTGAAGAACAAGTTGATGCCAAAGAGCAAAAGCATTTGCCAAAAGTCATCATTGATCCAGGTGATGGCGTTGTTTATAGTTGTTATCAATTGGTTTGAGTTATGATTCAGCGTTTGTTTACCCTCAATTTAAAAGGATTACATCAAGATACCATTTATTTCTTTGATGGCTGGTGGTATATCTTTTTCACCTAGCATCTGTCTGAGGTCTATTTCAATAGTGCGGCAAATGGAGAGCATTGGAATATCGCTACCCAATCCTTCAAAAGGGTTTTCGGTAGCATCTCCAACCGTTTCCATCACCACGTAGACCCAGCCTAACAATACGGTCAACGGAATGCAGCTGTAGAAATATACGCCCTCAAGCTGACTGAAAATTGAAATCATGCCCAAAGGAAGTAAAAAGATGAAAATGGCGACCAAGTAAAGGCTCATGTTTCCGTATTGTCTGGGCAAGGGAAATTTCTTTATCCGTTCACATTGCCCCTGATGGGTATAAAAGTTATTTAACAGTTTCTGCAATTCAATATGTTTGAAAGTGTCTAGCATTCCTTGTTCATAAGCATCTCTTAGGCGTTGCGCCTGCTTATCAATGATGTGCGTTGGTGGATTTTTGTAATACTTCAGTTCTTCGAACTCTGGATTGATCAGGTAATTGTAAACTTCAGAAGACCTGATTTCTTCTTCAAAGAGGCCCAAACCAAAATGCTTTCTGAAAAAGCGAGTTCTTGTTCTGATCCATCCTTCTTGACTATCGTGCTCCCAGTCTGTAGGTGTTAACAGCTGAACTCTTAGGGTATAGAGCCATGCAATATGTCTGTGAATCAATTCACTCACGACGGATTTTCCTTTTTCATTTTCCGTATCGCCTAAAAAGGCACGGAGGTTTGTTGCCCAACTTCTACTGTCATTTACAATTGCTCCCCAGATCTTTCTGGCTTCCCATGCTCTGTCATAAGCACTGTTATTCTTAAAACCAACATAGAATGCAACGGCAGTTCCCAATGTCGCTAAGGGGATCCACGGAATGCTTAGCCATGTTAAGTCAAATTCTTTGTAAGCGATTATGATGGCAGAAACATAAATACTTAACCAAATGATGTGATAACCTGCAAAGGTAAATACCCGTGTAAATTTGAACTTCTTGTAAACAAGCATATTCCAAAGTAGAGGTTTTCTTTATTTTTTTAATCAATTTAGTGCGTCATGAAGAGAATTTCTCGAATTGCAGCCTGGCTATTTCTGATCTTTTTTTATTCAGAACGGCAGTCCTTTTCTCAAGAAACCCCTCAGGGCGACATAGCCAAAATGGAATGGTTTGAAGAGGCCAAGCTGGGCATTTTCATCCATTGGGGGATTTATTCGGTCAATGGTATCGACGAATCTTGGTCGTTTTACAATGGCTACATCTCTCATGCGGATTATCTCAAGCAAACAGACGGTTTTGGTGCGGAGAACTATGAACCGAAGCAATGGGCTAAGCTCATCAAACAAAGTGGTGCTAAATATGCAGTGATCACATCAAAACACCACGATGGTTTTGCCTTATGGGACAGCAAGTTTGGCCAATTGAACGCCGTGCAACATGCCAAAGCCAAGCGCGATCTGTTAAGCCCCTTGACCAAAGCAATAAGAAAGCAAGGCTTAAAATTGGGAATCTATTTTTCATTGCCGGATTGGTCAAGCGAAACGTATACACACTTCAAAACGGACGAAAAACGATACGAGTTGACAGAGGACCCCAAGCGATGGCAAGCTTTTCAAACCATGATGCAGGGACAGCTCGACGAGCTTTCCTCCACTTACCAACCAGACCTTTGGTGGTTCGATGGAGACTGGGAACATACAGCAGAAGAGTGGAGGGCTTCTACAATTCGAACAAAATTACTTGAAGAAAATCCGAAGGCCATCATCAACTCGAGACTCGCGGGCCATGGTGATTATGATACCCCTGAGCAAGGCGTTCCATTGTCAAAACCCACCGCTGACTTTTGGGAGTTGTGCATGACCATGAATGACTCATGGGGGTTTCAGGCGAATGACACCAATTACAAAACCGCCAACCAGATCATTCGCATTTTTATAGACTGCATCAGCATGGGTGGTAACCTGCTGTTGGATATTGGACCGAAGGCAGACGGAACTATTCCGGAGGAACAAGCGGCTATTTTAGAAGAGATGGGCCGCTGGACGCGCAAGCACGAAGAGGCGATTTATGGTTCGCAAGCAGGAATTCCCACAAATTACTATCACGGGCCATCAACCCTCAGCAAGGATAAAAAGACCTTGTATTTATTTGTTCCTCATCGACCCAACGGACCTATTGTTGTTCGAGGACTGAAGAACAAGGTCAATCGCATCCGAGTGGTGGGCAATGGCACCAAGCTGACACAACAGATTCATAACAAACCGTATTGGAGCAGCAAACCGGGCTTACTCTATATTGATATTCCAGAAGCAGTTTTGGACGAGCAGGTCACGGTCATTGCCTTGCAATTGGATGGGGCAATTGATTTGGAAGAATGAGCAAAAGGGCACTCACCAAATATCTTCAAAGCCTGAGCAAGCAAGCGCTGGAAGATCAGGTCTTAGACTTGTATACGCGATTTAAACCAGTAAAGACGTATTACAATTTTGTGTTCAACCCGAAAGAAGATAAGCTGGTGGAAGAGGCAAAATTCAAAATTGCGAATGAGTATTTCCCTATCAAAGGACGAAAGGCTAGGGCAAGAAGATCGGTTGCTCAGAAGTACATCAAGCAGTTTCTACTTTTAGGAATGGATGCCGCATTAATCGCTGATGTCATGTTGTTCAACTTAGAGACGGCACAAAGATTCAACGGGCAAAAAAACACCAATCAAGAAGCCTTCTATAAAAGCATGTTCAGTTCATTTGAACAAGCCGTATCTTTTATCTATGAAAATGGATTGAGGACAGTTTATATGAAGAGAATCAATGCCATACTCGAGACCGCCTGGGAACAAGAGTGGTTCAATGCTTCTGGCATGGATGATTTATTGGCCAAGCGCAATAGCTAAAAGTGAGCCTGTGCTACCAGAACATTCATGATAAACCTCAAAGAAGCAAGGGAATGAACTGCCTCGCTCTTAATCCTTGCTATACCAAGGGCTAAGAACAAGGCAGTTCAGCTATTATCATTTTTCTAATTAGTACCTACCGGATTGAAGTTCAAAACCTTAACAGCGCTGAGGTATTGATTCCAGTTTTCGGCATACCAACTCTCCATTTTCTTTTCAACCTCTACCTTCTGAGTTTTGACTCTATTCATCAACATCTCTTGCGTTCTACCTGGCATGTCATTTGAGCCGCTTATAGATCGCATGGCTGTGAAGATGTTGATCAACAAAGGCGTTGGACCATCGGAGTCTCCACCTCGGAAACCTCGTTCTGTGCTTCCAATCAATGATTGTAGTTCGTCCAAGTCACTTTTGACATTTTTCGATCTTTCTTTTATCTCAGTAAACTGATCTCCACTTTTGTCTTTAAGCGCCTCAAGAATTTTATCTACCTGCTTCAAGTCTTCGGATACTTTTTTAGACATAGTTAGGACATCTTGTGACAGGCTACCAATTTCCCTCATCAATTCCCTGCTGGCAATTAGCGCTTCCATAGAAATGTCTTGACGCGGGTCCATTTTGTATGTTAAAGTAGTTTCGTCAGCAGCATCACCCACTGAAATTTTCACTCGATAAGTACCAGGCATTGCAGGTGCCCCTCCTGTTAAGAATCTGGCAATACCCGTTTGATTTTGAGGAGAGCTATCTTCAGACTCCACAGGGTTTTCATCAAATCTCCATCTGGCAATATTCAATCCATCTCTTACGGGAGAGGCAAAGCTTCTGACGAGGGTTCCATCCATATCGAAAATTTCAATTTTAGCTTGAGGCCCTCCACGACCGCCTCTACTCTGGCTTCCACGGCTGCTGCTCGCTTTCTGTTCTGGTTGATTGGAAAAGAATTTGATTTCAGCAAAACCATATCTTCTGTTTTGCCCTTCGAAAGTAGCACTTCCAGGATGTCGTTGTCCATTCCCAGAGCGGGTATCTACTTTATATGCCGTTTTTGGCGGCACTGCAGTTACGGAAGTATTTAAAACATTCTCCTGACCTTTTTGTGCAAGTACGCGCAAGGGCTGGATATCGTCTAATACATAAATTGCTCTACCGAAAGTACCGATGACCAAGTCGCTTTCTCTCTCCTGAATGACCATGTCCATCGTAGAAACATTAGGGTAGCCATTGTTAAATTTCGTCCATGTTTCAGCACCATCGATAGAAATATACATACCATGTTCAGTACCTAAGAACATAAGATTCGGTTCTACTGGATCTTGAACAAAAGAAAGGGCGTATCCGAAGATACCTTTGTCACCAACTAGCGATTTCCAGCTTTTACCGTAGTTTTTGGTCATGAAAACATAGGGTTTGAAATCGAACCTTCTGTAATTATTGATCACCACAATGGCCTCTCCATTATTATAGGGAGATGCATGGATCTGAGGAATCCAGCTTCCTTCAGGCACTCCTTTAATGTTCTTAATTACATTATTCCAGCTTTTACCACCATCTCTAGTCAATTGAAGATTTCCATCATCTGTTCCAACCCAAATAACACCTTGCTCTAGTGGACTTGGTTCAATGGCCAAAATAGTCGTATGATTCTCTGCACCTGTCGCATCTATGGTAAGGCCACCGCTTTCATCTTGTCTTTGTTTGGTGGTATCGTTAGTAGTAAGGTCAGGAGAAATGATGTCCCAGCTACTGCCTTTATCTGGGCTTTTGTGTACAAACTGACTTCCAAAATAAATCGTGCTGTTATCAAAAGGATCTTGTGCTATTGCTGCATTCCAATTGAATCTTAGCTCTACATCCGGATCAGGATGCATTGGCTTCACATATTTTGAATTTCCAGTGTATTTGTCATACCTCAGTACATTACCCTGCTGCGACATGGAAAAACCAAATCTTGAATCATCTGCATCTGGTAATACATCGAAGCCATCGCCCCCTGACATGGGGTGGTAATAATCGTTTCTTAAGCCACCATTTACCCAAGCATAAGCAGGGCCTGTCCAGCTACCATTGTCTTGCATGCCGCCATAGACATTATAAGGCAATTCATTATCTACTGCAATGTGATAATACTGGCTGAGCGGTAAATTTTCAATAAACTGCCAAGTGGTACCCATGTCTCGTGTGATGGCCATACCTCCATCGTTTCCAAGAATCATGTATTTAGGATTATCAGGATTGACATATAAGGCATGATTATCTACATGAATAAGGCCATTGGGGATTAATCTTTCAAATGACTTCCCTCCATCTTCACTAACGCTAACATTGCTGTAAATGCTATATACCCTGTTCTCGTTTTGAGGATCAACAAAAATATCGAAGTAGTAGAAAGGCCGATTACCAATTTCTGACTTGTTATTGACCATTTTCCATGTAAAACCTCCATCATTTGACTGGTAGAAGGCATTGTTTTTGGCTTCAATGATCGCATAAACTCTTTCGGGTCTATTTTCTGCAAATGCCAAACCCATTCGGCCTAGATCACCTTTTGGAAGTCCGTTGTCTTCAGCTGTTTGCTTTTTCCAAGATTTACCACCGTCCAAAGTTAAGTACAGTCCTGAACTGGGTCCGCCGGAAGTGAAAAACCATGGCTCTCTTCTGTGCTGCCACATATTGACCAATAGTTTATTCGGGTTAGAAGGGTCCATGACCATGTCTCCAACACCGGTCATTTGGTCTACATAAAGTACTTTTTCCCAAGTCTCTCCTCCGTCTGTGGTTTTGTAAACACCTCTTTCCTCATGGTCTCCCCAAGGAGAACCTATGGCACCAATATAAACAGTGTTAGGATCATCAGGATGAATGATCACTCGGTGAATATTTCTGGTCTTTTCTAGCCCCATCAGTTGCCAGGTATTACCGGCATCAATGCTTTTATATACACCATATCCACCCGTTAAACTGTTTCTAGGGTTTCCTTCTCCGGTACCTACCCAAATTACATCCGGGTTTTTTTGGCTAACGGCCAAAGCACCAATAGAGAGGGGTAATTCAGAATCGAAAATAGGCTCCCAAGCAATTCCTCCGCTTTCAGACTTCCACACTCCACCAGAAGCGGAACCGGCATAAATGAGTTCTGGGCTAGAACGCACGACATCAATAGCCGTGATTCGCCCACTCATACCGGCAGGCCCTATATTTCGTGGTTGGAGCGATTCCATCTTAGAAAAATCGATGGTTTGCGCTGAAATTGAAATGCTATAAAAAAATGCTGAGCAAAACACAGCCAAGCTCAAGGCAATGGTGATTGAGCTGCTTTTGGACTTCTTCATGGTTTTAGGATTGATTCAAATGAGGAAGGAATTTAGCGCATAACAGTGTCACATCCCATATGAATCATATAAGCGGTATTAACCTATTTTAATCAACGCATATAAACCCCTTTTTGTGCCGAGTTCAGGTTAGCTTGTTTATATCTCAGCATGTGGTTGGCACATGCCAATGTGTTTCGATAAGCGTCAATGAGAAAGCCCCAAAAAGTAAAGGCATAAAAAAGCCTTCTCAAGAAATTGGGAAGGCTTTTGTACCAGAGGCGGGACTTGAACCCGCACGAGCAGATGCTCACAAGATTTTAAGTCTTGCGTGTCTACCAATTCCACCACTCCGGCAACAGCTACAGTGTAGCCAATTTCGTTTTCAAGTATTCTTTGCCTGACACATACTTTAGATACTTTTCTCTTTTTCGTGCCTCAGCTCTCGTATTGAACTGTTCCGTGTGAAACAACACAAATGGCTTGTAAGGCCTGGTGGTCTTATTGCGACCTGTATTGTGTTGAATGAACCGCCTATCTACATTGTTGCTAAGGCCTACATAAATGTAGTTCCGAGTTTTACTCGATATGGCATAAACAAAATACATCTTGTGTCTACCAACCTGCCTGCCGGTAGGCGGGTTCCACCACTCCGGCAACAGCTACAGTGTAGCCAAATAGGGCTTTAAACTAAAAAAGCGTGTAAACACGCTTTTTAGCTATTGAGCGGGAGACGGGATTCGAACCCGCGACCCCAACCTTGGCAAGGTTGTGCTCTACCAGCTGAGCTACTCTCGCTTACAATTTTCAATACCTAATTCGCTCGTAGTGCGAATGGGAGTGCAAATTTAATGAAGGGGTATTAATAAACAACGGCTAGTTAAATTTTTTTTACTCCTTCAATTTGCCTTTGATCTCGTTCAATTTCAGTAGGGCCTCAACAGGAGAGATCGTATTGATATCTAAATTTTGTAAGATCTCCTTGATCTCATTAAACGAAGGATCAGCCTCAAAAAGATTCAATTGGAAGTTATTTTTTGGCACGTCCTTGAGTTTGTCTTCGGTTTGGTTTCGGATTTTGTCTTTTTCAAGGTGCCCCATGATCTCAGCAGCTCTGATGACGACAGGGTTTGGCATGCCTGCCATTTGGGCAACATGAATACCAAAACTGTGCTGGCTTCCACCTTTCTTGAGCTTTCGCATAAATATGACCTTGTTGCCTACTTCCTTCACGGAAACATTGAAGTTCTTGATTCCGGGAAAATCTTCTTCCAGCTGGTTCAGCTCATGATAGTGAGTAGCGAAAAGGGTTTTTGGTCTGAATTTGTCATGGTTTTGCAAAAACTCAACAATGGACCAAGCGATCGATATGCCGTCATAGGTGCTGGTGCCACGTCCGATCTCATCCATCAAGACCAGGCTTCTTTCCGATAGGTTATTGAGAATACTGGCTGTTTCGGTCATTTCTACCATGAAGGTCGACTCGCCCTTTGACAGGTTGTCTGAAGCTCCAACTCGTGTAAATACTTTATCGGTAAGCCCTAGTAAGGCTTTAGTGGCAGGCACATAGCTTCCCATTTGCGCCATGATGACGATGAGCGCAGTTTGCCTCAAAAGGGCGGACTTTCCGGCCATGTTGGGTCCGGTGATGATGAGGATCTGATGCGTTTGGTCGTCGAGTAACACATCATTGGGAACATAGGATTCGCCGACCGGCAATTGTTTCTCAATGACCGGATGACGCCCGTCTTGGATGTCAATGAGCATCTTGTCGTTGATCTGTGGTCGGCAATAGTTATTGAGCTTGGCTACGTTGGCAAATGAGATCAAACAATCAAGCATGCCGATAAGACGTGCATTCTGTTGAATTTGATGGGTGTAATCGGCCGCAAAAGCAACAAGTTCGGCAAAGAGTCTTTGCTCAATGACCTTGTATTGGTCTTCGGCATTGATGATTTTTTCTTCGTAGGTTTTTAATTCTTCGGTGATGTAGCGTTCTGCATTGACTAAGGTTTGTTTGCGGATCCATTCCTGGGGAACCTTGTCTTTGTGGGTGTTGCTCACTTCGAGGTAATAGCCAAAAACCTTATTATAAGCGATCTTCAATGAGCTGATGCCTGTGGCTTCAACTTCTCTTTGCTGAATTTGAACGAGGTAGTCCTTACCGCTAAAGGCGATCTTACGAAGTTCATCCAACTCCTCATCTATTCCTTCAGCAATGATACCGCCCTGATGCATCAGCATCGGGGCATCTTCCTTGAGTTCTGCATTGATCTTTTGAAGGAGCTTACTGCAAGTGTTCAATTGATCACCCAGATGAATGAGCGCATCATTTCCTGAATTATCCAAATAGGCCTTGATGGGAGCGGTATGTTCTAGTGCTTTCTTGAGCTGCAACATCTCTCTTGGATTGATGCGACCAACAGCAACTTTTGAGATCAAGCGTTCCAAGTCATTGATTTGACTGAGGTGCTCGGTAATTTCATCCGTCAGCGCCTCGTTGCCATAGAAGGCATCGACGATGGTCAAGCGTTCTTCAATTCGACGTTTTTCTTTTAAAGGAAGCACGATCCAACGTTTCAATGTACGGGAACCCATTGGCGTAAGGGTTTGATCGAGGATGTCGATCAGCGGGATGCCCCCTTGGTGTTGTGGATAAACGAGTTCGAGGTTGCGAATAGTGAACTTATCGAGCCAAACGTACTTGTCTTCTTCAATGCGGCTAATGCTTGAAATATGGCCCAGCTCTTTATGTTCTGTGTCCTCTAAATAATAAAGAATGCCACCGGCAGCAATGATCGCCTTTTCCATTTCCTCTATGCCAAAACCTTTTAAGTTTTTGGTGTCAAAATGATTGGTTAGGCGCTCATAAGCGTAGTCATAGGCATAAACCCATTCGTCGATGTAAAAGGTGTTGTGTCGGTCTCTGAACTGTGCGTCAAATGCAGCGCGATCTGATTTGGAAAAAATGATCTCAGAAGGACTCAGCCCTTGAATTAGTTTGTCAATGTAAGCTCCGTTCCCTTGGGCACATAAGAACTCTCCAGTGGATAGGTCCAGAAAAGCAGCACCGATCTCGTCTGTGCCAAAGTGTAAAGAGGCCAGGTAATTGTTACTTTTTTGTTCGAGTACGTTGTCATTGAACGACAACCCTGGAGTAACCAATTCAGTAACGCCTCGCTTGACGATCCCTTTCACTGATTTGGGGTCTTCCAGCTGATCGCAAATGGCGACGCGATGACCGGCACGAACGAGTTTTGGCAAATAGGTGTCCAAAGAATGATGCGGAAACCCCGCCAGTTCTATGTGACTTGCCGCACCGTTTGCTCTTTTTGTCAACACGATCTCCAAGACCTTGCTGGCCTTTATGGCATCTTCACCAAAGGTCTCATAAAAGTCCCCGACACGAAAAAGAAGCAATGCACCCGGGTGCTTTGCTTTGATCGCATTGTACTGTTTCATCAGTGGAGTTTCCTTCGCTGCCTTCGTCTTCGCCATCTTGAAAAAATGAGATAGGTGTTTGTCAAAAATACTAAAAATGGACTGGGAGAAAAGCGCGAAAAAGCCCTTTCTGAAAATAATTTCAGAGGCAATAAAATAATAACTAAAAACTTCGTTATAAAGTCGAGCGATCCGGAAAACTCACCCAACAACCCCTTACTACACCACCAATAGCCCCTTAGGGCAGAAACATTGTATAACCTTTAACAAAGTAAAAATGAAACAGACAATGAAAATAGGAGTACTTCTACTTGGAGCCCTGACCGTCGCGATGTGGTTTGGTGTATCCGCTAGCAACAAAAAAAAAGAAGTGCTAGCACAAGAGGTAGATCGTTTGGAAAAGCGGGCGTTGCAGAAGGAGTTGATTTTTGAGGAGATGGTTGGAATGATCGATGATGTAGAAGCGCGGATCGACGAGATCGTGAAGCGTGAACAGGTAATTGCTGACCAGCGGTCTGAAGGCTTTAGTAATGATCAAAAAGATCAAATGCTCTCAGCGCTTCAGTTGATCGATGAATTGATCCTACGCAGTGCTCAAGACATTCAGATCTTGAATGGCAAGGTACGGAGTTCAGATCTGAAGTTGGGAGTATTTCAACGCCAGATCAATGGGTTGCAAGCAGACTTGAAAACGAAGACAAAGGAAATTGTCGAGTTGAAAACGGCGCTTGCACAAAAGGACGAATCCCTTGCGAGGATGATGCAAGAAACAGATGCCTTGACTAAGCAACTGACTACTTACGTCGAAACCTTAGGAGAAAAGGAATTTGAGATCGATCAACTTCAGGCCCTGAATAAGGAATTGAACAAAGGCTACTTGGTGATTGGTACTTACGATGAACTCAAGGAAAAAGGAGTGGTCGATAAAGAGGGAGGGTTCTTGGGCTTACTCGGCAGACGGGTAACCTTACAAGAAGATGTCAGCCTTACCCAATTCATGAAAGTCGACAAACGCGAGGTCAATCGCTTGAGAATCCAAGCTAACGTATTGGCCCTTGTCAGTGAGCATCCGACCGATTCATATGCCATACTGCCTGGAGATTCAGAGGAGGAGAAAATACTGGAGATCACAAATCCTGATGCATTTTGGCGGATCTCTCAATACTTGGTGATCTCAAAAAAGACCTAAGGGCTTGTTGTGGTGATGCGTCCCGATTCAGCGGGAGCTTTGGGTACGCCCATCAGAAATGATGGGCGCTCTTTATGTTTTTTCTATTTTTGCAAGGCATGCGAAAATTGAAAAACGAAGAACTTGGGCGATTGACCAACGAAGAATTTAGATCTGCTGAAAAGCTTCCAGTCGTCATTGTCCTGGACAATGTGCGTAGCATGCACAATGTCGGTTCGGCTTTTCGTACTGGAGACGCATTTGCTGTCGACCGGATCGCATTATGTGGCATCACGGCACAGCCTCCCCATCGAGAAATACACAAAACGGCCTTAGGTGCGACCGATACGGTTGATTGGACGCACCATGGGAGTACGCTTGAGGCAATTGGGCAATTGAAAGCAGAAGGCTACCGAGTGTTTGCGATCGAGCAAGCGGACGAGTCCACTTCACTCGAAGAGTTTGAGTTACCCGAAGGACAAAAGATTGCCCTGGTCTTTGGCAATGAAGTATTTGGTGTGGAAGAGGAAGTTGTGCAGCAAGCAGATGGTTGTATTGAAATCCCACAATTCGGAACCAAACACTCCCTCAACATATCCGTGTCCATTGGCGTGGTTCTTTGGGACTTGGTCAAGAAAATGAAGTTTCCTAGGTAGATCGAATAAAGGCTACTGAAACACTCTTTTGGTTCTGGCTTTTCTAAGATTCAGTCTAGAATGACGTATTTTTGTTACAATGAAAGACATCGACAATCGCGGAAGGATCAATCGATTTAAGTATTTGCTCTACTTTTACGGGCTCTTTGTGCTTGTCGTTTTCGTCTATAAGTTTATTCTTGCCCCGGAGTTACCGACACTCTTTTTACTGGCTGCATTTGCCCCTATTTTTGGTTTTATTTCCTACCTCATGAATTGGCCTGTTCACCTGCAGGCAACCGAGCTGGAGGAAGGGCTAATGATCAAGACAAAACCACTTTTTTCTAACCAATCGAAAAGTGTTCTACTCAATAAATACAATTTTGATAGCTATTTCGAGACCGATCACCTACACATCGGTTTGCAGGTGCTGGATGAAAAGGATCGATTGAAAAAGCACAAGATCAAGGTCAGCTGGATGCGGCTGAAGGACCTACGAGCCTTGGAAGAAAAGCTGAGAGAGATCAATCCTTATGCACCGATGAAGTAGTGAGTCTTGAGTCACAAGTATTGAGTAATGAATATTGCGAAATTTGTCCTTGGTCTAATCTTTATGATTCTTGGTCTGTACCTATTTGTTTGAATTGCTGTATATAAAATCAGTAAGGATGATAAAGTCAATATTAGAGGGATTTGGTTTGCATTATGCCTATGTATTTTGGGGGTAATGTTAATCTCAGAATCACATTAATTCGTCATTCCCGCGAAGGCGGGAATCTCCCAAATAGAGTAAAATCCTGGATTTAGATTCCACACATTTTTCTTTGCCTTAGAATTTGCAAATAAAAAAAGTAGTCAACCACCTCCGGCTCCTCCTTTCCAAGGAGAAGAATTAGATTTTCAATGCTTCAGAGGGTTATGATTCTTAATTAGGATACGAATTTAACTCCCCTCCTGTGTCAGGAGGGGTGGGTGGTCGGTCAGAAAGGCAACTTCCCCACATCCACATTACCCCCCGTTAAAATGACTCCTACCTTTTTTCCTTCAAAAACGCCTTTGTTCTTTAAGATAGCGGCTACAGGTACGGCGCAGCTCGGCTCAATGATGATCTTCATTCGTTCCCAGATGAGGCGCATGGCCCCAACAATTTCAGGGTCACTCACGGGAAATACCTCTTGGACAAGGGCTCTAATGATTTCAAAGTTCTTGTCTCCCATGGTGGCCAGCAGGCCATCCGCGATGCTCTTTGGGCTTTCCACCTGAATGTGCTCACCGGCTTCCATCGATAAGAAGGTGTCTTGAGCCCCTTCTGGTTCTCCGGCATAAACCCTTACTTCCGGCCGTAAATAATGAACAGATAAGGCGGAGCCTGCGAGCAGCCCTCCACCTCCAACGGGTGCAATGAGAGCGTCTAGATTGTCTTGGTCTTCTAAGAATTCTTTTGCACACGTGGCTTGACCACTGATGACCGCATAATCATTATAGGGTGAAATAAAGGTAGCACCCGTTTCTTCCTGAATATTGCTGGCTGTTTTTTCTCTTGATTGTTGCGTGGGTTCACAAAACGTGACTTCCGCACCATAACCGATCACTGCTTTTTTCTTGATCTCAGGAGCTGTTTTGGGCATTACGATGTAAGCTGGGACGCCTGCTATTTTGGCAGCGAGGGCGATGGCTTGTGCATGATTTCCTGAACTGTGGGTAACAACTCCTCTTTCGCGCTGTGCTTTAGGCAAGGAGAAGACGGCATTCATGCCCCCTCGTGCTTTAAATGCACCAATTTTTTGAAAGTTTTCACATTTGAAAAAGAGCTGGCAACCAGCGATCTCATTGACACTTTCAGAGGTCAGGATCGGCGTACGATGAATGAAAGGACGAATCCGATCATGCGCTTGAGCAATTTCTTGGAGGCTAACCTGAAATTTCATTAGTGTGCAATTAACCAGTTTTCTCCGATTCCCACTTCTACGTCCATGGGAACGTCCAATGGGATGGCATTCATCATTAATTCAGGTATTTTAGTCTTCATGGTTTCTAATTCCGTTTTGTGAACATCGAAGACCAATTCATCATGCACTTGCATGATCATTTTTGACTTGAGTTTTTGCTCTTTCATCCATTGATGAATATTGATCATGGCCAGTTTGATCATGTCGGCTGCTGACCCTTGAATTGGTGCATTGATCGCGTTTCGCTCAGCATGACCTCGAATGGTCATGTTTTTTGAGTGGATGTCGCGGAGGTACCTTCTTCTGCCCAAAATAGTTTCCACGTAAGAGAATTCGCGCGCTTTGTTCACTTGCTCGTCCATGTAACGCTTCACCCCTGGAAATTCATCAAAATAAGCCGAGATGATCTCTTGCGCTTCAGTTCTAGAAATACCGATGTTTTGTGCTAAACCGAAGGATGAAATCCCATAAATCAACCCAAAATTGACTCCTTTCGCTTTTCCACGCATTTCTCTGTCTACCTCTTCTAATGGAATTTTAAAGACCTTTGAAGCGGTGGTTGCATGAATATCTCGCCCCTCTTTAAAGGCTTCGATCATGCTTTTGTCTTCTGCAAAAGCTGCGACAATACGCAACTCAATTTGCGAATAGTCGGCCGCCATCAAAACGTGGTCTTCGTCTCGAGGAATAAAGGCTTTCCTGATCTCTCTTCCTTTTTCCGTTCGGATGGGGATGTTCTGTAGGTTGGGGTTGTTTGAACTTAAACGCCCGGTTGCGGCCACAGCCTGACGATAATCTGTATGTACCAATCCATCCACCGGGCTGATCATGGTCGGCAGCGCATCGACATAAGTAGACTTTAGTTTTTGATATTCTCTAAACTCCAAAATGCGTTTGGCGATGTCATGTTCATGAGCCAGTTTGCTTAGAATATCCTCACCCGTGGCATATTGTCCCGTTTTGGTCTTTTTTGGTTTCTCCACCAATTTCAACTTATCAAACAGGATCACCCCGAGCTGTTTGGGAGAGGCTACATTAAACTCTTCACCGGCCATTTCGAAGATTTCGGCTTCTGCTTTTGCGCTTTCTTCTTCAAGTTCCTTGGACATTTTGGATAACACCTCGGTGTCAATCTTTACCCCGTTGTACTCAATGTCAGCCAAAACCCGCATGAGTGGAATTTCAACATCTTCAAATAAGTTGAGCAGCTTATCTTCAATGAGTTTGGGAGCCAACTGATGTTTGAGCTGTAGGGTGATGTCGGCATCTTCTCCGGCGTATTCTACCACTTTTTCTACGGGCACGTCTTTCATGTTTCCCTGCTTGACTCCTTTCTTACCGATCAGCTCGGTAATGGAAACGGGGCTATAATTCAGGTAATTCTCTGCCAGCACATCCATGTTGTGGCGCGTATCCGGGTCGATGAGGTAGTGCGCCAGCATGGTATCAAATATGTTGCCTTTGATGTCTATGCCATAGTTCTTCATCACCTGAAGATCATACTTGGCATTTTGGGCGATGATGGTGAGGTCTTCCTTTTCAAAAACAGGTTTGAACTCATCGACAAGGGCTTGCGCTTCTTTTCGGTCTCCAGGTACTGGAACGTAGTAAGCCTCTCCGGTTTGATAGGCAAAAGCCAAACCGACCAAATTGGCCTCAATAGCTTCCAAATTATCGGTTTCAGTATCAAAGCAAATTTCGTCTTGAACGACCAGGTATTTCACTAGTCGCTTGCGCAGTTCGGGGCTATCAATGAGCTGATAATCATGAGCCGTAGTGGAAATGGATAGCTTTTCCACTGAGGCTTCTTCTTCTTGCAAAGGGGCGGATTCTTCACCAAATAGACCCATTTGGGCACTGGCAGCCGGTTTAGGTTTCGCGGCAGAAGGACTGCTCGGCTCCCCTAGAATTCGCTTGAGTGTGGTTCGAAACTCCAGTTCTTCAAACACTTTGGTCAGGGCTTCCACATTGGGCCCTTCATATTTCATGTCCTCTTCCTTGAACTCGATCGGCACCTCTACATCGATACGCGCCAATTCCTTGGATAAAACCCCTTGGTCGCCGAAAGTGGAGATCTTTTCTCCCAGTTTCCCTTTGACCTCATGGGCATGGGCCACAATCTCTTCAAGCGAACCGTATTGCTTCAAGAGTTTGGCTGCAGTCTTAGGCCCGACGCCGGGTATACCGGGGATGTTGTCTACTGAATCTCCTTGAAGTCCCAACATGTCAACAACCTGATCGATTCGTTCAATGTCCCATTTGGCCAATACTTCAGGAACCCCCATGATGTCTACGGCATTACCCATAAAGGCAGGTTTATAGAGATAGACATGTTCTTCAACGAGCTGTCCGTAGTCTTTGTCGGGAGTCATCATAAAGACCTCAAAGCCTTGGCGGGCTGCTTTTTTGGCAAAGGTGCCAATGATGTCATCTGCTTCGTAACCGTCTAATTCGAGAACGGGGATATTAAAAGCCCGTACGATGTCTTTCACAATGGGCGTACCAATGCGAATGTCTTCAGGCGTTTCGTCGCGATTGGCTTTGTATTCAGCATACTGCTCGTGACGAAAAGTTGGAGCGCTGGTATCAAAAGCGACCGCAATGTGCGTTGGCTTTTTTTTGTCTAAGATTTCAAAGAGGCTATTGGTAAAACCAAAGGGCGCTCCTGTGTTAAGTCCTTTTGAATTGATGCGTGGGTTTTTGCTAAAGGCGAAATGTGCCCGATAGATCAGCGCCATGGCATCTAGAAGAAAGAGGGTCTTATCCGGTTTACTCATTTGTTAAAGTTAATTAATCCAAAGATTCTCAGGAAGGCAATGATATTTAATCGTAACCCTCCCCATGTCTTTTGTGATAAAATGTCAATCAGGACCTTTTTGATATGTTTTTATGTAAGAAGAAAGAATCATTGGAAATATTATAATTGTGATTTTCTCTCAATTAACTAATTATTCGCTTTCTTCAAATATTAATGAGGTTCATAGCCGTTTGCTTACTATGTTGCTGTTTTTCAGTTTCAGCTCAACACTTTAATGGATTTTTACCGTCTGAATTTTCAGGAGTACTAAATGCCAGATTGAATCCAGCATTCATTGCCGGTAGTCCATACAAGTTTGATGTGAGTTTAATCAATTTGAATGCTTATTTGGCAAATGATTTTGGATATTTGCATACGAATGAGATCGGTAATCTAGCTTTTGAAAGAATAATCAATTCTGAAAATAGGTTCGTCATAGGAGATCAAACATTAGGCGGTCTTTCTGGTCTGTTTTCAATTTCTCCCAAAAAGACCATCGCATTTCAATATCAGTTTCGAAATTTATCTACAGGCAAGGACATCACTCCTAATTTTGGAGATAGAAATGCATTTGATCAGTCTGGTGAATTTGTTAATAACTCATGGCATGAATTTGGTATCACTTATGCAAATGTTCTTTTGGAGAACAAGTTTGAAAGGCTAAAAGTGGGGATCACCGCTAAGTTAATGGGTACCTTGGGGAGTGTTTTTGTCGACATTGATGATCTTTCTTACCAAAGAATAAGTAATGATTCCATCTCTTTAATAGACCTAGAGGGTCAAATTGGGTACTCTGCTAACCTCAATGAATTTGAAATCTTTGATGGGGATCTCCCTTTTGAGCTTCCTAAAATTTCTAGTCTCCATCCAGCACTGGATATTGGTATCGCTTACGAGGTTATGCTATCCAGGAGACAATCTAAAGCGATGTACGGCATTGTGAATAAGCCAGACATTTTATATCAGCATAGATTTGGTATTTCCATTCTTGACGTTGGGGTCATTAAGTATAATTACGGTTCTGCTTCTTTCGATATCATCAATTCCATATCTCAAACAGATCCTATTAATTATGAAAATTTGTTAGCTAACCTTTCCAGTCTTCGGTCTTTAAGAGACTCATTAGCCACAGTTGCCAACGTAACTGATCTTGTGGGTGAATATTCAGTTAGTCTTCCAACAAGGCTTGAATTGAATTATGATTACCATTTGAGGAAAGGATGGTTCGTCAATATGTCTGCACAGCTTGATCTTTCCAGTCTCATGAATACGGATTACCGAATACATTATCCCAATAGCATTTCGGTTTCCCCTCGATATGATGTTGGTCAATGGGGTGCTTATTTCCCTCTCTATTGGAATATGGAAGGGGATATTGAATTTGGTACAGGGTTAAGGTATGGACCTCTCACAGCGGGCACTCATAGTTTGGGATCATTGCTCAGTGCGGAGAGAACCTCATTTGGTATGTTTTTTAATTTGAGTATTCATCAACTCAAATCAAAAGTTAAAAGAGCAAATTGTCTCTCAAAATCGGGTATGGGGACAGCAATAGTACGTCAAAAAAGAACGCCACAGTACAGGCGCAAGAAGTTCCTATTTTGGTGATCTTACCTTTTGATAGCGTAACGCTTCAAACCCAATCCAGATCAGCACGGGTACCCAGATCCAGTCATTCATCAGCAAATGGAAGAGTGCTTTGTCACCAACCTGTTGGTTCAGTACTTCGAAATAAAACCAGGCAGATCCGGCAATTTTGGTCAATGCGCCAAAAAAAGGCAAATACCACAGTTTAGCGGGATAAATGGCTGTGGCCAAGTATATTGCCGCCATAAACAAAACGCCTCTGCCTTGCCAAATGATCAAGCCAGGAGCGGTAAGGTCAGGCGTCTCTAATACCCAACTGTAAAAGGTATCGGGAAACCAACCAATGAAAATGCCCCAACCGGCATTGTAGGCAGTGGCAATCAAAAGAAAGCCTCTCATCCAATGAGGGAAAAGTGTTTGCTGTGTCTCCATCGTTTTTATAACTTATTCACTTCACTTTGGTTGAAAAGAAATCAACTTAAACTAACCACAACCCTATGAGATCTCCCAAGTTAATCCTTTTTGCGCTACTGGGCGTGGCGCTCTTTTTATCTGGATTCAAGCTGGCTCAGGAATTGGCCATTGAGGCGAATGATGTAAAAAGTGCTCAAAAACTTCTCGATTTAGCATTTACCGATAATGAGATCAAACAACTCTTGCCCAATGTGAATCGAAGTCTTGAGGGAATTAAAGAATTGCACGACTATGAGATCGATAACAGCGTGCCTCCGGTGCTTTGGTTTAATCCTCCCAAGGGCGGCAAACCGATTCCTGCAAGACAAGAACGAATTGAATGGGGTTTTCCTGAAAAGGTGGATCTACCCAAAGATCCAAATGCGTTGGCTTTTTACACCGTAGCGGAATTGTCTGTTTTGATCAAGGAAAGAAAGATCAGCTCAGTAGAGTTGACAGAGTTCTTTTTAAATAGGCTGGAAACCTATGGAGATACGCTCGCGGCGGTGATCACCATTACCAGAGAAAGAGCCTTGCAGAGTGCTCGAAGGGCGGATGAATTACTGGCCGGAGGCACCTACCTGGGCCCACTGCACGGTATTCCGTACGGAGCGAAAGATCTGTTGGCGGTGCCTGACTATAAAACGACTTGGGGCGCTGGCCCTTACCAAGAGCAAAACCGTGGAGAAGAAATGGCCACGGTGATCCGAAAATTGGATGATGCCGGCGCCGTCTTAGTGGCCAAGTTGACACTGGGTGCTTTGGCCATGGGAGATGTATGGTATGGCGGTACCACCAGAAACCCTTGGGACCTCGAACAAGGAGCAAGCGGCTCCTCAGCTGGCTCAGGCTCTTCTACAGCCGCAGGTTTGGTTCCTTTCGCTATCGGTACGGAAACGCTAGGTTCTATTGTTTCTCCTTCAACGCGAAACGGGGTGACGGGCTTAAGACCTACTTTCGGGCGGGTGAGTCGAGCTGGGGCCATGGCCCTGAGTTGGAGCATGGATAAAATAGGGCCAATGGCCAGAAATGCCTTTGATTGTGCGCTGGTATTTGATGCCATTCGAGGAACAGACAACATCGACCTGACGGTTGAGGATCATCCCTTCAATTACAAAGGAGCAGCTGATCTGTCAAGTTTGAGGGTGGGTTACCTCGCCGATTATTTTGATCCAAGAGGTAGGGGCATGCGCGAACAAGATAGCCTGACCTTAGTGGCATTGAGGTCTTTGGGGGCCGATTTGAAGCCGGTAAAATGGGTCAGTGATTTTCCTTTTCCTGCCATGCAGTCAATTCTGACGGCAGAGGCTGCCGCCGCCTTTGATGCCCTCACACGTTCCGATCAGGACACCTTGTTGGTCCGTCAGAATGCTGGTGCCTGGCCCAATACATTTCGAGCCGCTCGATTTACTTCTGCTGTCGATTACATCAATGCCAATCGTGCCCGTTATCAGCTGGTGCAACGCGTCAATGAATTGATGAAAGCGTATGATGTGATCGTTACGCCAAGTTTTGGGGGCAGCCAGTTGTTGACGACGAATCTAACAGGGCATCCGTGCGTGGTGCTGAAAAACGGATACGACCAGCGCGGCAGACCAACGAGTATCTCGTTTATAGGGAACCTCTTCGACGAGGCGACCATTCTGGCTGTGGCCAGGGCTTATCAAGAAGCAACAGATTTCGATGAGCAGCATCCGCCGAAGTTTGTGGATTAATCACTTTTCGTCACCCTGAATTTGATTCAGGGTCTTTTTGTCCTAGATGCTGAAACAAGTTCAGCATGACATGAATAATTATTTGATATCTTCGAATATGCTGTTAGCCATCGATGCCGGTAATACCAATATAGTCTTTGGACTTCACGACGGAGAAAAGTGGACCCATGAATGGCGTTTCGAAACGCTGCCTGTGCGCAATCAAGTGGAGTATGAGATGTTTCTCAGACTCAATTTTCTGGAAGCCAATCTGAAAATGGAGGACGTTTCAGGTATTGTGGTGTCTTCTGTGGTGCCGCAGTTATTTGATATACTGACCGAATTTACTCGTCCGCTGATTGAAAAAAAGCCCCTGTTTGTAGGGCCAGCCATTTATGATCAGCTTCCTATTACCACACAAAACCCACATGAGATCGGAACAGACCTTGTGTCGAATGCCGTTGCAGGAAAGGTCCTTCATGGAGGAAATGTGATCATTGTTGATTTCGGAACAGCGCTGACCTTTACCATTGTTGATGAAAGTGGAAAGATCAGAGGTGTTAACATTGCCCCCGGTCTGAAAACGGCGATCAATGCCTTAGTTGGACAGACGGCACAACTTCCTGAGGTACCTTTAGAACTACCTGCTTCTGTGATCGGTACCAATACCACCATGGCCATTCAGAATGGCATTTTATGGGGTTATGTAAGTTTGGTTGAAGGTATGTTGGATAAGATTCAAAAAGAGCTGGGGACCACCTATAAAGTTGTGGCCACGGGTGGATTATCATCTATTTTACACCCGTTACATGAGCGTTTTCATGTTGTCGACAAGCAATTGACACTTGAGGGACTTCGGATCATATACGAAACGTTGAAAGATGAAAAATAAACCATGGATCTGGCGTGGAATACTTTACGGCATCGCCCTATGGACGATCGTTTATGTTGTGGTGCCTTACGTCGATGCGGACGTTCCTCTTGAGCCGGAGAAGTATTGGTTACACCTCATTTTTGCAGTACCTGCTGGCATTGCCTGGGGTTATTATCGCTTTGTCATGTTGCCTAAGCGAATAAAGAAACGTCAGGACAACCCTTGACCCATCCTAAATCAGTAAGGGAATAAGAGGATTAAACTTTTCTTCAATGAATGCTGCGGCTAGCACCACCCTCCGGCTATCGGTCAGGCGCTAAGGAGGGACAATGGTGACCTGCTATTGAGATAAAAAACCCTCCAAAGCATTAAGCGAAGGAGGGCTCTTTATGGATAATTGTCAAATCTTAATGCAACCGGGGTCAGTTCATGTTATATAACTGCTTTCCTGTTTCATAGTATTTATCGCCTTCCACCCAGAAAGGTCGTTCAGGTGCGTTGCCGATCAAGCGAGAAGCAAACACATAACTCTTGAAAAACTTTTCCAAGTAATCATAGTCTACGGTTTCTGGACCATCGCTCGGTTGGTGGTAGTACTTCATGATCTCAGCATCAAAAGCCCTAAAGCCCAAGCTATAGGTAGGCGCAGGAATGCCTTTGCGGGCAAAGTTTACATTGTCCGAACGATCGAATAGTCCCTGCTCACCAGCCGGATCATCAATAGCGGTTAAGCCAAAGGCCACATTGGCATCTTTGATGAATTGAGAAGCTGTGGTACGCTCAAGTCCTATGATCGTAGAGATCGTGGTATCGTTATATCCTCCATTGTCACTGTTCCAGCAAAATACGATGTCCTCATTCGGGATGATCGGGTTATTGGCCATATAACGGCTACCCAGGAGTCCCTTTTCTTCCGCGGTATACAACACGAAAAGTGCAGAGCGCTTCATAGGGTATTTGGCGATGTTCTCTGCCGCAGAAAGAACCGTTACTGTCCCAATGGCATTGTCACGGGTTCCATTGTAGATCGAATCGCCTTCTTCGTTAGGACGTCCCACACCTACATGGTCGTAATGTGCAGAGAACATGATGAATTCATTTTTCAACTCAGGGTCGGTCCCTTCGACCATGGCCAAGACATTCTTATCTCCTGTGATCTCGTTGCTCATGCCTTCAATAGTCAATTCCGCTCGCTTGATGCTCCGCGTCATCATAAAGCGTTGATTGGCATTATCAAGGTCTTTCAGCCACAGGTGTGGAATGATCGGCGCATCGCTACTGCTTTCATCCAAAGAAATACCCACGCGGTTAAACGTGAAACTGAGTTGTTGCCATGGGGTAGCTGGAGATGAATAGAATTCAACTAAGCCGGCAGCACCATTGGCCCTGGCGAGTTCATATTTTTCATTGCTCAAGCGAAGAATGGCTCTTCTATCAGATGTTTCTCCATCACCCGCTTTGGCAAAAACGAATTTTCCTTCCACTTCCTTTCCCTCGTAGTCAGCTTCTAGCCCGTATTCCAAGTAAACGACTTCACCATTAAATTCTCCGCTCTTGCCTTCAACTACCAAAAAGTCGTTGTTGAGATTGAAGTTTCTTCCTCCAAAAGAAAAAGAGCCCGATGTGGCGGGAGATTTTAATCTTAACGGAACGGCTTGAAACCAACCGTCTGCTCCCGGAACCTGTTGTGCGCCATAGCTGGCTAACTGTTCGGCGAGGTAATCAGCTGCCCTTAAGATTTCAGGCGATCCGGTGTTTCTTCCACGCATTTCATCTGAGGCCAAGTAATAAATATGGTCTTTGATGGTTTGTTGATCAACTGTTTCTTGGGTGATTTCAAGATCTGTTTTTTGTGCACAGGCTACTGAGGTCAGTAGCAAAGTGAGTGCAGTAAGGCTAAAAAGGCTTTTCATTTTATTTTAGTTCAAAGTATTTAAAGATAGGATATTCTACAGGCTTTTCGGCAATGCCGTTTTCTTCGAAGTACTGATCGAAGAAATTCCAGGTCACCAAGCCGTCGTCGGACTGCGGTTCTAAGAGATAGAAAATGAGGTTGGCTAAAGGCTGGGCAAGATCTACCCAGTAATCGCCTTTGTTGAATCGTTTGGTTTCAGGCTTGAACTCTCCTTCTAAGGTGGCCATCAAATGCTTTTCAAAGGGCCTATTGGCAAAAGTGATCGCACTGGCTTCAAATACTTCGCCCGATGCTCGCTGGTTTTTTGTGAGTTGTTTTACCTTGACACCGGTACGTCGCAAATGGTTGACAATGTTTTCAAATTCCGCAGGGATCAAGTAGCCTTTGGGTAAAACAGCTTCCTTAGTGGCGCTAAAACCGGAGTAATTGGTGATGTTTTCGAGGGTAATGATATTCGGTTTACGAATGAAGGCTTCTTGTCCTCGTGCATTGCTGCTCTTGATGTGGTCGTAGATCCTATAGCGTTCAACAGGCTCATCTAGTGGCACCATTTCAAAACGTACACCCTTGGTCACCTTTCCTCCTTGCGTTTTCACCAAATCGATGGCGGCTTGCTCTGCCTCCTGATTGATGCGCATCATTTCCTTTCCATTTTTGTTAGTGTGCTCCAAGATCTCGCGCACGAAAGCATAAGTTGAATTCATGCGCTGATAGAGCCTTTCGTGTGCGAAGGCTTCGCTCAGGATCGCCATGCGATTTCTCAGTCCGAATTGATTGACCAGATAGCGTGGGTGATGATTGTAAGTGTAGATGGATTTTATTGGCCATCCATCTCTTCGCGTGTAGAAGTAGCCATAAGGGCCCAAATGCACATCGTCCTTTGAGGCCACTGTTTCGGTGATCTCAGGAAGCATAACATCCCATGTGTAATCGTATGGTGCTTTTTCTCCAGCCGTATGATAACTTGGTGCCCAAGTCAAGGAGTAACCGTGCCAAACGCCATTGGTGGTGTGTAGGTCAACAAAAAGAGTGGGGTCCCAAGGCAAAATGATGTTTGAAAAGAGTCCTCGTGTTTCGATGGTTTCCATTTTCATACCATCGCGGTTTAGATCCCATCCTTGGCTATTGGCACGTATACCTACTTCAATAGGGCTATCCTCTTGTGATGGGCGACGACCTTGTTCAAGTTTGTCATTGCTGTCTGTGTTGTAAATAGGAGCGAAGAGGATGATCTGATTGCCCAACAAATACCCTTTATCCCCTTTTAATATTTCGCGCAGCATAATTTGTACTGCTTCTTTGCCTTCAACCTCACCTGAATGGATGTTGCCTTGCACATAGATCACGGGTTTTCCGCTGGCTTTTGCTTCCTCTGGACTATTGACCATCGGCTTGGCCAACACGACCACAGGAATATCCTTTCCTTCCATGCTGGTTCCCATACTGATCAGTCGAGCGTGATCGCTGCCGGCGATTGCTGCATTGATAAAGGACATTACCTCAGCATAAGTAGAGGTTTCTCGGTAGTTGGTTTGCTCTGGTTTTGTCAAGAGCTCCACAGGCCAGGATTCTTGAGCATGAAGAGCTAGCGCAAGAACAAGCGCTACAAAAGAGAAGAGTATTCTTTTCATGGGTTTTGATTTGTGTCCTAAATTACAAAAAGCAAGGGCAGAGGAGGTGCTTTTGAACTTTCATTTACATAAATGGTTAGATTGAGGTATTCGTCAACCTTAACTAATTATCATCATGTCATTAAGAAGAGACTTTCTCAAGCAAGCTTCAGCTCTCGGCTCCCTTTCACTTTTGCCTAGCTCAAATTTTTGGATCGCCTTCTTTCAAGACACCTATGAATTCAAGCAGTTGAGGAATGGCGTGTATATTTTCACAGAAAGAGGAGGTACGATAGCCACCTATATGGGTGACGATGGCCTCGCAGTTGTCGATTCACAATTTCCAGAACAAGCCGGGCATTTGATCGAGGAACTCAAGAAAAGTGGTGCTCAACGTGTCGACCTATTGCTGAATACACATCATCATGGAGATCACTCGGCAGGAAGTATTGCCTTCAAAGGAATGGTCGATAAAGTGGTTGCACACGAGAACTCTTTGATGAATCAGAAACGAGTGGCTGAGGGAAGAGGCGGTTTGGACGATCAGCTGCTGCCAAATGAGACCTACAAGAAAGGAAAAATGCTCAATAAGGTGGGAAAAGAACGAATTACACTGCATCATTTCGGTGCTGCGCACACCAATGGTGATTCTTTTGTGCATTTTGAAAATGCCAACATCGTTCATACAGGCGACCTGCTCTTCAACAAACGAGTGCCCTTCATTGATAAGTCTTCGGGAGCGAATGTGCAGAACTGGATGGAAGTGATGGAGAAGGGATACAAAGCATTCGACGACGATACGCTTTTTGTTTTTGGTCACTCCGGGAACGGCTACGACATCACAGGATCACGCGAAGATTTGAAGGCATTTCAAAATTATTTGGACAAGGTGATCGCCTTTGTGAAAGCAGGTAAGGCTGCTGGAAAAACGCAAGAAGAACTGGCCAAAGCAGAAGAAGTGCCAGGTGCACCGGAGTGGAAAGGGACTCAGACGCGTGCGGTCACTGCTGTGTGGGCCGAGTTATTTGAGGAGTAACCCCTCCGTCCTGCGGACACCTCCCCTTGAAAAGAGGAGGAATTGTATTCTTATTTATTAAAAATAACCGATGATAACTCCCCTCCTTTCTAAGGAGGGGTTGGGGGTGGTTAGAGACCAAAGAGATGCTCATTCAACATCTTCAAGGCCTTTTCCTTATTGGATTCGTCCGTTAGTAAAGAGATGTTATGACGGCTGCCACCGTAAGAGATCATTCGAATCGGAATATCATCTAAGGCATCGAAGATCTTATTCACAATACCTTTTTTCTCAGCAACAAAATTACCCACCACACAAATAATGGTTTGATTGCGATCGATCTCCACTTTTCCTAAAGATGACAGCTCCTGCTGTATGCGAGTCAAATGGGTATCATCATCGATGGTAACCGATACAGCAACCTCTGACGTGGTGATCATGTCGATCGGCGTTTTGTACCGCTCGAAGATCTCAAAGACTTTTCTCAAAAAACCATAGGCCAACAGCATGCGAGAAGATTTGATCTTCACCGCAATGATCCCATCCTTGGCCGCAAGGGCTTTCACATCATCCGAATTACTCTGTTTACTGATCACCGTGCCTTTTGCCTCCGGCTGCATGGTATTCAACAACTTGACCGTGATGCCAAATTTCTGGGCAGGCCAAATGGATGCCGGGTGCAAGATCTTGGCCCCGAAGTAGGCCAGCTCCGCCGCTTCATCGAAGGAAAGCTCAGCAATAGGAAAGGTTTTGTCCACCACCCGTGGGTCATTGTTGTGCATGCCGTCAATGTCAGTCCAAATTTGGATCTCATCGGCTTTGAGGGCCGCACCGATAAGAGAAGCTGTGTAATCACTTCCCCCTCGTTGGAGATTGTCGATTTCGTTTTTGTAGTTTTTACAGATAAAGCCTTGCGTGATGAAGAGGTCGATGTCTTTGTGCGAATCGATCAATGCCGCCAATTTTTCAGCAGCGAATGGAATATCCGGTTCAGCTTCTTCATTGGTGCGCATGAACTCAAGTGCTGGTAGAAGGGCGGCTTTGATTCCTTGCTCGGCCAGATAAAGCGTAAAGAGCTTGGTCGACATCAATTCTCCCTGAGCCAGAATATCACGGTTCAGGGCTTCATTAAAGGAGATCTTAAGGGTGATTTGAAAGAACTCAAAATGCTCATTAATGATCTCACGGGCTTCGATTCTTTTGTCTTCGGAAGAAAGCAAGGCATTGATAAACTCATCATAATGCGCCCTTAGTTCACCGATCTTTTCGCTAGCGACCAGCTTTTTGCCCGCTGCAAGCGCTTCTCCTATACTGACCAATGCATTAGTGGTACCCGAAAGTGCGGATAGGACAACCACCTTGGGCCGCTCATCTCGGGTAATGAGCTGCGCGACTTGATGCATGCGCTCTGGTTTACCAACTGACGTACCCCCAAATTTTAAGACTTGCATGTTGCTGATGATTAAAAACCGAGCATTTTGATGGCGGTAATGGCCGCTTCATCTCCCTTGTTACCGTATTTACCTCCCGCCCTGTCTAAAGCTTGTTTTTGCGTATTTGGTGTGAGCACACCAAAGATCACAGGTTTGTTGTATTTGAGCGATACGTTGGTAATGCCTTGCGCAACAGCATCGCAGATGAAATCAAAATGTTTGGTTTCTCCTTGAATCACACAACCAATACAGATCACAGCATCGATATCTTCTTGCTGTGCCATCCATTGTCCGCCTAAAGAAAGCTCAAAACTGCCGGGTACAGTTTTTCGAATGATGTGCTCTTTTTTAGCACCATGGCTTAATAGGGTTTCATACGCCCCATTGTACAGTGCTTCTGTTACCTCCTCGTTCCATTCTGAAACAACGATGCCGAATTTTTTCTTGCTCACGTCCAGGACGTTTTTCCCACTGTATTCGCTAAGATTCTTAATACTTGATGCCATAACGGTAAATAAAAAAAGGTAAGACCGCAGCCTTACCTTAAATAGTTAATGTTTTAATTTCTTCATTAACGACCGGCAAGGATTTCCAATCGTGCTTTTTGTTTTCGTGCTTCCAACACTTCGTTGGTTGCTTCCTTATAATCTGTGACGATCTGATCCAATACATCGATCGCTTTTTGTAACTCTCCACCTCGTTCAAAGGCCAAAGAAGCACTCATGAGGTAAGAAGGAGAAAAGAATTGATCATCTACAGTATTGGCAGCACTCACATAGTTTTTAGCCGCATCTGAGAAATTGCCTAGCTCCATGTACGCATCACCTAAAAGCTTCAATGCACGTGCCATGACGATTTCTTCTTCAGAAGAAAAGCCCTCAAGATAATCTGCAGCCATTTGGAAATCGCGGAGCTTCAAATAGGATGCACCGGCATAAAAGCTTGCTAAATTGGCCACTTCTGTACCGCTGTAAATATCTACGATCTGGACAAAACCTAAGTTTCTTCCATCACCATTAAGGGCATAGTCTAAGCTATCCTTTTCGTAGTAATACTGTGCTTGGAAGATCTCATTTTGAGCCTCCTCGTTTCGTTGATCTTGTCTAAAGTTCAAAAAGAACACGACGCTCGCGCCAACTAAAACCACTAAACCTACAATCGCACCAATAAAGCCAATAGGTCCAACCTCCGATTTGAACTTTTCAATAGAGTTTTTACCAGACTTTTTTTGCTCTTCCGCCATCTCTCAAAAATTAGGTCGCAAATATAAAGAAATTGTTGAAAACAATGGATTCTACTTATTCTAATATGTAAGGATAGTCCTCTTGCATGTAAACATCCTTGTATGCCTCTGAGGCATCCGGGTAAGGAGACTCTTCTGCAAACTTTACATATTCCACCACATCGGCTTTGATCTTTTTATCGATCTCTTTCAATTCTTCTTCAGTAGCCCATTTGTTTTCAATGAGTTTTGCACGTACATATTCAATAGGATCCCTGTCTTTGTACTCTTGCAGTTCTTCTTTGGTTCTGTACTTCGCCGGATCCGACATAGAGTGCCCCTTGAATCGATAGGTTCTAAATTCCAGCAGTGTTGGGCCGTCGCCTCTTCGGGCTCTATCAGCGGCTTCTTCTACCGCTACATGCACGTTTTCTGGGTTCATGGCATCAACCGGAGCCGAAGGCATGTCATATCCTTCACCCAGGGTGTACAATTCCCTCACGTTCGAGGTTCTGGCTACTGAGGTACCCATGGCATAACCATTATTTTCGATCACGAAGATCACCGGAAGTTTCCAGGTCATGGCCATGTTTAGGGCTTCGTGGAAGGCACCTTGTCGTACAGCTCCATCTCCCATCATACAAATGCACAGGTTATCTGTTCCTTTGTACTTTTCGGCGAAAGCGATGCCCGCACCTAATGGCACTTGACCGCCAACAATACCATGTCCTCCAAAAAATCCCTTTTCTTTATCAAACATGTGCATGGAGCCGCCTTTTCCTTTTGAGATGCCTGTGGCTTTCGCCATTAATTCGGCCATCACCTTACCCGGGTCCGTCCCAAGCGCAAGAGGTTGCCCATGATCTCTGTAGGCCGTGATCCATTTGTCACCTTCTTTCAGTGCCGTAACAGAACCACTAGAACAAGCTTCTTGACCAATGTAGAGGTGACAAAAACCTTTGATCTTCTGCTGGCCATACAATTGGCCTGCTTTTTCTTCAAATCTTCTTTGAAGCATCATGTTCTCAAACCAGAACATGTAGGTGTCTTTGTCAAACTTTGGCTTTTTTGTCGCCTTGGCTTTGGTTGTTTTCGCTTTAGTAGCTGCCATGTGTTTGTATTTTGATGGGTTTCACCCGATTCGTCAATAATTCAATTCGGACTGCGAAAATAAGACAAAAACGTTCAACTTTGAAACTAATGCATCTGGAATCCATCAGACTCGCCAATTTCAAAAATTATCAGGAGGCAAAGCTCAGCTTTTCCTCACAGGTGAACTGTTTTTTAGGACCAAATGGTAGTGGAAAGACCAATCTTCTGGACGCTATTTATTACCTGGCGCTCACAAAAAGTGCAGAACAAAGTCAAGATCAACTCTGTGTGCGACATGAGGAAAGCTTTTTTTCCATCAAAGGAGAGGTTGCTTTTGGCGAGAAAAGAGGCGTGGTGCTCTGCGCCTTGGAACTAGGAAAGAAAAAGCAGATCAAGTGGGATAATGTACCCTACAAAAAAGCAAGTGAGCATGTCGGTAAGATTCCCGTGGTCATGATCGCACCGAATGATACGGATGTGATTCGCGGTGCGAGCGATGAGCGACGTAAGTTTTTTGACGCTATTTTGAGTCAAACGGATCCGGTGTATCTCCAACATTTGATCAATTACAACCATGTCTTAAAACAGAGAAATAGCTTACTGAAGCGCTTTGCTGAGCAACATACTTTTCATGCAGATCAGTTGGCCCCGTATACGGCAAAGCTCATCGAGCTAGGCACGTTCATTTATGAAAAGAGAAAAGAGGCTTTGGCCTTCTTCAAGCCACTTTTATCTGAGCACTATGAAGAGGTCAGTGACCATGGTGAGGCAGTCGATATATCTTATGCTTCTCATTTTCATGCGCCCATTGATGCCCAATTCGAGAAGTCAATAAAAAAGGACCTTGCATTGAAACGAACGAATGTAGGAGTCCATAAAGACGACTTTGAGTTTCAGATGGAAGCCAAGCCCATCAAGAAGTTTGGTTCACAGGGACAACAAAAGTCCTATCTGATCAGCTTGAAATTAGCCAACTATGATTTTTTGAAGGAACACAAGGGCCAAGACCCCATTCTGCTCTTGGATGACATCTTCGACAAGTTGGATGATACAAGAATCGCCAAGTTGATCGAAATGGTCGCATCCGATCGCTTTGGTCAGATCTTCATTACCGATGCCCGACCCGAACGCTCGATCGGTTTTTTTCAAGCCCTAGACATTGAGAGTAATTTTTATCATGTCAATGATGGAAGGATTTTAGACAAGGTCTAGGTGTTCTTTTCAACGCGAAAAGCAATAATTTATATCAAGTTTCATAAATGTAGAATTTGCTTCTTATGTTTGTTCTACAAATACGAATTTTGATAGATGAAAGGAACACAATTAGGTGAATTTGAAGAACTGGTGTTACTGATTGTCGGTGTCTTACATCCTGAAGCTTATGGATTGAACATTCGGGAGGAGATCATCAGCCAAACCAATCGAAAGGTAGCCATAGGAGCCGTTCACTCTGCCTTAAGCCGACTACAGGAAAAGGGCTTTTTGAAATCTGACCTTGCTGAGGCTACTCACGAAAGAGGAGGACGAAGAAAACGCCTGTTCCATATCACTGCGGAAGGAAAAAAGGCATTGGAACACACCTATCAAATGCGCAATGCATTATTCAACCAAATACCCGATGTCGTACTAAAAGGGCTCAACCTTAGTGGCACCTGAACGACTATATCAACCCCCAAAAGCACCGGAACGTCTATTGCGATTGGTCTGCAAAGACGAACTTCTGGAAGAAATTGAAGGAGATCTCTTTGAGCATTACCAGGAACTCAGAACTCGAAACTCGCGATTCACAGCGGCTTTTAGTTACTGGTTTCATGCCCTTCATTTTCTACGTCCTTTTGCTCTAAAAAAAATTGGTCAACAATCAAATTTTCTCATCATGTACAACAGTTATTTCAAATTTGCTATTCGCGGTATGTGGAGGCAAAAAGCAAGCACAGCATTTAATCTTATTGGTCTTGTCTTAGCCTTTACAGTTTGTGGGCTCATTTATCTACATGTCAATAGAGAATTGTCCTACGATAAATTTCATGAACGCTCAGAAGATATTTATCGTGTGGCGTGGATGAATGAAAATCCACAGACCCGTACGCCTCACCCTATGGCACAGGCCATGGTTTCTGATATTCCAGAAGTAGAGACTGCCGTGACTCTTTCGCCAATTTATGGTCCTGGCTTAACAAAAGTTACTATTCCCATTACTTTGGAGAAATCGAATATCACTTTCGAAGAGCCTGATGGCTTCTTTGCAGATAGTACATTTTTCGATGTATTTGACGTCAAGTTTATTGAGGGGAATCCGGAAACGGCATTGCAGACAGTAAATGGGGTGGTCCTTTCTCAATCTATGGCTGAGCGCTATTTCTTAGGTGAGGAGGCTTTAGGTAACAGACTTTCATTTGGACCTAGTACAGATATGCTTGAGGTTGTTGGTGTGGTGGAAGATTTCCCGCTGGAGTCTCATTTTCACTTCAATTTCTTGATCTCTTACATGACACTGAAGTCTATGAGCTTTAATGATGCCTGGCTATCGTGGGGCGATTTTGGACATTTTAATTATGTGAAATTGAAAGCTGGTTCTTCGGCCCAAAATGTCGAATCTAAAATTCCTGATTTTGCAATAAAATATTTGAATTGGCCTCAAGAAGACCTGGAAAGTCTTCGGCAAGGCGAGGTCAAGTTCGCACTTCAGCCTATTACCAATATTCATTTGAAATCTAATATCAGATGGGAACTTGAGGCAAACAGTAGCATGACCTATTTGATCATTTATGGCGTTTCCGGCTTGTTTATATTGTTGATTTCAGTCATCAATTTTGTGAACCTGAGTACAGCACGTTCGGCTCAAAGACTGAAAGAGGTTGGAGTCAAGAAAACCTTGGGTGCGCGTAAAGGACAGTTACTTACGCAGTTCGTTTTCGAGACTATTCTGATTTCTTATGCAGCCTTGATATTGGCACTTTTTAGCATCAGAGGATTAGAAGCAAAATTTAATCACCTGGTATCAGGAAATATCGATACTGACTTGATTTTGACTACTCAATCACTGGGTTTTCTAATCGTTATCACAACGCTCACTGCGATTCTAGCGGCTGCTTACCCTTCGATTTATCTTAACGCATTTAAGCCTGGAGACATCCTCAAAGGAGCAGGGGGAAAGAAGATTGGTGGTGCTAGGGTGAGAATGGCCTTATTGGGCATTCAATTCGTAGCGGCAATTATCATGATCTCAGGTAGTTTGATCATCTCTGATCAGATCAGGTTTATCAAGAATAAAGACTTAGGTTTTTCAGCTGAAAACCTTGTGATGATTGATATTGACAATTGGGAAGATCGTTCTGAAATCATAAAGAATCGATTGAGGCAAATCGCTGGGGTAAAAGAAGCTTCGACTATATCTAACCCTCCCGGCGGACAATTCAATCAACACTCGTTGTATGCCGAAGCTGATCCAACAAGAAGCATAGATGCTTTAGAAATTTTTGTTGATAAAGAAGCATTGGCCGTATTGGATATTGAACTGAAGGAAGGACGCTTTTTGGATATTGGCTTAGCTGCTGACTCAGCAGGAACTTCATTTGTTATGAATGAGACTGCGATAAAGGAATTGGGATTGGTGTCTGGAGTCGGAGAAAATATCGTTTGGAATTTCAATGAAAACCTGATTAAAGGACAAATTGTGGGTGTTGTAAAAGACTTCCATTACCAATCTTTACATACACCGATCAGGCCTTTGATCATGACGATCAGACCTCAGAGTTACAATAAAATATTGGTTAAATTGGATAAGGTTGATTTTACCTCCAGTGTCAATGAATTGGAAAGTGCATTTGCAGAGTTCTATCCTGAACTTAGGTTTGAGTATGGGTTTTTAGATCAACAAATAGATGAGATGTATCAAGAAGAATCTAGAACGCTGCTGCTGACAACGCTTTTATCTGGAATCTCTATTTTCTTGTCTATCGCTGGTCTTATCGGTATCGTGTTGATCGCCATAAAGCAACGCGTCAAGGAGATAGGAATCAGGAAAGTTTTGGGTGCTTCTATTGGGCAAATCTTACTATTGATCAACACAAGGTTTATCCTTGTTGGTCTGGTTTCCACAATGGTCGCAGTGCCTATTACTTTCAGTCTTATGCAGAATTGGATGGGTAATTTTACCTATCAAAATGGTATCAGCGCATCGGTATTTATTATAACGGCCATGGGTTTGCTGCTCTTGATTCTGCTTACGATCAGCATCCTTTCGATAAAAACGGCC
The DNA here is from genome assembly GCF_057219245.1 of Roseivirga sp. YIW32. Taxonomy (NCBI): domain Bacteria; kingdom Pseudomonadati; phylum Bacteroidota; class Cytophagia; order Cytophagales; family Roseivirgaceae; genus Roseivirga; species Roseivirga sp. YIW32. The sequence goes on along the minus strand of NZ_JBXVVG010000002.1, from coordinate 422,529 downwards.
AGGATTAATCCGGCATATGCGTTAAGAAACGAGTAAAAGGTCGCTGCAAAAATGAAGAGTTTGTATTTTGGGTGAACTATCCTACCATTTTTACTTTTGGCATTGTGGCTGAAAACGGAATCCCTTAACTTATTCAGCCAATTGTTTATTGGTAATTTCTTACTGACAAGTCAACTCAACACCTATGAGCCATAAAATTCAAACCCTTTCCGGGTACATTCATGAATACCAAAAATCTGTTTTGGAACCTGAAGCCTTTTGGGACAGAATCGCTGAGTCGTTTCATTGGAAGAAAGCCTGGGATAAAACCTTAGAATGGAATTTTGATGGTCCCGATGTGAAATGGTTTGTGAATGGGAAGCTGAACATTACGGAGAATATCTTTGAACGTTATTTACACACCAAAGGCGACACGCCTGCGATCTTATGGGAGCCGAATGACCCCAACGAAGAAGGCAGAACCATCACCTATCGCGAACTCTATGAAATGACCAATCAGTTTTGCAATGCCTTGGAAGCCCAGGGCATAGGTAAAGGAGATCGGGTGATCATTTATATGCCAATGGTGCCGGAGGCAGCTGTAGCGATGTTGGCTTGTGCACGAATTGGTGCGATCCACTCTGTCGTTTTTGCAGGCTTTTCATCTTCTGCCTTGGCTGACCGCATCAATGATTGCTCGGCCAAAGCCGTTCTAACCTCTGACGGAAACTTCCGCGGAGCCAAGCGCATTCCGGTGAAAGCAGTGGTGGATGAGGCGCTCGAAAAATGCGTTTCGATTGAAAAGGTCATTGTGTATCAGCGCACGAATGATGAAGTGACCATGGTGGAGGGGCGTGACATTTGGTGGCATGACGCGATCGAGGGGCAATCGACCGACTACAAAGCCCAAGAGATGGATTCAGAGGATATGCTTTTTATTCTTTACACCTCCGGTTCTACAGGCAAACCAAAAGGAGTGGTGCATACCACGGGTGGCTACATGGTGTATGCACAATATTCATTTGAGAACGTATTTCAATACACACAAGGAGACATTTATTGGTGTACTGCCGACATCGGTTGGATCACGGGTCATAGCTATATTGTCTATGGTCCGCTACTGGCTGGGGCCACCACGCTGATGTTTGAAGGTGTCCCGACCTTCCCCGATGCCGGAAGGTTCTGGGCCATTTGCGACAAATACCAAGTCAACCAATTCTATACTGCTCCAACGGCCATTCGTGCCTTGCAGGCCCATGGCCTGGAACCGCTTGAGCCATACAAGCTAGACTCGTTAAAAGTGATCGGCTCAGTAGGTGAACCGATCAACGAAGAAGCCTGGCATTGGTACCATTCGCACATTGGAAAAGGAAATTGTCCGTTGGTCGATACCTGGTGGCAGACCGAAACGGGAGGGATCATGATCTCAGCCCTAGCGGGCATTACGCCGAACAAACCGGCACACGCTTCCTTACCACTTCCTGGTATTCAACCGGTGATCGTAGATGCTGAGGGAAAAGAATTAACGGGGAATAATGTGGAGGGCAACCTATGCATCAAATTCCCATGGCCTTCGATGATCCGCACTACCTATGGCGATCATGAAAAGTGCAGAAATGTTTATTTCAGTGCATACAAAGGCATGTACTTTACGGGTGATGGCGCTAAACGCGACCATGACGGTTACCTTAGAATTCTCGGTAGAGTAGATGATGTCATCAATGTCTCCGGGCACAGAATGGGCACGGCAGAGGTAGAAAATGCCATCAACGAGCATCCAAAAGTGGTGGAATCGGCAGTAGTAGGCTATCCGCATGACGTGAAAGGACAGGGTATTTACGCCTATGTGATCTGCGACATGGAAGGGCGTACAGAAGAGAACCTGATCGCGGAGATCAAAGAAACGGTTAGGAATATCATCGGTCCGATTGCTAAGCCTGACATCGTGCAGATCGTTCCGGGTTTACCTAAAACACGGTCAGGAAAGATCATGCGACGCATTTTGCGCAAAGTAGCGAGCAAGGATGTTTCGAATTTAGGAGATACCTCAACCTTGTTGAATCCTGAGGTGGTAGAGGAGATCATAGCCGGCGCAGGGTTGTAGTATTGAGTTGAGGGTATTGCGTATTGAGAATCGCTGCTCACTACTTTTTCTCTTCGTCATTCCTGCGCAGGCGGGAATCTCTAAGTCATCGCTCATATCTTCTTTTGATGTGCATTTTGTATCTAAAGAAGGTCTCAATACTCATTACTGCTCGCGAAATATCAATTTCGCAACAGCACCTCTCGGTCCACTAGCCCAAACGGCTTCGCCATCTCTCGAGACGTCCACCGCATAATACTGACCTTCCATAGGGCTATAGGCTTCATCTCCCTCTTTAAAGTAATCGCAGCTTTCTCGGCCAACAGCAAAGACATAATTCTTCCAAATGGCGACTCCCGAACGATAGCCTTTTGGTTTCATGCTCGACATCACTGGCAACCAGGTGCGTCCACCATTGGTGGTGTAAGCGGCATTGATGGCTGTCAACGAGTCTCCCCGATAATCTCCACCGACCATTATGCCTTCCATTTCATTCTTAAAATAAATGGAGAAAATGCCTTCAGTAGGTTCACCGGATTGAATCGGTGAAATGGTCTTTTGCCAGGTCTCTCCTTTATCGGTGGAGTAGTGTACACTGGCTTCTTGTCCGCCTAAACCGATATACACGGCGTTGTTGCCAACCGTTCGCAGACAAGTGCCACTGGCTGCAAAGCCACCTTGTCCTTCTAGGGCTCGTGGTCTTTGGTCAAATGGCAGTTCTTCCCAGGTTTCTCCTCCATCAAAAGTTCTAAGGATCAAAAGCCTACCATCGATGGCGTCACCAAAGGCAATGCCTTCCTGTTCATTCCAGAAGTCCATGGCATCATAGAATGTGCCTTCTGCCATGCTGAAATATTTCTGTTCCCAGTTTTGTCCACCATCTGTCGTTTTATAGATCACTGCCGGTAAGCCTGCACTTAGGACAATAGCAGTATTTGCGTCAAAGGCTTCTATATCACGAAAATCTAAGGTGTCAGCTCCAGAAATAGCCACATTTTCCCAAGTGTCCCCTCCGTCTGTTGTTCTGATGACGGTGCCTCTGCTTCCGCTAGCCCAGGCTGCTTGATCGGAAACAGCGGATAATCCTCGGAAACTGGCCCTCACGCCTGATTCAAGCGGTTGCCAAAAAGGTATTTGTTGGTTGGTCTCTTCTTTCTTGTCGCTTGAACAGGAGAGCATAAAAAGTAAAGAAAAGAGTAGGAGGAGGTTTTTCATAGAACGAAAAATAGAAAAAGTAATCGTCATGCTGAACTTGTTTCAGCCTCTAATTATTGTAATCCATGGAAAAGTAAAGAGATCCTGAAACAAGTTCAGGATGACGTGCTAATTTTATTGCATCATAGCGTTGAGGTCAGGCTTTTCAGAAGAGGTAAACACAGTCTCTGGCAATTCATCAAAGACCATAATGTCTTCCATTCCTCGCTCACCTCTGCTTGCTGAAAGCAAGATTTCTCCATGCTGTTCATATTGCTTCCATGGCATGACGAAGCGGGGTTCTTCAGCATCTGTAGATGGGAAATACGCCCATTGGCTGACAAGTCGGGTCTCTTTGTCAACCCAAACGTAGTACATGTTTTGTGGAGTTCTTCCTACACCTTCGAAGGTCAGGTTCAGCTTATCAGCCATTTGGCCGTCTTGAGTAGTCTCTTCACCCACATAGGTCAGGGTCACCCCAGAATCCTTCAGTTTGAACGGCATCACCAACCAATAGGAATGATTGATCCAAATGCTTTTCGCTTGTTGCATCAAGTTAGCAACGGAATCAGCATCGGTAATTTCTCTGCCCTCCTTGAATGCGCGACCGCTTTCGTCATTGATATTGGTCAGGTAAGTCATTCCATTCGCTGCATCAATGCGTACATTTCCTGTCCATTTGTCCCAAACTAAGGCATCTCTACCAAAGAATTTCCAGCAAACATACTGTGTATTGTCCCAGGCTTCTCGGCCACCCATGGCTTCCATTACCTCATCCGCAATGGCAATGGCCTTGGCATCTGAACCGGCCAGATTGAAGCCTTCAGCAGGTGGGTTGCCAGCAACACTTGTTTCATTTTGCTTTTCGCTTGGTGCATTACAGGCAAGGGCAAAAACAACAAGGCTTATTGCTGAGAGGAAGAGTTGGATCTTTTGCATGACGTTGATTTTGGGTTGAAGTTAGTCTTTTGATCAAAGGGGGTCAATACCATTGGTAGAACTTGGTGGGCTTTGGGTTTGTTCAACCACCTTGCCTTTACCAGTAGGCAGGCCCCGGCCCTTCCTTAATAGGGAGGGGAATTAGTACAGAAGATGCTTTCAATAACATTGGACAAATTTTTCTTTTTAGCAAGTAGAGGTGTCTTAGCTAAAGGCTATTAAGTTTCAAGCGTTTAACAGAAAGGATTTATCGGGGTTAAGTTTTTAGTGTGAGCACTTAACATTCAACTGTTAAGAAATCCTTCCCCAATTCACCACCGACTTCTTCAACGAGCTGATGTGTCTGGCGATGTTATAATTCTCAGGATTCTTCAGTTCAGGATCCTTGTCCAAAAGGTCAGAGGCAGCATTTCTGGCCGCCTGGAGAATAGAAAAGTCTTTGGCAATATCGGCGATCAAAAGATCCAATACACCCGATTGCTGCGTTCCCGTGATATCACCTGGCCCTCGTAGCTTGAGGTCTACATCGGCGATCTCAAAACCATTATTGGTGCGCACCATGGTTTCCAATCGAGTGCGGGCTTCCTTACTCAATTTGACATCTGTCATCAGCACACAGTACGATTGTTCGGCACCGCGGCCTACGCGGCCGCGCAGCTGGTGCAGTTGCGCCAGCCCGAAACGCTCAGCATTTTCGATGACCATAACCGTAGCATTGGGGACATTGACACCTACTTCAATGACCGTTGTAGCGACCATGAGCTGCGTTTCGTGCCGAACAAAACGCTGCATTTCAAAATCCTTATCCTGCGGTTTCATCTTGCCGTGGACAATGCTGATGTGATGCTCAGGGAAAGCCCTGGCAATACTTTCATAGCCGTCCATCAGGTCCTTGAGGTCAAGCTTTTCCGACTCCTCGATCAATGGATAAACGACATAGATCTGTCGGCCTTTCTTGATCTCTTGTTTCATGAAACCAAATACTTCCAATCGCTTGGAATCGTATTGATGGATGGTTTTGATGGGTTTCCTGCCCGAGGGCAATTCATCTATCACCGAAACATCCAGGTCACCATACAGCGTCATGGCCAAGGTTCTTGGAATAGGAGTGGCGGTCATGACCAGAATATGTGGGTATTGAGTGGTGTTTTTGCGCCATAGCTTGGCACGTTGCGCCACACCAAAACGATGCTGCTCATCAATGATCGCTAACCCCAGGTTCTTAAACTGCACTTTATCTTCGATCAAGGCGTGAGTACCCACCAAGATTTTGAGGCTACCATCGAGTAAGCCAGCATGGATCTCTCTGCGAGCGGCTGTTTTCGTAGAGCCCGTGAGCTTAGCGATCTTGATGCCTAGCAGATCAGCATACTCCTTTAGCCCTTGATAGTGTTGATCTGCGAGAATTTCGGTCGGGGCCATCATAGAACATTGAGCGCCTGAACTCACGGCCAGGAGCATGCAAATAAAACCAACGATGGTCTTTCCAGAGCCCACATCCCCTTGCAGCAGTCGGTTCATTTGTTTGCCCGACTTCATGTCGTGGTAAATTTCTTTGATCACCCGTTTTTGGGCACCAGTCAAATCAAAGGGTAAGTTTTCGTTGTAAAATTGAGTGAGCAGAGCCGAATCTCTAAACACCTGACCTTTGTATTTTTCAATTCGGCTGAGCTTTAGCTTTAAGAGCCTCAATTGAACGTAAAAGAGCTCTTCAAATTTGAGTCGATATTGAGCTTTTTTCAGCAATTCCAGGTTGCTCGGAAAATGAATATGCCACAGGGCAAGCGGTTTTGAGATCAGACCAAATTGGTCGATTAAATGAGGTGGTAAAGTTTCTTGGATCTGTGCTTCCGCTAAGACCATGACCTGGCGGATCATCTTGCCAATGGCTTTGCTATCTATGAATTTTGCCTTGAGTTTTTCCGAGCTATGATAAACAGGCTGCAAGAAGCCGGCATTGGCATTTTGAGAGGTCAGTACCTCCAGCTCTGGGTGGGCGATATTCAGTTTTCTGCCAAAAGCGCTAGGCTTTCCAAAGACAACATAATCTACTCCAGACTGCAGCTTTTTACTCACCCAAGGAATTCCTTTGAACCAGACCAACTCCATTTCTCCGGTTTCGTCGGCAAAACGTGCAACCAGACGTTTCTTTCTTCCTTCTCCCATGGTTTCCAATCGCGTGACCCTTCCTTTGAGTTGTACAAAAGGCATGTCGGCGCTGACTTGGCTAATCGGATGGAAGGTAGTTCTGTCCTCATAACGGAAAGGGTAGTGCTGGATAAGGTCTCCATAGGTAAAAATAGCCAGTTCCTTTTGGATCAACGCTGCTTTTTGGGGACCTACACCTTTCAGAAATTCGATGCTCGTATCGAAGAATGAGGGCATAGTGTGAAATTAAACTTCATTTCTATAACTCGAAAAACAATTGAAGAAAAGAGATTGCTTTGCTCATTCTTCGCTCACAATGCCGTTCTAATTTGTTTTCGTCATTGCGAAAGAAGCACAGCTGAATGAAGCAATCTTTTCCTTCCTTCCATGAGGAGTTAGGGGTGGTCATACGTCCACTCAAACGTATTGAGCATATGCATGATGTCCGTCTTGATGAATTCGATCACCGGGGCTAAGGAGTCGTTTTTCATGGCCGTATTAAAGTACAAGGCGCCACGAAAAAAGTGTTGGGTGCTATCAGATGTATAAAACTGAAATTGCGTCGGTACTTCGCCTTCTAGTTCTGCAATACTGGCCACCTGTCCGTTGCGCAGGGCGACTAGACTTTCTTCAATGGAGTAGGCTTTTACCTGATGTTGCTTGGTCAATTCAAAGGCCTCATTGAGCAACACATCCGTGTCAATGGAGGGGTCCTGCAGGTTTTTGTAGGTCAACTGCACGATGGCTTCAAAGTCTTCGTAATTCAAGGTGATCCAGTATCGCTCTGAAAATTTTGATTGGGCAGATTCAAGCGTAGAGAGTTTCGAATATTCAAACTGATAAGGAAATGAATCAGGCAATACGCGATAGCTATGTTCCGGTAGGTCAATGCGGTTAAATCCTTTGGGTTTGGGTGTATAGGCCTCCTCGCAACTGAATGCAAGAAGCAGTATGGTGATAAAGAAGAAAGGACTAATCTTATGCATTGGGCCTTATCAATACTCTAACGCGTTTGATACGCCTTAAGTCTACGGCCACAATGGTAAAAAGAAAACGCTTGAATTCAATTTTTTCACCAGCGCGTGGAAGTTTATTGCTCAATTCGAGCAAAAGACCTCCCAACGATTCGCTTTCCCCCTTTACATCATCAAACTCTGAGGGCTCAATATCAACTACCTTGCAGAAGTCGTGTAGGCTGGTTTTTCCCTCAAAAATATAGGTTGATTGATCGAGCTTGTTAAATGCGATCTCTTCATCGTCGTATTCATCGTTGATCTCACCGACAATTTCTTCAATGATATCCTCCATGGTGATCAACCCGGAGGTGCCGCCGTACTCGTCTACCACAATGGCAATATGTACACGCTGTTCCTGGAAATCCTTTAAAAGGCTATCGACCTTTTTGTTCTCTGGAACGAAGAAACCCGGGCGAAGAAGCTCTTGCCAGGCAAAGTTTTCATCCTCCTCTATGTGACCGATGAGGTCTTTTATGTATAAAATGCCTTCGATCTTGTCGATGGTCTCCCTGAAAATGGGAATTCTGGAAAAGCCACTTTTGTTGATCTTGTCCATTAACTCGTGGAAATCCAGCTCTATATCCAGCGCCGTAAGGTCCATTCTCGAACGCATTACCTGTTTTACACTCAGGGTGCTGAAGTTCACGATGCCTTTTAAAATTCCTTTTTCTTCTACGGTAGTATCCTCACCGGTAGTGATCTCCAAAGCCTGATTCAATTCATGTACCGTAATGTCTCTCCCTTTTTTCTCCACATTTTTCTCAATGATGTTGGTGACCGAGATCAGTAAAAAAGAGAAAGGGCGGAATAATTTTTCTCCAACAAACAAGGCACGGCCGGTGAGACGCGCAAAAGGAAGGTTGTGCTGGTTGGCCAGGTTTTTGGGAACCACTTCACCGAAGAACAGGATGATAAATGTGACAACTGCCGAAAGGACCACAACGATCTTTCCTTCTGTGGTGTTGCTTCCAACAATAGACCAGGTAAAGAAGGTAGATAGGGTAACGATCGCAATGTTGACCAGGTTATTTAAGATCAAGATGGTGGCCAAAAGTTGTCTTTTTCTGTTGAGAAGAGAAATGATCGCTTTGTCAGCTTTGGCGTTCTGGTCCAAGGAGTTCACTTGTTCTTTTGATAAAGAAAAGAAGGCCACTTCAGATCCAGAGATCAATGAGCTTGAAAAAATCAATGCAACAAAGGCGAATACATTCAAAAGAATGTAAGGAGTGCTTAGTTCAGAAAGCTGCAACAATAACGCTAAACTCGGCTCGGGTTCGTCTGGGAAATCCAAAGTATAATTTTTAGTCCAACATTAGAATGGAAGATCGTCTGAATCATCTTCAGGAATACTTGAAACGGGGCTTTCTGTCGGCGAAGCCATAGTGTTTTGGCTTGAAGACATGCCACCACCGCTGCTATCTCCATTGCTGTCTCGGCTACCCAAGAGGGTCATTTCTCTACCCACAACTTCGGTAGTATAGCGTTTATTTCCGTCTTGGTCGTCCCAAGAACGCGTGGTCAGTTTGCCTTCAATGTATACTTGGCTACCCTTCTTCAAAAAACGCTCAGCGATCTCAGCAAGAGGAGTCCATAGCACCACATTGTGCCATTCTGTATTGGTGACTTTGTCTCCTGCTTTGTTTTTGTAGGTTTCACTTGTTGCAATAGAAAAGTTGGCAACGGCTCTGCCATTATCGAGATGCCTTACTTCAGGATCTTTCCCCAAGTTACCGACCAATATTACTTTGTTTACACCTGCCATATCGCTAGTTCTTTGTCATTGAATCTACTGAAAAAACAACTTCCTTCAAATATTTCTCTATCAGAATAGGTTTGGGAAGTGCTTCGATCTGATCTGCCGAAAAGACTTGGCAGTCAAATTCTTTTTTTAACTGTTCAAAGGTATCGAAATCTTGCACCTTTAGCCCTATGAATTGAGCAAAAATCTGTTGATGAGAGAGCACGTGCTTTACTGGGCCGTGATGATGGGCTACAGAGAATCCATTCTTCTTTTCAAAAGCCTCTAAGGTGTTCACCACGGACTGGCTCTTTTTACTTTCAAGAAGGGCAAAATCATACATTCCTTGCCAAATGTCTTTTTCTCCTCTTGCCTTCATCAAGTAGTCTTCACCATACGAGATGACGAGGTAGTTGAAGTAACGCTTCCTGACCTTGATCTTTTTGCTTTTTACCGGGAGCTGCCCGATCATTCCCTTGTTAAAGGCAAAGCAGGTAGCAGACAATGGACATAACGCACAATGGGGTTGCTTCGGTTTGCACTGAATCGCCCCAAAGTCCATGATCCCCTGATTGAAATTGGCGGCGTTGGTTGAAGGAATGAGCGCATTCGCTTTGGCTTCAAATACCTTGAAGCTACGGGCTTCGCTAATGTCATCGCTGATGCCAAAATAGCGACTCAAGACCCGAAACACATTGCCATCTACTACAGCATGTGCCTTATCAAAGGCGAAAGAAGCAATGGCTGCAGCAGTATATTGACCAATACCTTTCAATTCGAGTAGTTGGGCATAACTCTCTGGAAAACGTCCATCATAAGCTTCAACGACCTGTCGGGCACAGGCATGTAGATTTCGGGCCCTGGAGTAATAGCCCAGTCCTTGCCACAAGCGCAAGACTTCCTCTTCCTTAGCCTCAGCCAAAGAGTGTACGTTGGGAAAGGTTTGAACGAATCGTTCGTAATAGGGCAGGCCTTGTTGAATGCGCGTTTGTTGAAGGATGACCTCCGAAAGCCAGATGCGATAAGGGTCTTTGGTATTCCGCCAGGGCAGCTCGCGCTTTTCTGAGGCATACCACTTAAGTAATTGATTTGTAAATACTTGATTATTATCCTGCTCTCCCATGCCTTACCCTCAAACAAGCCTCATGTTATCCTATATTTTTTGAGGTTTGCTTTTAATATTAAACCTGAACGTGTAATTTTGCGCACCAAAATAACTGGGAATAAGTTTTTTACGAATTTTTGAACTAATTAAATACAATTAAGCGTGACTAAAGCAGATGTTATAAATCAGATAGCTGATAAGACAGGAATTGATAGATCTGATGTTACTACAACTGTTGAGACTCTTTTCGCGGTAGTGAAAGATTCAATGGCAGAAGGAGAAAATATATATGTAAGAGGTTTCGGTAGCTTTGTGAACAAAAAGAGAGCAAAGAAGATCGCCAGAAACATCTCTAAAAACACTGCGATAGTGATAGACGAGCACTTTGTGCCCAGCTTCAAGCCATCAAAGGTTTTCATCGAGCAGATCAAAACAAGCGATCGCGTAAAAGCAGCGAACAAATAATAAAGAAGCCGTAAGGCTATATGAATAAAGGACAGGTCGTTTTATTGGTTGTTGCACTCTTGGCAGTCGTCGGACTGTATAGCTTGCCAAAAGTGGTAGTCGACAACGATAGCGATCAAACAGCTCAGGCGTTTATTGATCCTGCCGAACCTAATGGGGTGGTAGATCATAGCTCTGAGATTCCTGAAGAAGCGAAGGGTAGGGTGCTAGAATGGAAAAGCCAACTCTTCGTCAACGGAGAAATGACCAACGATCGGGTAGCGTTAGATTCCCTGATGAGCGTCTTTCGAAGCATTAACAAATACGACAGTGCAGCATTTTATGCTGCCGAGTTCGCAACAACATTTAATACAGTCAATAACTGGCAGATGGCCGGTGATGCTTATTATGAGGCCTTTACCTTCGCCTTGGATGAGCAGAAAATAATGTCAATGGGTAACAAGACCAGAGAGGCCTACGAGAAAGTTCTCGCAGCCGAACCTGAGAACTTTGACGTGCAACACAACATTGCCATGACCTATGTGTCTAGTAGTGCGCCGATGCAGGGAATCATGATGTTGAGAGACATCATTGAACAAGATCCTAGCAATCAGCAGGCATTGATGAGCATGGGTAGAATGTCTATCCAAACAGGGCAATTTGAAAACGGTGTAGACCGTTTTGAAAGCTTGGTTTCTTATTATCCGGAGAATGTAGAAGGAATTTTCTTTTTAGGAGTGTGTTATTATGAGACAGGCCAGTTGGTCAAGGCTCAGGCACAATTCGAAAAAGTGAAAGAATTGGGTGCTGCTGAGCAGATCATTACGGCTGCTGATGAGTACCTCGGAAGAATTAAGTAAAACATAAAAAATTAAGATTATGCCTTGCGGTAAAAAAAGAAAGAGACATAAGATCTCGACCCACAAAAGAAAGAAGAGACTAAGAAAGAACAGACACAAGAAGAAGTAATTTCACTTCTTCTTGTGCATTTTGCATAAGGTTCATTTCTTAATCTAAACTTCTTTCACAGTGAGTAACGAATTAATTATCAATTCGACTCATGATGGAGCTCGTTTAGCCCTTTTAAAGGATAAAAGTCTCGTTGAATTTCATCACGACAATGAAGAGAACAAATTCAAAGTCGGTGATATTTACCTAGGAACGGTCAAAAAAATTGTTCCGGGTCTCAACGCAGCATTTATCGATATCGGTTACGAAAAAGATGCCTTTCTGCACTACCTAGATTTAGGTCCGCAGATCAGGTCCTTGAACAAATACTCGAAACAAGCGCAAACCAACAAACATGCAACGGGTGGTTTGAGCAAGTTCAAGATGGAACCCGATATCAACAAACTTGGTAAGATGAATCAAGTGCTGTCGAAAGGACAGCAGATTCTTGTACAAGTTGTTAAAGAACCAATTTCTACAAAAGGGCCACGACTCACTTGTGAGTTGTCATTGGCTGGGCGCTACATGGTGCTCGTGCCATTTTCGAATTCGATCAACGTTTCGAAAAAAATTGCGGATGGAGAAGAGCGTAAACGCCTTGTCCGTCTCATATCATCCATTAAGCCTGAAAATTTCGGTGTCATCGTTCGTACGGTTGCCAAAGGGAAGAGTGTCGGAGAACTCGACAAAGACCTTAGAAACCTTGTCGATGGCTGGAAGGAAGGCATTCAAAATCTGCATAAAGTAAAACCACGAGAAAAAGTGATCGGCGAAATGAGCCGAGCTTCCTCTTTGATCCGTGACATTCTGAACGAATCCTTTGATTCGGTTGTCGTTGACGACAAAGACATGTACGAAGAGATCAGGGGCTACGTGCAAAAGATCGCTGCAGATAAAGAGAAGATCGTAAAACCGTATACCGGTAAAGCGAAGATCTTTGAAGCATTTGGGATCGAAAAGCAGGTTAAATCCCTGTTCGGAAAATCGGTGAGTCTACCCAAAGGGGGCTACCTTATCATCGAGCATACGGAAGCCTTACACGTTATTGATGTCAATAGTGGCAACAAGTCCAATGCAGGAGAAGATCAAGAGTCTACGGCCTTATCAGTGAACATGGAAGCGGCTAAAGAGATCGCTAGGCAATTGCGTCTGCGCGATATGGGTGGCATCGTGGTCATTGACTTCATTGACATGCGCAAAGCAGAGAACAGGAAAAAACTGTATCAGCACATGCGCGACGTGATGAAGGATGATCGTGCGAAAAACACCATTTTACCTGTTTCTAAGTTTGGCTTGATGCAGATCACACGTCAACGGGTTAGACCGGAGATGAATATTGTGACCCGCGAAGTATGTCCGACTTGTGGAGGCACAGGAAAGGTAGGAGCAACGATCCTGGTTTCTGATCAGATCGAAAAGCACCTGGAGTACTTGATGCAAACACAAAATGAGAAAGGCATAACCATTGCGGTGCATCCTTTCTTGCATGCGTATTTCACTAAGGGGATGTTCTCTATCCGATGGAAGTGGTACAGAAAGTACAGCAGCTGGATCAAACTGGAGACCGATAGCTCATTGAGCTTAAGTGAATACACCTTCTATAACAAGCATGGTGAGGAAATAGAATTGAAAGTCTGATCATCTTGATGTTCAGTATTCAAAAGTATCAAAGCCTTCTTCGATTTCGGAGAAGGCTTTTTTAATAGAATTTAATGCCGACTTCAACATCAGGCAGTTTTTATAGAATAAAAACTGTTTTGAAGTCATTAAAATGATGATGAAAATCAGAAAAATGTAATTTGCAACGGTTTCTTGTGATATTTAAAATTTTGATATAAACTTGTGATAAATCAATAAACCCATGAATAAGTCATACCCCCCCCCTCCATAGTTTAGAAAAAGCATACTTTTACTTAGCATTAGTTTGTGGATGCTTTTTCATAATTAGTTGCCAAGAAGTAGAGGAGATTACGCCAAATCAAGAACCCATAAGATCAATGGTGACTAAAAAATGGTATGAGATACCCGTTGTAACAGAGACACTTCAAGCTAGTTTAGGAGACGCTTCAAACGGTTTATACAGTCTTGGAGGTCAAGACAGTAACGTTGAGTTTAGTGTCGATTGGGAGAATATTACAGAATTTACTGACTCACTCGGTCATATTTCTTACACCTTTATCGTGAAGGACCTAGAAACAGAGCCTTATAGTTTTAAAAATATTATCGTCAGAAGATTAGGAGAAAGTTCTTTTTCTCAGCCTTTTTTATACACTTATACTATGAGTGAAGAATTTAAAGCTCAGTATTTACTGACAGGCTCAATTCATGGTTTTAAAGGCACAATTGTGAAGCAGCAAATCACGGGAAACTATACGCAAGGTATTTTTTCTGCAAATATTGAAAGCCCTAAAGCTGTGCTTAATAATACGGACTGTTCGAACTCCACTTCGCAGGTAGGAGGTCCCGGTGGAGGAGGTTCTGGGCCACCAACGGACAATGACCCAAACAGCAATCCTAACTATAATAATACCATTTATAACGAGGTTTGCTATGATGAGTGGATTGACTTCGATGATTCTACTTCCTGTGGGAATAATTGTGTAACTGCATCAAGATCCATATTAATTACTGTTTGCTACACTACAGCAATGTCAAGCAGTGATGATGCTGGGTGCGATGAAGGCGAGGTTGCCGTGGTTTATAAAAGAAGGCCAATGTTCAAATATCCCGAAGGTTTAAACTATGACATTCTTTACCCAAAATTAACAGAGTATCTATCTAATCAGATGCCCAAGGTTGGCAGAATTGATCGTATAACAAACGCTATTAAAAGATTCACTTCAATGACTAATTCTGAAATCCAAGAAGCTTTGACGTGGGGGGCTGGTCCATTAATATATATAAAACAACACAATGACTCTGGTATCTATGCCTCTTTCGATAAAAGAACACCAGACCGATTATATTTGGATATTGATTATCTAATGAAGCTAGAAAACTCTATGATTGGTACCGATGGTGCTGATGCCCTAGCATTTTTAATAGGCGCATCGATTTTGCATGAATTTGTTCATTGGGGTGATTTCAATTATAATAATGATATATGGCGAAGACCAAATGCTGAAGAAGGATGGTGGTTTGAGGTTGAGGCCTATGGTCAAATTATAGAAGAGCATAATGCCCTATTAGTCTTAAAGAGGAATAATTGAAAAGAAAAATTGGTTGTATAACGGTCATCTCTTTTATAACTAGCATTTCCTTATTTGCTCAAGATCAGGCTTTGTCAAAAATTTTGCTGAGAGAAATCCAAAGCTTCAAAGCCAAAGAGTTCAGCTTCGTTTTAGAAAAGGAATCATTAAATCAAGATGAAGTTAATGCTCAACTTGAATCATTTAAGAATTACCAAAAGCTGAAACCATATTTCTCTAAGGTGAATTTTCTACATCCATTAAAAGAGGATTTGGAATTTTCTGAAGAATTAAAAACCTATATTGAACTACTGAATTCTAATCCTATAAAAGTTAACGTTTTAGTTAGCCCAGCTTTTTCGATGAGCATGAACAGAGTATGCTACTTAGGTAGATTTAAGTATCAAAAAGGAGGCTCTGAATTTGTATATATTTTTGAAAAAAGCAGGGATGGTATATGGCACTATCTTAAGGGCGATTATTATCTAGACTACTAAGATTATACGGTTATGCTTTCATGTGTAATGAGTTAAGAACGACTAATACCTTTCTTGGTACAAATAGCTTTTACACCAAAAGAGCATTTATTAATAGTTACGTATCTGCATCAAGATCCATATTAATTACTGTTTGCTACACTACAGCAATGTCAAGCAGTGATGATACTGGATGTGCAGATGGTGAAGTTGCTGTGGTCGATGTTTATGATGAACCTCAAGATCCATGCTCCACTGGCGATCCTATCTTAGATGATGTAAATATGAATCTTTATATGTCAAACTTGTGGAGAAATAGCCTTACGCTAGAACCTATTGTTTCTAGGATAGAGAAAGGCGGTTGGATTGTAAGAGATACCAATGGTGCGCACAGTATTGTTCCTGTGGACTGGCCAGCTTATGCATGTGGCATGACTCCTCCTTCTAATTTTCTAGATGAAATGCCCGCAGGAACCGTGGGTTTTATTCATACACATCCTTTTTTTGAAGGTGAAAATACTAAAGTGGTTTGCGGGGAAGGTGGTTCGGATTCGTATCAATCAGGAACTAACACTGATGATTACAATCTATTACTTGCAATAGCAGAAAGAACAGGCAATCCTAACGTTGTAGGCTATAATATGGATGGAAGTAACATTGTTAGGACTAATGTTCTCTATAATAATACATATTATTCACGTTGTAATTATTGATGTCATGAGGTTTAATACATTATACTTTTGCTCAACGGTTCAATTAGTTTTTTTTCTTATGCTTTTGATAACTCAAGACACCGAAAGAAGACTTGAGAATTGTCCTGAGCCTAATTACGAAGCCGAGAGAACCTTGAAGTTCTTTCTAATTAAGAAAGACAATCCCCCCTACAATACCATAAAAAAAAGAAATGGATTGGAAGACATACCGGCGGTGCAATTGCGTGCAGTTAAAGATACTCAAACATGCTCGCGCATTACCGCTCTTTTAAACGAGAAAAGTCATTGGGGTGAAGCTGAAAATGAATACAGTATCCATTTTTACCGGACAGATGACTATTATTTTGCCATTTATAAAAGAAGGAAGTTTGCTTTGGGGTTAACACCATTAGCAATTTTCAATATGGACCTTGAGTTTGTGGACTTTGTTGGCCTTTGATTAAACCACTTGGCTAAAACAGGTAACCGAAATGTAGAAGGCCTTTTATTAAAACTTAATGCCGACTTCAACGGCAAGTAGATTGCTTTTAACAGTAATGTCTTCAAATTGGCTACTTTGGTCTTTTACCATATTCAGAAACCCAAGATTGAAGTTCAGCCCACCAAATAACCTCGTATTTGGACCTAGGCTTCGTTCTACACCAGCACCAACATTCCCTGCCAAGTCAAAGCTCTTGAAGCTTTCAATGACCACAGTACTTACTACTTCATTTGAGGTACTTAACCAGATCTCCGGGATCAAACCAAAGTTTAGGTAAATACGGGTATCTAGTACTACCTCGTTTGTATAGAGCTTCAATAGTATAGGTAATTGCAAGTATTCATGTGCATACTGCTCTGTAATTGCTCCTCCTGCATTTGTCTGAGACGCACTGATTCGAGTCTCTTTAGTGGCATAATTTACACCCGTTTGGAAGTAATAATTTTCCTTAAAGCCAATATCGACAAAGGCACCCAACATGAACTTTACCGCGGTACCATCTCCATCGATTGAAGTATTGGTGCCCTGTGTCCCTGTTCGGGTCATGGAAAAGGTAGGACCTACCTTGATACCGATTTTGTAATCTTGAGCATTTAGCTGTCCGAAAAGAAGGATGCTGAAAATGACAGCTAGCATTGATTTTCTCATATGCGTAAAAATAAATAAATACTTTTGTCATTGAAATAAAAGAGGATGTTGAAAAAGGGAAGTTTACTGGTGCTGTGTTTTCTGATTTTTGCTTGTTCCAATGATAATGCTTGTGAGCAATTTCAGGAAGGGACAATGCAGGAAGTCACGTTGGATTTTGAAGATCTGACGCATCAGATTCACGAACTCCAGAGCATTCCAGAAATGAAGGAGTTTTTCCAGTCGCACCCGATTATCCGGGATCAGTTCTTTGAGTATGGAAGTTTACAGCCTGAAGCAGCTTTTCACGCTCAGGTACTTCGGCTGATCACAACGCCTAAAGTACAAGAGATCTACAAGGCTTCGACTGTTGATCAATTAGAGCAATTGCTCAATCAGCATAGAGACATCAGAGACCTTTTGGCTTACCCCTTTCTTTCTGCTCAACAAGGCAGAAGTTTGTATGACCTACATGCGCTATTGAATTCCTCTACCATCACCAACGTCAATACTTTGGAGGGAGTAGGGCTCTACCTAGATCGAAACCCAAAGGAATATGAACTCCTATCAACGGCTTTCGGATTCATTACTATCAAAGACTTAGATCAAGAGAACTTTGAGACACTGCAAAATCCTTATGTGGATACACTTTATCAGGATGTGTTGGAACTGATGGACATTGGCCAGTTGCGCTTTGACTTGGACAGGGCCTATCAAAGACTTATTGGTCATTATCCCAGTTTTGAAATGCCTAAGGTACAGGCAGTATATTCAGGTTTTGGCAAAGACATTTTTATTTCCGATTCGCTACTTATTCTCGGCTTGGACTACTACCTGGGAGAGCAGGCCTCATTTCGCCCTAATGTCTATGAGTATGTGAAATCAAGATTGACCCCAGAGCATTTGGCACCGCAGATCATGCAGTTCACTTCCTTGAGGTTCAATAAGACCAACCAAAAGAACCGCAGCTTGCTCGACGAAATGATCTACTATGGCAAAGCTTTGGAGTTTTCTCATGAACTGCTTCCTTGTGTAGACGAACACATCATCATGGGCTATACGCCTCAGCAAATGGCCAATGCCTTTACCAGCGAGGCAGTGATATGGAACTACTTTTTGGATAATCAATTGGTCTACAGTGAAAAGCCCATTGAACTCACACGTTACATCGATGAAAGACCGGCAGTACCTGAGATCGATAAAATATGTCCGGGCAGAATAGGCCAATGGGTCGGGTGGCAAATTGTAAAGGCCTATCGCGAGGAAACAGGCGTAGGGTTTAAGGAGTTGATGGAAGAAACGGATGTCCAAAAAATTCTTAGGCTGTCAAAGTATAGGCCGCGTCTGCGTTAATGGCATTTGGTTTTTCTGGGTCCAATGCTTGAGCGAGCTTTTCGATTTGTAACTTTTTGGAAAAGAGCTTTTCCGCAATTTTCCGGGCATTGTTTTTATAGGCCTTAAGCAAGGCTTCTTCTTCTAAAAAGGGTTTCAACTGATTAATGAATTGTTCAGGTTGATGAGGGTCAGCATAAAACCCACATTGGTGCTGCTCAACAAGGTCTTTGGTCCAACCGGGGGTATTGACAATGGTCAATTTTCCCGCTGCCAAACTATCAAAAAGTTTGTTGGGGCTGTTCGTTCCTAAAACAGGTATCGCCTTAAAACATACATACGTAGCATCGGTGACGTTGAGGATTCTTCGGACCCCTTCTTTGTTCTGATGACCGATCAGTTTGACGTTATTAAGTTGTTTCTGGTCGATCAAGTTTTTAATGGCACTGTATCGGCTGCCCTGACCAACGATCTTAAAGTCAATCGGTAGTTGCTCCTTTTTGGCAAGCTCGGCAATCGCCAAAAGAAACTCCAAATGGTTCGTTTGTCCGATGCTGCCAAAATAGGTGATCACGAAAGGTTGTGATACATGGTAAAAACCTAATAGTTTAGGGTCCTTTTGCTCTTGTCCAAAGAACTCGCAGTCGGCCATGTTTGGAATGGTATGGATCTGTTTATTGGGGACTACCTTTTCGATCCATTGGCGCATGCCAGGGGATAAGGCAACCACTTGTTCCGCTCCTTGGTAGATCTTTTTTTCATAACGATACAAGTAGCCTTGGATCAGTTTGTTTTGAAAGACACCCATTTCGATCGGTGCTTTTGGCCATAGATCTCTGACCTCGAAGATATAGGGTAGTGATTTTTTCTTTTTTAGGAATAACCCAATGCTACCCACTGTCAATGGCGTGGAGGTAATGTATGCCTTCTCGAAAGGACCGAGTTGCATGGCTAACTTTTTCGCGAGTTTGACAAATGTCAGAAAGGATCGAATTCTTGTAAATGTGCCCATTTCATTGCGATAGGGCACAGGTAAGTAGTGGACTTTGATACCATCGACCATGCGCTCGCCATAGTAATGTTCGTTATGGCTGGTGATCATTTCCACGTCAAAACCCCTATCGACCAAACCTTTGGCTAGGTAATAGGAGCGAATGGCCCGACCTTCTTTAGGGGTTTTGAAGTACTGATGTATGTAAAGGAGCTTAGCCTTCAAGTCCGAACGGTTACAAGTGTTTCTTTTCGTAATAACGACAAAAATGCGTGATCTGGCATTCTTCACATTTTGACCTTCTTGCCAGACAGGTGTATCGTCCATGCAAGATCAACCAGTGATGTGCCAACGGAATAACCTCTTTGCTCAAGTGCTTCACAAGCTGTTTTTCAACAGCCAATGGCGTTGATGCATTTTGGTTTACTAACCCTAAACGCTTCGAAACCCTAAACACATGGGTGTCTACCGCCATGCTGGGCTGATTCCAAACGACAGAAGTAACGACATTAGCCGTTTTTCGACCGACGCCCGGCAAGCGCTGCAATTCGGCCACTGTGGCCGGTAATTTAGAATCGAATTCTTCTACGAGCATTTTACCCAAGCCGATCAGGTGCTTGGTTTTATTATTCGGGTAAGAAACAGTTTTGATGTACGGAAAGAGCTCGTCGAAATGCGTATTGGCAAGATGTTCAGGAGTCGGAAAGTCTTGAAAAAGCTTGGGTGTAACCTTATTGATCCGCACGTCAGTGCATTGAGCGGAAAGGACCACCGCCACAAGTAGTTCAAAAGGGTTACCGAAATTCAGCTCCGTTTCAGCCTGAGGTTGCTTTTCGCTGAAATAAGCTACAAATGCTTTATACCGCTCTTTCCGTGTCATATTGCTAAAATACGACCTAATACGAATTTTGGCCTTGCAGCCGCATATTTATATCAACCCGATCTTTTGCATGCGGTAAAACTCCCGAAAGCTGATCATGCGCTCTTGGGTTTCGTCCCAGAGTTTATTTGAAATGAGCGAAAAACTTTCGCGCAAGCCGATGACGGTTGGGAATTGATTTAGCCAAGGATTTTCTTTGATGCATTTACGCAAATTGTAGTTTGGTATGGCCGGATTCAAATGATGGACATGATGAATGCCAATGTTTCCAGTCAACCAGTTGATGGGTTTAGGTACTTTGTAATAGGTACTTCCTTTCAGTGCAGAGGTCACATAATCCCAATTCTTTTTCCAGTGTTTGTAACCGTACTCATGTTGATGCTGCACATAGAAGAACCAAATGGCGATCACAGAGAATAGCGTTAATGTGGTCAACTGAACGATCAGGAACTCCTTCCACCCAAGGGTGAAGCCCAACAGGCCATAAAGTCCCAACAGCACAAGGTTACTTTTGGTCACGCTGCTCTTTAGTTTTTGAAACGAAGGGTATTTGATCTTGGCTAAGCGATTGTGAACGAAAATGTAGTATACCGGACCGATCAAAAACATCACAAGAGGAGAGCGGTACAGTCGGTACGTAAAACGCTTCATTCGACTAAAATTCTTGAATTCTTCAACAGTATAGGTGGTAACGTCCCCAATATCTCTGAGTTCTAGTTGTCCATTGACCTTATGATGTACATTGTGCGACTGTGCCCAATACTTGAAAGGAATGGCTGACACGTAGCTGCAGATCTCACCGATGATCTTTTGTGCCTTTCTATTGTTAAGGAAGGACTGATGACCGCAATCGTGTTGAATGATAAAAATTCGGACTAAGAAAAAGGCGTTTAGGACACCCAAAGCCAAGGTAAGCCAATAGCTAATGTCTAATGTCAGGTACATCAATGTCCACAGGGCAATAAAAGGACCAAAGGAGTTGATGAGCTGAATAACCGCTTTTGAGGTATGCTTTTCAGTATATTTTCTGAGTTGCTGGATTTTGTCTTTTCCAATCACAATTTTTTCTGGAGTAGTTAATTTCATTGAAAGATGAATTGCCTTTTTAGGTTATCCCTTAAAGCTAAAGAGAATACTTGAACTTAATAGAAAAAACGAAGCAACTCTTCAAGAGTTGCTTCTATACGTTTGTCCATCCATTGATGGTTTTGATCTGAGTTGCACAAATCAGCCTAACATCTACAGCTCTAATTAAGCTGTATGCAAATGAAACGACTTGGAGTAACTGAGAATAGTATCGATCAATTGTGTTGAAGGTTCTTTTTGACACTCGTCCATTGCTGAAACCACTGAATTAAGCTCAGTGTAATCATCAGCCAATTGCTCGTCAAAAAGCAACGCTTTTTCTATTTCGATATTTTCTTCTTCTGTGGTCTCCCTGTAAATGTAGCGTACGAGATCATCTTGGGTAAAGGTTTTGGTCATAGGCAATATTCTTTTTGTCCATCTTTTTTCTCAAGTTGATGAGTGCATAACGCATACGGCCCAGGGCAGTATTGATGCTCACACCTGTGGCATCAGCAATTTCCTGAAAGCTCATCTGCATGTAGTGCCTCATCATCAAGACCTCTCGTTGCGAATCTGGGAGCTCTCTGATGAGGTCTCTCAGCAAGGCATGAGTGTCTTCTTGTATTTGCTTCGATTCAATCGAGTGTTCTGAGAACTCCAGCGTATTGAATACGTTTGAGCCATCTTCCATGACTATAGTTGGGTATCGCTTGGCCCTTCTAAAATGATCTATTGCCAAATTATGAGCGATTCTGGATACCCAGGGTAAAAACTTACCTTCTTCATTGTAGCGGCCACTCTTGATGGTTTTCACCACTTTAACAAGTGCGTCTTGCATTAGATCTTCCGCCAAGTATTGATCCTTTACGATCAAATAAATGGTGGTATAGATTTTTTTCTTGTGACGATTGACCAGCGTAGAGAATGCCTCTTCGTTACCGTTTTTATAGAGCGAAATCAATTTTGAATCGCTCACCTCGTATTTCCTCATGTAAGTTATGTTAGGTTAACGTAGAGGTTTATATCATATTGTGCTGGTTAGGATTAGACTTTGTTTTACTTACTGTACATTCAAATGTAGGCTTTCTGTTCACTAAACCAAATAATTCAAAATGAAAATAGGGTTTTCCCGATTCAAGCCATTCATTATGCTGCACTTTCCAGTAGAACAACAATTTTAATGCCAGTTATCCCTTATAGGCATTGTAAAATTCAGGTTGAACAAAATTAACAATTGAGTGGAAGGCCCGTTATCTTTGCAAGCTTATGTCTACCACATCTACACTTTCTCACCAGAACTCAATTGATGACCTTGATCCCAAGGAATACATCATCATTAAAGGCGCTAAGGTCAATAACCTAAAAAGTCTTAGTGTTGCCATTCCACGGAATAAATTGGTAGTGGTAACCGGCTTATCAGGATCTGGTAAATCGTCTTTGGCTTTTGATACCCTTTTTGCTGAAGGACAGCGTATGTATGTGGAAAGTCTGAGCTCTTACGCTCGTCAGTTTTTGGGTAGAATGGAAAAACCGGAGGTAGATTATATCAAAGGCGTTTCTCCGGCCATTGCCATCGAACAAAAGGTAAGTACCCGAAACCCCCGCTCAACGGTAGGGACAAGTACCGAGATCTATGATTACCTCAAGTTGCTGTTTGCGAGAATTGGAAGAACGATCTCTCCCGTTTCAGGCAAGGAAGTCCAGCGCGATAGCGTAACCGGCATAGTCGATTTCATCATGGAAAAAGAGGAAGGCACCCGAATGATGATCCTATGCCCCTTGATTCAAAAAGAAGAGCGCACCTTCGAACAGGAGCTGAACATCTTACTTCAAAAAGGATACACACGGGTATTGGTTGATGAACAACCATTTTTTATTGAGGAGTTGCTCAAAGAGGGGGAGCATCCGACAGAGGGAAAGATTGAGATATTGATCGATAGAGGTGTGGTGCAACACGATGAGGACTCGCAATTCCGCTTTGGCGATTCTGTCCAAACGGCACTGTTTGAAGGAGAAGGGGATTGCATCATTGATATTCCAGGAGAAGGACGCTTTAGTTTTTCGGACCGTTTCGAGGCGGACGGAATACTTTTCGAAGAACCTTCGGTCAATCTATTCACGTTCAATAATCCTTACGGGGCCTGCAAGCGCTGTGAGGGATTTGGAAAGATCCTCGGGATAGACCCTGATTTGGTGATTCCTGATAAATCCTTGTCAGTTTATGAAGGGGCCATTGCTCCTTGGCGCAGCGAAACCATGCGCAAGTGGTTGACTCCTTTATTGAAACACGGCATTGAATTCGATTTCCCCATTCATCGAGCTTATGAGGACTTGAATGAGGAAGAAAAGGCTGTGCTATGGACCGGTAATAAGTACTTCAAAGGGCTTGATAAATTTTTCCAATTCTTAGAATCAAAAACGCATAAAATTCAATACCGCGTCATGCTGTCGAGGTACCGCGGAAGAACCGATTGTCCAGAATGCAAAGGAACCCGTTTACGGGGAGATGCTTCCTACGTTAAAATTAATGGGCGATCGATCACTGATATTGTCTTGATGTCAGTAGATCATGTCCATGACTTCTTTAGCGAATTGAACCTTTCCGAACACGAAGAAAAAGTGGCTGGCCGATTGGTGAAAGAGATCAAAAACCGTTTGGAATACCTGACTAGGGTGGGGCTCGGTTACCTGACCTTGAATCGGTTGACCAACACGTTGTCTGGCGGGGAATATCAGCGCATCAAACTGTCGACTTCACTAGGTTCGGCTTTGGTGGGTTCCATGTACATACTGGATGAACCCAGCATTGGCTTGCACCCAAGGGATACCGACCGACTCATCTCCGTATTGGAATCGTTAAGAGACTTGGGGAACACGGTTGTGGTGGTAGAGCATGAGGAAAAAGTGATGCGTGCAGCAGACCAGATCATCGACATTGGGCCGGATGCAGGCTCCCATGGTGGAGAACTCGTTTTTCAGGGGACTTTATCTGAAATGCTAAAATCAGGCAATACCTATACGGCAAAATACTTGAATGGAACAGAGAAATTGGCTGTGCCTGCCCATCGAAGAAAATGGAAAGAACATGTCTTGATCGAAGGTGCTCGAGAAAACAACTTGCAAAACATTGATGTCAAGTTTCCTTTAGGAGTGCTCTCCGTGGTGACGGGTGTCAGTGGATCCGGGAAGTCAACGCTGATCAAGCGTTTACTCTACCCCTCCGTGGGTAAGCTATTAGGTACGGTTGGGGAACAGACAGGTAAAATGGCTGGCTTGGGAGGAAACTACAAAAGCATTACACAAGTCGAGTTCGTGGACCAGAATCCCATTGGGAAGTCTTCTCGCTCGAACCCGGTGACCTATGTCAAAGCCTATGACGCCATTCGAGCGCTCTTCACCGATCAACCGCTAGCCAAGCAACGTGGATATAAGCCGGCTTTCTTTTCTTTCAATGTAGACGGTGGTCGATGCGAGACCTGCCAGGGAGAAGGTGTGGTCAAGATCGAGATGCAGTTCATGGCAGATATTCAATTGACCTGTGAGAGTTGTAAGGGTGCCCGTTTTAAGCAAGAAATTTTAGAGGTCACTTACAGGGAAAAGAACATTTCCGAGGTCTTAGACCTGACCATCGATGATGCCATCGATTTTTTCGCCGATGAGAAAGCGGTCATCAATAAATTGCTCCCCTTACAAGAAGTTGGTCTGGGCTACATTCGTCTGGGACAATCTTCAAACTCACTCAGTGGAGGTGAAGCACAACGGGTCAAGTTGGCGTACTTCTTGGGAAAGGGGAAGAGCAGTAATAAAGATCACATCCTATTCATTTTTGACGAGCCAACGACTGGACTTCATTTCCATGACATCGCAAAACTGATGCGCTCGATCAATGCCTTGATTGAACAAGGCAACTCGGTGGTGATCATAGAACACAACACGGAAGTGATCAAAATGGCAGATTGGATCATTGATTTGGGCCCTGAAGGAGGAGCCCATGGTGGAACCTTATGTTTTGAAGGAACACCAGAAGACATGGTCAAAGAGAAAGACACGAATTACACAGCGAAGTATTTGGCTGAAGTACTATGACCTTTTTCGTCATGCTCTCCCGATAGCTATCGGGAGGTTTCAGTATCTCCTTCAGACAGATCCTGAAATAAACCTGCCCGTCGGCAGAAAGGTTCAGGATGACGTTCTTTTATGGGAATTCCTTATCAACACTCCGAAAACATTAGCAGAGATAATAAGTCCTGCCCCAATGAGCTTATTTGCACTCATCTCTTCATTCAAAAAGAAATAGCTGGTTGTCATGGCAATGGGTGTCCCGAGATAAAAGATCAAACTGGTATTGGTAGAGTCTAAATGCGTTGTGGCTCGAAGCCACAAGGTGTGCGCCCCTACCGTACAGACAATTCCCAGAATAGCAAGATACCACCAATCCTGATCGCTCAAGTTCCAATTAGACTCTGATGCAAAAAGCAAAAAGATGGGCAATGCAAAGGCATACTGACCAAAGGCCCTCACCATGGAGTTGATTTCTCTGTGTTTCTGCTGCTGAAAGGGCAACAAGGCAAAAAAGAATGCACTGACAAGACCTACAAGAATGCCCGTAGTCAAGTCATTGTCTAACGAGAATTCGGGAACGATGAGGTAAATGCCACAAAGCGCGATGAAGACAGGCAACACACTAAGCAATTGCGGTTTTTGCTTATTGTAAATCCAGTTCATGTAGATCATATGGATGCCATAGGAAGAAACCGAAAGTATGGCCATGGATGGTGTTGACAACTTCACACTAATGAAGTAGGTGATCCAATGCAAACCGAACAAAATGCCGATCAAAGCCAGGGCTTTCCATTCCGTTGTATTGAGTTTTTTTAGCTTTTGATGGCTCGCCAAAAGGTAAAGAAAAGCACCTCCGATGGTCAGGCGTACAAGCCCAATGGTGATGGCATTGGCACTTACTTCCTTGATGAAAAGCGGTGTGATGCCAAACAGGCAAACCGCTAGAAGACCTTCAATGTAATAACGAGAATTCACCGCGACAAAGGTGGTGGATTTTAACTAGTTTTAATTACACATGAGGCAAATTATAGGTGTCTTCTTGGTCCTTTTGGTGAACTCCTGTAACCCTGTAAATCAAAGGGAAGTAAGTACCAATATTCCTGATTATTCCGAAATAATAAGTGCTGGTATAAAGGACCTTCTTACGGGGGATTCAAAGACAATGAATCCTTACATGTTGAGTCAAATGCTTTTTTTAGACAAATTCACGGATACAGTTCAAAACAAGCTCAGCTTGAACTTCCTAGAGGAATCAAATCTGTTGAGAAAAGAAACGTTTGACTCTATCAAAGGAATAACACAAAGCAATAGCGATTTTTGGTATGAGCTGAGGCAGTTAAAGCCTGAAAAAGAGGTGATAATTTATTTTACACTTCCGATCGTCAAATCAGACACAGCACAATTTGAATTTACTTGGCAAGGAATGCTGAAAGGCTCAGGCAAAACCTATGTAATCAAGTGCATTCAGGAAGAAGGGAAATGGACAAGGACATCCGCCGTAGTTTCAATGGAATTCTAAAATAGGGTGTTTAGTATCCCCGTTTTCTTCTTCTATTCTTTGATCAAACCTTTTCTCTTGAGAATTGTCTCGATGAATTTGACCTCATTCTGCGTTTTGAAAACATTGTGTGGAAAAAGCATGAGTTGCGCCTTGCTGATCACTAATACAAACTGGTGCTTATCAACCCAAGCCCTCTTTACCTGATCCCATTTTAGGGGCATGCCTTGCTTTGAATTGATCTTGATCAAGATCTGGCGACTATCAATTTCGTAGGATAGTTTTTCGAATAATTGCTTGCTTTGCTCCAATTGGGTAACTCCTGCAAATTGAATGACCCAAAAAAGAATATAGAGCGACAAGGCGATCAATGCACCGATCCACCACCAATTCGAAGGCACGACAAAAGTCATCGCAGAAATTGCTGCAGCAATTAGAAATACCCACCACTGATCTCTCAAGACATTCTTCAAACCGGCCTTCATGTAAGCCTTCTTGTCTAGCGCGTATTTCTTCGTTTTTACTATCATAATTCGTCTTCCTAAGCACAGTGTCTAAAAAGGAACACAAACATAATGATCAAAATGAAGGCTTCCACTATGAGTACTAAAAAATTGCGTTTGTTCTTCGCCAATTAACTTGTTGCTTTTAAACTGATGTCCAAACTTTTGATGGAATGGGTAAGTGCACCAACGGAAATATAATCTACTCCGGTTTCTGCTACTGCTTTAATGGTTTTCTCGGTAATGCCACCGGATGCCTCGGTTTCTGAACGGCCCGCGATAAACGCAACAGCTGCTCTCATTTCCTCTGGACTCATGTTGTCGAGCATGATACGGTCTACTCCACCAACCGCTATGGCTTCCCTGACCTCTTCCAAATTACGTGTTTCTACTTCGATCTTTAGGGTCAGCCCCTTTTCGCCAAGGTAACGTTTTGTCGCGCTCACCGCTGCCGTGATTCCTCCTGCAAAGTCGTTATGATTGTCTTTGAGCATGATCATGTCGTAAAGACCATAGCGATGATTGACTCCTCCACCTATGGTGACGGCCCACTTTTCTAGCATCCGAAAGGTGGGTGTGGTCTTTCGCGTATCGAGCAGCTTGGCTTTAGTGTGTTTGATCAATTGATTCAGCTGATGCGTTTGAGTAGCAATGCCGCTCATCCGTTGAATGCAATTCAAAAAAAGGCGCTCACCACTCAAAATGGCATGAACTTTTCCCTTCAATCGCATGATCACATCGCCCTTTTTTACAAAAGCGCCATCTTCAACGAGTTGCTCGATGTTCATCGCTGGATCAAGTTTTTGAAAGATGGGCTTGGCCAATTCCAGTCCAGCGATGACGCCATCTTCTTTCATGATTAGGTAAGCCTCTTGCTGCGAAGCGGCTGGAATAGCCGCTAGGGTAGAGTGATCGCCAGAGCCGAGGTCTTCTTCCAATGCACGGTCAATCAATTCATTGATCGCCTTGTCAGTAACGTAAGGAGGTCGCATGGTTCAAAAGTACAACGAAGAAGTGATTTTAAGGCTACCGTTCTTTGGTGAACTCAATTCGAAAGATCTTGTAGCTTTCTTCGAATTTTTTTGCGCGCATTACCAAGCGATAGGTGGAGGAGGTGGTCACAAAATCTCCAATAGCGTAGATCAGGTCTCTTCCACTATTTTTTCCGTCATGGACAAAATCGAAGGTTGTGGCGCTGTTGTCTTGAAAGAAATTCTTTAATACCGCTTCCGCTTGGCTTTTGCTGTATTCTTTCCGGTTGCCATCAATTTTGATCTCCACCTTGTCGAACAGGTGCTCGGCCAAGGCTCGTGAACTATTGGCGCGCACGATCTCTTCTATCTCTTGAAAGTATGCCTTGTAATTCAGTTCTTCTTGTCCGAGTGCATTCGAGAAGCTTGACAATACCAGCAGTAGGATGAATATGGTCTTTGAAGAATGCATTTGATGAAGCGTGCTAGTGGCTAAACGAAAATGGTGCCAAAATCAGCGACTTTTCGATTTGTTGAACTTCAAATTAATACAATTGCTCGGCAGGGGCAAACCATCTCATAATATTTATATTTGGGACATGAACAAAAAAGTACTTCTGATGATCCTAGATGGCTGGGGTTTAGCGAAAGACAAAACTGTTTCTGCCATCGACAAAGCCAACACACCATTTGTTGATAGTTTATACAAGCAGTATAGCCATAGCAAGTTAGAAGCTTCAGGCTTGGCTGTGGGGCTTCCTGAAGGACAAATGGGGAACTCAGAAGTAGGCCATATGAATATTGGAGCTGGCCGTGTAGTGTATCAGGACTTGGTCAAGATCAATAAAGCGGTTGAAAGCGGAGAATTGGCTCAAAACCCTACACTATTGGGAGCCTTGAATTATGCCAAATCAAATGACAAAAAGGTCCATCTCATGGGCTTGGTTTCAGACGGCGGGGTGCATTCCCATATCGACCATTTGATTGGCCTAATGAAGATCTGTCATGACCTGGAGGTGCCCAAAGCCTATGTTCATGCTTTTACCGACGGAAGAGATACAGACCCGAAAAGCGGATTGGGTTTTTTAAAAGAAGTAAAAGACCTTGAGACAAAAAGTGGTGTGCGATTAGCTTCTGTGACGGGCCGTTATTTTGCGATGGACCGTGATAAACGATGGGAGCGCGTGAAATTGGCTTATGATGCCATGGTCAATGGCAAAGGACAAGAAACAACGGATGTGCTGGCTGCAGTAGAGGCTTCGTACCAGGCAGGTGTTACGGATGAGTTCATTAAGCCCATCATTGCTACACATGAGGGAGAGCCTTTGGCCAGGATCGAATCCGATGATGTCGTGATCTGCTTTAATTTCAGAACGGACCGCGGCCGCCAGATCACACAAGTGTTAACACAAATGGATGTTCCTGAAGAGGGGATGCACAAGCTCGACCTCAATTATGTCACCATGACCAACTATGATGACACCTTTGATGACGTTCAGGTGATCTTTGATAAGGATAACTTGGAAATGACCTTGGGAGAGGTGCTGTCCATGGCTGGTAAGCAGCAAATCAGGATCGCCGAAACAGAAAAATACCCGCATGTAACGTTCTTCTTTAGTGGAGGAAGGGAAACCGTCTTTGATGGAGAGAAACGATTGCTGTGTCCATCGCCAAAGGTAGCCACGTACGATCTGCAACCGGAGATGAGTGCGCAAGACATCTGCGATGCCATTATTCCGGAATTGAGAAAGGGCGAAGTAGATTTTACTTGTCTCAATTTTGCCAATGCCGACATGGTAGGACATACCGGTGATTTTGATGCAGCAGTAAAGGCCTGTGAAACTGTAGATGCTTGTGCGAAGCAGGTGATCGATGAGGCACTTGCAAATGACTATGTAACCCTTGTGATCGCAGATCATGGCAATTCGGATATCATGATCAATCCTGATGGCTCGCCAAATACGGCACATACGACTAACCTTGTCCCCTTGATTGTAGTGGACCATACCTTGAGACCACAGCTCAAAGATGGCAAGCTAGGTGATTTGGCTCCGACTATCCTTAAATTGATGGGGATCGATAAACCAAAAGAAATGACAGGCGACGAATTGCTATGAAGAAACTGATCTCTCTTTTAGGGTTCTTGATCTTCCTTTCGGCCTGTTCCACAGAAGAGCTGGAGGAGAAGGCAAAGGTCAACGCGTATTTTGATCTTGAAGGTACCTTGGATCAAGTCCTAGAGGACCTCATTGGGCAAAAAGCAAAATTGGAAAAGAAAACGGTGATCAATGACGATTCAGAAACTGTCGTGTTGACATTAGATTCCATGGCCGCATGGAAGTTGCAACTTGAGGTTTTCTATCAATCTGACATCAACAAAGTGGGACTTCTCAACAGCTATGACATAGATACCTTGCAGGCGTTTGATGGGATTGAAAAGGTCGTGTACACCACCAATAAGAAAGATGATTTTGTGAAGTCGATGGAATGTAGTTTTCGAGATGGAAAGCTCTTCGTAGTGCGCATCATCTCTTCCGATGAAAACATGGTGTATCAAATCAACAATGAACTGACCCTACATTTCAACCACTTCAAGCGTAAACTGGCTCTCGATCACTTTTCCATTTATACGAGAAAAAAGATGATTCTCAAAAAGGATTTGGACGTTAAGGTGGAAGCAGAGGTAGTTTTACCTTAAAGTCTAAAAAGAGCCTCGAGTAAACTCACATTCTCATTACCTTTTTTAACAAGGAAAAGAGGAATGTCACTGTCTTCCATGACTAGTTTTTCAGCTACGCTACCGATCAGTAGTGCCGTAGCACCAGAACGCCCTTTTGACCCCAGAATGATCAAGTCGACATCCTTTTCTTTTGCCGTAATGTAAATTTTATCTGCTGGATGTATGTCGTCGTCCAAAGCAAAGGTGTTTTCAAAATCAACGCCATCTAGATCAAACTGCCGAAAGAATTTTTTACACTCTTTCTTGGTGTTTTCGAGCATGATCTCTGCAAACTCTTCGTATGACTTCCCTGATTTGTAATATCCTTTTGGCACTTTGTAGACATGATTGCTCAGAATTTTTGCCCCTGTACTTTTTTGGATAGAAATGGCCAGATTGAAGGCCATTTCGGCATATTTTGAGTAATCGACAGGTACTAAAATTGACTCTAATTTATCTGTTGGTTTTTCAGGGACGAATAAGACCGAGCAAGAGGAGGCTTTGGCTACTTTTTTGGAATTGAGTCCCGAACCTGATAAAACATTTTTTCGGCCCAGTACGATCAGGTCGACGCGTTTTACTTTTGCCCATTTTAATATTTCTTCTGTGACTTGACCGGCATGAGCTTCTATCTCCATGCTCAGTCCTTCAATGGGTTGGAAGCACTTGCCAACGGTTTCTTCCATTTCTTTTTCCAAGGTTTCATCAACAGGCGCTACGACATCACCATATTTCTCGATAACATCATCTGGAAGCTCAAGGGTAGAAGTTACATGAAAAAAGTAGATCGCTTCTATTTTAAAAGCATGAGCCACTTGACAGGCATAACGGACTACATGTTCGTCCATTTCGGTCAAGTCCAGACCGACGAGCATGCGTTTATAATTCTCAATCTTATTCATGGTTCTTCCTGTTGTGTTATGAAGATATCGAATTCTATGAGTTGAACCCATAGACTAATCAACTTTTTAATGAGCGGTTATTTAAGGGATTTCTTTTCAAAAGTCATTTGCTTATTACCTTTGCCGCAAAATCAGGGTATTGGAAAAACAAAAAATGCTGGATCGGTTGAAAGAAAAATGGAAGATTCAATCCAATATTGATCTCTTGGCCATTCTCATTGTATTTGCGATCAACGGATCATTTGCTGCTTGGGTAGCCAACCCGGTCACCAGCTTTATTGGCTTGGAACGAGGCGATACCAATGCATTCATTTACTGGCCGGTAAGGATCTTATTGATTTTCCCGGTCTACCAATTGACCTTACCTTTGATCGGTTGGTGCTTCGGACAATTCAAGTTTTTCTGGGCTTTTGAGAAAAAGATGATGGAAAGAATTATTGGCAGATCCGGAGGAGATCAAAAGCCTAAAAACTAAAGACAGGGCTTTTTGCCAGTTTCAAGGGCTGCCTTATATTTGGGCAGTGAATAATCACATCAAACAATTGTTGCAAGATCATGCGCTGCGGTTAACGCAAAGCAGGGCAGACGTGGTGTCCATCTTTTTGAATCACTCCGTTGCCATTGCACATGGCGATATTGAATCCGAGTTGGATGGAAAGTACGACCGGGTAACCATTTACAGAACACTCAAATCATTCTTGGATAAAGGCTTGATCCACAAAGTGCTCGACGATAGCGGGGTCATGCATTATGCCTTATGTGATGATGCCTGTACCACAACAGGACACCATCACGATCATATTCATTTCAAATGTACTTCTTGCGGTGAGACCACCTGCTTGGATCATGTACAAATTCCAGATGTTCGACTTCCGAATGGCTTTAGCTTCAACGAAGCGAATTATTTGATCAGTGGGGTTTGTAAAAAGTGTAATAAGGCTTAAGACACAAGTTCCTCTTCTGACACATCATCTGGCCAAACTACACCATCGGGCAAGTCCGGTATAATCGGCCGCTCAGGTCTTTTCATGCCACCATCATTATTGCCATTCGTGTTTCTGCGCTTACGCTTCATCAGGCGAATGCTCAAATAGGAGAGGATTCCATAGG
This sequence comes from Roseivirga sp. YIW32, assembly GCF_057219245.1. Taxonomy (NCBI): domain Bacteria; kingdom Pseudomonadati; phylum Bacteroidota; class Cytophagia; order Cytophagales; family Roseivirgaceae; genus Roseivirga; species Roseivirga sp. YIW32. The sequence continues at coordinate 389,414 of NZ_JBXVVG010000002.1, read as the reverse complement.
TCAAAACCATTAGAAAAATGTCCCAGTAGAAACTCTTCATGTAGTTAATATACAAAGAATGTAGATGAATTGTTCGGCTAGATTACAAAGAAGAGCAGCCAGACCAGAATGAAAATAGGAATCAAAATGGGAATGGAATACCTTAAGATATAGCCAAAGAATGAAGGCATATGGATGCCTGTCTGCTCCGCGATCGACTTGACCATGAAGTTGGGCCCATTGCCGATATAGGTCATTGCCCCAAAGAATACTGCACCTACAGCAATAGCGGTAAGGTTGATCACAGAGTCGGTGTACGTGCCTCCCGCAGCATAGGCTTGCACGTCGGTTATGACATTGATGCTTCCTCCCTGTGAAGCCAATGCTGCAGCCAGGAAGTTCAAGTATGTCGGTGCATTATCCAGGAAGCCGGAAAGGAATCCTGTCCCCCAATAAAGAGAGTTGGCTCCGATCATTGCCGCACCCGTTTCCGATTGTGCAAACTCACTGACTAACGCCAACGCGGGCATCATGGTGCCGAAAATACCAATGAAAATGAAAGCCACTTCGCGGATGGGTTCAAAATTGAATTCATTTCCGCTCAAGGCCTTTTTATTCGCAAACCTAAATGACAAGAACCCTACGGAAAACATGATCAGCTCGCGGATAAAGGAGAACTTCATGCCATCGTATTCTATGGCAGGCACGCCATCGATCACGTTAGGGTCAATGAATACAGAAATGATAATGATCCCCAGCCATAAAAAGTTCTTGCTTCCGATCAGTGTGGTTTTGTTGGTGTATACCGGAACCTCATCAAGGTAGTCCAAGTCCTTATTGCGTTTGTCGAAGTAATAGAAAATGACAGCTAAAAGGATCAATGCAAAGGCCCACGGCAACAGATTATGCACTAGGGTCCACTCAAAAGGAACGCCTTTTAAAAAGCCTAAGAAGAGTGGGGGGTCTCCAATGGGAGTCAGCGCACCTCCAATATTACTTACCATGAAAATAAAAAAGATGATGTGGTAAGGTTGAATCCGTCCCTTATTGAGTCGAATGAAAGGTCTGATAAGCAGCATGGAGGCTCCGGTGGTTCCGATAAAGTTTGAAACTACCGCTCCGATCAGCAATAGCGTAATATTGGCCATTGGCGTTGCTTGCTTATCTACATTGATCATAATACCGCCGGAAGCGATGTACAATGAACTCAGTAATGCGATGAACTGCACATATTCGGCTAAAGCGTGCACAGGAGCATGCGTATCTTGTAATACAAAAAGGTAATAGAGAACGACAATACAGGCTAGAACAACAGCAATTAGGGGGTAGTTTTTATGCCAGAAGTGTTCATAAAATAAAGGCCCAGTGGCAATCATGCCCAATAAAAGCAAAAACGGGATGACCGTCCATCCGGGAGGTGCATGTCCGTGCTCTTCTTCATCCGCCGCTTGATCGCCATGACCGCTATCTCCATGGCCCTCATCTTCTGACGAATGATTTTCTTGCCACTCGATTTCAGGATAACCATCAGCAATTACCGACGCTTTTGCCTGTGGTAGATGGGCAAGCCAAAAGGTGGTGAGCATGAAGAGTAATGAAAAGCTGCGTCTCATGTAGTATTGAAGTGGCGCTAAAATAGATCCCTCGCTTAATTTACCAAATTGCCAATGATATCCAAGGCTGAAAATGAGGATAGCAGGCACAATGATAAGCAATCGATTGATATCAACGGCCAAGCGAGGATTAACTTTTCATTAAAAACCAACCATTTTCCCAGCACTTGAATCGCTACTTGCACCTGTAACGGAAGCCAAACAGTTCGTTTTTCCGAGCCGTTTCATGAGTCCCATAAAGGCAAAGATCAGGGCTTCTTTGTAGTCAATAAGTTCAGAAGAGGGAATGGAAAGGCTTCCATGAAATGTTCTTTTTAACGATTCAATAAAGAATGTATGGTAACTGCCTCCCCCTGTAACCAATACTTTGTCTTCCTCTTTGAGGTGTTGATTGAAGACATGGCCAATTTGTTTGGCCGCGTGTAAAACATAGGTGTGGAGGCGGTCTTCAAGTGAAATATTTTCATGATTGATCAATGAAAACCAGTTGTTCTGAAAGTCCTCAATACCCAAAGACTTTGGTATTTCTTTTTGGTAATAAGGTATGGCGTCTAGGCTACGCATCAGCGTTTCATTCAAGCAGCCGGTTCGGGCAAGTTGGCCATTCTCATCGTAGGCCTTCCCTACCTCTTTTGCCAAAGAGTTCAAGGCCTTGTTAAATGGCATCAGGTCGAAGGCTACGCGTAGTTCCTTTTGTCGAAATGACAAGTTGGCTATGCCACCAAGATTAAGGCAAGCGGCAAAATCCCCAAAGAGTAATTCATCGCCAATTGGAACAAGTGGAGCTCCTTGCCCACCCAGTTGAACATCTCTGTTCCTAAAATCATAGATCACCGGTATACCGGTTACCTTATAGATCTCATGGCCACATCCGATCTGCAACGTGATGCCTTTTTGCGGCTGATGAAAGATCGTGTGACCATGCGAGGCAATAAAATCGATCGATGCTCCACTGAAATATTCTTTGATTTGTTCCCCAATGTATCGACCAAGCTTTTTGTCCAACTGGCACAAAGCAGCGGCATCTATCTCGATGGATTGCTCCAAGGCCCTCCTTAAAGTAGGCTGATAGCCTATGCAGGTTGCCTTATCAAGAACATAGTGCCACTGACCCTGCTCTTCGATAAAGGTGGTGAGTGCCAGGTCAAGACCATCTAAAGAAGTACCTGACATGACACCAAGAACGCTAAATTTAGATGTTACCTTTGCTTTAGGCATAATGACAAAATTAAGGAATGAACTTAGCGATAGATATAGGGAATACAAGCATCAAGGCAGCAACTTTTCAAAAAGGGCAACTGGTCGAGCTCTATCGGTTGAGTGATCTATCTGCACTTGAGTCTTTGATCAAAAGCAAGACCTTTGAACGTATCTCGGTTTGTTCGGTCAAGCAAAGTAAGCAGGAATTACTGGCCAAGGTCAGCAGTCTCGCCGGAGCGCTATTCCTGAACGCCGACAGTCTGATACCCATAAAGCTGTCGTATACTACGCCGAATACCCTCGGCATGGATCGGCTTGCCGCTGCCATCGGGGCGCATGTCCTTTACCCAGATCAAAGTGCATTGATCATTGACTTGGGAACCTGCATCACTTATGACTTAGTACATGAGGCAACCTTTCAAGGAGGCATGATCTCTCCTGGCCTTCAAATGAGGTTTCGTGCCCTGAATGAATTTACGGCTAATTTACCATTGCTAACGCCTTCCGAATCAACAGAAATGATTGGCAAGTCTACGATGGAAAATATGAACAATGGTGTGTTGTTTGGCATTGTGGGGGAAATAGAGCACCATATCTCTCAATTAATGTTAAAAATTCCTGATTTAAAGGTCATTATGACAGGCGGAGATGCTCAATTATTTGAATCTAAAATAAAATCTGACATCTTTGTAGCCCCTGAAATAGTGCTGGTTGGAATGAATGGGGTATCGACATACAATGCATAACAAATTAGTCTTCATTTTTGCCCTTTTAATGGGCATTTTTATCTATAAACCATCAACTGCCCAAAATGCGCAGTCTGCCTATTCCATCTTCGGTTTGGGAGATGTGAACTGGGGAGGTTATTCTCACAATACCAGTATGGGTGGTTTCGGTGTGACGTATAATGCCCGCCATTTTTTAAACAACATCAACCCCGCACTTGGGGCTACAAATTTGGAAGCGGTCTTTCAGATCGGATCGGCCGGAGACATTCGCACGCATACAAAAGGAACGCAATCATATACCCGGGCTACAGGAGGACTAAAAGATTTCGGTGTAAACGCACCTATTGTGTTGGGTCGATGGAACATGGGCCTAAGTCTCCAGCCGTATACGAATGTAGGCTATGGTTTTACTGTTTCAGAAGCAGGCCCTGAAAATAGCACCGCAATAACGGAAGTAACCGGTGGCGGAGGGATCGATCAGGTGAGTTTGAACAACGCTGTTCGTTTTGGTAACCTGTTGCTAGGCCTACGATTGGACTACATTTTTGGGTCGATTCAAGAAGAAGATCGATTTTTTTTACAAGGATTACCTCAAACGGCGTTTAGCAATTCAGTGGTGAACGGAACGGCGACATTTAGTCAGGTAACTGGCTCACTAGGAGCTGTTTATAAAATGTTGATTGGGGAATTCAAGTACATCAACTTTGGAGGATATTACCAGCCAAGCTACAATTTAAGGCAGCGATCTTTTGTCACACTTGAAAACCAAACCAACAATGGTGGTGTTTTCAGTACAGATACCTTGCTAAACAATGTGGAGACGCAACTTGCTATACCGCAGCGCATTGGTTTAGGAGTCAGTTATGAAATTGCACGTAAGATCGCCGTTGGGATAGACTTTCATACCCAAGATTGGACGCAGTATAGAAGATCGGACGGACAACCAAACGAAAATTTAGGAGAAAGCTTCAGAATTGCCGTTGGTGGAGAATTATTACCGGATTTTCAATCTACAAGTAAAATCAAAAGAATTACTTATAGATTCGGCTTTCATTACGAACAAACGCCTTATCTGATCTCTAATTCAACTGTTGACGATATTGGCATAAGTTTTGGAGCATCTTTACCATTGAATGCCGTTTGGGGTCTGAGTCATGTCACCTTAGGAGGCACCTTAGGCCAAAGAGGCTCGATTTCTGGCGATTTGGTCAGAGAAAGATATATAAAAGTATATTTGGGATTCAGTTTACAGGATGTAACCTGGTTCTCTAGAACAAGATTTAACTAAAACTACGATAATTATGAGACTAAAAGCTCTATTCATTGTGATGATGATGGTAGTAGGATTTGGCGCTTCGGCACAATTTACTTGGCCAGAAGATCCAGAGCAGAGAAGTGACGCACAGGAGCTGTGGACCTTGTTTGATGACAGCTACAAACAAGGAAACTTTGATGCCGCTAAATCAAGACTAGAGATGCTACTTGAAAAGTATCCATCGATTAGCGAATCATTATACATCAACGCGATCAAAGTGTATAAGGAGTCTTTTAAGAATACAAAAGACGAAGCCGAGCAGATGGCCAATGCCCAAAAGGTGATGGATCTGTATGGAATGAGGTATGCACAATACCCCAATTCTAAGGCCGAGGTAATCGATAGACAAGCGAATGATGCCTTCATGTTCTATTATAAGGAATCTGACAAGACACGTTACATCCTTGACCTATTTGATGAGGCCTATGCCTTAATGGGTAATGAGGCCATTTATAGTCTTGGTCGATACAATATGAACATGGCGGTGATCGGTTATGCACGGAACATCGGCATCTCTGATGATGAGATCCTAAAAATCTATGACCGTTGTACGGAGCATATCGACTACCAGATCGCTAAGGCGAAAAGTGCTGGAAAGTCGACGAAGAGATACGACCAGATCAAAGAGTTTATTGACGAAAAATTGGCTGATCTAGGCTTGATCGACTGTGAATTTATCGTTGAGAAACTAGTACCGGAATTTGAAGCAAATCCAGCAGACGCTGAATTGGCCAATAAGATCTTCGTTTTTGCATTCGATGGAGGATGCACAGATGCCGAATGGTTTACCAAGGCGGCGGAAGTGGTATTTGACAGTAACCCGAACTATGGCGTAGGGTACATGTTAGGGACAAAGTTTGGTGCTGACAAGGAATTTGAAAAGTCTAAAGAGTATTTCATGAAGTCTATTGAATTGACAGATGATAATACAGACAAAGGAAAAGCCTTGAAGCAATTGGCAACTACCTTCAGAATTCAAGGGGAAAAAGCGGAAGCGAGAAAGTATGCGATCCAAGCTGCAGAAGTTGATCCGACCTTGAAAGAAGACATGTACATCATGATTGGTGACATGGTCTTTGGTTCATCGGAATGTGATGGACGAGTGAGTCAGGTAGATGACAGGGCGCGATTCATCGCTGCTTACGACTATTACCTAATGGCAGGAAACGGACCTGTGGCCAAATTGAAGCAAAACTCTGCCATGCAGCAGTTCCCAACAATTGGGGATATATTCACAGTGAACAAGGAAGAAGGGCAATCCATTAAAGTGGGCTGTTGGATTCAGAAAACAGTTGCGCTGAAAAAGCGTCCTACTGAGTAGGAATAAAAATAAATCCATAAAGTGGTCTTCTTCGTTATCGGAGAAGACCGTTTTTTTATGAACAGAGCACTACTAAATATTGGGCTTTTCCTGACCTTGGTTTTTTCCTCAGCATGTAGCACTGAAGAAACCAAGCTGGCGGAAATGGAAGAATACCAAGGTCCGGCTTTTGAATCAACCGGTGTTGAAGTGTTGATGAGTGACTCGACTATCCTGAAGGTACGATTGACCGGCGCTCGACAGATCCAACATCAAAATGGAGATTTGGAATTTCCAGAAGGGATCAAGGTGATCTTTTACAGTAAGTTGGGGATTGCCATTTCAGAGATCACCGCGCGCGAAGGATTCAAAGCAGCGGAAGATAACATCTATCGTGCGAGAGGCGATGTGCTGGTCCGCGACCTTGTGGAAAACAAGAACCTAAGCTCTGAGGAGTTATTTTGGGACCCGGAAAAACAACTGATCTATACAGATAAGTTTGTTACGATTGAAACCCCGGAGGAGTTGGTCTTAGCCGAAGGTCTAAAGGCGCCTCAAGATTTTTCCACCTACGAATTGATCAACCCACGGGATAGTGAAATCATAATTAGAGAAAATGAATAATTTAGGAGACACCATACTTTTTTCATTATGCGTCGTCTTTTTTGTTGTCGGCGTTCACTTGACCATGACTTGGGGAATCACTTATTCCTATTTCTTTTTCATGGTATCGCTGAGTATGTTATTTTTAGTAAGGTATAGACGCGCCAAAAGAAAAGAGGCCGAGCAACAAGCAAAACCAAAAGCCCGCAAGCGAAAACGTTAATGGACCCATACAATCTGAGCATTATACTCGTTACACTAGGCTTTTCAGCTTTTTTTTCAGGTACAGAGATCGCTTTCATCTCTGCCAATAAACTTCAAGTAGAACTAGAAAACCAACAAGGGAAGCTGGGAGGACGAATCATGTCTTTCTTTACCCAAAAGCCTTCTCGACTCATCAATACAGCATTGGTGGGAAACACCATTGCTCTCGTGATCTACGGTATTTACATGGCTTTTTTCTTGGAACCCCTGATCGCGGCTAAATTGCCGGAAGCCATCAATAGCGGAACTTCGGTAGTGCTCTTGCAGACGGTGATCTCTACGATCATTGTGTTGATCACGGCGGAGTTTACACCAAAGAGCATCTTCCTCATCAACCCGAACAACTTGCTCAATTTCTTGTCCATTCCGATCATGGTGGTTTTTGTGGTGATGTTTCCATTGGTGTGGCTAATCGAGCAGATGTCCAAATTCATCATCATCTTCGTACTTCGTCAACCCTACTCAGAAGACAAGCAGGTCTTCGGACTTACCGATCTTGGCAACTACATCAACAGAAATGATGAGGCCAATGTGAAAGAAGCCAAGGTAGAACTCGATACAAAGATCTTTAACAATGCCTTAGAATTTAAAACCATCAAAGTTCGCGAGTGCATGATTCCAAGAACAGAGATTTCGGCTGTTGACATAGAAGACTCTATCGAAGAATTGAAAGAAGAAGTGATCGAGAGTGGTCACTCCAAGGTCTTGGTTTACCGGGAAACCATCGATGACGTGATCGGTTTTTGTCATATTCAGGACCTTTTTAAAAAACCGGAACAGATTTCAGACCTCCTGAAGCCCATCATTATTGTACCCGAGACTGTTTTGGCCAATGAGTTGTTGATTCAGTTCATTCAGGAGCGAAAGAGTTTGGCCTTGGTTGTCGATGAGTTTGGGGGCACCAGTGGTATCGTCAGCATGGAAGATGTGATCGAGGAGATCTTTGGTGAGATCCAGGACGAGCACGACGATGACGAGGATTGGGTGGAGCAAAAAATAGATGAGCACAATTACATATTAAGTGCACGGCATGAGATCGACTACCTGAACGACACCTATGGCTGGCAAATTCCTGAAGGCGAATACGATACCTTAGGCGGGTTCATTTTGTCTATAACGGAGGATATTCCAGAAGTTCATGAAGTGGTAGAGTCACCTCCCTATAGCATGAAAATTATGACAATGGAAGACACCAAGATCGACAATGTCATGTTCACCATTGCACAAAGGCAAGAAGACTGATTTTAAGGCAGTTTTGTCTCATTTTTCCTTTGATTTTAGTGGATAATTAAAGTATGTTTGCGCCTATTTAAAATTTGTATAGATGGCAATTATCAATACGCTGCGTGAAAAGATGGGACGACTAGTGGTAGTCGTAGTGGGTTTATCAATATTAGCCTTTGTTGCCGGTGACCTTTTAGGGCCGCAATCATCAATCTTAGGAACCAATAAAAGAGAAGTAGGAGAAATAGATGGAGAATCCATCTCTCAGGAAGAGTACGCGATCATCGTCGATAACTTGAAGCGCTATTACGGCATTTCAACCTCTAATGAGAGCACCATGCAATTTGTTAGAGACCAGGCGTGGGATCAGTTGGTGCGTGATATTGCGTTCTCGAAGAAATTAGAAGAACTGGGCTTAGAAATCAGTACGAACGAACGAATCGACATGGTTCAGGGAAAGAACTTATCGCCGACAATTCAGAATTTCTTTATGCAGAGATTGGGTACCACGGACATCAATACGATCAAAGGATACCTTCAATCCTTGGATTTTGATCCGAATGAGCAGTTCATTTTTGCGAATGCTGAGCAGCAAGCCATGGTGAGCAGGAGAATGCAAAAATTCACCAACCTGATCTCAAAGACAGAATATGCCACCTTGGAAGAAGCGAAGAGACGATACAGGGAGCAATTGGCTTTCTTGAATGTAGACTACGTTTACGTGCCTTTCTCAACAGTAACAAATGAGCAGATCGGTGAGATCACTGATGCTGAGATCAGCGCTTACCTGAGTGCTAACGAAGATAAGTACACGGTTGAAGAAACGCGTTCTATCGATTACATCTCATTTCCTGTAGTGGCATCTGCTACTGATTCTGCATCCTATCAAGCACAAATGGAAGATGTGGTCAGAAGATTCAACGATCCGGAGAATAATGACTCTACTTATGCCATGAGCATGACTGAGCAGGGGCTTGGCTATTCTACTTACGATCCAACTGCATTGCCAACGGCCGTGCTTGAATTACTGCCAGATGTGCAAGCTGGCCAGGTGATCGGACCGGACCTGTCAGAAGGTATTTATTCCGTACATAAAGTGGTGGACGTTGTCCCTACAGATCGACAGTTTGCCAAAGTGAGCATGATCTCTTTTAGCAAAGCAGGTTTAGCCGCTGCGGATGTTGCAGCGAAAAGAACCAAAGCGAATGGCGTTCTTCGTCAGCTAAGAAATGGTGGAGATTTTGCCGAATTGGCAAGAGAGAATTCAGAAGGTGCTTATGCGAATGCTGGTGGTGACATGGGCTGGGTAAGCAATGAAGATTCAAACGTCGCAGATTTCGCTTCTGATGTTTTTGCCAGAACAAGAAAAGGCTTGATCAATAAATTGATAGAGACCGACAACAACATTTACATTGTGCGCGTCGATGAGGCAAAGATCAGCAATAGATATACTGTCGCTCAGGTAGTTGTCGAAATGATTCCATCTTTTGAGACCCAAAATGCTGCCTACTTGGAAGCTGCTGAGTTTGCGTCTACAGTGTACGGCCCGGATGAATTTAGAAATAAGGCAGGAGAAGCAGGCTATGCTGTTTTCTCAGGTTCAGACATTGACAAGAATGCAGTGACCATTGGTCGTTTAACCGAAGCAAGACAAGTAGTTTCTTGGTTATATGGAGAAGCGACTATGGGAGATGTAAAGGATTTTGAACTAGGTGATGAGTACGTAGTTGCTGTCTATTCTGATCGAACAGAGGCTGGTGTTCAGTCAATGGCTACCGTGAGATCTGAAATTGAGGGTATTCTGAGAAATCAAAAGAAAGCCGAGTTTATCAAATCGAAGCTGTCTTCACTATCAGGCGATGCCAGCCAAGTGGCCTCTGCTTACGGAGTGGAAGCGCAGCAACAAAATGTTTCATCCTTGAAATTGGGTGATGTACAGATTGCGGGCGGCAATGCTCCTGAAGCCATTGGTGCAGCCTTCGCCTTACAAAATCAGGGCGATTGGACAGCACCCTATGTGGTGGACGAGAAAGGCGTTGTTATGATTCAAATGAAATCAAGATCTGAAGCTGCCGAAATTGGTGACTACTCAAGTTATGAGAATCAGATCATCCGAGATGCCACGACCAAGGCGAATACGACATTGAGCCAGTCGGTTATCGATAAAGTGGAGATAACGGATGAGCGCTACAAATACTATTAATTTGAAATCGGCCATACGGCCGATTTTTTTTTATCTTAATCTTTAATCGATAAAGATGAGCAAGTTTACCACAGCAGAATTCAAAGATAAGCTGGACGATGTACATCAATTCCCAACGCTGTACATGTTCAAGTTCATTGTCACAGAAGATAAATTGGAGGATGTCAAGGCCCTTTTTCCTCAAAAAGAATTGCAACTGAAACCTTCTAGTAAGGGAAAGTACACCAGCGTAACGGCAAAAGTAATGATGCCCAGCAGTGATCGTGTGATTGAGATCTATCAAAAGGCAAGCAGTATTGAAGGCTTGATTGCCTTATGATTTGGCGAAGTATTGCCTTTTTTGCGCTCATCTCCATTGTACTCGGTTGTGCTGAGCAGAGAGAGAACACTAGGTCGGTGAGCCCTAAAGCGACCCAAGCTGCTCCAGAACAGCTCAGTACCGAAGTAAGTCCTGATACACTGCGAAGAGAATGGCAAAATCCTGACTTGGTCATTTCACTTTTGGGTGATATTAGCGGGGAGACGGTACTCGATATCGGAGCTGGCTCGGGTTATTTTACTTTCAAATTGGCCGTTGAGGCAGAAAAAGTGATCGCTCTGGAGGTTGATCCGAATGCCTTGGAATACATTAACGAACAAAAAGTCGTTCTCGGAAATTGGACCAAAAACATTGAGGCACGACTGACTCCTCCTGATGTACCGAATCTGCTGGGCAATGAGGTGGACAAAGTACTTATCGTCAATACCTATTCCTTACTTCCTAGCCGAACACAGTATTTACTACGGTTGCTCGATGGGATGAAAAATGGGGCACTTCTGGTGATTGTTGATTTTAAGTTAGGCGAGATTCCAGTGGGCCCATCAGATGAATTTAAGGTTTCACCCAGAACCGTCCGCAAAGAATTAAGGGCGGCAGGATTCGATGAAATCAAAATAGACATAGATGAGTTATCTTATCAATTCATTGTAACAGCAAAAAAGAAATGATCATGTGGAAGGAAGAGAATAACAGATTGGTAAGAGAGTTTCAGTTCAAGGATTTTACGGAGGCCTTTGCTTTTATGACGAAAGTGGCGATTCATGCGGAAAAAATGAATCACCATCCCAATTGGTCGAATGTATGGAACACGGTCAACATAGAGTTGACCACCCATGATGCAGGGAACACGATCACCCAGAAAGATAGAGACTTGGCTGCAAAAATTAATGAGTTGATCTAATGGATAACTGTCGATTGTATCTTGTGCCAACTCCCATTGGCAACCTTGAGGACATTACCTTGAGGGCAATCAAGGTATTGCAGGCAGTAGATGTGATCCTGGCAGAAGATACCCGAACCTCAGGCAAGTTGCTCAAGCATCATCACATCAATAAGCCCTTACAGAGCTATCACATTCATAACGAACATAAGAACGTAGAGCATTTGGTTCAGCGCATGGGGCAAGGCGAGACTTTTGCCTTGATCTCAGATGCAGGGACACCTGCTATTTCTGATCCGGGCTTTTTATTGGTTCGGGAAGCAATTGCTGCGGGCATCAATGTGGATTGCTTACCAGGAGCTACGGCCTTCGTACCTGCCTTGGTGAATTCAGGTCTGCCGTCAGATAAGTTCGTTTTTGAAGGGTTTTTGCCGCATAAAAAAGGGAGGCAAACAAGGTTGAAGGTGCTGGCAGAAGAAGAGCGAACCATCATTCTTTATGAATCACCACATCGCCTCATCAAATGCTTAGAGCAACTCAAAGAGTTTTGTGGCGACCGTCAGGTCTCTGTCTCTCGAGAGCTTACTAAAATGTTTGAAGAAACAGTGCGCGGTTCTTTGTCTGAAGTGATCGCCTATTTTTCAGAAAAGGGAATTAAAGGAGAGTTTGTGGTCGTACTTGCCGGTAAAAGCTAATTATCTTTGTTGAATGCAGCAACTCCTACAAGAAGTCATTGTCTTAGTCAAAGAGGTTGGGGATTTTATCAGAACGGAGGCACAAAGCTTCGATGAATCAAAGATCCAATACAAAGGGAAGAACGACTTAGTGTCTTATGTGGACAAGGAAGCGGAGAAGCGTTTGGTCATGGGACTGGCGGAGCTGCTTCCGGGTTCGGGATTTATTGCTGAGGAAGGCACATCCACCCACAGATCAGATACCTATAATTGGATCATTGACCCCTTGGACGGAACCACAAATTTTACCCATGGTCTGCCGATATTTGCCATCTCTGTTGCCTTGATCAAAAGAAAGGAATTGAGTTTGGGTGTGGTCTATGATGTCATGCGTGATGAGTGCTTTCACGCAGCCAAAGGACAAGGCGCGTTTTTGAATCACATGCCCATCGAGGTATCGAAAGTAAAGACGCTCGATAAAGCGCTCTTGGCCACAGGCTTTCCTTATTATGACTTTGAGCAAATGAATGCTTATTTGAGTATTCTCAATGACTTTATGCAACAGACCCATGGCCTACGTCGAATGGGCAGTGCGGCCATTGATCTTGTGAATACGGCATGTGGACGTTTTGAAGGATTTTTCGAGTACAATCTCAATGCTTGGGATGTGGCTGCAGGGGCTTTGATCGTACAAGAAGCTGGCGGTATCGTTACAGATTTCAAAGGAGGAAGTGACTTTCTGTTTGGAAGAGAGATCATTGCCGGAAATGCAGTGCAACCTGAAATGCTCCAACTGATTCAGCAGCATTGGAAAAATTAGAAAGTCAGTCCTGAGCAAATGGGAATCTCCCGATATTTACCGAACTTTGAATGGCTCGAATGAGTTAGAGAAATATGCAGATTTTCATTGTCATCGTTTTAGTGGCCGCTGCTGCCTTTTTTATGGGAAGAAAGATCTACAAGCAGTATAAAGTAGGAACGGGCTGCGAAACGGCAGGCTGTAATGCATGTGCCACCACATCCAAGAAAGATTTTGAGTTACCTGGGCATTTGAAGGGTTAAGCCCAAACTTTTGTGCCTTCAGAGCAATTTTTACACATTTCGATTTCACTGCGCGAACGGATCAGGCTGGATCTGAACTGTTGATAGATTTTGCCATGCCAAATGGAGGCAAAGGATTCATTGTCCATTTCACCCAATTGGTAATGAGCATCCTTATCAAAGCAACAAGGGACCACCTTGCCGTCCCATGTGATCACACAGGAGTGCCACATCTTCCAGCAGTGATTCACGAGCTTATTTTTAATGGCCCATTTTCCATTGGTTAACTGCTTGTAGCGACTGTACTTTTCTTGCGTTGGGATCAGTTTCGACCCGTTTTCATAATCATAGATCTGGGCAGTTTTGAAAGCTACTTCATCGACTCCGAGTTCTTTGGCTAGCGTTTGGACTTCCTCCAGCTGATGTTCATTAGGTTTAACCACTAAGAATTGAAAGATGACATGAGGCGTTTTCGACTTCAGTGCACGTTTCCATTTCACAATATTTTTTGTGCCTTCGATCACTTTGTCAAGCTTGCCACCAACACGGTACTGTTCAAAAGTTTCTTGAGTGGTCCCATCGATTGAGATGATCAGCCGGTCGAGTCCAGAACGGACTGTTTTCTCAGCCATGGCATCTTTTAAGTAATGGGCATTGGTAGAGGTAGCGGTATAAATGTTCTTACTGGCTGCATAATTGACCTGATCCAAGAACTTGGGATTCAAATAAGGTTCTCCCTGAAAATAGAAGAGCAGATAGGTCAATGAAGGGGCAAGTTCATCGATCACCTGTTGATAGGTATGGTCGGTGAGCATGCCCGTTGGGCGTGTAAAACTACGTAAGCCACTGGGACATTCTGGGCACCTCAGATTACAACTGGTGGTCGGCTCTATGGAAACGCTTGTTGGAAGCCCCCAGTGAATGGGTTTTTTCATGGCTTTTGATAGCAGGTAGCTCCCAGTTAGCTGGAGCATATTCCAAACTCTCCGCATGTTGAGTTTGCTGAGGTAATTCAGGCCATCGTTCCAATTTCGATTCACAGGGTTAAATTAATCTGCCTGAAATTTGAATCATATTTTAACCGACTGTTTTTAGAAATACCTAGTTTTAGTCCATGAAGTTTAGGCTACTGGTCGTTTTATTGTTCGTTTCTGCCCAATTAGTGGCCCAATACCCCAGGTTAAGTACAGAGGCTGAAGTTAGCTTGCTTACCATCGGGCCTGGCAAGTATTTGTACGATGCTTTTGGTCATAGCGCCTTTCGCGTGAAAGATCCCACCATTGGTCTTGACCGCGTCTACAATTACGGGTCTTACGATTCTTTTGAGGACGGATTCTATTATGATTTTACCCTTGGAACAGCAGATTATAAAGTGGCAAAAGCTGATTTTAATCGCTTTTTGGCTGCCTATCAACGCCAGAATCGGTGGGTAAAAGAGCAGATCCTTAATTTAGAAGAGCAGGAGGTACAAGAGATCTTTGAGTTTTTGGAAGAGAATGCAAAGCCGGAAAATGCATATTATCGATATGACCAGTTCTTCGATAATTGCGCCACCAAGCTACGCGATGTGCCCAAAGAGGTGCTCGGCGAAACGCTCGTTTTTAAGTCTGATCATTTGGAGCGTTTTTATACCATGCGAGAAATGGTCGATCAGAATTCCTTTAATCATCCTTGGATCGATCTGGGTATCGATATTGCCCTAGGCAATTTGATTGACCGAAAAGCCACATTAGAGGAGCACATGTACCTTCCGGATTATGTATTTAGTGGTTATGCGAATGCGTCCATCATCCGAGAGGGAGTTGAAATGCCTGCCGTTAAGGAAACACGCGATTTGGTGGTAACCGATTATTGGGAACAACCCGTTGAGAAAATTCAACCTTGGATGATCTTTAGCGTGATCGCAGTGATGGTCATGGTGTTTACCTACAAGGATTACCAGCAGAAAAAGCGTTCTCGAGGCATAGATTTTGCCCTCTTTCTTTTCACTGGCTTGATCGGTCTATTGCTTGTTTTTCTTTGGTTCGGAACTCATCACAGCACAACCATTAACAACTTAAATGTCTTATGGGCCTTTTTCCCAAATCTGGCCGTGGCCTTTTACTTGTTGAAAAAGAATCCTCCGCGATGGACAAGGGTCTATGCACGATTTTTGGTCATTTTACTGATTTTGATGCTTATTGTTTGGGTAACAAGATTTCAAGTGTATAACATCGCCGTGCTACCTTTCATGATCATGTTGGGTTTCCGTTATGTTTTCTTATGGCAGAAGGGCTTGGTGAAAACTGCTTGACATATGTTCACGGACAAGGACGCAAACCGTTGGCAGTTGCTGAGATGCACATTCAACTAAGCGTAAGGTCAACTTGTATGTAAAGCTTCTTCAATGGCGTCGCGCACAAGATCTGGCTCAAAACCTCTACCCATTAAGTACTGTGTCGTTTTGCCTTTCCGAATGTAGTCGGAATCACTATTGATGCTCGCTAGCTTTTTCTCGGCAAGCTTCAATAAGGTATGATAATAGTCGTCCGGGTCGATCTCTTCCATTCCTTTGCGAATGCAATAGTCTGAAATCTTGTGTTGTTTGAGGGCCATAGCGATTTTTCTTTTGCCCCAACCTTTCATTCGAAACTTGCCTCCAACGAAAGCCTTGGCAAAGCGCTCTTCATTGATGAACCCTTGAACGATCAGCTCAGATAAGGCTTCTTCAACCTGATCCTGATGCAGGCCATAGTCATATAATTTGTCACGCACCTGCTGTTGAGATCGCTCTTGATAGGCACAGTAATCTGCCGCTTTTTGCAAAGCCGATTTATAGTCTAAAGGCGCGCGTTTCTTTTTTGAATGTTCAAAGGCCATTGCTCAAAGATAATCATACATCGTTTGCAAGGCTTTATTCAACTCAAATCATGAAGAATCGCAGGATACAAGTATATTTGATTGACCAAAAAGATGATAATGAGAAAGAAGATCATAGCCGGAAACTGGAAAATGAACCTTCACCTTTCAGCAGGCAAAGCCCTGGCCTCTGAAGTTGTGCATATCGTAAACGATGAGCTGAATGACGACGTGCAGCTTGTGTTGTGTACACCTGCCATTCACTTAAGTGCAGTGTCCTCCCTGATCAAAAGTGCCGATAAGGTTGCTCTTGGAGCGCAGAACATTTCGGAGCATGAATCAGGTGCATACACAGGAGATATCTCTGCTGAGATGGCGATATCTTGCGGTGCCGATTATGTCATTTTAGGCCATAGCGAAAGAAGGGAGTATCATTTCGAAACCAACGAACAACTGGCTAGCCGTGTGAAACTGGCACTTGCCAAAGGCTTAACACCTATTTTTTGCTGTGGTGAGGCATTGGACGTGAGAGAAGCAAATGAACACGTGGATTTTGTCAACAAACAATTGGAAGAAAGCCTTTTTGGTCTTTCCGCTGCCGAGATGCAACAAGTGGTGATCGCTTATGAGCCGATCTGGGCTATTGGTACGGGAGTTACAGCTTCATCGGAGCAAGCACAAGAGATGCATGCTAGTATTCGGTCGTCAATTGCAGGTCATTTTGGCACCGAGGTAGCGCAAGAAGTCCCTATTCTTTATGGTGGAAGCATGAAACCTGCCAATGCTAAGGAACTATTGGCGCAACCTGATGTTGATGGAGGCCTGATCGGTGGAGCTTCCCTGAAGTCGAGAGACTTTGTTGAAATTGCAAAATCCTACTGATGGATTATATTCTCATCAATGTTCATTGCGATGAGCCATTTAGGGATATTCTGATCGCCGAAATGGGCTTACTTGATTTTGATTCATTTGTCGAAACAGAGGTGGGTTTCGAAGCCTATATCTCTGAAGAACATTTTGATCATCCCGCTCTACAAGTCCTTTTTAATGATTACCGTGACCAAACGCGGATCTGGTATGAGCTCAAAAAGATCAAAAAAGAAAATTGGAATGAAGAATGGGAGAAAAATTATGACCCCATCAAAGTGGGTGAAGAGATACATGTGAGGGCTACTTTTCATCCCTCGGATCCTTCATTTCCTTATGAGATCGTCATTAACCCAAAAATGTCATTTGGTACAGGTCATCATGAAACGACCGCACAAATGCTTGCGTTGCAATTAGGTGTAGATCATCAAGGGAAAAAAGTGATCGACATTGGAAGTGGAACAGGGATTTTAGCCATCATGGCGTCTAAGCTGGGCGCTGCAACCGTGGCTGCAACGGATATTGACGATTGGTGCATTGACAATGCAACGGAAAACTTTGAACTGAACCAGGTCATCCCTCAATTTGTTAGCAAAGGAGTGATCAAAGCCCTTGATATTCAAGAGAGTTACGACATTGTGTTGGCAAATATCAATACGAACATCCTGTTAGAAGAAATGGAGGACTATGTCGCTCTGATGTCGAAAGAGGCAACACTTTTCCTCAGTGGGTTTTATGATTTTGATAAACCTAAGATCATCGAAAAAGCGCAATCGCTAGGATTGAAGGAGGTAACCGCTTCGGAAAAGAACAAATGGTGTGCTGTTGTTTTAGAAAAAGCACGCTAATTGTTCAAGAAAACGGATTTTAGTACGTTATATAAGTCCATGCCAAGGCCACTACTGATATGTACGATGCTCGTCTTTCTGCTGCTTTCAGCCAAAGCACAGCAGCAAGCCGATTCAATAAGGGTCACAGCCGGGGTTCAAGAGCTTATTGAAGCGCAAGACCAGACCCGTTTTGCTCCTTCCTACCAATTCTTTTTTCAAGAAGCGAAAAACCTACCGCCTGCTGCGTATGACACCTTATTGACTATGCTGAGCTCTCTTGAACGCCAAGGATTTCGTCCGGTGTATGACTTCAAAGGTGTTTTTGAATTGTTGACCAAGGCAAAGGATGATCAGAAGTACACTTATGATAAGTTAGATCAATTGGTACAAGTGATCGGTAAACTTGGAGTTGACAATGACCGAAGGGCCTTTGATGGGTATTTAAATCAGTTAAGTCTTCTGTTGGAGGGAATCATTTCCAATGATCGGTCGGCTTCCATGATCTTAAAGAATGCAGATTTTGACATTCTCTTTAACAAACCACCCGATTTTAGTCAGACGCAGGTCTTTAGTTCATCTCAGATGAACGCCTCGTCCAGCAACAATTCAGCACCTGTTGCGACAGGCCCGCTCGATGCGCCATTAGCTCCCATACTCGAAGAATATGGCGTTGTGGTCAAGATCAGGAAAGCGGATCTGTTGATCGCGAATCATCTGGATACTTTTGTGATACGTGAAACGGAAGGGTTTTATAATTTAACGGAGAACGTTTTTAGTGGTCAAGATGGCCGATTGACCTGGGAAAACAGAGGAGTGGCAGCAGAGGAGCGTTTCGCACGATTGTCGCAGTATAGGTTTCCGAAGAACAGCAGAGAATTTGTTTTTGAAAATGTTTGGTTAAAGGATGCCGGTCATTTGGAAGAGCCCGCCAATGGAGACATTAAATTGGCATTATCTCCTTCACGGCTAGCGCTATCCCAATACCCAGAGTTCATTTCGTATGTCGCCAATAACCGGGTAAAAGGATTGGGGAATGATAACCTTTCCTTCATTGGAGGCTTTCATTTGAAAGGGAACGAAGTGCTGACCGACACCAAATACGGTGAGCAAAGTACACTGATTGGTAGCAAAGAGGGTGATCAGAAGTTCAAGGTAAGCAGCAAGAATTTCGTTTTTGATAAAAAAGGGAATACAGCCAAAGCGCAAAATGCCAGCGTCATCGTATACCACAATAATGATTCAATAGTGAATTCTGCGGTCGAGTTCTCCTTCAATTATGAAACAGAGGTGCTTACAGCTGAGACCAAAGTAGAAGGCTACGAAAACACCCCCTTCCGTTCATCCTTTTTCGATATCGAGGTTGTCGGCGATAGGTTGACATGGGATCTAGGAGTGGACTCATTGGACATGACCATTGTCGCAGCAAAACGGGAGATTCCACTGATCATCGAGTCCAAAGACTACTTTAGCAAGAGTAGGTACCAAAGTTTGGCTCAGATCTTCGGTTTTCACCCGCTAACCTTAGCCATGCAAATGGCTCCCAATGTTGGAGATCAGCTGTTCATCCCTCAGATCGCTGATAAATATCGATTGAACGAGAAGTTGGTTGAGCGTACAATGCGCTTTTTAAAGGCACAGGGGTTTATCGAATTTGATGAAGACATCGGTCGAGTTACCATTCTTCCCAAGGCTGCGCACTTCTATAATTCCTACGTCACCCAGCTTAACCCTTCTGGCTACGACTATGACGACCTGTTGATCCCTTCCATTATCGGAACCAAACCCAATGCAACGGTTAGTTTCAAGGACAGCTCCATGACTGTTCGGGGGGTAGACCAATTTGTCATCAGTGACTCGTTGGATGTGGTTATAATGCCTCAAAATGGCGAGATCAGGATACTAGAAAACCGAGATATTGCTTTTGATGGAGCTTTGAATGCAGGTAATTTTAAGTTTAATGGAACACGTTCTGTCTTTAGGTATGATAGTTTCCGCGTTGAGTTGAATCAAATCAATTCCATTGAACTCAAGGTGGAATTGGAAAAGGGGCAAAGGCAAGCCTTGAGTAATCAATTGGTCAATACAAGTGGTGTACTTCGCATCAATGAACCAGGTAATAAGTCAGCTCTTAAAGCGAATCCTACTTTCCCAATATTCAAGACAGATCAGAAGGCAAAGGTCGCTTTTGACAAGGAAGATGTCTTGGATGGGGCCTATGACAGTACAGTGTATTTTGATGTGTCTCCATTCGAATTGGATAGTGTCGCGGATGCGGATCCAACGAAATATGCGTTTGCGGGCACCTTTTACTCCAATGGCATGCTGCCGGAGTTTGAAGCTGACTTAAAGGTGATGCCCGATAACAGTTTTGGTTTTATCAAAGTCACCCCGCCGGATTCAGGCTTTAGCGTCTATCAAACCAATGGACGAATAATTGGCGATATCCGATTGGATAAAGCGGGTTTAACAAGTACCGGTGTCATCGAATACCTAACAGGGCGTTTTGAATTAGAAAAGTCAACCTTCTTTCTCGATTCCCTAGTGGCCGAAAATGGATTGCGTGCAACCATCAAGGCGCAAAATAGTGAGGGCGTCCAGTTCCCTGACCTTTCAATTGAAGAGTTTGCCATGAACTGGTTGGCCAAAAAGGATTCCATGATCTTGACCAATAAGAATGATCAAAAACCCTTTAAGCTCTTTAGTAATCAGGCCCTGCTAAGGGGAAATGTGGTTTTGGGTGCCGAGGGTCTCTCGGGTGCTGGCGATATGCAGCTCGATGCCAGTAAGCTGCGTTCCGATTCTATCAAATTTCAAGAATTGAGTTTTCAATCACGACATGCAGATTTTACCCTTAATGCGGATCAGTCATCACGACCGATTTTAAGTTCAAGCGATGTATATGTGAATTATGATCTAGAAGTTCAGGTGGCCACCATTGAACCTGAAGTTGCAGGACGTGCGGCCATAGAATTTCCTTATGCCCAGTTCAAAACGTCTATACCTACCGCCAAATGGGACATTGAAGCACGGACAATTGTGATGTCGAAACCAGATTCAACACCTTTGGATAACTCTTTCTTCTATTCGACCAATACGGCCCTTGATTCATTGGTTTTCAATGGAAGTGAGGCCTATTACGACCTAGAAACCAGTGAGCTGACGATAAAAGGGGTTCCATACATACAGGTTGCCGATGCCCAAATCATACCTCAGGGAGATTCCCTGACTGTGCTCGAGAACTCGGTTTTGGAGAGTTTCACGAAGGCAACCATCTATTTCGATACAGCAAGTATCTATCATCGTCTCTTTGATGCTGAGATCGACATCCTTTCAAGAACTCGCTTCGTGGGTCGGGCAACCTATGAGTTGGTGAATGCCTTGCAGGATACTTTTGCCATTGAGTTTAATGATTTTGAATTAATTCCGGAGACCGACGATACCAAGGCACATACGAGAGCCAGTGGTTACGTCAGCGGAGACAGAGGCGTAAAAGTTTCGTCAGGGTTCATCTTTGAAGGAGACATTACCATGTATGCCTACAAGGAGGCTTTGGATTTGAATGGTGCAGTAAAACTGGATTTGGCGGGCTTAAAAGAACGAAATATTTGGATAGAGTATCAATCGAATGATGACATAACCGAAGTGATTGTTCCTTTTGACCAGGCACTAACCAGGCAAGGGCAACCCTTAAATGCAGGGCTTCATTTTGACGCCAAAGGAGATATTTACATGTCCTTCATTACGGAAAAGAGAGACTATATGGATTATGACTTTTTCGTTCCCAAAGGAGGTGATCTCTATTTTGAACCAAAGGATGGGTCGTTTAGAATTGATAATCCGAATAAATTAAAAGACCCTTCTAGTTTTTTCTCAGGCAGTATGTTTTCCTACAACGAATTTGAACAGGCGGTAACCTTTGAGGGGAAACTCGATTTTCTCGGTGGAAACCGAGGAGATAATATTGAGTCGGCAGGTAAAGGGAAAGGCTTTTTGGATTCTGCCAAATTTGATGTCAGCGCCATGTTTGCGATCTCTTTTGGGCTCTCGCCAGAAGGCTTAGGTGCAATGGCTGGTGATATGAAAAAGATCGGTGAGAATGTCGGTGTTCCTAAAGCCTTGGACGATCGCTCCGAATTGATCTATAGAGTGGCTGAATTTATTGGTGACGAAGCCACAAAGAAATGGGACAATTCGTACAGAACAGTGCCTATTCCTTTGTTCTCTGTATCTCCATTGCTTCAAAAAGACATTGTGATCTCAGATGTAGACCTCACCTGGTCTAAGCAGAATAATGCGTTTTTTAGCAAAGGAAAGATCGGCTTGTCGAACGTCTCCAATGTTAACCTTGACCAAGAAGTGGATGGATACATAGAGATTAGAAAAACGCCTGAAGGAGATATCTTTACCTTGTTGTTGGAGTTGACGGATGGTACTTGGTATTATTTCAACTACGATGGATACACCTTGGCAATGTTTTCATCGAATGAAGCATTCAACGCGCTCGTGAACACGTTCAACACCGGAAAATACAAAGTGGGTAATTTTAACCCCTTATTGATCAGTCAGACAGAGGTTATCCAATGGGTGACTGATTTTCGTAAACTTTACTACGGTATAGATGAGCCCTATCGCCTTTTAATGGCTGGGGATTCGCAACAAACACTCAAAAAGAAAGGGACTGTTGAAGGAGATGGATTCTAAGCGATTTCAATTCGCGTGAGCTCTCTTTTTCTTTGCCGTTTAAACCGTTAAATTCGTCGCAAATCAGAACCTATGAGCAAAATCGATCAATTCATCGCATCCAATAAAGACAGGTTTTTAGCAGAGCTTTTTGATTTGCTGAAGATTCCTTCAGTAAGTGCAGACAGTCAGTATCAGCAGGACGTTCGCAAAGCTGCAGATTTTTTGCAAACCAAGCTTGTCGAAGCAGGGGCAGACCGTGTTGAAATCTGCGAAACCAAGGGGCATCCGATTGTTTATGGAGAAAAATTGATTGGAGATCATTTGCCTACCGTACTTGTTTATGGGCATTATGATGTGCAGCCACCCGACCCTATAAATCTTTGGGATTCACCGCCTTTTGAACCAGTCATTAAGAAAACCGAATTGCATCCGGAAGGAGCGATTTTTGCACGTGGTGCCGCCGACGATAAGGGCCAAATGTACATGCATGTAAAAGCGTTTGAGGCCATGGTCAATTCCGGGGAAGTGCCCTGTAATGTGAAGTTCATCATTGAGGGAGAAGAAGAGGTCGGTTCAGATAACTTAGATAACTTTTTATCTGAACATAAGGAAATGTTGAAGGCAGATATTGTGTTGGTCTCAGATACGGACATGGTGAGCAACGAGCACCCCTCGATCACTGTGGGGCTCCGTGGTTTGAGCTATGTACAAGTGGAGGTGACCGGGCCTAATCGTGACCTCCATTCAGGCCTTTACGGTGGTGGAGTGCCCAATCCAATCAATATTTTGGCCGAGATGATCGCCTCTTTGAAAGACGAGAAGCAAAGGATCAACATCCCGGGATTCTATAATGATGTCGTTGAATTAAGCCCTGCAGAGCGCGTTGACCTGAACAAGGCCCCCTTTGAATTAGAGGCCTATAAAAAAGCCATTGGGCTCTCTGATGTTGAAGGGGAAGAGGGATTTACCGTTCTTGAAAGAACGTCTATTCGCCCAACACTTGATGTGAACGGAATTTGGGGTGGTTATACAGGTGAAGGCGCCAAAACAGTCATTGCATCCAAAGCCTATGCAAAGATCTCCATGCGACTTGTTCCCAATCAAAATCCTGACAAGATCACGAAGTTATTCCAACAACACTTCGAGTCGATCGCTCCAAAATCGGTCAAAGTGAAAGTAACTCCTCATCATGGAGGGCAACCGGCAGTAACACCAACAGATTCTGTTGCTTACCAGGCAGCCGCTAAAGCCATTAAAACCACCTTTGGGAAGGAACCGATTCCTTTCAGAGGGGGAGGGAGTATTCCTATCGTCGCCTTGTTTGAAGAAGTTTTAGGATGTAAAACAGTGCTCATGGGCTTTGGATTGGATACTGATGCCATCCACTCGCCAAATGAGCATTACGGAGTGTTTAATTACTTCAAAGGGATAGAAACCATTCCGCATTTCTTCAAGAATTTTGCGGACATGTCTAAATAATAGATGCAATCATTTGTCAGTTTTTTGCGTTGAAAGGTCACAATGGATAGAATACTGCACTTTTTGATTCTTTTGCTGGTGTCCTCGGCCTTGCAAGCTCAGGTAAAGACCACCACAAGCTGGACCTACGATGCATTGCCGAAGACGGTAGCGGTAGGAGACGAGGTGGAACTCATTTTTAATGTCAGCATCATTAAGGATTGGTACATCTACACCAATGAACAAAAGGAAAGTGTGATGGCCATTCCGGCCACTCCCTATTTCGATACCAACGACAGCTATGAGTTGGTGGGTGAATTTTATGCGGTTGACCCAAAAAGTAAATTTGATGACATCTGGGGCGATACGGTGCAGTATTTCAAAACTTCTGGTCAGTTTCGTCAAACCATCAAAGTGTTAAAACCTACGCTCGACATCTCCGGCACCCTGGAATACCAGACGTGTTCGGACGTCACAGGCTTGTGCATCCTCTATGAAGACGACATCCGCTTCGATATGATCCAGGTGGAAGGTGGCGATAAGTCAGGTCAGGAACAACGACCTGCCCAAGAGGAATCCGATGAAGGGGCTACTTTCGATAAGAGTGTAAAATCCACAAACAGTGGGGAGTCATTATGGGCCTTCTTTTTAGGGGCCTTTTTATTTGGCTTGGCGGCACTTTTGACCCCTTGTGTTTTTCCGATGATTCCAATGACAGTGGCTTTTTTCACCAACGATAAGCAGTCGAGGGGCGAAGCCCGAGTAAAAGCACTTTTTTATGGATTCTCAATCATTGCCATTTACATTCTAATTGGGCTGGTTTTCACCAGCTTTTTCGGTGTAGGATTGGCAAATGAACTGGCTACAGGGGCTATTCCCAATATCATCTTTTTTACGGTCTTTTTAATCTTTGCGATTTCCTTCTTTGGCTATTTTGAGATCAATCTACCCAATGGATTCATCAATAAAATGGACCGAAAGGCCGAAAAAGGAGGTCTACTAGGGGTGTTTTTTATGGCCTTTACCTTGGTGTTGGTGAGCTTTTCATGTACTGGTCCCATTGTAGGAACTGTTCTCATTCAATCATTTCAAGGCGAGGTCATGAAGCCAGTGGTGGGCATGCTTGGCTTCTCATCTGCATTTGCAATTCCTTTTACTGTTTTTGCCTTTTTCCCAGGACTCTTAAAAAGCCTACCGAAGTCTGGCGGTTGGTTGAACACGGTAAAAGTTGTGTTAGGATTTATAGAATTGGCCCTTGGGTTTAAGTTTTTAAGTATTGCAGACCAAGCGTACCATTGGGGCATATTAGACCGAGAGATCTTCATCGCCATTTGGTTCTTGTTAGCCCTAGGGCTTGCCCTCTATCTGTTCGGTTTGATCCGTTTTCCTCATGATGACAAAAAGGCAAGCTTAGGCATAGGAAGGTTGGGTCTTGGGGTAAGTGCTCTGGCTTTTTCCGTCTACTTGTTCACAGGATTAGCAGGCGCTAATTTGAATGCCTTAGCGGGTTATCTTCCTCCCATCAAGCAGACTGATTTTTCCTTTCAGGTAGCCTTAGGATTAGAAGACCCACCAGAAAGGGCTAAAGTTGCACCCGAGGCCTTCAATGGCGTGGTTAAGCATGCAGATTTTCTAGAACTGCCACACGATTTAAAAGGCTTTTTTGATTACGACCAAGCACTGTCTTTTGCCAAGCAGGTGGAGAAGCCACTGTTCATTGATTTTACAGGACATGGTTGCGTGAATTGCCGGAAGATGGAGCAGAATGTTTGGTCAGACCCTCGCGTGCTCAACCTGCTTCGCAATGAGTTTGTAATTGTTGCCTTGTATATCGACGATAAAACCGAATTGCCCGAAGAAGATTGGTATACTTCCACTTTTGATGGACGCGTGAAGAAAACGGTCGGGAAGCAAAATTTTGATTTTCAGATTGTCAAATTCAACGGGAATGCGCAACCGTATTACGTGCTTTTGGACAATGAGGAACAATTGCTTCACGAACCTGTTGCTTATGAACCTGATGCAGATGTATTCTTGGCTTTTTTAAGTGAATCGTTGAAAGCTTTTAAATCAAGGAGTTAAAGGAGGCATCAATATGAAATACTTGTTGTCGAAAGGATTATTTTTGCCACTGCTGGACACTGAAATTTATGAATAAGAAACTCGTCACGATTGCCATTTCCATTCTATGCTCGGCTGTCCTCATCATCGCTTACTTTAATACGAAGGTAGCAGAGGCAACAGACGAGGTAATGCCTCCAATGGAGGAAGTAATCGTTGAGGAGCCTGAGCCAGAATATTTATTCGGCCTGTCCTTAGACGATTATCAGGTGGTTCAAGGAAAGATCAAACGAAATCAGACCTTTGCTGACCTCGTCAACCCATTCAATGTTAGCCTTCAAGATATTTTCACCATTGACCGCATATCGGAGCAGGTCCATAGCGTGAGAAAATTGGTGCCAAGCAAGGAGTACACGATCTTTTACAGAGCAGACTCCATTGAAAAAGCTTCCTATTTTGTATATGAACCCAATCCAACAGAATACATCGTCTATCAGATCGAAGATACCTTAGCCGTTTATCGAAAGGAACGAGACGTTCAAGTGATGGAAAAAATGATGATGGGGACGATCACGGAATCGCTTGATCAGGCTATTCGAGAGCAGGGCGGGTCTGCTGCTCTTGTCAATGCCATGGCTGACCTGTTTGGTTGGCAAATGGACATGAGGACCCTCAGAAAGGGAGATTGGTTCAAGCTGATCTATGAAGAAATGCAGGTAGATGGGGAGTTCATAGGAATTGGTGAGATCATCGGTGCTGAATTTAATCACATGAACAATTCGTACATGGCCTATAGCTATGATGATGGAAATGGCATCAATTTCTATGATGAAACAGGAGAAAGTATGCAAAAGGCATTTTTGCGCTACCCGGTAGAATATTCTCGCATTTCGTCAAGGTATAACCCAAGAAGATTCCATCCAGTGCTGAAGAGAACACGACCTCATTTGGGCACCGATTATGCGGCAAGCAGAGGTACGCCTATTAAAGCGGCAGGTGATGGTGTCATCGTCGCCAGAGGGTGGACAAATGGGAATGGAAATTACATTAAGATCAAGCATAACGGAACCTATACCACAGGGTACTTACACATGAGCCGTTTTGGAAAGTTTAAAAATGGGCAGCGTGTGAAAAAGGGAGATATCATAGGCTACGTAGGAAAAACCGGATTGGCAACGGGCTATCATCTTTGTTTCCGTTTTTGGAAACGTGGCGTACAAGTTGACTTCCTGAGGGAGAAGCTGCCCGCAGAAGAGCCCTTGGCTACTGAGCATATGCTGGCGTTCGAAACCCAAATGAAGCTGATCAACAAAAAGCTCCGTGATATGCCTGCCGTCACGGCAGATAACACCTACTCGGCTAGTTCGAATTGATTTTCTTTTGGGTGCTCCCTTAAATCGCTCCTGCAAAACCATTTCTTTGCCTTTTTTGCTTATTTTTAGCCTTATTAGTGGCTTTCACCAATGAAATTAAGGTTTGCCTTTTTAATCATCTTGTTGTGCCTGTTGAATCAGTCGTTTGCACAGACTACTGTTCAATGGGCATCTGCTGTTTTGGAGGTTTCCTCAGAGCTTACAGAACTTGAACACTCTGCTCGGCAAGTGCTCGGCAAACCCAATGTGCTACCAGCCGGTGGAAGCAATCCAAATGCCTGGCGTGCCTACAAGCCCGGTGAAGTAGAATTTATTAAGGTGTCGTTCGACCTAGCGATGCCCATCAGGCAGATTGCCATTGGTGAGTCATATAATCCGGGAGCCGTTGCGAAGATCTATGGTTATGATGAGAAGGGCACAGAACGAGTGCTTTATGAGAAAACTCCTGGCCCTGTTCGCGATTTGAGTAGGATGTTTAGGGTTTTTCTTGAAGAGAATACCTTCGTCTTGAAATCCTTGAAAATCGTACTGGATGGGCGTAAGGTAGATGGCTTTTCAGAAATAGACTGCATCGGTGTTTCAAATTCAGTAGAGCCAATTGAAGCGGCGATCAATCTCATGTCCAACATCAACACACGGATACAGGTTTTTCGCTTGAACGACCTCGTGAACAGTGAGTATCGGGAGAATAAGCCATAATTGACTAAGGACCGGCAAACGCTCTACTTCTCGAGGAGAGGCCATCCTGAGAATATCGGAGGGTTGCAAGACCTTGAAGACATCTGGTATACTGATTTTGATTCCGCTACCCAAGATTGGAGCTTGGCGAAAAACATTGGTAGGCCCTTGAATAATCCTGACCCCAATTTCATCGGTTCCTTTTTACAGGAAGATCAGGAGTATATCATTTTAGGAAATGAGTACAAGACAGATGGTCAAGGCATGAAGTATGGAATCTCAAAAAGTCTTCGGGTTGGCGAAGATTCATGGACCTTTCCTCAAAACATGGACATTTACAATGACTTGAATGTGCATGAGTCCGTGAATTTTTGGTTGACGCGAGACGATGAGGTGCTGGTCATTTCTGAAGAAGGAAGAGGTACGGAAGGCCTACGCGATCTCTATGTGAGCTTTCTTCAAAAGGATGGACAGTGGACCGAACCGCTGCACTTGAACACGACGATCAATACAGCGGGAGAGGAAGAAAGCCCTTTTCTTATGCCGGACAAGAAGACGTTGTTTTTTAGCTCTAACGGACATAGTGGTTATGGCGGGAAAGACCTGTTCATGACGAGAAGATTGGATAATACATGGCAAAGTTGGAGCGAACCTGAGAACCTAGGCCCTATCATTAATTCTGAAGTCGATGATATGTTTCTCTTCATTCCATTGGACGGATCCTTCGGTTATTTTTGTAGAGAAGTAGAGGGTAATAACCTTGACATTCACTCCTTCACGCTTCCCCTCGTAACCCGTCAGATTCGTTTGGTCACCTTGTGTGGTAAAATAGAAGACCCAGAAACTTTGCAACCGTTAGATGCTGAGGTGGTTTTTTCAAGACTCCGAGATGGGGTTGAAGTAGGCCGAGTAAGGACAGATGCCGCAGGGAATTATTGCATAGAGCTTCCGGCTGATGAGATCTATTCCTACAATGCAGAGATCCCAGGGTATATTCCTGTAGGGGCAACCATTGACCTATTAGATGTTGATGATTTGAATGTTTATGCTGTTTCACTCGATCGATTGGATATTGATAGTACGAATATGGATGGGGAGCCTATTGGTGTACCTGCCGATGTCGTCAAGGCAGTTGCTATTTCCATTGCTTTACCAGAATTGAAAAGAGACACGTTTGCTGTGTTGAATGCTAAACGACAAGAACTAGGTTTACCCGCGATCAGCCCCAATTCAATGATCAGAGGAGTGAACTCACCCGTGATCAACAACGTTAATCCACCCATAATCTTTGTGGCTGCTGGAGCGAGTTTTGTGATCAGAAATGTATTCTTTGATTTTGATAAGGACTTGCTGAAAGAGCAGTCATGGATAGAGATCAGGAATTTGGTCAAGTTCATGAACGATTACCCTAAGGCCATTGTTGAGCTTGCCGGACATACGGATAGTTATGGTACAGACGAATACAACGTTGACCTTTCTATGCGGAGGGTAGAAGCAGTAAAAAAAGCCATTGTCCAGCTGGGAATTGATGAAGACCGTTTGCGATTTGTTTGGTATGGTGAAACCATTCCAATGGCGACCAATCGAACGAGAGCGGGTAGGGCATTAAACCGGCGAGTTGAATTTACTATTTTGAAGCTGGAGTGAGTTCAGCATACAAGCGTTGCTTCTCTTGAGCATTCCATCGTGTGGATTTGTATTGTTCGACCAAGGCTTCTTTCTCCTTTCCTTTTAGGGAATTATCAGAAAGAATCTTGTTAAGAACAAGCTGCATGAGCATTTCATTCTTTTCTGTTGGGTATAAATAATAAGCCTCGACCGCATGTGCAATACTCTCTTTGTAGGATTTTGATTTATATAAGATCACGGACTCATTGAAGTGTTGGAGGGCACTAAGCTCCTTTAACCCAATAATTTTGAAAGGTTTGTTCGTGTTAGGTCCTTCGGTTCTTTCTGAGATCACCTGTAACCAGTTAATATTGTTAGCCGAGGAGGCCTTTTGATTCAGTTGGATATGGTCTTGGTTAGTAATGAAGCCTTCATTGGCTAAAGTAGATTCAAAGTAAATGTTTTGATCGGACAGCTTAACTTTTAGGAAGACGTGGTTGGGCAACTCAATTACTTCGTAATCAAACCCAAAGTGCTGCATCAAAAGAGCGTAAAGAATAGTACCCGTTAAACAGCCATAGGAGCCCTTTTCTACCGTTTCGTTCATCGAGGCTAGGCTACTATACTTTCTCAACACTTTATGATGTGTTCTGTAAAATACTGATTTCAAAAATTGAACATCATTTGCCTGTCTTTGCCTTTTACGCTCAAGTTGGTTCACTAACTGTTCAATCCTGCGAAATTCGGAGGCTTGTGGTGAGCTATCATGCTCAAAATAATACGCTGCGATGCGCTCATGGAGCACTGCACCTTGGGCATAAAGACCGTTCGAGAGCGCAAGGATAGCGATCAGGAAGGATAGTCTTTGAATGTATTTTATGCCGTTCATTGCAATTTATTTCTCCAGATGTTCGACGTTCTAAACGCATCTAGGTAATACTAAGTTAACATTAAGTTAACATTAAACAAAAAATGTTCATAAACGGGCTACAAACGATAGGTTTCAATGCCCTAGAACCAGAAGGGTAACAATGACGTAATGTATACTTTGAGGTTGTGCACAACTTCTTTTTTCCGCTTATTGCGCTCGTCTATGAAAACAAGGAAAGTTGCTAAATCCGTGAGGAGTTATCGATCTCTGCACAAGTATCTTGGGCTTGGTCTTGCCGTTCTGGTTTTGGTAAGTTCCCTTACCGGTATTTTGTTGGCTTGGAAAAAGCAATCGACACTCATTCAGCCGCGTACATTGAAAGGAGTCAACACCAACCCTGCTGATTTTGCCCCTGTCGAAGACGTAGTCAAAAGAGTAGTGTTGGCAGTCGATACATTAGGGCTAACTGAAAAAAACCTAGAAAGATTGGAATACCGAGCAACGAAAGGAATAGCAAAGGCCATTTTTGACACGGGGAATTGGGAGGTACAAATTGATGTCACTTCTTTGGATGTGCTTTCGGTGGCTAAACGACATTCCGACTGGATAGAACAAATTCATGATGGTTCTATCATTTCAGAGGGGTTTAAATTAACATCAATGAACATCTTGGGCTTAGGCCTACTCATTTTATTGGGCTCGGGCATTTGGCTGTGGTATGGGCCTAAGAAGATCAAAAGACTCAAGCAAGAGTAAGAATTTATCTTTTACCTCTTCTTTTTCGCTAAATTTCATGGGCAATGCGCATGATGAAAAAGTTTCTCAAAATACTGGCGATAGTTTTCTTCGTTTGTGTTCTGGCCTTAGCAATGATTCCCCTGCTATTCAAGGACATGATCAAGCAGCTCATATTGGATGAGTTTGCCAAGCGCACAACGGCAACGCTGTATTATGAGCGATTTGACCTTTCGGCCTTCCGTAGTTTTCCTGACTTAGGCCTTGGAATTGAAGATTTTGGCATTGTGGGGACTGCTCTTTTCGAAGGAGACACATTACTAAGTGCCGGCTCTTTTCATGCCTCCATCGACTTAAAGACACTTCTTGTCGACAAGAAGGTGAACATCAAGCAGATCATGTTGGACGAGCCGCGCATCACGCTCATTACCTTACGAGGAGGTGAGGTAAATTATGATATCATGCGTCCTACAGAAGATACGCAAAAAGAGGAAGAGGCGAGTGACGAAGTTGCTTTGACCATGGCCCTGGAAAGCATCGAGCTGCTTGAAGGACAGCTCATCTATTTTGTTCAAAGCATCAACATGATGCTCAGCTTGGAATCTATTGACCTTACGAGCAATGCCCTTTTTCAGAATGACGTTTTTGACCTTAAAACGGCAGGCGCCATTGGAGATATTGAGCTAATCTATGAAGACCTTTATTTAGTGTCTCAAAAATCATTAGGAATCGATGCGACCATCTCGGCTGATTTAGTCAATTCGCGTTATTCTTTTAAAGAAAATGAGTTTCTACTTAACACCCTTCCAATTAAGCTTAATGGGAGCTTTGACATGCTTCCCGACGGAACGTATGGAATGGACATTACCTTTAATTCGCCGAATGGCACATTAAAAAACGTGTTATCTCTTGTGCCTGGCATGTACCAAAATTGATTTGAAAAGCTCACGGCGAATGCAAACCTGACCTTTGAGGGAGAGATCAGTGGAACATATGCTGAACAGGAAATGCTTTCTTTCAAAGGATTAGTTCGGGTAGTCGATGGAGACTTTAGTTATGAAGGAGTTGCCGCCCAAATGAACGACCTACAAATGGAACTTCGGTTGGAGAGTGAAAAAGGTAGTCTGGTCAATAGCAAAATGGAGCTGTCCAAGCTCGAATTTCGTCTAGCCGACAATCCTTTTAGTGCTCGTATGGACATCGCCAATTTTGAGTCTCCTGAATGGACGCTCCAAGCAAAGGGCAGTCTTGACCTCTATTCTCTTTCACAACTCATTCCCTCTTCTTATCCATTAAATGGACAGCTTGAAACCAACTTTACTTCTTCCGGCAGAAAGCTCTTGAAGCAGGACAATATGGATCACTGCCAGTAAATGGAGACTTAGCGCTTACTAATTTTCAATTGATCACAGAAGAGTTTCCACAAGGGTTAAGTATTTCACAACTCAATGCCGACTTTTCAACTGACCGGATCGCCATTACCCAATTTCAGGGAAAGGCAGGAAGCTCTTCTTTCCAAGTGACCGGAAGCCTTGAAGATTTTGTTCCTTATGCATTGAGCAATGAAACATTAAAAGGAGAGCTGAACATTACCGCAGATCAATTGATCTATTCAGAATGGATGCCCGAAGCAGGCACGGAACAAGAGGAAAACAGCTCTGTTGATTCCAGCAATCAAGTCATGGAAGTTGTTCGTATTCCAAGGAATATTTCATTCAAAATGGCAGCAGCGCTCGGCCAATTGGACTACGATGGGCTGATTCTTAACGACGTACAAGGGGAAATGGAAATGATTGACGGTCAGCTCCTGATTTCTCGTTCAGGCTTTAAGGCGGTTGAAGGTTCTTTTAGTGCAAAAGGATCTTATGACTCTAGACCGGAGGAGCCGTTATTTAATATGGACCTTAAAGTAGAGTCTGTTTCAATACCAAAGAGTTTTGACCAATTTACTGCAGTTCAAAAATTCGCGCCAGTAGCCAAAAATATGACGGGTAATGTAGGCTTCGATTTTAGCTTGTCGGGAATTATTGGTGAGGATATGATGCCGGATTATACCTCTCTTTCAGGCGCAGGATTAATTCAAGTGATCAAAGCAGGTTTTGAAAGGTCAGAAATAACACAAGGACTTTCTTCTACTTTGAAAGTGGCTAAGATCGAAAATCCTGTAATCGATAATGTCAGGATGCGCGCGGATGTATTAGATGGACGCCTTTTCATTAAGCCATTCGATACGAGACTTGGTAATTACAGTACGACCATAGGGGGGAGCACAGGCATTGATGGATCGATTGATTACACCTTACTGATTACGGTTCCGGCAAAAGGGATCACACAGCAAGTGAATAATTTAGCCAAGCAGTTTTTAGGAAACCAATTAATAAGTGGCAGTGATTACGTATTTGATGTTTCGATGACGGGTAACTATGCAAAACCTGTGTTCAAGCTGGAAAGCGTCATGACTAAAGATGGCGTTTCTACCGGCGATCTTGTCACTAAGAAAATAGAAGAGGAGATTCAGGCGAAAAAAGCGGAGTTGGAGGCTGTTGCCAAAGAAGAAATGAAAAAAGCCGAAGACTCGCTCAATACCCTGGTTAATCAAAAAATTACCCAGGGAGAAGTGCAATTGGATTCATTGATCGAAAACAAAACCGATAGTCTTACGAACGAGCTGTTGGAAAAATTAGGCGGCAAGGCAGCCAAAGATTCAACCGTTTCGGAGGTAAAGCAAAAGGCCAAAGATGTGTTAAAGGGCTTGTTGAAACGGAAAAACAAAAAGAAGAACGACACAATAAAAAATTAATCTATCCTTAAAAGAACAAGCTGGCTTCTCCTTCGTCTTCTCAATACCTTTGATATGAAATGATGAAAGTAAATCCACACATTGATCTTGAGACCGGCTATGTTCAGTTGTCCAAATTACCGTTTGATCAGGCGATAAAAATCCGGTCTTGGCTACCGTCTACCTCGTTGATATCATTGCGTACCCAAGAGGGCCGGGTTGATGATGCCATACAATACAGCGAATATGAATATTGGTTCGATTTTTTCGGGCAAGGTTCTGAAAGACAAGACCCGGATTTTGGGCTCTAATTATTTCCAGCCGTTTTGCTCAAGGTCTTCCACTGCATCAAGCACCTTGTCTTTTAATCTCGATTTGTAAGAACTGACGTTGGCGCCAATGGTTTCGTCAAATGCACCAATGATCTGTGCGGCTAAGATGCCAGCATTCTGTGCCCCATCCAAGGCTACGGTGGCAACGGGAACTCCCCCCGGCATTTGAAGGATCGAGAGCACAGAATCCCACCCATCAATAGAGTTTCTTGATTTTACCGGAACGCCAATGACTGGCAAGGGCGTCAATGAGGCAACCATTCCTGGTAGGTGCGCAGCACCTCCTGCACCCGCAATGATCACTTTGATTCCTTTGGCTTTAGCTTCCTTGGCATAGTTAAACATTCGTTCAGGGGTGCGGTGTGCAGAAACAATGGTCACTTCACACGAGACTCCTAATTCTTCCAGAACTTCGGCAGCTTGCTTCATGATCGGAAGATCAGATTTGCTACCCATTATGATGCCTACTTGTGCACTGCTCATGCTTTGATCTTTAAGGTGTCTTTAACGAATTTAATTTTTTCTTTCAACTGGTCAATATTCGTGTCGCTGATGGTAACATGTCCCATTTTTCGGAAGGGCTTGGTGAGCTTCTTCCCATAAAGGTGCACATGGACACCTCCTTTGGCTAGCACTTCATCCATTCCTTCGTATTTAGCCTCGCCTGTAAAGCCTTCTTCGCCGAGGAGGTTGACCATGGCGGCAGGTCGAATCGTTGATGTCTCTCCGAGTGGCCAGTTCAATAGGGCACGCAGGTGTTGCTCAAATTGAGAAGTAATATTTCCCTCAATGGTCTGGTGCCCACTGTTGTGTGTTCGAGGAGCTATCTCGTTCACCAAAACATTGCCGTCTTTTGTCAAGAACATTTCAATGGCGAGTAAACCGACCATATCCAGTTTGGTGATCACGTCTTTTGCCAGTTGTTGCGCTTTTTCTTCTATATCCGGTGAAATATTTGCTGGAGATATCAAATATTCTACAAGATTATGAACCGGATGAAAGACCATCTCCACAGTAGGAAATGTCACAATTTCACCGTTTTCATTTTTAGCTACAATGACCGCTAGTTCTTTTTCGAAGTCAATGAGTTTTTCAACAAACCCCGGTTTATCAAAGGCCTTTGACAAATCAGCTGCTGTTCTCATCACTTGAACTCCTCTGCCGTCGTAACCTTCGGTGGCCAACTTGTTGACAAAAGGTAAGAAAGTGACTTTCTCTTGAACTTCCTTGGCATTTTGAGTTTCTTCAAATGCAGCTGTAGGAATTCCATTGGCCAAATAGAATTGCTTTTGATGTAATTTGTTCTGAATAAGCTCAATGATGTGGGGTTGAGGAAAAACCCGTTTTCCTTCTGCCGCTAGCTCTTTTAAAGCGGTAGTGTTAACGTTTTCGATCTCTATGGTGATGACGTCCTTGTCTTGGCCAAAGGCTTTTACGGTTTCGTAGTCTGTCAATTGACCGACGGTAAAGGAACTGGAAATGTCTTTACAAGGAGCGTTCGGGTCTGGGTCAAGACAATGAACGTCTAGATTAAAATCAATTGCCGATTGTATGAGCATTCTTCCTAGCTGCCCACCGCCCAATACTCCTATTCGAATCGTTGAATCAAAGGCCATAAGTCTTTTTCTTGCGCCAAAGGTAGGACTTTCTCTCAAATGCATCACTCCTCGGGGATGTCAATCCCCATGTTTTGCATGAGCTTGGTTGCATTAAAGCTTTTGCAGATTCCTTCCGTGAGGGTATAGTCAAAGATGATCTCGTCTCCCTTAATGGTGCTGTTGAAACTATAGTTTTTAACTCCTTGAAGTTGGTTGGCCAATGAACCTAAAACAAGGTCGTGTGTAGAGACCAACCCAAATGCATTTGCTGCATTCAGCTGTTTGATCAGTGCGATTGCTCCTTTGTGTCGATCCTCAGAGTTCGTCCCTTTTAAGACTTCGTCAATCATGAATAATGTCGGTCTGTTCTCGTCGATTTGTTCCAGTAGTTTTTTTAATCTTTTCAGTTCGGCATAGAAAGAAGAAACTTTTTCTTCTAACTCATCCTTTGTGCGCATACTGGTAAACACCTGCGATAGGCTAAAGGTCATCGATGCGGCACAAACTGGAGCGCCTGCCTGAGCAAGGACCATATTGATCCCAAGCGTTCTCAAAAAAGTGCTTTTGCCACTCATGTTTGACCCTGTGATTAAACAAATACCCCCTCGGCCACGAAAGATGAAATCATTGCTTACTCGATGGCCACGGTTGATCAGAGGGTGTCCCAAGGACGTTGCTTCTATGGTGAATGGAGTCTGGGAGATTTTAGGGAAGCTGTATTCAGGGTTGGCAAAAGCATGACCTGCAAGCGAATTAAGGGCATCGAATTCTGCCATGACTTCGAACCAATGCTGTAGCTCTAGCTTGTTTGCTTCTTTCCATCGATCGATTCGGAGCAACCAGTAAACGTCTAAAATGAAGAGTAAATCAAAAACGATGTACATCAGATTCGATCGGTTATGAATCGTGTCTAGCAGAAATTTAAGCTGAGACAGTGTGGAAGCCGCCGTTTTCGAGCCTTGATGAATTCTGTCTTTCAGTTCTTTGAGGTGCGTATTTTCAAATTCTTCTGCTTCAGTGAGCAAAAGAAGCGCCTTAAGAGAACCAAGTGATTTGTAACCATTTTCAGTTTGTTTGCAGATCTCATCCAAAGGCTTAAAGGCCATGGCCAATATCGCCATATTGATCACAACGACCAGAAGGGGCCAGCCTGTTTCCAGTGGGCCAAAGC
Organism: Roseivirga sp. YIW32; assembly: GCF_057219245.1. Classification (NCBI taxonomy): domain Bacteria; kingdom Pseudomonadati; phylum Bacteroidota; class Cytophagia; order Cytophagales; family Roseivirgaceae; genus Roseivirga; species Roseivirga sp. YIW32. The sequence goes on along the minus strand of NZ_JBXVVG010000002.1, from coordinate 352,189 downwards.
TACTTCCCAGCATGGTGCCCAGCGTCAGTAATGGTAAGGTGACCAAAGCCAACTGAAGGATACGCTTTTTTCGCAAGCGTGATTCGCTTGCCAACCAATGGATGAAGACTTCCTTGTTCCCTTCCTTCTCGTTGTGTATTCGACCGGTCGCTTGAAAGGCTTGCCGAAAATCTACTTTTTGGCTCAACTCCTTGACGGCCTGTTGTCGTTTGATGATGACTTCTTCAGAGGCCGCTACACTCAGCCACAGGGCTAGTCTTTTTTTCCCGTCTTCCGTACTTGAGCGGTCAATCAATTGAAACAACGAGTGTTTGCCGAATACATCCAAGTCTTCGTGGTAGGCGTGTTGGGCCTGATAAAAGGCTTCGCCGGCCGGCAGCCCAGACAAATCCAGCGACAAGCGCTGTAACTCCTCCTGATTGATGTCACGTAAGGCAAGCTGTTCTTTCAAGTTGTTGCGTACCCTATTGTGCCATTTGAGTAGCCAAACGAAGATCACCAAGAACAACACAACAACAAGCCCTACAACACTTCCTTGTCTGTTGTTTGCTAATTGAATGATCAAAATGCACGCTGTCAAAAAGCTCACAATTCGAACAAGACTCAGTTTTTTTGATAAAGCCTTCAACTCTTCAACACGCTGCTGATAGTAAGCGCTTTTTTCCTCAAAAAGGCGGGAGATATCTTTCAATGAAAAGGTAATTAGGACTAGACTTGTTTTTGATCTAATGCGAAACTAGTCATTTCGCCGAAGCATGCAATTTGGATAATCTTTAATATCTTTCGACATAGGCTGATTTTTGTTTTGTGATAGATATCGAAGCTAAGTTACTGGCGAATTTCTTAAAGGGGGATAGGGAAGCCTTCGGGAAACTTTTTGATCTGCATTATGCAGAGGCGTGCCGCTATGTCATTCGATTGGTAAAGGATACCGACACAACAGAAGAGATCGTACAAACAACCTTCGTGAATATTTGGGAAAAAAGGGAAATGATCAATGAGGAGATTTCCTTCAAATCATACCTCTTTAGATCAGCGTATAATACCGCATTGAATTACCTAAAGCATCAGAAGGTAGTTGCGAATTATGTGAACAAGAAGCAAGAGAATTTTGCGGTGAGCCAGGAGAGCTACGTCAGTCGTCAACCTGATTTTGAATTGGAAAAACGAATTAAAAACGCGCTAGAAGAATTGCCTCCCCAATGCCAGCGCGTGTTTAAAATGAGCAGAGAGGAAGGATTAAAATACCACGAGATCGCAGACGAATTGGGGATATCAAAGAAGACCGTGGAGGTGCACATGGGGAAAGCACTCAAACTCTTGAGGGCTTCTTTGAGTGATTATTTATCGATATTTCTCTTATTCCTTTATTGGCTGTAAGGGTTTTAGGTATGTAGGTTGTTAATTTTACAGAAGTTAAGGCAAAAGTAATGCATGAGAAGATAGCCAGTTATTTGGCGAATGAGATGGGTAAGACCGAAAGACTCGATTTCGAACGTTTTTTGGTAGAGGACGCTGCGCTTCAAAATGAGGTATTTGCTCAAATAGAACTACTCAATCGAACCTCCGAGGGGCCAGATTTTAATTCCAAAGAAGCCTTCAAACGAATTGAGCCAAGTCTTTCCACTAAAGTGGTTGAAATGACGCCAAAAAGAAACTTTAGCTTTTTAAAAATTGCAGCCACATTGCTCATTGTATTGACTGCTGGTTATTTTATCAGTAGAACAGTCAATCAATCCAGTCAAGGGCAGGAGGTCGTCTACTCGACCACTTCTCAAATCGACGTATTCCAATTGAGTGACGGAACACAAGTTCGATTGAATTCCAATTCAAGGCTTGAATTGGCAGAGGGTTTCGGTCTTAGCAATCGAGAAGTGAATCTTATGGGTGCAGCCAATTTCGAAGTGACTAAAGATGCCTCTTTACCCTTCGTCATCAACGCCCATAACGGAAGTGTTGAAGTGTTGGGGACGGTGTTCGAAGTGAATGCCTATCCGCAAGAAGATATTGAATTGAACGTTGCCGAAGGAAAAGTAAAATTTGCTTCAAAGACCACAGCAAAACAAGATTTGTTTGAAGCTGGCGATCGAGGCATTTTGACAGCAGACGGTAAAGTGCTGACAAAGACGGCTCAAAAAAATAAGAACTATGCCGCTTGGTGGACTAGGCGACTTGTTTTCGAGGATGCCGCATTGAATGAAGTGTTTGCAGATTTAGAAAAGGCCTACAATGTAGAAATTCAATACGAGCAAGCGCTTGCCAATTGTATCTATGGAGCAATCTTGGAAAATTACACCTTAACGGAGGCGCTTGAAGCAATTAAAACCATCTTTCCGAACATCGAGAAAATTGAGATCAAAGATTCTTTCATAAAATTAGAAGGAACCGCGTGTAAGAATTAAATTGGTACATGCTGAGGAAATTTCTGATTTCCATTTTTTGTGTCAATTGCTTCTATCTATTCGCCCAAGACAGCTCATCTGTCTTAGACAAAAAGATCACTATTGATTTTACCAACGCCAATTTGCCTACCGCATTAAGACAACTTAATAGGCAATCGAAGATCAGCTTTTCCTACAACAGTAAAGTGATTCCGAAGGATGGGAAGCTCACCAAAGCCTATGTCGACAAGGCAGTGAGGGAAATTCTTGATGATATTTTTGATGGAGTAGATCTCTATTATCGTGAGTTTAGAAACACCATTTTTGTTCTAAAAGAGGAATTCAGCGACCGTACCATCACGGGGCGGGTGATCGATAGTAACAACAAGGAACCACTGCCCTTTGCCAATGTTTTTATTGACAATTCCACGCTTGGTGATGCGACGGATACTGCCGGTCAATTCATGCTAGAGAATGTACCCAATAGTTCTGTTGAGGTGGTGGTGTCATACGTGGGTTATAAGAGTAAATCGATCAGGGTAGATTATGAGGAAGGTCTGAGAACCTCTGAAGTGGTCATAGAACTCGAACTGGACGCCATTGCCTTGGAGAGCATTCAGGTCGTTGGAAAGAACAGAAAAAGGCTGTCTCGTGAGGAGAGGCAGTCGTTTCGAAACTTTAAAGATGAATTCATCGGCAGATCTGATAATGCCGATGATTGTTTGATTGTGAATCCTCAAGTACTCGAAGTCCAGATGCTGGATTCCTCCTCCAATTACTATGTAACTGCGGAGGACATCCTTTATGTAGAAAATAATGCCTTGGGCTATCGCATCGGTTATTTGCTTGATGAATTTCGCTTCGTCAACGGACAAAAGATGTTGGTTGGTAACGCTAAATTCGAGGAAATGGAACCCGGTTCTCGCAGGCAGTTTCGGCGATGGAAAGAAGCCCGCGAGCAGGCCTATAATGGTTCGCTGCAACACTTTTTAAATTCCTTGATAGAAGGACAGCTAGAACAGGAAGGGTTTCTTGTTAACGTGATTCAATACGATTCCGTTACCTCAGAATACACCACTCCGTTGAACCCGCCACCAGTGAATGCAATCATTTCGGTTACACCTACTGAAGATCCGTTCGTTTACCTTTTTAAGACGACATCGGATATAGAAATTACTTATACAAAAGCCTATGAGGACGACAAGTATAAAAAGCTTTATCGGAGCGCTTCTAAAAGCGGGAATTACAAGTATACCGATAAGAAGTCTCGGTCGCAGATCGCTATTGGCAACCAAAGTGTGAATAGTTATCAGGTGATGGGTTTGGACTTGGATGAAGTGGAGCTCTTTCAGAAATCCATCCTCTTTTTTGAGAAGAAGGAGCTAAAGATCCTCTACCCGGGTCAGTTTACCGATGGCAGTGCTTATTACATTGGTGGCTGGTGGCGCTGGGGTGCATTCTCAGACATGGTGCCATTAAATTACGCCCCCGATCAAGAGTAAAGTTGATAGACCAAATAGGCGGCACCATAGGCAACCAAGGTCATATATGCCAATTGTAATAAGGGCCATTTCCAACCTTTCGTTTCACGGTATACCACTGCAAGTGTACTCATGCATTGCATTGCAAAGGCATAAAAGACCAGTAGCGACATACCCACGGCCCGTGTATACACAGGGCCGCCAGTTTCCGGATTCACTTCATTTCTGAGCCTTTCCCGAATGGTCAGCTCATCTTCCTCATTTGCACCAATACTATAGATTGTGCTGATGGTTCCGACGAAGACTTCTCTGGCGGCGAATGAGGTGATCAGTGCGATACCAATTTTCCAATCATAGCCTAAAGGCTTGATCAAGGGTTCAATACTTTTACCAAAAGTACCAGCCAAAGAGTATTCCAGCTTAAAGGAAGCCAGCTGATTCTCATAGTCCGCTTCGGTGTAATTAGGGGGCATCTGCTGTTCTACGATACGATCCGCATTCTGAAAGTTATCGTTGAAACCATAGGAAGCCATGGCCCACAGGATGATGGAGATGGCAATGATCACTTTTCCGGCTTCCACGACAAAGGTTAAGGTCTTATCATAAATGGTAAGTCCTACGTTTTTCAAACTTGGCCATTTGTAGTCTGGCAACTCCATGACAAAGTAATTGCTGTGTTTGGCTTTGATGAGTAACCTTAAAAAGGCCGCAGAGCCAATGGCCGCTAAAAAACCAAGCAAATACATGCCCGTGAGGGCTAATCCTTGCATATTGAATGGGCCAAACTTGGCATCTTCTTCGATAATTAGCCCAATCAGAATGGTGTAAACCGGGAGCCGAGCCGAACAAGACATAAAGGGAGTCACGAAAATGGTGATGAGCCTATCCTTCCAACTCTCAATAGATCGAGTGGACATGATGGCAGGTATGGCACAGGCCATTCCGGAAACTAAGGGCACAACACTCTTTCCACTCAGTCCAAAACTGCGCATGATCCTGTCCATCAGAAATACGGCTCTTGACATGTAGCCCGTCTCTTCCAGAAGAGAAATAAAGGCAAAAAGAATAGCGATTTGGGGAATGAACACGAGTACTCCGGCTAGGCCGGCAATGATTCCATCCGTGATGAGGTCGTTAAGAACACCATCGGGCAGTGTCTTCCTGGTCCAATCGGCAAAGTCTGCAAACCCATTTTCAATGAGCGTCATGGGCCATTCTGCCCAGGCAAAAATGGCTTGAAAGATCAAAATAATAATGACCGAAAAGATTAGATAGCCCACAATTGGATGAGTGAGTACTTTATCCAATCGCTCATTGATCATTTCACGTGGTTTGTCAGCCTTCAGGTTGCGTTCGATGATCTTTTCGATCTTGGTGTAGCGTGCGCTTGCTTCTTCTTTTTGTGCTTCGTTGCGATCGAATGAGTGTTTTTCAACCAATTGTTGGATGTTGCTTTTCTTTGCCGCGGGTAGGTAGGAGCTGTAGTCTAAATGTTGAACTGACTGAAGCGCTTTGTAGCTATTTTGCTCATCTGCTAGGCCTATGACTTCGTTCAGAAGATCACCGTGCGTAACGGTCGGGTCATAGAAAAATGACTTTGACGTTTTTCCTCCTTCAGCAATGGCCGCCTTGATGCTTTTTACACCTGCCTTTGTTCTTGAATTTGCAGTAATGATTTGTACCCCAAGGTCAATTTGTAGGTTGCGTAGATCAATTCGTAAGCCGCGGTTTTCCGCAACATCGATCATGTTTAAGATCAAGATACAGGGAATGCCTAGGTCTCGAACTTGGGTAAAGAGCAGAAGGTTTCTTTTTAAGTTGGTTGTGTCGGCTACGACCAAAATAAGGTCGGGATGCTGAGGGTGATCTTCATTTAAGATCACTTCTTGAACGACCTGTTCGTCCAAGGTTTTTGGGTAAATGCTGTAACATCCAGGAAGGTCAACCAATTCCACCTTTCTTCCGTCGTCCAATTTGAAGGAACCGGATTTCTTGTCAACAGTAACACCGGGGAAATTACCGGTTTTCTGTGTTAACCCTGTCAGGAGATTGAAAATGGTTGTTTTACCAGAATTTGGATTACCAACAAGCGCTACGGTAAGATCGGCCAAAACTGTGGTTTTAGTCTTCTAGTAAAACATTTCGGGCATCTCTCTTCCGAATGGAGAGGCAGTAGTCAGCTACATTCACAGCGATTGGATCGCCGAATGGCGCAATGAGTCTGATTTTTATTTCAGTTCCCGGTAAACAGCCCATCTCAATTAACTTTACGGAAAGGTCTTTGTCCAGAAAGTCTTTGATTCTAGCCGTTTGATTGATCTTTAGCTGGCTTAAATTTCTCAATCTTTATTTAGATTAATTTTAAAGACGCAAGTTACGTCGCACCAAGAACAAAACCAAGGCTACTTTTTAATTAGGACTCAATATCCAGTCCGAATGCTGAAAACGATTCCAATTTGTTGCAGCGAGGTCGATTTGTGGGTCGATCAGTGTATATTCTTCCCCTAGATTCAAGCGTGCTTTCGCATGCGCTTTAATGCTTACTTTTTTTCCTTGTATGGCATATTCCTTCTTGAGGTGCTGAGCAAACTGCCAGATCATATCCGGCTTCCCCGCCATAGCGCTTGTTTGTTTGGATGTCAGGAAATCCTTGGGATAAACAACCCAGGTGGAATCGCTTGCCAAGTCGGTTACCTCGTAATTGAGCCTACCTGTTTTGAATCGCAGCATCATGCGCCATGAAAGGCGATGGCCCTCTTCGGTATAAAACACATTTCCTTTGAAATGATGGTGTCTTAGCGGTAAATAGATCTGATGGGCAAAAAACAGAATCAATCCGGCTGTTAAAAGCTTTTGCGGCAGGGTTAAGGAATGGACAGGTTGTGGGTCAGGGACAGCAGGTTTTTGCTTTAAGAAAATGTGCCTTATTGTAGCAGGGTTGAAAAATAGAACACATAATGCGATCATCAGGTAAGGAAATATCCCAATTTGGAACACCACTGAATTGAAGAGGTGAAAGATAAGAGAGACCATGAAAGCCGCTTTTCTTGTTTGAGGGATCAGTAAAAAAACGATTATTGTCCCATCAAAAAGGATCCCACCATAGACGATCAATTGCTGAAGAAAATGCTCTTGCAGAAATTCACCAACGAGCCGGTATGAAGATTTAGCTCGAAAAGAAATGCTGATGAACTCGTTGTCCAACCAACCGGGATAGATTTTTTGCAATGCAGCGGAGGTATAGACGATCCACAACAAAAGAATGAAAATGTTGATATGCCACCTCCTGCAATGGAGTGATGTGATGCTCGGCTTCCGTTTTGAGCCTAGGCTAAAATAGCTGTTGGCCGGAACTAGTAGCATGAGAAGACAGAGCAGTATGAGTAAGTAATAATGGTTGTTATAAAAGGACTTTTGCATGGAATAAGCTCCTGTCCAGAGCAACGTGAAAAAGCCAAGGCTCCAGTGGTAGTGATAGCCTAGAGCGACCATTATACCGCAGACCCCCATGATAGCAAAGTAAACATACATGCCGTTGCCATCTAGGGGTTGCAACCATTCCAGCCCAATTGTTGTGAAATTAACGCTTGGTTCTATGAATGCACGGCGGACCCAACCTGTAAGGATGGCACCGAATGATTCTGCCATGAGGAGAAGCCCAAAAGCCACTCTAAAAACGATCAACTGACTGTTGTCGATTTGTTCGAATTGTTTGTGTAGAATCTTCACTGATTGTTTGAATCAAAAATGGGCCGAAACCGTTATCAAGATATGGAAAAGCCAAAACCAAAGAAGCCTCAGACTTCAAAAATGCCAAAAGGCAAGTCCACGACTAGAGCAGAAGAACCACAAGAAGAGGGCTTTGATTTTGGCGGGTTTCCTTCAGGAGTCGATCTCAAGAAGAACATGGGCTGTGGTGGCTAGCGAACGAAGGTTCTTTGCACTCTCGAACTTATGCCTGTGATGACCTCATAAGGGATGGTTTGAGACCAAGTTGCAAGTTCTTCTATGGTAGGGGATTCTCCGAAAAGGGTGACTTCATCATTTACTTGTGCCTCAATTCCTGTAATATCAAGCATGGTCATGTCCATGCAAATGTTTCCGATTGTTTTGGCTTTTTTGCCATTAACGGTGACATATGCTTTGCCATTTCCGTAGCATCTTAAATACCCATCGGCATAGCCAACAGGTATGGTAGCGATCGTCAATTCCTTATCAGCTTTCCCCATCCGCCCATAACCGATAGTTTCTCCTTTGCGCACGTTTCTTATTTGTGTAATGGTGGTTTTTAAGGAAGCCGGAAAACGTAATTCGGTGCTTTCATCATTGCCAATTCCATGCATGCCTATGCCTAATCTCACCATGTCGAATTGGTATTGAGGGTAATTTCTGATGCCTGAGGAGTTCAAGCTATGCAATAAAGGGCTAATGGAAAGAGCTGTTTTCATCCGCTTAACCATGCGCAGAAATTGTTCATTCTGAGCAGAGGTAAAAGCTTTTTCATTGGGGTCATCGGCCGCGGCTAGATGGGTCATCAGACTTTTGACTTCTATGCCATCATTTGAATGGATAAAGTGGATCAGCGCTTCGATTTGCTCCTCATCAAATCCCAGTCGGTTCATTCCGGTGTTGAGCATGATGTGTACATGTAGCCTCCGACCTTGCTGCTGAAAAAAAGCTGAATAATTGGCCAATTGATGAAGGTCGTAGATCTCAGGCTCAAGGTCATAGGCTAACAAAAGCGGAGCATCATCCATCCCCGGGCTCATCACCATAATTGGTGACTCGATGCCGTTCTTTCTTAGCTCAATGCCTTCGTCAATGAAAGCAACAGCTAAGTAATCCACCATTTTGTGCTGTAGCCATTTGGATACTTCCACTCCCCCAGCGCCATAAGCAAAGGCTTTTACCATCACCATGAGCTTGGTAGTGGTATTCAATTTTCGTTTGAACGCCTCAATGTTTTGACTGATCTGCCCGAGATTGACCCTGAGCTCCGTTTTATGGGATCGTCTGGAAAAGGCACGCAACGCTTTTTCAAAACGAAAGATCTGATTCCCTTTTAATATGAAATAACTGTCTTGATGCTCTTCAAATAAACCGGAAGCAATGAAGGCCTCTTCCGTTTCAAAATAAATGACTGCCGTATCGAGGGTAACGAGATCAGTTTTCTTGCCGATCACTACCAGATGACGCAGGCCTTCGTGTTCGATCAATGTTAAGGACTCCTTTTGAAGCGATTCAATGTCTGCCTGATGGATAACCAATAAGGTACCTGCTCCAAGGCTATAAATTCGACTAAACGCTAGGACTTGAGCAATATCCTGTGAGCTCAGGCCTAGTCGGTCTTGAATAATAGCATTTCCATTGAGGGCTTTGGACAATTTGATCTGCATCTTGTGTAATTATAGAAGTTTAACGCCGTTCTCAACGGTTTTATCTGAAGTGCAAAGTACAATTTTTCCATCCTTGTCAGGAAAACCAGTAACTAACACTTCAGATCGCATGGGCCCAATTTGTTTTGTTGGAAAATTAGTCACACAAACTACTTGTTTTCCAAGCAATGAGTCGACAGTGTAAAGGTCGGTAATCTGTGCGCTTGATTTACAAATTCCAATCTCTTTTCCTAAGTCCACATAGAGAATAAATGCTGCTTTTTTTGCTTCAGGAAAAACTTCCGCTTGAACAATGGTGCCAACGCGCAGGTCGATTTTATTGAAATCTTCCCAAGTGATGATCGGATTATTTTGTGACATAATGAAAACACGTTTGTTAAGGCATGTGATGAATAAATTGAACAAAATATAATTGCAATCGTTTAATAACCGAAGATTTATTACCTTTGACTTCCCAAAGAGGAAGAATGGCTAAAAAACTAAGTTTCATATTTGTTTTGTCCCTTATCGCTTTCTCAATTCAAGCGCAAGAAGGTGATCCAATAATTCCTGAAGAAAGAGAGCAGAGACCCATTATTTTAGAAAATGAAATGGATTCTGCCCATGCCAGGCCTGCGTTCGGACTGGCTAAGGATCAATTAAGCGAGATCAAATCTTCTACCGCTCAACCAACTGCTAGATTCAATACAGGGTTTATTCCAAGAGAGGAAAATGATAATGAAGCGCAGCCGAAAGCGGAGGCGAAAAAACTCTCCTATAATTTTCTGTATTACTTGTTCTACAAATACCGCAAAGTAGACAACGCAGACGACTAACCCTTTATCAAGTACTCGTTTGATTTACCGATTAATTGCAATAATGTTGCAATTCTATGAGAAGTGCCCTCATTTTCTTTGCCCTATTGTTTTCCACGTCACTATTGATGGGGCAGTGCAACGTGGTTTTTCAAGGCAAGGTGCTTTCCGGGGCAGACAACAGTTCCTTGCCACTCGCCACCATTGAGCTCCTCGATCTGCATGAATCAACCGTGGCCAACGACCAGGGAGAATTTAGTTTTGAAAACCTTTGCTCTGCGCAAATTCGCGTACGTATCAGGTACTTGGGTTTTCAAACCTTCGAGCAGTCAATCGATCTTTCCATTCAAGCGAATACGATTGAGATCATATTGCAAGTAGATTCTAAAGAGCTGGCAGAAGTGACCGTGGAAGCCAATAAAGCAAAGGCCATTGCCAGCTTAAAGGTGGGTCAACTGGATGAATTTGAGCTCAGCAAACTACCTGCAAAAAGCTTGGGGGAAGTGTTAACAGCATTTACTGGAGTGAATATGTTGCAGACTGGGCCTACCATCACGAAACCGATCATACACGGGATGCACAGCAATCGCATTTTGATTCTTAATAATGGGATCAGACAAGAGGGACAGCAGTGGGGTCAAGAGCATGCACCTGAGATCGATCCGTTTATGGCCAATAATTTAGAGTTGGTCAAAGGTGCGGCAGCTGTAAAATATGGATCTGATGCGATTGGTGGAGTAATCTTGGTCAACCCGGATGATTTGCCTAGATCAGGGCCGATCTCAGGGAAGATCAGCGCCATTGGTGCTACCAACAATAGGCTTTATTCGAGTTCAGGCATTTTAGAAGGGGGAAGCAACGGTTTTGGATGGAGAGTTCAAGGAACATATAAGAAAGCAGGAGATGCCCAGGCACCCGACTATCGGTTGACCAATACGGGCATGGAGGAGTTGAATTATTCGATGGGCTTAGGCTATCACAAAGAAGACGCAGGCATTGAACTGTATTACAGTGCCTTTGATGCAGAATATGCCATTTTAAGGAGTTCCCATTTCGGTAACTTGACTGACCTCGAAAACGCCGTTGGTGCGGAAAGGCCTTTGGTCGTTAATCCTTTTAGCTACGACATCAACAATCCTTACCAGAAGGTCAGGCATCAACTGGCAAAGATCAATGGTCATTTGGATGTAGAAGGGCTTGGCGAAGTTTCGGCACAATATGGGTTTCAGCATAATCAACGAAGGGAATTTGATATACGACGTGGTGGTCGGTCGGAGATCCCAAGTTTGTCTTTAGACCTCTACACGCATATTGTAGAACTGGACCTAGAAGTACCGGCCGTCAATGATTGGCGAGGAGACTTTGGGGCTAGTTTCATGTATCAAAACAATGAGAATAACCCGGAAACGGGTGTCCGTCCCTTAATTCCTGATTTTGAAAATTGGACAGCAGGGGCTCACGGAATCATCAGGTACATTCAGCTGGGCTATGAACTCGAGGCAGGCGTACGGTATGATTTTAAGCATTACCTTATCAAGCGATTCGACGAAAATAACCAGCTGCTGAAGCCAACATTTAATTTCAGTAATTTCACTGGCTCTTTGGGCGCGGTTTTGTTCTTGTCGGATGAATGGAACCTTAGAACCAACCTTGGTACAGCTTGGCGCGCACCACATGTAAATGAACTGTTTAGCGAAGGCCTCCATCATGGAGCGGCTTCCATTGAAGAGGGAAATGATAGCCTGAGAAGTGAACGTGCGATCAAATGGATCACTACTCTCTCAAGAGAGAAAAATAGGTCTCGATTTGAATTGGCAGCCTATTACAATTACATCTACGACTATATATACCTTCGGCCGGAAGAAGTAGCGTTGACGATCCGAGGAGCTTTTCCTGTGTTTCGCTACCAGCAAACCAATGCTTATTTCATAGGCGCGGATATGGACTATAGCTATCAAGTCAATAAAGATTTACTGTTTTCAGCAAAGATGGCCTTGATCAGGGCCATGGATCAGCAAACGCAAGATCCGTTGATCGGCATTCCTCCGGGACAACTAGAGTTAGGACTAGAAAAAACCTTTCCTTCCAGAAGAGTAGAAAACCTTTTTCTTGGCGTAAATGCACAATACGTTTTCGAACAGGTAAATGCGCCAAGGGTGGTGACAGTAGCAGAGATCAGAGATGCGCAACAGAATGACCAAGATCTTTTTGCCGACGATCCTAGTGTCTTTGATATCCTAGATGTTCCAGACGACTACCTTTTACTTAATTTGAATGCTGGATTCTCGCTTCCATTAAAAAATCAAGCCCAGCGCCTGGACTTTTTTCTGAGTGTCGACAATGTCTTGAATACTAGGTACAGAAGCTATCTGAATCGTTTTCGTTATTATGCCGATGAACTCGGCACCAATGTCAATCTTAGGGTAAACTTTAACTTCTGATTATTTCAATAAGCCCTCTATGTCCTTTAAGGTCAGATTCCCTTCGTAGTAGGCTTTGCCAAAGATGACACTCTTCACACCAATTTCTTCCAATTTTTTGATATCATCGACATTTCGCACACCACCGCTGGCCATGAAGTGGATTTCCGGATATTTTTTAACCAAACGATCGTAGTGATCGAAAGCTGGTCCTTCAAGAATTCCATCTTTAGCAATGTCAGTACTCTTCACCATTTTGATTCCGCGCATGTAGTAGTAATCCAGGTGATCGTCAATATTGGTGTTGGTGCTCTTTTGCCATCCTCGGATGGCGATCTTTCCATCTTTCACATCGGCGGCTAGCGTTACTTTTTCACGGCCATAAGACAATAACCAAGAAGAGAAGAGTTCCTTTTTTAATACGGCAATGGAAGATGCCGTTACAGAAGTAGCACCATATTCATAGGCTTTGTTGATGTCGCCATCGGTAGAGATGCCCCCTCCAAAATCGATCTTCAGATTAGTGTAACCTGCTATAGTCTCAAGTATATGGTAATTCACTGGAGAACCTTTTTTCGCGCCATCAAGGTCGATGAGATGGATTTTGGTTACGCCGTATTCTTCAAACTGCCGAGCAATGTCAACAGGGCTATCTTTATAAACGGTTTCGCTCGAATAGTCCCCTTGCTTTAAGCGAGTAAGTTTTCCATCAATAATCGTTATAGAGGGAATGATCTGAATCATAGATTGTCGAATTAAGCAGCCAAAAATAATGATAAAAATATCAGACGCTACGGCCTAAGAGTTAAATCTTTGTTGACAACGAAGCCAAATAATATACTAAAATCTGATGATGTAGCAAAGTGCCAATTATTCTGACTGGGCATCCGTGATCAGCTTGAAACCAGAACCGTGTAAGGTCATGATCTGCACGCTTTCATCTGCTTTGAGGTGCTTTCTGAGTTTGGCAATATAAACATCCATGCTCCTGGCATTGAAATAGCTATCGTCTCTCCAGATGATTTTTAGTGCTGTTGAACGGTCTAGGGGTTGATTGAGGTGAAGGCAAAGTAGTCTCAGCAATTCAGATTCCTTTGAGGTCAGCTTTGTGCTTTCTCCGTCAATGGTCAATAATTGCTTGTCATAGTCGTAATGAAACCTGCCAAATTCAAAGATCTTTTGGTCTGAAATCTGCGGATTATGTTCTGCCGTTCTTCTCAGTATTGCTTGAATCCTCAGCAACAGTTCTTCCATGCTAAAAGGTTTTGTGATATAGTCATCACCACCCAATTTGAACCCTTCAATCGTATCCTCTTTCATGGATTTCGCAGTGAGAAAAATGATTGGTGTGACCGAATCAGTTTTTCTGATCTCCTTGGCCATTGAAAATCCATCTTTCTTTGGAAGCATCACATCGAACAAGCAAAGGTCAAAAGCCTCTTGCTTGAATGCATGCAGCCCTTCTTCTCCATCTCTGCATAGCTTCGTTTCATACCCTTTTACACTGAGGTATTCATTCAAGATCTGACCTAGGTTGAGGTCGTCTTCTACTAAAAGGATTTTAAAACTAGCCATGATGATAAGGTAAATAGATTTTAAATGTACTGCCTTTTCCAAGTTCGCTTTTCACGCTTACCTCGCCTTTATGCATTTCGACAATGTCTTTAACGTACGATAGTCCAAGTCCAAAGCCTTTCACATCGTGGCGATTCCCAGTGGATACACGAAAAAATTTATCGAAAATCTTTTCAAGCGCCTCTTTCGACATGCCAATGCCCTTATCCGAAATTCGGATAATGATACCTGTGGAGATGTTTTCGGTGCGGATGTGAATCTCAGGATTTTCCTGAGAGTACTTATTCGCGTTGTCAGCCAAATTGTAAATGATGTTAGTCAAATGCACCTTATCTGCTTCGATAAGCGATCGCTTGGCATTGAGCTGGCTGGTCAATGAACCACCCTTTTTTTCTATGCTCAGCTTGATATTGGATAAAGCACTTTCTATGATCTCGTGTACGTCCGTTTCTTCAATTTTAAGATTGAAATCTTTTTTGTCTAAGGAAGCAATTTGAAGCACTTTTTCCACCTGAGCACCCAGGCGTTTGTTCTCTTCACGAATGACATTGATGTACCGGTCGACTATGCTTTCATTTTGTCGAAGATCTTTGTCTTGTAGCGCCTCGGTAGCTAAGGAAACCGTCGCAATGGGTGTTTTGAATTCGTGTGTCATGTTATTGATGAAGTCATTTTTTACATCTGAGATCTTTTTTTGACGAAGAATGACCTTAACGGCATAGCCAAAACAACCGATAACAACCAACATGAGAAAGCCTGAAGCAGACAGGGGAACAATTGCTTGCATGATCAGGTAGTTGTTTTTCTTTGGGAAATTGATGCTCAGCACAAAATCCTTCTGGACAAGGTCCATGGGAAAGAGATTGGCTTCCAGCGAGGAATTCAGCAAAGCGTCTGCTCCTTCTTTGTTTGAGGTGTTTTGGTAACGAACGGCTTGTTCATTCTTTTTGATGATCCCGTAATGATAGGCTAATTCGATTCCTCTATTCTTGAGTTCTTGTTCCAGAAAGGCATCCAGTTGTGAAACATCAATGCGTTCGAAAATATTTTCACTTCCTACCAAATGCGTTGCCCAACTTTGTTTGAGCATGTTCATTCTTCGGTTCATTTGATTTTCCAGGTCAACTTGTCTCGGTTGCTGATTCCGGCTATTCGCAGGCCCAAAGCCAGGAGGAGGTTGATTCATGAAGGCTTCGAAGTCGACATTGAAAAACAGCTGGCCAGTAGCTTCATCAACTGAAACGCTAAAAATGCTGTTGAAGTAGTCCATTTGGTTTTCAATGGACGGAGGACGAGGTTGCTCACTGCGCTCGTCAATGGTTTTTAGCGTGTCTCTAATCGATTCTAAACGAGCTTGTCTATAAGGAATGGCACGATTGACGTCTTGTTGTAAAAAGTTGTAATCGTTTTGCATGGCCAATTTATTGGTCACGGCATTTAAGGCATTTTGAACCGTTTGGTTGAACCGGTCATTATTTGCGGCAGTTACCTCCGTGATCCAATAGAATTGAAAAATGATTAGCCCTAATAGCGCCATGCTCATTAAGCCAATCAAATATCTAATTCTCAGTTTACCCATTGATCAAAAGTACGTGAAAAACATGCGCTCATGGGCTTGCTTAACAATTATTAACATCCTTTAACCACCCTTTAACATGGCTTATCAGTATGTCAAAATAGATTTACGATGAATTTAAAACTCAAACAGATGAACAGGTCAAAAGTCACAATTTTTACATTGTTACAGGCGCTATCGATTGTTGCGATAGTCACGTTTTTTTCACAAACCAGCCTGCAGGCACAAGGAACACAAGAGAGTAAATCGGTGAGCATATCGACTGCCGCGGACGGTAAGGTGCAGTTGAAAGTGATCATCAAAAAGGGCAATGATGAAACAACCTTTGAAAAATCCTATGACTCATATGATGACATGTACAACGATCCTCATCTAGAAGAATATGGCATTGATTTAGGATGGCAAGCTCAAGGTTTTGGATCGACTCAACGCCCAAAATTCTTTCTTCATAGTGGTCCTGGCGGACAATTCTGGGATGATGATGCCTTTCAATCAGAAATGGAGTCGCTTAGGCAGCGGATGCAAGAAATGATGCGAGGTTTTGGTGATCGTAATTTCTTTTTTGATTTCGACGATCAACACTTCATGGATATGGATAGTCTGATGCAGCGATTTCAATTCAAGAACGACAATGGGAAATTCTTTTTTAATGGAGAAGAGATTACTGACCTAGACTCCTTGCAAGAGGCCTTGAGAGATAAGTTTGGAAACTTTCAATTTGGTTTTGATGGATGGGATGAAGAAGATTTTGGTTTTTGGACGAATCGAGAGGATGAGACGGTGAAAGTGATTCAACGGGCAAAAGCCTATGTGCGTACCGCAAGAGAGGAAGACAAACAGCTGGTGGGCACTGATCAAATGGAAGCCTTGAGCTTGAATGATATTAGTTTCTATCCAAACCCAAGTGACGGTCGCTTCGACATTGAGCTAAGCACGGAAAATGAATCTCCTATACAGATGATCATTGTCGATGAAAAAGGGAATGAGATCTACAATAAGGTGAAAACACCCAATGGTGGATATTTGGAACAAGGTATCGATTTGACTACTGAGGGTAAAGGAACCTTTGTTTTAAAATTGATTCAGAATGGAAAAGCGCTCACTAAACGAATTGTCGTAGAGTAAACCATTCCTATTCATTGTGATTGGTGGAAGTAAATTGATGTACTTCCCCTTTTTTATTTGTGTTAGGCGTATATTTGGCGTCCTAAATTCACGGGATGGAACTAGTAGATAACAAGTATTCAATTCAAGGAATAGATGTTCTTGAGTTGGTCAAGCAGTATAAAGCGCCACTCTATGTGTATGACGCCAACAAGATCGAACAGCAGCTGAACAAGTTGAAATCGGCTTTTGAGGGGGTGAACATGAAAGTGAAATATGCTTGTAAATCTTTGTCCAATATTTCCATTTTAAAGCTCTTAAAGAGTTTTGGTTCAGAGCTCGATTGCGTTTCTATCGAAGAGGTTAAATTGGGCTTAAGAGCAGGGTTTCGACCAGATCAAATACTTTATACGCCAAATTGCGTTGACTTTGCAGAGGTTCAAGAAGGGGTAGCTCTTGGCGTTATGATCAACTTGGACAATATCTCCTTGTTGGAGCAATTTGGAAATGCTTACCATGGCACTGTACCCATTTGCATCCGATTAAATCCGCACATCATGGCGGGAGGAAATAAAAAGATATCTACCGGCCATGCCGACTCCAAGTTTGGTATTTCAATTTACCAACTGGCTCATATCGAACGTATCGTTAAAACCTATGGTATTCAGGTGACGGGCTTGCACATGCATACCGGTTCAGATATTTTGGATGCCGAAGTCTTTTTAAGAGCCGCCGAGATCTTGTTTGATGCGGCGAGGCATTTTGAGGAATTAGCCTTTATTGATTTTGGCAGTGGGTTTAAAGTGGCCTACAAAGAGGGAGACATCACAACAGACATTGAAGAGGTCGGTCAGAAGCTCAGCGGAGCCTTCAAAGCGTTTTGTAAGGGTTATGGCAAAGAACTAGAGATGTGGTTCGAGCCCGGTAAGTTCTTGGTAAGCGAGTCGGGCCACTTTTTTGTTAAAACCAATGTGATCAAAACGACCCCGGCAACGGCTTTTGTTGGCGTGAATTCAGGATTGAATCACCTGATTCGTCCGATGATGTATGACGCTTATCATGAGATCTTTAATGTTTCCAACCCAAATGGTACAAAGCGGGTGTATACAGTAGTAGGCTATATTTGTGAGACGGACACCTTTGGCCTGGACCGAAAGATTGACGAAGTAAAGGAAGGCGACATTCTGGCCTTCAAGAATGCAGGAGCTTATGCTTTTAGCATGGCTTCCAATTATAATTCAAGATTGAGACCTGCAGAGGTACTCATTTACAAAGGAGCTGCCCATTTGATCAGAAAAAGAGAAGAGTTTGATGACTTGATTAAGAATCAAGTAGAAATAGACTTAAATTAACAGAAGAATTAGACTCCATGAAAAGAATACAATTGACGTTCGCATTACTTCTATTATTTGTGGTATCAACAGCATTTACCACGCAAGATGACGCACTAAAAGCAAGTATGGAGAGAGGAAAAGGTGAGTACCAAGGCATTTGCTTGGCCTGCCATATGGACAGTGGCCAAGGTATCGCTGGAGTATTTCCTCCACTGGCGAAATCAGGTTATTTGATGGAAGACACCGATAGAGCCATTAAATCGCTCATTGATGGGTTACAAGGTGAAATTGTGGTGAATGGCACCAAATACAACCAAGTAATGCCTGCATCAGGACTTGATGATCAGGCCATCGCAGATGTGCTTAATTACGTGATGAATTCGTGGGGAAATGAAGCCGAGAAGATGGTGACGAAGAAAAAAGTCGCAGAAGTTCGTGCTTCCCTCAAATAGGATAAAGCGCTTTACCGTGTCTTGTTTCGTTGTCCGACAAGTTTTGACCCAATCTGCGACGGTCATTCTTCTTTTCTTTTTATTCGCTTGTCAAGAACAAAGAGCAAGTACCAAGTTACAACAAGACCGTACAGTTCCATCCGATCTATTTGGTGTTGGAGATACACTCGCTATTCTTAAGGTCCCTGC
The DNA here is from genome assembly GCF_057219245.1 of Roseivirga sp. YIW32. Lineage (NCBI taxonomy): Bacteria > Pseudomonadati > Bacteroidota > Cytophagia > Cytophagales > Roseivirgaceae > Roseivirga > Roseivirga sp. YIW32. The sequence goes on along the minus strand of NZ_JBXVVG010000002.1, from coordinate 333,487 downwards.
GTTGGACGAAGCCTCCGGATTGGCTGCTAGCCGATCATACCCCGCTCACCTTTGGGCTCACAACGACAGTGGAGGAGAACCTGCGCTTTTTTTGATCGATCAGAAGGGGATGGAGAAAGGAAGGTATGTCCTTAAGCAAGCCAAAAATATAGATTGGGAAGACCTGGCCATTGGGCCGGGTCCTGTGAATGAACAACAATATCTATACGTGGGGGATATTGGCGACAACCAGGCCATTCGATCTTCTCTATCCATTTATAGAGTACTAGAACCCTCAGCAACTGATTTGAACGGAATCGATGCTCCTGTGCAAGTTGATCTTGATCAGGTCGAGCGCATAGATTTCGTTTATGAGGACGGTGCAAGAGATGCCGAGGTCCTCATGATTGATCCTTCTACAAAACACCTCTATTTGGTTACCAAGAGAGAAGAAAATGTCAGGCTTTATCGATTGGACTATCCACAAAAAACCACCTCCATGGACACGGCCATTTGGGTTTCGGATTTACCCTTTACCTACATGACCGCTGGTGATATCAGTGCTGATGGAACAGAAGTTTTGATCAAGAATTACCTCAATGTCTACTATTGGAAAAAGGCTGAGCAAGAAAGCATGGAAGAGCTATTAAAGCGCCCTGGTCAACGGCTGCCGTATCAACCCGAGCCACAAGGCGAGGCCATTGCATGGACATCAGACGCCTCTGGCTATTTTACCTTAAGTGAAAAAGCAGACGCTCAACAAACCATTCTTTACAAGTTCAGTAAATCTAACTGGCGCTAATCGTATTCAGGGTCGCAGTAAAGGCATTGTAGTACGATCTTCCAATCGGAATTTGTTTGTCACCGAGATAAACGAAGCTGGTGTCAATGGCCGTCACTGCATCCACAAGCACAACAAATGATTTATGCACCCTTAAGAACCTATCCTTAGGAAGCTTGTCAGTAATTTCTTTGAGGGACTTTCTGATCGTGTATTCCCTTCCGTCTTCTACTTTGACGGTGATATGATTGCCTGCTGCCTCAATCCATAAGAGTTCTTCATACTTCACCTTTTCCAGCATTCCTTTCTTTTTGATAAAGATCGAATCGTTGTTGTAGGTAGTGGGGTTTGAAGAAGCGAGGATGTTCGTACTTCCCTTAACGGCAATTCTGTTCTTGTTGAATAGGGCCACCTCGATCGCTGCGTAAACATCATCTTTGGTAAAAGGCTTTACAATAAAACCAAGTGGTTGGGTATGTTTTGCTCGATTTACCGTTTCTTTATCTGAGTAAGAGGTGATGTAGACAAAAGGAAGCTGGTATTGTTCTTTGATAATTCCTCCCAATTCAATGCCGTCTTGGTCTCCTTTAATTTTTACATCGAGCAGCACGAGGTCTGGTCTTGATGTTTTAATGGCTTTGATGGCTTGATTCGCAGAATTTGCTATCTCTGTATTTTCATGACCAAAAATGCTGAGCATTTCCTGAAGATTTTCAGCGATGAATGGCTCGTCCTCCACAATAAGAATTCTTGGGCTATTGCGATATGAAGATTCCATTTGTATAAAAAATTTGTTTTAGGTGAATCTCTGTTTTACTAGATACGTTGGCGAAAAGTACGAAAATTGTAATTTAAAAATACTCAAATAAGGCTTTTAATGAGGGAATCAGGGATGGACAGCACTTTTAAGGACACATTAGACAAAATTGTAGATGCCAACGGTAATTTCTCTCAGTTAGAGGAGGTTGTCCAAAATTTGACAGAGACCATTTGGTCCATTGATCTCTCACATGAGCCGTATCAGATCACCTATCATAACAAGCCCAAGCACCCCGTTGATGAAAGTCATCCTTTTGGCATTTTGCCAAGAACCATTGAGGAATGGCAACAGCAGATTCATACAGAAGACAGGGATCGCGTGCTTGAAGAGTTTGTCAATACGTTGAGCAATGGTAGAGGGACTTACGCCTACCGGGTGCAAAGAAAGGATGGGAGTTACCATTACTTTAGGGACCGACTGAGCGTCGCTTATGTCAATAAAAAGCCCGTCAGGTTGGATGGAATTACCATCGACATTGATACGATTCGTCGTAACCGAATGAATCTGGAGTTGAGCCAGCAAAGACTCAAAAGCATTGTCGATGCGCTTCCAGACCCGGTGTTTATATCAGAAAAGAAATCTGGTAAGATCATTTTTGCTAATGAGGTCTTATTCAAGGTTTTTGGGATGGACCCTACGGATTTCCTTGGTCAGAAATTAATTCAGTTCTACCAGAGCTTCTCAGGAAGAAAAAGCTACATCAATCGTCTACAAAGTGAAGGCCATGTTCAAAACCATGAACTGGTCCTAATGAACAAAAAGAAGGAAGAGTTCTGGGTGAGTGCATCCACCATGCCACTCGATTTTAATGAAACGCCCTGCTACATTACCATTTTGCAGGACATTACCGTTAGAAAGGAACTGGAGAAGGAGCTTCAGCAGTCCAATGAGCGGTATCAATTAGCGGTTGAGGGCACTAATGATGTCATCTGGGAGTATGATTTTCTTCGAAATACATCCTACTTGTCTCCCCAGTTTTGGGAAATTATGGACCTAGAGCCTATTCAGAATCCATTAGATAAGGATTTGCTAGTCAGGTATCTTCATCCGGATGATTACAAAAACTTTATTGAAGTTTACAAAGGCAAGATTGAAGAAGGAGCCTCAGATTTCACGACAGAGTCTCGCCTCTTTGCCAATAGCGGTAAGATCATCTATGCCTTGATCAAAGGTAAACTCCTTTATAATGCTGACAAGCAGCCCGTTCGTGTGGTCGGCTCTGTTTCGAACATCACCTCATTAAAGGTGGCGGAGTCGAAATTAAGAGAGAGTGAAGCGAAGTATAAATTAATTTCAGAGCACTCGAAGGATTGTATTTGCTTGCAGTCTGTCGATGGAGAGTTCGTGTTCATTAGTCCTTCTTCCAAAGATATTTTAGGCTATGAACCGGCTGATATTTTGAATTTAAGGTTGCGAGATATCATTACTGAAAGGCACTTGCATGAGGTAAGTGATGCCATGCTCAAAGTGATCAAAAAGCAACAAAGTAGTATCACCATAGTCTATGAAGCCATGCATAAGGATGGTTACATGGTCTGGTTGGAATCTACCGGAGGTGCCATTTTGAACGATGCAGGCGAAGTAATGTACCTGCAAACCTCAACCCGGAATGTAACGGAGAGAATTTTGGCCGAAGAAAAGCTCAGGGAGAGTGAAGAACGCTATAAGCTCATTACAGAAAACTCTCAGGATGTAGTTTCATTGATGGATTTAAAGGGCAATTACGTGTTCATCACGCCCTCTGTTAAGGAAACGCTGGGCTATGACCCAATGGACATTATCGGTAAGAATACACTGGAGTTTATTCATCCGGATGATCAGGAATTGATGAGAGATGGAATAAATGACGCCGTTGAGGCTAAAATGAAGGAAGGGTCAGCAGTATTTAGGTGGCGTCATAAGAATGGGGAATATCGTTGGATAGAATCACGAGGAGGAGTGATTCTCGACGAACAGCAACAACCCATCTACATACGATCCAATAAACTGGATATCACCGAAAAGCTAAAAACAGAAGAAAAGTTAAAGCTTCAAGAAGAGAAGTATAAGCTAGTTTCAGAAAATTCCGGTGATGTTATCGGGTTGCACAAGATTAACGGAGAATTGCTGTTCATCTCACCTTCCTGTAAACGACTTATTGGCTTCAGCGAGGAAGAATTACAGGGAACCAATCCACTGGAGCTGATTCGTCCTGAACATCAAAAAGTAATTGTTGATACGGTAGAGCAAACTGCCGTCAACCATGGGAAAGATGTGAAGATGACCTATGAGATTCGAAATAAGGCGATGAAATGGTTGTGGGTAGAAACGTCTCTTACCGCCATTATGAATAGCAAGGGAGAGGTGAACCTGCTGCAGTCTTCTACAAGGGATATTTCAGAACGTATTGAAGCCCTTGAAAAAGAGCGTCAGCTCAACAAGTTGAAATCGAGCTTTATTTCAATGGCTTCGCATGAATTCAGAACACCGCTAACGACCATACAATCGAGTAATGAGCTCATCAGTATGTACATCGACAATGCAGATGGCCCTACTGATCAGAAACTCTCCAAGCATGTTGGCAGGATCAGAAGCGAGCTGGAGCGGCTTAACTCTTTGCTGAAAGATGTATTTACACTGGGTAGACTTGATGTAGGGAAAACAAAACTTAATAAGGACTTCACATCACTTGTTAATATCATCAAACAATCCATAGTTGAGATCAAAGTCCCTTACCCTGATAGGAACGTCCAATTGGTTGTGAAGGGGAAGGAAGTACAAGTTTCCCTTGATAGTCAGCTGATCTCACATGCCATTTCGAATTTAATCAATAACGCGTTGAAGTATTCAGAAGGGGCAGGCGATCCTGTGGTAATGATAGAGTATCTCGAAGATCAGGTAGTGGTGCGGATCAAAGACGAGGGGATAGGTATACCGAAGAAAGATCAAACAGAACTATTTGAGTCCTTTAGTAGAGCATCTAATGTAGGAGATATTGAAGGCACTGGCTTAGGTTTGGTCATTGTAAAGCAATTTATCGAAATGCATAGTGGTCAAATAGAATTGATTTCAGATAAAGGTAAGGGCTCTGAATTTGTGTTGAGGTTACCTTTTTCCTGAAACCGATCGCTAGTTCTTGCTGTCTCTTTGTTGTTCAAAAACCAATAGCTTTCCGCCACCTTTTCGTTCATTGGAAATGTAAAGGCGGCCTGAGGGAGCAAAGGTGATTCCTTCAGGTTGAGGATAGAGCTTTTTATTCAAAGGAATTAGATTTTTCAGGCGACCGGTCTGATCAAATACGACCAAAGCAGGGTCTGAGGCAGATAGCACATAGAGTTCTTTACTGATGGGGTGGATAGCTAGTCCCGAAGGTCTAAAGTGAAAGTTGTCATCTTGTAATTCTTCGATCTCTTTGTTGAGAATGACAGCGGTTGGTTCTTCAATAAACAATGCAGTAGATAAGTCATAAGCATAGATTCCTTTTCCTTTTACGTCAAAAGCACCTACGTCTCCGCTACCCTTTAGGGCAAAGAGGAGCAAATCATTGAATGGGTCATAGGCGAGTCCTTCGATATCGTTGGCATGTTCAAATGGCGTTTTTATTTTTTCAACTACCCCTTCTTTGCCCACTTGGAATTTATAAAGAGTTCCATTACTCTTCACTGCGAAAACTTGATCCCTGACGCGTTCAATGCCTTCAAAGTCACCCTTTCCTTTAAAAGGAATTTTGTCAATAACCTTTTTTTGTTTTAGGTCATAAATGTACATGTCTCCATGCTCATCATTGAGCATAGCTAAGGCGTCTTCGTGGTAGTAGCTCAGCCCGGATATTTCCTCCAGGTATTTGGGTAAGGTCAGGATTTCTGTTGGCTTATTTAAGTCATAGGGTAGTGCCTCTTGTGCTTTGACGAATAAGGGCATGAGGAAGAGAAAACCATGGAGAAGTATAGTTCGAAAAGAAGAGGATGAAGTTCTGGGAAGAAGGTGAACGTTAATCACAGCGTTGATGAATGGCTTTGAAGTATTTGACCCCGTTAAAATAGACCTCATTGTCTTTCCAGACTCCTTTTAATACCATTTCGTAGCCGTTCATTGAATCAAAGGTCAATACCAAGACACCCTCTTTGCCAATTCCCTCTAATCGATAGTTCCCGCTGTGATTACCTTTGATCTTTTTCTGATTGCCCTTGTTGAACATGCCTTTTCTCTTGAGGTTTGCGGTGAAGGTGCCATCAGCGCAAAGCCAGAGTTGGTTGCCAAGCGTTCCGGAACTGGATGACTCATAATGAAACAAGTGTTTGCCGGAAAGTTCCTTTGACCAATTATAATCGGCACCAGGCTCCACTATCGTAGGCTCTTTTAGCGCTACTTTGTGCAGCATTTCGTAGAGACCATCGAAATAGAGACCATGGGTTTTTGTTTGAGTACCGAATAGAAAACCTATACAATTCCCATACTCTCCGCACTTTACAAAATAGTAGCCACTAATATTCTTGTCATTACTCATGGACACCTCGGTAGACAGAATATTGTCTTGAAAATTGGGTTCACCGATGGGACGGATCACTACGCCTGGTGTGATCTGAAAACCAGCATTGATTCGCTTCTTGATAGACACTAGATTGTCTTTTACAGAGAAGATCCTAAGCGTGGCATTTGAAGTGTCCGAGCTCAGGGTCATCATTTCTGTTTCTTGTGTGGCATAGCCCCTCCAGTGTTCGGGTATAGTGAAATAGGTGCCTGTGAGTGGAGCATAAACAAAGTCCCCTCCTTTGTACATTTTTCCTTGTTGTATTCGCTCTTGTGCGTTAAGGCTGATGATAAAAAAGACGAATAGGATTGAAAATAGTGCCTTGGACATGCTGTTCATTTTAGTTAAAGATAAGAATTGGGAGCGAATTGATTCATTCATAAGACAACTAATCCCCTCGCTTGGGCTTCATTAGACTACTTTTTTACCATCTTAAATATGCTTAGCTTGATCTAATAATCGTTTGGGCATGTTTAAGAATTACTTCACCATTGCTATCCGCACCATCACCAAAAACCTTGCTTATGCGAGTGTTAATATCTTTGGCCTGACGGTCGGAATGACGAGTTTTTTACTGATCGTTCTCGTGATTCAGTATGAATTGAGCTATGATCGTTTTCATCGTGACGCTGAACGGATCTTACGGATCAACAACGAATTACAGCTGTCCAATGGCAACTATCGTTATCCCACATGCCCTCCAGCCTTACCTGTTGCCTTGTATGAGGAATTACCAGAGGTAACGGATTTTACTCGATTAACGGGTGGGGGCCAACAAGTCATCATTGAGGTAGACACCGAACTTTTCCGAGAGGAAGACCACTTTTTTGCTGAAAAGAATTTCTTAGAGTTTTTTGATTTCAATTGGATAGCGGGGGATAAACAAAGGGCACTCATTGACCCTAATACCATCGTTTTGACTAAATCAGCGGCTTTGAAGTATTTCGGTACGGAGTCCGTAATAGGGAAGAAGATAACAGTTAAGGGGCAGGGTGATGTGAATTATGAGGTAAGGGGATTGATGGAAGATCCCCCTAAAAATTCACACATACAGTTTAGCATGTTGTTCAGTCTCGAAACCATAAGAAACCGTCAAAATAACAACGGGGCGGCAATGGATAATAATTGGCGGGGAGATGGTTTCTATAGTTACATCAAAGTATTAAATGAGGATAGCCAATACATAATTGAAGACAAATTCAATGAGCTAGAAGAGCGCCATATAGACAAGGAACGCGCAAACATGTTCAATCCTTCCTTAACTAGCTTGACCGACATACACCTATACTCCAATTTGAGGAATGAGATCGTTCCCAATGGAAGTATTGATGTGGTATATATTCTCGCAGCGGTTGCTCTATTCATCTTGATCATCGCCAGTATCAATTACATGAATTTGGCGACAGCGCGTTCTGCCAAGCGAGCACAAGAAGTGGGCATTCGTAAGGTCTTAGGGGCATACCGAAAACAGCTAATTGGCCAATTTTTGGGAGAATCCTTGGTTTTGGCTCTTGTTTCCGCTGTTCTTTCCGTTATGCTGGTCGTATTGATCGCTGAGCCTTTTGGCGCATTACTTAATAAGCCCCTAGGCAGAGCCATGCTTTTAGAACCCACTATTATAGTGGCTTTGGTTGTGGTTGTCGCGCTTATTGGTCTAGGATCTGGCATTTACCCAGCCCTATTCTTATCGGCATTTAAACCAGTGGTTGTGCTCAAGGGGAAATTGATCCCTGGTATGGGGAGTTCTGGTCTTTTCAGGAAAGCCTTGGTCGTGTTCCAGTTCGTCATTTCGATCGTCATGATCATAGGAACCAGCGTAGTTTTCGATCAGCTCAGTTTTATGAAGAATAAGCCGCTTGGTTTTCAAAAGGAGAATGTCTTGATGATCGCGAATACCAATCAAGCCATCACGCCACAGTTGAACACATTTAAAACCGAGCTCCTTGGTGATCCTAGTATCGAAAGTGTTACCGCCACTTTCAGCAAACCGGGAGGCTTGCGCCCCATCATGTTTGTCAAGTCAGAGACCATCGCAGAAGAAACCAGTGGATTGAATTTGGCTGGGATCAATGTAGACTTTGACTATTTACAGACCATGGGAATTGAGCTCTTGGAGGGCAGGTATTTTGATCCTGATCAGCCCAGTGATTCGACGAGTGCGATCATCATCAACAAGAAGGCGGCAGAGGAACTAAATATGGCCGATGATGCCGTGGGGCGGGTGATCGAAATTCAGGATTTTCAAGGAAACTGGCAGCGTAAGCGAGTGATCGGATTGATTGATAATATCAATTTCGAACCCTTGCAGCGAAAAACAGAATCTTGTTTCTACGCTTATTTCTTTCCCGGCTTTCAACACGTTTTTGTCAGACTAGCAAGCGATTTTGATCAAGCGACCCTTGACCGCATCGAAGCTACCTGGAATGAGTTTGCACCAGCTCAACCTTTTGAGTATGCTTTTTTGGAAGATGAACTTAACGCCATGTATCAGTCTGAGGAGGAGCTCAGTAGCATCATCATTTACTTCGCGCTCTTAGCGGTTCTCATTGCTTGTTTAGGCTTATTCGGATTGGCTTCATTCTCGGCAGAGCAGCGCATCAAAGAAGTAGGGGTTAGGAAAGTACTCGGGGCCACCATCCCTCAGGTTGTCTTCTTGCTGACCAAGGATTTTATGATCTTAGTGCTCATTGCCTTTGTGATTTCTGCGCCTAGTGCTTACTACTTGAGTACCTGGTGGCTTCAGAATTTTGCTTTTTCTGTGGATCTCTCTGTGCTGACCTTTTTATTCTCGGGTCTGATCTCACTAACGGTGGCTTTAGCTACAGTTTCGTACAAGACCTATCGCGCAGCACGATCAAACCCTGTTCGGGCCTTACGATTTGAATAGTGTCAAATACGAACAATGTTGTCCATTTTCGAGCACAATCTGTGGAGGGAATGTCTTTCTACTGATTGAAAATCAATATATTCGACGTTGGCATAACTATTGGGTAAGGCAATAAGTCAAATTTTAACTTTAGGAAATGATCAAATTACGAGACATAGATAAGTTCGTCGATTCAAAGTATCAGCGAACCTTTATTTTAAAAGGAATTGACTTGGATATCGAACAAGGAGAGTTCGTTACCATTATGGGCCCTAGTGGTGCGGGAAAGTCAACACTCATGAACATAATTGGGATGCTTGATGAGCCCTCGCAAGGAGAGTATTTTTTCTATGGAGAGCCGATTCACCGCATGAAAGAAAGAAAACGTGCGGACATGCACAAGCATCACATCGGCCATGTGTTTCAAGCCTACCATTTGATCGATGAATTGACGGTTTATGAGAACATCGAAACCCCTTTACTCTACAAGGGAGTCAAGTCTAAGGAGCGGAAGAGCATGGTAGCTGAGATGTTGGATAGATTCCAAATGGTGGCAAAAAAAGACCTTTTTCCGGAGCAGCTTTCAGGGGGGCAGCAACAACTCGTCGGTGTTGCTCGAGCATTGATCGGTGGCCCAAAATTGTTGCTTGCGGATGAGCCTACAGGGAATCTGCATTCCGATCAAGCACAGGAGATCATGGAGCTTTTCCAGAAACTCAATAAAGAAGGAATGACCATCGTTCAAGTGACGCATTCTAAGGATAATGCCAGCTATGGTAGTCGAACAATTCAATTGGTGGATGGCGCCATCGATAGTGACGAAAAGACGGCGGGGTAAAAATTACTGCGCTTACACAGGGTACCCTTTTTTGTCGTATTCCTCTTTCTTTTTATGCAACTGCCACCACGGAGTGCCGGGAGAAATATGATGCTCGTAATGGTAGCCAAAGAAATAGCAACTCAGAAAGGCCCAGGCATGATTGAGTTTTTGACTTCTTGATTTCTGTGTATTCTCCGTGCTGTGCTCCCCTCTATGCGGTAAGTAGGTGCCGAAGTAAAAGAGTTGAAATGTTGATAATATGGCAGGCAGCATCCAGAGGAAGATGAGGTTTTCATTTGGCAGCCAAATCTTAAGAATATTGTAGGAAACAGCCATTAATAAGATTTGCCAAATGCTCACGTATTGGCGTACGAAGCTGAAGTACCACGGCCAGAAGCTTCCTTCATGATAATCAGGGTCTTTATCTGTTGCTACGTATCGATGGTGTTCGTGATGCTTTTTGTTCAACTTATTGTAGAAGTTGTAAGAAAACAGAAGGGCAGAGACAGTGCCAATGGCTTTATTGACGCGCTTGTTTGAAGATACTGTGCCATGCATGGCGTCGTGTGCAGTAATGAATAAGCCGGTGTACAAGTGGGTTTGAATGAGGATTAACACATAAACCACAGGCGACCCCCAATCGAAGTCGATAGAAAGTCCAAGCGTAAGACTACTCCACCACAACAAGTGAATGATTAAGGCGTACCAAATACCAGTATTTGATCTAATTGCTGCCATTGCGCTAAAATACGGATTAAAGTTTTTGAAGGTGACTCTGCACCTCTTCCATTAGCCACATCGGGGTCGAGGTAGCACCACAAATGCCCACACTCTCGTTGATTCCGAACCATTCCGTTCTTACATCTTCTATAGAAGAAACAAAGTAGGTGCGCTCATTTTGCTCTTTACAGACTTGGTACAAGACTTTACCATTTGACGATTTTGTGCCACTGACAAAAATAACAACATCAAAGTTTTTCGCGAAGTCTCTGAGTTCTTTATCTCGGTTACTCACTTGCCGACAAATAGTGTCATTGGTTTTGACAGAAATTCCATTGGCGCTGAGCACCTCATTGATCTCATAGAATTTGTCTGTGCTTTTAGTGGTCTGACTGTAGAGGGTTATTTCTTTAGGTAATTTGGTCAGGTCAAGCTCTTCGAGGTCTTGAAAAACCACTGCGCTGTTATCGGTTTGACCAAGCAGACCCACAACCTCAGCATGTCCGTGTTTGCCATAAATGTAGATGTCCTCTTCCTTGTCGTACGAATTTTTGATTCGATTCTGCAGTTTCAAAACAACAGGACAAGAGGCATCGATAAGTTCCAAGTTATTTTCAAGTGCCAATTGGTAAGTGGATGGAGGTTCACCATGAGCTCGAATAAGCACCTTTACATTGTGAAGGGTTTTGAGCTCATCATGGGTGATGATCTTCAATCCTTTCTGCTCTAGTCGTCGAACCTCTTCATCATTGTGCACGATGTCGCCTAAACAATATAAACTGCTTTCCTCTGCTAGGATATCTTCCGCCATTTCAATGGCATAGACTACCCCAAAGCAAAAGCCAGAGTTTTGGTCGATTTGAACGGCTAGGTTAAACACTCTTTAAAAACTTCAAAAAAGACAATATGTTTCGGCCGCCAAAAGGTTTGTGGTGAACTCCACGGTGTTTAATAGAAAGCGCGATTAAATGGCTTTCAAACTGTGCCGAATGTAACTGGTCAGCAGAATGAGTATTTTTCGAAGGTCCGGAATGCGGATGCGCTCTTCTTTGATTTTGCCGGGAGGGCAGTTTTTGATTTTCTTGAATAGCTTCAAATAATACCGATAGGCGAGGAAAACGCCCATTTTAGCTCCTTGTGGCAATTTTTTTATTCCCTCTAGGGCCTCATTAAAGTCTTGTTGAATATCTGCCTCAATCATCTCCTTTGCCGAGATAGAAAAATCATTGAAGTCTACTCCTGGAAAATACACTCTTCCGCGATCTTCGTAATCACTTTTGATGTCTCGAATAAAGTTGACCTTTTGAAAGGCTGCTCCTAACCTTCTTGCAGGAGGAACAAGTTCTTCATAGTAAGCAGTATTTCCTTCACAAAATACTTTCAGGCACATCAAACCCACAACTTCCGCAGAACCATAGATGTATTCGTTGTATTGACTGTCATCATAGGTTCGATCTTCCAGGTCCATTTCCATGCTATGTAAAAAGGCCTCGATCAGGTCATGAGGGATTTGGTATTGATTGACGACTAATTGAAAGGAGTGCAATACTGGGTTTAAACTGATGCGCTCTTCAATGGCTTGATAAGTGTCTTGTTTAAACCTTTTAAGTAAGGCTACTTGATCATTTTCGTAGAATGTATCCACGATTTCATCAGCATAGCGCACAAAACCATAAATGGCGTAGATGGGGAGATGGAATTTCTTGTCTAGCGTTTTTATTCCTAAAGTAAATGAGGTGCTGTAGCGTTGCGTGATGAGTTTGCTACACTCATAGGTCGTTTGATCAAAAAGTTCCATCATCTAAAAATAACTAATTCTGTTGCGAAGGGTTTAGCCATGCTCTTTTTCAATTTCATCGGCCACAACGATCCCGGAGATCAAGCTTGGTGGAACACCTGGTCCTGGGGTGGTTAATTGTCCTGTGAAGTAAAGGTTATTGAGCTTTTTCGATTTCAATGATGGCTTTAAGATGGCCGTCTGTTTGAGCGTATTGGCCAGACCATAAGCATTTCCTTTAAAGGAGTTGTAGTCATCTTTGAAGTCTTTATGCGCATAACTTCTGTAATAAACCACATGATCTTTTAAGGACTGACCTGTAAATCGCTCCATACGTGTCATGATCATGTCAAAATAACGCGTCCTGATTTCTTCATTTTCTTCTAAGCCTGGCGCTACAGGTATTAATAAGAAAAGGTTTTCATGCCCTTTAGGCGCCACCGTTGGGTCTGTTTTTGATGTTAATGAAGCGTAGAATAATGGGTCTTCCGGCCATTGAGGGTCGGTGTAAATATGGTGCGCATGTGGGGCAAAGTCCGTATCAAAGAATAAGTTATGGTGCAATAAGCCCTCTATTCGCTTGTCTAGGCCCACATAATACAATAGCGAGGAAGGTGCCATCACTCTTTTTTCCCAATAGTTATCTGAGTAATTGCGGTCCTCAGGCTCAAGTAATTGGGTTTCAACATGATGATAGTCTGCTCCTGCGATGACCACATCTGCGGTAAATTCGCCTTGGTTTGTGATCACTTTGGTGACACGGCCATTTGCTGAAACGATCTTTTCGACGGCATGGTCCGTAAGAATTTGAACACCTAATTCTTCAGCCAATTTCCCCATGCCTTCCACAATTTTGTGCATTCCACCTTCTGGATACCAGGTGCCCAATGACATGTCGGCATAGTTCATGAGACTGTAAAGGGCGGGAGTATTCTGAGGGAGTGCACCTAGGAAAAGGACTGGAAACTCCATCAATTGAATGAGTTTAGGATGTGTGAAAAACTTCCTGACATGTTTTGACATGCTTTGGAAAACGTCCATACGGATCACATCGATCAAGAGTTTGAGGCTGGCAAACTCACTCAGGGAGCGGCCGGGTTTATAGACTAATTTGTTGATGCCTACCTCATATTTATAGGCGGCTTGCTTAAGAAATTCTCGAAGCTGAAGGCCGGCACCCTTTTCAAGCGATTCAAACAGGCCTTCTAATTCTTTCATGTCTGCCGGAATAGGCATGCCATCGTTGATGCCGTAAACGACCTGGTAGGAGGGGTCTAAGCGTTTGAGCTGATAATAATCGCTTACAGACTTACCGAAGCGGTTGAAATAGCTTTCGAAGACATCGGGCATCCAATACCAACTTGGCCCCATATCAAAAGTAAAGCCCGAATCAGAAAACTGTCGGGCTCTGCCTCCAATGGAGCTATTTTTTTCGAGGATCGTTGTTTGAAATCCTTTTTGTGCCAAGGAGCTGGCTGCAGACAAGCCTGCGAAGCCAGACCCTATCACTAGGGCTTTTTTACTCATCATAAATGCTAAGCTAAGAATTTAGCCTCTGTAAACTTTTAATCTGTCCTTTAATTGCTTTCTGGCAATGTGAATTCTATTCTTCACTGTTCCAATTGGAATCTCCAAACGGTCAGCAATTTCATGGTACTTGAATCCTCTGAAGTACATCATGAAAGGTGTTTTGTATACATCGTCCAGATCATCAATGGCTTCGTTAATATCTTTAAGAGCAAAATCCCCATAAGCTCTATTCTCGATCTTAGAATCAGATGAATTGATGAAGTGTAAGTTATCGGTAGTATCGATGAAGGTTCCTCTTCTCACCATACGTTGGTAATTAGTGATGAAGGTGTTTTTCATAATGGTATATAACCAAGCTTTTAAATTCGTTCCTTCAGAGAATTTCTCTCTGTTGGTATAAGCTTTCAGAAGGGTCTCTTGCAACAGATCGTTAGCCTCTTCTGAATCTTTTGTGAGCTTCATTGCGAACGGCTGCAATGATTTTGTCATTTGGGTAAGCGTGTAACTAAATTCTAATGCAGTCATGATAAATAAGTTTGTTTAACAAATATGTGAAAAGGTTAAACGAATGTCAAGGAAAACTTGTGTAATCTTTTTTTACAAAAGTTAAACAAAAACTCATCTTTCGATTATAAATACTTGAATAAGAGAGGATAAGGGCTGATAAGTTAAACGCAAAATCTAAAAAATGTAGCTACATTTAAATTTTAGCTATGCGTTATAGTTTTAATAAATACAAAAAGAAGTTAAACAAGGATGAAAGACTTAAAAGGCTGATTATCAGTACAGAGTGCTGTTTTTCATCTAGGCACGCGTGCTGACTCTATTTTGTTCTTCAACAAAACTAACCAGTTGGTTTGGGTTGGAAATGGTCATGACATTTTCTGGAAGATCGAGATCCTCTCCGATTACTTGAGAGCCGGACGCCAAGATTTGCGTATTCGGGAACTGCTCTGCTAGCATGGCGAGATACTCTGCTGCAGATGAATCTTTTGGCTTGCTCGTGATCACTGTCAACAAGAAATCCGGTTCGTACACAATATGGGCAGCCCTTAAATCGAAGAAAGGCATGTTTTGACCCAAATAAACGACCTTATTCTTTCTTGCTTGAATCAAATAATTTGCAAATAATAGACTCAACTCATGCAAATCACCTTCTGGTAGAAATAACATGTATTTTTTCGAATTCTCAAGCAGTTCATGATCATTGTATTGACCGTCAATTGCTGCGATTACTTTTTGCCTGATCAGGTTAGAAATGAAATGTTCTTGCGCCGGATTGATCGAATCTGTCAGCCACATGATCCCAATCTTGTTCAAGAAAGGGTAGATAATGTTCAACATGGTTCTTTCGAATCCTATCTTCAGCGTATTGGTAGCAATGATTTTTTCAAATCTCGCTTCATCCAAATCGATCATGGACAATGTTAGGCCATAGATTTGGTCTGCAAAGCTTGTTGCACGTTCAGATACTTTCAACACTTCGTCATGAAGTGTGGATTTATCCATTTGGGCTATTTTAGAAATTTTATAGCCATTATCCTTCAATAAGGAGATGTTCAAGACAAGTTTAAGATCGTCCTGATCATAATATCGAATATTAGTATCCGTTCGCTTTGGGTTAATGAGGTTGTACCTCTGCTCCCAAATACGTAGGGTATGCGCCTTGATTCCTGAAAGGTGCTCTAGATCTTTTATTGAATAATTTGCCACTTTGCTTACTCCTTCTGTCTAAAATATTCTCTTGGCACCCAAAACAAACCGAACGACACTGCATCATTCTTTGTATTTGTTCTGTGATGTGCCTGGTGAGCCTTTGCAATTCCTTTAAGGAAATTACTCTTAGGCCGACCTAACCACTTAAACCTCTTATGGATCAACACATCATGTAAAATGAAATAAGAAATTCCATAAAGTGAAATTCCTGCGCCGATCCAGAACCTGAAGTCGAGTTGATCAATTCCTAGTATGATCAATACGACCGCTATGCTTCCAAAAAAAACAGTAAATACATCGTTCAATTCAAAGAAACCTTTGGTGTGAACATGATGTGTTTTGTGAATTTTCCATAAAGGGCCATGCATAACGTATTTATGAATGGCCCAAGAAAAGATTTCCATGAAAACGAAACCTATGATTATCCACAAAATTCCCATTTGTATAGTAGTGTAACTGCTTGTTTTTTAGATTGTTTGCGTTATCAATAAAATATTGAGCGCTGCGAAGAATATAAATTCCAACACTAAAAGTCTTAAATAGAGCTTATTGTTTGATTCAGGGTATATTATTAAGCCAACGGTTTGAATAAGACAACTTAAAATGAACCAACCAAAATAATTTTTAATTGGAATATGGCCTCCATCCCATTGCCAAAAATCGAAATGAACCGCAACCGGTTCAATCAATAAATCGAGCAAGACCATCAGAGTACTTGCCAGTAGAACGATCAACCACTTCGACTTGGTCACTTGTGTTGCTACCCCTCGGGTGATATAAATCAGAACGATCCAATTGATTCCAATGGTCAAAGGAACATCGAGCATCTTTAGGCCAAGCGTTGCCCCGTAGGTATATTCACCGAAGATCACTCCAGTTTTGACGCCAATCACCTCAAATCCGTAGCCCAGTAAAAATGTAGATAGGATAAACAGGAAGTACTTGCCGTTTTTTACTTTTTCAAAATGTAGCAAAAGGGCCGCAGTTGCAAGCAGGTTGAATGGGGTTAAACTCTGGAAGAGAGATCTACTTGCTACAAAAGAAAGACCAATTACTCCAGCAATGTGCATGGCGAGTAGCAGTAAAAAGGCATTCCGCTCATTCACAAAGGGAAGTTCATCGATCTTTTTAAGCATAATCGTCAAAAACCGGTCGGTCTGGGTTTTGTTTTTCACCAAAGGGTTAATTTTGCCCTAAATTTAAGGGGATGATTTTATATAACGTAACCGTTGCCGTAGATAAGAAGATTGAAAAGGAGTGGCTTATTTGGATGAAGAATGTCCACATTCCCGAAGTGATGGACACCAATCAGTTTGAGTTTTTCAAATTTTTTAAGGTGATGAATACTGAAGATCCCGTGTCGAGTTCTTATTCTGTTCAATACTTTGCAGAAGGCATGGGTAATGTTCAACTCTATATGTCGGCGTTTGCGCCAGAGCTTCAACAAAAGGCGTTGTTGAAATGGCCAGACCAAATAGCGGCATTCAGGACCTTGCTTGAGACTGTTTAATAAGCTGCAATTTGCTGCTCATCTAACGTGCAGTTGATCCATTCTGAGTCTAGGTCGGCACCGATGCCTTTGTAGAATTCGATAGCAGATTCATTCCAATCGAGTACTTGCCATCGTACTTGTTTACAATTTGCGGTTTTCGCTTGATGCACAATGGCATCTAAAAGGGCCTTACCATAGCCTTTCCCTCGATGTTTTTCATTGACCACAAGGTCTTCCAAGTAAAGAGCTTTTCCCTTCCAGGTCGAATAACGGTAGTAATAGATGGCTGTTCCGACGACGTGGCCGTTTTCTTCGGCAACAAAAAAATCAAACACGGGCCGTTCGCCAAAGCAGTCTTCATGCATGCGTTCAACAGAATTGGCGACTTCATGAGGTGCTTTCTCATAAATGGCCAGTTCCATGATCAGGTCGAAAACAGCTTCAAGATCCTTTGCTTTTCCTTTTCTTATGTTGTTTGTCATCGAAATGGCTTTTTTCTTAGTGCAACTTAGATACGCTCAAATCCGGTGTATTTGTGTAGAACTTTAGGAATCGCAATGCCCGATTCATCTTGGTTATTTTCCAATAGACAGGCAATTATTCTCGGCAAGGCCAATGCACTCCCGTTGAGTGTATGCAATAGGGTGTTTTTCTTCTGTTCGTTTTTATAACGAAGCATCAACCTGTTGGCCTGGTAGGTTTCAAAGTTTGATACGGAGCTAACTTCCAGCCATTTTTCTTGAGCGGCAGAAAACACTTCGAAGTCGAAGGTGAGGGCAGAGGTAAAGCCTAGATCTCCGCCGCATAGTCTTAATTTTCGGTAAGGCAGCTCAAGTTTTTGGAGGAGACCTGCCACATGCTGGCACATGTCTTCCAAGGCCTGATAAGAGTCTTCCGCTTTTCTTACCTGCACAATTTCCACTTTATCAAATTGATGGAGACGATTCAGTCCTCTGACATGAGCTCCCCAACTGCCGGCTTCTCTTCTGAAGCAAGGGGTAAAACCAACATGCTTTATTGGAAGCTCTTCTTCTTTAAGAATAACGTCTCTGTATAAGTTTGTAATGGGGACTTCAGCCGTTGGAATCAAATAAAGATTATCGGCCTGTGCGTGGTACATCTGTCCTTCTTTATCTGGCAATTGACCCGTTGCATAGCCGGAGGCTTCATTAACAACAACTGGAGGTTGAACTTCTGCGTAGCCAGCATTCATGGCCTCGTCCAGAAAAAAGTTTACCAAAGCGCGTTGCAACCTGGCGCCTTTGCCTTTGTACACAGGAAAACCGGCCCCTGTGATCTTAATGCCTAAATCGAAGTCAATGAGGTCATATTGCTTGATCAATTCCCAGTGAGGTTTGGCGTCTTTGGATAGTTGAGGAAGTTCTCCCACGCGCTCTACCTCCTCATTGTCCTCATCAGAATTGCCCATCGGAACACTGTCGTGGGGAATATTTGGAAGATCGTAAAGTGCTTTTTGAAGTGAAGCCTGAATGGAGGTCAACGCCTCACCTAATTCTTTGCTTACTTTTTTGAGGTCTGCTGTTTTTGTTTTGACCGTTTCTGCCTCCTCTTTTTTACCCTCTTTCATCAGACCGCCAATTTGCTTTGCCAGTACATTGGCTTCGGCTAGGGTACTGTCTAAACGCTGTTGCGTCTTTTTTCGCTCTTCATCAAGAGCGATCACCTCGTCGAGAAGTTCCGCTGCATTTTTAATGTTGCGCTTTCCTAGTGCTGCTGCGTACTGCGCTTTGTGTTGAATGATGTTTTGAACCTGAAGCATGCGTCAAAAATTTGGTGCACAAAGTAAAGGAATTCGGGTAAATAATGTCCGAAACGAGGCGAATAAGGTAAAATTAAGCTCCTTTTGTTGGCTAATTCAAATGTTTGGTCTATCATTGCAGTATCCTAGATGATACAGAAGCATTTCTCACATCATCTTCTATACCTAGAAAATCATTTTTAAAATATTTTTACTCGCCTTCTCCACCGGGAGAACCCTTATTCAATTATCGTATGTATACCATTGACGAATTAAAGATCAGACTTCTGTCTGAGTTGAAGGAAATCGCAGAATCCTTAAATGTAAAGAACTACAAAAAACTCGCGAAACAAGAACTTATTTATGCTATCCTCGATCAACAGGCCATTACACCTGAAGATCAACTGCCTTCAAAGAAAGCAGATGAAAAGACGCCTGGAGAGCCAAAGCAAGAAAAGGTAGAACAAAAAAGAGCGCCTCGACCAAAACGAGAAGATGCTGATTCAGATGACAAGGGTGAAAAACCTGTTCGGAAGAAAAGAGAGAATGTCAAAAAACCTGCTGAGGTCAAGGCGGATGTTCAACCGCAAGAGGAAACCAAGTCAGATGACAATGATAATGGCGCTGAAAAGGCCAATCAGAAACGTGAGCGCGGTGAGCGCAATGAGCGTAGAAATGGTGATCGAGACAGAAAGCAGCAAAAGCAACAATACAACCAAAACATCAAAGATTTTGATGGTTTGATCGAAAACGAAGGTGTTTTAGAGATCATGCAAGACGGTTATGGTTTCTTGAGGTCTTCTGACTACAACTACTTAGCTTCTCCTGACGATATTTATGTGTCCCCTTCTCAGATCAAACTTTTCGGTTTAAAAACAGGCGATACAGTAAAAGGTCAGATCAGACCTCCGAAAGAGGGTGAAAAGTATTTCGCTCTTTTGAGAGTCGAGTCTGTTAACGGAAAGACCACAGAAGAGATCAGAGACAGGGTAGCATTCGAATACCTTACGCCTCTTTTCCCTAATGAGCAGATCAAGTTGACGACCAAGCCAAGCAACATGTCGACTCGAATTCTCGATATGTTCGCTCCAATTGGTAAAGGACAACGAGGAATGATCGTAGCACAGCCAAAAACAGGTAAAACGGTATTATTGAAAGACGTTGCCAATGCCATCGCTGAAAATCACCCCGAGATCTACTTGATCATCTTATTGATCGATGAAAGACCGGAGGAGGTTACCGATATGGCAAGAAGCGTAAAGGCAGAAGTGATCAGTTCAACCTTCGACGAGCAAGCTGACCGACACGTGAAGGTTTCTAATATTGTGCTTGAGAAAGCGAAAAGAATGGTAGAGTGTGGTCATGATGTCGTGATCTTATTGGATTCTATCACAAGACTGGCAAGAGCATACAATACAGTGGTGCCTTCTTCTGGAAAGATCCTTTCCGGTGGTGTTGACGCGAATGCATTACACAAGCCGAAGCGTTTCTTTGGTGCAGCTCGTAATGTAGAAAATGGCGGTTCATTATCGATTATCGCCACTGCATTGATCGAGACTGGCTCAAAAATGGACGAAGTGATCTTTGAAGAATTCAAAGGCACGGGTAACATGGAGTTACAGTTGGATAGAAAGCTATCGAACAAGCGTGTGTATCCTGCTATCGATGTTCCGGCTTCAGGTACAAGACGAGAGGATCTGTTGATGAGCAAAGAAGAGCTTCAACGTGTGTGGATCCTGCGTAAATTCATGAATGACATGAACTCTGTAGAGGCGATGGAATTCTTGTTAGACCGTATGAAAGGTACCCGCAATAACGAAGAGTTTTTGATCTCAATGAACGGTTAAGATCTTCATCAGAATAAAATGCAAAAGCCTGATACACTGTATCGGGCTTTTTTTGTGTACAAAAAAAGCGGCCCAGATCGGTGCCGCTAAGTTTACTCTACTTATTTATCGCATTATATAATTCGGAAAACGAAAAAAAGTTTTCAGAGAAGCTCATCTGGGTGACCTGTTGTGCTAAAAAAGATCACTTTAGACTACTTTGGCAAAAGTTGAATGTCCATCTTTAAACCATGAGATGGGGTTTTTTAGGTTTCGGAAGAATTGCGAGAAAGTTCTTAGAAAGCTTAACAGCTGTAGAAAGTGAGGTGCCCTATGCCTTTGCTTCGCGCTCCAATGCGGAATCACTCGCCTTAGAGTTTCCTGATGTTCAGGTCTATAGCAGCTATGAGGACCTGTTATCTGATGATCAGGTAGAAGTCATTTACATCTCCACAACCCACAATTTTCATTGTGATCAAGTGATCGCATCACTTCGAGCGGGTAAACATGTGCTTTGTGAAAAGCCCATGGGCATTTCATCACAAGAAATTGAACGGATACAAGCAGTTGCTCAGCAAACAGGAAAGTTTGTGATGGAAGCGATGTGGATGCGCTTTTTACCAAGTTATCAGAAGGCCATAGAGGTGGTGAAGTCCGGCGAAATAGGTAAAGTGAAGTACATGACGGCTAGTTTTGGTTTCCGCTCTGAGGAGAAACTGCAAAAAGATGGGCGTTTGCTCAATCCGGACTTGGCTGGTGGCGCTTTGTATGATGTGGGTGTCTATCCGCTGACCATTATGTCAGACCTTTGGGGCTGGGTTCCGCAGACCATCAATGCCGAAGCACAATTATCTGAAACGGGTGTTGATGAAAGTATCCAAATGCAATTGACTTTTCCGGGTGGTGAGATGGCCCAGCTGTTCGGTAGCGTGGCATTGCATACCAACAAAGAAGCCTGTATTTACGGTACAAAAGGCTTTGTGCGTATGCCTTTATTCTGGAAAAACGAAAGGTTTGAGGTGATCAAAGGAGATGAAATTGAGCAGTACAACCATCCTTACCTAAGCACAGGATATGCCCACGAGATCATGGAATTGGTGGAATGTATCAAACGAGGACAAAAAGAAAGTAAACAATTTACCCTAAATGATAGCTTAATGAGTGCAAGATTGGTAGAATCTATTCTTTCTACGATCTTCCCCAAAAAATAGAACTATGCCTAAAGGTTTTTTGATCGATCAAGATGGTGTGATGTACGTGGAGAATCAAATGATTCCTGGTGCCGACAAATTTATTCGTAGGCTCCAAAAAGAAGACATTCCGTTTACCTTCATGACCAATAACAGCCAACGCTCCCCAATTGATGCAGTGCGCAAATTGCAAAAAATGGGCATCAAGGTGTCGCCGGATAATGTCTACACCTCGGCGATGGCCACCGCTCATTTTATGGGGCAACAGTTTCCTAATGGAACAGCTTATGTGTTGGGCGAAGGTGGTTTGATCTCCAGTTTACATGAGCACGGGTTCAGCTTGGTGCAAAGTGATCCTGATTTTGTTGTTGTAGGAGAAGGAATCAATTTTACCTTGGAAATGGTTCGAAAGGCGATCGACTTTATTCTTGAGGGATCGAAATTGATTGCGACGAATCTGGACCCTTCGCCTCGAAAGGCCGGATGGAACAATTTAGGGATTGCCTCTGTAGTCGCAATGATAGAAGCAGCTACGGGGAGAACAGCATTTTCCGTGGGTAAGCCTAGTCCGGTAATGATGCGTCAGGCGAGAAAGCATATTGGGCTCGCTACCGACGAGGCCACGGTCATTGGGGACACCTTGGCTACCGACATTCAAGGCGGTGTACAAGTTGGATACAATACCATATTGACATTATCGGGGATGAGTAAGCGTGAGGATTTGAAGAACTATCCATTCAAGCCTGACATGATCATTGATTCAATAGCTGACCTTGAGCTACCATTACCTTGGTGGTGATAAACACCCACCAATGCAATTATCATCGTGTCTGAACAAAGAAGTTAAGTGTGCAAATAATACGTGAGAACAGCCGGTTGGAGGTAGATCCAAAAAAAGGAGCTGCGATAAAAGAGTTAGTCCTTGATGGAATACCCCTGATTCAACCTCAATCCAATTACCATTACGAATCGTCTTTGCTTTTCCCGTTTCCTAATCGCCTGGCTCAAGGGCGCTATGATTTTGGGGGAAATTCCTATGCATTTCCACAGAACGACTTTGGAAGGCCCAATGCGCTCCATGGGATCATTCATGATATGAATTTCACGGAGGATCTTGTTGAAGAGGATGTAATAAGATTGCAATTGAGCTATCAAGCAGAACTTGCCGCCTTTCCTTTTCCATTTGATTTTCAAATCACCTATCGATTAGCTAATAATGGGCTGAGCATCAGAGTAGACGTACAAAACACCGGAGATTCCAGCTTTCCATTTGGATTTGGTTGGCATCCCTATTTTCAACTAAAGGCTTACGAGCACACAAGTTTGCAATTACCCAATGTGAGCCTGGTGGAGGTTGATGAGGACTTGATCCCTTCAGGTGATCGGTGTCCATTTACGACATTTGAAGAAAAGAAGTCCATTGTGGGGTATCAGATGGATAATTGCCTGGCCTTGGCCACACCAGAAGCTAGGACCAGTACCTTTTTAACCTTATCTCCAGAGAGCACATTGGAAATATGGCAAGATGAGCACTTTGGATTTATTCAGGTATTTACTCCAGACGACCAAAGAACATTGGCAATTGAGCCAATGACCTGTAACATCGACGCGCTCAACAATGGAGATGGCCTTTCGATTCTTCAACCGGGAGAAGCTTGGTCAGCACAATTTGGTGTGAGTATAAAAAAATAAAGCCAACGCTTTCAGCGCTGGCTTCTTCTAACCAAAACATCTGTTATTCATGCAATACCATCAAGGGCATTGGTATGTTCATCATCATTTTCTTCGTGTGACTGGTGTTTTTCAATCTGTCGAAGAAGCTGTGGTGTTTCGCGACCATGGCGAGTAACTCTATGTTCATTTCTTTTGCAAATTCAAGCAAGCCTTCTTCAACGTCATCAAAATTCCTGAAGTGGAACGAGTGATTGGTGTTTTTCAAATAGCGCTCCATTGAACGGGCAATTTTGATTTGATCGTTGATAACGACATTTCCTTTATCAATGTGGATGATGTGAATTTGAGCGTAAAATGCTTTTGCAATATCAATCACCATTTTGATCAACTCTGGTCTTGGAATGCTCAAATAGTCACCGGCCAGGGCGATGTGTTTCATTTTGCTTATGTCCGCATTATCAGGAAGGGCAATAACTGGCAGATCGACGTGCTTCATCACGTGATAGGCATTAGAACCAAGTAATGCGCCGCTCAACCCACTCGCACCATGCGTTCCCATGACGATCAATGCGACGTCATGCTCTTTGATCAGGTCATTGATTGATTCTTGCAGCGAGCCATATTGAATGATCTCTTTATGTGGGATTTTTTCGAGCAAAGGATACTCTTTGATCAATGCAGCCATGTCTTTTTTGCATTGTTCTTCCATTTCTTCAAATCCCATATCAATCCCACCAACGGGCGCACCCTCTGCGAACCCTACAGGTACGACCACAGAGTGGTAAAGCAGGAGTTCCATGTGCATTCTCTCCGCAATGCGAATTGCATTGTGCAAGGCAGATTTCGAACAATTCGAAAAATCTACGGGTACTAAAATCCTTTTCATATTAACCTCCGTTTTTAATAACTGCAATCGTTTTACTTGTTGATAATGAAGGTAAACGGCAGTCCGAAAAAATCAGGTGATGCCCATCAGTAGAAAAGATGATTTGGGTCATAAAAAAAGCCTGAGCGAATGCTCAGGCTTTCTCTGTAGCGGGAGCAGGACTCGAACCTGCGACCTTCGGGTTATGAGCCCGACGAGCTACCAACTGCTCCATCCCGCGATGTCTACACATCCAGACGATTCCGAATGGGCTACAAAAGTAGATGATAAATCAAATCTAAACAAGTACCTTTGCCACTAAATTTAAGAAATGTCTGAAATACCACACAAGGCTGGATACGTCGCCATCGTAGGCAAACCCAATGTCGGTAAATCGACCTTAATGAATGCCCTGGTGGGGGAAAGGCTCTCTATCATCACCTCCAAAGCCCAAACTACTCGACACCGGATTATGGGTATTTTGAGTGGAGAAAATTTCCAAATTATCTATTCCGATACCCCCGGAATTCTCAAGCCGGAATACAAGCTGCACGAGAACATGATGAGCTTTGTGAATAGCTCATACGAAGATGCGGATGTCATCCTTTTTGTCACTGATCTCTATGAAAAATACGCAGATGAAAAGCAGATCGATTTTTTAAAAGAATTTGACATTCCTGTCATCTTGGTCATGAATAAACTAGACCTGGCCAAAGGATCGCAAGCCGACGATAAGATCAGTTATTGGAAAGACCTTATTGATTTCGACGCGGTGATCAAAGTATCAGCGCTGGAAAAGCTGCATACTCAGGAGCTCTTTGACATGATCGTTGAAGCACTGCCTGAACATCCGGCCTATTTCCCAAAAGATGAATTGACCGACAAACCGGAACGCTTCTTCGTTGATGAGATCATTCGAGAAAAGATTTTTTTGAATTATAAAAAAGAGGTGCCTTACAGCACGCAAGTGGTCACCACTTCATTTAAGGAGGATGAAAAGATCATCCGGATCATGGCCGACATTTATGTGGAGCGGAAGAGTCAAAAAGGCATCATTATCGGGCATAAGGGAGAGGCGATCAAAAAAGTAGGCATAGCAGCACGCCAAGATTTAGAGAAGTTCTTTGGTAAACAAGTGCATCTCGAAACCTTTGTCAAGGTGGAACAAGATTGGCGCAAAAAAGAAATGAAATTAAAGGGTTTTGGTTACACCTCGTAACTTAAGGCTCGTAACTCGAAGCTTAACATGGCAAATATTGTAGCAATAGTAGGACGTCCGAATGTGGGTAAATCGACTTTTTTCAACCGAATGGTGGAAAGAAGGCAAGCAATTATGGACAATGAGTCTGGGGTGACACGCGACCGACATTACGGTTATGCCGAATGGATTGGTAAGCATTTTACGGTCATCGATACAGGAGGCTATGTGACCGGTTCTGACGATGTCTTTGAAGGAGCCATTAGAGAGCAGGTGGTCCAGGCCATGGAAGAGGCTTCGGTTATTTTGTTCATGACAGATTGCCACGATGGGTTGACGGCACTAGACAAAGAATTTGCCCGGGTAGTACGTGCCGTGAAAAAGCCCACCTTGGTTGTCGCCAACAAAGCCGATACGGCCGAGTGGTCTTATCAAGCTCCTGAATTTTATGCCCTGGGCGTTGGAGAGGTCTTTCCGATTTCCTCGGCTTCAGGTTCTGGTACCGGAGAACTCCTGGACGAGGTGGTTAAACATTTCGAGGACGAGGGGAAAGGCAATCCGGAAGAAGGGATTCCGCGGATCGCGATTTTGGGCCGACCGAATGCCGGCAAATCGTCTTTTGTAAATGCCTTGCTTGGTAAAGAAAGAGCCATTGTAACCGATGTGGCCGGTACAACGCGCGATACCATCAATTCCCATTACAAGCTGTTCGGAAAGGATTTTATTCTAACAGATACGGCAGGCATACGGAAAAAGTCGAAAGTACACGAAGACATTGAGTTCTACTCAGTGATGCGTGCGTTGCAAGCCTTGCAAGATTCAGATGTCTGCGTGGTGATGATCGATTCGACAAGAGGATTGGAGTCGCAGGACATGAACATCATCAGTCTGGCCTTAAAGTACAAAAAGGGGGTCATGCTCATGCTGAATAAATGGGATCTTATCGAAAAAGAAACCAACACAATGCAAAAGTTCAAAACAGACTTAGATGAAAAACTGGGAACCTTGAATTGGATTCCTAAGATTTTCACTTCTGTTACGGATAAGAAGCGGATCTATCAGGCCATAGAACTAGCGGTAAAGGTGTATGAAAACAGGATCCGGAAAGTGACGACTTCTGCGTTGAATGATGCGATCTTGCCAGAGATCGAACGCTATCCGCCTCCTGCGTTGAAAGGGAAATACATCAAGATCAAGTACATCACGCAGCTACCTGTTCACACACCGACCATTGCGTTCTTCTGTAATTTGCCGCAATATATCAAAGAACCGTATGAGCGATTTTTGGAGAATAAAATCAGGGAGCGGTTCGAATTCGATGGTGTACCGATCAAGCTCGTATTTAGAAAGAAATAGTGAATCCTTTTCGTGATCTTTTAGAGGACAAAGTACCGCAGGCCTCAATCGACTATTGTGTTGCTTTGTGGGAAGAAGCACCTTTCCGCTTCAAGTTGTCCAAAGCACGAAGCTCAAAACTAGGTGATTACCGCTATGACCCAAGGACAAAGTCACATCAAGTAACGGTTAATGAGAACCTAAATCCCTATCAGTTTTTGATCACCTATATCCATGAGGTGGCTCATCGTCGGGTGCATCAGACAAATCGACGGTTAAAGGCTCATGGAGTTCACTGGAAGAATGAATTCAAAAGATTGCTCCTGCCTGTGTTGAATGATGGGGTCTTTCCCGATGAGGTATTGAGGCCTCTGGCCAAACATATGAAGAATCCGAAGGCGAGTACAGCATCAGATCCAGTGCTTTTTGCTGCCTTGGCGAATTGTAATGCGAAGGTAGGGCAACGTTTGGTAGACCTAGATGCTGGTGTAGAGTTTAAGTTGAGGAATCGGAGGTTTCGGCTCTTAGAAAAAAAGAGGACCCGGGCACTATGCTTGGATCTCGATAATAACCGAAGGTATTTCATTTCGATGATAGCGGAGATCAAAGCGCCGTAAGTCTTGTGCTTAGCGTATTGGGTTGCGAGTCGTCATAGGTAATTTTGTTATTCACAAAAGTACAACCTACCCCAGCCCCTCCTTTTTTAAAGAGGGGAGTTGATGTTCGACGATTAATGTGTGTTGCAATGCAAGACTAATTCCCCTCCTAACAGGAAGGGTTAGGGGTGGTGCAAAGCATTTCTAATTTTTTCTAAGATTGCATCCGTGGCGTTAAAGACTTCATCATTTTCAATTCGTAATACTCTAATTCCGTGCTCAGCTAGTTTTTGGTCTCTAATTTCATCCTTGATGAGTCCATGAGCCGTAAAATGAAGATCTCCGTCCAATTCGATCGCTAGTTTTTCAGATGGACAGTAAAAGTCCAGAATGTAGTTATCCACGCTGTGTTGTCTTCTAAATTTTCTGCCGTTAAGTTTTTTATTTGAGAGTAGTGTCCAGAGCACAGCTTCTGCCGATGTACCGTTGTTTCTCAAGAATTGCCTTCTCTTTTTGAGGTGTTTTTTATTGTGTGCTTTTGTCATATTTCTAAAATAGTTAAAAAGTACAACCACCCCCGGCCCCTCCTTGTCTAAGGAGGGGAGTTAATATTTCATCAAATTTGTTTTTCGGGTGTAAGACTAATTCCCCTCCTAGCAGGAGGGGTTAGGGGTGGTAGAATGCGCTTCTAATCACTCTTATCTATGACAGCGGCTATACTTGGATTTCGTGGTAAGATGGCTTTTGATTCCTGATTCTTCATAAAGATACAACCACCCCCAAGCCTCTCCTTTTTTAAGGAGGGGAGTTGAGGGTTATTTACCTTTTGACTGTGAGTCAGGAAGTCATCAAAAGAGATCAATTCTACGGTTGATGATCTCGTGTATTCGAGCACATAAAACTTGCGGAGTAAGGGTACGCCAGTTAATCACATCCAAGTCACCACCCGAATTGATGTAACTGTCGATGTTATACTGTTGCATCTCCTCCAAAATAAAGTCCCTGAAGTTAATGGCTGTAATCCAGCCGTCCTCAAGGTCTTCGAACCATTCTTCGTAATAGGAGTCATCGGAGCCATGAAAATTGAGGATGTTCTCCCCGATCAATACGTATTTATTGATTCCTAGTGGGGTGAAATGGTCCACGATGTTTCGCTTGAAATGCATGATGTCGTTGTTGATGGCATCATTCCATTCACCAATGAACTCAATGATAAGGTAGCCTTGCGCGTAATCTGCCCAGAGAATTTTGATGTATAGTGTTTCGGAACCCATAAAGTCCCAATGTGGGTCGATGTAGTACCCGTAGATATTTTCCGAGTAAAGGTCGAAGTTATACTCTTTACCGTCGTAAGGTGAAGAGGGATCTTCAGCCACGTTGTAGAGGTTTAGCCAGCGATAAAAAGGCTCAATGGTGTGCATCAGGAGTTCTTGATGGCTTCGATCACGGCACGCACAGAACCATGTTTTTTCAGCAGTGATGCTGCTGTTGGGTAGTCAATTTGGAGCATTTCCATCACCATCTTAGTTCCTCTATCCACCAACTTGTTATTGGATAGCTGCATATCGACCATTCGATTACCTTTTACTCGGCCCAATCGGATCATCACAGATGTGGAGATCATATTGAGCACCAGCTTTTGTGCTGTGCCCGCTTTCATTCGGGTACTACCGGTGACAAATTCAGGACCAACGATCGGTTCGATAGGAAAATCAGCTTCCCAAGCCAAAGCCGAATCAGGATTACAAGTGATGCATCCAGTCAGGATACCATGTTCTTTGCACTTTTTGATTCCACCGATCACATAAGGAGTTCTACCTGAAGCTGCGATCCCGATGACTGTGTCTTTGTGATTGACCAAGAATTCGTCAAGATCTTTCCAGGCTTGCTCTTCATCATCTTCTGCATACTCTACAGCTTTTCGAATCGCGCCATCTCCTCCTGCAATTAAGCCAACCACCATTCCATGTTCTACTCCATAGGTAGGAGGGCATTCTGAAGCGTCGAGTATGCCCAATCGGCCACTCGTACCTGCACCAATGTAAAAGATGCGACCACCTTGTTTCATGCGCGGGACAATCTCCTTGACCAAAGCGGCTATCTGAGGGATGACGCGTTCTACTGCTTGGGCAACAGTTTGATCTTCTTTGTTGATGTTGACCAATAACTCTTGGATAGTCATCTTTTCAAGATGGTCATGGTTTGAGGAGGATTCGGTAACGCTCATGTTTTTATTGATGAAATAAAGTGAGTCCAGAAATGGGGTGCTCTGAAATATGCTTGACAAAAATGCTTTTTTCTTGAGCGACCGCCCTTAGAATCGTGCCAAAATGATACGCAATACTCCCTGTAAAGTGTACGGGAAGTATGTCATAGCCCTCATACTTCATCACATTTTTTGTGAGGAAGATATCAAAACCTGTCGCGACCAGCTGGTACATGTAAGGATCTTGGATGTGCTCGCCAATGAATTTGGCAAAAGTAGAAAGAAAACGTCCTGGCATGGGTTCTTGATAAACATGGGTTAGAAAGGCATCCTTTGTCAGGCTAAAGGTCTCTTTGAATATGACTCGCAGGTGCTTGGGCATTTCTTTTCTGTAATAAGCCGTGACCAATGTCTTTCCCAGATATGTACCACCGCCTTCGTCGGCAATGGCCCAGCCTAAAGAAGGGACATTTGCCGTGATCTTGTCACCATCATAGAGGCAAGAGTTAGTTCCTGTACCAATGATGCAAGCAATACCCGCTTCTGCTCCACAAAGTGAACGCGCCGCAGCAAGAAGGTCATGGTTGACGGCGACTGTTGCATGTGGATAATAGTTTTGAAGAAGACGTGCGATTTTATCTCGATTGGTTCCGGAAGAGCAGCCTGTCCCATAGAAATAGATCTTGTCCATCGATTCAGGCATCTGACCATAGAGCGCTTGAATGACTTCCTCCATTTCGTGAAGACTTTGATAGTAAGGGTTTATTCCTGCCGTTCTTGCTTGGGCGATGCTGCCATCAGGTTTGATTAGGCGCCAGTCCGTTTTGGTAAATCCGCTATCTGCGATCAGAATTCTTGACATCGAGTCAAAAATAGTGAAACCTAATGGAAAATTTTTCGTGAGTACGATAAGGTTTATAAAATAAACTACTTTATAATTGCATAAACAATTGGTATGAAAGAGAAAGAGTTGACACCAGAAGAAAGCCTTGCACTGATCAATAACATGATTGGAAAAGCGAGGCAGCGATATACAGATAATAGTTTTTTTTATCTGTTATGGGGTTGGTTAGTCATTTTGGCTAGTGCGCTTCATTACTTTTTGGCAACCCAACAGCTTGTTGATGAACCTTCGATGGCCTGGTTGCTCATGTTTGTAGGGGTAATTGTTTCGCCTATTTACGGCAGCCGCCGTGAGAAAAAGGCGACAGTGACTCACTATACAGACAAACTATATGCTTGGCTCTGGTTGAGTTTGGGTATCGCTATGATCATTGTCATTATTAATGGGCCGTACTTGAATTTTCAGATTGCGCCTTTGATTCTCATGATCGCTGGAGTAGGTACGTTTGTCTCCGGTGCAATGATGCGCTTTAAAGTCTTGCAATTTGGAGCGATTTGTCTGTGGGCAATGGCTATCTTCGCCTTTCATTTGAATGAAATTGATCAAATGGCGGCTATGGCAGTTGGTATTGCCTTAGGATATCTGGTACCAGGTTATGTCATGAAGTTCAATGCTAAAAAAAGATAAAGTGTTTAAATCGCTTGACCCATTATTACATTCACAACTGAGGTTGGCCATTATGTCATTGCTGATCAGTGTAGAACGTGCAGACTTTGTCTACATCAAAGAGCAAACAGGAGCCACGGCCGGCAACCTGAGCGTGCAGATCGATAAGCTTTCAACTGCGGGATACTTATCCGTAACGAAAGGATTTGAAGGAAAAAAGCCCAAAACTACCTGTAAGATCACGCCAGAAGGAATTGAAGCTTTTGAGGCCTATGTGAAGAATATTCAACAATACTTAAAACCCTAAAAAAATTTAAAAATAAGGTTTATAAAATAAACTAGTTTAAAATAAAAGTTATGGAACGAATCACGAATAGGACGAAAGATGTATTGCTGGTATGGCTGTTTTTATTCTTTGGCCTATTGATCAGCAAAAATGCAATGTCCCAAACCCAACGCGTAAACAAGAAAGGATTGGAAGGTTTATCCGAATGGGTGGGCACTTGGGAAGGCGAAGGATGGTCGATGGATGAACAAATGAAAAAGCAGTCATTCAATTTGATAGAAAAGGTGGAGCACAAATTGGATGGACTGGCCATTGCCATAGAAGCAAAAGGTGCCGATCCACAAGGAACGATCAGTCACGAGACATTTTCCTTGATCGTGTATGATATTGACAGCAAAATCTATAGGATTCAGTCGCTCAGTCAAGACGGTTATGTTATGCGATCTGAAGGTCAGCTCGAGGACGGCCGTTTGACATGGCAAGTCGACGTCCCGCACGGTATTCTGCGCTATTCTATTGAGCTAAAAGAAGACGAATGGATTGAAAAAGGAACGTACAGTGCGGATGGTGATACCTGGTGGCCTTTCATGGAAATTAAACTCAAAAGTAAATGATGGATTGGTTGGCTGAAATGCACTTGATTAACTCTTTTTTGGGGCTTGCACACACGCTGCTTGCTATTGCGGCCATGCTGTTTGGTACTATTGTCCTCATCAAACCAAAAGGAACATCACTCCATGTGAAGATCGGCTACGCCTATTTTTGGAGCATGCTTTTCATGAATTTGACTGCCTTGGGCATTTACAATTTTGGTAGTGTCTCGTTATTCCACGGTTTCGTCATCATCAGTCTTTTGACCTTAGGTTTAGGCCTCTATCCCGCAATAAAGAGAACCCGCAATTGGTATTATCAGCACTACTACTTTATGAGCTGGTCAGTTGTGGGCTTGTATTGCGCTTTCTGGGCAGAGGTAGGGACTAGAGTACTCGATATGCAATATTTCTGGTGGATCGTTATGGGAGCAACCTGTTTGACCACTACAATTGGTGGGGTTATTATTCAGAAAAAGGCCAAAAACCTAAAGACTACTTAAAGGACGGACCCTTAGAAAGTGACGCACTCAACACCTGAGCAGACTCCTCCATTTTTGTTAGACGGTAAACAGTTTCACCCAGCATGCCCAAAGGAAGGAAGTCAGTCACTGTTTCGGCAGTTATCGACACCCTCATTTGATCGTTCCTGTCGACCTGGGCAAGTAAATGATAAATGTCGCCTTTGGCGTTTTTGAACTTCATGATCGCTTGGTTACCCCTTTTCTTATAATCTAAAGGAGTGACCGTTCTCCCCATAATTTTCACGCCTAACTGGGTTGGGGTTTCATTGACCAAGAGCACGAACTGAAGGTCTTCATTATAATTTCCAACCCAGACTCCATCTAAGTCAACGACTCCTGTTATTTGTTGCATCCCTTTGTTTGTACCTGCACAACCCATTACCAATATGAGCATTAGACTAGCGATTTTTTTCATGATTTCGAGCGTTATCTGAGGAGCAAGATGTTTATTAAAACAGGCTTGACTTTTGTTTTTTCGATAACAAACGGAATGCTTCGATGAACGAGCGTTTTTGTTCGATAAGTGGAATTTTACCCTTTTCGCTTTCCAAAGGAAAGAGGATAGTGTATTTCAACTTTGCTTTGCACTTTATACCTTAGGCGAAGAATTAACGAAAGACATGAAAAAAATACTCACTTTCCTTTTAGGAGCCGCTGCCGTATTTGGATGTACCACAGGTAATGAAGAACTCAGCGATGCAGAGATGATGGATAAGGCTCAACGGTTGGCAGAGGAAAACATTATTGTCGATGGTCATGTGGATTTGCCCTACCGAATGGAAAGGGGTGGCTTTATGATGCAGCGCAAAGTGTTGAATGTATCCATTGATGCAGCAGATGGTAATTTTGATTATCCCCGCGCTAAGCAGGGAGGACTAGACGCTCCTTTCATGTCCATCTATATTCCTGCGCAATACCAGTACATAGAAGGCTATGCTAAAAAATTTGCGGATTCGCTGATTACCATGACCAAGCAATTGGCGGCAACCTATCCGGATCAGTTTGCCATGGCCTACTCCCCGGCGGATGTGAAGGCGAACTTTGCGGCTGGTAAGATCTCCTTGCCGATGGGAATGGAAAATGGCGCACCGGTCGAAGGCGATATTTCGCTTGTAGAAGAATATCAAAAGAAGGGCATTCGCTACATCACCTTAACACACGGCAAGGACAATGAAATTTGCGACTCTTCTTACGATACCACAAGAACTCACGGTGGACTAAGCGCTTATGGAAGGGAGGTTGTAAATGAGATGAATAGGGTAGGCATCATGGTGGATGTGTCGCATATCTCTGATGACACCTTTTGGCAAGTGATGGAGATGACAGACGTACCTGTAATTGCATCACATTCCTCAGCCAGAAAGTTCACGCCTGGCTTTGAACGAAACATGGGTGACGACATGATCAAACGGTTGGCAGAAGAAAATGGTGTTATCATGATCAACTTTGGTTCAAGCTTTTTGGATAGAGAGTATCGAGCGAAACGCGCTGCTTACGATGAGCATGTCATCAATTGGCTCGCCGACAATGAGCTGGCGAGAGATGACCCAAAAGCAATTGAGTACCTCGAAAGCTACACTGAACTCAACGATCCTTGGGCCACGGTTAGTGATGTGGCCGATCATATCGATCACATCGTTCAGCTGACAGGAAGTACTGATTACGTCGGTTTTGGCTCTGATTATGATGGTGTGGGAGATTCACTTCCTACCGGCATGAAGGATGTGTCTACCTATCCGAATTTGATCTATGAGTTGCTGAAAAGGGGGTATTCTGACGAAGACATTGCAAAGATGTGCTACAAAAATGTCTTCAGGGTGTGGCAAGCAGTAGAAGATGCTGCAGAGCGCAGCTAGCTGTGAGCTGTTAGAGTATTAGTTGATCAGCATCTAGTCCTAGTTACTATTTTGAGATTCACTATCTGATAGTAATCCAACTATCTCAAACTTTTTGAAAACCTGTTCTGTATGAGGCGCATCAGGCAATTCATCCGTCAGGTCTTGTCCGGCCCAATGTTCATAGTGTTTGCCGTTTCGCCAGAGTCTTGAATGGGTAACATCATAGATCTTGCCTTGAAAGGCTACCCAGATTTCCTCGCGATCCTGTCCATTTCTAAGCGCTAATTGTGCTTTGCTGAAGGTTTTCATTGGCTGACGTAATAGGCATGATCTCGCATGAGCGTGTAGAGCAGCTTGACAGGTGGCATTTCGCTTTTGATGTTATACTTATCCTTAATTTTGGTACTTAGGGTGTCAATCGGAGCAGAAAGTGCATCGTCACGGTAAGCGGCTAAACTGGCTTTGATCAGTCGAATTTCATGATCTGTCAAAGAAGCAGCGTCAACAAATGTGGGTTCATACCCTTCCTCTACTTTTTCCATGATCACCTTGTTTTGCATATTCACTGAACTGACCCTCTTCACTTTGATCACGGTTGTTCCTGCCAACAGGTCACCTACTCGTTGACCATTTCGTGTTAAGATAATGGTGAGAACAGCCAAACCCACAATGCCAAAATCTATGGGCTCAAGCAGCCAGCGCAGAAAATAAGCGGCAATGGAGGGATTGCTGCCATCGAGCTTTACCACTTTAATGTTGAGCGCAATTTTACCGACCGTTTGGCCATTGAATAGAAGTTCCATCACAAATCGATAGAGGTAGGCAACAATCCCGATGATCAAAGCGATAGATAGGGTAAAATCTAAACCCGTAGCATTTAGTAAGGCAGAAACAAAAAGGTAAAAACTACCAACGATCACCAGGTCAATGGCAAAAGCCAATAAACGTTCGCCTACGCCCGCTAATGGATATTCTAATTGGACGTTCTGAGTAGTTTGGATATTTACTGCTTGCATATGCCACTGGATTCAATAAAATTGTTGAGATAAGGAGATCAAATGAGAGAATCCGCTTTCGTCAAAGCAAATATAAGTAAATGGGAAAAGTTCGAAAGCCTGATCACGGGGAAGGAACAAAAGGATCCTGATGAATTGGCTGATCTCTTTATTCAGCTGACCGATGACTTGGCTTATGCCAGAACAAATTATCCGAAAGCCGATGTCACCTCTTATTTGAATAACCTTTCCACAAAGGTCCACTTGTACATTTACCGGAATAAAAAAGAGCAAAGGAATCGTTTTGCAAATTTCTGGAAACTTGAACTGCCTGAAATCTTTTGGAATCATCGAAAGGAATTTGGCTATTCGCTGCTTGTCTTTTTGCTATCATCGGTTATTGGTGCTTTCTCTGCCAGTCAAGATCAAAATTTTGTTCGGCTCATTTTAGGAGATGAGTATGTCAACATGACGCTAAGGAATATTGAGCTCGGAGAGCCTTTGGGTGTTTATGCCAAAATGGATCAATTCCCGATGTTTCTTTACATCACATTTAACAACATTAGGGTCTCATTCATGGCTTTTGCCGCCGGCATCCTTTCGTCTTTGTTCACTGGCTTTTTACTTTTTAGAAATGGCGTTATGTTAGGTTCATTTCAATATTTCTTCTTTCAAAAAGGACTTTTGCTCACCTCATTATTGACCATTTGGTTGCATGGCACCATTGAGATCATCTCCATCGTAATGGCAGGAGGAGCTGGAATCATTTTAGGTAATTCCTGGGTTTTCCCCGGAACCTACAGTCGGTTAGAAAGCCTGAAGAAAGGAGCCTTAACGGGCGCCAAGGTTGTTTTGGGGCTTATTCCACTTTTCATCACCGCTGGTTTCATCGAGTCCTATGTGACAAGGCTGTTCGACATGCCCAACTTCTTAAAGGCATTGATTATCTTGCTTTCGCTCGCCTTTATGGTCTGGTATATCATTCTTTACCCAAGAAAATTATTCAAACATGAATTACACACCACAACAAACGTTTTATAAGAAGAGGCCATTTGGTGACAAGCTGAATGCCACCTTTGTTTTCATACGAGAGAATGCCAGGCCTTTTTTGAAGGTTCAGCTCCTTATTGCGGGGCCAATTCTTTTGTTAATGACCATTTTGATCAATCAATTCTCATTTGACGTCGTGAATTTGGGTTTTTCCCCGGACGACCTATCGGCTAGTGATTTGTTAAGCATGTTCAAATTGTATGGCTTGTTGATTGTCAGTGGGATCATCACGAGTGCCATCATGCCGGCAATCACATTTTCTTACATGTCCCAGTACCAATCAACATCTCCGGAAATGATCAGGAACTCGGACATCACAAGCGGTCTGGGATCTAGGCTTTTCAACCTCATCGGGTACAACCTGCTGACCACACTCATTCTTGGGGCTGTTGCGTTCATTCTTGCTTTTGCTATTGGCTTTTCCGCTTCGGCTTCTGCCTTTTTGGTTGTGCTCTTTGGCTTTGCACTTTTGCTTAGTGTGATTTATATCGCGGTTACGTTGAGTTTGGGGCCGGCAATCATCGTATTCGAGAAGAATAATCCAATTGATGCCATCGGCCGATCGTTTCGACTCATTCAAGGCAAGTGGTGGAGTACCTTTGGTTTGATCATTGTTGTTGGTATTCTCGCAACCATCATCAATCAACTCTTTGGCTTGCCTCGAGCCGTTTTCTTTGGGATCAAAGCCTTTAGTTCCTTTGAAGAAGGTGGTGATTTGAGCAATATGATACAAATGAGTAGCGGTGATCAAGCGTTAAATATTCTGTTCTCTGTTTTTGAAACGTTTGGTTCGATCGTGACCAATTCGCTCATTTTTATTGCCATTGCTTTTCAGTATTTCAACTTGGTAGAGCGGAAAGAATCTCGAGGTCTTATGACTCAGATTGAGCAATTGGATGATGAATCAAAGGAAGATGGTGACGAGGTGTATTAAACTGTTGATCTTTTTTTCTTTTCTCTTCATTTGCTGCTTTGGGGCCATCGCTCAAGAGCAACGAAAAGGCTTTGATCGTTCCCAGGTGCAAGAACTACAGGGAGATGCGGCCTATCAATATGAACTGGTCAAGCCTGAACCTGAGGGTTTTTTTGAACGATTATGGAGCCGTTTTTTAGGGTGGGTTCAAGGCCTTTTCAGCAGCAAAGGAACCCAAAGTGCACTTGATATATTTTTCAAACTCCTTTTTGCTGTTGCCTTTGTTTATTTTTTAGTCAAAGCCCTTGGTGCCGACGTTTCAGGGTTGTTCCAATCTACTAAAAAGGAACTATCACTTGACTATGATGTAGATGAAGAAGCCATACATGAGATCAACTTTGAAAAAGAGATCGATCAAGCCTTGGCTGCTCAGAATTATCGATTGGTGGTCAGACTTTATTATTTGCATGCGCTTAAGCAAGCATCGGAGGCCCAATGGGTCAGTTTGATGCAGGGCAAAACCAATTACGAATACCTTTATGAACTGAAAGGCCGACCAATTGAGGCTGAGTTCAAGCGGTTGAGCTATTTGTTTGATTATACCTGGTATGGTCATTTTGATGCGACTGAAGAGTTGGTCAACAAATCAAAAGACTTGTTCCATCTGATCTTAGCCAAAAGAAAAGGAGGTCAGAATGGGTGATCGAAAGTTTATCATCGCACTCGTGGTGCTTTTGGTGATCTATGTGGTGTATGAAATGAACAAGCCGCAGCCTGAAGATTGGACAGTAACCTTCGCCCATACGTCGACAGAACCTTTCGGGGCTAAGGCATTGGATGAATTGATGAGCCCCCTATTCGAAAAGGGCATTAGTCATCAATTCAAGAGTTTTTATGAGCTAATAGAAGAGGACAGCATAACGGAGAACACCTTGGTGGTTGCGAATGTGATTGCCTTAGGAAGGGAGGATACTGACTTACTCTTGGAACAAGTCGCTTCCGGGCAGACCATTTTTCTCTCAGCCTTTGGTTTTGGAGGAGCCCTCGCAGATACCTTTCAACTCAAGGCGGAGTTTAAAGAGTTTTTAGGGGTTATGCCTGCTGAGGAAATTGAAAAAGCGCTCAGCGGTGAGGCTGTGAGACGCATTACATATAATATTGATGGCAAAGAGGGCATTGTGCAATACCCTGTTATTGGTGCGACCAATGCCTTTGAGCCAGTTGAGGTCGATAGCTTGGAGGTGCTTGCAGTGAATGAAGAAGATCGACCGGTGCTCCTGCGCTATAAAAACCACGGGCAGCTTATTTTTAGCACCACTCCGCTCTCTTTTACTAATTATTTCACCCTATTAGATGAAACCACAGCCTTTACAGAAGCCCAGCTGTTACTAATCCCACAAGACAAACCACTGATTAGAAATCAATACTATCATTTGGGTCGATTGGAATCGAGCAGCCCTCTTCGCGTACTATTAGGTAACAGCTCTTTGCGTTGGGCGACCTTCCTTTTGCTGTTTACGATCGTATTGTTTTTTATTTTTCAATCCAAAAGAGAACAGCGGATCATCCCTGTCATCCGCCCATTGAGTAACCTGACCTTAGAATTTGTCCGCACCTTGGGCAGGTTGTATTACCGGCAACGCAACCATGGTAACCTTTGTCAAAAGCGTGTCTTGTACTGGAAAGAATTTATTCGAAGTCATTATAATTTGAGTACCCAGCTGCTGAACGAAGACTTTATTGATGAGCTATCACATAAGTCGGGAAGAGACGAAAGCCTGATAGAAGAGTTGGTGACACAAGTTAAGTACATGGAAAGTGGGCAACAGTTTGCAGATGAACAGTTACTGCTTTTTGAACAGAAACTAAATGAATTTTATGGAATCAAATGAAAAAGAGCTGAGCAACCAAGAGTTCGAAAATAGGCTCGACCTGAGCCAGCTGAAAAGTGGCGTAGAAAAAATAAAAGCAGAGATCGGCAAGGTGATCGTTGGCCAAGAACAAATGGTAGATCTCATCATAACAGCCATTCTTGCTGATGGCCATATCTTGCTTGAAGGTGTGCCTGGGGTGGCAAAAACACTCCTCGCTAAATTGGTGTCGAGGTGCTTGAGTGTCCCCTTTTCGCGTCTGCAATTCACCCCAGACCTGATGCCTTCCGATGTGTTGGGAACAAGTGTCTTTAACTTGAAGACCTCAGAGTTTGAGTTTAAAAAAGGCCCTATATTTTCGAATATCATCCTCATTGATGAGATCAATCGAGCACCGGCCAAAACCCAGGCTGCTTTGTTTGAGGTGATGGAGGAGCGGCAGGTAACCATCGATGGTCAGCAGTTTGATATGGAGGCACCCTATATTGTATTGGCCACTCAAAACCCTATTGAGCAAGAGGGAACCTATCGTTTGCCAGAGGCGCAACTCGATCGTTTTCTATTCAAGATTGAGATCGATTATCCCAACTTAGCGAATGAGATAGAGATTTTGACTCGAGAGTCGGCGAGGTGGGGAGCTTCGGTGGACGAAGTTTCGGCCGTGCTCAATGCAGGCGATGTGCAGGCCTTTCGATCGACAGTGAAGCAGATCTTGGTGGACGATAAGTTGTTGCAATACATTGCCCAGATCGTTCATTTGACCAGACAGAATAAAGACATTTACTTAGGCGCATCACCCCGTGCATCCATTGCATTATTGCATGGTTCTCGGGCATTTGCGGCAATTCAAGGAAGAGATTTCGTCACCCCGGATGACATCAAGTTCATCGCCCCTTCCGTATTGAAGCATCGCATCATGTTGACACCTGAAAAAGAGATGGAAGGAGCGACGCCGCATGAGGTGATCGATCAGTTGGTCGCAAAAACGGAAGTGCCACGTTGAGGAGGTTTTTCCAATCATATTTTTTAACTGAGCGCTGTTATGCGACTCTTGGTGTGCTGATAGGGCTTTTTCTATTGTCCTATGGGCTGCCATGGCTTTTTTATCCGGCAGAGTTGGTTACTTACCTTTTTGTTGTCGCCTTAATTGGGGATTCCATCATTATGTACGCGACCCGTAAATCGATCAGTGCGGAGCGTTCAATGGCTGATAAATTTTCTAATGGAGATGAAAACCCTGTTCAGCTTTTGGTGGAGAGCCGATATGCTTTTCGGGTTTGGGCAAAGATCATTGACGAGATGCCTGCTCAATTTCAACTGAGAGACCAATCTTTTGAAGTCAGCTTGCTGCCTTTTACACCAGTAAGCTTGAATTATACGTTACGCCCTGTTAAGCGCGGCGCTTACGATTTCGGTTTGATCAATATCATGGTGAGGACCAAACTCGGGTTGGTTCAAAGGCGATACCGAGAAGGAACTCAGCAGGAAGTCGCTGTTTATCCTTCCTATGTACAAATGCGTAAATACGAGCTGTTGGCAATCTCCAATCAACTCAAAGAATTTGGTGTGAAGAAGATCCGGCGCATTGGCAACAACATGGAGTTCGAACAGATCAAGAACTATGTAAGTGGAGATGATTATCGCAAAGTCAACTGGAAAGCGACAGCACGCAAGAATCAGTTAATGGTCAATCAGTACCAGGAGGAGAGGTCTCAACATGTCTATAGCGCGGTTGATAAAGGACGTATGATGCAACAGCCATTTGAGGGCCTCAGTTTATTGGACTATGCCATTAATGCTTCATTGGCCATAAGCAACATCGCACTCAAAAAAGGCGATAAGGCAGGGGTGGTCACCTTTCAGCAAAAAGTGAATTCCTTTTTGCCTTCTTCTTCCAGAAACATCCAGCTCAACTTGATCTTGGAGCATCTGTACAAACAAAAGACAGCATACAAGGAAACTGACTTTGGCAGGCTTTACGCCACGCTTCGGCGAAAAGTAAATCAACGATCATTGGTGTTGTTGTATACAAATTTTGAGTCCTTATCTTCCATGCAGCGGCAATTGGCTTCGTTACAAAAGATCGCTAAGCAGCACTTGCTGGTATGCATTTTCTTCGAAAATACGGAGGTGGATGAGCTGATTCATTCGGCAGCTCATGACCTAGAGCAAGTCTATACCAAAGGCATAGCAGAGCAATTGGTGTACGAAAAGAAACTAATTGTCAAAGAGCTAAAAGCACATGGTATTCAAACCGTGTTGACCAAGCCGCAAGACCTTACGGTCAATACGATCAACAAATACTTGGAGCTTAAATCGAGGGGCTTGATATGAGAAAAAGAACTCTCGGAGGACTCATCGTTGTTCTGTTGATCGCGCTGATGCTTTGGTCTCCGCTCAAGGAACCCGGTTTGAATGATCTACAGGTTCGATTTACGGAAATGCACGCTGTTCGCAATGAAAACAACACAGGGCCTGTAAGGAGGAGGTACTTGGTCACTGTCGATGACACCCTTTGGTCGGAGCTAAAACGTTACGGGGATTTGATGCCCTATACAAAGCTTGGTAACACAGAGGTGTATTTTTTTCATCAGGGAGCTGACCTTCCTTCATCTCTTTTATTAACAGATCCTCCTTTTGAACCAGCCTATGCGGATGGCATGGTTGCTCGTTACGAAAAGAATGCGATGGGCCAAGTGAGTCTGTTGAAGGAGTCGGCTGTGAAGTAGGGTACGGTGCCAGAAAAGGGTATTCATTATGTTAATCGATAAGATGACAAATCTCATTTATTAATGACCCAGTAGTAAAGCCCTTATCACTAACGGTGGTGGGGCTTTCTCGTTTTTATAAGGTTCTATGCAGGCCTCAGTGTAGGATTCTTATACCAATAGATAAGGAAACAAGTCCAGAATGCCTCGGGCTTATATCAGTTTACCCTGTGCTTTGATCCAGCGTTCCGGAAAATCGCCATGAGTGGCAGCAGTGTAATCTTCATAGCTGCAAGGAATGTACGCCCTGTCGAGCATGCCCTCACCGTAATTCACCAGCATCCACCATTTTTCTGACCGATTGCTTTTGTAGAAGGTCATGGTATCGTCACTTCCCTCAAAGCTAACCGTGTACTTAGTGTAATTTGATGAGTTGAACTGTCCGGTGTCTTTGCGGTGATAATAGCCTTCGATGAAGTACCAGATCATTGTCGCTAGAATGGTGGCAGTCTTTTCATGTTGATCGTCGAGACTCGGGTTGTACTCTGAAAGACTGATGCTGCTCATTTTTTCATTCATCCCCGCGTACCACATGAGCTGACATGCTTCCTCACCCGTTAAACCGAATGGTTCTGCCTTGGCATTTCCAGGAGCATCTGCGCTTTTAATGGCCGAGACATCAAAGGTTAACATATTGGCCATTCGAATGATCGGTTCTGCGAGTTGTATGTTGTCGCGGAGTTCGCCCAACCGCAATGCTTCAAAGTAAAGTTTTTGAATGGCCGAGAGAGCATCGGCCTCAACCAAGTATTGTTGATGCGCCAGGTGGTTATAGCTAAACAGAAAATTCGGCTTGTGCGTGATGAGCTTTGATAAGAAGGTCTCATTATGATCTCCCTGTATCTCAACATCCATTCGTGCGTCAACGGTTAGCACTGAAATGAGTTCCTCGGCTTGTTGGTATGCCAGGTACTGACCAAGGCAAAGGTCGTGGGTTCCTCCAATAATGAGTGGCACCACTTTATGTGCACGTAGGTATTCACAAACCTCTGTCAATCGAGCAACGGTGTCATCATAAGCTTCACCATTTTGAAGATTCCCCAGGTCTGCCAACTTGAGTTGCACATGACTTTTTTTCAATCGATAGAGTTTTTCTCTGATCTTCTGCGCCGCTTTGGCAACGCCGAGGTTAATTTGTGTTCCTCTTTCTTCAGTTAACCCAACGATGGCAAGGTCCATTTTTTCGATCTCCAGGCTGTCGTCGGTAAGGGATTTAATGCTTTTGCCTAAGGCAGATTGCGGAAGCCCTTCAATCTCTGCTGGTGCTTGGAAGAAAAGTTTGAGATTCATATGCTAAAGATAGATTGAATGCTTGAATTGGCAAGACCTTGTGGCTTGACGAGAACTAGCTTGTTTGAACTGCAGGCTACTCGTTTCATTCAGTTCACAGTCCCAACTCTGTGAAGTTGAAAATAAAAAACCCTGCTTCCGATAGTTCGAAAACAGGGTCTTTTAACTTTTTAGGTCTTTAGCCTTTTATCCTCCAAAGTCATCAAAGGATACGTTCTCATCCGGCACACCCCAATCTTCACACATCTTCAAAACAGCTGCGTTCATCATTGGAGGGCCACAGAAATAAAATTCGATGTCTTCCGGAGCGTCATGTTTGCTTAGGTATTGGTCGATCACCGCTTGGTGCACAAAACCTAAGAAGCCATCTCCATCTTTATCATTGATGTCTTTCTTCTCTTTCCAGTTATCTTCTGGCAATGGCTCAGAAAGCACTAGATGGAAGCTAAAGTTCGGGAATTCTTTTTCGATCTTACGGAAATCCTCCAAGTAGAAGAGTTCTCTTTTCGAACGACCACCATACCAATAAGATACTTTTCTACCTGTTTTCAAGGTGTGGAACAGGTGGAA
Organism: Roseivirga sp. YIW32; assembly: GCF_057219245.1. NCBI lineage: Bacteria > Pseudomonadati > Bacteroidota > Cytophagia > Cytophagales > Roseivirgaceae > Roseivirga > Roseivirga sp. YIW32. Next base: position 289,622 of record NZ_JBXVVG010000002.1, on the reverse strand, counting down.
CAAGTGTGATCTCATCGGTGCCATTCCTGCACCACCCCCAATGTAAAGCATTTCTGCCTCTGTTGGCTTGATGAAGAATTCGCCGTAAGGTCCTGATATGGTTACTTTATCACCTGGTTTTCTTGTAAAGACATAAGAGGAACAGATACCAGGATTCACGTCCATCCACTTGTTATTGGCTCTATCCCATGGTGGAGTCGCAATACGGATGTTCAACATGATGATATTACCTTCTGCAGGGTGGTTGGCCATAGAGTATGCTCTAAAGATCTCCTCATCATTGACCATCTTGAGGTCCCACAAGTTGAATTTATCCCAATCTTCTTTGAATTTGTCTGGACCGGCAGGATCCTCAGGATGAGGCTCGATGTCCATGTCTTTGAAATCGCACACTACTGGTGGCACATCCACTTGAATGTAGCCTCCTGCTTCGAAGTCAAGCGATTCGCCTTCAGGCAAACGCACAACAAATTCTTTAATGAACGATGCCACATTGTAGTTAGAAACCACTTCGCACTCCCATTTTTTGATACCAAAGATCTCTTCCGGAATATTAATGCGCATGTCATTTTTCACTTTTACCTGGCAGGAAAGACGAACGCCTTCTTTTTGCTCAGAGCGGCTCAAGTGACCAACTTCTGTCGGTAGTACATCGCCACCGCCTTCGTTGATGGTACATTTGCACATGGCACAAGTACCTCCACCACCGCAAGCCGATGGCAAGAAAATCTTTTGGGAGGATAGCGTATTCAACAAGGTTGAACCTGCTGAGGTTACGATTGGGTTGTCTTCATCTCCGTTCACAATGATCTTTACATCGCCAGATTGCACAAGCTTTGATTGTGCATAAAGAAGAATGAGCACTAGCAACAATATGACTACTGCGAAGGCAACAACTGAAGTAATAATTACAGATGACATCAATAATCTTTTTTTTCAGACAAACTGACCTGAAAATCAGGCCTTTTCTTAGGGCTACAAATATATTTACTAAAAGCTTAAATCAGTAAGAGAACGACAAAAAAAGGTCGGTTGAATGTCAATAAGCTTAAACGCTGATTTTCTCGAGTACATTCTTGCCTTTTTGGAGCGCTATTACATCCTCCTGAAGTAAACCAACACTTAATCTCCCGAGCGTTTCCCGAGGTTCTTTTGGCGTCAAAACGATATTCACATCGGCATTGTTTTGCCAATTTCCTTCTACGATTTTTTCAAGGCAAAGTTCGCCGATCACATGGCTTTGTTCAAAGCTAAAACGTCTTTCCGATATGCTTTCAAATAGATGAAGATCGATCGCTTTTGGATTATTGAAACGGACATAGGCTTCGACCAAGGATTCGTTTGAGAATTGTTCGACTGGCAGACTGCGTCTTTTTTTGTATTCGTACTGATAATCATAACTCAAGGCCGACACGTCGGATAAGACGGCAGCTCCGGTTGGCAAACTACCTGCTCCTTTACCGATAAAGCGCTGTTCATCACAAAACTCACCGATTAAGCTAAGGGCATTGAATTCGTCTCTGACGTTAAGGAGACTGTGCGATTGATGAACAAATTGAGGCAAAACGAACGCAAAGACTTTGTTGCCTACTTTTCTGGCTGTGGCAAATAATTTGATTTCCAAATCATTGGCCCGTGCATAGTCGAGGTCATAGGCTGAGATTCGGTCGATGCCTAGCGTTAAAATGTCCTCAGGATGAACAAAGAGGCCAAAGGCATGGGCCAGTAAAATCACCAGTTTGTATTTTGCGTCTTCACCCTGTACATCAAGTCGAGGATCAGATTCTGCAAATCCCAAGGCTTGTGCTTTTTCCAAAGCAAGACCATAGGGTAGGTGCTGCGTGAAGACTTGCGTGAGAATGTAATTGGTCGAACCGTTCACAATACCCTGGAGGGCATTTAGGGGTTCATGACCAAAGTACTCTTCCAGGGTGCGAATGATGGGAATACTCCCGCATGCGGCGCCCTCATATAAAAGGGCCTTTCCGGTCTCCTCTTGCACCTTGACGAGCTCTTCAAGATGATTGGCGATCATTTTTTTGTTAGCCGAAACGACAGATTTTCCGTTTCGCAATGCTTGAATGACAAGCTCTTTCGCTACGGTAGCATCATCGATCAATTCGACAATGATGTCAATTTCTGGGTCTTTGATCAAGTCGCTCGGGTCTGTGGTGAACAGATGTTGGGGTAAGCTCCGATTTTTCTCAGGGTGCTTGATGCAGATTTGTTTGATCTCTCCTGAGAAATTGGTTGAATTGGTAATGGTTTCATATAGGCCTTGACCGACACAGCCAAAACCGAAAAGTCCTATAGTGAGTGATTTCATATCGTTTCTTGTGTTAGAAATTGTTGTAAATGATGGCTAATGGTGGTGGTTTCAATTAAAAAACCATCGTGGCCATAGTCAGAGGGGATGAGTTGATAGTTGGCATTGGAGATCATCTCGGCTAAAGCGTGTACTTCTTCCTTGTTAAAAAGCAGATCGCTTTCAATCGCTAAAACCAAGGTGTTTGCCTGAATGCGCCGAAGTGCTTGTTCAATGCCGCCTCGGTTGCGCCCAACATCGTGGGTGTCCATGGCCTTATTGAGCGTGTAATAGGTTCGTGCATCAAAGCGTTTGTTTAATTTTTCTCCTTGGTAGCGTTGGTAGCTTTCCGCTTTGTATTGATCTAAGCGGTTAGGCTCATCGACTTGAGAAGCATCAAAGCAGGTTTTCGATCGATAGGTCACCATCGCCATGGCGCGTGCCGCCTCTAATCCTTTCCAGCCGCCCTTAGGGGAGGAAGAGTAAAAGGAAGGGTCGGCTTCAATCGCCATCCGTTGCGCGGCTCGAATGCCTATGCCCCAACTTGAGCTTTTTGCTCCACAGGCCACAATTGCCAGCCGCTGAAAGAGTTGGGGTTCAGCGATCGCCCATTCCATCAGCTGTTGTCCGCCCATGGAGCCGCCGATGCCGAGGTAAATGCTCTCAATTTGTAAATGCGACTGCAACAGCTGATGGGTCTTGACCATGTCGCGAATGGTCAATAATGGAAAGTCATTCAGGTAGCGTTCTCCCGTCTCCGGATTAAAATCAAGTGGTCCGGTTGACCCATAGCATGAACCAATGATGTTGGCACAAACGATAAAGTGTTCCGAGGGATTGATGAGGTCATGGTTTCCGATGAGTCCTGGCCACCATTCCAAAGGGTTACTATTGGCTGTGAGGGCATGAAATACCCAGACCACATTGTCTCTGGTGGCATTTAATTCACCAAAGGTTTGGTAGCCAATCCGAATTTCCGGTAGGCAGCCACCAGACTCTAATTCAAAGGGTTGGTTATGGAAGTAATACGTTAATCTGTCGCCTGTTGCCTGAAAGTGGGCATCAGCAACGAATGCATTCGTTCTAAGCATGTTAAGATCGTTTGATGAAAAAAAGAAAAAGGGTGTGCTTGGACAACTTCTCAAGTTGTTTAGCAACAAAGGATCAACGGCTTAGCAACAGCTAGCTGAAAAATGATCTGACGAAATGTGTAAAATGATTCTCATGATAATCAATTTATATTCTCCCGAATGCCACTCGACACCCATTAGGGATCAGGATTTAGCACCGTTTCCCGATGGATCGGGATGGGTTGCTAGCGCTTCAAAGAGCCTGTCTCTCCACGCTTCTTTATAAATCGCTTCAAATTCCGAAGAAGGAATAAGAATGACTTGATGCTACAAACGTAGCGGGTTGAATCGATGATTCAAATTGAAGTTGTTAATATTTTTTACGTTAGAGTTGTCAGGAACATCAAAGGCTGAATAAATACAATTCAAGACTAATATTTGATAAGTTATAGTTCTTGTGATAAAAACTCTTCTCTGAGCTGCATAAGACTATCAATATATATACTTAAAAAATTATAAAAAATCATTGATTAATATTTATAATAGTATTAAAATCAAATATGAAAACACACATATTACCGGTAATTCTAGTTCTAGGAATTTGGAGTTGTCAAGAGCCAGATGAACTGCCTTTAGTTCAGGAACAATATGATTTTTTTCAACTGGTAGAGGAAGGATTAGACTTCGCTGCAAATGATTTAAGATCTAAAGGTATGTATTTAAACGATCTAGAAGCTATCATGCAATCCTTTGATGAGTTTCTGACGGAGACAATTGATATAGGGGATAATAATTTGTTGATCTCAAGTAGTACTTCAAATTCAGAATTGACCCCAGAATTAAGTCAGTTTATCGAACGAACTGAGCTTGATTTAGAAGATATCATAGTATCAGCAAATTCTTATGCTGAGATGGAGCAATTAATTTATCATTATGTTGACCGAACTAAGGAAGGATTGAATTCAGAGGAATTAAGTGTATTAATTCTTACAACTCATTTAGAATTGATTTATACGCGGTTCATTATTCAAAACGCTGACTTACTTGAATTTTCAAATCACCAGGGATCTAGTCATTCTGGTATATACTACCAGAAATCTGAAATTGAAGAATGGGGTTGGTCTAAACTAAAAAAGTGGGCTAAATGTGCTGTAGGGGTTGTTTCAGGCACAGACGGGAACGGTTAGTGGTTGTGTAGGTGTTGGAGGGTTAGCTTTTCAGATTTCAGGAGGAGTGGCAACTTTACCGGTTTCTAGGGAAGCAGCAATAATGGGCTGTCCTGTGGGTGGAGTTCTTGGGGGATTAGCAGGTGCCGGTATAGGTGCAGTTAACGGTGGATGTTTTGACTAAAATTATACCAAAATGAAATTTTTTAATTTGTTTAGTAAAAAATGGTTCAGGGCTTTGGTTGCCCTTAGTATAATTATCTTGAGTTACATTTGTGTGGTGAATCTGCTGAATGTTTTCTATTTCAAATCTGCAACAGACCCACTTCAAGTAAACATAATTGTCGTTTCAAGCATAATTTTGATTCCTTGCCTTATTGGATCAGCAGTGTTTCTCTATAAGACTAGGGTTTTAAATAAGGATTAATAACAAATTCAGAAGAATTCTCATGTGACTTGCATTTGAGAATTCTTCCTTTTCTTGGGAGCTAATTTCAATTATTCAAGCATCTTCAACAAGGTGCTGAGCTTATGCTTTAGGTTTCTTCTGTCAACGATAAAATCCAAGAACCCATGGTCCAAGACGAATTCCGAACTTTGGAAGCCTTTGGGAAGGTCTTTGCCCACTGTATCTCTAATGACGCGAGGTCCTGCAAAACCGATCAATGCACCGGGTTCGGCAATGTTGAAATCACCAAGCATGGCATATGAGGCGGTCACACCACCTGTAGTTGGGTCGGTGAGTAAAGAAATGTAAGGAATGCCTTCCTGGCCAAGCAAGGCTAATTTCGCTGAGGCTTTTCCAAGCTGCATCAACGAATAGCCCGCCTCCATCATGCGCGCTCCTCCTGATTTCGAAATCATCAAGAAAGGCGTTTTGGTTTTACGTGCATGGTCGATGGCTCTACCAATTTTTTCGCCGACCACTGATCCCATAGAGCCACCAATGAAGGCGAAATCCATACAAGCAATAACGATGTCCACGCCGTTCATTTTGCCATACGCTGATCTTACGGCATCCTTCAGTTTGGTTTTTTCTGTAGTGGCTATGATGCGTTTAGGATAAGGTTTAGAGTCCACAAAGTTGAGTGGGTCGGCAGAAGTCATGTTGGCGTCGAGCTCTGTGAATTTATTATTGTCAAACAAGATCTCGAAATACTCTTTTGATCCAATGCGCACATGAAAGCCATCTTCAGGGCTTACATAGGCGTTGTTTTTTAATTCTCGCGTATGAACGATTGAACCATTAGGCGTTTTGTACCACAAGCCATCAGGAGCATCCTTCTTTTGATCGGTGGGTGTGGTAATGCCTTTTACTTTTCTCTGAAACCAACTCATGTCTCGCTTTTCAAATCAGTAGAGAACAAAAATAGGTCAAATCTTTTCCACTGCCAACACGAATGATTTTCATCCTTCGGTATAAGGTGTTGAACTTATTTTAAAAATGACTTGAAAGAGAACGGATCACTGCGTTACTTTAATGCGGAATGAACGTTCATTCCGTTTTGAAGAATCAAATGGTCGATACCAAACAAGACAAAAAAACAGTGATACTGGAGGCTACCTTGCACTTATTGAGCGAGCATGGCTTTCATGGCACGCCCATCTCTTTGATTGCAGAACGTGCTGGGGTAGGAGCTGGAACGATCTATCGCTACTTCCAAAACAAGGAAGAATTGATCAATGAGCTTTTTACAGAAATCAAACGGCGAGTAATTCGTGCGATGCTCAAGGACTACCGAGAAGAAGGGACATTCAAAGAGCGATTTAAGCATCTCTGGAAGAACCTGATCAATTACTGTATCAGTCATCCGATGGAGTTTCATTTTGTTGAGCAGTATCGTTACGCGCCATTCATGAAGTACACAACAAGAGAAGAAACCTACCTTATTCTTGCTCCTATCATGCAGTTCTTCATTGAATCCAAGCGAGCCAAGGCGATGAGAGACTTGCCTCTCTTTACCATTATTGCGCTTTTGTATGGACCTATTGTTTCTCTTTCAAAACTTCATATTGACAGTAACCAAACCCTTACAGAGGAAAAAATTGAGCAAGCTGCTGAGGCTTGCTGGGACGCAGTTTCCTATAAAGAATAAGAAAAATGACTGGAGTAGTTTTTGACGGAATTGGCAGCTATGTGCCGCCACGAGTTGTAAAGAATGAAGATTTCATGGATGCTGAGTTTTATCAGGAAAACGGGGAGCGGTTTCCTGATGAGAATGCAGTCATCATCAGAAAGTTTGAAAAGATCACGGGCATAAAGGAAAGGCGGTATGCTGAGCCGGGGCAATCTTGTTCAGATCTGGCCGCTTTGGCGGCAGCTGATGCCTTAAAGAACAGTAGTTTAAGCGGAGAAGACTTAGATTACATCATCGTTGCGCATAATTTCGGCAACATCAATTGGGAGGACAACCGCATCGACATGATGCCGAGCTTGGCCGCCCGTGTTAAGCATAAATTAGGCATCAAAAACCCAAATGCAACCTGTTATGACATCATTTTTGGTTGTCCGGGCTGGTTGCAAGGCGCCATTCAGGCCACACAGATGATCCGCTGTGGTGATGCCAAGGCGGTGATGGTGATCGGTGCCGAAACGCTTTCGAACATTGTCGACAAATACGATCGCGATGCAATGATCTTCTCAGATGGTGCCGGTGCGACTATTTTTAGGGCTTCTGATTCTGAGAACGGGTATCTCTCACAGTGTTCTCGCACAGATGCCGATCAAGAACTCTCTTATTTGGAGATGGGCCCCTCTTTTAATCCGAATCTGGAGAAGTCAAAGGGAAGATTCATCAAAATGAAAGGGCGTAAGATCTATGAGTATGCATTGACTGAAGTGGCTGCGGCCATCAAGTGTGCAATTGATAAAGCCAACCTTGACTTGTCAGACATCAAGAAAGTGTTGATTCACCAAGCGAATGCAAAGATGGACGAAGCCATTCTGTTGAAGTTATTCAAGATCTATGGCGTCGATAAAGATCCCTTAGAGCTGATGCCGATGACCATCGAAAAGCTTGGGAATAGTTCCGTTGCGACCATCCCTACCATGCTGGACCTGATCACAAAAGGAGAATTGACCGGACATGAATTAAACAAAGGAGATAAGGTGATTTTTGCTTCAGTTGGCGCAGGCATGCACATTAATGCCATGGTGTTTGAGATGTAATTCATGGTTTCACTCAAATTGAAGCCATGAATTATCCAGGGGCCATAAAAAAAGCCATCCGCGAAGAGGGCTTTTTTTCTGACAATTTTTTTCTTTCAAAATAGGGAAAGTAAAGCAAAAAGCACTGTAGCTATAAAGTGCAGCCCAATTTGAATGTTGATATTCGAATTTTTCTTTTTCCCGTATTTTGTCATAATCAAGATGAAAAGGCACAACCCTAAAAGTACTAGTACGATAATGTTGATCGTCGTATCGCTAATTTGTGAGGCGAACGGAAAAACTGATCCAACAAAGTACACTACTAAGGCGATCATGAGAAGTAACCAATACGTTTTCATTAATTTCAAAATTTATTTTTTCGTTTTTCTCGCTTCAATACATTTTTCGTATTCGCTTTCTGCTCTATCAATACAAATCAAGCCATCGGCCGCTACGGTAGCACCGCAAAGAAAGTAACCCCAACCAGTACGTAGAGTTGGTAAACATAGTACAAGACCAACCAATGCATCTTGATCACAATCGCTAAATGCCCTTTTTCTTGCCTCTTCGCAATATCCATCTGTATTCTCGGAATAATTTATGGATTCTTCACTAATCGCCTGAACAGCTGTTGAGAAGACTTCATATTTCTTTATAGGATCAAGGGTATTTAGCCATGGCAATTCTAGCTGAAGTTGTGTAAGGTAATATTCGTTTTGTTGAAGCAATAAAAATGCTTCTTCTGCATTCATGAAATAATTCTTTAAGACTTGAATGACTTCCTCCTTGTTTCTAAAATGATCATAATCGGTTTTAGCCACTTTGATTCCATTTATTCTTCTCAAACTGAGTAATTGATGTGTTGTAGTTAAATAATTTTTGAAATACCCAGACTCAATAATGTCAATGTGAGTTCCTTCTACTGACAAATACTTAGGGCTTAGAGCTTCATTTTGATCATTGCAAGATGCTATTAAAACTAATAATAGACTTATGCAGATAAGTTTTGTGTGATGTTTCATGTGTATGTTATTTAAAATATTGTATTATTCATATCAATTTAAAAAAAATTCACAAAAACAATTTACGATGGCTTTTTTTTAGCTAAAAAAAGCCATCTCGAACATTCGGGATGGCTTAAACTTTATTGTTCTGATATTGATCAATCTACTTCCTCATAATCTACGTAGTCACCTCCTTTGAAGTTTTCAGAAGACTTCTTGTTCTTGTGCTGAGGAGACACACGTACGTTCACATTCCCATCAGTGGGCTGGCGGTAGCTCGTGTTTCGTTGTTGTTGAAACTCTTGTTGCTGCCGTTGTGCCTGCTTGACCAAATTCCCTAAGAAGAACCGTGCGGCTCCTCTAAGAATCCAGATGCCAACAAATATGAAAAGTGCTACTTTTAATAACATGCAATTTATCTACTTAAGTACAGGTTCCTCTTTGAGTAAATATCGAGGAAGTAATCGTCCATCAGGTCGTCGATATAGTAGATCGCCTCTCCTGTGGACTTCATCTCTGGCCCTAATTCCTTATTTACATTCGGGAACTTGTGGAACGAAAACACTGGTTCTTTGATCGCGTACCCTTTTTTCACAGGTTTGAAATCGAAATCTTTTAATTTCTTTTCTCCCAACATGACCTTGGTCGCGTAGTTCACATAAGGTTCCTGATAGGCCTTACCTATAAATGGAACGGTACGAGAGGCTCTTGGGTTCGCTTCGATGATATAAACTTTGTCATCTTTAATCGCAAACTGTATGTTGATGAGCCCCACCGTTTTCAATGCCAAGGCAATTTTCTTGGTATGTGCCTCGATCTGGCGGATAACGAAATCGCCCAAGCTGTAGGGAGGCAATACCGCATAAGAGTCTCCAGAGTGAATTCCTGCCGGTTCTACATGTTCCATGATACCAATGATATAAACATCCTCACCATCACAGATGGCATCGGCTTCCGCTTCGATGGCATTTTCTAAGAAGTGATCAAGTAAGACCCTATTCCCAGGAATGTCTTTCAAAATGTTGACCACATGTTCTTCCAGCTCCTGCTCATTGATGACGATCTTCATGCTTTGTCCACCCAATACGTAGGAAGGACGGACGAGCAGCGGAAACCCGAGTTCTTTGGAAAGGTCAATGGCCTCTTCCGCATCTTCGATCACACCGAATTTCGGATAAGGGATGTCGTTTTCAGCCAAAAGTGTCGAGAACCTACCTCTGTCTTCTGCCAAATCGAGGGCCTCATAGCTTGTACCGATGATCTTGATGCCATAACGATCGAGTTTTTCAGCCAGTTTCAAAGCTGTTTGCCCACCCAATTGAACAATGACACCGACCGGGTCTTCGTGAAGGATAATGTCATAAATGTGCTCCCAAAAGACGGGTTCGAAATAGAGCTTGTCGGCTGTGTCAAAGTCGGTAGAGACCGTCTCCGGATTACAGTTGATCATGATGGTCTCATAACCACACTCTTTAGCCGCATACAAACCATGCACGCAGCAGTAATCAAATTCAATTCCTTGGCCAATGCGGTTCGGTCCTGAACCCAGAACGATGACTTTCTTTTTATCTGAACGAACGGATTCGTTTTCTTGATCGAATGTAGAATAATAGTAAGGTGTTTGTGCTTCAAATTCAGCGGCACAAGTATCCACCATTTTGTAGACGCGCTGAATGCCTAAATCGTGGCGCTTATTAAAGACCTTGCTTTCCAAACATCCTAGCAAGTGTGCGATCTGACGATCAGCATAACCTTTTTCTTTTGCTTTTCTCAGCAAGGGCTCTTCGATGGTGTCGATCGTGAATTGTTCTATCTCGTTTTCCAGTTCGATCAACTCTTCGATCTGTTGTAAGAACCATTTGTCGATCTTCGTTTTCTTCTGGATCGTATTGAATGCAATACCCAGTTTAAAGGCATCGTAGATATGGAACAAGCGGTTCCAACTTGGATTTTCCAAACTATGCAACAGCGCTGCTTGGTCTTTCAATTCTTTACCATCTGCACCGAGCCCGTTTCTTTTGATCTCCAATGATTGACAGGCTTTTTGAAGCGCCTCCTGGAAGTTTCGGCCAATGCCCATGGCTTCACCCACAGACTTCATTTGTAAACCAAGCTTTCGATCAGAACCTTTGAATTTATCGAAGTTCCAGCGTGGTACTTTTACGATGACATAATCCAACGCCGGTTCAAAGAAGGCAGAGGTGGTTTTGGTGATCTGGTTGTTGAGCTCATCTAAATTGTATCCGATGGCTAGCTTAGCAGCTATTTTTGCAATAGGGTACCCTGTGGCTTTAGAGGCTAAAGCTGATGAACGAGAAACTCGAGGGTTGATCTCGATTCCGATGATCTCATCATTGTCAGGGTTCACTGCGAACTGCACATTACAACCGCCAGCAAATTGACCAATACCGTGAATCATTTTGATAGAGAGGTCGCGCATGGCCTGATAAACAGTATCGGGCAAGGTCATTGCCGGAGCCACGGTGATCGAATCACCAGTATGCACGCCCATGGGATCGAAATTTTCAATAGAACAGATGATGATGACATTGCCAATATTGTCTCTAATCAGTTCTACCTCGTATTCTTTCCAGCCAAGGATACTTTGTTCAACCAATACTTCGTGAATCGGAGAAGCTTGAAGACCTCTTTCTAAGGCGACATCAAATTCATCCTGTGAATTCACAAATCCACCACCATAGCCACCGAGCGTATACGAAGGTCGGATGACGAGCGGAAAGCCAATTTCTTGAGCGATTTCTTTTCCCTTTAAGAACGAGGTTGCAGTTTCACCTTTACAGACATTGACCCCGATCTCGATCATTTTTTGCCTGAATTTTTCTCGGTCTTCGGTAGTTTCAATGGCGTCAATGTCGACCCCAATGATGCGGACTCCGAATTTTTCCCATATTCCGGCTTTGTCGCAGTCGATGGCAAGGTTGAGCGCCGTTTGACCACCCATTGTTGGCAGCACAGCATCGATCTTATGTGCTTTTAGAATTTCAACGATCGATTTTTTGGTGAGTGGCTTCAGGTAAACGTTATCAGCCGTCACCGGATCGGTCATAATGGTTGCCGGATTCGAATTGATCAAGGTGACTTCAATGCCTTCTTCTCTTAACGAGCGAGAGGCTTGAGACCCGGAATAATCAAACTCACAGGCTTGACCAATAATGATAGGTCCGCTACCTATGATGAGTACGGACTTGATGCTGTTGTCTTTTGGCATAATTGAAATGGAAGATCGACTTATTGACTTAGGTCTAAATTGGGGCAAAGTTATGGTATTCGTCCAACAATCAAAACTTCAATTCCCTAATCACGAAATCTTTGCGGCGGCCATTCAAAATCCATCGTCCACCGGGTCATAAAAAGAAAATTTGTGTATTTTCAACAGACGAACTAAGTATATTCAAACATGAAGAGAGTATCCAAACAAATGAAGACTGCGGCCTTAATGTTCGCTACCCTATTTTTTATCGCTAGTTGTGCCGCTTCTGGCTCAGGCACAACGGCAAAAGCAAAAAAGAAAGCGTATGATCCAACAGGAAGTTGGGAATATTATGTGGACACCCCTGATGGAGGAAGTGGAGGTACGATGACGATCTCGGGTTCACCGGGTGCTTATACGGGTACTTTGTCCACCGATCAGTTCGGTACCTTGGAGTTAATGGGAGTAGATGTGGTCGATACGAACATGACGGCTTCTATAGAAGTGATGGGGACCGGCGCTGACATCGAAGTGGCCTTTGACGGGGATACGTTTTCCGGGGTCGTTTATTTAGGTGAGGATGCTTTTCCGATGGAAGGAAAAAGAACAAGCAAATAATTGATTGACCAACGATAAAAGCATAAGCCAGTCGTAATTGATTGGCTTTTTTTATGGCCTAATGTCAACCGTCGACCTGTACCTAAATCGCCTATATCACAATGAGGATGCCTAATGCTAGGCCAATAATTGCCGATATATTTCTTATTGATTTCATGAGTTAAAATTTAGCCAACACGTTCCTACGAGTTGTTGTTCATGATAAAGTTCAGAAAGATATCGCCTGCAAACATTGGTAAATGACTCAATTTGGGCTATAGGTCATTTACTTAGGAAACAAAAAAAGGCCTCTTTGTGGCCTTTTTTTGTTTCAATTCCGATGTGAAGCTAAATGTGTAAGGCTCTATTGTCAGTTGCGGCCAAGCAAGCTTCTTTGAACGCTTCTGTGTAAGTTGGGTGCGCGTGAGACATCCGTGCAATGTCCTCGGCGCTGGCTCGGTATTCCATGGCCACAACGGCTTCGGCTATCATGTCAGCAGTTCTGGGACCAATCATATGTACCCCAAGAATCTCATCGGTACTTTTATCAGCAAGTACTTTGACCACACCATCAGTATCCATCGATGCTCTTGCCCTGCCCGAAGCCTTGAAAGGGAAAGATCCTGTTTTGTAGGCAACGCCGGCTTCTTTCAGTTGCTCTTCTGTTTTACCCACAGAAGCGACTTCTGGCCATGTGTATACCACGCCAGGAATGAGATTGTAGTCGATGTGGGGCTTTTGGCCTGATATTACTTCGGCAACAAATGATCCTTCTTCTTCCGCTTTGTGTGCCAACATGGCCCCTTTGATGACATCACCAATGGCGTAAATAGAATCAACCGCCGTCTGGAGGTGTTCGTTGACCTCAATTCTTCCTCTATCATCCGTGCTGATGCCAACGTTTTCCAATCCTAAACCTTCGGTATATGGCTTTCTGCCGATGGAGACTAGGCAGTAATCCCCTTTAATATCGATAGTTTCGCCTTTCTTGTTCTCAGCTTTGACCGAGACTGTTTTGGCTGTACTTTTTACTTCCGTCACCTTATGGCCTAAATAGAAATTGAAGCCTAATTTCTTCAATGATTTCTTAAGCTCTTTGCCCATGGTTTTGTCCATTGATGGGATGATCTCGTCCATGAATTCGACGACGGATACTTCTGCCCCTAATCGACCATAAACGGAACCTAGCTCCATGCCAATGACACCTCCACCAATTATGATCATGTGCTTAGGGATTTCTTTCAGCTCCAAAGCTTCCGTTGAGGTGATCACTCTTTTCTTGTCAATGGTAATAAAGGGGAGAGAGGCAGGTTTTGAACCCGTTGCAAGGATGACCTTTTCGGTTTCAAGCTGGGTCTCTTTGCCCTCTTTATCAGTTATTTTGATGTTGTTTTTATCAATGAATGACCCTAAGCCTGTATGAACGTCGATCTTGTTTTTCTTCATCAAGAAAGCAATGCCATTGACGTTGTCATTGACAACACCACGCTTACGCTCGATCATTTGGTCAAAGTTAACCTTTAGGTCTTTCAACTCAATACCGTGCGTTTCGAAGGTATGTGCGGCATTGTGGTAATGCTCTGAAGAATCGAGTAGTGCTTTCGACGGGATACAACCAACATTGAGGCATGTGCCACCCAGGGTGTCATACTTTTCAATGATCGCAGTTTTCATACCCAATTGAGCACAACGAATAGCGGCAACATAACCACCAGGACCAGAACCAATTACTGTTACATCGTATTTCATCTTATTCGTATTTAGAATTGCGTATTGAGTAGTGCGATTATATTCCTAACAAAAGTCTAGTGGGGTCTTCGAGAAGCTCTTTTACCCGTACCAGGAAGCTGACAGACTCACGGCCGTCGACAATTCTGTGGTCATAGGATAAGGCTACGTACATGATGGGAAGGATTTTTACTTCACCATTTACGGCCATAGGTCTTTCCACGATGTTGTGCATGCCCAAAATGGCCGATTGAGGAGCGTTGATGATTGGCGTCGACAGCATCGATCCGAAGATACCACCATTGGTAATGGTGAATGTTCCGCCAGTCATTTCATCAATAGAGAGTTTACCGTCTCGTGCTTTTGTGGCCAATCGGACTACTTCTTTTTCGATCTGCTCGAAACTCATCGATTCTGCATTGCGGATCACAGGAACCATTAATCCTTTAGGAGCGGAAACCGCAATGGATACATCAGCAAAATCGCTATACACGATCTCATCTCCCTCAATACGAGCATTGACGGCAGGCCACTCGGCTAAGGCCATGGTCACGGCTTTGGTAAAGAACGACATAAAGCCCAAGTTCACTTCGTATTTGTCTTTGAAACGCTCTTTGTATTTTTTTCTCAGTTCCATGATCGGTGCCATGTTGACCTCGTTGAATGTGGTCAGCATAGCAGTTTCGTTTTTCACCGAAACCAGTCGTCGGGAAACCGTTTTTCTTAAAGAAGACATCTTCTCCTTGCGTTCGTTTCGGCTGCCTGGAGCTTGAATCTGCTGAGGCTCGTCCTTCGTCTCTTGTTTAGCTGAGGTTGCAGGTTTGCTGCTTTTTTGCGCTTTTTCAGCATCTTCTTTCGTGATGCGCCCATCGACGCCGGTGCCTTTCACCTCTTTAGGGTCAATACCTTTTTCTGCTAGAATTTTGGCAGCAGCGGGTGATGCGTGACCTGACGCGTAGGTTTCGTTCGCCGAAGAGGTACTCGTTGACGCACTCTCCTGGGTGCTTGGTTTACTGCTTGTTTCAGCTGGGGCACCGCCCTCCATCACCTCGATCTTACAAATCAAGGCGCCAATTTCAAGGGTGTCGCCTTCTTGCGCTTCAATGCGCAAGATGCCATTGGCTTCGGCAGGCAGCTCGAAAGTCGCTTTGTCAGAATCTACTTCTGCGATGACTTCGTCGAGTTCAACGTAATCGCCATCTTCTTTTAGCCAGGTAGAGAGGGTCACTTCGGTGATCGATTCGCCGACAGTTGGTACGATCATTTCTTTGATCTCCCCAGTAGATTTGGGCCCTTCACTCTTTTGGTCCTGGCCTTTGCTCTCTTCTGATTTAGTTGGCTGGTCTTGCTTCGGTTGGTCGGCAGCAGCCGATTCATCGATCTCGCAGATGACATCACCGATAGCGAGAGTATCGCCTTCTTCGGCTTTGATATGAAGCGTTCCTGCCGCTTCCGCGTTTAATTCGAATGTGGCCTTATCTGATTCCAGCTCACAAATGACCTCATCCATTTCAACCTGTTCGCCTTCTTTTTTGAACCATTGGGCGATGGTTACTTCAGTGATCGATTCACCAACGGTAGGTACTTTGATTTCCAAACTCATAGCTTTATTGATTTACGCGAAAGCGTTATTGATGATTTCTTCTTGTTCTTTGTTGTGTACTTTGGCATAACCCGTTGCCGGGGATGCACTGGCTTTTCTTGACACGAGCTTAAATGATTTACTTGGATAAGCTCTTAAGATGTAGCTCCAATAGCCCATGTTTTCCGGCTCTTCTTGACACCAGACCAGTTCAGGCGAATTAAATTGACTTAGTAATTCGTCTACTTGCTTTGTTGGGAACGGATGGAGTTGTTCAATTCTCACCAGAGCCACGTCGTTGCGTTTGTCTTTCTCTTTTCTTTCCAGCAGGTCGTAATACACCTTTCCAGAACAGAGAATCACTTTTTTCACCTTTTTAGTATCGGTAACTTCGTCAGCGATGACTTCTTTGAACCTACCAGTTGTGAAATCTGCTATTGGTGACATCACCTTAGGGTGTCTCAACAGAGACTTTGGTGACATGATGACCAGCGGTTTTCTGAATTCCCAGGCCAACTGTCGTCTAAAGGCATGGAATAGGTTTGCCGGAGTGGTAATATTGGCAACAACCATATTGTATTCGGCACAGAGTTGAAGGTACCGTTCCGGTCGAGCGTTAGAATGCTCAGGCCCCTGTCCTTCATATCCATGAGGCAATAAGAGAACAAGACCGTTCATTCGCTGCCATTTGGTTTCTGAACATGATACGAACTGATCGACCATTACTTGTGCTCCATTGGCAAAATCACCAAACTGAGCCTCCCAAATGGTCAAGGCATTTGGATTGGCCAAAGCATATCCAAATTCAAATCCCATTACACCAAATTCAGATAGCAGTGAGTTGTAGATCTCAAATGGATATTTGCTTTCTAGCGAATTCAAGCTGTTGTAGGCTTCGTTCGTATTGGCATCGCGCAAGACAGCATGGCGATGGCTAAAAGTGCCTCGCTGCACATCTTGTCCTGAAATTCTCACCTTTTTATCGTCTAGCATTAAGGATCCATAGGCCAGTAATTCTCCGGCCGCCCAGTTCAAGGATTTGTCTTTGAAGAACATGTCCTTGCGCTGTTTCAATTGCTTTTCGATCTGTTTGATCGGTTTAAAACCTTCAGGTAATGAGGTCAGTGCTTTGGCTACCTGATCCACCACCTTTTGAGAAACACCAGTTTCAGGGGACTGGTGAAAATCGTCCGGAGTAGATCGTCTTAAGGTTCTCCAGGCTTCTTCCAAGGGTTGGTAGGTATATGGCAGTGGCGTCTCTTTGACCATGTTCAAACGGTCTTGAAGAAGCGCACGGAACTCTTTGTCCATTTTCTTAGCAAGCTGGCCTTCGATCTCACCTTTTTCTATCAACTTCTTATTATAGACCTCTCTCGGGTTGGCATGTTTCGATATGATATTATAGAGCGACGGTTGCGTGAACTTAGGTTCATCGCTTTCGTTGTGGCCATGGCGCCTGTAGCATACCATGTCAACAAATATGTCGTCTCCAAATTTCTGTCTGTATTCAGTGGCAAATTGAACGCAGAAAACAACAGCCTCCGGATCATCGCCATTCACGTGCAATACGGGAGCATCGATCATTTTAGCCACATCGGTGCTATAGATAGAGGATCTGGCGTCATCAAAGTCAGTTGTAAAGCCAACCTGGTTATTGATCACAAAATGAATGGTTCCGCCCGTCTTGTAGCCATCGAGCTGGCTCATTTGTGTTACTTCATAAACAATGCCTTGACCGGCCACGGCAGCATCGCCATGTATCAGGATGGGGAGTACCTTAGATCGGTCGCGGTTGTATTCTTCATCACCTTTTGCTCTCACAAATCCTTCAACCACAGGATTGACGGCTTCGAGGTGAGAAGGGTTAGGTGCGAGTTTCACTTCTACTGTTTTACCTGATTGCGTTTCGATCTGACTTGAAAAACCCAAGTGGTACTTCACGTCACCATCTCCCATCGTGAGGTCAGGTGTTGCACCTCCCTCAAATTCATTGAAGATTTGCTCATAGGTTTTCCCCATGATATTGGCCAGCACATTTAATCGACCCCTATGGGCCATACCGATCATGACCTCTTCCACGCCAAGTTCGGCACCTTTATTAATGATGGCATCGAGTGCAGGGATGGTGGTTTCGCCACCCTCAAGAGAAAAACGTTTTTGTCCGAGGTATTTGGTGTGCAGAAAGTTTTCAAAAACAACCGCTTCGTTGAGCTTGCTTAAAATTCGCTTGCGTTGCTCAGTGCTTGGGTTGAATGCCATGGCATCTTTTTCAATGCGCTGCTGAAGCCAAGCGAGTTTTTCCGGATTACGGACATAGAGGTATTCAAAACCAACAGTTCCTTCATAGATATACTTAAGGGTATCTATGATTTTTTGGAGGCTTGCTTTGCCAATGCCCAATTCATTTCCTGCAGCGAATTCTGTTTGAAGATCGCCTTTGCTTAAGCCAAAATCTTCCAGGTCTAAGATGGGCTTTCTATCTTTCCGTTCTCGCACTGGGTTCGTTTTGGAGCGAAGGTGTGCTCTAGATCGATAAGCGTGGATTAGCTTTTGTACCTGAACTTCTTTGGCAGAGATGCCCCCTTTGGCTGGACTGGCGGTCGCCTGTCCATTGGGGAGCATTGGGAATTTTTCCTGCGCGAAATCAAAACCCTCAAAGAATTTTTTCCACCCTTCATCGACTGACTCAGGATCAGCGGTGTATTGCTGATACATGGATTCAAGTGCTTTGGGGTCGGCGTTGCTGATATACGTATAATTGTCCATAAATGCCACGAACTAAATGTAGTACAAATGTAAATGGAATGTTTTAGATATAATAATTGTATATGCGGTTATACAAATAGAATAGAAAAACCATCTTCTGTTACTGCTTTTCTCCATTTGGTGAGTCGGTTTGAAATTATTTAGGGTGACGAGGCGTATAAATAAAAATTCAATTATCTTTGCAGTCCTTTTTCAGGACGTGTTCCTAGAAGAAGAGAGGACGTGATCCTCATTAACCATACTTATAACAATGGCAGTAAAAATTAGATTGGCCAGAAGAGGCCGCAAAAAAAGAGCGATGTACGATGTAGTCATCGCAGACGCTAGAGCACCACGGGATGGTCGCTTTATTGAAAAGATCGGTACATATAACCCTAATGTGGATCCTGCAGCTATCAAAATTGATAACGACAGAGCATTCAAATGGTTAATGGACGGTGCCCAACCAACAGATACGGTAAAAGCAATGCTTTCGTACAGAGGGTTGATGTTAAAGAAACACCTTCAAATTGGTGTGATCAAAGGCGCTATGACGCAAGAAGAAGCGGATAAGAAATTTGAAGCATGGCTTGCTGATAAGGATGCGAAGATCGCAGGCAAAGCAGACAGACTTGCGAAAGACAAGGAAGCTGCTAGAAAAGCGAGGCTAGATGCCGAAGCAAAAGTAAGCGCAGCGAGAGCTGAAGCACTTGCTGCTAAGAAGGCAGAATTGGAAGCGGCAAACGCTCCAGTTGTAGAAGAGGAAGCAGCACCAGAAGCTGAAGCTTCGGAAGAAACAGTGGAAGAAGTAGCAGCTCCAGCAGCGGAAGCTACTGAAGAAGGGCCAGAAGCAGCAGCGGAAGAGGCGGCTCCGGCAACGGAAGAAGCTCCAGCTGAAGAAGAGTCTAAGAAAGAAGACTAAATAGCACATCATGCATATTGATGATTGTTATCAATTGGGTTACATCATCAAACCGCATGGGTTAAAAGGTGAAGTTCAAGTCTTCATTGACTCAGATGATCCGAGTGCTTATAGAAATTTGGAATCAGTTTTTGTCCAGCAAGGACAACAGCTGGTTCCTTTTTTTATTGAATCGATTAGTCTTAATGCCCAAAGGGCAATTGTTGCGTTTGAGGACATTCATGCCATAGAGCAGGCTACACCACTTAAGGGGCTCAAGCTGTTTTTGCCTTTGGCTGCTCTACCTGAACTGGATGATGAGGAATTCTATTTGCACGAACTCATTGGTTTTCAAGTAAGCGATGCCACAAGCGAGCAAGAACTAGGAAAGATCCTGAATGTACTGGAGATGGGGCCTCAACTTACCCTTGTGGTGCAACATGTTTCAGGAAAAGAATTGCTTATTCCCTACACAGAAGAATTGAAAGTTCGCCTCGATAAACCGAATCAGGTCTTATCGCTACGGGTGGCAGAAGGTTTAGTGGATCTATATTTACAAGACGATGAGAATTGACATCATTACTTGTTTACCAAAACTTCTCGAAGGTCCTTTTTCGCATTCTATTCTTCAAAGGGCGCAAGATAAAGGACTGGCTGAAGTGCATGTGCATGATCTGCGAGACTTTGGCTTAGGAAAGCACCGACAATTGGACGATTATGCCTTCGGTGGTGGTGCCGGGATGGTCATGATGATTGAGCCCATAGATAATTGCATCACAAAGCTTAAGTCGGAACGTAGTTATGATGAAGTCATCTACATGACTCCTGATGGAGAACAGTTGAATCAAGGCATTTGCAATGGGCTCTCCTTAAAAAAGAATATCATTATTCTTTGTGGTCATTATAAGGGGGTTGATCAACGCGTGAGAGATGCTTTCATTACCCGTGAAATCAGTGTAGGTGATTATGTGCTTTCTGGAGGGGAGTTGGCCGCCGCCGTATTGTCTGATGCCTTGATCCGGTTAATTCCTGGTGTGCTGTCAGATGAGACCTCGGCCTTGACCGATTCATTTCAAGACAATTTACTGGCTCCGCCCGTTTACACACGCCCGGCAGTATACAAAGAAATGCCAGTCCCAGAGGTGCTTTTATCAGGTCACGCGGGTAAAATTGAGGAGTGGCGCCACGGTCAGGCGGTGGAAAGAACCAAGGCAAGAAGACCTGATATTTTAGACGAATAATTTTTTGCTACTGGGCTGTAAATCAAAAAGTAATTTCTATATTTGCAGTCCGTTTTCAAAGACTGGATAAGACAATAAGAAATCATGAGCGATCTGATCAAATTTATAGAAGAAGAAGCTAACGAAAGAAGAGCTCAACTTCCTTCATTTAATCCGGGTGACACAATCAATGTTCACGTAAAGATCAAAGAAGGTAACAAGGAAAGAATCCAGCAGTACCAAGGTACTGTGATCCAACGAAAAAACTCTGGAACCAACGGCGAGACTTTTTCTGTAAGAAAGATCTCAGGTGGTATCGGCGTGGAAAGAATTTTCCCTTTGCTTTCACCAAACATCGATAAGATCGAGGTGGTAAGAAAAGGTAAAGTGAGAAGAGCTAAATTGTTCTACTTGAGAGGTAGACAAGGTAAGGCAGCAAGAATCAAAGAAAAGCTTAACAAATAAGCTTCTCTCGCATGAAATTGAAACCCCATGTCAACTCCTTGACATGGGGTTTTTTTGTTTAGGTTTTGGCCGTTTTGATTAAATTGAGGAAATCATGCGCAAAGTTTTATTTCTTATATTATTCATTTCTACTGTCACGTTCGCCAACGCACAAGTGGGTCTTGGCTACTTGCATTCAGATGTGGTCAGTACCATAGCGGTCAACACCAACTGGGAGAAAAGATTCTGGGGAGAGTTTAGACTGGGCCTTGACATTGCTTCATTCAATCCTCAGCTCAACATAAATTACAATATTAAGAAGGACCAATTCTTCAATTTGTACAGTGGTATCGGGGCTGGAATTCGTTTCGAGGAGAGCTTTACACTATCTCCTTCCTTTGGGTTTGTTGTAAAGCCTATTGAAAAACTGCCTCAATTCGGCATCAACGCAGAGGCTTCAGTGGCCTTATCAGAGCTCGATACCTACACCATGGGAGCTATCGGCATTAGGTGGATGTTTACCAAAAAGGATAAATAGTCTTACCGCCATTTTGTCACCATTTTGTTTTAGGCGCGTTAATTGTAAACAACCGAAAGAATCTTTTGTATGCAGACCTTTCAATTCTTCAAATTCCAAGGCACAGGAAATGATTTTGTCATGATCGATAATCGCGACGATCAATTCCCAAAAGAGAACCTCTCTTTGATCACAAAGTTGTGTGACAGGAGATTTGGTATCGGAGCGGATGGTGTTATTCTAATAGAAGGGAGTGATCAGGCTGACTTCGAAATGGTCTACTATAATCCGGACGGCTCTCAATCCTTATGCGGAAATGGAAGTCGTTGTGCCGTAATGTTCGCGCGTCAATTGGGGATCATCAATGACTCCACTGAGTTTAAGGCCATTGATGGGATCCATCATGCCTTCATTCAACAAGATCGTGTGCATTTGTTAATGCATGACGTCGACGAAGTTGAGCAAATTGGGGAAGATTATCTCATTGATACGGGTTCTCCGCATTACATTCAATTTGTACAAGGTCTTGCCGAAAAGGACATGATCAAAGAAGGGCATACCATTCGGTATAGCCCTCGTTTCGAACAAGAGGGTGTTAATGTGAACTTGGTAGAGCCCATCGCAGAAGGGTTAAAGATCAGGACATACGAAAGAGGAGTAGAGGGAGAAACCCTCTCATGTGGTACTGGCTGCACTGCCGCTGCCTTGGCTTTTGGTCGTCAACACGACGTAACTCGGGTGTTGCTGAAAGCTGTTGGGGGCGACTTAGAGGTGCGATTTGAAAAAGAGAAGAATCGTTTTACCAACATTTACTTGATTGGTCCGGCAGAAGCTGTTTTTGAGGGGGTAATTAGGGTCTAATTAATAAGGACTTACCTTCGTATTTCGGCATGTACCATATAACTTTAGTGCATTAAAATTTTGACATGAGCATACTGACAAAAGGGCTTGCAAAGCTTTTCGGAAGCAAATCAGACAGAGATATCAAAGAGGTGATGCCTCTTGTGGAGCAGACCAATAAGGAATTTGAGCGCTTGCAACATATCAGTGACGATGAATTGAGAAACAAGACCGCAGAATTCAAGCAACGAATTGCAGGCGGCCTTAAGGAGATAGATATAGAACTTGAACAGCAGCATGCCAATGTTTCGCAAGACGAGTCGCTGAGCATTTCAGAAAAAGAGGCGGTTTTCGAGGGAATCGACAAGCTCGAGGAGGAAAGAAATAAGCAGTTAGAGGTCATCTTGCTTGACCTGCTTCCCGAGGCATTTGCCGTGGTAAAGGAAACCGCCAGGAGGTTCAAAGAGAATCATCAAATGGTGGTTCAGGCTACCTTATTGGATAAACAAATGGCCGCCAAGGGAAACAACGTGGAGATCAAAGGTGATAACGCCACTTGGCACAACAAATGGATGGCCGCGGGTAATGAAATTACCTGGGAGATGCTGCACTATGATGTTCAGCTTATTGGGGGTATCACCTTGCACCAAGGGAAGATCGCTGAGATGGCTACCGGAGAGGGGAAGACGCTTGTAGCCACCTTGCCGGCATACTTGAACGCCTTATCTGGGCGAGGGGTGCATGTGGTGACAGTGAATGACTATTTGGCAAAGCGAGATTCTGAGTGGATGGCTCCTTTATTCCAGTTCCATGGAATGACCATTGACTGCATTGACAAGCACCAGCCAAACTCGGAAGAAAGAAGACAAGCCTATCAGGCAGATATTACTTACGGAACAAACAACGAATTTGGCTTTGACTACCTGAGAGATAACATGGCCCGCGATGAGAATGAGTTGGTGCAGAGAAAGCATCATTATGCGATGGTCGATGAGGTAGATTCCGTGTTAATTGATGAAGCAAGAACGCCATTGATCATCTCAGGTCCTGTGCCAAAAGGAGACGAACATGAGTTCTATGAATTGAAGCCGAGGATTCAAAAATTGGTGGACGCACAACGAAAACTCTGCGGCCAATACCTGAATGATGCCAAGCGCATGCTCAAAGAGGGAAATGAGGAAGAAGGTGGAGTAGCACTCTTTAGGGCATTTAGAGGCTTGCCAAAATACAAACCCTTGATCAAGTTCTTGTCTGAACCAGGTATTCGGGTGGCCCTTCAAAAGACAGAGAATTTTTACTTGCAAGACAATCAAAAGAACATGCCCAAGGCTGATGAGCCCTTGTATTTTACGATTGACGAAAAGTCAAATGCGGTCAACCTAACAGAAAAAGGAACGGAGTTGATCACTGGTGAAGGAGAAGATCCGAATTTCTTTATTCTGACGGATATCGGTGATGTCGTTGCTCAACTGGAGAAAAGTGAAACGCTAACAGACGAGGAGAAGCTTAAAAAGAAGGACGAAGCCATTGCTGACTATAGCATCAAGGCACAGCGTATTCATACTGTGAATCAGTTGTTGAAAGCCTATACAATGTTCGAAAAGGACACTGAGTACATCGTCACGGATAATAAGGTCAAGATCGTGGATGAGCAGACGGGCCGTGTCATGGATGGAAGGCGCTACTCCGATGGCTTACACCAAGCGATAGAAGCCAAGGAAAATGTAAAGGTGGAGGATGCTACTCAAACTTATGCTACCATTACCTTGCAGAACTATTTCAGAATGTACCATAAGTTGGCAGGCATGACCGGTACTGCGGAGACGGAAGCCGGAGAATTCTGGGAAATCTATGAATTGGATACCGTTGTGATGCCAACGAATAGGCCAATTGCTCGAGATGATCGCCAAGACATGGTCTTCAAAACGGTACGAGAAAAATTCAATGCGGTGGTTGACGAGATCGTGAGATTGACCGATGCCGGCAGGCCTGTCTTGGTTGGTACGACATCTGTAGAGATCTCTGAGGTACTGAGCCGTATGCTCAACCTTAAAAAGATCAAACACCAGGTTCTTAACGCAAAGCAACATGCACGGGAAGCCGATGTGGTGGCTGAGGCAGGTAAGCCAGGGACGGTGACCATTGCCACGAACATGGCGGGACGTGGAACGGATATTAAATTACACCCTGATTCAAAAACTGCCGGCGGGTTGGCCATCATTGGTACGGAACGGCACGAGTCTAGACGAGTCGATCGCCAGTTAAGAGGACGTGCAGGGCGTCAAGGAGATCCAGGTTCTTCTCAATTCTTCGTTTCCTTAGAAGACAATTTGATGAGGCTTTTTGGCTCAGATCGGGTTGCGAAGTTAATGGACCGAATGGGCTTGAAAGAAGGAGAGATGATCCAACATTCCATGATCACGAAATCCATCGAAAGGGCTCAGAAAAAAGTAGAAGAAAACAACTTCGGTATCCGAAAGCGACTCTTGGAGTACGATGATGTGATGAACCAACAGCGAACGGTGATCTACGATCGCAGAAAGAATGCCTTGAACGGTGAGCGCCTTGAATTGGACATCATGAACATGCTTTATGATACCTGCGAAGAAATTGTAGCTAATGCCAAAGCTGGGGTAGATTACGATGCCTTTAAGCTGAATTGCATCAGTACATTATCACTTGACTCAAAGATCTCAGAAGATGCTTTTTCCACAGGCGATGAGAATAGCTTGACCAATGATCTTTTCGAAGAGTTATTGTCGGCGTATCGTGAAAAGAATAAGAAGATCGCTGAAGCTACACTGCCGTTGATGAAGAACATCAAGAAGGAAAGAGGAGCTACTGTGCAGAACATCTTGCTTCCTTTTACTGATGGCAAGCGTCAGGTCGGCGTAGCAGTGAATTTGGAGAAGACCATTGAAACCGAAAATGCCGAGATGATCAAGGCGATGGAAAAAGCCATTACACTTGGAGTGATCGACATGACCTGGAAAGAACATTTGCGCGACATGGATGATTTGAAGCAATCGGTTCAAAACGCGGTGTACGAGCAGAAGGACCCCTTGCTGATCTACAAGTTTGAAGCGTTTGAAATGTTCAAGGCCTTCTTGTCCAAGGTGAATGAAGAAACGGTGTCATTCTTAACCAGAGCCATGATTCCAACGGAAGATCCGAATCGAGTTCAAGAAGCCAGAAGTGCGAAAAGACAATCCTATAACGAGTCGAAGGAAGAATCACAAAGTGCCTTGGCCGGAAGGCAAGATACAAGGAACAGACCTCCTGCTGAAAAGATCGCGCCGATCAAATCCGACAAAGTGTATGGAAGAAATGATCGTGTTTCTGTTCAATACACAGACGGTTCGGTGAAAAAAGACGTTAAGTTTAAGCAAGTTGAAGAGGACCTTAAAAACAGTCGCTGTATCGTTATCGATGAATAAGACCTTACTACATACCCTGTTGATATTGTCTGGCTTCCTATTGCTGGGAAGCTGCGCGGCTCCCTCTGTGCCTCAAAGTGTCAAAAAGGTTGAGGATTACGCCTATTCGGATGATGCATCTAAGTATAGGCCATCAGTAGAAGCCCCCATCAGGTCAATGCCTGAGGAGACGGAAGTGGTTCCTAATGAAGCCATTGTTGGCGAGTTTACCATTGACGAGGAGTTAAGTGCCATTGTGGATAGTATGTATGTGCGGAATGATAGCATTCGACAATTCGATGGGTTTACGATCCTGGTTTATTCAGGAAATGACGAGATCGAAGCGGGAAAAGTGAGGAATCGACTCTTTGACCTTATGCCTGATCAGGAAGCGCGATTTAGTTTTAAGTTACCGACCTATTTTGTCAAGATCGGACAATATTTTCAGCAACTTGAAGCCGCACCGACCTTAAAAATGATCCAGGCTACTTACCCTTCTGCCGCCATTGTTCCCGAGAAATTCCCAATTACAGTTGACGATGGAATCGGAAAGAATTAAGGTACTTGCTTCAAAATATTTTGCAAAAACGGTTGAATTCCGAAGACATATCCATGCCCATCCGGAATTATCCTATCAGGAATATGAAACGGCCAAGTACGTGGCTGAGCAGCTGAAAGCAATGGGCTTAAATCCCACAGTTGGCGTTGCAGAAACGGGGGTCACGGCACTGATTGAAGGAAAGAACCCAGGAAAGAAAGTCATTGCCCTAAGGGGAGACATGGATGCCCTTCCTATTTTAGAAGAGAATGACGTGCCTTATCGCTCTCAAAATGAGGGGGTGATGCATGCATGTGGGCATGATGTTCATACTTCTTGCGTTTTGGGTGCTGCACTCATACTGAACGAACTGAAAGACGAATTCGAAGGCAGTATCAAATTGATCTTTCAGCCGGGAGAGGAAAAGAACCCTGGAGGAGCTTCGCTAATGATCAAAGCAGGGGCCTTAGAAAATCCGACAACAGAAGCGGTTTTCGGCCAACATGTGATGCCCTACATTCCAACGGGTAAACTGGGCTTTCGAGCAGGAAAATATATGGCAAGTGCTGACGAGGTCTACCTTACCGTAAAGGGAAAGGGAGGACATGCAGCGCTTCCTGATAAGGCAGTAGATCCAATTGTAATCGCTTCACATATTATTACGGCCCTACAACAAGTGATCAGCAGGAATGCTGACCCAAAGACTCCCACGGTGCTCACCTTTGGAACGATTCATGGAGGAACGGCTCAGAACATCATTCCAGATGAGGTGAAATTAGGGGGTACGTTCAGGGCCCTTGACGAAGGCTGGCGATTCAAGGCACATTCACTTATAAAGAAAATGGCCACAAGTATAGCTGAAGGCATGGGAGGCAGCTGCGAAGTAACCATTGATGTCGGCTATCCTTTTTTACATAATGATGAAGAATTAGCCGCTAATGCAAGGGCCAATGCGGTTGCGTATGTGGGTGAAGAAAACATTGTTGACCTCGACCTGTGGTTGGGCGCAGAGGATTTTGCCTATTACAGCCAAAAGGTACCTTCTTGTTTTTATCGCCTAGGAACAGGTAACGAAGCTAAGGGCACCACATTAGGGGTTCACACACCGAAGTTCAATGTCGATGAGGAAGCTATAGAAATTGGGATTGGCTTTATGGCGTGGAATGCAATTAAGGCCTTGGGTTAAATTAGGTCTTCCTCACTGTACTTTCCAGTAGCGCTCTCGCTAATATTCAAAAGATGGTCTCCAATCACTTCAATTGTAGTGATCAAATCTTTATAAACTACACCTGATTTTACCTGATATTCTTGGGCTTCAATAGCCTTCAAGTTTTGCTTGTGAAGCTTCATCACCTTCGCGTTGATATTCTCTTCAATATCTTGCGCCTTTTTGATGTTTAAGGTATCGAAGTCTTGTTTCAGGTTGGTTGCCGTAACCTCAATCGCTTCCTCCAGCAATTTATAGAGGGCGAGTAATTGAGTAAGCTGCGTTTGCGTTAGTGTAATTTTTTTGCTCTGGAGACGCTCGTGGTTCATGGACAGTCTTACAAATTCATCCCCGATCTCTTCGAAAGTAGAACATATGCTAATGATGTTTCGAATTTCACTAGAGTTGCTACGGCTCATCTCTTCACTTGTGATCTGTATGATGAATTCGATGACCTCTTCATCAAAACGATCGGTCACTTGTTCTAATTCATTAATTTTTGTCTTGTAGGCTCTGGCTTTTTTCGGATCCTTATTCTGCAAGATCTTTTTGCCAGTTTTGCCTAATTCGCGCAAAATGTCTCCGAATTGAGCAATTTCGAGTTTAGCTTCTTGTAAAGAGAGCTGTGGTGTTTTGACTAATGGAGAACTGATGTATTTCAATTTGAAAACTTCGTCGTCACCTTCTTTTGAAGGAACCATTCGAGTAACGATCTTAGCGATCAGGTCCACAAGCCACACTAAAAATAGGGTGTTGATGATGTTGAAGGACATGTGAAAGGCAGTTAGGCCATCCTTAATGGAGGAAACATTGTCAAAAGGTGACCCCAGCCCTAAGCCAACAACAATTTTATCAATCAGATTAAGGAATGGTGTAAAGACCAGTAACATCCAGATGATCCCAATCACATTAAAGATCAAGTGTGCCCTAGCTGCTCTTTTGGCATGCGTATTCCCTACGACCGCTGCAATATTAGCCGTAATGGTGGTACCAATATTTTCTCCTAAAACTATGGCAGCAGCCATTTCGAAAGGAATAATGCCTTTGTTGCAGAGGGTTAGCGTAATGGCAATGGCGGCACTCGAAGATTGAACGACAATCGTCACCAAGGTGCCAACGACTACCATTAGGATCGTAGACATAAAGCCAAATTCGCCTAGCCGGCCAATGAAGGCTTGTGTTTCTGCAGAGAGTTCGTTGGGAACTAGATCTTTTAACGCACCTAGGCCAATAAAGAGAATGGCAAAGCCTACTAAAAATTCACCGAAGTACTTGAATTTGTCTTTCTTGGAAAACAGTAAAGGAATGGCTAGTGCCAAGACCGGTAGTGCAAATTCACTAATTTTGAATTTAAAACCGAAGATCACAATGATCAAGGCAGTGACAGTGGTTCCAATGTTGGCACCCATGATCACACCAATGGCTTGTCTTAAAGTGAGCAAGCCGGCATTGACAAAACTCACGATCATCACGGTGGTGGCCGAAGAGCTCTGAATGACCGAAGTAGTGATAAAACCAGTGACAATTCCACCAAGCCTCGTATTTGTCATCGAGGCCAATCCGCTCCTAAGTTTGTTGCCTGCTACTTTTTGGATACCCTCGCTCATCACCTTCATACCGTAGATGAAGAGGCCAAGTGCACCAAGAATTTTGATAATGTTTAAGATCAGTTCAAAGGACACGATCGGAGTTTCAGAATGGGTTGAATGATGTCACAATCAATAGTAAGCTCCACAAAAGTAAAACTCTTTTTGAATAAACAGAAGTTCACGTAATCATGTCGTAATTTGGATGTAAAGAGTAGCAGACCTTATATCTTGTAAAAAATTGATTAATAAGGAGTTAAAATATTTCTACTATTCGTTAAAGTTGTTTTTTGTTAACAAAGCCTTTACATGTAAAGCAAATTGTGCGTGGACAATTGAGCTATTTTTGCATTTATGAATTTTTTGGTAATCCTTATCTAATCGGGTAGTGGTCAGAGAAATTGTTAGCGGGCAGAATTCAAGGAAATGGTATGTCACCATTCTTTCCTTTTTGCCTGTGGTCTTTCTTTTCTTATTATCCATCGACTTGGTAGGTGAAGCCGTTACTTCGTTGGGCCAGGAAACCGCAAGGGGAATCCTCTTGGCCACGTCCAATCCTTTTATCGGTCTCTTTATTGGATTATTAGCGGCAGCGCTCATTCAAAGCAGTTCGACGGTTACAGCGATGACGGTAGCCGTTGTTTCAACAGGCTATTTATCCTTGGGTAGTGCAATACCGGTTGTGATGGGAGCTAACATTGGTACCACATTGACCAGTACATTGGTCTCTCTAGGTTTTATTACAAATAAGAATGAATTCCGAAAGGCCATTTCTGCCGGTTCAGTACACGATTTTTTCAATATTTTCACCGTAATACTTCTTTTTCCTTTGGAGTATTACTATGGTGTTTTGAGCAAGAGTGCCAATTACCTGACCAGTATTTTTGGTGATGCACTCAACGCGAATAATGAAATGGAAGCACTTAATGTAGGCCTCGGACGCATTGCTGAATATATCCTGACCTGGCTGCCGAATCCTCTACTAGCCTTGGCGCTCTCTTTGATTTTGCTTTTCGTCAGTATCAAATTGATTTCGAAAACCATTTCGAACAGGATTATTGGAACATCTAAATTCAAACTTCGGAAGTTCATCTTTGCCAGTCCTTACAAGTCATTTGGATGGGGCACATTGATCACAGCGGCTATACAATCCAGTTCGATTACCACGTCATTGATCGTTCCGTTGGTGGCTTCAGGCCGGGTTACACTGAAACGTTCATTTCCCTTCATTTTAGGAGCGAACATCGGGACTACCATTACGGCTTTGATTGCGGCCTTCAGTCAATCGGAAGCGGCCATAAGTTTGGCTTTTGTTCATCTGCTTTTCAATTTGATTGGTGTGCTGGTTTTCTTACCCTTTCCATTTTTAAGGAGACTTCCAGTATTAGTAGCCTACAAGTTTGGTGCGCTGACGCTTGACTCTAGGATCTTTGGTTTCTCTTATATTATTTTCACCTTCTTTTTGATGCCATTTACATTGATTTACATTAATAAAGATAATGCGCAGCGAAGAACGTATACCTATCAGATCACGACAACTGAAAGTAGTGGACATCAAGGTGTGGTGGCATTTAACTCTGAAGGTGTTAATGGGGATAAACGCTTTTTGATCTACCATGAAATTGAGGAGGGTGGAAGTGTATCCGTTCCCGATACGTCTTATTTGTTGGCCAAGACATCTGCCGCATTTAGTACACCCAATGAAGTGGTTTACTACAATTTTCAAAACGCACTGATCAACAGGAAGGATACGATCAAGAGCCGTCTGGAAAATCGTGAATACAAAGTGGGTGACCAAAGGCTAAAAAAATTGATTATGCTTGACGTTCGAAGGAGCGATGGAACCAGAGTAGATTACCTCTTTGACCCAACGGACAAGGTGCTTGTGCGATCTGTGCTTTATGAAGTCAAAAATAAAATGGTACAAACCACTCAGCTCGTGGGCGTCCAATAATTTTAATTAATTTTACGGGTAAAGAACCCCGTTTGAAACTATTTGATTTTGACAAGTTAGTAGCCTCATTGACCGGCCTTATTGAAACCAAGGTTGAGTTGATCAAGCTTGATGTTGAGGCGGAAGTTAAGAAGATAGTTGCGCGTGGTGTGATTTTCATTTTCATCGGCTTGGCCGTTTCCATGGCTGTTTTTTTATTGTCGATTGGTTTAGCAAGTTTTCTTAATTATTTGCTTTCAAATGATTATTTAGGGTTTGTTATCGTTGCCGTGATCTATTTACTTTTTGCACTGTTGGCGTATGCTAAAAGAGCTGTGATCTACGATGTAGTGATGCAAAGTTTGAATGCATTGAATGATTCTGATGATGAAGAATAGAGAAGAGTTATTGGCAAAGAATGAAGCGTATCAAAAGGCCTTAAAAGCCGAGGTTGATCATGCACAAGGTGAAGTGTCGAAGATTGTACGAAATGCCCTGATCGCAGGGTCATTGGCCGTTGTGGCTAGTCTTTTGCAAAAGGCTTTTTTTAGCGATGATGATCAAAAGACTAATTTCAAGCCAATCCAAACTAATGGTGCTTTTTTAACAGATGAAGTCACCGAAAAGGCGACAGTAGCACTACTTAAACTCGCGTCAACAAAGTTAGAAGCGTTTCTTCAAGGACTTAGTGATGAAGATTAAGGTAATTGACCAGATTAAACAACAGGTAGAGCGTGGAAGAAAAGCCATTGCATTCTTGATCGATCCGGACGACCTGAATGATCAAGAGCTTCGGCTGGTCTTGAATCATGCAATCGAGAATAAAGTAGACTTTCTTTTTGTCGGAGGCTCATTAGTCACTTCAGACCGCATGAGTTTTGTCGTCAATCTCATCAAGTCTTCTACACAAATTCCATGTGTTATTTTTCCCCGAAATGCCATGCAGGTCGATGGCAATGCAGACGCTATTTTGTTTTTGAGTTTGATATCGGGTAGAAACCCGGAATTGTTGATTGGCCAGCATGTCATTGCGGCCCCAGTCCTCAAAAGAAGTAAGCTAGAGGTGCTATCGACAGGATATCTTTTGATCAATTCGGGTAAGCCGACCAGTGCGTCCTATATCAGCAATTCCATTCCCATCCCCAATGACAAACCCAGCATAGCAGCAAGCACGGCGCTAGCCGGCGAAATGCTCGGGATGGCTTTAATGTATTTGGACGCCGGAAGTGGTGCAGAGGCCCCGGTTTCGGCCAAAGTTATTCGGGCCTTACGTGCTGCCGTTGCCTGTCCGCTGATCGTAGGTGGAGGAATAACGACGTTGAACAAAGCCAGAGAAGCCTTCAATGCAGGTGCAGACATAGTAGTTGTGGGCAATGGTGCACAAAAAAACCTCGCTTTTCTAAACGAGGTTTCTGAATTAGTTCATCTGTTGAACGAGCCGTTAAACGTTAATTAGGCTCTCTCTTCGTCTCATTTTACCTGCCGGAATTCCGAACATCATCTTGAATCTTCGACAGAAGTATGCCGTGTCTTTATAGCCCACCTCATGACCAATGTCACGGATGCTTTTCTTGGTTGTTCTCAAAAGATCAACCGCAGCTTCCATTCGTTGGTATTCAATGTAATCTTGAGGGTTGATGCCGGTTAGCATTTTGAAATATTGTCCTACATAGTCTTCAGATACATTGGCTACTTTGGCAAGTACCTTGTTTGACAGGTCTCCACCCAAGTTCTCTTTGATGTAGTTGAAAATGTCAATCAATCGAGGATCTTTAAAGTAAGTGCTGTTTGTTACCAGCTGCTCTACAAATAATCGATTATCAAGGATGTAACGAATGATCTCCACAACAAGGTAATCGGTGTTGTTTTTGATCACACGACCTTTACCCGCCTTTGTAGAGCCATCTTCTTCTATGATCAACCTGATCAGATCTGCAATGTGACTGGACGAACGGATGGCAAATGGAGTGATGTTCAAAGACGAAAAGAAATTGACCGAATCAAACACCTTGGCTTCGAACATGACCTGGCTGAAGCCATTAATGTCGAAGTCATTTACCTCAGTATCACTGGCGTTCTGGAGGTACTTTTTCTTGTTAGAAATGAAATCCTCGTTGTTGATCTTGTGAGCTGTCAGCGATCCGAAGGTGATTTGAACCGGCTTGCCACCGGGAATAAAGAGCATGTCTCCTTCGCTCACTTTTTCCTGATCGTCTCCGAAATAAACGTCTCCGTTGTTGACAACGATGATGGTATTTTCTACATCGTAAAAATTATCAATGGTGACAGGTTTCACCACTTTCATGTTACGACTTTTGATGTATCGAACCCCTAAGGATTCTATAATTTTATTGTAATCTTCCATAGTTGAGTTGCTAAAAGTTTAAAAAGTGTGTTACAAAACTAGTATTAATCTAGGACTAGGGCAAAAAAAATGACCATTGGTAATATTAATTATACCAATGGCCATAAATATAGAACTATACTAATTATTTGATTAACTCTCTTGAGATAACAATCTTTTGGATTTCTGATGTGCCTTCGTAGATCTGCGTAATCTTTGCATCTCTCATAAGGCGTTCAACATGGTACTCTTTTACATAACCATAGCCTCCATGTACTTGAACGGCCTCGATGGTCACGTCCATTGCCACTTTCGAAGCATAAAGCTTCGCCATGGCGCTTTCCTTTCCAAAGTCTTGCTTTTGATCTTTCAAGTAGGCCGCCTTTAGGCAAAGCAAGCGTGCCGCATCAATTTCAGTGGCCATGTCGGCTAATTTGAATTGAATGGCCTGGTGTTGGTTGATGGGTTTGCCGAAGGCTTTTCTTTCTTTAGAATAAGCAAGTGCTAATTCGTAAGCACCAGAAGCGATCCCTAAGGCTTGAGCAGCAATTCCAATTCGTCCACCATTGAGTGTCGACATGGCGAACTTGAAGCCAAATCCGTCATCACCAATACGATTCTCTTTTGGAACCTTCACATCGGTGAACATCAATGAATGCGTGTCTGAACCTCTGATGCCAAGTTTATCTTCTTTTTTGCCCACAACGAAACCGTCCATTCCTTTTTCAACGATCAAACAATTGATTCCTTTGTGTCCTTTCTCGCGATCCGTCTGTGCAATGACCAAGTAAACCGATGCACTGTTGCCGTTAGTGATCCAGTTTTTTGTTCCATTCAAGAGGTAGTGATCGCCTTTATCTTCAGCGGTTGTCTTTTGGGAAGTAGCATCAGAACCAGCCTCCGGTTCAGATAAACAGAAAGCGCCAATTTTTTCACCTGAAGCAAGGGGCTTAAGGTATTTCTTTTTTTGTTCCTCAGTACCAAACTTTTCAAGTCCCCAGCATACTAAGCTGTTATTGACCGACATGCAGACACTGGCAGAGGCATCTATCTTTGAGATCTCTTCCATGGCCAACACGTAGGATATGGTGTCCATTCCACCACCTCCATATTTAGGGTCAACCATCATTCCCATAAAACCGAGCTCTCCCATTTTTTTGATCTGCTCGGCAGGGAATTGTTGTTTTTCGTCTCTTTCTATAACGCCCGGAAAAAGCTCCGTTTGGGCAAATTCTCTGGCTGCATCGCGCACCGCCAGTTGTTCCTCGGTTAATTCAAAATTCATAGGTAAAACATAACTAACGTTTGTTAGGCAAAAGTAGTGATTTTACCTTGAAATGCTAGTCATTTCCTAAGAATGCGGTCACGTAATACAGCAGCATGGCAAGTGAACCCAGCGCAGCCACTAAATAGGTATTGGCGGCAGCATTGAGTGCATCTTTGGCCATGGCATGCTCTTCTCCTGTCGTGATGTTACGTTGCTCAACCCAAGCGAGGGCTCGCTTAGTGGCGTCGTATTCTACCGGGAGTGTAATGAAAGCAAAAAGAGTGAAGATGGTATAGGCTCCAATAATGCCAAGAATGGCGAATGTTGGGCTTATCAATTGTAAACCAAAAGCACCTAATAGTAGGGCCATGAACATGAAGTTGATCATTTTACCCCCGAATTGTTGAATTGGGACTAGGGCAGAACGCACCTCTAATGGCCGGTAGGCTTTGGCATGCTGAATAGCGTGCCCACATTCGTGGGCCGCCACCGCCGCTGCCATAACAGATCGACCTCCATAGACTTCAGGGCTTAGGTTAACGGTTTTATCCGTCGGGTTATAATGATCGGTAAGTCTTCCTTGAACCGAAACAATGTTCACATCATAGATGCCATTATCCTTTAACATCAATTCCGCCACTTCCCTTCCGCTTAGTCCATTCTGCAAGCCGATTTGAGAATACTTTTTGAACTTGCCTTTCAGTCGTTGTTGTACCACAAAACTGATGATCATTATGCCTATAACTAGTACGAATAACATGTTTATCCTTTTAATTTTTCTATAATACCTGTTGTTGAAAAACCATCCACTAAAGTGATGGTCTCTACTTTTCCACCATTTTGTATGACTGTTTCTGCACCCACAATGGTCTCAATGGTGTAGTCTCCACCTTTTACGAGAATATCAGGTAAAATGGTTTCAATTAATTCGCCTGGAGTGTCTTCTTTGAATAGACAAACGGCGTCGACGAATGAAAGAGCTGCCAAAAGCCTCGCTCTCGCATGCTCGCTGTTGACGGGCCGTTCAGAACCCTTGAGTCTTCTTACCGAATCATCACTATTTAGACCAACAATGAGTGCATCTCCTAAACTTCTTGCTTTTTCAAGATAGTCGATGTGGCCTAAATGAAGAATGTCAAAGCAGCCATTTGTGAAAACGACTTTTTTACCTGCAGACTGCATCTCTGCTGCCCAGGTTTTTGCCTCTTTCCTATCTTTGATTTTTTGCGCTGTCGGCACTTCTTTTTTTATTCAAAACGTTGACCAAAAGTAAACTCATGGCCCCCATCACCAATATGCTGACGAATTGGGATGTGTGCAAGATGGTGGCAATAATTATTCCAGTGTCATACGCTATGCCATAAAGTACGAGTACTCCTGCCACTAAGGCATGAAAAGCCCCGATACCGTTAGGAGTGGGCGAGGCCATGCCAAAACTTCCGGTTACTAAGATCGAGAGTCCGGCCAATGGACCGAGGTATTTTGTTTCTTCAGAACCAAGAGTGATGACGTACAACATAAAGAAGTAGAGCACCCAAATACTGAAGGTGGCGAGCCAAAACCCTTTTTTGTTTTTAATGCTGTTTAGGCTGCGAACGCCTTGAAAACCTTGATCAATGAATACTTGCAGCTTCTTAATGATGGGAATATTCTGAAAACGACTGGTTCTCCAAAACCAAATGATCAAAAGGCCGACAAGGCCAAGAATGATCAAAAGCCACCAGTTGGATTGGAGGGAGTTGAAGACAAAGTCTTTTGCTTTGATGTAATAGTCTTTCAACAGATTGAATTGAAGGGCAAGAGTCATAAAAGAGATCAAGATCAAAATGAGGAGATCGATGATCCTTTCGGTGACCACAGTACCCAAAGCAAAGGGTAGGAGGACTTTTTCTTTTCGATTCATCACCCCACAGCGGCTCACTTCTCCTAACCGAGGAAAGACAGAATTCATCAAGTAACCGATCATGACAGCAAAAAAGCTGTTCCAGAACCAAACATTATGCCCTCCTGCATCCATCAACAATTTCCACCGCCAGGCACGTAAAAGATGGCTAATTACGCCTAGAGCCATACTCAGGGCGATCCACCAGTAATTAAATTGTGCTAATAGTAGCCAAACCTCAGACCAATCGATGTCCTTGAACAGGTACCAAACGATCACCGTCGTGATGAGTATCATGACGGAAAAGCGTAGGGTACTTTTTACGTTCAGGGTCAATTGACTAGTTTATTTTGTTCTTATCGTCAGGGAAAACCACCTTTGGTTCATGTGATTTGGCCTCCTCATAGTCCATAAGTCCGTAAGATACGATGATAATGATGTCTCCCACCTGTACTTTACGAGCGGCAGGGCCATTTAGACACACCGTGCCAGAATTTCGATCACCTTTGATGACGTAGGTTTCAAAGCGCTCGCCATTATTGACATTGACGATCTGCACTTTTTCGTGTGGCAAAATATTTGCCGCTTCCATCAGTGCTTCGTCTAATGTGATGCTACCGACATAGTGCAATTCGGCTTGGGTAACCTTCGCTCTATGAATTTTTGATTTGAATACCTCTATTTGCATTGCGTTCTACCAAAATGGGCGCAAATTTAATCAATTAAAGGCAAGTTATCTATTAGTCTGACTTCGTTTATCACTGCAGCTAAACACAGTGCTGTTTGATCAGGTGACGTGATTGCAGTCAAAGGTTGGAAACTGTTGGTATCGACCACCTCAAAGTATTCAAGGTCAAGGGTTTGTGAATCTGAAAATTTGCGTGACAGGTTTTCTTTGACCTCAGTAATACTTACCTCATGTTGCAATTCTTCCTGAGCCTTTTTCAACGAACGATAGATCAATGCGGCTTCTTCCTGCTCTTCTGGTTTTAATCTTAGGTTTCTCGAGGACATGGCTAAGCCAGAAATTTCCCTAACAGTGGGCACCATGTGGAGCTGTACTGGAAAATTGAGTTCCTCGGTTAGCTTTTTGATAACGTAGAATTGTTGAATGTCTTTCTGTCCGAAAAAAGCATGGCTTGGTTGGATGATATTGAAGAACTTCGAGATAATGAGCCCTACACCTGCAAAATGACCCGGTCTAAATTTGCCTTCGAGAGAGGTCTCCAAGCTGCCAAAATTGATCTGCAGACTAGGTGCTTGTGGGTACAATTCTTGACGATGGGGAATAAACACAAGATCGCAGGCTGCTTTTTCTAGCTTTTCTAAGTCTTCTTCTAGTTGAATAGGGTAGTTCTCAAAGTCTTTCGAATTGTTGAATTGGGCAGGATTCACAAAAATGGTCGCTACTACTAAGTCACATGCACCTTTCGCTGCATTGATCAATTGAAGATGGCCTTCGTGAAGAGCCCCCATGGTAGGGACCAACCCGGTGGATTGCTCTTTCGGCTGGTCTTGCAGATATTTTCTGATCTCTTGTACGGTGTGAATTACCTGCATGGGACTTTAACTAAGATTAACGGTGCTAATCTGCAAACCAAAGGGATTTTCCTTAAAATTGGAGGTTTTTTGACAAAAATACGCTACTTTTGTGCTTCTTTTTACAAGAGTATAGGTTTCATTAAATTCCATTAAATATGTCAAAATTGAGAGTTCTGTACGTTGCAAGTGAGATTCAACCTTTCTTGGAAACGTCAGCAGTATCCGACTTTGTTAGAAAATTACCTCAGGCCATGCAAGAGCGAGGCATGGAAATCAGAATATTGGTTCCACGCTTTGGGTTGATCAATGAACGAAAGAATAGGTTGCATGAAGTGGTGAGGCTTTCTGGGATCAATATTGCCGTAGGCGATGAAGAAAAGCCATTGGTCATCAAGGTGGCGTCCATTCCAAATGCGAAGCTTCAGGTGTATTTCATTGACAATGAAGACTACTTCCATCGTAAATATGTGTTTCATGATAAGGAGGATAATTTCTATGAAGACAACGATGAGCGCGCTATCTTTTTCTGTAAGGGCGTTTTGGAAACTGTGAAGAAACTGGGATGGGCACCAGATATCGTTCACTGTAACGATTGGGTAACAAGCTTAATTCCGCTTTACCTAAAGACTACGTATAAAAACGACCCGATTTTTCAGAACACAAAATCAGTTTTCACCATTTACAATAATGTGTTTTCTCACCAATTTGATAATGGCTTGTTGGATAAGGTGAAAATGATGGACATTGACGATAGTATGCTGGAAAACTTAAAAACAGCAGACTTTAGTGGATTTATAAAAACGGGTGCACAATATGCTGATGCTGTGATCAGGGCAGAAGAAGATGTCAATGAGAGTTTGAACAAATTGTTAGGAGAAATAGAGCAGGAGAAAACGGTGAGTACCATTGAGAAAGATGACAATTTCCTAGACTCTTATTACAATCTGTATAATGAACTTGTCGGCTAAGAGCAAAAACTTGGGGGCCTTATTCTTAGGCCTCTTTTTACTTTTTTCTTGCGAAGAGCTTGGTCCTTTTGGGCTAGGAGAAGATGATATTGCCCCCTTAGAGTTCTTAACCACAGAAGTCTCTACAAGTGGTGGTATCGTATTGGTGGATTCTATTGTGTCTATTGGCACGGGTACTTTATTGACAGGAGATCGCAGCATGCCTTTTGCAGAAATGAGCGCAAAAGCGTACTCAGCGTTTAATTTCGATGTAGTCGGGTTAAGAAGACCAAGCAATGAGGCGCAGCTTGATTCGGTCAAATTGAATGTTCGGTTCAACTATCTCTTTGAAAATAATGCAGATGGCATAGATGTAGACCTTAAGGCCTATCAAGTTGACGCAGAGATAAAGGACACAACTATTTATTTTACAAGTAGTTCTGTATCGGTTTCGGATGTGCTGATTGCCGAAAACGACCTCTTAATAACGGACTTTGACTCAACATACAGCCTTGCCGTTGATCAGGCATGGTCTGATTTGGTTTTTGATGCCCTAGGCGATGCCAGCAATCCTTTATTTCAGTCTTTGGCCAACTTCAGGTCATTCTTTCCTGGATTAGCCTTCCAAACGGACGAACCTGTGGACAATATATTTGGCATTGAACCGGGTGAAAACCTGGAGATTGTCTTTTATTACAGTGAACCTGCTGCGGATGGTAGTGGACTAACGGACAACAGAGAGTTTGTGATGAGTGGAAGGATATCGCCTCATTTCTACAATTTGAATGTCGATCGTTCAACTACAGCATATAGTCAAGTTCAAGACCCAGCCATTGAGTATCCAACCTCCAACAACCTACTTGTTCATTCAGGAGCCGGAGTTGTTGCCAAGTTGGACATTAGTGGGCTAACAGATTTTTCAGAGCAAGAGGTTAATTCAATCGTGAATCTGGTAGAATTTGAGGTAGGGCCTATTCTAGATTTACCTGAGGGTGTGGACCCACCGGAAGCCTTGTATATGTACTTTACTGATGATGAGAATACCACAATTGCCGATAATAATGCATTTAGGGGGATTCAGGTAGACACTGCACCGGTACTAAGTAGTCAATTTCCAGTACGTTTAACCTACAATCCGGTGACCAAAACCTATAAAAATTCGATCACAACCTTCGCTCAAACCTATTACAATGATGTTTTTAGAAGAGAGAAGATCTTACTTTATCCAACGGACATGAATGCTTCGGCTAGCGGTTTTGAAGTATCACCGGATAATGTGAAGATCAAGATTTTCTATTCTCAACTCAGATAGCTAGGTTATTCTTTTTACTTTTCAAAAAATTAAAAATTATGTGTGGTATTGTAGGGTACATTGGTCATCGAGAGGCTTATCCAATCATTATCAAAGGATTGCAACGACTTGAATACAGAGGTTATGATAGTGCTGGTGTAGCCTTGTTAAACGGAGACTTAAACGTTTATAAAAAGAAGGGTAAGGTTGCTGATCTTGTAGAGTTTGCAAAAAATAGCGACAAGAAAGCGACTATAGGTATAGGACATACCCGCTGGGCAACACACGGTGAACCCAATGATGCCAACGCACACCCACACCTGAGTCAATCAGGCAAATTGGCTATCATTCATAATGGTATCATAGAAAACTATGCTGCGTTAAAAACTGAATTGGAGAAGAAAGGCTATACGTT
Source organism: Roseivirga sp. YIW32 (assembly GCF_057219245.1). Lineage (NCBI taxonomy): Bacteria > Pseudomonadati > Bacteroidota > Cytophagia > Cytophagales > Roseivirgaceae > Roseivirga > Roseivirga sp. YIW32. The sequence goes on along the minus strand of NZ_JBXVVG010000002.1, from coordinate 248,776 downwards.
TAAATCGGAAACGGATACCGAGGTCTTCATTAATTTCATAGAGGATATTTATCTCAATAGCCGTGTAACGACATTGGCTGAAGCGGTTCGTCAAGCGCTTACAAAGGTCGTTGGTGCCTACGCCGTTGGTATTCTGTCCTTAGATGAACCCAATACACTTATTGCTGCGAGAAAAGGAAGTCCATTGGTTATTGGATTGGGCAAAGGAGAGTTCTTTTTGGCTTCTGATGCCACGCCAATCATTGAATATACCAATGAGGTTGTCTACCTAGACGACAAGGAGATTGCCATCATCAAAGATGGTGACTTTACCATCAAGAATATTGATGACGTCGAAATGACTCCTTATGTGCAGACAGTCAATATGGAACTTGAAGCCATAGAGAAGGGTGGCTATGAACATTTTATGCTCAAAGAAATTTTCGAGCAACCGAAATCTATCGGAGACTGTCTTAGAGGAAGACTAAGAGCCTCCGAAGGGACTCTTCATCTTGGAGGTATTTCGGACTACATCAATAAATTCTCTAATGCTGACCGGATTCTTATCATTGCTTGTGGTACCTCTTGGCATGCCGGTTTAGTGGCAGAATATATATTTGAAGAGTTTTGTCGATTGCCTGTGGAGGTAGAGTACGCTTCTGAATTCAGGTATCGTAACCCTGTAGTGGGAGAAAAAGATGTAGTGATCGCCATTTCTCAATCAGGTGAGACAGCGGATACGCTGGCCGCTATTGAATTGGCAAAGTCCAAAGGCGCTACGATTTTGGGCGTTTGCAACGTAGTAGGATCATCGATACCACGAACCACACATGCCGGTAGTTATACCCACGCAGGCCCGGAAATTGGAGTAGCAAGTACGAAGGCTTTTACGGCTCAAATATCTGTTCTTGCCATGATGGCATTAATGCTTGCGCATAAGAAAGGGACTTTGACCGAGAGCAAATTCAGAAACTTGCTTCATGAACTGGACGCAATTCCTGACAAGGTCGCCAAGTGCTTGGATTTGAATGCTCAGATAGAAACCATCGCTGAAAAATTTAAGGATGCTTCTAACTTCCTTTACTTGGGAAGAGGATACAATTTCCCGGTAGCTTTAGAAGGTGCCTTAAAATTGAAAGAGATTTCTTATATCCATGCAGAGGGTTATCCGGCTGCGGAGATGAAGCATGGCCCAATTGCGCTCATTGACGAGAACATGCCAGTGGTATTCATTGCTACCAAGGATAGCTCATACGAGAAGATTGTATCCAATATCCAAGAGGTAAAGGCAAGAAAAGGTAAAGTCATAGCCATTGTTACGGAAGGTGATACAGAGATCGCGCCAATGGCAGATCACATCATCGAAGTTCCACATACCAATGAGTCATTCATGCCATTGGTATCTGTTGTTCCTTTGCAATTATTGTCTTATCACATCGCCGTAATGAGAGGATGTAATGTGGACCAACCTAGAAATTTAGCCAAATCAGTTACTGTGGAGTAATTCGTTGTACGCTGAGGTAACCTTTTTTGAGCGCTGCAGCAATTTTGTAGCGCTCTTCTTTTGTGTCTTCGTACAGCGCTTCTAGTAATTCATAAACATCCGATACACCTATTTTTTCGAGCCATTCGAATGGGCCGAAAGGATAATTGGTTCCGAGTTTCATGCCCGAGTCGATATCTTCAGGGCTGGCTGTTCCTTCCTGCATGGTATAGAATGCTTCATTGATGATCATGCATACGATCCTCGGGGTTACCATGCCCACTCGATCATCAACCAATTGAAAAGCAGTTTTTAAATCTTCGAAAATGGTGAATGAGGGACTATCGGAAAGAGACGTGATTTCTAACACTTCTCTATTGATAAACGTCAGCATTCCATTGAAACCATAGACCTGCTCAGTATTTAGTGGATAGTAGGCAGCTAACTCAGCCAAGGTCATTTTGATCGTATTGAGGAATATTGGTACGGATAACCTATCCTCATAGAAAGAAAAGTGCTCAGGACTATCGCTAATCGTAAAATCAAAAACACAATCTACATTGAGCTCGTCATCTAAAAAGTGATGGTCAGTAAAGCACAGGCATTCGTGCATTGATCCAAATTTTTGACTGAACTCATCAAATTCTAATTGATTTCCGACAACAGCGATTTTCATATTGTGTAATTTGTGACAAATCTATTGAATAATCTTAATCGTAATCAAGATGTCAAAAACAGTTATTAAAAGCGATCAAGCTCCTGCGCCAATAGGCCCTTATAGCCAGGCAATTAAGGCAGGAAATACACTCTATGTTTCTGGCCAAATACCATTTGACCAGCTGACCGGTGAAATGATCAATGAGAACATCACGGAAGAAACACATCAAGTCATGAAGAATCTTGAGGCCGTATTATCGGCCGCTGGGATGTCGTTTGCCAATGTGGTGAAGTGTTCAATTTTTTTGAAAGATCTTGGTCAATTCAATACGGTGAATGAAGCTTATGCGATGTATTTCAAGCAACAGCCGCCCGCTCGCGAATGTGTTGAGGTAGCCCGTTTGCCGAAAGATGTGAATGTGGAAATCTCTTGCATCGCGGTTGAGTAAGGAATGAACCAAGACTTGGCGTAACAATTTTTATATTTGCGCCCTAAACAAGAAAGAATGAGCGTACGTGTACGATTCGCACCAAGTCCAACCGGTGCATTGCATATTGGAGGAGTCAGAACCGCCCTGTACAATTATCTATTTGCAAAGAAGGAGAAAGGTGCTTTTATACTTCGAATTGAAGATACGGACCAAACTCGTTTTGTCGAAGGAGCAGAGGACTACATTCGAGAAGCATTGGAATGGGCAGGGATTCGACCCGATGAGGGAGTGGCTGAAGGTGGAGATTTTGGCCCGTACAGACAGTCGGAACGTAAGGAATTGTATGCGAAGTATGCGCAACATTTGGTTGATGAAGGAAAAGCTTACTATGCTTTTGATACACCAGAAGAGCTGGATGAAATGCGGGAACGGTTAAAGGCAAACCGTATCGCGAACCCCCAGTACAATGCAGTTACTCGCACACAAATGAAAAATTCATTGACCTTGTCAGAAGAGGAGGTCAACGCGCTGTTGGAGAAAAAGGAGCCTTATGTCATTCGATTCAAAATGCCGAAAAATGAGGACGTCAGGTTTGAAGATCAAGTTAGAGGATGGGTGGTGGTCAACACGACGACCCTTGATGACAAGATCCTAATGAAATCTGATGGGATGCCTACTTATCATTTGGCCAATATTGTCGACGATCATTTGATGGAGATTAGTCACGTTATTCGTGGGGAAGAATGGCTTCCTTCTGCACCGTTGCATGTGTTGCTTTACGACTCCTTTGGCTGGGAACCACCACTATTTGCACACTTGCCTCTTTTGCTTAAGCCCGATGGAAATGGAAAGCTAAGCAAACGGGCTGCAGACCAATTAGGGTTCCCGATATTCCCATTGAATTGGAGTGATCCTGAAACGAACGAATTATCCGTAGGCTTTAAAGAGGCCGGTTATTTGCCGGATGCTTTCATCAATTTCTTGGCCTTATTGGGTTGGAATCCCGGAGGTGACCAAGAACTGTTTTCAATGAATGAGTTGGTCAACTTGTTCTCGTTGGAGAAGATCAATAAAGCAGGCGCAAAGTTTGACATTGATAAAGCCAAATGGTTCAATCAGCAATACCTTAAGGCAAAGGCCAACGATGAAATTGTAAATGAACTGAAAGAACTTTTGCCTCTCGACGACGCAGAGGAGAAGCTCGAACGAGTGGTGGCAAGTCTGAAAGAAAGAGTAACATTTATTGCTGAGATGGTTGAGGCGGGAAGTTTTTACTTTACTCCCCCTGAAGCATATGACGCCAAGACTGTTAGAAAAAAGTGGGATTCCATGGCTGTTGAAAAACTGCAGGGCTTTGCCTCGGAACTTTCTAAGCATGATTCCGTTGATGTGGATGAGGCAAAAGAGTTGTTTTCTGCTTTCTTAGCCAAAGATGGAACACCATTTGGCAAAGTAATGCCAGCACTTAGGCTAGCTTTGACGGGACAGGCTGGAGGACCAGATTTAATGGAGATCATCTCCATATTGGGTCCTGTCGAGGTCAAAAAGAGAATTGAACTCGCTATCAACACAATATCCCTTGATTGATTATGGCAAAAAAGAAGAAAGAGGATAAAAACCAAAAGCCTAAAGTGGCGAAGGAGCTTGACGGCCTTGAGCTTAACGTAGACTCATTTGGAGAGATCAGTAATTCATTGTCGATTGACCGCATCAATGAATTTTTAAATAAGAATGTTGACGATAAAAAACTGAGAGACCGGGAAGACCTTGATGCTATCAAGGGAGGTAGTGAAGAGGAATAATTACTCTCTTTTATCTTCTCCAGCGTTCATGTCGATCACTACCCGCCACAGGCTCGATAAAAACATGATGGTGAATCCCACGATCATGACCGTTGTTCGAGCCCTATCCGGAATGATGTCAAAATACCTTGAGAGGAAACTGCAAGCCACTAATGACAAACCCAGCAGAGCAGTTATTCCTGTAAATTTTCTCATACCGATTTGGGTTTAAGTCTAGGAATTAAAGAGGGTGTTCGCTTTTTGTATGCTAGGTATTCATCGCCGAACAACTCGATTAGTTTCTTTTCCTCCAACCGAATACCGAATGGGAGATAAACGACTACGCTAAGGAGTAATACAAGACTGGACAGCTGAGGGTTAAAAATGAAATACCCGATAAAGATCAGCAGAGTTCCGCTGTACAGAGGGTGTCTAATTTTGGCTTGAACTCCAGACGTTTTAAGGGCAGATTCCTCCTCCTTTTTGAGGCCAATGAATTCTTTGAGCGAATAGTTTCTAAAAGACCGTTTCAAAATAAATATACCAACTGTCGTGAGCATAAGACCTGCATAGTTGGTGGCCGCACTCGGCGCGTAAATTAGTGAACTATAGATGGAAGCGGTATAGAGCATCAGAAAGATGAATAAAACAGTGGCGATCAAACTGTACACAATTCGATAGTGCCGAGGGCTAAGTCCAATGCGTGATTTGATTTGTGTGGTAGCCAGCAGGCTATGTAGGAAGTAGTAAAACATCCAGGCAACGAAAGGCACGACATGTTCGATAACCATGCTGCAATGTTAAGGAATAAAGAGGGAATGCAGAAAGTCAATTTTTAATTCAGCATCGCCTCCGTATTTTCAAAACCTAAGACATTCACTATGGAAAATAGTACAGTACCACCAAATCGACATCAGGTGATGGTCGATCGTGCAAAGAAGATCTTGATAGACAACACCCGGGAAGGTTGTTATACCGTACCGAGCTCCAGGCTTTACCCTTATCAATGGAATTGGGATTCGGGTTTCGCAGCGATGGGTTTTGCTCGTTTTGACCTGAAAAGAGCCATATTGGAGTTAAACACCTTATTCAAGGGACAATGGGAGAATGGCATGCTTCCCCATATCATTTTTCATGACCCTAAGAGCGAAGGCTATTTTCCAGGACCTACCTTCTGGCGGTCTGATCTTGTAAAAGGAGCTCCCGGCAATGTGGCAACATCAGGAATAACTCAGCCCCCTGTTCATGGATTTATTCTGGAAAAAATGCTTAATCAAACCCCAGATTCGGAGGAAGTTAAAAATTTTGCAAGAACCTTATTCCCCAAAATTGTCAAACTGCATCAGTATTACTATACCTATCGAGATCCCAAGAACGAAGGGCTAGTGTCGATTTTTCACCCTTGGGCCTCTGGTCGTGACAATTCTCCTTTATGGGATGAGTTGATTCAAACGATCTCATTTGACAAGAATGAACTTCCTTCCTATCAGCGAGTGGACAACTTGAAAGCTGACCCATCTGAACGGCCATCTGATCGTGATTATGATGTTTTTGTGTATTTGATGGAGTTGGCCAAGCGCCATGACTATGACGGTCGCTTTATTGCCAAAGAATCTCCTTTTATGGTACAGGATACTCTTTTCAATGCCACTTTAATTCGGTCGAATGAGGCCTTGATTCAAGTGGGCACAGCCCTTGGTTTGGATGTCAAGCAGGTCGAGGAGTGGCAGGGTCAAAGCAAAAGGCAATTTGATGAGAAGCTTTGGGTAGAGGAATTAGGGCTTTATGCTCCTTATGACTTGCGCAATGAACGGCACATTGGCATGAAGGAAATTGGAGGGTTTACGGCACTATATGCGCAGATCCCGAATGATCAGCGGGCAAGGCTCATAGAGGAACAGGTTTTGCATATTGCCCAATCGCCTGATGCGTATCGTGTTATGCCAAGTTTTGATCCCGAACATCCTGTTTTTGATGGGAGAAGGTATTGGAAAGGTCCCATATGGCCGCAAATGAATTGGTTGCTCTATCAAGGCTTGAAACGATACACCATGGATGAAACAGCCGATCGAGTGAAATGGGATTTTCTTGAATTAGTTGATAAATTAGGTTTTCACGAATACTTCGATCCTCGAAGAGCAGTTGCTGATGGGCTTCCACATGGGTATGGAGGCGATAATTTTTCATGGACCGCAGCTGTAGTGCTGGATTTTATTATGGACGAATGAATGTTTTAGATTATATCATCATCACACTGTATATCGGTGGGTTTCTTTATCTGGGTTACCACTTCAAGAACCAAACGAGTAAAAGCGATTATTACTTAGGCGGAAGAAGCTTTGGCTGGTTTCCATTGGCCATGAGTACCGCAGCAACCCAATTATCTGCTGTCAGCTTTATTTCGGCACCTGCATTTGTGGGGTTAAAACAAGGTGGCGGAATGATCTGGTTGACCTACGAGTTCGCCGTTCCCTTGGCGATGATATTTCTTATGGTGGTGCTTGTTCCCACGTTCTATAAATCAGGTATCGTAAGTGTCTATGAGTTCTTGGAAAGGCGTTTTGGCGCTAGCACACGAATACTTTTGAGCATTGTTTTTCAAGTCTCAAGGGCTTTTGGTACCGGAGTCATGATCTACACAGTGGCCATTATTCTCGAGAGCGTAATGGGTATCCCCATGTGGCAAAGCATCATTCTTATTGGAATTGTTACCATGATCTATTCCTATCAAGGAGGAATGAAAGCGGTGGTTTACGGTGACATGATCCAAATGATTATTCTCTTTATCGGTATCATCATTTGTTTTGTCTTTGGATTAAGTGCCCTGGGGGGCTGGGGTAATTTTGTTGATCAAGTGGATCCGGTCCGTTTGGTGGCGGTGGACTTCAGTAAGTTAGGGTTCAGCAATGATGAATTTGGTTTTTGGCCTATGCTGATCGGCGGTTTTTTTCTTTACTCCGCTTACTATGGTACGGATCAAAGTCAGGTGCAACGATTATTGTCGGCCAGTAGCATGAAGACCATGAGACAAACCCTTTTATGCAATGGTTTGATGAGGTTCCCGATCACCTTTGCCTACTGCATCATGGGGCTAGTCTTGGGTACATTGGCGTTCTCGAATTCAGGTTTAATGACGCAGATTCCAGCTGATCAGCCTGATCGCCTTATCCCCATTTTTATTCGCGATTTTTTACCTAATGGGGTGATTGGTCTATTGATCGTTGCCATCTTTTCGGCAGCGATGTCGTCGTTGAGCTCAGCCATTAATTCACTTTCGGCAGCTTCTGTTGAAGATCTCTTTGCCAGAGGCAAGGAAATGACTGAGAAGCAATACACAAAGCTCTCTCGTATGACAGCCCTTTTTTGGGGTGTTGTTTGCGTTGTTATTGCCTTTTTTGTGGGAGACATTGCTGATACGGTGATTGAAGCCATCAACAAGGTGGGTTCGGTGTCCTTCGGACCCATATTAGCCACCTTTATTTTAGCGTTGCTTTTTAAACGGGTGAATACCCAAGCGGTGAATATTGGGTTGCTGAGTGGTGTGGCAATCAATGTGTACCTATGGTTATTCGTTCCACAGATCTTTTGGTTTTGGTGGAATGCCATCGGGGCCCTTGTCACCTTGTCAGTTGCCCTTGTCTTGAGTGCAATACGACCAATGGAGTCCCAGAAAAGTATGATCCCAATTGAGCTTGTGAATTTTCGCCAATCGAGCGTTTACCTTCTCCTTATTTTCTTTTTGCTAATTGTCGCCGTCTCGGTGAGCTTGCCTTATTGGTTCTAATGAAAGTTCTAATTGCACCGGATAAATTCAAGGGGTCATTGACAAGTGTCGAAGTGATCGAAGCAATCTCCTCGGGCCTGTTGCAAGAGCTACCAACTGCAGAGGTAATTTCACAGCCTTTGGCTGATGGGGGTGAGGGTACGCTGGATGTATTGGAAGCCTCATTGAATTTAGAACGCGTTAGTGTTGAAGTACAAGGTCCATTGTTCATTAGCAGCGCTGCTTACTATTTGACCGATGGGGAGAAGGCTTTTATTGAAATGGCTGTTGCTTCAGGCTTGCAGCTAGTTCCTTTGGCGAAAAGAAACCCATTAAAGACAAGTACCTATGGCACAGGTGAATTGATACGACATGCTTTACTGCAAGGGCTTAATGAGGTGAACCTCTTTGTCGGAGGGAGTGCTACAAATGACTGCGGCTTGGGAATGGCAAAAGCGTTGGGTTATGCGTTCTTCGATAAACAAGGAAATGCTTTGGCGGGAACGGGGGCCGATTTGATCAAGATCCATATTATGGAAAAGAATAGCGCATTACCTGAATTAAAAGAAGCTCGTTTTAACATCCTGACCGACGTGCAAAATCCTTTACTAGGTCCTACGGGTTGTGCTCAATACTATGCTGCACAAAAGGGAGCAAGCCAAGAGGTAATTGAGCAGCTGGAACGTGGGGCAATGCATTTGGCGACACTGTTGAGTAATGGGTTTGAGAATGAAAAGGGGGCCGGTGCAGCGGGTGGTTTAGGCTTTGGTGCCTTGTCATTTTTACATGCACAGATCTCTTCTGGAATTGAATTTGTCCTCAACATGACGGAAATGAGGGAAAAGGTCCGAAAGGCTGATCTGGTGATTACCGGCGAAGGAAGTCTAGACGAGCAATCGTTGCAGGGAAAGGTGATTGATGGCCTGAAGAAAATTTGTGACGAGGAGGGGAAATCTCTCGCGATCATCTGTGGCAAGTCCGAGATCAATGAATGGAAAGGAGTACCCATCTATCAAGTCATACACAAAGCGAAAGACCTTGAAGATGCCATGTCAAATTCTGACAAGCATGTGAGAGGTCTTGCGCAAGATTTGATGCGAGATTTCCACTCAACGACTACTTAATGCTTATTTTTGAATATGTCAGAGATCAAAATCGGAATCATAAAAGAAGGAAAGGTCCCTATAGATAGGAGAGTACCAATCACCCCGTCACAAGTAAAAGAGATTCTTAAACTTCATGATGGAGTGACCATCAAATGCCAGCGTAGCGATATTCGTTGTTTTGAAGATAGCGAGTACGAAAAGGCGGGGGCTAAATTGGTCGATTCTGTTGAGGACTGCGATGTGATCCTAGGGGTGAAAGAAGTGCCACTTGAGATGCTGGTTGATGGGAAAATGCATTTCTTTTTTTCACATACCATCAAGAAGCAAGAATATAACCGACACTTGTTACAAGCCATACTTGAGAAGAAGATCACCTTGATCGACTGGGAATGTCTCACTGATGCTGCGGGTAGGAGATTGATCGCTTTTGGTCGTTATGCAGGGATTGTAGGTGCCTACAATGGCATTTTGACTTATGGCAAACGGTACAACCTGTTCAACCTTCGGCCGGCGCATACCTGCTTCGATCTGGAGGACATGCGGTCTGACTATGAAAAAGTTAAGCTGCCAAATATCAAGATCGCTTTGACTGGAGGAGGACGGGTTGCCAAAGGGGCAATGGAAGTACTGTTTGGTATGGGAATCCGTCGAGTGAGTCCAGCTGATTTTTTAGCGGAACGATTTAATGAACCCGTTTTCACACAACTCAATACAAGGGATTATAACCGCCGGGTAAATGGCGGAGGCTTTGATCGAGATGAGTTTTATGATGACCCTGAGAATTATGAGTCGAGCTTTTTGCCATTTGCTCAAAAGGCTGATATTCTGATCGCCGGTGCATTTTGGGATCCAAAGGCCCCTGTTTTGTTCACAAAAGAGAATGCTTCTCAACAAGACTTTAATATCCGGGTGATTGCAGACATTACTTGTGATATTGAAGGTTCTATTCCTTCGACAAAACAACCGAGTACTATCGAAGACCCATGTTATGATTATAACCCAAGCAATGATCGAGTGGAACCGCCGTTTGTGGACGAGGGAAATCTGACTGTGATGGCTGTTGATAATTTGCCCTGTGAATTGCCAAGAAATGCTTCGGAAGACTTCGGTAAGGAGTTTGTGAAAAGTATTTTACCCAATTTGATCGGTGAGGACAAAGATGCGGTTCTTGAGAGAGCAACCATTACGAAAGATGGGGAGCTCACCAAGCACTATCACTACTTACAAGACTTTGTTCATGGACATTAGTCGTTTTATAGAACATACTAATCTAAAGCCTGATCTAACTGGTGATCAGATCGATAGGCTTGTTGCGGAAGCCAAGGAACATGGGTTTTTTGGTGTATGTGTTCCTCCTTTTTGGGTGAAGAGAGCGGCCAGAGAGATTGGGACAGAGACCATCCAATTGGTCACTGTAATTGGTTTTCCACTAGGTTATCAACGCACAGAGGTCAAATTGTTAGAGATCGAAAAGGCATTGGAAGATGGCGCTAACGAGGTAGACATTGTCATGAACATTTCAGCCTTTAAAAGTGGAATGCCCTGGACGAAAATTGAGCTCGCCAAATGTGCCAAATTGACACACGACCATGAAGCATTACTCAAAGTTATCATTGAAACAGCCTATTTAGCGGATGATGAAATCATCCAAGCCTGCAAAATCGTATCAGATGCAGGTGCTGATTTTGTAAAGACGTCCACAGGCTTTGCTTCCACAGGTGCTCAGGAGCATCATGTCAAACTCATGCGGAAGCATTCTCCTTCACATGTTGGCATTAAGGCTTCTGGTGGCATCAAAGATCTTGCTACGGCAAGAAAGATGGTGGAAGCAGGCGCTGACCGTTTAGGGCTCTCGGCGGGTGTTCAAATTGTGCAAGAAGCGAAGACCTCTAATTAGGCTTGTTTGCTGTAGCGCTGAATGCCTTTGTACTTGTAGATCTTAAGGCCGAAGTGTTCAAATACACAGACTTTCATTCGGTTTTGAGCAAGCTCGATGCGGTTTTCAGGGGAATGAAATACGGACAATTCTAATCCAGCGAGCACAAAGTTTTTCTTCCGCATCAACTCATTGAGGTAATTGTTGAAAGCATCCTTCCAGTCTTCGACGTATTTCTCATAATGGCTTCTTCCATCAAATAAAAGCTCTAACTGATTGTCCCCAATTTGGTATCGGTAGATGCCACTAAGTGCATCGTAGAGCTCGTCAAAACAAGTAAAATGGATGGGCCTGAATTCTTCAATTAGGCTGGTTTTCTCATCGACCAAGCGCAATGGATTAAAGAGCAAAAAATACCCTTCTTTGACTCTTTCAACGAGCAGTGCTTGTAGTTCTAGCCTAAGATCAGCCTGAACTTGCTTGAGGAGGTAATTCTTATCTAAAAGGAAAAGTCTATTGTCCAATCCAACAAGGGTTTGTCAAAAGTAGTGAAAAATGAGTTTTGAGAAAAACGGAGTCCGTGATTGGACTCCGTTATCTTATCTTGCTGCTGATCCACTGATGAGGTCTCCAAAGAAAATGGCATTCATCATCAGTTTATTGGTTCCATACCAAAAGGCGCGGAAGTTAGGGTTGTCCACCAATGAAATGACCCTTCCACCTCCGAAAGCGCTTGCTCTTATGGTAGAAGTGCCCTTGAGAGCCTCAAGATTGGCCTTGCTGATCCAACCGCTCATTAACGGTTCTTCGGTGTAGACCCCAGGGCTAGCGAACATGGCTTCTGAGGCCTCCACCATGACATTTCCTCTTCTAAAAGTAGGTAGGGTTTCTCTGTAGTAACCAAAGGCTAGAGGATGGCTAAGTTCCAACTTCGATAAATACACACCACCCGGAATGTACTGTCCTCTTTGATAGTTGGAAAGGTTATCATAGGTGATCTCACTTGGATCAGGACTTTCCACGTCGACCATTTGCAGATTGCTTAAGTCATTTCGAGCCATCCAGGCGACTCCAGAGGTTGTACCCACTAATGTTCCACCATTTCTTACCCATCTTTTCAAATTATTGAGTTGTCCATCTGACAAACGCAAGGCACCGGTGATGATCATGACGTTGTAGCGGTCAATGTTGCTTGAGCCTAAGCGATCTTGCGGCAGTTTGGTTACCTTCATGTCCATTCGGGTGTCAAGCAGGTGCCAGACCTCTCCGGCATCGTAGGAGCTTCCACCTTCAACAACCAATGCGACTGCCGGCTTCTTTAAAGAGAGGAATGAATTACTTCCTAGAGAGACACCTTGGGTCAGGCCAGTCTTCATGGCGTGTACGTCAATTCCGTCTTGCTGTGAAACCACCAACATTTCTTGGAAGATCTCATCAGGGCTTAATGGTTGACCCTCGACAGGAATCAAAATGCTGCCTCGATCAAATTCTTGCTCTTTCGATAAGCTAAATTTGGATGTGGCCACTTTCAAACGAAGCCCTTTGTTCAGGAGCCTATTGGCCGCGCGAGGAGCGTAGTAGCCGTGCCATTCGAATACATAGGCATAACTGCTTTTGCCACCATAGACTTGTCCTTGAGGAAAAGTAAGTTCTTCTACCTTTTCACCCAATTGACTTCTCCCATAATCTCTACCTGACATTTCAGCATATTCTACGTTGAAGGCCATCGGATAGGTCCATCCGGAGATGTCATAAAAGAGGCTGTCTTCAAACTGTGTTCTTTTTTCAAACATGCCCTTTACCAGTTTGTAGTTGCGCTGCTTCAGCGGAATGATGTAACTGTTTTCGGGTTTGTATTCTTCCCCGTCCAACTCAATGTTGCGAGAGGGTCGATAAAAGTCGATTTCCTGTCGACTGAGTATCTCAGCCAAGTGGAAGGCACGTGCTGGATCTTTTTCAGCTTTGAAAATGTAGGCCTGGGCATCGTCGTTGTCTGCCTCGCGTAGCGCCTTCTTATAAAAATCTCTTTGGTACTTGAGCAATTCAACGCGTAGGCTTACTGCTGCCTTCCATGTGGAGAGCACTGCATTGAATTGGTTTTTAATGGTGAATGGGAAGGTGAGAATGCCGTGGTTGCTTTCTTGCGCATGCCCTCTTGAGCTGGCTTGTTCGAAGAGAATACCCACGCCTCCGTTGATGTCAGGAAAAGTAGATCCTTTACCGTAGTAGAAGTCGTCATAACCTTCCTTTGTGTAGTAAAGTGAGCCTATGCTGTCCAATGCGTCTGCATGGAAAGCACCAATTTTACCTGTTAATTCTTGATTTTGTTTTGGTGTCAGTGGATGCGTTCTTGACGGTACACCAGGTTGGAAAAAGAAGGTTGAATTGGTTCCCATCTCATGGTGGTCTGTTAACACATTAGGTTTCCATTTATGATAGACTTCGATTCGATTCCTAGATTCAGGTTGTTGAACCGGTAGCCAGTCGCGATTGAGATCGAACCAATAATGATTCGTACGACCGCCGGGCCATACCTCGTCGTATTCTCTGTCGTTTGGATCCGGATTGATGTTGTCGCTCTTGTGCATATTGGCCCAAGTGCTGAAACGAGTCAATCCGTCAGGGTTGAATGAAGGATCGAACAACAAAACACTCTTTCTCAAAGCGTCTTCGACAGCCGGGCCTTGCGCAGCAGCCAAGTAGTATGCAGCCACCAAGGCGGCATTCGAACCACTGGGTTCATTGCCATGGATACTAAAACCCATGTAAGTGACCACAGGCATTTTTTCAACATCAAATTTGTCTGCTTCATTGGGATAGGTCAGCCAAACATGGTCGCTGCGAAGTTTATCGATATTGGCTAGATTGTCCGGGTGAGAGATCGTTAGAATATATTGAGGCCTGTCTTCATGGGTCGTTCCGATCTGTTCGATCATGATGCGATCTGAGGCCTCTGCCAAAGCACGCATATAATACACGAGTTTGTCGTGTGTTATGTGCCATTCCCCTACTTCATGGCCAATAACTTCTTCTGGTTTTGGGATATTTTCATTGTAGGTCACATTGGTCGGTAGATAGTATGAAAGGTCTACCTGGGCTTGAGTAATGTGAAAACTAATCAGCAATAGGCAAGCTGTTGAGATGATATGCTTCATTCGTTTCTTCAATTAAAATTGCAGTCAATATAGGGATTACCGCATAATCTAAAAAGGCGCTGTCTTTGAATGGCTTACCGTTGGCAGCGTTTCCAAAAGTGGGGGTTTGGTTGGATTAACCAAGGCCTTGTTTTTTCAACTCGTTTAATTTCAACGAGATATATTTTTTACTTATTTTTCCATTGAATTAACATTTGTTAACATCAAGGTAATCTTAGCCAATTTTCTTCGCTGAAAGTTAACAGAGTGGGTATTGGCTCAAGGGACTTTAAAAATTATTTTTGCAGGAAATAAAGCTCAAAAGGCAACCGATTAAAATCTAAATCAAACTTACTTAACAAAAATTCTATGAAAAAATTGTTACAATCGATCTTCATGGCTGCATTCATGTTAATGTTGACTAACATGGCATTCGGTCAGGGGAACACAACTTCTTCTTTGAACGGAAGAGTTGCAGATGCGAACGGAGAGCCTCTACCGGGTGCAACTGTGGTTGCGGTCCACACACCAACCGGTTCTCGTTATGGAAACGTCACGAATGCAGACGGATTCTACAGAATACCGAACATGCGAGTGGGAGGTCCTTACACGGTGACTGTCACCTTTATTGGGTACAAAGAGTTCACTCAAGAAAATGTGTTCTTGACATTGGGTCAGGCTTTCAGAATCAATGTAGAGTTGCAGGAAGATGCTGTGACACTTGAAGGAGTTGAGGTAGTGGCCGATAGAGGTGGTGTTTTTGATGGAAACAGAACCGGTGCAGAAACTACTGTAGGCATTGCCCAGATCAATGCAACTCCAACAGTAGCCAGGGCTATTGGTGATTTTGCTCGTTTTACACCACAGGCGATCATTGATGAAGGAAGCGATGGCTTCTCCATCTCAATTGGTGGACAGAATAACAGATACAACTCGATCTATATCGATGGTGCTGTTAACAACGACGTATTCGGATTGGCCGGTTCTGGAACCAACGGTGGACAGACTGGTGTGTCACCAATTTCAGTAGATGCCATTGAGCAATTCCAAATTCAGGTTGCTCCTTTTGATGTAAGGGTTTCAGGTTTTGCTGGTGGTGCCATCAACGCAGTGACCCGTTCTGGATCGAACGATATCGAAGGTTCAGTGTACAGATTTTGGAGAAATGAAGGCTTTGCTGGTAAAACTCCTACTGATACTGAAGGAGTAGATCGTGAGCGATTAGCAGAATTTAGTGCACAGACCTATGGTGTACGTGTGGGTGGTCCAATCATTAAGGACAAATTGTTCTTCTTCGTGAACTACGAAAGACAAGAAGATGAAACACCACAGCCGTTTAATTTTAATGACTACGAGGGAGATGCGGATGCTGCAAAACTCAACGAGTTGAGGAATTACTTAGGCACATTCAATTACGACCCAGGCACCATCGACGGAAACCCAGTCGTTTTAGAGTCTGATAAGATCACTGCTCGTTTTGATTACAACATCAATCAAAATCACAAGATCACAGCACGTTATTCGTTTGTTGATGCCTTCAATATCGAAGGTGTTCGTTCTAGCCCAAGAACACTGAATTTTTACAAAAGATCGGAGACCTTCCAATCAACAACTAACTCGCTTTCTGCAGAGTGGGCGGCGACACTTGGCGCTGATAAATCCAATAAATTCACTGTGGGTTATGTAACGGTAAGAGATGATCGTGATCCTTTTGAGGATTTTCCAACAGTAAATATCGAAGATGGTCGTGGATTCCTAAGACTCGGTGCTGAGGAGTTTTCAACGGCTAACTTGTTGAATCAAGATGTATTGACGCTTAACAACAACTTTGAGTGGTACAAAGGAAGACACACCTTGACCTTTGGTGTCAATGCAGAATTCTACAAAGTAGAAAACTTGTTCATTGCACAGAACTACGGACGTTACTTGTTTGCCAGCATTGATGATTTCATCACCAACCAGCCGGCTATCGATTACTTCCGTTTGTTCTCGAACGTTGACGACATCACTGGTGACGGATCTGCTGCTGCAGCTAGATTCAACTCATCTCTTTTTGGTATCTATGTTCAAGATGAGTTCCAGGTGAATGACAACCTAAAAATGACGCTTGGTTTGCGTGTTGATCGTCCACTATTTGATGATACCCCAAATAACCCTGAATTCAATAACAATGTGATTCCTGATTTAGAAGCTGCAGGTTATGATCTACAAGGAGCGACTGTGGGTGATTTCATCGATGGCTACTGGGCATTTGCACCAAGATTTGGTTTCAACTGGGATGTGAACGGTGACCGTTCTTTCCAATTACGTGGTGGTGCTGGTATCTTCACTTCTCGAATTCCATTAGTATGGCCTGGGGGTGCATACAATAACAACGGGGTAAACTTGGGTTCTATTGACGAGCGAGGTTTTGATGCTCGTTTCATTCCTGATCCATTCAATCAGCCAGGACAAAGAGATCCAAATTTACAGTCTGGAAATATCGACCTTTATGCAAAGGACTTTAAGATCCCTCAAGTAGCAAAAGTGAACTTGGCATTTGACAAGCGTTTAGGTAATGGACTGATCTGGTCAGTTGATGCCTTGTATACTAAAACCATTCAAGCTTTGAGATATGAAAACTTGAACTTAAAGCGTTCTACTGAGAGTTTGACAGGAACAGGAGATGATCGACCTATTTACGATAGAAGAGATGAAGTAGCTCCTCAGTATGGTCGAATTATTTTGACTTCAAACACCTCTGAAGGATATACTTACAACCTGTCTACTACCTTAACATTGCCAATGACGAGTGGATTCCAAGGAAGTATTTCTTACAACTATGGTGATGCTTTTGCTGTATTCGATGGAACATCTTCACAGAACTCTTCACAATGGAGGGGCTTGTATACTGTAGGAGGTAAGAACTTCGATCAGCAATTGACAAGATCAGTCTTTTCACAAGGCCACCGATTCATTGCTCAAGTGTCATACAGAAAAGAGTGGACCAAGAATTTGGCATCGCAGATCGGTTTGGTTTGGGAAGGTAGATCTGGTAGACCATTCTCTTACACTTACAATGACAGCGGTCGATTGACCAATGAAGATACTCGAGAGTTCAACCTATTGTATGTGCCTGCGGATCAAAGCGACATCATTCTAGTTGATGATGCAAATGCTGGAACTGCCGCTGAACAGTGGGCTGCATTGAATGATTTCATTAACAGCGACGATTATTTGAGTGAAAGAAGAGGTCAGTATGCTGAAACAAATGCTAGCAGAGCTCCATTCATTTCTGTCTTCGATTTGAGATTCATTCAAGACTTTACCATTGACGCAGGAGGTAAGTCTCACACACTTCAGTTCACTGCTGACATTTACAACTTTGGTAACATGTTGAATAGCGATTGGGGTAGAAGATACTTTGTGCCTTCTAACTTCCAATTGTTGAACTTTGAGGGTTTCCAAGCTGATGGAACAACACCTACATTCACCTTTGACGGTGTTGAAGGAAATGATCCATCGACTAATAACATTGACGATTCTGGATTGCAAAGCTCTAGATGGCAAATGCAATTGGGTATCAGATATATCTTCGGAAATTAATACCTGATTTAGATAAAACTAAAGCCCATCCTTGGATGGGCTTTTTTTATGAACTAATTTTTATGTTTTCCGTTTCTTAGGTGAATGTTGTACTTCAAGACATATGAGCATAAAACTTCCAAGGAGTGGGTCACCTTTATCCATGGTGCAGGGGGTAGCTCGTCTATTTGGTTCAAACAGATCAAAGCATTCAAAAGCAATTTTAATGTGTTGTTGATCGATTTGCGTGGACACGGCAAGTCACAGGAAATGTTTGAGCGTTACTTCACCAATGAGTACAATTTTGAAAACCTTTCTCGAGATGTGATCGAAGTGCTCGATCATTTGAAGATCAAGCAATCTCACTTTGTTGGCATTTCATTGGGGACCATCTTAATGCGCACTATTTGCGAGATAGCCCCTGATCGTGTGAAGTCATTGACCATGGGCGGTGCCGTGACTCGAATGAATGTTCGGTCTAAGATCTTAGTGGCTTTGGGCAACGCGACCAAGCGCTTTGTTCCTTATATGTGGCTCTACAAATTGTTTGCTTGGATCATCATGCCAAGAAAGCGGAACGCAGAGTCCAGAATTCTTTTTGCGCAGCAAGCGAAAAAGTTATGTCAGTCGGAGTTTATTAAATGGTTCAATTTGACCTACAAACTGAACCCATTATTAAAATACTTTAACGAGAACGACACAAAGCTACCGACGCTTTACGTGATGGGAGATGAGGATTACATGTTTTTGCCTCAAGTCATGAACCTTGTCAAGCAGCATGATACGAGTACCTTAAGCGTCATTCCAGATTGTGGCCATGTATGCAATGTTGAGCAGCCCAATGCCTTCAATCGAATAGCCATTGATTTCATTCATCAAAACGCTGATTAGTATTTTCGCTATTTTCTTTTAAATTAACAGGTATATGTTATTGAAAAGGAGCGTTTTATATCTTTCGTTTACAGTACTATTCTTAAGTCTATTGGCCTGTGGTGGCGCACAAAATGAGTCAGCGACATCTGATGACTATCAAGCCGAGCTGGTGAGCAATGAAGATTCTGACTTTCATGATCATGGGCATTTCGACGAAGAAAGTGCTGAGATAGTGGATCTCAGCGGCATCAAAAAGCGTGGTCAAATCCGTGTGGTTGTTGACAATAGTTCCACAAGTTATTTCATTTATCGGGGTCGAAGAATGGGCTTTGAGTACGAGCTCTTGCATCGCATGGCCGAGGACTTTGGCTTGGACCTGAAGATCAGAGTATCGGATGACATGGCAGGAGCTTTTGATCTGCTGGAAACCGGTAGGGCGGATCTGCTGGCATTTCATTTGACGGTGACCCTCGATCGAAAAGAACGCGTGGACTTCAGCATTCCACATACAAGAATACGTCAAGTACTGGTACAACGTAAACCGCAAAACTGGCGGAAAATGAAGCTTCACGAGATTGAGCAGACCATGATACGAGATGTTCTAGATCTTGGAGGAAAAACCATACACGTTCGGAAAGGATCTGCTTTTGCTGAGCGCTTGAGGAACCTTTCTAGTGAGATCGGAGAAGAAATAGACATTGTGGAAGTTGAGGCTGTTAGTTCAGAATATTTAATGGAACAGGTGCTCAACGGAGAGATTAGTTACACTGTGGCTGATGAAGATCTGGCCAAGATCAATGTTTCCTATCATCCTGACCTAGATGTTGAAACGGCCATCAGTTTTCCTCAGCAGATTGCATGGGCCATCAGAAAGGGTTCTCCGGAACTCAAAACGGCTGTAGACGAATGGTTAACAGAATTGAAGAGATCGGCAGATTTTCAAACCATTTATGATCGTTACTACAAGTATGCAAAAAGTCAAAGGAAGCGTTCACAAAGTGAGTTTTCATCAAGTAAGGGAAAGAATATCTCACCTTACGATGATATCATCAAAGCCGAATCGAAGCGCATTGGCTGGGATTGGCGCTTGCTAGCCTCTCAGATCTATCAGGAATCACGATTTGACCCCAAAACCGTCTCATGGGCAGGGGCGGAAGGCTTGATGCAATTGACCAAAGCAACGCAAGAAGAAAACGGACTCAAAAATCCATTCAAGCCGGAACCGAATATCAAGGCGGGTGTCAGTCACCTACTCTGGTTGGAAGATTACTGGAAAGATAAAATCCTCGACGAAGAGGAGCGGATGAAGTTCATTTTGGCGTCGTACAATACGGGCCATGCACACGTGGCGGATGCCATGCGATTGGCTGAAAAGTATGGTGCAAACCCATCTATTTGGTATGGCAACGTTGAAAAATACCTTTTGCTGAAATCAAACCCGGAATACCATCAAGACCCGGTCGTGAGGTACGGTTATTGCAAAGGAATAGAACCTACAAAGTATGTGAAGGAGATCTTAGAGAGGTTTGAAGAGTACAAAAACTTCTTTGATCCAGATGAGGTTTCTGCCACAAGTATTACCTCCCTCTAACTAAAGTGGTCGGCCATGATCTTTGCCGATAGCAGGCAAAGAGGAATGCCTCCTCCTGGATGTACACTACCCCCTACGAAGTACAAATTTTTGATCCGATTGGAGAAGTTTGGGTGTCGCATAAAGGCGGCAAATTTGCTGTTGGAGCTATTGCCATAAAGTGAACCTCCGATGGAGCTTGTTTTCGATTCGATCAAGCGAGGGTCGAGGACTTCTTCTACTTCAATGAGTTGCTGAAGGTCTTCTCCTAATGAAGAGGAAAGCTTTTTAATGATCGAGGTCCGTGCTTGTTCGATGAGCATGTCCCAATTTTGCCCAGTATTGTTAGGCACATTGATCATGGTGAACCAGTTCTGGCAGCCTTCTGGTGCGTCATCAGGCTTTTGAGTGCTGGTGATGTTGACATAAACCGTCGGGTCATGGTAGATGGTGCCCTGCTTGAAGATATGTTCAAACTCTGCTTTGTAATCTGCAGAAAAGAAAATATTGTGGAGGTCGAGTGCCTTGAAGTCTTTTTTGATTCCCCAGTAAAAAATCAGTGCTGAACTAGAGCGTGGTTGGTTGAGCACTTTTTTCGGTGCCTTGTGCCCCTTTAAAAGCTGACGATAGGTGCCCATAATGTCCATGTTGCTAATCACACGCTGTGCTTTATGAAAACCCATGCTCGTTTCTATGCCCTTGGCTTTATCTTCATGGACCACAATGCGTTCAACCTTGGTTTCAAACACGAATTCAACACCTTGTCGTTTAGCCAACTGGAACAGACTCTGCGTGATGTCGTGCATACCGCGGGTTGGAAAATAAGCTCCAATACCAAACTCCAAGTGCGGAATGATGTTAAGCGTTGCCGGTGTTTGATAGGGATCAGAGCCATTGTAGGTGGCATATCGATTGAAGAGTTGTACCGTTTTTGGGTTGTTGAACAAGCTGCTATTCGCCTTGTTCATGCTTCTATTGAAATCGAATTTGTTGATACTCGCATAGGCTTTAAAGGCTGAGGAGCCTAGCCACGTACTCATTTTATGGAGCGAACTGTGCATGAAAAGAGGAGCGAGCTCTTCATAAAGGAAAGCGCTTTTTTGTAGTGCTTTTTGAACGTGCGCTCTTGGTTCGTCTAGCTTTGTTTCAAACTCTTCGAGTAGTTTTTCTTGATCAGCCCAAGCATTGACCACTGTTCCATCTGGATAGAAATATTTGCAGGTACTCGGTAATTTTTTGTAGCTAAAGTGCTCTTCAGGGTTCTCACCACACAGCTTAAACAGTTCTTCGATTTGCTCAGGAAGTGTAAAGAGCGAAGGCCCCGCATCAAAGCGATAGCCCTTCCTTGTCAATTCAGTCAGCTTGCCACCAGGGTAGGCATTGGACTCATAGACGGTGACCTGGTGACCCGCTTGAGCTAAGCGAATAGCTGAAGCGATTCCCGCAATACCTGAACCAATGATTGCAACGGATTTTCCCATGAAATTTTAAGGCAACAATTTGACTGATTTAGCTTGACAACAAGATGGCGCATTGAACTGTTTTTCGCAAACCTCAAGGTCAGACAATTCAGCTTTTTCTTTGGCTAAGGCTTCAATTGTAACGATCAACAGCCAGCAATGGAGAGTTGATGGCCAATGGTTCGTTCAGTAGGCTCTGGGCGATTAACTGACCCGTAATAGGGCCTAGTGTCCATCCCAGCATGGCGTGTCCTGTTCCAACGGTCAAGTTGTTGGCAGCCCTTGTTTTACCAATGTAAGGGAGACCATCAGGCGAACACGGTCTTAATCCAGCCCAAGGTTTTATGGATGAAAAATCATACGATTGATACTGTGGAATGGCCTTTTTGACATTTTCGATAATGCCTTCGACGCGTTGCTGACCGATCGTATGGTTGATGCCTGAAAGCTCCATGGTGCCGGCAATCCTGAGGCCATCGAGCATGGGGCTTGTCGCAATGCGCCCTTCGACCAAGATGGAAGGGAATGATGGGCTTTGCGAAGGAGCCATCATAAAGCTGTAGCCTTTGCCGCCTTGTAAAGGAACTGAAACCCCTAGTTTCTTCATAAGGGAAGAGGTCCATGCCCCGGCAGTTATTACGTAATGGTCACCCTTGAGCATTCCATCGGACGTATTAAGGCCAACGATTTGCTGGTTCTTTTGAAGAAAATCTTCTACAACAGTCTGGTGCCGGATCACGACACCTTTTTGCTTCAATATGTTTTCGAAGGCCTTCATGAAAACATGAGGGGTCATCCAGGCATCACACTCAAAAAAGAGTGAGCCTACTGAGTCGTACTTGATGTGTGGCTCAATTCGTTCCGTTTCATGAGTTGTCAGCTTTTCTGCAGGTAAGCCCATATTTTTCGCAAACTCTAAGAGCTCCATTTCATGTTCAAGACCTTTATGCGTCTGGCAGACCATCAAGAGGCCTGGTTTTTGGTATCCCGCATCAAGACCTTCCTCTTGTATGATTTGCTCGTAGAGCAATTGGCTTTGCGTGGTGAGTTGATAAAGGACGGGTACAGCTTCTCTCACTCTTTTTGAGGTCGAAGCTTTCTTGAACAGCCAGCCCCATTTAAGCAAATCAACATCGAGTCTTGGTTTGATATAAAAGGGACTTTTGCTGTTGAGCATCCATTTTAAGCCTTGGCTTATGATACCTGGTGATGCCAGAGGAATCAGGTGACTTGGCGCGACATAGCCTGCATTGCCAAAAGAGCAATTGTCATTACCCTCGGATTGGTCAATGACCTCTACTTGAAGTCCTTTTTTGTTCAAGTAATAAGCGGTTGAAAGGCCTACAATGCCCGCTCCTACGATGACGACTTTCTTTGTATTCATCTAGATAACGTGAAATCCGTGTGCATAAGGGTCGTCCTCATCATCAATCAGAATAGTGTTATAACCGGTGATCTTCGCCCAACCTTCAATACTGGGCACGATGGCATCTATAGCACCTACTAGTTCTTTGCGCTCAACACGACCGGTGAATTGACTTCCAATGATACTTTCATGAACAAAATGGTCACCAACGGCCAGCTTTCCTTTTGCTGCTAATTGTGCCATTCGTGCTGAAGTTCCCGTACCACAGGGTGAACGGTCAATGGCTTTTTCTCCGTAGAATACAGCATTTCGTGCATGTGAATCTGGCCGTGTTGGTTTTCCCGTCCATTGGATATGGCTTAAGCCTCGAATGGCTGCATTGAGTGGATGTACGAATTCATGTGATTGATTCAACTGCTCTCTGATGGATCTACTCCAAGAGATGAGATCACTGGTAGCGTAATCTGCGAGGTCAGTGTAATTGGACTGTGCCTCTATGATCGCATAGAAGTTGCCTCCATAGGCTACGTCTACGTGCAGCTGACCTAGTACTGGGCAATTCACCTCCAAATGCTCTGCCGCGAGGAAAGAAGGGACATTGGTCAGCTTGACACTTTTGACTTTTTTACCCTCTTGTACATAATCAACTAAAACGAGTCCAGCAGGAGTTTCCAGCCGCAGGTGACCCGGTGTTTTGGGAATGACCAGCCCTTCTTCGATCATGACCGTCACCGTACCGATGGTGCCATGGCCACACATAGGCAGGCAGCCACTGGTTT
The DNA here is from genome assembly GCF_057219245.1 of Roseivirga sp. YIW32. Classification (NCBI taxonomy): domain Bacteria; kingdom Pseudomonadati; phylum Bacteroidota; class Cytophagia; order Cytophagales; family Roseivirgaceae; genus Roseivirga; species Roseivirga sp. YIW32. The sequence goes on along the minus strand of NZ_JBXVVG010000002.1, from coordinate 224,954 downwards.
CAATATACAGGACAGCTGTATCATTCTTGGGATCACTGGCTGGGTATAGTATGCTGCCAGACATCATGTCATGCCCACGTGGTTCGAACATTAGGCCAGTTCTGATCCAATCGAATGCACGCATAAAGTGTTGCCGTTTTTCTTGAATATTTTTTCCTTCCAGCGGTGGGCCTCCACCAGCGACAACACGCACAGGGTTACCACAAGTGTGTGCGTCGATACAAAAAAAGCGCTTTTTCATTCAATTGCTGATTGTGTCCACTGATCATTTACTAGACGCCAGATGCCCAGCGGGTTGTCATTTTTGAGCTCATCAGGAAGGTGCTCGTTCGGCCAGCTTTGAAAAGCGACTGGTCGGGTAAACCGAACGATGGCATCTCTTCCAACAGAGGTGTAACGTCCATTGCTGCTGGCAGGGTACGGGCCTCCATGCTGCATGGAAGGACATACTTCAACGCCTGTCGGAACACCATTGCAAATCACACGACCTACACGCTCTCTAAGGGCATCGATGATATCGGCATGTGATGCGATGTCCTGTGGTGTTGCCATAAATGACCCCGTCAACTGTCCTTCTAAGGCCTCAACCACAGCCAACATTTCGTCCTTGTCTTCGCATTTGATGATAATGGTGAAGGGACCAAATACCTCATGGTGAAGTGTCGGATTCTTGATAAAGGTTGTACCCGAAACGGTAACGGCCGCAGGCTGACCCGCTGTTTCGACAATTTCACCTTGTGTCGTTGAGGCCAAAGCCTGTGCTCGATTAGCGTTGCTAACATAAGATGCTCCAATGCTTTCATTCAGCATCACACCAGCTTGAGTTTGTGCTAACTTTTGAGTGAGTTGTTCGCTGAAACGATCTAGGGCAGGTGAATTAATTCCAATTAAAAGACCTGGGCTCGTACAAAACTGGCCAACCCCAAGCGTTATCGAAGAGGCCAATGTTTCTGCAAGTTCTTCAGTTTCTTCTTGGAGCTTTTCCGGGAAAAAAAGAATTGGATTCGTACTGCCCATTTCGGCATAGACTGGAATTGGTGTTGACCGTTGAGCGGCACTGTCCATGAGGGCTCTTCCACCTTTTAATGAACCGGTAAAGCCTACCGCCTTAATGCTTGTGTCTTTAACAAGCTGTTGACCTACTTCTATGCCGCCATTGACCATCGAAAAAACGCCATCAGGCATGTTCGTGGAGGCTGCAGCTTTCAGGATCGCTTGACTAACCAAGTCGTTCGTTCCTAAATGCGATTCGTGTCCTTTGACAATTACGGGGCAGCCAGCTGCGAGTGCTGAGGCCGTGTCTCCGCCTGCTGTTGAATACGCCAAAGGGAAATTGCTGGCACCAAAAACAGCTACCGGCCCGATTGCCATGTCGAATTTACGCAGGTCTGGTTTTGGAGCAGGCGAGCGGTCGGGTATTGCCGTGTCGATTCTTGCATTACACCAGGAGCCTTCTTCTATTATGGCGGCAAAGGAGCGCAATTGATTACAGGTTCGACCTCTTTCTCCTTTTATCCTGGCTTCAGGCAAACCTGTTTCAGCCATAGTTCTCTCGACGAGTTCCATGTCCAAGGCCATGATGTTGTCGGCTATCGTACGCAAGAACTGCGCCCGTGAACGAGCAGGCAGTTGGCGGTAGGGTTTATAGGCTTTGGACGCTAAGGCGATTGCTTGGGTGACTTCTTCTGTTGTTGCTGCCTTGAATACCTCCGGGTGTGATTCTCCTGTTGCGGGATTGAAGGAGATGAGTTTTTTATCTCCATCAGCACTTGCCGTTTGGCCAATGTGGTTTTTTCCTATGATCATCTTATAAAGTTAAGTAATCGGGCAGTTGTGGTCTATTGGCTAACCCGGTTTCAATAATTTTAATCACCTCTTCTCTTTCTTTCCCCTCTAATGGCAATCTAGGCGCACGCACATGTTCAGTTCCTAAACCTGTCGCTACTTCTGCCAATTTGATATTTTGTACCAATTTAGGGTTTATGTCCAACTCAAGGAGCGGTAAAAACCATCGGTAGATGTCGACAGCTTCTTTGATCTTTCCTGCTTTTTGTAATCGATAAATGGCAACGGTTTCTTTAGGAAAAGCACAAACCAAACCTGCGACCCAGCCATCTGCTCCCATCAGGAGGCTTTCCAACGCCAGTGTATCCACTCCACTTAAGATGCTAAACCGATCACCAAATCGGTTTTTCATTCTAGTGATGTTGGAAATGTCCCGTGTTGATTCTTTCACGGCCTGAATGTTTGCACAATCCGCCAGCTCGTCAAACATGTCCAGGGTGACCTCGATCTTGTAGTCAACGGGATTGTTGTACACCATAATGGGGAGGTCTGTACTCATTGCAACCGCTTTGAAATAGGTCACTGTCTCACGGTCGTCAGCCTTGTAACGCATGGGCGGAAGCATCATTAATCCTCGTGCACCATGCGCCTGTGCTTTTTGTGCGGCTTGGATAGCCCCTTTTGTGGTCTGCTCCGCAATGTTCAAGATGACGGGAACCCTGCCGTTGACAATAGCAACGGTCGTTCTGACCAAGACTTCTTTTTCTTCATCAGCCAAAGAACTGGCTTCTCCCAAGGTTCCACCTAAAATAATGCCATCAACCCCTGCATCAAGCTGAGCGTTAATGTTGCGCTCAAAAGTAACTAGGTCAAGTTGGTCGTCTGAGGTGAACTTTGTGGTAACGGCGGGGAATACCCCTTTCCAATTGATTGACATGGTAATTGTTTTTCTACAAAACTACACCAGGAGGATAGGATAGTCTTCTGTGATTTTGCTAATTACTAATACTATATTTGCACTATACTATTAATTAATTTAGGTAATAGGTAATTATATCACAAGTGAAAGTCTTACCCTTTAAAATTCCTAAGGACAATTCCACGACGCTTCATTTGCAGGTTGATGATGACAAGCGCTTTTACGATAAACTGCATCAACACGATGAATATCAATTGACCATGATTCAAAAAGGGAAAGGAACCTTTATTCACGGTGCCTATGTTGGTCCTTTTGCCCCAGGAGATGTCTTTTTAGTTGCGGGTAACACACCACATTTGTTTCGATCTGATATTGATGCCGCCGAAGGAGCTCTATCGAGTTCAATATTCTTTAGTTGGCAATTCATGGAACAGCATTTAGGTGCTTTTTCAGAGTATGCTTTTTTTCAAGAGAAAAGAGGGCTGGCAGAAAAAGGTGGTCGAGCGTTTGGTCAGCTCGCGACCAATAGTGCCATTTTGATACAATCCGTCTTTGCAACAGAGGGATTGGTGAGATTGCATTCCTTTTTTGAGCTGTTGCAGACATTATTGAGTAGTCATGAATGGCGTTCTTTTGAAGGCTTGCCAAGGCGCAGGTTAAATGAATTTCAAGGGAGACGACTCGATCAAGTCTTCGACTATACGTTGGCACATTTCGCTGAACCCATTTCGCTGGCAACGATAGCTGCTGTTGCTCATATGAATGAAAGTGCTTTTTGCCGTTATTTTAAGTTGCATACAAGAAAATCTTACATCACATTTTTGAATGAGTTCAGAGTACAGCAGGCTTGTCGATTATTGGTACAGAGTGAGAAGTCGGTGGTTGAAATAGCCTTGGAAGTAGGCTTTAACAACATCTCGAATTTCAATCGGCAGTTTAAAAAAGTGATGAATTGTACGCCTAAGGCATATCGCCATCGGCTTCGTTAAGTTCAGAAATGATCTGACTGAGGTCTAGACTTTCCCATTGCCCTTCGATACCCTCTTGATTTAAGAGCTTATCCATGATGGCTTGCTGTTTTGATCCTTGAGCCAAGGCTTCTGAATACCGTAGATCGCTGAAGGTGACCATCGAATAGAGTGGCATCCATTGGTCTGGGTAATTTTCATGAAGCCTTTTCTCTATCTTTTTTTGAAGTATGAATTTCGGATCGGCGACCTTATCGCGCATTTCGATAAAGTTGTAAAGTGCAAGATCAGCGATGGCATCTGCATCGGGTTTGCGTAGGCGTTCATACTCTTTCAGCATTTTAGGACTAATCGATCCGAAGCTGTCAAGCAATTGGTCAAAGACATGACAATCTTCAAAGCCCGCGTTCATGCCTTGACCATAAAAAGGAACGATGGCATGAGCAGCATCCCCAATGAGAGCACTCTTGCCTTTCACCCAAGGAGAACAACGAACCGTTACCAAACCAGAGGTTGGGTTTTGCTGAAAGTCATCGAAAAGTGTGGGCATCAATGCCTTGGCATCTGGAAAAGAATGATCAAATAGCTCATTAATCGCTTGTTGATTGGTCAATTGCTCAAAAGAGCGCTCTCCCTCCATTGGGTAAAAGAGCGTACAAGTGAAACTTTTGTCCAGGTTCGGTAAAGCGATCAGCATGTAATCACCTCGAGGCCAAATGTGTAAGGCATGAGGAGCGATGGCAAAATCAGCTGCTTTGGCAGGTATGCAGAGTTCCTTATACCCTGCAGAAATGTAATGTTGCGAATAATTAAAAAGCGGTGTTTTCATTAAGGAGTTTCTCATCGCTGAAAAAGCCCCATCGGCCCCAAAAAGCCAATTGGCTTGCTCCGTTTCTTTCTCGAAAACCGCGATCGCCTGTTCTACATCTACTCTGTGACACTTCTTATTAAATTCCAGCTGAACACCGACTCTTTCGGCTTCATCCATCAAAATCATGTTCAATCCTGAACGAGAAACAGAATTGATGTATTCTCCTTTCTTTCCATAAGGTTGAAGTTCTTGATTTCCCGCGAGGTCATGAATCATTCGACCGTGCATGGGAATGCACTCCTCTGCAACCTTCTCAGCCAGACCAACAGCGGCCAGAGCTTTAAGTCCTCTATGGCTTAAGGCCAAATTGATCGAACGGCCACCAGCCAACGAATGCTTCCGCATATCTGCTCTGCTTTCGTAAATAGTGACCTCATAACCACGTTTGGCTAAAAATATGGAGAGCAAAGAACCAACAAGTCCCGCTCCTAATATGGTGATCTTTTCACCCATCAATTAAAAAATCTAGTGCTTGGCAAGGGCTTCCTTTAGCAATCTACCGAAATGATATACATCTTCAAAACTGTTGTATAGGGGAACAGGGGCAATTCTAATGACATTGGGCTCTCGCCAATCACCGATGACACCATTTTCGACTAAATAATCGAAAAGTTCTTTCCCTTTTTTGTGAAAGAAAATGGACAATTGTGCCCCTCGCTGTTCTGGGTCTCTAGGGGTAATGATCTCAAAAGAGCCATTGGCTTTATTCAGCTCATCGATAATGAATTCCAGAAAGCCGGTTAGTTTTTGGCTCTTCTCTCGAAGGGCTTTCATACCGACTTCTTCAAAGATCTCGAGGGAGGCGGCGTGGGCAGCATTGGCCAGAATGTTGCCATTGCTGAGTTGCCAACCATTGGCTCCAGGCATCGGCTTGAATCCTTTTTGCATAAGGAAGCGCTCACTCTCATCGTGGCCCCACCATCCGGCGAATCGGTTGATGCTTGTGTCATGGGCATGGCGTTCGTGGACAAAGATGCCGGAGACATTTCCGGGGCCTGAATTCAAGTATTTATATGAGCACCAGGTAGCAAAATCAACATTCCAATCGTGTAAATGCAAAGGAACATTGCCAATCCCATGGGCCAGATCAAAACCTACGCGTGCACCTACCTGATGACCTGCTGCCGTGATCTTTTCCATGTCAAAGAGCTGTCCTGTATAATATTGTAATCCGCCAATTAGGATTAGTGCGAGTTCATTTCCAGTCTCTTCTATCGTTTGCAAGATGTCTTCCGTCCGAAGGGTGTACTCACCCGTTCTTGGCTCGATTTCGATCAAGGCCTCCGAAGGTTCTAATCCATGATGCCTAAGCTGTGTTTCGAACATGTATTGATCGGAAGGAAAAGCACCTGCTTCGCAAATGATCTTGTATCTATCTTTAGTAGGTCGGTAAAAAGAGACCATCAATAAATGCAGATTGACCGAAAGATTATTCATTGCTACCACTTCAATCGGCTGAGCACCGACAATTTTAGCCAGTGCATTTTTCGTCACCTTATGGTAGTGCATCCAAGGTTTGTCTTTAGGAACGAAATGTCCTTCAACGCCATATTCTTCCCATTTCTTCATTTCACTTTCGACAAAGCTACGGGTACGCTTGGGTTGGCAGCCAAGAGAGTTACCGGTAAAATAGTATGCCTCTTTCCCTTTGATGATCGGAATATGAAATTCACTTCTCCATTTTCTTAATGGGTCGGTTTTATCGGCATTTTGGGCAAATTCAAGCGTATTTTCGTATTTCATTAGAATAGTTTGAGTTGATTGAAACCGGGGATTGAGCCCTCATGTTTTAATAACCAGCGCTTTCTTTCGATTCCACCAGCATATCCTGTTAGGCTCCCATCTGAGCCAATGATTCTATGGCAGGGAATGATGATGGCGATAGGGTTTCTTCCATTGGCTGCTCCGACGGCCCTCAGTTTCTTTTGATCCCCCAATTTTACGGCTTGTTTGGCATATGTTGAGGTTTTTCCAAAAGGAATTTCTTCCAGCCCTTTCCAAACTTGACGTTGAAATACAGTGCCTTCAGGAGCCAATTGTAGGTCAAAGGCAATTCGTTTCCCTTCGAAGTATTCTTTTAGCTGAAATTTAGCCGTTCTCACCACATTGGGTACTTTTCCATCGGTTGACCTTAGCACCTCCTCCGTAAATGTGACCAATTTAATGGCCTCTTCATCTCCAACGATCTTTAGTAGTCCTATGGGTGTTTCTAAAAAGGTAATGGCCGAATGACGCACTATTCAAAAGGAGTTTTTTCCAAGTTGAGCCATTCCAAAGTGGCATGACAAAAAATATCCTCAACTACGCCAGCGTTTAACTCCATTTGTTCGATATAGGCTCCAATTTCAAGATCTCCAAGAGGGAAGGGGTAATCAGATCCTAAGGTAATTCGTTTACTCCCTTGGTGCTCCAGAATGTAGCTGAGCAGCTGAGGATCATGTGTAATGCTGTCGACCCAAAACTTTCCTAGATAGTCCCTTGGGTTTACCTTATTGTCGATGGCAACCAGATCTGGTCGGCAATTGAAACCATGCTCAATTCTACCCAAGGTTGGAATGAAGGAACCTCCTGCATGCGAGAAATTTACCCGAAGCTTGGGTAATCTTTCCAATACCCCTCCAAAGATCAAAGAACAGGCTGCTCGACTTGTTTCTGCCGGCATTCCTACGAGCCAAGGCAACCAATAGCGCTCCATGCTATGGAAGCCCATCATGTTCCAAGGGTGGATCATTACGGCGAGGTCTAATTCTTCACAGGCTTGGAAGATGGGGAAGAACCGCTCTGAGCTTAAATTCTTGTCATTGATGTTTGATCCGATCTGAATACCCGGGAGGCCTAGTGTTTTTAGCCGATGAAGCTCTTGGATCGCTAACTCTTCATCTTGCATTGGGATGGAACCGAGACCAATGTAATGCCTTGGATAATCTCGGCAGATTTGAGCGATGTGGTCGTTCAAAAACTGTGAAACGGCAAGGCCATCATGGGGCTTGGCATCATAGGAGAACATGACCGGGATGGTTGATATTACTTGCACTTGAGTACCGTGTTTGGCATACTCCTCAATTCTAACCTCCGGGTCCCAGCAATTGGCCTGAATCTCTCTAAAGAACTTGCTCCCTTTCATCATCATGGCTGCTCCTTCTTTATGATGCTGCAAATGAATGAAATCTCCATAACCAAACTTCTCTGTCCACTTGGGCAGATGCTTTGGTATGATGTGGGTATGCATGTCGATCTTTAGCATTCAGTTATCGGTTAACAGTTGATCAAAAAATAGGCGCTTAATATCGTCCTTCGGATGATTTAGCTCACAAAACGAGGATCTGTTTCCATTGTATGGCCGCAATTTGAACAGCTTCTTAATTCCTCGGATCCATAAAACTCCTTGAAGCGAGGTAAAAAATCTTTTTCAATGTTCGTCAATGGGAAGTAAGTGTCGTGCAGTTTGTTGTTGCAATGGTCACAAAACCATAGCAAGCCGTCTTGATGTTCTGGTTTCCGCACGCGTTCAATCACCAAGCCCAAAGAGCCCTCCGATCGAATAGGGGAATGAGGTACTTTAGGTGGATGAAGGTACATGTCGCCTGGTCCAAGAGGAATATCGACCGCCTTTCCGTCTTCTTGAATTCTGACGGTAATGTTACCTTCCAGCTGGTAAAAAAGCTCTTCGGTCTCGTTGTAATGGTAGTCTTTCCGCGCATTTGGACCAGCAACGATCATCACGATGTAATCGGTCCCTTCAGGGTATAGGTTTTTATTGCCGACAGGAGGTTTAAGCAGGTCTCGGTTTTCCTCGATCCACTGCGTCAGGTTAAAAGGTCTACGAATTGCCATAGCTATCAAGTTTACTTCCCTAAATTACAGAAATTCGAAAAAGGGCTCTAACTGATTTTTATAACTTTACGAGAAGACAGAAAACCGATGGATCTTAATTTAAAAGGAAAAAGAGCTTTAGTGGCTGGAAGCACTCAGGGGATTGGAAAAGCCATTGCAGCGGAGCTGGCTAATTTAGGTGCAAGTGTGACGCTTTTGGCTAGAAATGAAGCAAAACTCCATGAAGTAAAGGACACGCTATTTCAGGCGGCTGGACAAATGCACCAGGTACTGGTTGCGGATTTTGCCAAGCCGAACGACTTAAAGTCAGTACTTGAGGCGCATATTGTCGAAAACCAATACCACATATTGGTCAATAATACCGGAGGGCCTCCGGCTGGTCAAGCCATTGAAGCCGATATCGAAGCCTTTCGAATTGCTTTTAACCAGCATTTGATCTGCAATCAACTCCTTGCACAAGCTACCGTTCCCTTCATGAAAGAGGAGCACTATGGTAGAATTATCAATGTGATCTCAACCTCTGTTAAAAGCCCTATTCCGGGCTTAGGTGTGTCGAATACCATACGAGGCGCAGTGGGCAACTGGTCTAAAACCTTAGCGAATGAATTAGGGCCTTTTGGTATTACGGTAAATAACATACTGCCGGGTGCAACGGCAACGCAAAGACTAACAAGTATTATTGAAAATAAAGCCAACAAGACGGGGCAATCCATTGATGAGGTGGAAGAAGCGATGAAGGCTGAAATTCCAGCACGTCGATTTGCTTTGCCTGAGGAGGTTGCAGCTGCTGCTGCTTTTTTGGCAACACCTTCTGCTGGTTATATCAATGGGATTAATGTGCCGGTTGATGGTGGAAGAACCCCTTCGTTATAAGTCATGGAAAGAATTCTGAATTACATCAATGGCCAGTTAGTCCCCCCGGTTTCAGGCGCTTTTCTTGATAATATTGAACCAGCAAAAGGACTTGTTTATGGAGAAATCCCGAACTCCAACGCGACAGATATTGATGCTGCTGTAGAAGCTGCAGAGGGAGCATTTCACGAATGGGCAAAGACGAGTAGAAAAGAGCGGTCTGTCGTTTTGTTGAGAATTGCCGATTTGATCGATAACAATCTTGAACGATTGTCACTTGCAGAATCTAGGGACAATGGGAAACCGGTAAAACTTGCCAGACAAGTTGATATTCCCAGGGCATCAGCAAATTTTAGGTTCTTTGCCACTGCCATCTTACACGAATCCAGTGAACTGCATGAGTCTGATGAGGACGCCATCAACATGACATTGAGGACGCCGATCGGTGTGGTGGGCTGTATTTCGCCATGGAATTTACCCTTGTATTTATTTACGTGGAAGATAGCCCCTGCTTTGGCAGCGGGGAACACGGTGGTTGCGAAGCCCTCGGAAATTACCCCGATGACGGCATTCTTACTAGCGGAGCTCTGCTTAGAAGCGGGACTTCCTGCAGGTGTTTTAAATATTGTACACGGATTAGGACAAGAGGTGGGGCAAGCGATCTCAGCACATCCTGGCATCAAGGCAGTTTCTTTTACTGGGGGAACGCAAACAGGAAAACAGATTGCTGCTACTGCTGCTCCGATGTTTAAGAAACTCTCTCTGGAGCTGGGAGGGAAAAACCCCAACATCATCTTTGCCGATTGCGATTTTGAACAGGCATTAAAAACCACCGTACATTCTAGCTTCGCCAATCAAGGTCAGATCTGCCTCTGTGGATCGAGGGTCTTCATCGAGCGCCCGATCTATGAAAAATTCCGCGACGAATTCGTTGAGCGTGTCCAAGCGCTTCGAGTGGGTGACCCTAAGGTTGAAACAACGCAGGTGGGTGCCGTCGTTTCCTCGGCCCATATGGAAAAGATTTTGGGCTATATTGAATTGGGGAAAGAAGAAGGAGGTACACTCCTCTGCGGTGGTGTGCGCATTCATTTGCCAAACGAACATGCGGACGGATATTTTATACAGCCTACGGTTTTTGAAGGCCTGGCCTTTGATTGTCGGATGAACCAAGAAGAGATTTTTGGACCCGTCGTCACCTTAACGCCATTCGATGATGTGGAAGAGGTCATTCAAATGGCCAATAGTACACCTTATGGACTTTCTGCTACGCTTTGGACCAATGATTTGAATAAGGCTACTAGAGTGAGCAAAGCCCTAGAAGCAGGAATTGTTTGGGTCAATACATGGCTGAATCGAGACCTTCGTACTCCTTTTGGAGGCATGAAAAACAGCGGAATGGGCAGAGAGGGAGGCTGGGATGCTCTTGGTTTCTTTACAGAAAAGAAGAATGTCTGCATAAAACTGTAGTTGCATGCTAGCAACATTTTTGTGTATGTATACGTATCTAATCATTAATTGAAGTGCAGATAAGAAAATTAGGATTATTGAAAGACCAAATTTCTTTTTACGAAAAATCCTATTAACTTTGATTTCACACGAGGAAACAAATGCCTCGTTCCTCAAGACAAAATTCGCATCCGCGATTAAAGATAAGTCTGGGTGTAGGGACCGAAAGGTTCACTATGAGTAGTTAGTTACCCAGGTGTTTAGGTGAAAGGGAGTCGCTCCAACGGGAGTGACTCTTTTATTTTACCCCTATTTGATTTGTGTGCTTTTCGAAATTTGCCTCATATTTTTCACTTTCTGTGTTCATCCATTTATCCCAAAAAGTGAAATACAAACCATAATTCCTTTTGTATTGCGTGTGATGTAAACTGTGATGGGTTGCACCAATGAACCATTTGCCAAGCCAATGTTTATAAAAACCTCTTGGATACACCTCCACATTGGAATGATTGATCGCACTGGTTAAGGTCATGAAGGTAAGTAGGGCAATAATGGTCCAATAGTGCATCGGAAGGAAGAGGATTGTGATTGGAATAATGATCGATTGTAGAACGCCTTCGACCGGGTGAAATGAAAAACTCGTCCATGGAGACGTGATGTGGCTGTCATGATGAACTTTGTGGATGGCCTTGTAAACCTTCGGCAGGTGCATCCAACGATGGAGCCAGTAATAATAGGTCTCATGGATAAAGGCGGCAATCAAAAAGCTGATGGGGATGTACCACAACGGAAAATCGGACAAATCCTCATAAATGGCGGTATAACCGAGCTGCCACAGAATGACCATTCCAGTGCCTGCCAGAGCAAATAGAAAGGATGTAAATACAGACCAGAGAAACTCTTTTTTGTACTGAGGATACTGTTTTGGTCCATCGAAAATTTTTCTTCTTCTGAAGTTCTTGGGGTTCACCATGTAGAAGATGACATAAAATGCACCCGCGATCAATACATATCGAAAGACCACTAGAATAAAGAAGATCCCTGTGAGGGCGGCGAAATTCTGAGGTGCCAAAAAGTCAAATTCCTTCATGGGTGGCAAAGGTAATAGGAAAGGAACTAAGGATTTCGAGATTCTGTTCTGATTTAAATTATTGCGTGTATGAAAGGGAAATTTCAAGAGCTGATTTCACAAGATAAACCGGTATTAGTTGATTTTTATGCGGACTGGTGTGGGCCATGCCAAATGATGGCGCCTATATTGAAAGAAGTTGCTGACGAATTTGGCGATCAAGTGCGCATCATAAAGGTAGATGTGGATAAAAATCAGCCCATTGCCCAACGTTTTGGTGTGCGTTCAATACCCAAATTGATTCTTTTTAAGAATGGTGAAATTCAAGCCAATCGGGCTGGCGTACTCACAAAAAGAGATTTAAAACAAATGATTGAGCAAGAGCTCTGATCAGACAGCTTTCACGGATTGAAGTGCAAGTGCCTTTACAGCTTTGCTGATGCCCATTGCATCAAATTGACATTCCGCATGCAGCTCTTCTTGCGTTCCATGTTCTACAATCCGGTCTGGAATACCTAATCTGGTGATTTGAGCAGCATAGCCATTGTCGGCCATGAATTCCAAAATGGCAGAACCAAAACCACCAGGTAAACAGCCATCTTCCACAGTAACGACTTTTTTGAAATTACGGAAGATATCATGTAGCAGCTCCTCGTCCAGAGGTTTGACAAAACGCATGTCGTAATGAGCTGGATTGAGCGCTTCCTTGGCCAATAGTTCTTTTGCCTCGACCACATAATTACCAATATGGCCGATGGTCAGAATGGCTACCTCTTCACCTTCAGAAATTTTTCTACCGGTGCCGATGGTCATTTTTTTCATTTCAGTTCTCCATTCAGGCATTACACCTTGTCCTCTTGGATATCGAATACTGAAGGCTTGTCCTTCGCGTGGAAGCTGAGCGGTGAACATCATATTCCGTAATTCTGCCTCGTTCATCGGAGCGGCGACGATCATGTTTGGAATGCTGCGCATGTAGGCAATGTCATAAGCCCCATGGTGGGTAGGGCCATCCGCCCCGGCAAAACCAGCACGGTCAAGACAGAAATTTACAGGAAGGTCTTGTATGCAGACATCATGGATTACCTGATCGTATGCCCGTTGCATAAAGGTGCTGTAGATGTTACAAAAAGGGATCAACCCTTGAGTAGCTAATCCTGCAGAAAAGGTTACGGCATGTTGTTCAGCAATGCCTACATCGAAGGCACGATCCGGCATGGCTTTCATCATGATGTTCATGGACGAGCCGGAAGGCATGGCCGGGGTTACCCCCATGATTTTTTCATTTTGCTCGGCTAATTCCACTAGGGTATGACCAAAGACATCTTGGTATTTCGGGGCTTGTGGCTTTTCAGGTACCTTCTTAAATACCTCGCCCGTGACTTTGTCGAATTTACCCGGAGCGTGCCATTTAGTGGCATTGCCTTCTTCCGCTGGTTTGTATCCTTTGCCTTTAACGGTTACACAATGTAATATTTTCGGACCCGGAATATCTTTTAGGTCGTTCAGCACATGCGTTAGATGATGCACGTCGTGTCCATCCACAGGACCAAAATAACGCAAGTTGAGCGCTTCAAATAGATTGCTTTGCTTCAGCAAAAGCGATTTCATCGAGTGCTCCACTTTTGATATCACCTCTTGGGCGCTCTTACCAAATTTGGAGAATTTGCTGAGGATATTCCAGACGTCTTCTTTAACCTGATTATAGGTATGTGATGTCGTTACGTCGGTCAAATAGTCTTTCAATGCACCCACATTCGGGTCGATCGACATGCAGTTGTCGTTCAAAATGATCAACAAGTTGGCATTGGTGTCGCCAGCATGATTCATTCCTTCAAAAGCCAAGCCGCCTGTCATGGCGCCATCACCAATAACAGCGATATGCTGGCGATTGTCTTTTTTGTATTGATTGGCTATGGCCATTCCCAATGCACCAGAAATAGATGTCGATGAATGCCCTACACCGAAGGTGTCATACTCACTTTCTTTTCTTTTCGGAAAACCAGAGATGCCACCGTACAAGCGATTCGTATGAAAGGACTCTTTTCTTCCGGTAAGGATCTTGTGTCCATAAGCTTGGTGTCCCACGTCCCAAACCAATTGATCTTTTGGGGTATCGAATATGTAGTGTAGCGCAACGGTGAGTTCAACTACGCCAAGTGACGCACCAAAGTGCCCGCCGTAGACAGAAACATTGTCTACTATGAATTGTCTTAATTCATCACAAACCTGCGTTAGCTGATCTTGATTAAGCTTTTTTAGGTCGTCAGGGGAATTGATCTCCTTTAAAAGTGGGCCGGCTTCTATTAACATCTCGATAAAAACTAATGCCTAAAGAACTCTGAGCATAGTCAAATGTTTCAAGTCTTCAGTGGACAAGGTACAAAAGTAAATAATTCTTGAGTGACCTCCTTAGATAATACAAACTCTTATATTTGGTTGTCTACTGTTATGGAGCAAAGTTTCGAAATCAAGTTACCTCTCTTCGAAGGTCCTTTCGACCTGCTACTTTTTTTTATTCAGCGGGATGAACTTGATATCCATGATATCCCTATCAACCAAATCACGAAAGACTTTCTAGACTACTTGCATCACCTGGAACAGATGAATGTGGAGGTGGCTAGCGAGTTTATCTTGGTAGCGGCCACTTTGATGCGGATCAAGGCCAAAATGCTTTTGCCTCGACCGGTGATTGATGAAGAGGGAAATGAGATCGATCCAAGAGAGGAATTGGTGAGGCATTTGCTGGAGTACAAGAAGTACAAATCAGTGATCGAAGAGCTAAGTCAGATGGAGTTCGATCGGTCCCAAAAAGAGCGTAGAGGAAATATTGTCAAAGAGATCAAGAAGATCGCTGAAGGCAATAATGTCGAAGCGGAGCTGCAACATGTAGATCTTTATAAGTTATTAAAGGTTTTTCAGCAGGTACTGGCGCGCTATGAAATCGAGCAAAATAAACCGAAGCATGAAGTGGTGCAGTACCCCTACACCATATCTGCCCAACGTACATTTGTGCTGAATAAACTCATGGAAAAACCACGCTTGAGTTTTACTGAACTCATCAGTTTTGAACCGAATAAGATCGCTGTAATTTTCAATTTTCTTTCCATTCTCGATCTGCTTCAGATGCGACAGATCACCATGCATTTAGGAGAAGGGTTTAACAATTTCTGGATAGAAAAAGCTGACGAAGAACTCGTTGAACAATAATGGATGACCAAAAGGCCTTAAAAACACTCAATTCAAAAAGTGCCATTCTTCCAATTCTGCTATCCATTGCCATTTTAGGGTTCATGTTTTGGCGCGATGATCAGTTGAATCAAGAAAGTCTATCTGCCATAACGGCCATCTCACTGGGTTCTCTTGTCATAGCCATTATCACCTTGTTTACCAAAGATGGCTTGAATATGCTACGCTTTCGGGTGATGAGCGAAGGGGAGCTCAGTCTTCGATCAGCCTTTTATATCGTCATGCTTTGGGAGTTTACCGTAGCGGTTGCTCCACCCTTGGTTGGGGCAACCACTGTGTTGATCTTTGTCATCAATCGAGAAGGAGTGCCTTTGGGAAAAGCATTGGCCTATGCGCTACTGGCGGCATCGCTTGATAATCTCTTTTTTATCACAGCGACTCCCCTCGCCATTTGGTGGTCTGGTGGGGCAGTAATTCCCGATGTTGCGTTATTTCCTGATCAACCTGATACAAAGATCTACTATTTGTTTTGGTTGAGCTATTTGATGATCCTCGGTTTCACCATGTTCATGCTCTCCGCCATTGTGCTGATGCCTAAATTTATCAATCAAATGACCATGAAGCTCTTGAAGTTTTCATGGCTGAAACGGTTTGAGCCCATGGCCATAGAACAAAGCCATCATTTGTTCGAGGCATCCAAGCAATTGAAAGGAAAGAGTGGATGGTTTTGGCTGAAATTGATCGGTATTACTTATTTGATTTGGCTATTTAAGTATGCGGTCTTGTCTATAGTAGGCTCAGGTTTTGTTGCAATGAGTTTGTCTGAACACTTATTGGCTATCGGTAAACACCTCATCTTTTGGGTGGCTTTGCTGGTGTCGCCTTCTCCAGGGAATGCTGGTACAGCTGAATTTGTCTTTCCAGTGTTCTATGGGGAAGAACTTGGGAGTTATACCTTCGCTTCCAGTTTGGTCTGGCGTTTCATCACCTATTACCCCTATCTGATATTAGGAGCCCTTTTATTACCACGTTGGCTCACGAGAAAGAACGCGTGATTTCTCTAATGTCAGGCAACAAAAAAAGCCGCATTTGCGGCTTTCTTGATCAAATTAAAATTCTTGACTTAGAATCTCTCTTGCATAGAGAAATAGAAGTTGCCCTCGATGGCTGCGTTCTCGTCAGAGTCAGATCCGTGAACAGCGTTCTCGCCGATTGATTTTGCATACAGTTTTCTGATGGTGCCTTCAGCTGCTTCTGCAGGGTTGGTGGCGCCGATCAATGTCCTGAAGTCCGCAACAGCATTTTCTTTTTCAAGGATCGCTGCGAAGATCGGTCCTGAAGACATATAGTCACAAAGCTCTCCATAAAATGGTCTTTCTTTGTGTACTTCATAGAATTTACCGGCCAACTCTGGAGTCAATCGGGTGTATTTCATTGCGATAATCTTAAAGCCTGCATCCTCGATCATCTTCAATATTGCGCCTGAATTGCCGTCTTGAACAGCGTCAGGTTTGATCATCGTAAAGGTTCTATTTGTTGCCATATCTTAGTAATTATAGTTCTGTTGCTCAAATGCGGGTGCAAAATTAGCACATATTTTGAAACCTATGTTGCCTGTATATGAATCTTTTAAGTCAATTGGGTTCGGGTGGATTCAATCTGCATTCATTGTTTTCTATGTCTTTTCTTGGCAACTTTGCGACTTGATCGAAGCGCCGAATGGTGCCTTTTTATGCAAAACTTAGATTCATTCAAGCGACAACTTGAACAATCCCAAAAAATTGTCATCACCACGCACCATAAGCCTGATGCGGATGCATTAGGTTCTTCTCTCGGAATGGCCAATTATCTATTGAAGAAAGGCCACGACGTGTTGGTGATCACGCCTTCTGATTATCCTGATTTTCTGAAGTGGATGAAGGGTGATGAAGACGTCTTGGTTTTTGGAGATGAAACAAAGGCAGCAGTCGCGGAAGCGATTCAGGGAGCAGACCTTATCTTAACCCTCGATTTTTCTGTGTTGAGTAGAATTAATGAGATGGGGGAGATGGTGCGGGAAGCATCCGCTTATAAGGTCAATGTCGATCACCACCTGGCTCCGGAAGATTTTGCAGATTTTCAACTTTGGGATACCAATGCAGCTGCCACTTGCGAGCTGTGTTACGAACTCATTGTTGCCTTAGGAGATGAAGGACTGATTGATGAGGACATTGCCAATTGTCTTTATGCGGGCATCATGACCGATACGGGAGGCTTTCGCCACCCAAACACTACACAAAATGTGCACGAAGTGGTAGCAAAACTGATCAGCTTAGGTGCCAACAATAGTCAAGTAGCAAAGAATATTTACGACAAAAGTACACTTAGTCGGTTAAGGTTTCTCGGCTTTGCCTTGGGTGAGAATCTACAAGTGATCGAGGAGTTTCATACGGCATTTTTTGCCCTCAAAGAGAAAGACCTTCAGCGCTTCAGTTCGAAGACGGGTGATACCGAAGGTTTGGTCAATTATGCTTTATCCATCGAGGGAATTACCCTTGGTGCTCTCTTTAAAGAGACTGACGAAGGTGTTAAGATCTCACTGCGTTCAACGGGTGCATTTCCGGCAAATGAAATCGCAAGTCGTTTTTTCAATGGTGGAGGGCATCGCAATGCTGCCGGTGGCAGGGTGTTTGATGGACTGGAAGAGACAGTGGAACGCTTCAAAGCGATCTTAGTGGAGTATAAAGATCAATTGGAAAAAGAAGTACGTTAATGAATTTGAAGAAGTTATTGATCTGTGGTTTAGCAGTTTTCACGCTTGGTGCTTGTCAGCAGAAGCTTGAAGAACTTCCATCTGGTTATTTGCTTCGGGTCGTTGAGTCTAAGGATGGAACTAAACCCACTGAATCTGATGCCATCAAAGCCCATGTTCAAATTGAGCTGGAGGATTCATTGATCGTCGATTCCAGGGAGTTTTTCCCATTGGGTAGACGTTTGGCCATGAATAACATGTGGCCTGAATTTAAGGATGTGCTAAAGCGCATTGGCAATGGAGATTCCGTTCAAGTCACCATGTCCTTACCCGAGTATGCCAAATTGGAAGGTCGAACCTTGCCTTTGAAAGATTCTACCTTGAGGGTAACCATGAGCTTAAGAGTACTTGACGTGGACAATGAGGCGAGCTTGATCGATAAAATGGTACGCGAACAGCTTCGTTTTGAGACCGATTTGATCGAAGCGTATTTGATTAACAATAATTTAGAGGCTCAGCGCACACCCGAAGGCGTCTTTTACATAATTTCGAAGCAAGGGGAAGGTGACTTTATTGAAAAGGACAGTGATGTGCTAGCGAACTTTACCCTTAGGTTGCTCGATGGTTCAGTTTTGTCAACTACCGACGAGGAACTTGCAAAAGCCAAGGGGCTACATGATGAAGCCAATATTTATCAACCCTATCCTTTCCGTCTGAAAGAGGCGAGTTTGGAGGGATGGTTGATCGGCATGCCAAAATTCAAAAAAGGAAGCGAAGGAACCTTGCTTATTCCGTCGCGTTATGCTTTTGGAGATAAGGGCGCTGGTGGTGTAATTCCACCCAATACGCCGGTGATTTACGATTTAGAAATAATAGAAATACAATAAATGAAGCATTACATTTTCTTGATAGGATTAGTGTTCAGTCTAGGGCTACTTTCTTGCGGAGGCAATGATGTGATCTTTGACGAGGGGGCTCAATTAGAGACAGATATTATGCTGATCGAAGAATTCTTGGCTGATAACGGGTTGGAGGCAGATACCCTTTTGCCCAGTGGTATCCGAATCATTACAGACGATCCGGGACAAGAGCCCAAAGCGCGATTCGGCGACTCTGTGGAAACGCGTTACAGAGGATATTTACTGGATGGAACCGAGTTTGATTCAAGCGAGGGAAGAGATCCGTTATGGTTTATTGTGGGCAAAGGGGATGTGATCCAAGGATGGGAGATCGCCATCAGGCAATTGGGTAAAGGAGGAAGAGCAACGGTTTTTGTGCCTTCACAATACGGCTATGGAAACCGGGGGCAAGGCATTATTCCACCCAACTCCGTCTTGGTCTTTGAAATAAATGTTCTGAACATCAGGTAGGATGAAGATCTGTTTTGCCACGAATAATGCGCATAAGCTCCAAGAGGTTCAGCAAATTTTGGGAGATCGATTTCAGGTCATCTCGCTCAAAGAGGCCGGCTTCGATGGAGATATTCCAGAGACACATGAAACGTTAGAGGAGAATTCTCTTGAAAAGGCAGCTTACGTCTTTGAACGAATTCAACTGCCTGTTTTCTCAGACGACTCCGGCTTGGAAATAGAAGCCTTGAATGGCAAGCCTGGGGTGCACTCGGCGCATTATGCCGGCACTCGAGATGCGACAGTCAATATGCAGAAAGTGCTGGATGAATTGCAAGGGATAACAGATCGAAAGGGGCAATTTCGGGCTGTGATCACCTATTGTGATGGCAGCCAAACCGAGCAATTTGAAGGAGTGATCAAAGGAAGTCTCGCGGAGGAGGTAGTAGGTGCTGATGGTTTTGGCTATGACCCTATTTTTATTCCTGAAGGGCATCAGCACACATTTGCCGAAATGAGTGCTGAGTTGAAAAATACCATGAGTCACCGTAAAAGAGCTGTGGAAAAATTAGCCGATTTTTTACACACATTGAACTGATTTTCAATAGCCTTCCTATTTTTGCATCTGCTTAGCAACCTCTGGCAAATATGAAACCGTACGTTATTGGGATTACTGGTGGAACAGGCTCCGGCAAGACAAGCTTTTTGAGTGCTATTCTGGAGAGTTTTGGTGAACAAGACATTACCTGTATTTCACAAGACGACTACTATTTACCCAGAGAGCATCAACTGGTCGATAAAAATGGAGAGTTGAATTTTGATCGACCTGAGTCCATTGACTTTGAGCATTTTGCAGCCGATTTAAAGGAATTGAGCGAAGGTAGAAAGGTCAGCAAGCTAGAATATACGTTCAACAATCCGGCAGCAACACCAAAAACCATCACACGTTTCCCGGCACCGGTTATCTTGGTTGAGGGTATTTTCATTTTTCATTACACAAAAGTGAATGCACTCATCGACTTAAAAGTCTTCATCGAAGCCCGAGAGCATATCAAGCTGAGAAGAAGACTGAAGCGCGACAGAGAAGAAAGAGGCTACGATGCAGAGGATGTCTTGTACAAATACGAGAATCACATCATGCCTTCTTTTCAAAAGTACATTGAACCTCATAAGGAAGAGGCAGACATCGTTGTGCCGAACAACGAGAGTTTCACAAATGCCTTGGACGTGGTCAAAGCATTTATCCATTCCAAAATCAAGGGCTTTTAGTGTTATTTATTCAATCCTTTTGCTACATTTGACGCCCCTAATGCAGTGGTTTACAAACATATCAAGAGTAAGAAAAGGCTTAATTGTAGTGATGGGCCTTTTGATTGCCGCTTATGTGCTGACACAAGAAGCAAGTGAAGGTCAAGCTGTACAGGGTAATTTGGAATTGACAGAAGAAACTGATAGCAACGAGGGTCAACAAGAAGAGCCTATGGTTCAAATGCTGAGCCTTCAAATGCTTCCCGCAGTATCGATAGAATTGGAACCTTTTGAGGCCTTTTTTATCCGAGAGCTTTTCATTGAAACTCAAGAACCTTTGCCATTTATTGCAAATGTTCCCTTAGAAGACACACACTTATTCAAGACACTTTTTAGGCAGATCCAATCGCCTAATGCGCCCTAGTCAGGGCACCCGCTACCGTTTCATTTAATCACTATTAATTCATGTTTGCGCTGATGCGCTGCAACCTATAAATCAATGAAAAACAAGAATACAATTATTTTACTAACAGTGGTGGTCACCGTGTTGTGCATCTACTACTTGTCGATTACCTTCTTTTCAAGGGGAATTCAGAAAGACGCTATTGAATTCTCCCAAGACGAAGCTGGAATTGTTGATCAAACCAAAAAGCAGGCCTACCTCGATTCCATTTGGATGGAGCCTGTGTTAAATCTTTTAGGAGCGGAGTTTACCTATAAGGAGATCAAAGACATCGAGCTAAACCTTGGACTCGACTTACAAGGGGGAATGCACGTAACGCTCGAAGTTTCACCGGTAGAGATCATCAAGGGACTTTCAGCAAATAGCCAAAATGCAGATTTCTTGCGTGCACTCGAATTGGCGAATGAACGACAGGTCAATTCACAAGCTTCTTTTACCAATCTTTTTGAAGAGGCTTTCAACGAAGTAAGCGAAAATGGCCAACTGAGCAGGATTTTTGCCAACGCAGCCAATAGGGGTCGAATCAGTTTTGAATCAACCAATGCGGAAGTGATGGAAATGATCAACGAGGAAGTTGAGCAGTCTATCGATCGTGCGTTCCAGATCTTGAGAACAAGGGTTGACCGTTTTGGTACATCACAGCCGAACATTCAGCGTTTACAAGGTACAGGTAGAATTCAGATCGAGCTACCCGGTGTTGATAACCCGGCAAGGGTAAGAAAACTCTTGTCTGGTGTTGCAAAATTGGAGTTTTGGGAAGTACATGAGCCAAATGAAATTGGTCAGACCCTGTCAGCCATGAACGATGAGTTGCTGAAGATCGAAGAGGCTGAAGAAGCTGCCTTAACTTCTACAGAAACACAATCTGCTACTGATATTGAGAATCCTTTAGAGGCGCAAATTGCACAAGAGGATGCAGCTTCAGGTGACTCAACGTCTTTGGAAAACTCAGGTGTGTCAAGCTTTTTCGCATTGCAACAGCAAGGACCTTTTCCTGGCTTCTACTATGATCTCGCGGATACGTCACGCATCAACAGAGCCTTGAAGAACGAGCGCATTCAGCGCTTGATTCCGGCCAACTTAGATTTCAAATGGGCGGTGAAGCCAGCGGAAGGAACAGAATTACTTGAGCTTTTCCCTATCCGAATCGCCAGAGGTGGAGAAGCCCCTTTAACGGGTGAGGTGATCACGGATGCTCGTCAAAGCTTAGACGAAAGAGCACGACCAGCGGTAAGTATGCAAATGAATGCGATTGGTGCTAAAAAATGGAGAAACCTTACAGGGCAAAACATTAACAGACAGATTGCCATTGTTCTGGACAACTACGTCTACACAGCGCCCAATGTAATGGGAGAAATACCAAATGGTTCATCATCTATCAGTGGAAACTTCACGGTTGAAGAAGCAGAAGATTTGGCCAACATCTTAAAAGCGGGTTCTCTACCTGCTCCAACTCGAATCGTAGAAGAGGCCGTAGTTGGACCTACTTTGGGCGTAGAGGCACAAAAGCAGGGGATCACATCCATTTTAGCCGGTTTGGTGATCGTGGTGTTGTTTATGATCGCCTACTATGCTAAGGGTGGTGTTGTTGCCAATGTGGCGCTCTTGTTTAACATCTTCTTTATTTTGGGTATTCTAGCCAACCTAGGTGCTGCACTAACACTTCCTGGTATTGCTGGTATTGTGTTGACAATTGGTATGTCAATTGATGCCAACGTGCTGATCTTTGAAAGAATAAGAGAAGAGCTACGCAACGATGTGCCATTGCTTCAGGCCATCAATTCAGGTTATCAGAAGGCATATAGCTCGATCATCGATGCGAACGTGACTACCTTTTTGACCGGTGTTATTCTTTACGTCTTAGGACAAGGACCGGTAAAAGGTTTCGCGGTAACGCTAATGATCGGTATCATCTGTTCATTCTTCTCAGCGGTCTTTATCACAAGAGTGATCGTTACTTGGATGACCAAGAAAGGCAACGAAAGCAACTTGTCATTTGAAACCGGTTTGGCGAAAGGCAAGCTTCAAAACTTGAATATTGACTTCTTAGGTAAAAGAAGACTAGCTTATTTGATCTCTGGTCTAGTGATCACAGTGGGTATCGTTTCATTGGTGACTACGGGCTTGCGTCTAGGCGTTGATTTCAAAGGTGGACGCTCGTATGTGGTACAGTTTGATGAACCGATGGTTGCATCTGATGTAAAAACAGCATTTTCTAGTGGTGCCCTGAGTGAGTCTGGTGTTGAAGTGAAGGAATACAACGCAAGCAATGTGCTGAAGATCACTACCTCTTATCTTGTGGAACAAGAATCCTTAGAGGCTGATGAAGAAGTAAAGAAAACATTGGTTGCTGGCTTAACGGAGATTACCGGGAAGACCTTTATTGATGGCACGCTGACCTTAGGAGATGGTCAGTTTACGATCAGTGGTTCATCAAAGGTTGGCGCCACCATTGCCGATGACATTAAGAACTCATCCATTAGAGCATTTGCCATTTCGATTATCGCGATCTTTTTGTACATCTTGGTACGTTTTAGAAGATGGCAGTTCTCTTTGGGAGCGATCTTGGCCTTGGTGCATGATTCGATCATCGTCCTTTCTGCCTTTGCGATCGCAGGTCTTTTTGGCATCAGCTTCGAGATCGATCAAGTGTTCATCGCTGCGTTGCTGACGATCATTGGTTATTCGATCAACGATACCGTGGTAGTATTTGACCGGATCAGAGAGAACCTCCAGTTGAGAGGCTCAAAAGACCTGATCGGAACATTCAATGAGTCGATCAACTCTACCATCAGCCGTACCTTGATCACTTCAATGACGACCTTCATTGTGGTCTTGATCTTGTTCATCTTTGGTGGTGAAGTGCTAAGAGGATTCTCTTTTGCCTTGTTGATCGGTATTTTGGTGGGTACTTACTCATCGATCTTTATCGCAACACCAACAGTAGTCGACTTGACTAAGAAAACCTTGGGTGCTGCTGCTGATAAAGAGCAAGCAAGTGCAAGAGCTAGGGCTGCGGCAAAGGCTGAGGCTACTGCACAGCAAGCGTGAAAGTCTTTAGATATTAGTACATAGTACATGGTATATAGTAAAAAGCCATTCCGGAAACGGAATGGCTTTTTGCTTTTAGCTTGTTCCTTAAAGCTTACTAGACTTCTTCCACAATGAAGAAGCCGTCATTTCCTGTATTTTGGTAAAGGGGCATAAAGATGTAGCCATTCATGGGAGAGTGGATCAATCCTTTTTTGTCTTCTGCCAAAAGTTGGCCACGGCTGATCCGTTGAAAATTATCAAAGCCGGGTTTCATGTGAAAGTAGTCGGTTGGACTAACCTCGTGGCGATGCAAGACACGAACCGTTCTCGGCAAATGGCTGTGCAATGAGCCCACCAATTCCTCATAATGGATGTGCAAACCGATGTCGTGCGGCTCATCGATAAGCGCTGCACTTGTCATGACTTGCCAAAGACCATAGGTATGGAGTTCAACCGCCTTGTCAGATCCAATGAGACCACCCTCAAATACGATAGAATTGAAACCTAACCGTCGGCTATACAGCATTAGCGTTCCTTGAATGTACTCTTCTAGGTTAACCACCACAGGTAGCTTAAGCGATTGTACGATCGGGTCATTAAGTGCTGCTCCCGGGTAAACTAAAAAGTTCCCGTTTTCGGCTGAGGTGGTATGGAGATCGATCAGTATTTTTCTCTCATAAGGCTCGTTCGCTAAGGTTTCCAATAGCCCAAGAAGTTCTGCGGCCTCCTCTTCTTCTGCCGAATAACCTGAGGCATCGCGTGATTGGAGCTGGCTTTTCAGGTTAGGCGTCCAGAGTCGGTTCAGGTCCTGATCTAAAAAACGTCTGTTGGCCGCGATGGCTTGTAGATTACCTGCAATGCCAATGACTTTCCCGTTGAGCTGAAGGCCATGTTCGTCAATTGTTCTTAAGATATGCTCAATGGCTTTGACACCCTCCAGTTCATTGCCATGGATGGCACCAATCAGAACGATCAACACCTTGTTCGCATCGCCCTGTCGCTCACCGATAATCCTATTCATGGGCCGGCTTTGTTGAGTTTAAAATTTTGATAAGTGTGGAGGTGATCTCTAAGAAATCGCCCTCGCTGACAATGCCAATGAGCTTCTCGTTTTTTACAACAGGTAAACAGCTTACTCGATTCTCTTTCATCATACGCATGGCCTCCCAAATGGATTTTTCAGGAGCAATGATCACGGGGTCTTGGATCATGATATCAGCTACCGTAGTTTCACCTTCTTTTCTACCAATGTTTTTGCGAAAGTGGCGGAGGATCATGCGCGAACTCACCAAGCCCAATAATCGACCTTTATCATCTTCCACTGGAGTGAAGCGGATGCGTTGCCAGTCCATCATATCGGCAACAAATTCCAAAATATCCTCTTTGCGAACAGTAAACAGGTCGGTGGTCATGAATTCTTCCACTAAGATGCTGGATGGATGGATCTTCTTGATGCCTTCATGGTCGGCAAGTTTCCAGAGGTGTACAGGAAGCCCAGAGCGCATGCGGCTTTCCATACTGGTGGAAATAGATAATAGCGCTTCTTCCTTATTTGATTCCTTAATTAATTTGTTGAACGAATTGAGCGTCCAGTAGGTGCCGTTTTGATTGGCCTCGACGCGCTCCTCAGCAATGCCAATGTACTTGGAAATGTCCTCTTCATTCACATTGCGCATTCGCAAGCCTTCACGAGCCAATGGGATAAATTCTTGTTTGAGCATGTCGGTGATGGAGTACTTCTTCCCATCGATCCAGCGGAACTTGGCGTTCAAGCTATTGCGAGCCGAGTCGTAGAAATTAGATTTTACCTGATCGAATTCGATGAGTTCAGTGATGTTCTCATAGTGGTCGTCGAAGGCAGTCATGGCCCCTAGCCAGAAAGCGGAGTTGGCCATTTCGTCTACCACGGTAGGCCCCGAAGGGATGATCCGATTTTCGATGCGCAAATGGGGTTTTCCATTTGGACTGATTCCGTAGCAGGGACGCATCCAGCGGTAAACCGTAGAATTATGAATATTCAATGCCCTAAGCTTTGGTGCTATGCCATTCTTAAAGTCATTTTCGCACATGTCAGTGGCGGTGGTCATCAGCATCACGCGGAATCGGCTGATGTCTTCTTTAAAGAGGTCGACCACAGAGTTTTTGAGCCATTGGTTGCCGAACATCACACGGGGTGATCGGTCGCGCAAATGCTCACTCGTGATTCGGGTATCTACCGATTGCTCAAATAGCGCGATGCGTGTTTCGTGCCAAAGTCGTTTGCCAAACAAAAGGGGGCTGTTGGAAGAGAGCGCCATGGTCGGTGCCGCCAAGAAAAGGGAGCTGTTGTACTTGGTCACAAAATCATCGGGAGTCACTTGCAGGTGCACCTGAAAGCTGGTGTTGCAGGCCTCTAGCATCACCGAATCGAATTTGAGGTTGAGCTCATCATATCCCGAAAGACGTAATTCGTATTCTTTACCTCTTAATTTCATGATCGCTTTCCCCAAGGCCTCATAGCGTTTGAGGGGCGTAATGTTTTCGATGTCGAGGTCGAATTTTCTGAGGGTGGGAAGAATCCCGGTCAGCAGAAAGTCGATGTCATAGGTTTGGCAAACGCTGTCGAGCTTGGCCAATTGATCACGTAATTCTGATTCAAGGTCACGCAAACAGTGGCCATGAAATGGCTTGGGCTGCAAGTTGCATTCCACATTGAATTTGGCTAGTTCCGTAGTGAAGTCAGGATTGTTAAGGTCATTCAGTACCTCCATGGCCAATCCGATGGGTTTGCCGTGTTTGTCGATTAGGCAGATCTCTTGCTCAGCGCCGATATGCATTTGTTCGGTTTCGAACCACTGTTCTTCCAGCATTTGTTCGAGTAAATAGACATCGCGCAATAAACATTTGGTAAAGTCATTGAGCTGCTTTTGTGTATTGACCACACGTACGTTTAAGTCTCCCATGCGTAAGAAATAAGTTCATAAGATTAGCCACAAAATCCTACCCGAGAGGTGATATAAGTCAGGTATCAATTAAAAAGATGCGAGTCTCTATTTGTTATTCGGACGAGTGAAATTCTTTTTTGATAAAAAAGTTATCTCCAATGGGTGACTTCCCCCCCCCTAAAATCACTAAGTAATTAGATACTAAGATTTATACTAAAACAATAAACATGAGAACACAGCATCTAAGGATCCTTGCCTGCTTATTCGTGGCATTATCAATAGTTTCGTGTACAGAGGATATTGATAGAAATCCTGAGATTCATACACCAAAAAATAAACTAGCACCAATTGATCAATTTCCAGGATTGAGTTCTTTTTTGACAAGATATGTAGGCAACAAGGTTGATCGAATCGAACCAAGTAATGAATTAAATGCTGGAGGCGTTGATCCAATTATTGAAAGGGTAGATTTCGATAGGGTAATGGCACGTTTGGATGAAAGTGGACAAACTTATATGTCTATGTTGATCCGAAATGATCAACCGAACATCATACAAAATTTGGTGGTTGGTAAAGGATTGGATGATGAATACCAACGACCAATGATATTTACCTATACCATGTCTGATGCTTTTTATCAGACATATTTGCAAACAGGACTTCTGGAAGGCTTTGAGGGAACAATAGACCGTGTGTATTTAGATCCGGATCAGATTAGACAAAATGAAAATGTGGCCAATATGGCCTTGAGCACGGCTACTAATACATCGTGCAGTGATAGTGCTGGGCTTGGAGGAGAAGGTCAGCCTGATCTTCCCGCTACCGGTGGGGGAGGCTATTCACCTACGACAGGTTGCCGATATGAAGTCGTTGTTACGATTGAGAGGGTTTATACAGGTAGAATGATCAACTGTTCAGGTGATGATGGTGATGAAATGATAAGTCAATGTGAAGCGGAGTATTATGATTTGGCCGTATCAAGAACGGAAATGATATGTAATGAAGATTTCAATTTATTGAGCACAGCCAATACAACTTGTGACAATCCTGATGATGGTGAGATTCCTATCAATGATTTAGATCCACCATGTCCTGGTGACCCAGTAAAGAACCCATTAATTGCTCCGACAGATGGACAAGGAGTAGAAGGTGGGAGATTCGGTTCTGCTAGAGGAGAAGATGGTTCGGGAATACATAAAGGTTTAGATATTTTCGCAGAAGAAAACACAGAACTGTTCTCAATTGTAGATGGAATGGTTCTGGCAACAGTGGATGGTGTTTCTCCAAATAGTATGAGCAATGGTGGAGACTTTGGAAATTATATTATAATTCAAACAACAATAGATGGAGTTAAATATTGGAATTTATATGCACATTTAAATGCTATTACCATCCAAGAGGGCCAACTTGTTTCAAAAGGTGATTTTATTGGCTTAACTGGTAAAACGGGTAATGCCTCCGATGAGATGAATAACAATAATCCTGTAACACCTCATGTTCATATTGAATTTAGAATACCTCAAAACGGAATAAATTATAACGATTTTGAAGCTATTGATCCTGAAATATTTTTAGCGACACAATTCGGCAATACAGGAAATCCTACAAATAACCCTTGTTCTTAATAAAAAATCATGAAAGTAAATAAATTAATAATAGCACTATTTATCCTACAATCCTTCGGTTGCTTAGGTCAAAACCACTGTTTTGAAAGCTTGACTCTTAATAGGACTGATATAAGTCCATTATTCAAAGTGGAAAGTTCTTCAAATGTCTTAGAAAGATTGGATTTAGAGATGACCGTAACGATAGAAAAAAGCATCGTTGGAGATGCCTTAAAAATCGAAGGGGAAGGCTTGTACCTAAGGTACTATGACAAGGGCTCAGAGGGGTTTCTTCTAACAAATTTTGAACTTAAATCTCCAAACCATGAACTAAAAATAAATGATAAATTTAAACTCAGGATTCATCAAAAAGTGACTCAGGAATTAAAAGAAGAGATCTATCAACTTAATAAAAAGAGTAACTGTGAGTTTGTTTCTTTAAGTATTGAAACAAATAAAAAGAATGAGATTACAAAAATAAGTATTGCAGTGAGAGTTACCTAAACCAGCCCCCGCCCGCCCGCGTTACAAACGCGCGCTAACTTTGAGGAGTTGAATTCAGCTTGATTGATTCATCAGGTCCTAAAGCCTCACAGGACAAACAATAATGCATATAAAAAGGAGCTCAGATGAGCTCCTTTTTAAATATTCTTTAGGCTAGTTTATCTACTATAATTAGGAGCCTCGCGCGTAATAAAGATATCATGCGGATGGCTTTCTCTAGCCCCAGCACCTGTGATCTTTACAAACTTAGCGTTCTTCAAGTCTTCGATGGTTGCAGCACCACAATAGCCCATACCGGCTTGCAGGCCTCCTGTGATCTGATAAAGTACTTCCTGTACCGATCCTTTGAATGGCACTCTACCCACAATGCCTTCAGGCACTAGTTTTTTGATGTCATCTTCAGCATCCTGGAAATAGCGGTCTTTCGAGCCGTCTTCCATGGCTTCTACTGAACCCATGCCGCGGTACGATTTGAATTTTCGGCCCTCATAAAGGATGACTTCTCCGGGAGCTTCTTCTGTACCTGCCAATAAAGAACCAATCATGACCGTGTTTGCTCCAGCCGCGATGGCTTTTACAATATCACCTGAATAACGTACACCACCATCCGCAATGATCGGAATGCCAGAACCTTTAATGGCTTTAGCTGATTCATAAACGGCTGATAATTGAGGCATCCCCACCCCGGCAATGATACGGGTTGTACAAATAGAGCCCGGTCCAACACCCACTTTGATGGCGTCTGCTCCGGCATCGACCAAGGCCTTGGCCGCATCAGCAGTCGCTACGTTTCCGACGATCACGTCCAGGTCACCGTACATCTTTTTGATCCGCTTGGCTGTATCGATCACTCCCTTGGAGTGGCCATGTGCCGTGTCGATACTGACGACATCAACACCTGCATTTTTTAGTGCTTCAATGCGCTCTTCGATATCAGGAGTTACCCCAACAGCGGCTCCTGCTCTTAAACGACCGAACTCATCTTTACAAGCATTCGGTCTGTTGCGATTCTTCAGAATGTCCTTGTAGGTGATCAGCCCAGTAAGCATCCCTTTGTCATCAACGATGGGCAGCTTTTCAATTTTGTATTGTTTGAGTACCTCTTCCGCTTCATCAAGCGTAATGCCCATCTGGGCAGTGATGAGGTTTTCTTTGGTCATGATGTTCTCAACCGGCGTATCAAAGTTCTTGATGAAACGCATGTCGCGGTTGGTGACAATTCCGATCAGGTTTTTCTCGCTATCGATGACCGGAATACCACCGATCTTATTCTCCCGCATGATGTTTTCTGCTTCACGCGCTGTACTGTTGATGTTCAGGGTGATGGGGTCGAGGATCATCCCACTTTGCGATCGTTTCACCTTTCTGACTTGTAGGGCTTGCTGCTCTACAGTCATGTTTTTGTGGATGAAGCCTAGGCCTCCTTCCAGTGCCATCGCAATGGCCAATTGTGATTCCGTAACGGTGTCCATCGCCGCCGATACCAAAGGAATATTCAGCTCGATGTTTCGAGTGAGCAGTGTTTTAGTAACAGTGTTTCTTGGAAGTACTTCGGAGTAACCGGGAAGCAAAAGGACATCGTCGTATGTCAGTGCTTCGAAGAGGAATTTTTCTGAGTCGATCGCCATAGCAAATAAAATCTGGTTTTATTTGCCGGACAAAATTACGGAGATTCACCCATTCAAAAAAATCACTTTCAGATTATTTACGACAGTCGAAAAAAGCAGGCCTTAGCTGCTTAGTTTGGCTCTTTTACCCCGAGCACATGCAGTAAATACTCAAAGTCGGCAGACGTGTTGTACAAATGCGGTGAAACACGGATGGAATTGCCTCTCACAGAGACAAAAACGCGTTGCTCTTGTAACTTTTGTTTGATCTCTTCTAAAGCTAAATGCTCGGGTAACCGAAGCCCGATGAGATGATGCGCCCGATGTGCGTCCTCTTCGATCCAATAGCCTGCCGCTTTTAAGGCAGGGAGAAAAGGTGAGGCCAGGGATTGTGTGTAGTCTTGAATGGCTTGCGGCCCCCAGGTATTCACTTGTTCCATGGCTTTTGTGAGCATCGGTGTCAAAATAAAATTCGCACTTTCACCGACTTCATACCGGACCATACCGGGCTGGTAGTCTTCTTGGTAATTGATCAGATTGCCAAAGTCCTCACTGTGCAGTCGGTTCATCCAGTTATTCTCAATAGGACGGCCATCGGCGAAATATTCACCATAGTAGGCCATTGCCGTAGAATAAGGCCCCATCAACCATTTGTAGCCTGCAGCAACTAATGCATCGGGCTGAAATTCTTCCACATCAAAAGGTAGGGCACCGATGGATTGTGTGCCATCGATGACCATGAGTGCTCCCACAGCGCGGGTGCGTTCACGAATCGCCTTCAGATCGAATAGGGTGCCATCGGCCCAATGTACATGTCCTGTAGCGACAAGTTTTGTGTTGGCATCAATGGCATCCAAGATCAGCTCATTCCATTTTTTGCCACGGCCTTCCTTCATCTTTGGGGGCGCCACAAATTTGATCTCTACACCCTTTTCTTCCCTGAGCGCCATCCAGGCATATACATTGCTTGGGAACTGTTCGTCCGCTACCACAATGTTGTCGCCTTTACCAACCCGTAGATTTTTTGCTACGTTCGCCATTCCATAAGACACGGAAGGGACGATCACGCATTGCTCAGCAGGGGCATTGATCAGTTGCCCAAATTGAGTCCTTGCTCTTTGGGTATTTGTAAAAAAGTCTTCTGGCTTTACCACCGTAGGGTCTTCTTTTCCATAGATTCCTTTTACTCCCACTTCTGCTACTGCCTTTAGCATGGGCGACATGTAGCTACAATTCAAATACGTAATGTCGTTTGGGAGATTGAACAGGGGGCGTTGATGTTCTAGCATTATTTTAAGAGTTCAGCCAAATAGGCTTCAAACGATATGTCAGGTTCTTCAAGAATACGACCGATCTCTTTGCCTTCTAAAAGAAAAATGATGGTCGGCGTTTTTCTTACGTCATAGTTGGCTTCTTTTCCCAAGAGGCTTTTCTTGTTCACGTCCACACCGTACAACTCTAATTGACTGGCGATCCCTAATTCTTCCGTAACCCGCATGAGTCTAGGAATTTCGCGGTTACTGTCATGACACCAAGTACCCATGAATGCCAGGATCTTCAGGTTTTTCAGTTTGCGCTTTTTGATGCTTTTCAGGCTATTCTGATCGATCAAATACGTTTTGAAATTGGTATTGAACCAGGTTTTGTAAGGCATTTGTTGAAGCCCTTCCTTGGTAATGGGACCGTTCAGGATCTTGTCGACGTACTCGGAAACACTTTCTGTTTCGTTGTTGAATTCTTTTTCCTGCGCACTTGTCGCTAGAGGAAAAATAACCATCAAAATGGTCAAGACGATGATTGCTTTGAGGATATCCATAAACGGTTTCAATATATCAATTAATCCTATCTTTGGCGCTATGCAGCTGAACGACGTCTGGAACGACATTATTGCAAACGTACAAGCTTTCGATTTTTGGGGATTGATCGCCTTTGTTTCGGGTATCTTGGCAGTCGTTTTTCTCATCAAAGAAAATATCTGGACCTGGCCTTTTGGCATTCTCTACACCATTATTTCATTGGTGGTCTTTTATGAATCTCAGCTTTACGGAGACCTGATGCTGCACGTCTTTTTTCTCGTATTGAATATTTATGGTTGGATACACTGGGTAAAGGGAAAGTCGAAGGCAAATGAGGAGCTACCGGTCACTCGTTTAGCCTTGAAGCCAGCCTTGTTTTACTTAGGCATTTCGGGCATGTTCATATTTATTTTCGGTCAGTTTCTGATCAACCTACCCAATTGGATCGAAGGAATAGAACCCGCTAGTTTACCCTATTGGGATAGCACAACGTCGATGCTCAGTGTCACAGCGATGTGGCTAACGGCTAGAAAACGAATTGACAATTGGTACTATTGGTTCGCGATCGATGTGCTGGCCTCAGGCATCTATTTCTACAAGGGCTTGTACTTTTATGCGCTCTTGTACCTGCTGTATATTGGCATGGCCGTGGCGGGTTATCGTGCATGGAAAAAAACCTTGATCAGTCAATGAGGAGTGTGGCATTAGTAGGGGTAGAGAGTACTGGCAAAACGGAGCTTTCACAGGCTATAGCAACGAAGTTGGATGGCCTTTGGGTACCGGAATTTGCCAGAACATACCTCGATCAGCTGGGGAGGCCTTATCAGGAGGAGGATCTGGTAGAGATCGCCAAAGGTCAGCTTCATCAACAGAAGAATGCCATGGGCTCAGCTAAGGAATTGATTGTCTTTGATACTGATCTTTTGGTCCTTAAGGTTTGGAGTGAGTTCAAGTATGGACGAGTGAATTCCTTTATTCTTGACGCCTGGAAAACCCATCGCGCAGACTTCTACATTTTACCTTTCTATGATGTCCCATTTGAAGAGGATCCACTACGCGAAAACCCCAATGACCGACCGGAGCTTTTTGCCATTTATGAAAATGAATTGAAGGTTGCAGGTTTGCAGTATCGCATTGTTCGGGGGGCTCGAGAAGAGCGATTGGCACAAGCCTGTGCCGCGTTAAACAAGAAAGCCTAGTTTGGGTTAGGTTGTATAGATTAGGTTGCTACCTTTGCAACCAGTTAATGAAGGGGTGCCTTTTTCCGATCGATCGGAATGAAAAACAGGCTGAGATTATACCCATTGAACCTGATGCAGGTAATGCTGCCGCAGGGAGGTATGGTAAAACTAAAAAACGGGAAGCTACCCCTTTGGCTCACCGATGTTAGACCATTAATAATCATTTATGAAAAAAGTAGTTTTGACCATGATGCTAGTGCTAGGCACTACGGCAGCATGGGCGCAATCCCAAGTCAAGGGAGTAGTAACGGACAAAAGTACCGGAGATCTGATCGCAGGAGCAACCGTGCTGTTACGGAATGATGCACTGAGAAAAGGTGTGCAAAGCAATGCACAGGGTCAGTATGTCTTCAATGATTTGGCAAATGGAACCTATCAGCTCACCGTTTCTTTTGTAGGATTTGAGGACTTCAATCAAGAAGTTGTGATCAACGGAAACCGAAGTGTTGACGTAGCGCTTCAAGAAGCCATTGTCGGTTTAGAAGATGTGATCGTGACAGGAACCAGGGCAAACGAAAAGTCACCAACAACCTATCAGAACGTTTCGAAAGAGGCGATTGAGAAACAGAATTTGGGACAAGATCTGCCCGTTTTGCTCAATTTCACACCATCAGTAGTGACCACTTCAGATGCCGGTGCAGGTATTGGGTATACCGGCATACGCATTAGAGGGAGCGACCCGACGCGGATCAATGTGACCATCAACGGTATCCCGCTGAATGACCCTGAGTCTCAAGGAGTATTTTGGGTGAATATGCCAGACTTCTCTTCTTCTGTATCTGATATCCAGATCCAGCGAGGAGTGGGTACTTCTACCAATGGAGCAGGAGCCTTTGGTGCCTCACTCAATATTCTAACAGAAGGAATTTCAAGCGAGGCCGGAGGCTCAATTACCTTGGGTACGGGATCATTCAACACCCAACGAGTGAATGGCATCTTCTCTACCGGGTTACTTTCTAACAATTTTGCCTTTGAGGCGCGTCTTTCACAGATCAAATCGGACGGGTATATCGATCGGGCCTTTTCAGATCTGTCTTCTTGGTATGCTGCGGGAGGTTATTATGGTAAAAAGTCGACCATTAAGTTCATCACCTTCAGTGGAGACGAACAGACCTATCAGTCGTGGTGGGGTACTCCTGAAGCACGGTTGACCAATGATGTAGCCGGTATGCAGGAGGTGATCGCCAACAATGGCTACACGCAGGAGCAGGCAGACAATCTGTTGAACAGCGGAAGAACCTTTAATTACTACCTCTACGATAATCAGACAGACAACTACGGGCAAGATCATTACCAATTGCATTTTTCGCATGCCTTTGATCAGGCCTGGTCGTTGAATTCGGCCTTGCATTACACTCGAGGAGAAGGCTATTTTGAAGAGTTCAGGGAGGACGATGACTTTGCCGATTATGGACTGAGTGATGTCACCATCGGCGGGCAAACCATCAGTTCAACTGATCTGATCAGAAGAAGGTGGTTAGCAAACGACTTCTATGGTGGGACCTTTGACCTTAATTATGCCTCCAACAAAATCCTGGCTACTTGGGGAGGCGCGATCAATCAGTACGATGGTGATCATTTTGGTGAGATCATTTGGGCAGAATTTACCGGTGGAAGCGACATTCGTTATCGTTGGTATGAGAGCACCTCGCAAAAGCTTGACATGAACAGCTATTTCAAGCTCAATTATCAGATCAGCGAGAAACTGAATGTTTATGGCGACCTCCAGGTACGAGCCGTTGATTATGTGGGCGCAGGACAAGACAACGACTTGCGTTTGATTGACTTTGATGAAAGTTGGACATTCTTCAATCCGAAATTAGGTGCCATCTACCAGGCAAATCCATCCACTCAATTCTACGCCTCATTTGCTGTTGGGAATAAAGAACCTAATCGATCGGATATCATTGATGCTCCTCCAGGGACATCGCCAGAGCACGAGACCTTGAATAATTTGGAAGTTGGTCTTAGAAAACGAACAGGTGAATTGGCCTTTGAGCTGAATTACTACTACATGGATTACAACAATCAGCTGGTATTGACGGGAGATGTTAACGATGTAGGGGCCTCCATC
Organism: Roseivirga sp. YIW32; assembly: GCF_057219245.1. NCBI lineage: Bacteria > Pseudomonadati > Bacteroidota > Cytophagia > Cytophagales > Roseivirgaceae > Roseivirga > Roseivirga sp. YIW32. The sequence continues at coordinate 189,447 of NZ_JBXVVG010000002.1, read as the reverse complement.
AGAACCAATGTTCCGGACAGTTACCGCATGGGGTTAGAAGCTTCTGCTAGTTGGAACCTTACAGAAAAGCTGAACTGGAATGTGAATGCGACGGTAAGTGAGAACAAGATCCGGGCTTTTGAAGAAGTGATCATTGATTACGGCGTCAATTTCGACGAATTCAACTTCATTCGTAATCAATACGAAAATACGGACATCTCTTTTTCACCAAGCCTGATCATGGGTAGTCAATTGAGCTTTAGACCTTTCGCAGACTTGGAAGTTGCCTTGCTTTCTAAATATGTTGGTGAGCAATACCTCGACAACACGTCAAATGAGGACAGGAAGATCGATGCCTTTTTCACCAATGACATTCGTTTGAATTATGCGTTGCCGGTGCAAGGAGTGAAGGGAATGACACTCAGCCTTTTGGTGAATAACGTACTCAACGAAATGTATGAATCTAATGGCTACACCTTTGGTTATTTTGGTGGGGCTGATTTTGAGGTACGCGAGAACTATTTTTATCCTCAAGCAGGCACCAATTTCCTGCTTAGTTTAACCATGCAGTTTTAACACGATAACAGGGGCTTAGCCCCTGTTTTTTATGTTTTCTTGCAATCGATTTCAGAATTTGTTTCTCCATCTTCGCGCGAGCTATTTCAAAATCAAGATATTGTAGGGTATTTTTATGTAAGATTGAGGTCTTGCATTTTTTAAAACAACAGCCATGAAACAAACAGCATTGGGTATTGATATCGGAGGGACCTTCACCAAGTTCGGCTTGAGTGATATTGATGGAAACATTTTAATGGAAGGATCCATCCCAACCTATACCTACAAGGAAATTGGCGACTTTTTAAATGCACTCAGTCATGAGATCAAGAAAGAATTGGATGCGATAACGGAACCGATCAATGTGATCGGCATCGGAATTGGCGCACCCAATGGGAATTATTATAAAGGGACGATTGAGCATGCCCCTAACTTACACTGGAAAGGCATCATTCCGTTTCTTGATCTTTTTCAAGAACACTTTGACCTGCCCATGATCATGACCAACGATGCCAATGCTGCGGCTATCGGAGAAAAAGTATTTGGAGGAGCCAAGGACATGGAGCACTTCATTGTAGTGACATTAGGGACAGGCCTTGGTTCAGGGATTGTAACCCGTGGCAAGTTGATCTACGGACATGATGGCTTAGCCGGAGAGCTGGGTCATATCAATGTGGCATTCGATGGACGAGAATGTAACTGCGGTAAGCGCGGTTGCTTAGAGACTTATGCGTCTGCTTCAGGTATCAAAAGGACAGTATTTAAACTATTGGCCACCAATAAAGTGGAAACTCCTTTGAGAAACTACACTTACGAATCGCTATCTGCTAAAAAGATCACCGAAATGGCGCTCCAGGGAGATCCGATTGCCTTAGAAGCCTATGAGTACACCTCTGATATTCTTGGGTTGAAGTTAGCTGATGCTGCAGCGGTGACGAGCCCGGAGTGTATCTTCCTTTTTGGAGGATTGGCCAAGGCCGGAGATATCTTAGTGGATGCAACGAAAAAATCCTTCGAAAAATACCTCTATCCGGGCTATAAGGGGAAGATCAAGATCAAACTCTCCGAATTGATGGATAAGAATGCTGCTGTATTGGGTGCTTCTGCCTTGGTCTGGAGTGAGATCGCAGGCAGCGATCAGATCAAAGTGCCACAGCGATCAAAAGTTGTCGCCTAATGTCTTCACATCATGTCGTCCGTGACGAGCAGGAGCCTGCCATTCTGATCGATGATCCCTTTGCCTTACAACTAGAATTTGTTGAGTTATTGCTTGAATGGTCGCCTACTGTGATCGTTACCGCCAATGCCCTGGACGAAGTCCTGCATTGGGGAATTAAAGTAGATGTTGTCTTGGCTCGTGCGGATCAAGTGGAGGAGATCAAACCACGACTCCAAGACCAACAACCGATCGACTTGTATGCGTTTGAAACTCCTGACCTATTGAATGCAGGTTTTATCTTTCTTTTGGATATGGGGCGGAAGGCCGTGAATGTGCTGGCAGATATTTTTCAAACCCAGGTGCTCGATCAGATCAGGGAGCTGAGTAAAGAAATGGACGTTGTACTTTTCTACAACAACCAAAAATGGATCTACGCACACCGAGGATATTACCAAAAGTGGGTACGAAGCGGCCATGTATTCGGAATCCATCCCATAGTGGAAAATACATTCATTAAGACGCAAGGGTTTTATACTGAGAAAGCAGACGAGCCACTCATCGAACCCGATGAACTGGTGGCGGAAAGTTCGGGTAAGGTGACCATCCAAACCAATCAAAAACCTTTTTGGCTAATCGAAGAAGTGGAAACTGATACTTATAAATAATTCATCAGTGTCTTTATCAATAGGCCTTGGTCAACCTTGTCGATCTGATGTGGTTGATCTGTCAGTTCCTTAAATTGTCCATTCGGTAAATGCGCAACTGCCCATTTGCTTTCAACATCACTCACCATTTCGTCTTCGGAGCCACGCAAAATGAGTACTTCATTTTGAATGTTTTTCAAAACTTCAATGGTTATGAGAGGTTCTTCACCCAATTCCATCATCATGCCAGCGGTTTGCCAAACCAATTCCTTCCATTGCTTTCCATGAACCGATGCTAGTTTTTGGGTATAGGCAGGGATTTTTTCTTCCATAACTTCCGGGTTCATTCGACTCACCTCTTTATCCGCCGCTTCTGGTGACCAGCCGAATTTTGTGCCTAGCGTAATGATCTTGCCCATGAGGGATGGTTCTCGATGGGCCAAATATAAGGCGACATATCCCCCCTTGCTGTAACCAAAGATATTCGGTTGTGATAGACCGTTTTCTTTGATAAAGGCATTCAGTTCTTCGGCAAAGTATTCTATGCCAAAGCCTTCCGGGTTGAATGTTGTATTGCCGTGGCCACTGAAGTTGAGCGTATAGCAGTTGTAATGCTCGGACAACTTGAGCTTTAGTGGGTCAAGTGAATGCGTGCTGCCCAAGGCGCCGTGTAATAAGATGAGGTCTTTCATTTTTTTGCTTTGATCATGCGGTCTTTCCCATTGATGTCTTGTCGAAGGGTGATGTCTTGATAGCTCATATCACGCAATAAGTTGATCACAGCCTCACCAAATTCCTCATGAATCTCAAAGAGCAATACTCCTTTGTCTTTCAACCCAACCTGCGCCTTTTTTGCGATCACGCGATAAAACAGTAGCGGATCATCATCCGGAACAAATAATGCCAGCTCAGGATCATGCCCTACCACATTGGTATGCATTGCTGCTCTCTCTTTCCAAGGGATATAAGGAGGATTGCTGACAACGATGTCGAAAGTATCCTTGACCAGATCCTGAGCAAGAATGTCGTGCTGTTGAAACTTCGTATTGGCCTTGAATGTCTTGCTGTTCTCTTGAGCCAAACTAAGGGCTTCCTTGGATACGTCATAGCCCCAAACTTCCAATGCCGGATATGCTAAAGAAATACTGATCGGGATACAGCCTGTTCCTGTACCTATATCAAGAATACGAGCTCCTGAAACAAGTTCAGGATGACGCTCTGATGTCTTTGCTTCATCACTTGATTCCTTCAACACTTCAAGAACCCAACCGACTAGCTCTTCTGTTTCGGGTCGTGGGATCAGGGCATTTGGGTTGCACTTGAAACGATGTCCGTAAAACTCGGTGAAGCCTACGACATGTTGCAGTGGTGTGCCAGTTTTGAGTAATTCCAAGTCATGGTTGAGTAGTTTTTGGTCAATACGGATCGAAGTTTTCAAGGTGACTTTCATTCGATCGATGTGAAAGCGGTCGTGTAAATAGGCCAAGCCAATGGCATTCGCCTCGACTTCATCGTATAAGTTTGCCAATTCATTGATAACTTGGCCAAGCAAAATGTTAGCATTGACTTCGGACATGACACAAAGAAATGAAATAACCGATGATTTCTATATGCAGCGAGCACTGGAATTGGCTGCTATGGGTCGTGGTGCTGTAAGTCCGAACCCCATGGTGGGCTGTGTCATTGTGCATGACGGACGTATCATAGGGGAAGGATGGCATCAACAATATGGCCAAGCACATGCAGAGGTAAATGCTGTCCATGCCGTAAAAGATCCTTTGTTGTTATCACAATCGATAGTTTATGTCACGCTCGAGCCATGCGCACATTATGGGCAAACCCCTCCCTGTGCAGATCTGCTCGTGAAACATCAGGTGAAAAAAGTTGTGATCGGAGCGGTAGATACCAATCCATTGGTAGGAGGTAAGGGAATTGAAAAACTCAAAAAAGGAGGAATTGAAGTAGTTTCCGGTGTGCTAGAGCAGCAGTGCCGGGCCCTCAATAAGAGGTTTTTCACTGCAATGGAGAAAAAGCGACCCTACATCATTCTTAAATGGGCACAAACGGCAGATGGCTTTGTGGCAAGAAAAAATTTTGATTCTAAATGGATCAGCAATGAACAATCCCGCCAGCTTGTCCATCAATGGCGGGCAGAAGAGGATGCAATTCTTGTGGGTACCAACACAGCGAAGTATGACGATCCCAGATTGAATGTAAGAGGGGTAGAGGGGAAGGAACCTATCCGTATCGTGATCGATCGCAACCTCAATCTTTCCGCTGACCTGAAGCTTTTTGATCGATTGCAACCTACGATCATCTATAACGAACTGAAAACAGAAGAACAGGAACATCTTGAATGGGTAAAAATCGAAAAAGACTCATTTGTTAATGCAATACTTGCGGATTTACATCATCGGAAAATTCAATCGCTGATCATTGAAGGAGGATCAGCAACACTCAGTGCTTTCATTCAACAAGGGATGTGGGATGAGGCAAGGATTTTTACCGCCGCAACTAGTTTTGGAGAAGGAATTGCCGCACCAAAGATCAAGGGGAAAGAGAAAGAGAAATTGGATATTGCTGGTGACGAGTTGGTGATAGTGTACAATTAAGGGTTAAGGGTTAAGGGTTAAGGATAAGGAATTAAGAATAACCGATAACGAATAACTAGTAACAATAACCCAAATCCTCAATTGATCATTAAAAGCGATCTACTTTGAACCATCAATTGACCCCCTCTGTTAACTTTGCATTCGAAATCTAAAAACATGGCCGAAGAACTGATCATAGAAACTACCGCAACAAAAGAAGAACGGTATAAGTCGTTAATCCCACAGATCGAAGCATTGGTTACCGGAGAGCCTGATCTGACAGCCAACCTAGCTAATATTGCTGCTGCGCTCAAGTATGGAATGGGCTTTTTTTGGGTTGGTTTTTACTTGGTCAAAGAAGATGAGATGGTTTTAGGTCCTTTTCAGGGGCCAATCGCCTGTACCCGAATAGCCAAAGGAAAAGGGGTATGCGGAACCACTTGGTCAGAAGGTCAGACGATCGTTGTGCCCAATGTAGATGAGTTTCCAGGGCATATTGCCTGCAGTTCAGATTCTAAATCAGAGATTGTTCTTCCAGCGTTTAAGAACGGTGAAGTGGCCATGGTCCTGGATGTGGATTCCGATCAGCTGAATGATTTTGATGAGGTCGATCAACGCTATTTGGAGCAATTGATGCAGATTATAGAAAAAATGCTCTAAATGGCGCAATCGACAGTGTCACTAGTCAATCTCCGCAATAATGGTTTCCCCGCCTTTGGTTTTTTGACCATTGGTGACCTTGATCTTGGCATCGAGAGGGAGGAATAGATCTACTCTTGAGCCGAACTTAATGAAGCCAAACTCTCTGCCCTGAATTACACTCTGTCCTTCTTTGACGTACCACTTGATTCGTCTTGCCGCTGCTCCTGCGATTTGGCGGGTAAGGATCTCCACACCTTTATGGATCTCATATACCAGCGTGGTGCGTTCATTTTCGGTGCTTGACTTGGGGTGCCAGGCGACCAAGTATTTCCCTGGGTGATACTTAAAGTATTTGACTAAACCGGTGACAGGGTTTCGATTCACATGCACATTGAAAGGGGACATGAAAATAGAAACTTGCATGCGTTCGGCACCCTTGAAGTATTCATCTTCTGTCGTTTTTTCGATCACAACGATCTTACCGTCCGCTGGAGCAATGATCTGCTTTTCATTGACTTCGATATGTCTTTTCGGGTTACGAAAGAACTGCAGAAAGAACAGAAAGATAAAGGAGCTGATGGCCAAGCTTACAGCAAACCACTGTTGCTCTACTTTCAAGAAGAACAAGGCCAAATTCAGCAGTAAAAAGATAAGGAAGAGTATTGACAAGAATACTCTTCCTTCCTTGTGTATTTTAATCATGAGGTTTGGTTTAAAATCCTCCTCTGTATTTATAAGTTTCGGCCACTTTATCGATCGCAACAATATAGGCTGCGATACGCATTGGCACTTTGTATTTTTGAGAAGCGCTATACACCTTATCAAAGGCATCCTTCATGATCCGATCAGATCTTCTATTCACGCGTTCTCTCGTCCATTTATAACCCAATCGGTTTTGAACCCACTCAAAGTAAGAGACGGTTACGCCACCGGCATTGGCCAAAATATCAGGAGCAACCATGATGCCCTTTTCATTGATGATCGCATCTGCCTCCGCTGATGTCGGGCCATTTGCCCCTTCAACGATCAATTTCGCTTTTACGTCATTGACGTTGCCTTTATGGATCACATCTTCAACTGCTGCAGGAACAAGGACATCCACATCTAGTGTGAGTAGTTCATTGGAATCGTCCATGACAGTTGCGCCGTCAAAGCCCTCCAATGTTCCATTGTTATTGTTTCTGTAGCCGATCGCTTTGGCAATGTCAATACCGGATTCATTGTAGTAGGCACCGCTAATGTCGCTAACTGCAACCACTGTACATCCACGTTCAGCCAAAAGCAAAGCCGCATAAGAACCCACATTTCCAAAGCCTTGTACCGCTACAGTAGCGTGGTAAGGATTGATTTTTAGTTTCTCCATCGCAGCCAATGCCGATACCATCACGCCACGACCTGTTGCCTCTACTCGTCCAAGTGAACCACCAAGTACAAGGGGTTTCCCAGTCACAACGGCGTTCACCGTCGTACCTTCAGAACGAGAATACTCATCCATTAACCAGGCCATCTCACGCGGTCCGGTTCCCATATCAGGGGCAGGGATGTCGCGATCAGGACCGAACACGCCCAACATAGAGTTGGTGTAGGCTCTGGTCAGACGTTCCATTTCACCAGCTGACATTTCTCGTGGATTACACTTGATTCCACCTTTCGCACCTCCATAGGGAATGTCCACAACGGCACATTTCCAGGTCATCCAAGCGGCCAAGGCCTTAACTTCGTCGATGTTCACGTCCATCGCATACCGAACCCCACCTTTTGACGGGCCTAGGATATTCGAGTGAATGACGCGATGCCCCTCAAATACTTTGATGGAGCCGTCATCCATAGTGACAGGAAGTGATACAGAAACTTGTTTTGAAGGTGATTTTAATACGTTATACACTTGTTCGTCCAAACCCAATGCTTCAGTAGCAATGTTAAATCTGGACATCATTGACTCGAACGGATTTGCCTTGTCCGTAATTGGAGCCGGTTCAATGTAACCCATAGGGACTCTGTTGTTTTAAGATGGTGCCAAAATTAAGCAAAATTTGAAGCACAAATGGCAAATAAATGCCGCTTATTTCCACCTCAAATGATAAGATGAATGTAGAGTGTTGCGAACGGTAAAGCAAGGAATAAACCGTCAAAGCGATCTAAGAAGCCTCCATGGCCGGGTAAACTACTTCCGGAGTCCTTAATGGCAAGATTTCGCTTAAAAAGGGATTCCGCTAAATCGCCAATACTGCCAAAGACCGAGACAATTAAAGCCAGTCCAAGCCATTCGATCAGGGATAACTGGTCGAAGAGTGTACTCAAGCCAAAGCCAATGAGTAGTGCCAAAAGAATACCTCCCACACTTCCTTCTATGGTTTTCTTCGGAGAAACACTTTCGTAAAGCTTTGTTTTGCCCAACCAACGTCCGATCACATAGCCGCCTACGTCATTGGCCCACAAACAAAAGAGTAATCCGATGACCAATTCAGGTCTGTAGCTTCCTCCGTATAAGGCAATGATATTCAGTAGAGACATGGGCACCGCAATGTACACGATACCTAATGTGCTGAAGGCTACACTGCCAATGGCCTCGTCTTTATTTCTTCTAAAAATAGCCAGTCCTAGTATAGAGCTAGACCAAGCCAAATAGATCAGGAGATAAAGGATGTCAAAAGAACCCGAGCTGAACAAAAAGGTCAGGGCAAACAGAATGCCTGTATTGAGCAGGCCCCAGATCATGAAAGGTTTTTTGCCCGACCTTCTTCCTAATTGGAAAAATTCGAGAAGTGACAAAAGCGTAATGACCAAGAAAACAGCAAGATAGGTCCATTGATCATACAAAATGGCGCTCAGCAAAATCGCGACGCCAATCACAGAAGTAATGATACGGGCCATTAAATTACTCATCATCAAACTTAATTTCTTCTTTGATGATTTTAATGGCCTTTAGCACGGTATCCGGAGACACCCGGACTTCTAGTATACCCAATTGATATGAGCTATCCTTTAAGTTCACCACGGTGGCATGAAGAGCCGCATTGTTCAGAATGTCTTTTACAATTTCGGCCCGGTATGGGTTGCTCGTGGTATAAACAGTTTGCCAGGTGCTCAAGGATGTGTTGTTTGCGAGAAATTTTTCTTGAATAAAAGCATAAATCCACTAAATGCCACTAAACCTATCAAACTTACTGAAAGCGGTATGGATTCTGCACTGTCAATGTCAAGATCAATCACACCGACATTGGCGAGGTAAATCACTAAAACACTGATGCCATTGTTGGTCATGTGCGCAGCGATCGGATACCAAATGTTTCCTGACCATACGTAAAGATAGCCAAAGATGGCCCCTAGAACCATTCGTGGTACAAGACCGAAAAACTGAAAATGGATGAAGCTGAAAAAGAATGCAGCCACCCAAATAGCCACATGATGATTTTTTGTCCAACGATGTATGCTATTCTGGACGATCCCTCTGAACAAGAGTTCTTCACCAATTCCTGGTAAAACAGAGATCACGATCAAGCCCACCATGAATTGACCAAAAGTTTGAAAGTTGGTGAACTGTTCTGTTGTCCTGGCTAGCTCTTCCTCTAAATTCCGTAAGTAGTTCTCCAATCCTGAGAGTGCTTCCGGGAAGTGCCAACTCTGGTTCCATTCTACCAGATAGGAATTCACAAACATAAAGGCCACTGTCGCGAGAAAAGCAAGTCCGATCATGATTGGATTGGTCTGAGGGACAGGGCTTAAGTCTTGAAAGGACTTTTTCGCAATTACCTTCAGGAAAAACCAAGGAATAAAAAAGGTAAAGAATAGTGTGTAAAGAGATTGTCCACCGAGCACTTCTTCCAAGCTCAAGTACTCATAAATGAGGGTAGGATTTGACATGCTTTCTTCCAACGAAAGTCCGTTAATGACGGCCATTAAAATGGTCGCAAACCCGGCCAAAAACTGTCCGACGAAAATACCTACTAGAACAACTCCAAAAACGACCCAAAAGGTAGCCCGCTCCGATCTGCCTCCGGAGAGGTCTATGCCATTATCGATTCTCAACATTATGGCGTAAATTTACGCGAAATTTTGAGAAGGGTTTGGTTAAGATAGCAAACATAGAGGTCGCGGATTTTCCGCTTTTATTGGCTCCGATGGAGGACGTAAGCGATCCACCATTTAGAGCGGTATGCAAGGAAAATGGTGCTGATTTGATGTATACGGAGTTCATTTCTTCTGAAGGATTGATTCGGAATGCCGCGAAAAGTGTACAAAAGCTCGATATCTACGATTATGAACGGCCTATTGGCATTCAGATCTTTGGTGATAAGATCGACTCCATGCGCGAGGCAGCGACCATAGCCGAAGAAGCACAACCCGAGATCATCGACATTAATTATGGCTGCCCTGTGAAGAAAGTGGCCTGCAAGGGTGCTGGTGCAGGGATTCTATTGGACATTCCAAAGATGCAGGAAATGACGGCCGAGATCGTCAAACAAGTGAGTCTACCGGTAACGGTTAAAACTCGACTGGGCTGGGATGATAGCACCATACGCATTGTAGAAGTAGCCAAGAGACTGCAAGATGTGGGTGTTCAGGCCTTGACCATTCACGGCCGCACACGCCAGCAAATGTATAAGGGCAGTGCTGATTGGACGAAGATCGCTGAGGTAAAACATCATCCGGACATTCATATTCCGATATTCGGTAATGGCGACATTGATTCGCCGGAAAAGGCACTGGAATACAAAAAAACATTTGGTGTGGATGGTATCATGATCGGCAGAGCGGCCATAGGGTATCCTTGGATCTTCAATGAGATCAAACATTTCATGAAAACGGGAGAATTGCTGCCTCCACCCAGTATGGATGAGCGCGTCAAAGTGGCCAAACGACACTTGGAATTCTCTTTGGAATGGAAAGGGGAACGTCAAGGCATTTATGAAATGAGGAGGCATTACACCAATTACTTCCGAGGTATTCGCGACTTTAAACCGTACCGGACTCGGCTTGTGGAATCCGATGATCCTCAATTCCTTTTCGACACCCTAGATGAAATTCGCAGCGAGTTTTCTGACGCTTTTGCTATGGCCTAGGTGATGGGCAATCGAGAATTGTTCTACCTTTGGGCTTTTCCATTTTGAGATGAAAAACAACAATGTCCTGGCTTGGGCAATATTGGTTATTCTTGCGCTTGTTTGGGGCAGTAGCTTTATCCTGATCAAAAGAGGGCTTACCGTTTTTTCACCAGGTGAGGTGGGAGCCATTCGTATTCTAGCGGCCTGTTTGTTTCTGGTGCCAGTGAGCATTCCCAAACTTCGGAAGTTGAGCGCTTATCACATCAAGCTACTCTTTTTGATCGGTATGGTGGGCACCTTTATTCCTGCCTTTTTATTCGCATGGGGCCAAACGAAATTGGACAGCGGCATTACAGGAGTATTGAATGCCTTAACGCCAATTTTTACGCTCATCATGGGTGGCGTATTTTTTAACCAAAAATTCACGAAGGCCAATTATGCAGGCATTGCACTTGCTTTTGTCGGTACAACAGTTTTACTCTTGGCTGGAAGCGAAGGAGGACTTGGAACCATTAATTTCTACGCTTTTTTTATCGTTTTTGCCACCATATGCTATGGTACCAACCTTAATGTGATCAAGAACTATTTGGCTGATCTCAACCCGGTGGTCATTACCAGTGTGAGTATTCTGTTGGTGGGTCCTTTTGCCGGTATTTATTTATTGACCGCTACGGAGTTCGATCAGAAATTGGTTGAGGTTGACGGCGCAGTGTTGGCCTTCGGTTACATTTCCCTTCTTGGGATTATGGGGACCGCATTGGCCTTGATCATTTTTAATAAGCTGGTTCAAATCACAACGCCTATTTTCACTAGTACGGTCACCTATTTGATCCCGGTAGTTGCCTTGGGCTGGGGTATTTGGGATGGAGAAACCTTGAATAATGGTCAGTTGGCAGGCATTTTGACGATCTTGGTAGGGGTATTCATTACGAATAGGAAACGAAAAGTTCAATTCCCTTCATCGAAGCGGAAGGTCGCTAAAACAGGGTAGTGGTCTTGCGGATAAAATCCTTTTGACTTCCATTTATCAATTTTGTAGCTGGTCTTTACAACGCCATGATCGTCCAAAAAGAAGATATAATCATATCGTGGGCAATGGCTTCCTCCATGGTAGTCGTGATAGGTGCACCCAGACAGGACGTCTCCTTAAAAAGTATCGACAAAGAACTCTTCCATCCGCTTAATGATCGGATTCGTTGGCCGTACGTTGAAATCCCCTACTACAAAAGTAGGCATGGGGTCTGCTTCCGCAATCAGTTTTCTTAGTACCAATTCGATGGTGTTTTCACGACTATTTTCCGATCGGTGGTCTAAATGAATGTTCATCACTTTGATCTGTCGGCCTGTTTCGATGTCTTCGAAGATGGTCAAATTGCCTGTTCTCGGTAAGGTGTTGCCCCAGCTCTTTGACGCTGGTACATCAGGGGTATCTGAGAACCAAAAGGTGTCATGACTTGCGACTTTCCATTTTTTCTTATCGTAAAAGATGGCGTTTGCAGGGGCATCATCTTGGGCTTTAGTTCGACTTCTGTAGACCACATCCAGTCGAGGCACGGCATTTAAGATGTCTTTGATTTGTAAGGGTAGGGCTTCCTGCGTTGCGATGATGCCGTCACTGTAACTTTTGAATACCGCATGTACTCGTTTTCTTCTTTCACGCCACGAGTTTTCGCGATCAGCCGGTGTGCCGTAGCGCAAATTGAGGGTCACGATCTTCACATCGTCTTGCGCTTCAGAAGGGAAGGGATTAACGAAGCAAATGGCGAAAAACAGTATGGGAAACACAAATTTCACGCTATAAAGCGGCTAAAATTGACGCGAAAAACAAATTATAAGACTTGCTCAATCCTCTTGGTTCTTTTTGGAGTTGATGAATTCAAAACCAAGGCCCATGGCGACACCAACGGCAATACCAATGGCCAGGTTATCTAGGATAATGCCAATTCCAGCCCCCAGGCTGATGCCTGTTGCCATTCCTAAGCCTCTGGGTCGTTTGGGTTCTTTTTTATCCATTTGCTTAACGAAGGTATTGATTTATGACCAAAGCCTCTTACCCCTCTGTACGAGTGCTCACTGTTTTAAAAAAAGAAAAGTTTGATCGCAAAGGCCAAGGCGGTGAACATCACAAAATAACGGATCCATTTTTCATCCACACCTACCGACCAGCGGCTTGCCAGCCATCCACCAGTGGCATTGCCGATCGCCAAAGGAATACCAAAGGTCCAATTGACAATGCCATAAAATATGAAAATACCCAGGGCCACAAGCGTGTAGGTTAAGGCGACAAAAACCTTGATACTGTTGGTTTTGACAAGGCTAAAACCATTGATAAGTGTCAAGGCGGTGATCATTAAGTAACCGACACCCGCTTGAATGAACCCACCATAAACGCCAATAAAAAAGAATACAATGACCGAAATTGCGGTTGCTTTTTGAGAGGTGTCTTCCCCCTTGTGGTAGTTTTTAAAGGGGTTCCATCCCATGTAAATGACTACCCCGATGATCACAACAGCAAGGATCCTATTGAAGACGTCTTCATTGATATCGACCGCCAATGAGGCTCCAACGATTGCCCCCGCAAAAGCCGAAAAGCCTAGCCAAAGATTGAATGGGTAAACGGATATCCCTTTGCTCTTAAAACCCCTTACGGCAAAGATATTCTGTAAGATGATAGCCACTCGGTTGGTGGCATTGGCCATGTTCGGTGGAAGCCCCAAAAAAATAAGCACCGGCAACGAAAGAAGAGATCCGCCTCCCGCCAAGGTATTGAGAATGCCGGCGATTAGTCCGACAACGAATAGCAGAAGTAGTTCTAGTGAATTGTCCACTTTCTTGGAAGCCGTCTGGCGTTTATCTGAGTATCTTGAAAATAGGGCGAACCAATGGTCGTTTTATGATGGGGTTCACTCACCCCATCTCCAATCGCCGCCGATTTGAAGTTTTAGCTTTAGGTCATGGCCCTCTAAAAAGGCCTTCGTTTCCGAATCCGTGAGCTTTTTTGCCGGAAGTTCGTCCGCATCAGCTAAGGCATAAAGCATCATAGAACTGAAGCGCACATTATTGACCATATGCTCTTTGTTGACTAAATCGAAATCGTCGCAATCGGAATGGTAGCAGCCATAGATCGAACGGTCTAGATTAGAAGCGGGTGAGGTATATGGTACCCCTTGCAGCATAAAGGGCTGATGGTCGCTATGCAAACCGGCGCCATTGCTTATTCGGTTTTTAAAGGTGGTTGAATCCACCGCCATGATCTGCTCTCCAATTGCTTTGAAAAAGGCTTCAGCCTCGGGTCTTCCACCGGTTCCAAAGCCTACGGGATTTCCTGCCATGTCTTGATTCATGACATATTTTATCTGATCAATCGTGCCATTTTTGATGGCTTCATCAACCATGTATCTAGAACTTAAGAGGCCTTCCTCTTCACCCATGAACATCACGAACTGCACTGTTCTCTTGGGTTTAAGATCAAGTGCGGCAAATGTTCTCGCCATATCGAGTACAGCAAATGAACCGATGCCGTTATCAATAGCTCCGGTGGCCAAATCCCATGAGTCGAGGTGTCCTCCCACAATGATCTTTTCTTCCGGAAGCTCACTTCCTTCGATCGTCGCGATCACATTTCTTGCATTGATCAGTCCAGACTGATTGGTCATGCGGATGGATGAGTACTGCTTGGTTTTCGCTAGAGTTTCTTTCAATGCCAGGCCATCTTCCTTGCCTATGCACACAGCAGGGATAGAAATAAGGCTGCCCGTAACGGAGGCCGTACCGGTGAGTAAAACACCGCCATCCACTTGGTTGATGATGATGATTCCTTTTGCCCCATTCTGAATGGCAAGTGCTGTTTTCTCAGAACGATGCAGGTTTTGAGTGCCTTCGGGACTTCCAGGCAATACTCCAATATAGACCAAGGCAATTTTGCCTTTTACGGCTCCGGGTTTGGCGGCATAGTCTGCTTCCAGCCCATTGCCCATATCAACAATTTCACCAGTTACCTCTGCCTCAACGGGTGAGTGGGCCAAGGTGACAGCAGGCACATCGATCATGTTATTTCTGCTGCCGATCTTCACGTCAATATCGCCCCTCGACCAAGATTCCACCTCAAAGGGTTGATAGGCCACATTCAATCCATAACTCTTCAATAAATTATAGGTGTATTCTTCTGCTTTCGCCCCTTCCTCTGAGCCTGTTAACCGGTGGCCAATGGTTTTGGTCGCTTCTTCCAGGGTCTCATAGGCTTTGGAGTTGGCCAACGCTTCTTGATTGATTTTATTAAAGATTGTCGCTTGATCCTCTTTTTGTGTAGTACAGCCAAAAATGAGTAGGGCGGCTAAAAAAAGTAGTGATGATGGTCTCATACGAAAGAATGTTATGGGGTGAAGATAAAAAGAAAAAAGCAGTCAGTTGACTGCTTCTGTAGTCCAGATTTATTGTTTGTTACTGTGTATCGTCCACATTCAACGTGATCAAACCTGATATGATCATGGAGACTCCACCTAAAACCAGGATCAAGATCGTTTCGCCGCCAAAGAAGGTGTCCAAGATAAAACCCAAAAGAGAGGCTGCCACGATCTGTGGGATAACGATAAAGAAATTGAAAACCCCCATGTAGTATCCCATTTTTTCAGCGGGTAGTGAACCAGATAGGATCGCATAAGGGACGGAAAGGATACTTGCCCAAGCGATTCCCACGCCCACCATACTCAACCATAACATGCTGGGTTCGGTAATGAAATAAATGGAGATCAAGCCAAGCCCGCCCAAGACCAAAGCCAATAAGTGAGTGATCTTTCTGTTGGTTTTTCGGGCGATCCATGGAATGGCGATAGCAGCCAAGGCAGCGATGCCGTTATAGCCTCCAAAGAGGTTACTGACCATGTCTGCACCTTCATTGTATAATTTCGAAGTGGTATCGGAGGTACCGTAAATATGCGATGTCACAGCCGGTGTCGTGTAGATCCACATCGAGAATAAGGCAAACCAGGAGAAGAACTGAACAATAGCCAATTGCATCATGGTCTTCGGCATGGTATTGAAATCTTTCACGATATGAACCAATGCGCTTTTCGTTTTCCCGGCTTTTGTCCAGGATGATCCGAGCAAGTGAACAAGCCCAAAAAAGACCAGGCCACCACCGAGTACATGCAATTGAGGGTCTGTCTTGGTTGCTACCACAAAGGCAGAAAAGGCAAGTCCAGCGAAGGTCAATAGCCCACCGACCTTTGAGAATTTTCCAGCAAAAACGGGCGCTTCACTCTCAGTCATGGCAGGTTCATCGTGTTGTTCTCCTTCTTCCGGTGGGTATTCTTTTGTACTGAAAACCGTCCACATCACCGTGACAAAATAGGTGGCGGCGCCAATGTAGAAGGAATACTTAACCGATGGCGGGATCTCTCCATCCGGTGCTGTATTTGGGATGTTCAGCCAGTTGGCAAAGATCCAAGGCATAAAGGAAGCGATCAGTGCCCCAATACCAATGAAGAAGCTCTGCATGGCGAAACCCGACGTGCGTTGATCGTCTGGCAAAAGGTCACCGACGAAAGCTCTAAAGGGTTCCATCGTAATGTTGATCGACGCATCCATGATCCACAAAACCCCCACCGCCATCCATAGGGTAGGCGAATTGGGCATCAAGAGTATGGCAATGCTGCCAGCCACTGCACCCAGGGCAAAATAAGGACGTCTACGTCCCCATTTTGGTAGCCAGGTACGGTCTGAGTAATAGCCAATAATCGGCTGCATTATGAGTCCGGTTACCGGTGCAGCCAGCCAATAGATGGCGAGATTCTTTGTATCTGCTCCGAGGGTTTCAAAAATCCTACTGGTGTTGGCATTCTGCAAAGCAAAACCCATTTGAATGCCCAGAAATCCGAAACTCATGTTCCAGATCTGCAAAAAATTTAGGCGAGGTGTCTTTTCCATAAAAAATTATTTAGCGTACACCTTGTATCCAAAGGGTGCAATTTTCTGCTGCTGAGTGGCGGTGACTACACCACCCCCAAAGACTCGAACCATGGCCGGGTAGTCTCGGTCTATCTCAAAACTTACCTCCTCGTTCGAAATATTGATCATGACAAGTACTTCATTTTCATCATAGATTCGTTTAAACACCATGAGCTTGTCGTCGTGCATGGTGGGAATCCATTCCAAACTTCCTTGTCCGTTCCATAAGGCTGGATTTTGCTGCTTGAGGATGAAAAGCGTTTGCATTAAGTATTCAAAAACGTAGCCGCCAGACCAATCGATCGGATCTTTCTCAAAGAATTCAAGCCGTTTGGTATTGTTTGCTTCTTGCCCTGAATAAACCAGCGGCATGCCATAGGTGGTGGCTGCAAAAACAGTCCATGCCTCTTGGGCAGGGCCGAAAAACTCATCTGCTGTTCCGTTCCATGAATTTTCGTCGTGATTGGTGACGATGTTCATTTTATAGTAGCCTTTTGGATAGCGCGCAAAATCACGCTCGTACATCGCCTTAATGGCAGAGATTGTCTCTTCACCTGAAGCAACTTTGCGCATGAGGTGCATCAGTTCCCACGAATAGGTCATGTCAAACGCGTTTACATGGAGTTCGGGGTCTTCTCCTTCTGCCAACATGAAAACGGGCTTGATGGCATCGAGCTCTTTTCTTACTTCATCCCAAAAATCCATAGGTACCATTTCAGCCACATCGCAACGGTATCCATCAATGTCGAACTCTGCTACCCAGTATTTCAACGCATCTAGCATCGCGGCTCTCATTTCGGCGTTCATGTAATTCAGGTCAATCACATCCGACCAATCCTCTACCGGAGGCATAAATCCTCCGTCCTCTGTCAGGTTGTACCATTTCTTGTGTTCTTTTGTCCAGACATGGTCCCATGCGGTATGGTTGGCCACCCAATCAATGATGACCTTCATGTCGTTGGCATGGGCCGTCTCTATTAAACTCCGTAGGTCTTCGGCATTGCCAAACTCCGGATTAATGGCGAGGTAGTCTTTTACCGCATAATAGCTACCCAAGCTGCCTTTTCGGTTTTCTTCACCTACGGGATGTATCGGCATCAACCATAAGATGTCAATCCCTAAATCTTTCAAACGTGGGATGTCCTTTTCAAAAGCGGCAAAGGTGCCTTCCGGGGTATGCTGGCGAATATTGACTTCGTAAATAACGGCATCTTTGCTCCAGGAAGGATGATTCACAGAAGAAGTCAATGCTTCATTTGTGACGGTGTTTTTTTCTTCCTTTTGGTCACTTGAACAGCCAAAAAATGTGATCAACACGAAAAGGCTGAGAAAGGGTAAAAGGTGCTTTTGTGTTTTCATTTCCAAGTAATTTTAAGTGAATCTTGATTCAAATTAGTGCGTATCGTCATTAAATCGCTAATCAAATAATTTTTCTTTTGTCTTTGAGGCAAAGGATCGAATTCGGTCACCGGATCGATCAAACGAATGGTTTCTTTTTCGACGGAAATGGCTTGATCATTCACATGATAGTCAGCAGCAGGGAAGCCGTGTAGATATACCTTGAGTCGGTCAAAACTGCTTTGTTGCGAACCATCTATTTTAGCGATCTCTAAATGCCCTTCTTTTCCATTGAACTGGATCAAATGCTTACAGAATGCGCCTGCTTCATAATCAAATGTTTGCCCATCATCCTCGTAGAGCAGTTGTGATGTCGCTACTTCACCAAAATAAACATGCAATTTCAATTCGCCATCATGCGGTTCTTGCGTATGCTGCACAACGTTCTGCAGGGGAATAATAGCTCCCTCTTTAGCAAAAACCGGAAGATCTTCCATACTCGTGTGCACGATATGGTGCTGATTGCCCGCGAATTGTTCGTCAGTAAAGAAGTTGTACCAATTCCCTTCAGGGAGATAGATCTCTGCATACTCCTGCGTACTTACCGTTGGGCTCACCAATAACCACTTGCCTAGCGTGAAGGCGTTTTGGGCATTTCCTCCGTAGATGTGCTCATCGTTGAAATAATCTACAGCTAAGGACCTGTTGATCGGTACACCGGTTTGATGTGCTTCATAGAAACAAGTATAGAGGTAAGGGAGCAGTTGATAGCGCAGGTTGATGTAATTTCTGGTGATCTCTTCCACTTCTTCACCATAGGCCCAAGGTTCTGAATCTCTCGAGTTTACCATGCTGTGAACACGAAAAAACGGAGCAAAAGAAGCAACTGCGAGCCAGCGGGCAAATAGGGCAGGAGAACATTCATCGACAAATCCACCGATATCATAACCGCCAACAGGAATACCGGTCAGGCCAAGTGAATTGACTAATCGAACGCCCAATAACATGTGGTCATCTCCGGCAACGTTGTCACCTGTCCAGACGGCAGAATACCGCTGCACTCCGCTAAAGCCTGATCGTGTGAGTGCAAAGGGGCGCTTATTGCCCAGCTGTATTCTGGCACCTTCGTAAGTGGCCCGCACCATTTGATATCCGTAGACATTTCTTGCCTTGAGATAGGACACCTGTTGGTCTTCGTAATCAAATTCGACCATTTCAGCAATGTCCTGACCCCAGCATGCCGGTTCGTTCATGTCGTTCCAAAAGCCTTCAAGGCCGAGGTCGGTGTAGAATTTGAGTTCATCCGCCCACCAATCACGTCCGTTTTGGCTGGTGAAATCGGTGAAATGACTGTTGCCTGGCCATACCGATGCTTCGAGCTTGGAGCCATCGGGATACTTGACAAAGACATCTCGTTCAACTCCTCGATCATAGGTGCCGTAGCCTTTCTCTGTGGCGATGCCAGGATCAAGAATAACCACTGTTTTGAATCCTTGATCAGCAAGGCGGTCGATCAGGCCTTTTGGATCCGGAAAGCGCTCTTCATCAAAGGTGAAGGCTTTGTAGTCTTTCATGTAATGGATGTCAAAATAGATAACATCAGCGGGGATTTTTTTTGCGCGAAATGTATCCGCAATGTTCTTGATCTCGTGATCCGGATAATAGCTGAATCTACATTGTTGGAAACCCAAACTCCATTTAGGCGGAAGGTTAATGGTCCCCGTTAATTTGGCATAGGACTGAATGATGCTCGCCACATTCTCACCTTGAATGAAGTAGTAGTTGAGGTCTCCAGCTTCGGCGCTGAAATAACTAAAGCGGTCATTATTCGATGTTCCAAAATTGAAATGTGTTTTGTGGGTGTTATCGAAAAAGATCCCATAAGGCCTTCCTTCTCTTATGCCAATAAAAAATGGGGTAGACACATATAGAGGATCCGTGTCGTTGTTAAAGCCAAAGGCATCAGAATTCCAATTGTCGTAAGAACTTCCTCTACGATTCAGACCTCCCCCTTTTTCACCCAAACCAATGAATTTCTCATCTGCGCTGAGCTGCTTGTAATTCGTTACTTTATTACCGAGCCAGCTAATGCCAAAAGAAGGGTCATCGGCATTGATCAGATGATCGGTGGAGTCATAAAAGGAAAGGCGAAACGGAGAGCGTTGAATGTGCAAGGTGACTGCTGATGTTGAAAGTATGAGGCTCTCGGGACGTTCATCAAAGGACACTCCAACGGGCGAAGGATCCATCACAACAGAGAAAGGGTATACCTCAAATTTATTTTCTTTTGAAACTTGAATTCGTATGATGTTCTCATTGTATGGGGTAATGGCAAAGTTGGCGTTCTGCGTTTTTCCGGTCAATTGATCGTTGCGGTAAGCGTGTTCAATGACCGGGCCGATGCTTTCATTTCTTAGGTTCATAAAGACAAATTATAGAACCCCTATATTACTCAATTTAAATGAGGAAAAGCAGCCCCAAGAACCCCAAACGTTTGCATTAGGAGATCAGTACCTTTGACCGATCAGACGATTCCCGTATCACCAATGAAGTGTCGAGTATGCTGACATGTCCCTTGTTTTTTCCTTTGGAATTGATCTCATCGAGGATCAAACGGGCGGCTTCTCTTCCAATTTCATATCCCGGCTGTGAGACGCTGCTCAAGCTCGGGTTGAGCATGGAAGAAAATTGCCAATCGCTAAAGCCAATGATGGCAATGTCTTTCGGTGAGTCGAGCCCAGCTTTTTGAACGGCTTTCAAGGCGCCCAGTGCGGCCATGTCGTTGTTAGCAAAGACGCCGTCGATCGGAAGACCTTGCTCCAGCAAGTGGGTCATGACTCGTTCTGCTTCTTCAGGTGTTCCATTCCTGCATTCAACAATATGGTCTTGCCGATGCGGGATCTCATGGTCTTCGAGCGCTGATAAGTAACCTTCCGTTCTTTTGCGGCTGATGATCAGGTTATTCGGACCAGAAAGGTGTACGATATGCCGACAGTCTTGGGTGATCAGATGCTCTACCGCGTCGTAGGCACCTTGGTAGTCATCAATGATCACACTCGGTGCGTTCATGCCTTCTACCAAACGATCGAAAAAAACCATAGGGGTCCCGTCATCTGCTACCTTACGCAAATGCGCCAAGTCTTCTGTTTCCCTGGAAATGGAAACCAGCAGACCATCTACCCGGGCACTCATGAGGGCATCAATGCAGTCGGCTTCACGCTCAAAATTTTCGTTCGACTGACAGATCATGACGTTATACCCTTCTTTCATGGCTTCGTCTTCAATACCACTGATCACGGTTGAGAAAAAGAAATGAACGGTCTCTGGTATGACAACCCCGATGACATTGGTTTTTTGATTTCGAAGACTTAAAGCGATCGCATTGGGGCGATAGTTGTATTTATTGGCGAGCTCCGTGACAGCCTTCTTTGTAGCAGGACTGATTCCCGGGAAGTCTTTTAAGGCTCTGGAAACAGTGGAACACGAGATATTCAATTCCTTCGCAATGTCCTTGATCGTTACCTGTCCACTTTTCTTCATATCCTTCCCTAAAATATTCTATTGAAAGCTCATCAAAAGCACCTGTTATCTTCGGTGTTGATATAGATACACAAAATTTTTTTGAAAAAAATTTTTCTTCGAAATTTTATTGTTTGGGCAGTTTCAATCGTTTGCAAAATAGATGGAAGCCCCTGTCAACAAGCAAGTTGGATTGAATATTACTTTTCTATTCCCTACTTTTCCAATGTCTTATGACACGAACTTAACCTCGGTTAGGTTTTCATTAGACGGTAATTTCCTCCATTTCTATTATAGTTTACTTTGCTTATAGCGCTTTTCCAGGCGCTATAAGTCTTTCTAGGGAATTGACTTTTACCTTTCTAATCGACAGTAATTTTGTTTTCTTTACACTTGAAATTTATCGACCTAAATCAACAAAAATGGGAAAATTTAGAAGCGGAGTGCTATACGGTCAGGAGTTGATCGATTGCTTGAATTACGCTAAGGAGAATGAGTTTGCCATTCCGGCAGTGAATGTGGTGGGAACCACAACCATCAATGCCGTTTTAGAGACGGCAAAGAAGGTGAATTCACCTGTAATTGTGCAGTTTTCAGTGAGTGGAGCAGCGTTTTACGCAGGAAAATCATTGAATAACGATGGGTACAAAGCCTCAATTGCCGGAGCCATAGCAGGCGCTCAGCACGTCCATCTCCTTGCGGAACACTATGACGTTCCAGTGATTCTTCATACCGACCATGCCGCTAAAAAATTACTTCCTTGGATTGACGGGCTTCTTGAAGCAGGCGAAAAGTTCTATAAAGAAAAAGGTCAGCCCTTGTTCAGTACTCACATGCTCGACCTTTCAGAAGAAAGTTTGGAAGAGAATATCGAGATCAGTTGTGCGTATTTCGAACGAATGAATGCCATTGAAATGGGCATTGAGATCGAGCTAGGCATCACTGGTGGTGAAGAGGATGGAGTTGACAATACCGATGTAGATTCATCTCGTTTGTATACTCAGCCTGAAGAGGTTGCTCAAGCTTGGGATGCGTTAAGAAAAGTGGGTAAGATCTTTACTGTTGCTGCTTCTTTCGGTAATGTACACGGTGTGTACAAGCCAGGTAATGTAGAGTTGCGCCCAGAGATCTTGAAGAATTCTCAAGATTTTATCCAAGAGAAATTCGGGACGGAAGAGAAACCAGTTTGGTTTGTGTTCCATGGCGGCTCCGGTTCAGAACCAGAGAAAATTAAGCAAGCGACCTCTTACGGTTCCATCAAAATGAATATTGATACAGACGTGCAATGGGCATGTTGGGACGGTGTTCATGGATACTACAAGGACAAAAAGGACTATTTGCAAGGCCAGATCGGCAACCCGGATGGCGAAGATTCACCAAATAAAAAATACTACGATCCTAGGGCTTGGTTGAGAAAGGCAGAAGAATCAATCGTGACAAGGTTGGAGCGAGCATTCACTGAGCTCAATTGTAACAACAGAAATTAATTGACAAAGACAAACCAAAAAAAGGAGGCACGCGCCTCCTTTTTTTATATCGATAA
This sequence comes from Roseivirga sp. YIW32, assembly GCF_057219245.1. Taxonomy (NCBI): domain Bacteria; kingdom Pseudomonadati; phylum Bacteroidota; class Cytophagia; order Cytophagales; family Roseivirgaceae; genus Roseivirga; species Roseivirga sp. YIW32. The sequence continues at coordinate 166,486 of NZ_JBXVVG010000002.1, read as the reverse complement.
GATCTTTGCAATCCTAAACTCTTCGTCGTCTAGGCGCTTTTCAATTTTTATGGCTTCGTGAATTGGGGTGTACTTAATTTCATTTTTGACCATGCCCACCATCACGTCCGATTTTCCTTCGCGGAGGCCTTCAACGGCAGCAACACCTAATCGGCTTGCCAACACACGGTCTAATGTGGTTGGAGAGCCCCCACGTTGCAGGTGGCCTAGAACCGTCACTCGAATATCAAAATAATCCAACTGTTCTTTCACTTGCGCAGCTATGTCGTAAGCGGAGCCCAAATGACAACCTTCTGCCACCACGACAACATTAGAACTTTTTTGACTTGCCGCTCCTTTACGTAGTCTTTTGATCAAGGCATCAATACTCCATTGGTGTTCAGGTACGATCATGGCAACAGCACCACCACCGATGGCAGAATTTACGGCAATAAAACCAGCGTCACGTCCCATGACTTCCACAAAGAATAGACGGTCATGCGAAGATGCCGTGTCTCTAATTTTATCAATAGCTTCACGCGCTGTATTACACGCCGTGTCAAAGCCAATGGTAAAGTCCGTTCCGGCTAAATCGTTATCAATGGTACCTGGGATTCCAATGACAGGAACATTAAATTCCTCACTAAAAATGGAAGCTCCTGTGAAGGACCCATCGCCACCAATCACGACCAATGCGTCTAGTCCACGTTTCCTAAAATTGTTGTATGCTTTTTTGCGGCCTTCCGGTGTGCGAAACTCTGCCGATCTGGCGGAAAGTAAAAAGGTGCCACCTCTACTCAGGATATTGGAAACGGAGCGCACATAGAGCTGTTCCATGTTGTCTGCGATAAGACCGTCATAGCCTTTATAAATGCCGAAAACGTCAATATCATAATATATACAAGCTCGCACAACGGCACGAACAGCCGCATTCATACCCGGGGCATCACCTCCAGAGGTGAGCACACCAATTTTTTTAATATCAGGTACCATAAGTGATGGTTAAGTAATCAAAAATAATGGTTTAGCTGACATTATTGCTCGTAGAGCATCACTATACTTGAGCAAACGTTTGTTGCATAAAAAAAGCCAAGTCTTTCGAATTGGCTTTTTTTGAGCATTGTCTTTCTTTTAAACGCCTTCGGCAACTACTTCATTGACCTCATTGGGCAACATGGTTTTGAGAAGGTTCTCTATCCCTTGTTTCAATGTGACAGTTGAGGCAGGACAGCCGGAGCATGAGCCTTGAAGTTCTACTTTGACAGTGCCTTCATTGAATGAAGCAAACGTGATGGCACCTCCGTCTTGTTCAACTGCAGGTCTTATGTACTCGTCCAATATGCCTTTAATTTTTTTCACAACCTCTGAATCATTTTCATCGAAGAGGGGATCTTTATCAGGAGCTTGATCGATCAGCGGTTTTTCTGCCTCTAAGTATGCCTTGATACAGTCTCTTATGGGATCTTGAATTTCGATCCAATCAACAGATGCCGACTTGGTTACTGTCACGAAATTGCTCATGAAGAATACACGCTCAACGTGCGGTAGATCGAAAAGGGCCTGTGCCAATGCGGAGTTATCGGCTGATGCTTTGTCTGGAAAATCAAAGCTAACGCCGTCTTGAAGTAACATGAAATTAACCACAAACTTCATTGAGTTAGGGTTAGGGTTCGCTTCCATGTAAATATTCACTGCTTTCATATCCTAATAGATTTCTTGAACAACTGCAAAGCTATGCGAATAGTTCTTAGTTCGTGCTTAATTCTCCCTCAGTTTTGGCTACAATGGTAGAGACCGACGCATCACCGGTCACATTGACGACAGTTCGCAACATGTCGAGAGGTCTGTCCACTGGGAATAGAATGGCCACCCAGGCTGGGTTTAACCCGACCGATTGCAAGACCAAGATCATCATGATCAGTCCGGCACTAGGCACAGCGGCTGAGCCAATCGAGGCCAAGGTTGCTGTCAACACAATGGTCAGTTGTTGAACACCTGTGAGGTCCACCATGTGCATTTGCGCAAGAAAAACAACGGCAACCGCCTGGTATAAACTTGTTCCATCCATGTTGACGGTTGCGCCGACAGGCAAGACAAAACTGGCCACTTTCTTAGACACACCCATGTTGTCTTCAACGCACTCCATGGTAACCGGGAGTGTCGCCGCACTTGAACTTGTGGAAAAGGCCATGAGCTGTGCTGGGCTCATGTTTTTAAAGAAGGTCCGGTAACCCATGTTCACCGTCAATTTGATGATGAGTGGATAGAAAACGAAGATCAAGAAAAGTAGTCCAAGGACTAAAGTGCCGGAATAGCTCGCAAGCCCCTTGAACACTTCGATCACTTCGCCAGGGGTATCGGCCATTTTCGCAATGATACCGGCAAGCAGGGCAAAAACGAAGAAAGGAGCAGCTTTCATGACCAGGTCAACCATCTTGAGGAAGACCTCATTCGACCCATTGATGAAGGCCGAAAGCCCACTGACTTTTTCTTCCGGAAGCATGGCCATGGTAATGCCAAAGAAGATGGCAAAGAAAATAACCTGGAGCATCAACTGTTGATTCGATAAAGAGAGCACGATATTTTCAGGCACCATGTCTACAATGAACTGAAGAGGACCTGCACCTTTTGAAGCTTCGGCAGCTTTCAACTTGGCTTCTAGGTCTGCTTTGGTTTTGTCGTCAAGTTCTTCTTCTGTTGCCTCAACGGTGTTGTAACGTGGGTCGCTCAAGTAATTCTTTCCATCCAAGATCTCCACACCGTCGGTTGCTGCCACCCAGCGTTCATATTTGAGACGGTTCTTGATGCGCGAATCTAGGTCAATGAATTTACCCGGTTGCAGGACGTTCACCAAAAGAAGGCCAATTCCCACAGCAGTCACTGTAGTGATCATGTAAAAGCCTAAGGTTTTACCACCCATACGCCCCAATTGCGACATGTCTTTTAAGCTCGATACCCCACTGATGATGGAAAACAGCACCAAAGGCACAGCGATGTACTTCAACATGCGGATGAAAATTTGTCCGAAAGGATCTATCCAATCAATAGTGAATTGGTTCCAACCTAAGTAGCTAGAGACAAATGCCCAGATCACTCCGGCAACAAGGCCTAACATGATCTTAACATGCAAAGGGAGCTTCTTCATAAAAGTTTAGGATTATCTACAGTCGATTTGATTTGCTAATTAGCAAATAATCGGCAATAACCAAAGCTGACATTGCATCAACGATCGGTACTGCTCGGGGCACAACGCAGGGGTCATGGCGCCCTTTTCCAGATACGGTGACCGCTTCTCCGGCTTCGTTTATGCTTTCCTGGTCAGCCATAATGGTAGCAACCGGTTTAAACGCCACATTGAAATAAATATCTTGTCCGTTGCTGATGCCGCCCTGTATGCCACCCGAATGATTCGTTCGTGTTTTTACTTCTTCTCCTTCCTTGAAAAAGGCATCATTGTGCTGAGAGCCATTCATTTGTACGCCTTCAAAACCACTGCCGTACTCAAAGCCTTTAACGGCATTGATGCTCAACATGGCTTTACCTAATTCGGCATGCAGCTTATCAAATACGGGTTCACCTAAACCTGCCGGCACTCCAGTGATCACTCCGGTGATTACTCCACCTATGGTGTCTCTATTTTTGCGCGTTTGATTGATCAATGCGATCATTTCTTCTGCTTTATCCGGATGGGGACAGCGAAGAATGTTGTCGTCAATACGGCTTAAATCTAATGCATGGTACGGTTCTTCGATCTTCAGTGTACCAACTTGAGACACATACGATTGACATTGAATTCCATGATGTTTTAAAAATAGCTTAGCAATTGCCCCGGCCGCTACCCGTGCAACAGTTTCTCTTGCCGAACTTCTGCCCCCTCCGCGATAATCGCGATGGCCGTATTTTGCCTGAAAGGTGTAATCGGCATGTGAGGGCCTGAATTTATCGGCAATGTGTGAATAGTCTTTACTCCGTTGATCTTCGTTTCTGATCAAAATGCTGATGGGGGTACCTGTTGATTTTCCTTCGAATACTCCTGATAAGATCTCAAATTCATCTGCTTCTTTGCGTTGCGTCGTGATTTTTGATTGGCCAGGTTTTCTGCGATTCAGCTCTTCTTGAATAAATGCCTCGTCAATGGTTAAACCGGCAGGACAACCTTCAATGATTACCCCGAGGGCAGGGCCATGGGATTCTCCGTAGGTGTGAATGCTAAAGAGTTTTCCGAATGTATTTCCCATCATTTTTTGAAGTAAAAGAAACCAGCAGCACCTAACATAACCAATAAAAGAATATTGGCAAGAATAAGGGGCGTCTTATCATCTGCTAAGTCTCTTAATTCATTGCTTGTGGTTTCGATGTTATCGTAGAAAGAGCCGAGGTCAGTTGAAGATATGGACACGTTCTTTTTGCTTTCTCCGGTTACGGTAAGGCTTACTGAGGCTTGTAAAGTATCGTAAACCTCTCGGTTTGGATCGAAGTAAACCCAGTTGAAATAATCTTTTAAGTCGTAAGTACCCGGTTCATTAGGAATACCAAAGAAACTGTAATTCTTGGAGCCCGTTACACGACCACCACCACGGTTGATGTCTTGGCTAATGTTTGGGGGGTATACGTCCAAGTTTTTATTCGAAGGAATGACAGGATCGTTGATGCCTGAAATATTGCCCTCACCGAAAATATTGAATTGATATTGGAAGCTTTCACCAGTTTCAACCGTCGTTTTATCAATTTGCTCATCCAATTCAAACTCGCCTACTGCCACCATGTCTTTCATTGGATGTGGAGGAAGCGGTCTAACCCTTACAGTTTTTTCTGTACTGTAGAAGGTTTTGTAGTCCTCTTGACGATCTCGCCCAAAGAAGGAAGGTGATTTTGCCACACGGTACTTGATCATTTCAAATGGAACCGAAGGAAAAACAATGGGCTCAAGGTTCAGGGGATAATAAGTGGCTTGGTAGATCTTATAGCGTGTATAGGTTTTACCATTGATCTGAACCCGCTCACCATAAATATTCTCAATGTTGAAATTCTCTTCCCAGCAGTTTTCCGGACGAATTTTCTTCAGCACTTCTGAGAGCTGTTTACCCGCCTCAGTGAACTGCAAGGGTGCTCGATTGGCATCTGCCACATAGAAGGCAAAGGTGGTCGTGAAACCCTCTCCGACAAAGACTTCATCTTTGTCTGTGGTCAGGGCCAAGAAGGCATCTTCTTTCACATCAACAAATTCGGGCTCGTTTCTGTTGCCGAAAAGGTCATCGAAAGGATCGTATCTCCTTCTTCTCGAATTTTGGGGCCTATCAACAGGTTTGGTTACCTGAATGGACTTTCCTTGCGATTCAATGGTCGTGCCGTTGACGTCAATGCTAAAAGGGGCTAGGGTATACCTGCCTTCTTCCAAAGGTAGGTAGCGTTGTGTGATACTCTGCGATGAGGTGATCTGTCCATTGACGATGTTCGTCTTGCTTGAAGATGAAGTACCGCGCTTAGCAAAACCGTCGATCTCAGGAAAATTTGTATAGCTTTTGATCGAGCCATTTTCAATGGTAATGGTAATTGTGAAGAGCTCATTTAGACCCACTTCATCTTTCCCTAACTGCACGGAAATTTCCTGTGCACGGACCTGCGGAACCATGCCTAGGCAGAGCATCAAGATGACAAGAATACTACTGGATTTTATCTTCAACATTTCGTATATTCACTAGCCTTTTGAAAATGATAATCAAATATAGATTCAATTTTCAAAAAGGTATAACCTGTTTATGTGAACGCGCGTATATCCATACGACCGATTCTTTAAATAGATTCATAACCTTAAACGTTCTTAACATGTTGGAATACTTCAAAACAATCCTCGCGAAGGTAAGCTTCGACAGAAGGCTATTTGAAAAAGAGTTAAGAAAGGCCATTAAGACACTCGTAAACAATGAGGTGGAGGATCTCAAAAAGTGGTGTTACGATAAATTTGGCCACATCTATGGTCCGGTTATCGACCGGCAGTTCGTGCTTGCACAAACCTAAAGTATGTATCATCAGCCCGTTCTATGAGCGGGCTTAATTTTTTTGAAGGAATTCCAAATTGCGTTTTAGCCCATCCAGCTTGGTTCTTTTGACGGCTGAATGCTTAAAGACTTCACGAAAAACTTCCTCTGTTAAATCTTCCCAATTATTGTTAAAAAGTTCGAGCAGCTCCTTTTTCGGACTAAACTCGGGTTCATGATGAGGTTTCGCAAAGCGATTCCAAGGGCATACATCTTGACAAATATCACAACCAAAAGCCCAGCCCTCCATTTGGTCTTTGAATTCAGAGGGGATTTCATCTTTTAACTCAATCGTCAAATAGGAAATGCATTTGCTTGCGTCCAGCTGATAGGGCGTAATGGCGTCTGTCGGACATGCATCGATGCAACGCGTACAGGTGCCACAATAGTCTTTGATAGGACCGTCAGGTTCAAGTTCAAGGTCGATGATCAATTCTGCTAGAAAGAAAAAACTGCCGCTTTCTTTGTTGATGAGCAAGGTATGCTTGCCAACCCAGCCTAGGCCCGATCTTTCCGCCCATTGCCTTTCCATGACCGGAGCAGAGTCCACAAAAACTCGCCCTTCGATCGCTCCAATCTCTTGTTGCAGGTCTTTGAGTAGTTCTTTCAGTTTGTCCTTGATCACAAAATGGTAGTCTTTACCATAAGCGTACTTAGCCAATTTGTGATGATCGGGCTTTTCAGTAGCCAAGTCTTTCTCTGGATAGTAATTGTAAAGTAGTGAAACTACTGATTTCGCCCCGGGGACCAGTTTTGTAGGGTCAAGACGCTTGTCGAAATGGTTTTCAAGGTAACTCATTTTGCCATGCGCTTTTTTGTGAAGCCAGGCCTCAAGACGGGGAGCTTCTTTTGCCAAAAATTCGGCTTTGGAAATTCCGCAGAAGTCAAAGCCTAATGTTTTGGCTTTTTTTTTGATGACTTGGGTATGATGTGAGATCGTGTTTTTCATTTTGGCTTGTCAGACACCTCCCTTATCCCTCCTTTAAGGAGGGAATTGATCACTTGGTAGATTTGAGGTTGTTCTTCTCCTCGAAATTATCAATGTATTCATGAATATCATTGAGTGCAGAGAAAATGTCGTACTTAATCAAGTCATCTGAAAAGCGAAGAAATGAAATACCTAATGCTTCGATACATTCCTGACGGTACGCATCTTGCTTTTTAACCTCTTCATTTTGATGGTAATCTCCATCTACTTCTATGGCGAGCATCAAGTCATAGGAGAAAAAATCCACAATCCAATGGAGTATGGGCTTTTGTCTATGGAAATCATATCCTCTAATCCTATTTCTTTTCAGTTCATTCCATAATAGTACTTCAGTCAAAGTGCTATTATTTCTAAGGAAACGAGCTTTCTCTTTTAGTCCTGCATCATAGATAATTTTGATTTTATGCATAAGTGTGTGTTTTTCAACCAATCTAATAAGATTATTAAATCTTTTGAAAAACAGAGCCTGCTGGTTTGGCCTCTGAAAAATTGCCGAATTATGACCGTTGACTTGAGATAATAAAGACTGTTAAAGGACTATGTCATTTAACAAAACATTTGTTCCCCTCTCCAAGAGGGGCTAGGGGAGTGTCAAAACACTGAATTTACCCAAACAGCGTACCACTTTCGCCTGGTTTTTTGACTTTCAAGTGCTCATACGCCAAGTGTGTGGCCTCTCGTCCTCTAGAAGTACGTTTCAAAAAGCCTTCCTGAATCAAAAACGGTTCATACACTTCTTCTATGGTTTCGGCTTCTTCCCCGACAGCAGTAGCAATTGTAGAAATGCCGACAGGACCACCTTTAAACTTTTCGATGATGGTTGAGAGAATTCGGTTATCCATATCATCTAAACCATGCGCATCCACATCGAGTGCGTTGAGCGCGATCTCGCTGATTTCCTGCGTAATGGTTCCGGTGCCTTTTACTTGAGCAAAATCTCGTGTTCTTCTTAATAAATTATTGGCGATCCGTGGCGTGCCCCTGCTTCTTCTGGCAATTTCGTAAGCGGCGTCATCGTTGATCGGAGTGTTCAGAATATCCGACGACCGCTGCACTATGCGGGTTAATAATTTAGAGTCATAGTATTCCAGTCGGGCGTTGATGCCAAAACGAGCCCTTAAAGGCGAAGTGAGTAGACCCGAACGAGTGGTTGCTCCAACCAAGGTAAAAGGATTTAGTCCAATTTGTACTGTGCGAGCATTTGGACCCGAATCCAACATGATGTCGATCTTGTAATCTTCCATGGCAGAATAGAGGTATTCTTCCACGATGGGGTTAAGGCGGTGAATCTCATCGATGAACAGGACATCTCCTTCTTCTAGATTGGTAAGCAGGCCTGCCAAATCGCTCGGTTTGTCGAGCACAGGACCTGAAGTTACTTTGATGTCAGATTCCAATTCATTGGCAATGATGTGCGATAGCGTGGTTTTCCCCAAACCGGGCGGCCCATGTAGCAAGACATGGTCGAGCGGCTCTTGCCGCTGTTTGGCAGCCTGCACAAAAATTTTAATGTTCGCCACAACCTTATCCTGACCAGAAAAGTCTTCAAAGCTGAGGGGACGTAATGCCCGCTCAATGTCCTTTTCAGTGGAGTCCATCTCCTCTCCATTGGCATCAAGATAGTCTTCGCGCATTTCTCAAAGGTCAAAAAAAATAATCATACCTGCCGTGAATTTTTGTCTAATTCAAAATTTTTAATAATTTTAATTATTCCAATATATATTAACATTATAACATTAATATAGTTTTATGTAAAATTCTAAATTAAGTAAAATGAGAACTTTAAACACACGCAAAAAAACAGTTAATTCTTTAATTAGAGGTATTTACGGTTTGTACCTTCTTAAATTAGTTCTTTTTGTCACACTGCTTTCTCTTCAATCTTGTGAAAATGAAATAGATCAGGAAACAAACGTGATTCATGAAGAATTCTTGAAATTTGAAAATGTCCTCCAAAGAGTGGCAAGTGATATGCAAGAGAATCAATTAAACGGTACTTTTCTCTCACATCCTTCTCAAATTGAGAAAATTAAGTCTCAACAACAAATAGAGAATGAAATGATTGAAGTTGTTCAACCATTGATTGATGGTACCAAGAGTTTGCTGTCTAGCTTAGGTATACCAGAAGATGAATATATTCAAGAGTTCAAGAGTCAAGATGATCCCACGATTGCTCTCATCGGTATGGCACTTTTAGACGCGTATTTTGAATCTCAAAGTCAAGCGTTGAATAATGAAATTGAGATAAGCACTTTTATGTTCAATCAAGCTCAAGCTCAAACGGATAATAAGACTGTAAATTGCTTTTTGGAGGCGACTGGTGTATCTGCTGGTATCGCGCTTGTTGGTGCTTTCACTGGTGCAGCTTTAACAAAAACCAAACTGTTGGCAGCAGTTAAGAAAATGGCGAAGGTAGTTGGAAAAAGAGCTTTAGGTGTAATCGGACTTGCCATTATTGTAGGCGAATTTACGTGGTGCATGAATCGCTAATTATCAAGAAAATATGATGCTATGATTATCAAAATCCCATATAACATCTTCTTACTAGCTTGGTGCTTGGCAGGTGTAATTATTTTAGGTTATGATTTAGTCATGGGAGTGTACAATGCTGAGTTTACAATGTCTGCTCTGTTGGCAACCGAGATATTTTGGTTTTTATGCTTTCTAATTTACTCCATAGGTTATTTGGTTGATGTAAAGAAAAGAAAGCAATCGCTAGAATCAACGTAGATCGACAACTCTAGTACATAGGAATTGATCGTTTCATTAAAAGATGATTTCCTATTTTCAGATTTTACGTAGTTATCCTTGATTGCCAAAATAAATTACTAGGTTATCTTCGCTCCTAATGGAACGTATGGATAGGAATAAGAAGTCAAGGATTTACTTAATCTTTTTGGTGATCGCGATTTTCGTCGTTTATACCTATCGACAAAATCAACCCAGGGAAGTGCACATTACGGGTACTACTATGGGGACCATTGCTTACAATGTAAAATACCTCGACAAGGACCAGCGTGTATTCAAACAGCAGATCGATTCTCTGCTGGTTGATTTTAATCAATCACTGTCTACCTACATTCCAGATTCTGAGATTTCCATTTTCAACAGGCAAGGCGAAATCACCTTTGCTTTTCCCTATTTCTATGAGGTGTTGAAAGCGAGTAAGGAAGTATACGCACAAACCGACGGTGCATTCGACCCTACTGTTGGTCCTTTGATCGATGCATGGGGTTTTGGCGATGGAGAGCTGATCGGCCCTGATTCTGCTGGGGTGGATTCTTTGTTGCTCTTTGTGGGTTTTCCGAAGATCAATTTTAGCGCACAAGGGGCTTCAACTGAGGTCAAAGGCATGAAACTGAATTTTTCTGCCATCGCCAAAGGGCAAGCGATCGACGTGGTGGGTGATTGGTTGGCAGCGCAAGGCATCGAAAATTATATGGTTGAAATTGGAGGAGAGGTGAGAACCTTGGGTAAGAACCTAGAAGGCGAGTGGTGGACTATTGGTATTGAAACACCCGATGAAAGCCGAATTGGAGGATTGTTCGATGCCATCCAACTGCAAGATCAGGGCATGGCAACCTCTGGAAACTATCGCAATTTCCGGATGGTCAATGGTCAAAAGGTGGCCCATACCATCGATCCAAAGACGGGTTTCCCAAAAATGCAGACACTCTTGAGTGCAACCGTTTTGGCTCCGACCTGTATGCTTGCAGATGCTTATGCTACGGCTTGTATGGTCATGGGGTACGAGGGGGCAAAAGCCTTGATAGCAAACGATCCTGACTTGGAAGCCTATTTCATTTATGCGGGCACAAATGGCGCATTAGAAACCTATATTTCTCCGGGCTTGAAGGATCGGACGCTTGGCGAAGATGCTCAATAAGGGAACTAAAGTCGTTTAAATCGAATTATCTTTCCGATATTTGCAATCTTGTTGCAGAAAGCACGATTTCTTTGATCATTAATGCCATCATACTATTTCTGGCAGCGGCCATTCCTGGTCTGTTGCTGTTGAGCATCCCTCAGATCTCGTACCGACGCATGATCTATTTTTTGGTCTTCGCAGGGTCGTATCTCTTTGCCATTACCATTATCCACTTGATTCCCGATCTCTTTCTCTCTGAAATGGACCCTTTCATGATTGGGTTGTGGATTCTCGTAGGATTCTTCTTACAGAAAATACTCGAAAACTTTACTAGTGGGGTAGAGCACGGTCATGCCCATACCCATGAGAAAAGAACGGCTGCCAGTATTTTCTATCTATTAGTCGCTCTTGGAATTCATTCCTTTTTGGAGGGTAGCATCATGGCGGATTCTGTTCATATCAACCATTCGCCAGAAGCAGCATATGCCCATGGAAGTTCTCCAAAAATTTTACTTGGTATTGTGATGCATAAGATTCCTGCTGCGATCGCCTTAATGGCACTGTTACTTGCGGCATTCAAGAGTAAAAAACGAGCTGTGGTCATGCTTTTTGTTTTTGCTTTGGCTTCTCCATCTGGTTTACTCATGGCAGAATATGTCAGTCACCAGAGTTTTATTGAACAAGGAGACCTCACGGTCTTTTTTGCCATTGTAGCGGGTGGTTTTCTTCAGATCTCTACTACGATTTTCATCGAATCTGATCCTCAACATAAACTTGACTGGCAACGATTTGCCATTGCCGTGCTGGGCGCGGGCTTGGCGGTGATGGCACAACTCTTCGTTTAGTTTCCTCTCAGAATTGATTCTGTTGATTCCCTGTTGCATAGAGTGAATGCTTATATTGTCTTCATGGCTCATCACCATCACCATCATCACGACAACGGGGCAGGGAATATTAAAACTGCTTTTTTCCTTAACCTGTCCTTTACCATCATTGAGATTGTAGGAGGCATTTATACGGGTAGTCTTGCCATACTGTCTGATGCATTGCACGATCTTGGGGATAGCCTAAGTATCGGACTGTCATGGTATTTTCAAGGCCTATCCAAAAGAAAGCGTGACCATAAATTCAGCTATGGCTACCGCCGATTCTCTGTGCTCGGTGCCTTGATCAATGCCGTGATCTTATTGGTGGGTTCCATTTATATCATTGCAGAAGCAGCACCCGCCCTACTGAATCCTGAGGAAGTCAATGAGCAGGGAATGCTCATCATCGCCATTTTTGGCGTAGTGGTGAACGGTGCAGCTGTCTTAAAACTAAAACAAGGGAATTCGTTGAACGAGAAGGTCATCAGCCTTCATTTGCTCGAAGATGTACTTGGCTGGATCGCCGTGTTGATCGGCTCCGTACTCATCATGTATTTCGATTGGTACATCATCGACCCCTTGTTGTCATTACTGATTTCCGTCTTTATCATTTACAATGTCCTCAAGAACCTCCGTTCCGCCCTTGATATTATGCTGCAGTCAACGCCTGAGGATGTTAACATGGAAGCAATTGAGTCTTCTATTCGAGAATTGCCTTTTGTAACGGACATCCACGATTGTCATGTTTGGTCTATGGATGGGGAGTATCACGTACTATCGGCCCATGTGGTGCTGAAAGATGACCATGGATTGGCTGAGTTAGCTGAGATGAAAAAAACAGTCAAGGCCTTGCTTCATGAGCATCATGTTCATCATTCTACCTTGGAATTTGAGCAATTAGGAGAAGATTGTGAAGGATGTTAGTCGTTAAAGGTTCAAGAAGTAATTCAACGAAAGCCAGGTTTGGTGCACATTCAATACGTCAAATACATCGCCGGCACGGTAGTCAATTCCGATTTCAAATTTGTTTTGCTATTGATGAAATAGCCTAAGCTTGTTTTATCTATCTATTGGGGCATCAGTTGCTTTAATGCGCGTTTCGCTTTCGATTTTTACATTTTGGGAATATGCACTGAATGGCAGCTGGAATAGAAAGACCAATAAAACCGCGATGGGGTACTTCATTTCAATACGATCAACGGGAAGCTCAGGTATTCGTTGCCTTATAGGTCAAAAATCAATCCGCCATTGACAATGAAGCCATCAACTGGTGCCCAAAGGTTAGGCAAATTGGGTTTGAGTTGATCGTTCATATTGAAGCTTTCCAGGCGGTGTTGGCGTGTGTCTGTGAAATTTTCAAAGTTGATGAACAGCCCGATCTTATTGAATTTGCGCATCATCATTAACCCCATGATCCAGAAATCGGAAGTTTCGGTGAGGTCATTTCTTAATTGTTTTCCGGTGTAGTACAATTCATATCCGATACGCCATTTTTCATGCTCTTCGTAAACCAGCACAAATGCGGCATTATGCTTAGGCGTGAGTGGTTTCTGGAATCGTTCTCCCCTGAAGTCTTCTAATTCAGTATCGATGAGCGTGTAGTTTAAGAATAGCTTAAAGTCTTTGTAGCCGATTTTCACATTGGTTTCCATTCCTTGACTGATCACAGGGGTATCTGAGTTCACAAAACCAAAGGTGTTGTTTCCAGCAGGAAGTAAAACCAAGGATTCGTCAAGGTTGGTATAAAAGAACAGTTGATTCCAGTTGATGCTCCAGTCACTGCCAAAGGTTGTGGCATAATTGAAATCAAAATTTGCGCCTTGGGCTCTTTCTACATTGATGTTGTCTGCGATTGGCCATATACCTTCAAAGGCGAGGTTTTCTGCATCTTCTGTAAAAATGGTAGGCAATTTATAGCCCAAGCTACCACCCAATCGAAGCGTAAGCTTTTCATTGACTTTCGTCAGCAAAGCCAACTTAGGCAAAGGAAAGGTGCCGTAGGTCGCATTATAATCTAACCGAAGGCCAGACTCTAGACTAAAACGGTCATTTAGCTTTGCGGTATTCTGGATAAAAAGGCCTGTGGTTTGCTGTTCGAAGCTGCGATCTTCCGTAGCGCTATTCAAGTCGTTAAAATCGTCTGTGTAAACATTGAGTCCACCGACCCAGCGTGAATTGGCGCTTCCGAAATTGTACGAGGCTTCGCTAAAAGTAGACCATTGTTCGCCCTGAAAACCATAACTCGGTTCGTTGATGCTGCGCTCAAAAAAGTTGGTGCTGTGCTTAATGGTCAGCCCGGAAAAATCGGAGAACTGATTCTTGTAGGTCAGTTGAACAGAGTAGCGGTTCGATAGATTCTCCTGAGTAAAATTAAAGAGTCCTTGGTTTTCTCCATCGATCAGATTCATATCACCTCCTAAACGATCTTCGAACGTGCCATTGAAGGTAGCCCTGAAGTAGGATTGGTCATTTGGATAATAGAAAACCGATGGGTTGATGGTCAATGAATTGATCTCAGGGATGTCGCTGAATTGGTCATTGTTCACATCATAGGCGGTTTGTCGGTTTCCTGAAGCATACATGGAGACCCCCCATTTCCCAAAATGCTCCGCATAAAATCCGTTGAGGGTGCTTCCTCCTGCTGAGGTTTGATCAAGCATGAATTTGAGTTTTCTCTCTTCTTGAGGAACAATGGTTGTCAGGTTGACCAAACCGGCAATAGCGCCACCTCCGAAGAGGGTAGAGTTGGCCCCTTTGATGATTTCGACCTGTTGCAGGTCTAGCGGAGGGATCTGCATGATGCTCAATCCGCCGGCAAAATTTCCAAATAGGGGGAATCCATCCTTTAAAAGCTGGGTATAGCGCCCGTCCAAGCCTTGAATTCTAATGCTTTGATTGGCTGCCGAAGGCGAGGTCTGTTGCATTTGAATGCCCGAGGTTTCCCTTAAGAGCATCGCAATGTTAGAAGAACGCATAAAGGCTTTTTCCTCCATTTCTTCTCCTCCCAACACTTCAATGCGCGTGGGAACGGCTTCAATGACATCTGCAGTACGTGTGGAGGTCACGATCACCTCTTCATGTTCATGCTCATGTTCGAGTCTGACGATCTGAATGGCAGAGAGGGGGAGGGTATAGGTCACCTCTTGGGCTTCATAGCCGACGAAAGAAACCCGGGCAGTTACGCTGTTTTCGTTGATGTTAGTGATGGTGGCGATACCATCGGCATCAGCAATGGCTCCTCGTCTTTCATCAAGCTGGACAGTGGCTCCTACCAAGGGTTCCTCGGTTTCGGCATCAAGTACTTGTACCCGAAGTGTATTTTGACCTAGCAAAACCGTGGAAACGAGACTAAAAAGGAGCACAAACTTCTTCATGATGCAAATCTACTACTGATTACTAACTCAGGGTATAATTTAGACATAAAAAAACCCTGATGTTTCCATCAGGGTTCTATCGCTAGTAGTAATCAACCCCTATACATACTAACTACCACATGCCTCACAGGCATCCGGATTATCTAAAGAGCAGGCCATGTCTGCGGCTTTTTGCTCTAATTCTTTAGCGGTTGGGGTAGCCGCTGCTTTCTTATCTACCGTGAACTGGATGGCATCTGCCGCAGCTCTTGATCTCAAGTAGTACATACCGGTCTTCAAGCCTTTCTTCCAGGCGTAGAAGTGCATGGATGTCATCTTACCAAAGTTTGGGTCCTGAATGTGGATGTTCAAACTCTGTGACTGACAGATGTATGCGCCTCTATCGGCAGACATGTCAATGATGGCTTTTTGAGAAATTTCCCAAACGGTCTTGTACAGTTCTTTGATGTTCTCCGGAATGTCAGGAATTGCCTGAACTGAACCTTTCGCTGCGATGAGCTTATTCTTCATGTCATCATTCCATAACCCGAGCTCGATCAAGTCTTTCATCAAGTGCTTGTTCACGATCACAAACTCACCAGACAATGTTCTTCTGGTATAGATGTTCGACGTGTAAGGCTCAAAACACTCGTTATTACCCAAGATCTGAGAGGTAGAAGCTGTTGGCATTGGAGCAACAAGCAACGAGTTTCTCACACCGTGTTTCTTCACTTCTTTTTTCAAGCTATCCCAGTCCCAAAGGCCAGACTCTGGGGTAACGCCCCACATGTCGTATTGGAAAATGCCTTTTGAAACAGGCGAACCTTTAAAGGTTTCGTAAGTGCCTTCCACTTTGGCCAAGTCTTTTGAGGCCGTCATGGCTGCGAAATAGATGGTCTCAAAGATGTCTTTGTTCAGTTTTCTCGCCTCAGGAGAATCGAACGGCATGCGCATTTTGATGAAGGCATCGGCCAGTCCTTGAACGCCTAGTCCTATTGGTCGGTGACGCATGTTCGAGTTGCGCGCTTCCTCCACAGGATAGTAGTTCACGTCAATCACCTTATTCAAGTTCTTGGTGGCGACGTAGGTCACATCGTATAAACGTTGGAAGTCGTATTCACCAGTTTCATCGTTCACATACATTGGCAATGCGATAGAGGCCAAATTACAGACCGCTACTTCATCAGGTGCTGTGTATTCGATGATCTCAGTACACAAGTTGGACGATTTGATAGTACCCAAGTTCTTCTGATTCGACTTTTTGTTCGCCGCATCTTTGAAGAGCATGTAAGGCGTACCGGTTTCGATCTGTGCTTCAAGCACTTCAAACCATAGGTCTTGAGCTTTTACGGTTTTACGGCCTTTGCCTTCTTTCTCGTACTTCTCGTAAAGTTTTTCGAAATCATCGCCATAAGCCTCGGCCAAACCAGGGCACTCATTCGGACAGAACAAGGTCCACTCTTCGTTGGCCTCCACTCTCTTCATGAAGAGATCGGAGATCCAAAGCGCATAGAACAAATCACGCGCACGCATTTCTTCTTTACCGTGGTTTTTCTTTAAGTCTAAGAAATCGAAGATGTCTGCATGCCAAGGCTCAAGATAGATCGCGAACGAACCCTTTCTTTTACCTCCCCCTTGGTCCACATAACGTGCAGTCATGTCAAAGTTTCTCAACATCGGAACGATCCCATTTGATACCCCTCCAGTTCCTTTGATGTATGATCCTTTGGCTCTTACGTTATGAATGCTTAGTCCAATACCTCCGGCAGATTGTGAGATCTTCGCACACTGCTTCAAGGTATCGTAAATACCATCAATGCTATCGTCCTTCATGGTCAACAAGAAGCATGAGGAAAGCTGTGGTTTTGGTGTACCCGCATTGAACAAGGTTGGTGTAGCATGTGTAAACCACTTTTCTGAAAGCAGGTTGTACGTTTCTACTACCTTTTCCATGTCGTCGCCGTGGATGCCCACTGACACACGCATTAGCATGTGCTGAGGACGTTCGACGATCTTACCATCCAACTTCATTAGGTAGGAGCGCTCTAAGGTTTTAAAGCCAAAGTAATCGTAGCTAAAGTCTCTATCATAAATAATGGTAGAGTCGAGCTGTGCCGCGTTCTTTTTGATGATGCCATAAGTCTCTGTCGAGATCAATGGAGCATTTTCACCTGTCTTAGGGTCAACATAGGTATACAGTCGCTTCATGGTATTAGAGAAGGACTTACTTGTTGTCTTGTGCAGGTTAGAAATGGCGATTCTTGCCGCTAGTTTGGCATAATCCGGGTGCTTCACCGTCATGGTAGCCGCGATCTCAGCAGCAAGATTATCAAGGTCTTGCGTGCTCACACCGTCATAAAGGCCTTCAATCACCTTCATGGCAACGTTGACGGGTTCTACAAAGTTGGAATCTAAGCCGTAGGAGAGTTTTTCTATCCTAGCAGTGATCTTGTCGAATTTGACAGACTCTCGTCTGCCGTCTCTTTTGACTACTAACATATGGGTTTGGGGTTTGGGGGTATCTGTAAATAGGGTTAATTAAAAATCATCATCAAAAGAAAGCGCTCGGTTACTGCTTCCATCTTCACTCTTCTCCTGCATAACGCCAGCTTTCTGGTACTCAGCCACTCGCTTCTCAAAGAAGTTGGTCTTGCCTTGAAGCGAGATCATTTCCATAAAGTCGAACGGATTGGTTGAGTTAAATTCTTTTTCACAATTGAGTTCAGTCAATAACCTGTCAGTAACAAATTCCAGGTATTGCGCCATCAAGTCAGAGTTCATTCCAATGAGTCGTACAGGGAGTGACTCTGTAATGAATTCTCTTTCGATTTCAAGCGCATTTAGAATGATCTCTCTAATTCTTTCTTCCGGTACCTTGTTGATCAAGTGGTTATTGTGCAAGTGCACGGCAAAATCACAGTGTAGTCCTTCATCTCTAGAGATCAACTCATTTGAGAAGGTCAAGCCCGGCATCAAGCCTCTTTTCTTTAACCAGAAAATAGAGCAGAAACTACCTGAGAAGAAGATACCTTCCACAGCGGCAAAGGCGATCAATCGCTCTGCAAATGAAGGTGATTCGATCCAACGCAAGGCCCAGTCTGCTTTTTTCTTGATGGCATCGAAGGTTTCGATCGCATGGAATAGCTTATCCGCTTCTACAGGATCTTTGATGTAGGTGTCTATTAATAAAGAGTAGGTTTCAGAATGGATGTTCTCCATCATGATCTGAAAGCCATAGAAGAATTTAGCCTCAGTGTATTGTACTTCGTTTACGAAGTTTTCGGCCAAGTTTTCGTTCACAATGCCATCAGAGGCAGCAAAGAAGGCCAAGATATGCTTGATGAAGTAACGTTCATCATCGTTCAACTTGTCATTCCAGTCTGTGAGGTCTTGGTGAAGATCGATCTCTTCTGCTGTCCAGAAGCTCGCTTCCTCTTTTTTGTAGAATTGCCAGATGTCATCGTGCTGTATAGGGAAAAGCACAAAACGATTCTTGTTGTCTTTCAATAAGGGTTCTTCTACTGCGGTAGTTAGTTCACTCATGTTACTTTTTTTGTTGTTTGGGGTTGATACAAAAAAGCCACGCTGAAAAACGTCAGTTTTTCAAAAAACACACCTCAATCCACTTTAAAAGGGCTTGAGATTTATCCTATATTTATTAGGGTTTCCGGCTAATTGCTTGATTCTCTTGCAAGAGAGCAATTGAGCTAGAAGGTTAGGTTGTTTTAGTAGCGTAACCTGAAACAAATATTACAAAAAGCACCTGAAAAATCAATGGTAAAAATTTGATAATATAGTATATGAAAACGATTTCATACGTTCGTTTAAGTTGTTGAAATCAAGAAAGATGCAGTAGGTCGCTTAGATGAAAACTTGTCGAAATTTTCGGCGTATGAACGGGCGAAAAAAAATGAAAATTTAATTTTCCTGAAGTACTTGCTTTTGTGGTGATGATTTGGTTTGTTTTTCGCAACTATTGTTTTACCTTTGCAGTCCGTTTTTGAAAAAACATTCAAATGTACGCAATTGTAGATATAGCAGGAAAGCAGTTCAAAGTAACGCAAGACCAATTCGTTTATGCTCCATTAATGGAGGGCGAAGAAGGCGCTTCCGTAGAGTTCGACAACGTGATGTTGATCGACAACGAAGGTAAAGTTGAAGTAGGTGCACCAAAGGTTAAGGGTGCGAAAGTGTCTGGTAAGATCATCGGACACGTAAAAGGTGACAAAGTGATCGTCTTCAAGAAGAAGAGAAGAAAAGGTTACAAAGTGAAGAACGGTCACCGTCAGCAATTCACTAAAGTATTGATCGAAAAAATCTCTAAATAAGAAAATACCATGGCACATAAAAAAGGAGTCGGTAGTTCGAAGAACGGTAGAGAGTCGGAAAGTAAACGACTAGGCGTCAAGATCTATGGTGGCCAGGCTGCCATTGCCGGCAACATCATTGTAAGACAAAGAGGAACCACTCACCACCCAGGTAAGAATGTAGGTATGGGCAAAGACCACACCTTGTTTGCTTTGACTGATGGTGTTGTGGAGTTCAAAAAAGGGAGACAAGACAGATCTTTCGTTTCAGTAGTTCCTTTTGAAGGTAAAGTAGCTGAAGCTTAATTGATAACGTACTTAATAGAAAAACCCTGGTCCCGAGTTCTCGAGATCAGGGTTTTTTGTTTTGATAGAACCTAAGGTTTCAAAGAAAGAGTGGTTCTCAGCCCTGCATGCTTGTTGGTGACAACACCAACAAGGGCTGAAGGTAATATCGAAGTTAATCGCACGCGTTGCCAACGCGCCCCAGCCTAGGCTTAACTAAAACCTTGTTCAAAACTCTTTACAAGTGTCCATTTGCCTTTTTCATTTTTGAAGAAGTAAATAATAGAACCACTCACATCAAAAGCTTCTGTCCAACCTACATAAACAAAGGCATAACTTTTTTTCTTGTCAAACCTTGGATATGCAATAGCATAAAGAGGGTAGAGATTTTTGTCAGGGGCAATGTTATTGACAGCACTTCTATCAATAATTTCGAAGGTCAATTCATTTTGTAAAATTTCTGTCCAAAGGCCCCTGTTTACATTTTTTGAGGACAAAAAGTCTAATGTTTCGGGTGAAGTCAAATACACGACCTCCTCTTCAGTCAAGTAATTGTTAATTCCATAATCCTGAATGATGCTATTAGCAATGTCGTCATTGAATAATGAAGCAATATTCACGGACCCATGGTATTTTGTGACTTGATTAATGAGCTTGGGGTTCTTTGATTTATCCAAAATTAGCGTTATGATTTGCTCTTCATCAGATTGATGTGAGCAGCCGTAAACCACGAAAATGATCAGTAATAGCGTTATGGTCTTCAAGGTTTTATTCACAAGCTTTCTCACTCCAGTTATCGCGCGCCTGCCAGCGGAAGGCAGGCGCGCGATAGCAGTTGCTTTTTTCCCTCATTAGAGTAGGCTCACTTAGCCATCTCCATGATGGTTAAAGCTTTCAACCACGGAATGTCATAAGCTCGATAAGTTTCATCTCCTAATTTCATGGCAATGGACATTCTTTGGTAAATGAGGTCTTTATCGAAAGGATTGATCAATATCATCTCATTCAATGCTTTAAATGCTTTCTTGTCATTTTCTTTCTGCACTGCCTTCTCAAGTTGTTTCTCTAGCTTCTGATAATTCTTTATTTCATCCTCAAGGCTTTTTAGTTGTGTCATCTTTGATGAAGAGGGACCTTGACTGATCGAACTGCTATTCCTCACCTCTCCATTGCTTGACGTACTGGAAACAGAAGAAATTCTTATGGATTCACGGACGATTCCAACAACATAGAGCTGAATGATATCAAGTAATGGCATCTCAAAACTTTCGAGATAAGTGGAGATTTCTGGATAAAGCGTTCCGCCCTCAGGCAAAGTTCGATTGAATAAAACGGGTTGATAAACAGAGTAGGCCTCGTCCTGTGCGATCCAGCCACTTGCCGTTTTTTGAATAGCGTCTACTACACTTTGCTCGTAGTCATCATTAACATAAGTCAACATCTTAGCTGTAACCTTTCCTGTAGTATCCACAGAGATTTCATAGATGACAATACCAAACTCATCGGATCCGAATTGAGTTCTTGGATACTTTAAGGTTCTTCTCGTGACTTCATTATATGTGCTTGAACCTCCGGCATAAAGATCATCTAATGTAAGATCCTGAGCATTGACATCGAATTGAATAAGAAGGGCTAGGAAGAATAGAAAAGTGGTTATGGTCTTTTTTGTGATCATGAGCGTTATTAATTATCTATTTTAACATTACTTTCTGCATTCTTGTATATTTCATTAATGGCTGTTAGCAGTTTTCTATCTTTCTCCAAGTGTTCATTTAGTTTGGGGTTTTCTTCAGCCAAACGAATGCGTTCTGTTACCAAGAAGCGTTCGAAAGGATTGAGTCGAATCAATGCGTTCAGCGCTTTAAAGGCCTTTTTAGTCTTGCCATCGGCAATAAGTGCTCTGTACTCTTCAATGCCGCTTGTGTAGTTATTGTAAACTCGGTAATCAACTGCCTTTTCCAATGAGTCTCTTAACTCTCTTTTACGTTTGAAGAATTCGTTGAGCTTTTGTTCTCTTTCAACAGGACCCATTCCAGTAGAAATGAAGGTGGATACCTCTTCAGGCTTATTGAGGTATACCTTAAATACTTTTCCTGAAAATAATACTGCCCGATAAGCAGGGTTCTCTTCTTCAAATGCGGTGGTAAACTTGGGAAGGTCCGTGTAAAAGCAAGCCACATATTGGTGATAGGCACTGTCTCGCTTTAGCCAACCCTGCTTGCCTCCTTGAAATGCCTTGGTGATGTTGTCCTCAACTTCTTTATCTATGTCGGTTAAAAATTCCAAGTTGGCTTCTCCTTCAATAGGGATATTGATTTTGAAAAAACTCACACCATTGATGGATCTTTTGGCAGGTGGTTTAATATAGAAGGTAAAATCATAAACGAAACCGTCTAAGCCACCCGTATAATTCTCCTCAATGACTGTCGTATTGCTGATGCTGGGCATTGGGCTAGGGGTTGGACTTTCTATTTGTTCAACAAATGAGGCGCTTACCATTGAATTACCCGTTATTGAGAGGTATTCGTTGGCAGCTTGATCAACAAAATCTTTGAGCAACACCGCATCGTAGGCTTGGAATCGTCTGATATTGAGCTTTTTTTCTAATGCAATTCGAGCCAATAAATAATCCCGATTTAACGGATTGTAGCGAATGATTTGATTCAGTACTTTATAGGCTGATTCATGTTCGCCACGTTCGATAAATTGTTTGAACGCACTTTCTGCTCTTTGATAATATGATTTCTTGTTATCACTTACCTCTTGTTCCGCTAAGAGCTCTAGCGTGAGATTGTCAGGAATTCGTTTTGATTTGATCAGAACGAAGGGTTGTAAAAACTTCAAGGGCAGGTCTACAGGTATTTCAGGCACTTCGCCTTCGAAGGCTTCCGGGTAATAGGGTAGCATCGAATAAACAATGGGTTGATAGATCTTGTACTCCTTGTCTTCAGATAGTTTCCATTGCGATACAATTTGACTCAAAACATCTGCTACTTGGTTCTCTATCTCTTTATCGAGTAAAGTGAGGAATTGGTACTTGATTGTTTTTTTGACCGGGTTAAAGGTGAAATGAAATAGTAGAAGCCCTTCGGTTTGGTCTTTGTATGAGGCTTCGGGGAAAATCAGTCGCTTTTCGAAAAAGGAAGCATAACCTTCATATCCACCAATGAAATTGGTTTCGATAAAGCCTTTTCCAAGGAATTCTTCCTCATAAATAATTGCCCGATTTGTTGATTGTGCAAATGCTTGCAAACAGCAAATAAGGAAAGGGAGTACTAGCGCTTTTCTCATAATATGCTTCAAGAATAAAACTAGGATGGGAATTATCAAAGTAGATTTTAGCTTTTGTATTTAAGAAGCAAGAAATTGTATGTTAATGAGCTATTCATGAATAGGTCCTAATGATCATGGGGCTTCGATGAACGCTTAAAAAGCTTAGAATAATGTCTGTATAAAGCTTTGTAATGTAGATGGTCGTAATACAATGATAAATAACACGCCATACAGGGCACCGAACAAGTGGGCATCGTGGTTGATGTTGTCTTGGCCACGCTTCCCCATGATGATGGAGTAGGCGATGAAAACAGCACCCAAGATGTAACCGGGTAAACAGAGCACTGCATACAAGCACAGGTCGCGTAGCGGATCGAATAAAATAAAAGCCAACACCAAGGCCGAAACGCCACCCGAAGCACCGAGCGAATTGTAATTCGGATGATGACGATGTTTAATGAAGGTGGGCAGGTTGGCAACGGCTACGGCGGATAAAAACAGCCCGACATAATAGACGTTGCCTAGCGTTCCAAAATAAATGACAAATATCTTCTCGATGGCACCGCCAAAAAAGTAAAGGGTAAAGAGGTTGAGAAAGAGGTGGATGCCGTTGTTGTGCACAAAGCCCGAAGTGATCAATCGATCGTACTGTTTTTGATGAAATACCGTGTAGGGGTTGAGCATCAAGCGTTGATGTACCAGTGGCTTTTGCCAGGCATAATAGGTCACTATGCCAATGAGGGCCATCAAGGCATAGGTGATCTGCATTATTTTTCTCGGTTGATCAGGTAATGGGTAAAGTCGACCAATGTCTTCTTTTGTTCTTCATTCGCCGAGATGTCCTCTAGGGCATTAAATCCCTTGCTAAAGTATTCGTCCATTTTAGCCAAGGTCAATTCGCGGATACCGATCTCATCATAGATCGCAGTCACTGCTTTGACCTTTTCGCTGCTATCAAAGGTTTCAGCTTGTAGCCATCTATTGAGTTCGGAGAGCTGCTGACTATCGGCTAGTTCTAGGGCTTTCAGTAGCAAGAAGGTTTTTTTGTTAGCGATGATGTCGCCACCCACCTGCTTGCCAAATTTGGCTTGGTCGGCATAGACATCAAGCAAATCATCCTTTAACTGAAAACCAATACCGATCTGCACGCCAAAATCATAGAGTTTTTGGGCTTGCTCGGCAGAGGCCTCTGCCAGCATAGCACCTAATTTCAAGCTATAGCCCAGCAACACTGCCGTCTTTAAACGAATCATGTTGATGTAGACTTCTTCAGGCACGGTTGGCAAGCCCTCAAAATTCATGTCGAGCTGTTGCCCTTCACATACGCCTGCGGCACAGGCGTTAAAGTCTTTGATGATCTGTTTTAAATCGCCTGGCGCCTCGAGTAACAGGTCATAGGCCTTGACTAGCATCACATCCCCAGAGAGAATGGCGACGTTGGCATTCCATTTTTCGTGCACTGTCGGTTGTCCCCTACGAATGGGCGCTTCATCCATGATGTCGTCGTGCATGAGCGTGAAATTGTGGAAGACCTCCACTGCAATGGCTTCGTCCAATACCGACTCCACATCATCTTTAAAGAGACGATAGGCCAGTAACACCAAAAGCGGGCGCATCCGTTTACCGCCAAGTCGCATGATGTAGGAAATGGGATCGTAAAGTTCTTTAGGCTCTTCTCCGTAAGAAAGTTCTTCTAGTCGTGTATTGATCAGCTCAATCAGCTGCGTCAGCTCCTTCGTCATTCTCGGTAAACATTAGGTCAATGGTTCGCCTGTCGATATCGGTAGCCTTCACGCGAACGAATACATTATCTCCCAAAGAGATCATGCGCTTATTTCTTTTACCAATGACACGGTAGTTTTGTTCATCAAACTCGTAATAGTCATCGGTCATGTCGGTCATGCGCACCATGCCTTCACATTTGGTTTCGGTGATCTCAACAAAGATGCCCCATTCGGTCACGCCACTCACTATACCAGCAAAGGCCTTGTCTTCTACCA
This sequence comes from Roseivirga sp. YIW32, assembly GCF_057219245.1. Classification (NCBI taxonomy): domain Bacteria; kingdom Pseudomonadati; phylum Bacteroidota; class Cytophagia; order Cytophagales; family Roseivirgaceae; genus Roseivirga; species Roseivirga sp. YIW32. The sequence goes on along the minus strand of NZ_JBXVVG010000002.1, from coordinate 141,529 downwards.
TCGACATAAATTCCACTTGCTTGTACTTAATGGAAGCACGCTCTGCGTCAGCCGCTCGTTTTTCTCTGTCTGAAGAATGCAAACAGAGCTCTTCGTAGTCTTCCTTGTTGGCTGACTTTCCTTTATTCAAATAATGTTGCAATAAGCGATGCACCATCATGTCTGGGTAACGCCTAATAGGAGAAGTGAAATGTGTGTAATGAGCGAAAGCCAAGCCAAAGTGACCTTTAGGATCGGTCGTGTATTTGGCCTTAGCCATCGTACGAATGGCAAGCTGTTGCAGAACATTCTGTTCTGGCTTTCCTTCGATCTCTGCGATCAGCTTATTCAGTGAGCGCGAAACACCCGAACCTTCTACATTCATTTTATGACCGAACCGTTGGGCAAAAGTGGCAAAGGTGCCAATTTTTTCAGGGTCGGGGTTGTCATGCGTTCGGTAAACAAAGGTCATGGGATGTGCTTCCGTTCCTTTGTGATGGATGAATTCTGCCACCTTTTTATTGGCAAGCAGCATGAATTCTTCAATGAGCATGTGCGCATCTTTACGCTCTTTTGGAATGACCCCTAGCGGAGTGCCGTCTTCTGCCAAGTTGAATTTGACTTCGACGGTTTCAAAATTGACGGCGCCGGCTTTGAAGCGCTTGGCCCGCAGTTTTTTAGCGAGGTCGTCCAATTGCTTGATCTCTTCATGGAAGTCGCCTTCACCGCTCTCTAATCGTTCTTGCGCTTCTTCGTAGGTAAATCTTCTGTCTGAATAAATGATGGTTCTTCCAAACCACTCGCTCTTGACCTCTCCTTCTGCTGTCAGTTCAAATACCGCAGAGAAGGTCAGTTTTTCTTCTTTGGGGCGTAGTGAGCAGAGGCCATTAGATAGTCGCTCCGGTAGCATAGGGATGGTGCGATCGACAAGGTAGACCGACGTGGCACGGTCTTGTGCTTCTTCCTCCAAAATGCCTTTAGTATCCACATAATGGGTGACGTCTGCAATGTGAATCCCCACCTCGAAGTTCCCATTGGCCAGTGTTCTTAACGAGAGGGCATCATCAAAGTCCTTGGCATCGAAAGGATCGATGGTGAAAGTGGTGACGTCCCTAAAGTCTTTTCTTTTCTTGATCTCTTGTGCACTGATCTTGTCGGGAATGGTTTCGGCTTCTTGCTCTACTTCTTTAGGGAACTCCAAAGGCAAACCGAACTCGGCAATGATGGAATGGATCTCGGCATTGTGCTCGCCGGCTTTGCCTAGAACGCGCGTTATGATGCCTTCCGGTTTCTTATCGCGTTCTGGCCATTGGGTGATCTTAACGAGCACCTTGTCGTTGTGCTTGGCTCCGTTGAGATCGTTATGATGAATGTAGATGTCGTGAAACATCTTTTTGAAATCAGGAATCACAAAGCCATAGCGAGTAGACATTTCCAAACGTCCGACGAATTCATCGCGGTAGCGGGTTAAGATCTCGACAACCTTTCCTTCAGGGTGCTTGCCATGTCGTTTCGCCTTCAGTACTACTTTCACTTCATCATCGTCCATGGCACCGAGCAAGTCTTCTTTGGCCACCCAGATGTCTTCGGTTTCTTCTTCGCCTTCTTTCCTTTCAAGAACAACGTATGCAAAACGGGCATTGACAGAATCGACCACACCGATAAGTGTTTCTAATTCTTTTTCTGAAGTAAAGGCTCCGTTACGCAGGCGCTTGATGATACCACGGTCGGCCATGGAAAAGATCACGTCCGTGACTTTGCCCTTAGAAATGGCATCTCGGACGCCAACAGATTTTAGAATTTGCTTGATTTGATACCCTCTGCCAGGGTTTTCTTGAAGAAAGGCCAGTACAACAGCACTGATTTGATCAAATCCTTTATTGGTTACTTCTTTTTTCTGATGTTGTTGCTTTCTCTTTCGGCCCATTCAATGATTGGATATGGTTAAAATTAGGAAGAAAAGAGACAAGAACAGGGGCAGTAAGCCATTATTTACAAGAGCTCAATTGTCAAGGACTCCGTTAATGGGGTTTGCGTGAGTTTCAGGTACACCTGAGCGAGTACCGCCACATCTCGTTGGCAATAGGTTGCGATGCGGTCCAAGTCCCCTTCTTGATAAAAAACCTGGTTGACCATACTACCGTCGATGTCCGATTTACTGCTCTTGACATCAAAAAGCTCAGCTAAAAGGTCTAACGAAGTGAAGTTTTTATAATCCCCGAATTTCCAAAGTTCCATGGTGTCTTGATGCTTCACCTCCCAAGGCTTTTTTCCAGAGAGTTGAAATGGGATAGGCAACGGAAGTTGATTTACCAGCAAGCGCCTGGCAATGTAGGGGAAGTCAAACTCTTTGCCGTTATGGGCACATAGAATAGTTTCAGTTGAGTTGAAGTGCTGCTCAATCAATGCCGTGAATTCAGTCAATAAGGCGTTTTCGTCTTCATTGGCAATGGCTTTAACGCGTAGCTCGAGTCGTGCTTCCTGGATATGAAAATAGCCAACGGCAATGCAGACGATCTTTCCGAATTCGGCATAGATCCCTGCCCGATTGTAGAGAGCTTCAGGGCTTTGGCCTTCATTGTCTTTTAAAAAGGAGGCCTTCTTGGTCCATAATTGTTGCTTGCGTTCTGAGAGATCTGCAAAGGACGCATGTTCAGCTACGGTTTCGATGTCGAGAAACAGTAGTTTTTCGAGGTGTTTTGTGTGCATGCCTCAAGATAAGGAATATTGAGTTATTTGGCTAGTCGCCCATTTAGCTCAAGTTCAGGAATCTCTTCGAGCTCAAATTCATTGAAAGGAGTGATCATGAATTTTTTATCAAAGAGCTCATTGAGTATATAATAACTCACCCAAAACTCATTGAAGAATGCAAACACTTCCGGTGTGATGGACTCTACCTTGGCTATGGATTGGCCTTCTATCTTCTCGATCATATGACGGAGGGTCGAGGTTTGACGAGCATCGGCCTCTTTCGACTCGTAGCCTTTTGAGACGATCATGACGTTCTCCAATGCGATGAGGTTGTTATTGATCAGGAAAACGCCCCAATCGCTTTCGCCTTTGTCATTATGGCTTTTGGCAATACAGATCTTTACGCCAGCCACTTTGGGCATATCGATGTCCTTCTTCATGTCACAAATTTAATTTATTGATCGGCAGTATACCACTTTGAGATGACAGCTTCTGCTTGTTTTCCTTGTGGGGTAAAATCGATATCCACGTATTGCTGCTCTGGATACCTTTCTCGGAAGCGTTGTATGCGCTCTTCATAATACGGAAACCATTTCCAAAGGTGAAAACCGGCGATAAAGTCTTTGTTGTACAAACTGGCAAACATGCCTTCGTAAAGGTTAGCTTGGGTTTCTTCACTCTGCAAGGCTTCTCTTTCTTCGTAAGGTAGCCGCTGAGGCCACTGCCAAGGTTCAATGCCCGAATCTTTCGTGCTTTTGTATCCGATCTCGGTGAAGAGAATGGGTTTTTGGTATCGGTTTGAGAAGGCTTCGAGCTGAGCGATATGTTGTTCCCAGCCATTTTTGACTTCTTCAACAGAAGGGTTTTCCTTGGTGCTTACAGGGAAATAGCCTTGGATACCGATCATGTCCAATTCATCCCAGAAAGCGACTTCTTCGTATTCGTCGGCAAAGTTGGCAGCATAGGTCAATTGTCCTGAATAAACGGCTCTGATCTTTGCAATGAGCTGACGCCAGTCCATTTCTCTTTCCACACAAGTGCGGTGCAATTCGGTACCGATGCAGAGCATCTCAATATTTTCTTCTTCTGCCAATTGGGCATAATGGAGGATAAACGTTTCGTAGTTGGCAAACCATTCTAGCCAATCCTCCTCAGTTTTCATTTCGATTTCCCCTCGCCATTTGCCAGCTTGGTCTCTCAGCCAGATATGGGGTTTCAAAATGGTTTTAATGCCCAATTGTTTGGCCATTTGAGTGGTAGCACGTAAGCCTTCGTCTCGTTCACCCCACCAGCCCTGTGTACTGCCGATCTGATTGCCAATGCTGGGGTTGTCGTGCCCGCGCTGCCATCCAAATGGCGTTTGTGAGATCCAATTGACACCGAGGTCTGCTGCTTTTTGTAATTCCTCGACGGTCACCATTTCTCTGCCTGCTACCCAACAGATGCCGTGATGCTTCTCGTGCAATGGAAAAGAAACCGCAGGATCAGAATGAGTTGGACTAAATCCATACCAAAGCAGGAAAAGAAAAAGGGGGATAAGAATAATGAAGGATCTATTCGACTTCATAGTGGATGTCCATATCGAAAACCTCTGCGATATGCTGAGTCAATTTAGCTTGAACTTCAGACATTGCGACATTTTCTCCTAGTTCTTTGTGCAGTGAAGTCACTGCTTTGTCGTCGATGCCACAAGGTACGATGTGTCCAAAATAGCTGAGGTCTGTATTGACATTTAAGGCTAAGCCATGCATGGTGACCCAGCGGCTGCTTTTAACGCCCATGGCACAGATCTTTCTCGGGTTGTCAGCGCCTTCTTCGAAATCGATCCATACACCGGTCAGTCCGGGAATACGCCCAGCTGAGAGCCCGTAATCCGCTAAAGTGAGAATGACAGCTTCTTCTAAGTTGCGCAAATAGAGGTGGATATCGGTAAAGAAATTTTCTAGATCCAGGATCGGATAGGCCACAAGTTGACCAGGGCCATGATAAGTGATATCACCGCCTCGATTGATCTTATAAAATTGTGCGGCATGCGCTTTGAGACCTTGCTCGTCGAGGAGCAGGTTTTCTAACGCACCACTTTTCCCCAAGGTATAGACATGGGGATGTTCACAGAATAGTAAGTAGTTCTCGGTAACAGAATGACCTTGAGGGTCTTCGATTTTACGGTTCGCGATCTTGCGATCTACCGTTTTTTTGAATAGCTCTTCTTGATAATCCCACACACGCTGATAATCATCTTCGCCAAGATGAATTACCTGAACTGACTTATTTCTATGAAAATTCATACACTAACACTCATCGCCTAAACACACGCAAAATTAGGCTTCCTTCAGACCATCTCCAACTTGCTCAACATTCAACACACGAACGTATTTCGTGATCTGTCGGTTCGCTTTTCGGAGGGCCGAAGTATGATTTCGTGCTAGAAACTCCTTCTTGACCACGCTATCGTCTTTCATATTTAAGAACGTGGCCTCGAAGTTCTTCATATTCTTCTTTCCAGCCATGCACTAAAAGTAGATTAAGCCATAAAGGTTTCCAACATTTTAAAGCCAGAATTTGTCCGAATATGAATATCTGCTGCAATTCGTGGTATTAAAACTGCATTTCCCATTCGTATTTTTGTCGTTTGCCCCATTGCTTGGATCTCTGCCTCTCCTTCAAAGCAGGTATAGATCACGAAGGAGTCCTTGCGGTAGTGTTCTCGGATAATGCCAGTAGTATATTCCAGTAAATTGGTTTGAAAGTACTGTGATTTCACTAATGGTACCGCTTCATTCAAGCTGTGATCGTAGCTTGTTTTATACTGCGAATGATGTTTGTAATCCAGGGCATCAAGCGCTTCTTCGGTGTGCAATTCTCGTTTGTTGCCCTGGTCATCTGTGCGGTCAAAATCGTAAATGCGGTAGGTGACGTCTGACGATTGTTGAATTTCTGCTAGTAAAAGACCTGCTCCAATGGTATGGACGCGGCCTGCCGGGAGGTAGAAACAATCACCGGCTTCGACTTCCTCTTCGTTTAAAAGCTCGGTCAACCGACCGGAATTCAAGTACGCCAGGTATTCCTCTTTGGAGGTGTTCTTGTTAAAACCTGAGATGAGCTTGGCCTCCTCGTCTGCTTGAAAAACATACCACATTTCTGATTTACCAAGTGAGTTGTGTCTTTCTTTAGCCAATTTATCGTCAGGATGCACCTGAATGGAAAGGTCTTGTGCAGCATCGATGAACTTGACCAGCAATGGAAATTCATTCCCGTATTGCTCGTAAACCTTTTCGCCCACCAACTGCCCTTTGAATTGATCGATCAATTCAGGCAGGGTTTGCCCTTTTAATGGGCCTTCTGCTACTTTGCTGAGGTTGCCGGGAACGCCTGAGATCTCCCATGTTTCTCCACAATTTTTCAAAGGGGAAAAGTCCTTGCCAAGAACAGTCTTTATTTTTTGACCTCCCCAGATCTTTTCTTTGTAGATGGTGTCGAATGTTAATGGATAAAGTTGCGCTGACATTATGCTCTCATTTTTTTGTACATGTTGATCAATCCGTTGGTCGAAGCGTCGTGTGAACGAACTTCCGACTCATCTGTAAGTTCAGGCAAGATCTTTTTTGCCAACACTTTGCCTAGCTCCACGCCCCATTGATCAAAAGAATAAATATTCCAAATCACACCTTGGACGAAGATCTTATGTTCGTACATCGCGATCAAGCTGCCAAGAACTCTTGGGGTAAGCTGTTTGAATAAGATGCTGTTGGTTGGCCGGTTGCCCTCGAAGACTTTGAAGGGTGCCAGGGCTTGGATCTCTTCAGGAGGTAAGTCGGAGGTCTTCAACTCTGCCAAGACTTCTTCTTTCGTTTTCCCATTCATCAGGGCCTCTGTCTGAGCGAAAAAATTGGACAGTAATTTCTGGTGATGGTCGCCTAAAGGATTGTGGCTCTTGGCTGGCGCAATAAAATCACAAGGGATCAATTTGGTGCCTTGATGGATGAGTTGATAAAAAGCATGCTGTCCATTGGTTCCCGGTTCACCCCAGACAATAGGTCCTGTCTGGTAGGTTACTTTTTCCCCTGATCGGTCAACGTATTTCCCATTGCTTTCCATGTTTCCTTGTTGAAAATAGGCTGCAAAGCGATGCATGTATTGGTCATAGGGAAGGATAGCTTCTGATTCACTACCAAAGAAATTGCCATACCAGAGTCCAAGCAGTGCTAAGATCACTGGAATGTTCTTTTCGAGCGCTGCTGTTCGGAAGTGTTCGTCCATCTCGAAAGCTCCGGTGAGAAGTTCTTCGAAGTTGTCGTAGCCAATAGTGCAGGCAATGCTTAGACCAATCGACGACCACAAGCTGTATCGTCCTCCAACCCAATCCCATAACTCGAACATGTTTTGTGTGTCAATACCGAATGCGGCAACAGCGCTGGCATTGGTGGATAGGGCCACAAAGTGCAAGGCCACATCCTTTTCTTGAGCTCCTGAGGCTAAGAACCATTCCTTTGCAGATTCTGCATTGGTCATGGTTTCTTGTGTAGTGAACGTTTTTGAAGCGATCATGAAAAGAGTTTCCTCTGCATCAACTTGCTTCAAGGTTTCGGCCAGGTGTGTACCGTCTACATTCGATACAAAATAAGGAGTGATGCCATGTGTTGCATAGGGTTTAAGTGCTTCTGTCACCATAACAGGCCCAAGGTCAGAACCACCGATCCCAATGTTGACGATGTTTTTGATCGGCTTGCCGGTATGGCCTGTCCATTGACCGCTTGTGACCTTGTCTGCAAATTTTTTCATTTTGGAAAGGGCCTCTTGCACATCGGGCATCACATTTTGGCCATCCACCATTACAGGTCGGTCAGACCTATTGCGTAAGGCCGTATGCAAAACGGCTCTCTTTTCCGTTTCATTGATGGCATTGCCAGTAAACATCAAGTCAATACTCTCAGGCACCTTACAGGCCTTGGCCAGGTCTAAGAGAAGTGTCATTGTTTCTTGGGTGATGATGTTTTTAGAGTAATCAACGAAGAGGTCGTTGAAGGACTGAGAGAATTGTTGAAATCTAGTAGGGTCAGTCTGAAAGAGTGATTTCATGTGGACACTCTTCATTTGCTCGAAGTGAGCGCTTAGTTCTTTCCACTCATTAGTTTGAGTGGGGTTGATCGAGTTTAGCATGGTTGGTTCGTTATGAGCTGTCGAATTTAGCAGATTTAATTCCCTAAATTAGGTGTTCAAGGCACACATCATATGCAATCGATTGGAAAAAAAGGGGAAAACCATGCTGCGGCGTTCCTGAAAGAACAGGGCTATCATGTGTTGAATCGAAACTACCGATACAAGAGGGCGGAGATCGATTTGATCTGTCAACAGCAAGATCTGCTTATTTTTGTTGAAGTAAAGACCAGAACTTCTGCTGCCTATGGTCAACCCGAATCCTTCGTCTCTGAAGGCCAACAACAATCCATCATTCGTGGTGCCGAACAATACATAGAGGAAATAAATTGGACTGGTGACATCCGATTTGATGTGATCGCCATTTTGGAGCAAAAAGGCCGACTGGAGATCAGCCATTTCAAGGATGCTTTTTATTGACCGATTTTCGGTGATTCATAGGTCATGCGTGCTGCTCTTGACCATTCTCGTCGAATGTAGGGTGAGAAATCCTCCATGTAGAATTGAGGCTTGAATTGGATCTCTCGTTTGACGGCAGTTACGGCCATGTTGTAAAACTCTTCCCAAACGCCAACCTTCTGATCGAAGTAGTAATTTCCCCTCACTGCGATCTTTCCATTTTCAAAAAAGCAATAATAGGTGCCTTCTTTTTTACCATAGCGGATAGGAACGACCTCTTTCAGCTTTTTCTTGCTGGCCTCGTCGTAATAGCTGAGTTCAGCGTCACGGTACCAGCCCATATGATAATGTACTTTATCGGCTAAAGTGGAGTCCCGGTTTTGGATGAGCCAGATCTCATGTTTCATGCCTTTGTAGAACATTCCTTTTTCCACCACAGTCTCATTTACCTCTTTGGTATAAGGACCATGAAGTACATTCTCCAAGACTTGGCCCTTTCCTACAACCGATACGATGCGGTCGCCTTGACGGTCGTGATAAAAGATCTCCTGTACATAATTATCTACTTGTACGGGCTCTCTCAGGGTGTTGAAAAGTTCGTAGGTGCTCGGGTTGGGCGAGGTAAAGGCTTTTCTTGTCCGTTCTCCGTAATAGACATTCTTTTTTTGCTTCAAGTCAACATCAGCAAGCGTATCTGTTACCTCTTCTTCATATGAAATGTCTGGAGCATATTTATCTACCTCGGGTTGATTCAGTCCCATAAAGTCTGGCACACTGGCGCATGCGGCAGAAAGAAAGATCAGAATGAAAAAAGCGACGCGCTTCATATGCTCATCAACGATTTATAAATGACTGAAGTATGTTCTTTGTAGGATTTCTTCCGTAACAAATGTTACCTCATGCAAGGACAGTGATCATTTATTTTGTATCAAAAAAACAACAACAAATGGAATCAAATATAGAAAACAACGCAACACAAATGCCAAGAATTGGTGATATGGCGCCTGACTTTGAGGCAATGACCACAAAAGGGATGATCAAATTTTCTGATTATGCCAAAGACAAGTGGGTCGTAATGTTCTCGCATCCAGCTGATTTTACACCAGTATGTACAACAGAGATGAGTGGTTTTGCGACCAGAAAAGCTGAGTTCGATGCATTGAACACCGAACTGGTCGGTTTAAGTATCGACAGCATTCATGCGCATTTAGGTTGGGTAGATAATGTCAGGAAGAATACTGGTGTGTATTTTGACTTTCCGATTATTGCAGACCTCGATATGAAAGTATCCAAGCTATACGGTATGCTTCAACCTAATGAAAGCGAAACTGCAGCCGTTCGTGCAGTATTCTTTATTGATCCTGCGAAAAAAGTAAGGTTAGTCATGTACTACCCATTGAATGTAGGTCGAAATATGGATGAGATCTTGAGGGCTTTGGAAGCGCTTCAGACATCAGATAAATTCAAAGTGGCTCTGCCGTTGGATTGGAAGAAAGGAGATAAGGTTATTGTTCCTCCGCCAAAGACTTTGGAAGAAATGGAAGAAAGGTTAGCCGATGATTCGATTGAAAGAGTTGATTTTTATCTGGCCAAAAAAGAGTTATAGAATAGACAATTAGAGTATAGGAAGAGAGAAGGTCCTTGGTCTTCTCTTTTTCATAAAGAAGAAATTATGTTTGGAATATTTACAAATTCAAAGGAATACGATAATATCGATGCAGTACATTGCGCAACAATGATGGAGAATGAATCGCCAGTGTTGTTAGATATTCGATCGCCAGAAGAAAAGGCCGATGGTGACATCCCTGGGAGTCAATTGATCAATCTGTTCGATCCATCCTTCGCCCAAAATATAGACGCCTTAGATAGAGATAAAACGTATATCGTTTTTTGCAGAAGTGGTAACAGAAGTAAATCGGCTTGTTCGCTTATGGCAAAGAAAGGTTTTGAAAAGCTGTACAACCTAAAAGGTGGTATTTTTGGCTGGAACCAATATCAGGCCCAGTTGAAAAACGCTTAAATTGAATTTATGAAATCACAATTGCGATTTGCCATTTTGCTGTGTCTTACACTGGGTTTAGCCCCATTTTTCCCCGAGCCCCACATTTGGGGTAAGATCAAGTGGTTAGCTGGTGGTGGAGTCGGTATGGAAGCCATGGATTACTTTGATGTATTGTTGCATGGTAGCCCATGGTTATTTCTAGTAGTTGTTCTTTTTAAAAGTCTTTCGAGTAAAACGAAACAGGCTGCAAATGGAAAATGAGAATAGATGCGGAATTTAATAGCTTTAAAAAAGGCTCATCAGAAGATGGGCCTTTTCTTTAAGTGCACGTAATTCTGCTAGCCATTTTGTTAATTACCCTTAAGTTCTTTGGCTACGGCATCATAATTTTTTTGAGAAAGCACTTCTGTCCAAACCGTTTCACCGCTGTAGATGGCCAGGTAGGTTACATCGCTTTCTTTTGACGAGGCATGCCAGTGTTCTGTGTCCGGTTGGCACTTGATTATATCTCCAACTTTCATCTTTAAAGGCGCCTTTCCTCTTTCCTGATAATAGCCGAGTCCATCGACAACGATCAGTACTTGGGGAGAAGTATGTTTATGCCAGTCGAGCGTTGAGTTTGCTTTAAACGTAGCTTTGGTGATATTATAATTAAGATCACCCTCAGCTCTGAGTAAACTATTTAGCGAAGCTTCTCCGATGTAATGCGTGTTTGGTGCTTTATTTCCTTCTTCCAGATATGATTTGACTTCATAGCTCGATGATTGAGCAAAGGTGTAGATAGGTAGGATGATAAATATCGCAAGTGCTAGTTTTCTCATGAGATTTAATTTTGAATCAATTTAAACGAAAAAAGGTCAGCATTTCTGCTGACCTCTGATTTATAATCTGATTATTAGTTTTTTGTTTTATATCCAATTATCTCCTGGGTGTCTCTTAACATGAGTTTGAGTGCCTTCTTTCCCGCAGTTATTTTAAAATACTTTTCCCTTCTACGGGCATCTGATTCCACTAAGTAGTTTTCACACAATATAAATCTTAAGGGTCTTCTTGGGGTTTTGCTTTTCGTCTCACTTTTTGTTATCGCTTATGAGTCGCTTTTCAATTGTTCACTGCAAAATGCATAACCTCTCTGGGTGGTTTCGAGATTTTTAATTTACAATTGATTTCTATCAATAATTATCTCCTTAATGTAGGTGTTATTGTTTGGGCCTCCTCCGCCTTTAAGAAATATAAAATGTATTTTGTCCTCATGAATAAAAGGTCGACAAAATCCATAACCCATAACATCTTCCTCATAGAAATTTATCCCTAAATCTTTTGGCTCAAAATTTCCATTCCCATCATTGAACCACATTAACTTATCTAAATTTACTCTACCGTGCCCCCCATTATTGACAACCTCAGTAAAGACATCAGATTCTCCTGAGTAAAAACTGTGATAATTATATAATAAATCTAAGTCCCCATCATAGTCTAGATCTTCTAATATAAAGCCCGAAGTTGTAATTTTACCAGCTAAATCAAAGTGCTTGTGAAAATCAAATTTGTTGTTCCCAGTGCCCTTCCATATTTCAATAGCTCCCGATGTGGCTGTTTCTAGAAAAAAAATGAAATCGTTGATCCCATCGTTATTTATATCTGCAATTTTCATTTCTGGGCAACCCATGTCATTATCTGAAAATCCATTTACTGGTCCTTCAAGGTAAACTATTTCATAGTTGTTTGAAGATTCGTTAAGCTCATATGCTGCCACACTAAAGTTCGTGACCCCATTTTGGTCGTTGCCACCATATCGAGCCACCAAAACTTCATTTTCTCCATCATTGTCAAAATCTCCAATCTCAGCAGTTCCTGCTTGTAATTGGCCTGTGCTTGGCTCAATAAAGTTTGAAATTCTTTGAAAGCTATTCGTCTCATTTAACCAAGCACTGTAAGTGAAATCATAATCCGCTAGCTCAACGTCCCAAGAGGCGGCAGCTAAATCATTTAAACCATCTCCATTAATATCACCTACGCTTAGAGAATGATACTTAGCTTTGTCTTCAGAGACTTTACTGAATACCACATTTTCCTCAGATAGTTCTGCTTTCCAAACATAGTTGCCCGGCCATGGTTCATTCGAAAGCTCTTGGCCAAAGTCTGAGATAATTAGGTCTTTGTTTGAGTTAAGAATTTCAACTGACCTTGGTGCGCCTGATCCAATATCGTGACTGCCAACAAATTCCCATTCTGATGCATTGCGTTTTTTTCTAAAATGTGCATAGGGGACATTAGGGTAGCGAAAAAAGAGTGTTCCTCCAACAAGTAAATGTTGATAGTCTCCCTTTACCACAGATATTGTGCCGTTGAGTGCTCCATTCAAACCTGTCACTTTATCTTCAGTAGACAGATCCCCTAAGTCGAAATCAAGCTCCGTGGTAAACGAAGTGTAAAACTCAGGAGGAGCATCAGGAGTAAAGTTTGCAGTTAAATCAACATCGGAGTTAATCAAGAGATCTCGTGGATTATCAGAATTGTCATCGGACCACATTTGAAATTCGTAACCTGTATTGGCTGTTGCACTAATGGTTAAAGAAGTTCCTTTTTCATATTCACCTCCGTTTGTATTTACGGTCCCACCCTCACTTGCTGTTATAGAAACGGTATATTTAATAGTTTCACTAGGTGTGACATCAGGTTCCTCTTTAGCACAAGAAAAGAGTATTAAAAACAAGAAAAGAGGCAATCGATTCATAAATATTGGATTTGTCCCAAAATAAAAAAAATTCCGATTACATCTTCATGAAATTCGATTTTGAGAGTTGCAAACATATTTTCAATCGAAGGATTAAATCTATCATGAAGGCAATTCATGTATTTTAAAGAGGGGGCAAAATAAAAAAGAAGTCATTTTTGACCTCTTTTTTACAATGGCTCCCCAAATCTGTCAGGTTGTACAACACAAGTAAATCCATTAATGAATTAAGTGATGCTTTAATTTACCCACATTAACGATTCGTAAATAACTCTCTTGTCAAACCCATTGGGTAGATAATCGCTCATCTTTGATTTAGCCAATATGGCAGCGTACGTACTGTTATTTTCGGGTTGATAACGAAGAGCATTCATTGCATCAGCAAGATTTTCAAATCCATCTCGGGTCATCGCGGTACTTCCTGCTTGATCTCCACTGGGATAAATCTTTGTTGCAATGCCCCAGTTTTTTTGTGTCGTTCTATTTTTCTTCATGTTATCCTCAAACCAAGGCTTCCACAATTCAAGGTTTTCTGTCACGAAACCTTCAAGATCATTTGGTGATGCATGGTTGTGTATAACGTATTTCATATCTCCAACAATTTCCCCTTCTAATTGATGATAGTCAACCTTAAGAATCGTCTTAATCGCGTTGGTATCAATGTCTTCGAAATTCATGCCAATAACCTCAGGGTTCCAAATTGAAGATCCATTTGTTAATTGATTAAGATCCTTGTAAAGATTCACAAATACATATCTGTGAACTCCCGGCACAGAAACTTCTTTGAGCATGCCCCATGCAATCATTTTTCCTTCTTCGATTCCTTTTTTAGCGATCTGTGACCAATAATCTTTTTCAAGTCTTTCAAATCGTGATTGGTTGTCGTTTGAAACCTCCACGTACATTAAGGTTGCAACCTGCCCGATGGAAAGGTTTGACCAAACTAAAGTGATGATAATTAAGAAATGTTTCATTGTATAATTGAATTAAGTTGTTTCTATCAAGGTACAATAAATTGTTTTAGGTCCTTACAATTAATTGATTATCAACACAATTGAAACTGGATTTTGAGGGGAAAGCGAGTATGCACTGTATTGATAGTATTAGGTTGATAGAAATATTTCAAAAAATAGGCTACTCTATAATAGCAGAACATTTTTATCATTTTACTTACTCCCGTTTTGAAAGAAACTGCAGCACTATTCTAAGGTTTGATGGGTCATTTTTAAGCGGTAGGTTCTATTCAAAGAAATCAATAGCTACGTATTTGGCAGAATCTCAAGTGAAGTTAGAAATGAATAGCTTCAGGATGGAAGTAAATAAAATACTACTTACCCCCCAGCTGTCTTCTTCAATTAACGAATCGGAGCATTTGCAGAGGATTAAAGCACATATAGTGAATAATAATTAAAAAGCACATCACACCAAAAACGAATAACTCGATGAATATATTTTTGAAAAAAGGCAGCACAAATCAAAATCAATAATTAAAATTATATGTTGGTGTATTGAGTCTATTCATTGGAGAGTGCTTAACTACATCGAAATTGTTGTATCATTAGCAATTATTATTGGCTCAACTACATAACTCAAAAGACCTCAACTTTAATACTTTTGATCAAACACTGTTTTCATGAAAAATCTGCTGGTTCTATTTATTTTGATCCCCTACGTAATGTATTCTCAGGATGCATTAACCAATAATAGTATTTATGAAGCTGTTGATCAGTGGATAGCAAATCCTAACCAAGCTCAATTTACTGACGCCGATAATAACCCTTATTATGGGCATATTTCAGACTGGGATGTTTCACAGGTTACTGATATGTCAGAATTATTTTATAAAAAATCCACATTTAATGATGACATAAATGACTGGGATGTTTCAAATGTTACTGATATGTATCGTCTATTTAATTTTGCGACGAGTTTTAATCAGCCACTAGACAAATGGAATACCTCAAATGTTATATCCATGCAAGAAATGTTTGCTAGAGCTTCTGTTTTTAATCAAGATATTAATACACAGCAAGTGACAAATTCAGATGGGGTAACCTACACCGCCTGGGATGTGTCTAAGGTAACCGATATGTTTTATATGTTTCGAGATGCAGATGCATTTAATGGTAATGTTTCTAACTGGGATGTTTCCAATGTCACTAATATGAGATATATGTTTAGTGCTTCAGCTGAATACACTCCCGGAATCTCAACATCTTTGATTGACCCTTTATGTAATGGTTGCGGTGGGAATTTTAATCAGGATGTTTCCTCTTGGGATGTCTCTAATGTAAAAGACTTTACTGGAATGTTTAGTAACCAAAGATATTTTAATCAAAAGGTAAATTCATGGGATATATCAAGGGTTGATAATGATGCAGTTTATAAGCAAAGAGGATATGGCAGTTTAAATTTTGCACCTGGAATTGGTGGTTTTTTTAATAACGCAATTGCATTTAATCAACCTTTAAAAGATTGGGATGTAAGTAACATCAAATATTTTAATCTATTGTTTGCAACGGCAATTTCATTTAATCAGCCATTAAATAATTGGGATATATCTAGAGCCACTTCTCTGACGCACATGTTTTACGAGGCAAAAGTATTCAATCAGCCATTGGATAATTGGAACACTTCTAATGTGACTGATATGTCTAGACTTTTTATGATTGCGCTTGAATTTGATCAAGACATTAGTAAATGGGATGTTTCTAGTGTTAGTGACATGTCTTACACTTTTGCCTCAGCTGAAGCCTTTAGTGGAGATGTTAGTAATTGGGACGTATCATCTGTTACCACAATGAACTCTATGTTTACTAATGCGAATTCATTTAATTCTGATATTTCAAAGTGGGATGTTTCAAATGTTACATCTCTAAAGGGTTTTGTTTCGGGAACAGATATTTTTAATCAACCGATTGGTGATTGGGATATTTCGAATGTTACAGATATTGAAGAGATTTTTTACAATGCAGATTCATTTAATCAGCCATTAAATGATTGGGATATTTCTAAGGTAATTAGTCTAAAGAATGTGTTTGTTGGTGCAGATTCCTTCAATCAAGATTTAGATAATTGGAATACTTCTAATATTACCAATATGGAATTCGTTTTTTCTGGAGCTAAAAATTTCAATGGGGATATTAGTTCATGGGATGTTTCAAAAGTTACGTCAATGAGAGAAATGTTTTATTTGGCCAAATCCTTTAATCAAGATATTTCCTCTTGGAATGTTTCAAATGTTTCTAACATGAGCAGTGCATTTAGGAGTGCCGAATCCTTTAATCAACCTTTAAATAGTTGGGATGTATCAAATGTCACGAACATGGCTGGTATGTTTTTTCATGCTTTAAGTTTTAACCAAGATTTAAATAGTTGGAATACATCTAATGTCACAAGCATGGGTAGCATGTTTAGAGAAGCCAATAATTTTGACGGAGATATTTCAACTTGGAACACATCTAATGTTGAGGATATGTCTTTTATGTTTCATACAAACTGGAACTTTAACCAAGACATATCAGCATGGCGTGTTTCCAATGTAAGAAATATGAGAGAAATGTTTTTGCAGGCACGCGTTTTTGATCAAGACCTTTCATCATGGGATGTATCTAGTAATACAGACATGTACAGAATGTTTGACAATGCAGATTTATTTAATTCTGATATCTCCTCTTGGGATGTAGCAAATGTCTCAAATTTTAATCAATCATTTTCTGGCGCAGACGTATTCGATCAAGATATAAGTAATTGGGATTTCTCAAGCGCAACAGATATGAGTGGTTTTCTAACTTCTTCGGGAATGTCTCTTATTAACTATGATAATTTTTTAATTGGTTTCTCTAAAAAAATCAATAACGGCGAAGCTCTACCTAAGAATCAATCTTTTGCTGTGTCTGGTTTAAAGTATTGTATAGCCACGTCAGAAAGAGGCTTCATCATAAGTAATTTAGGTTGGAATATATCTGGCGATTCTAAAGAGTGTTATGCTACGATAAAAATCTCTGGTGGAAATACAGTTCAAATTGAAGTAGGTGATGAGTTTAATTACCCGAGCGCGACAGCATCTGATGCTTACACCGATCTAGATGTATCATATTTGGGAACTGTTGATTCGAGTAGGCTTGGTGAGTACGCCATTACTTATATTGCTATCGATAACTCCGGAACGGAAATTTCGTCTATACTAACCGTTCAAGTAGTTGATACTGCACTACCAGTTATTTCACTATTAGGAGATGCAACCGTTGATATTGAAGTAGGAACAACTTACAATGATGCGGGGGCTACTGCATCTGATAATTATGATGGGGATATTACAGATGAGATCGTAACAGTTAATAATGTTGATACTTCAACTGTAGGAACCTACACTATCACCTATGATGTCAGAGACTCATCAGGAAATGATGCTGTTGAGATTACAAGAACTGTCAATGTAGTAGACACCACGGTTCCTGTGATTACCTTAACTGGAAGTGCTACCGTTGATATTGAAGTAGGAACAACTTACAATGATGCTGGGGCAACTGCATCTGATAACTATGATGGTGATATTACAGATGATATTGTAACTGTTAATAATGTCGATACTTCAACTATAGGTACGTATACTGTTACTTACAACGTGAGTGATGCTAGTGGCAATGCTGCAGTTGAAGTATCTAGAACTATTACCGTGATAGGCCCTGTTTACACACTACCTGAAACTATAAACTTCGATGAACTTATTTTGGGAGATGAACAGGTGAAGAGTTTATTATTGGAAAACACTGGAAGTGGTACCTTGAATATTGAGGGAATCACCATGCCTGAAGGATACAGCATCGACCAGAGCGCCATAAGTGTAGCGGCCGGATCGTCAGAATCACTAGCAATTACTTTTACCCCTGTTGAGGCTAAGAGCTATGAAGGGGTAATGACAATCACTTCAAATAACGGAGTGGAAGAGATCAACCTAACAGGTGCAGGACTATTGGTCACAAGCATAGACGATGCTTATCTAGATGCTGAAGAGGTGAAGGTTTATCCTAACCCAGCTAGTGATGTGCTCAACATTGATCTTTCTAATTCACCTGCAGCAGTAGCGAAGCTGCGCTTGGTAGATATGGGAGGGAGCCTGTTCTGGCAGCGCAAAGAGGTTAAAGAAAAACAGTTGTCCGTCAATGTAAGTAACTATAAAACGGGTATTTATTTGTTACTCATAGACAGCTCCAAGGGTAGGCAAATCAAGAAAATTATAATCAATAAATAATGAAGTCAATGATGAAGCATTCTATTATAGTATTGATAGGACTAGTCATGCTATCAGCATGTGGAGGCTCTGATCCTATTCCTGTAGACGAAGAAGCTTTGGCTTTGAATGGCGATTGGTACTTGCCAGCTGCAGGAGGAGGGATTATAGTTGACGGGGTAGACCGTTCTTTGAACTTTGTTGGTTTTAAGATTAGCCTTGACAGTGATACCAATGGTCAGGACAAAATATACCGCACGAGTAATGCGGGGGACTTATTTAGTGCCAGTGGTACTTGGGGCTGGGGCTCCGAAAGTAAGAATAGCCTGGTCTTATCCGAAGGAAAAACACTGAACATTCAATCACAATCATCTAGTCGCTTGGTATTTACCTTTACCTACACAGACGGTGGAGTAAGGGCTGGAATTTCAGGGAATTATACGCTTACTTTAGAAAGGAGATAAAGCGTACTAAATAATCGAATATAACGCCTTCCTAAACTGAGACTAAAGAGTGGGTTTAAGAACCCTTTAAAACAAGCTTTTTAAGTAGGGAATAAGACTTAGGTTCTGTTAATTGCTTTGTTCTACCTGCTCTCTCTATTGTTTACAGTTGGAGCACGATTATAAGTTCAAGGTTTGACACCAATCTCTGAGTGCTTGACGATCTGCCTTAGAAATTGAGCTATGGTCAAAGTCAGTAGCGTTTTCAAACGGAGGGGGCATTACTAATTCATCAAGAGGGTAGTTTTCGAAGTGTTGCGTACACTGAGGCCGATGGCACGATGTGCACGAGTTTTGTATAGATGTAGCGTGTGGTTGTGAAAACTCTTGGCCTATTATAGAGTAGGGACCGTTACCGGTCATTGGAACCAACAGTTCGGAGGTGTCGTTTGGATTTCTTAGTTGATCAACTGCAGGAGTATGCAAAAATGGACTCGCCATATGACAGTTCTGACAATTGTCCTGCGCTACTATGGAGGGAGACATCCACCCATCATTATAATTGGCGTCATTAACGCCAGGAGGGTTGTTGTTGTCTTGCCCATCAAGTATGGAGAAGAAGCAGGTTTCGCCGGTGGAATATTTGTGCCCAATTACACCCAATCCTCCATCCCTACAAAAGGTGATAAAAACTACATCGCTGTTTTCTGATCCATTTGCATTGAGCCCGGAATAACGACCCACTTTATTGCCTGTTTGACAAGCCAAACCGAATGCCCAAGGACAGTCGCAATCGTTCGGGTTGGCACTACCGGCTCCTTCGTCTCCAGCTGGCCCAAAGGTTACAGGGGTTCCGTTTTTGGTGGTCGGTACTATAATAGCATCAGCACAACTGAAATTGGGCAGAGGGCCTAAGACATCTTGACAAGCATAGGCATGATCAAGAGCGGTTCTATAATCATTCGTTTTTTGACAAGAGAACGCCGTTAATAGTATTATTGAGGATAGAGTAATCAGTTTAAAATCAGAAATCATCTTAACTAAGGGTTTGGGTACCTAAGTTATTAAAACGTCTACCAGCAACATTATCATATAACCCGCACTATTTATCGGTGTATGGGCTAAGAAAAACAAAAAGCCCGACACTTAGTGCTGGGCTTTTCTGTTGCTCCTCCTGTTGATAGAAGTTGCAGCACAACTATATCTTTTAGTGAATTAGGTTAAAGAATCATTTCGTTTTAAGGTTTTTGAAAAGTCTGATAAAAATATAAATGTGACTCAAGAATGCGGCTAAGCCATAGGTAATAAACATCAGCCATATGAAGCCCAAGTCTTGATCGTAAAGCTTTAATCCGAAAAATTGTGGGAAAGCGGTAATCAAATCACCAAAACCAACGACATTAAAGATCCACACCAACAAAATGGCAAAACGCCATTTATTCTTCAATGCAACTAATGAGATAATCGCCAGAATAGCCGTTGTAAAATCAAGTAGCCCTACAGTTGTTAGAAAATCCTGAGGAAAACCATCGTAGAACTGCTCTTTGACCATAAAGGAGAGACCGAGGTATCTGAATGTATTGAGAAAAACTAATGGAAGGAGCGCTTGATTGATGGGCAGCTTCGTGATACGTGGGTGTATCCAATATCTAAATCCTAATATAATGGCGATTGTGCCGACTAATGCTTGAAGGTTAATGATTGTGAAATTGTCCATTCTGTAATTTTTATAATTGATTTTACTTCTTTCTTGGTATTGGAATTTTATTTAATTGGTTAAATATGAACTTGGGGCCGAGTCTACTCATTAATTTGAGCTGTTTGGAAATACCCGGGGTAATTTCTTCCTTACCGTTTACAAAGTCTCTCCAAAAAATATCAGCTAATTTTTTGGGAGGCATTGGTTTTAAGTTATCGTCATCTGCTATGTCTGCCCCATGAGCTAAAGGAGTATCTACAACAGGGGGTAATAACTCAACTACCTTGATATTATGCTGTCTGAGCTGCGGTCTAATGCCTAAAGTCCAAAAGTGCAAAGCCGATTTGGTGCCAGAATAGACAGGAGCTTGTGCAAAGGGAACGTACGCCAAACCCGAAGAAACATTCACCAATACAGCATTTTTACTTTTTTTAAGTTGTGGAAGGAAGTAGTGTAAGACTCTAATAGGTGAATTGTAATTGATTTCAATTTCTTGCATTTGTTTGCTAAGATCGTTGAGTTCATTCCCGGTATCTACCAAGTTCATTATTCCCGCATTGTTGATAAGGATATCAATACCTCCAAATTTTTCTTGAATGTCATCTGTAAGTAATCTAACATCTGCGTCATCGGTAACATCGCTTTGGAAAGTATGTATTTGTGGATGAGACGATTTTATATTCTCAAGTTTGGTCGCGTCCCTCCCTGTAACAATTACAGTATTGTCGTTTTCCAAAAACTTTTTTGCCAGTGCCAGTCCAATTCCTGAACTACCACCCGTTATAAGTACCCTCTGTTTGGATAGTTTCATTTAAAGTTCTTATTTTTACTATTAATTAAGTAGTAAATATAGGCAATCTTAATTTAACTACCAAAATAGTAGTAATATTATGAGAAGTGAATTTCGATCAACATGTCCGATTGCATCTGCGTTGGATATTATAGGAGATAAATGGTCTTTGTTAATTATGAGGGATATGCTAACAAGAGGTAAGAAGACCTTTAAGGAATTTTCTGAATCTAAAGAGGGAATAGCTCCGGGCATTCTATCCTCTCGATTGAAGTGGTTGGAGGAAAATAGGTTGATGACAAAGCAGAAATTACCTCAAAATCAAAAGGAGAACATCTATTTACTCACTGAGAAAGGAATTGAATTAGCACCTATCATTATGGAGTTGATTATTTGGAGCGATAAGAACTTAAGAGGCCAAAACCCTGAAATGCCTTCGATATCTCAACTCGGTGACATTGGTGACAAGTCAGCTTTAACCGCCGGTATTCAGGATAATTATCGAAGCCTAATCCAAGAAACATTGGGGCTAAATCAATAAAAAAACCGCTACACTATAACAGTATAACGGTTTTGTCATTATAAGTTGCTCCCCCTATTATTCAAAGTTGCAGCACAACTTCTTCTATTTGTGACTTAAGTTTTACTTACCATTCTGAATAGGTTCAGTATTTGGCATTAGTTTATTAAGGATGAAATACACTGGGCAGAATTTTGTTATTGGACTGATAAGTTGAAGTCCACCAACTGCTACCGCGATCCACACAAAGTTCAAGTTAGAAGTGTATAGGGTTAAGCCAGCACTGATTAAATACAAGATTCCCACAATAGCATCATGTGCTCTTACTTTAGTAACATTTTTTTCCATATTTATTTATTCTTTTGGCTAATTGAAGTTGGTTTTTCCTAATGAGAAATACTAAAATTTACTACCATTGAAGAGTATAACATTAAACCTAACCTGCAGTGATTTAAATACTTTCTCCTATCAAAATTGTGGGTGCACCTCCGGTTGAAATTCTAGTTGCATCTGCGGCTACTTCCTGCATACCAGTGGAAGACATTGTTTTTTCAAGTTGTTCTTGCGATTCAAATGGCATGATGAACATTAGATGGAACGGTGCTTTGCCTTCAGGACCAGATAAAAATCTAGTAACGCTGTACGGCTTTACATCAGTTGGTATCCCTGTTTTTTCATGGAGAAATTTCAGATGAGCATTATAATCTGATTCAAATTTTTCTTGATTAAGCGGCTGAGGATAAAGTACAGTTACTTTCATAATTATATGGTTTTATAAGGTTTGATATGAATTATTTAGAGGCTAACTTAAAGGTGAAAATTGAAACATCTCATTTGAGATTCCATTAAGTTTTATTACTTCATCTCTTTCAGGAGTAGATAATAATTCTTTCAACTTACTCATGTCCACATCAAACATGAGAACAATGAAATTATTTTCATCTATTTTACTGATTGTAGTTTTCGATTCGTCACAACATTGAGTTCTTGTTTCTGAGAGTTTGATAAAGTCTTTATGCACAGCAGCATAACTTGATGTACATTTTCCTTTTATTACTAAGTTCATTGCTATATAATTATTCCATTGCCGCAATAACTGGTGCCCCTAAAAGACCGGCAACACAGTAAGTGTTTGTTAAATCCACTAGCTCGGCAAACATTGCTTCGCGTTGCTGACCTAAAGTCATATGTGCTTGTACACCTTCGGGCCCACTGTATATTTCAGTTAAACCATAAAGAGTGTTTCCTGTTTCACCACTATAGGGATCGAAAGGATTGTTGAATTCTGGGGATTTAAATACAGAATAAGATAAAATAACGGGTTCTTGATCACCAGACAGGTGATGAGTCTCCCGCATAAACTGTTCATGTGTTGCTATAAACTGATCCATTCTTTCTGTAGCATCGTTTGGCACTACAAATGATACATGAAAACCAATGTTTCCTCTTTTAATACTCATAGTTTTAATTTTTTAGTTAGTAATTATTTAAATATCAATAAGACAGCTTACAACATAACTTGTCCTACAAAGACATTTACACCTGGATTTATAGGATTACCACTAATTCTACGAAAGGCAACTACCTGTCCTGTGTGATAAATTATATCCGAGAATGGTCCATTGATAAGATTCCAAAAGGGGGTGACAACTTCCTCACCATTCATATTTAATCGCACACTCACTTTTGAGAGATCAGAGTTTTCCTTAAGGGCCTTAAAAATTGCATCCAAATTGTTTAAAGTATTTTTGCGATAATCTTCAAATCCAGATTTCTGGTTTGAGAAATCATAAATTCTTCCTTCGAATGCATCTGAGATAGCATCGGTTAACATGGATATATGTTCAATGTTTTCATAGCTGGACCTCCCATCTTCACAAGGCTTATAATCCAAATCAATTTGTCGAAGGCCTTCGGTTGCCCAATAAAATCTAAAACCTATGCCTTCAATCATTCGAGATAATACGGTAGTAGAGGTAAACGAATCGGAGTAGGGTCCAATACTTGAAAAGGGTAAATTGTTCATGAGAAAGTGATGGTTAGAAGTTGTATGTAAGAT
Organism: Roseivirga sp. YIW32; assembly: GCF_057219245.1. NCBI lineage: Bacteria > Pseudomonadati > Bacteroidota > Cytophagia > Cytophagales > Roseivirgaceae > Roseivirga > Roseivirga sp. YIW32. The sequence continues at coordinate 117,820 of NZ_JBXVVG010000002.1, read as the reverse complement.
TAACATTTATTATTTAAATATGCAACATTATATTCTTAGACATTCCTTCTTACCATAATTGATTTATTAAAATTCCTTTTAATAAGTAGTGGAAATTAGAAAGTCAAATTGAATCTGCGCAGGATTAGGATAGCTTATTTATTGATTTTCGGTCAGTAATTTTTCCAATTTAACCCGATATTTTTTTCTATAATTTTCGGAATGTTTGGGGGCTTCCAATTGCTTTATCTCACTTAGCATTTCCTCAGATAAAGAATGAAAGTCAACCTTTATATGCTTTTGGGTCCAATTCATCATTTCAGCCAAAATAGGGTACAGGTCAATGCCCTTCTCAGTAAGATAGTAGTGTTTTATTTTGGAATCTTGTTTGTCTGCAATAACATTCAGAATACCGTATGATTGAAGCTTTTTAAGTCGATCAACAAGTAAATTTGATGCTATTTTCTCGGGAGATTTCAGAAACTGAGAATAGGTATTTGCTCCCATAAAAATGTCTCGGATAATCAATAAAGACCATTTATCTCCAACGAGATCTAAAAAAATATTTAAAGGGCAGTTTGATCTTAATTTCATAGATAATTCTGATAGATATCTTTTAAAATAACCTTCAATAACATAGAAGAAATTGTTCAAAGGTATTTCTAATAGCGTAAAAGTAATTTTGTAATTAAACTCTTTCGTTATGTTGCAAAATTAAATATTATTTATGACTCCCATGATATATAGGATGAATTAAAGGAAAACAATTAAATGTATAATTCCTTAGTTCAATCGACGTAAACAAAAAACCGTTACACTATAATAGTATAACGGTTTTGTCATTATAAGTTGCTCCTCCTCTTGGGCTCGAACCAAGGACCCTCTGATTAACAGTCAGAATATTTCACTAATAAGCATTTGTAAGTAATAACAAAAAAGCCCATTAAAGGCTAAAAACAAGGATTAATTTAATGTTTATTATCAACTGTTGTTAGGTAATAACAACCAATTTATGCAAATTGTATGCAAATAATTTTATGTCACAGATCAGTATCTCTTTATACCTTGATAAACGAAGACGGAAGAAAAGCGGTAAGTATCCTTTAAAGCTTACGGTATATGATTCATTTTCGGGTAGGCAAAAGCAAATTGGCACTAATCTGGATCTGGATGAGAACGAGTACTTTCAGTCTTATCAATCTAAAAAGACCAGGTCAGAATACAAGGAATTAAGATATAAGCTAACGTACATAGAAACGAGAGCTATAGAAGTCGCTAATAGCATTGACCCCTTCACATTTGATGAGTTTGAAAAGAGGCTTTTTCGGAAAAGAGACCAAGGTACTAACGTAGTTTATCATTTTGAAAATATGATCAGTGAAAAACTTGAAAGAGGCAGTAGTCATAGAACAATTCAGGGATATAAGTCATCTATCAAAAGCTTAAATGATTTTACCACTAAAAAATTAAGAAGACCTTTTCATACATTCTTATTTCAAGAAATTACAGTTGCTTTTTTAAATCGCTATGAATCATTTATGATAAATGAAAGAGGCCTTAAGAAAAATACGGTTGGTGTTTATTTGAGGGACTTAAGAACTGCATTCAATCACGCAATACACAGCAAGGATATTAATTCAGAGATTTTCCCATTTGGTAGATATAAATACCAAATCCCTTATCAAAGTGGCAAGAAAAAAGCACTGAACAACTCCGAATTAAATATACTTTTTGGATCTAGACCAAAAACGGATCAGCAACAAAAAGCAAAAGACCTGTGGTTTTTCTCCTATGTATGCAATGGAATTAACATGAATGATCTTGTTAGATTACAAAAAACAGATTTAGACTCTATTAATGGAACCATTGTCTTCTACAGAGGAAAAACAAAAAATACCTCAAAAGGAAACCTAAGACCCATTACTGTTTACCTTACTGATTTCTCGAAATATTTTATTGAGAAGTATGGACAAGGAGAAACGTCCATTTACTTATTCAACTTTATTAGTACTAGTGATGACGAGGCTCAAATAAGCCGAAAGGTTAAGAATCTTACGAGATTTGTCAATCAGCATATTAAAGTGCTAGCGCAAGACTGCGGTATAACAGACGCCTTAAGTTTCAATTGGGCCAGACATTCATTCGCAACTAATCTAGTTCGCCTTGGTGGATCCATGGAGGTAGCCCAAGATAGTCTCGGCCATCAGACTATACGAATGACCCATAACTATTTTGCTGGTTTCGATGATGATCAGAAGAGAGGATTTGCTCAAAAGATTATGGATGCGTTGAAGTAGCCGTAAATGGTGCTTATAATAAATGGGTTGCTATTTCCTTGAACAAATACTCGAGCAACCATTGAGCTTGAAAATATGTCTATTGAATATTTATCTAAGATCACATACAAAATTTACCCCCCCCCTAAAAGCCCTGAGATTTTCTGCCTAAGTGCCTGATAAATTTCTCGAAAAATTTTTGGACCTCCTTGGCGATCAAACTCGTCATAATTGGTGCATAAACTCAACATGAACTAAGCATATAGTTATAGGAAATCGCCAAAAACTCTGCAACATTGTTGCAAATAGTCACCCCCCTCCCCAAAATAAAATCATTTTTCTGTCGGCGCAACGTCTTGTGAAATTGGTATACAACCCAAAACCTCCAGATTTATGACCAAAATATGTTGACTTATGTTGACTTTATGTTGACTTTATGTTGAGTTGAAATTTGTAACTACTTGATTTATAATTACATATTATTAATATGTTGAAAATGTTAAGAAAGAAGGGGTCGTATATAAAAAAAATAATAATAAAGAAAGGGAAATATATAGAGAGTATAGGGGCGAAACTCAACATGCGACATAAAAGTGTGATCCTTGTGGCATGGAAGAGTTAGAGGATTGGCTTTTTTTGTACTAATATTTAGCTTATTTAAAAGGCCCAATAATAGCTGGAATTATTATCAGCGGATTTAATTACTTTACGAGTTAAAACTATCATGGGAAATCTGAAATTGTCCGAACTTTCAAAAAAAAGAGTAATTGAACTTTTTGAGCAATATTTTACCGAAAATTTCCCTGAAAAACTCAAATTCAATCCGACTTTAATTGAGTATAACGACGAAAATGTAAAATTCGGAATGTGGAAACATCATGGAGTTTTAAATATGAGTTCAGAAAATTTAATAAAGATTTATGAGAATATGGAAAGTCGATTCGAACAAAATAAAACCGTTCTAAAAAAATGGGATGAATTAATATTGGAACTCGACAAATATTTGAGTTTAGCTAAAAAAACAGGAGGAACTTTAAGTCATAAAGTTGGAAGTATGAGAGATAAACAAATTGAATTGAGGAACAATTTTGAATAAAAAACTACTGGCAACACCGTGTATAGCTCATTGCGGCTGAATTCCTAATCGGAATTCATTGCAATTTGCTATCTTTCGGTTACGGCGGAAAATCATATCTAATTTCCCGCAACGAGCCATAGACAAACCCGTTAATAAACAATTAGACTGCATACTGTTAATTTCTTCTTGATATCTTTTTATGTTTTGTTGATTACAAGTTGAAGAGAAAAAGGATAAGACGTCCTGTTTTGTAAACGTTGACAATTCTGTGGTTACCAGAAACATTTGGAATAAATGCTATAATCATCTACTTTTATATTGCATTTCGAGCTCCAATGAGCACCAACCGAGTGTTAACTCACCACGGTGGTAAAACGATGCGAACCGACCTGGTTAAAATAAAAAGTTAATACCACAGGTTCTTGTCTTTTTGAAGTGCTAATGAATTTCTAACTAAAAAACATTAGCAAATGGAAAGTAAAATCATTTCCCAATTAAACCACGACTACACCCGTGACGTGGGTAAGCATTATTTAATGTATGGCAACTTGCGCTCTACTTTGATCCGCTACAGCCAACGGACAATCTATTTGAATATTCAAATAGGTAGCAGATGGAGTAAATCTGCAGAAGAGACAGCTCATCAGATGGCATTGAGTTGGCAGACATATGACGATGTCTTCAAGCAAGCAAACAGCTACGTGGTTTCATTGAGCCACATGAAAAGCCCAGAGCGAAAGACCATTATCCAAGGTAGACTCTAAAACTCGACTTGCTATGAAACAAACAACAATCAAACTGAAAAAAGCTGGTCAGCCTTTAAAAGTAGACTTGACTAGGACAAAAGATCGAAACCTGTTAGTGAAAGATATTACTGTTGACAGTAGAACTCTTTTACTCCACCTAGACCATGGTAGTCACCACGCACTCTTGGACTTTACAGAAGCTGCTGACTTTCAACTTTTGTCCTTTGATGACAAGGGTAAATTTATTGGAGCTAGTCTCGCAATCAATAATGCGTATGGATTTATAATCCAGAGTCAAGCGCATTTTGTGTTGTTATTGCCTTTTAACAAAAGAATTAAGGACTTACTAGAAGTGGAATCGCTGAATATTAATTCTTGGGTTCCATCATCCGATCAATGAATGAAAATTACATTATAGCATGATATCACTTTCACAATTCCCGCCTAATTATGGTATTTTCCCATATTTCTTAATAACAGATGGCTACAATCAATTCGTACAGTTTCCCATTCAATTCCTTGTGAAAGACAATGGTGAAGAACATGCACTCTCATTAAGTCCTGCAAGGCAATTCAGAAAGATGCGCATAGACTTGAAAAAAAAATTGTCAGGGACTAAGGATGAAGGTTTAAGAGATCAAGACCGTGTGATCTACATTCAAGATGTACCGTTTGAGGTCATGAGACTCTCAAAACGTGAACAAATTGCTGCATTGATGGAGGAAATGATAGAGGTTGGTAAAATCAAATTAAAGCAGTTGCGGCAAGAAAGAGATTACAAGCACTGGTTATGCTTGGTGCTTTCTGGTAGTACTTGTTATTTCATTGAGGATGATGAAGTAAAACATTCATATTATGTCCCTATGGGGGGAGAGCTCTTGAGTATGGGTTTAAAGTTAATTGCGGTCAATAGGAAACACTACAAAGACCACTAATGAATTAATATGCCAGTATATCTAGACCTAGCTAATTTAATCTTTGATAAGGAAGTTCTCGAAAGAAAGTACAGAGGAGGTTGCGCACAATTTCGTGTAGACTGGAAAGTTGATGATACCGATACAAGCCAAGAAGACGATGAGCTGATTTGCCTCGCCCGAATGAATATCGATGAATTTGATATTGATGCGCTCATTAGAGCAGGACTCAGTTATGATGAAGAACAAAGGCACTCTGAAGATTTTGTCGCCTTGACAAGGTATGGTGGTGCTATTTGGGAGGTGAAGTGGCTTAGCCACAACTCAACCTACGCTTGGCATGTAGACTGTAAAAAATGGCAGAAGGAAAAAGCCTTGTACATCTCCGAAGAAATGAGAATGGAAGAGATTTCAAAGCTGCTGGATGAAGGGGTAGAGGTGTTTGAAACGATTAAATCATGAACTGATAATAGGAGGTATAAGCCATGAAACTTGCAAGAGACTATTTTTTAGAATTTAAAGCCGAGTTAGCTCAATTGTCTGATAATGAATTAATTGATAGATTTAATGGCGCAGTTGGAGTTCGTGCTTTTGGTGTTCCTCGACAAGGGTATCTATGGGCGATACGTGAGGAATTAGAAGAAAGAAAAATTGATTTTAGCAGCATCGGCGATGACACAGTAATGTCATTTAAGCATGTGGTATTTTTAAAGGACAAAAAGTTGTTCCGTCTTTCTGAACTAGAAAAGGAAGAGGCTCAAAGCATATTTTAACCCATATGTAGGAAAGCCATCAAAAGAAGATGAAATTTAACTCTCCTATAATTGAATATGATGATGACCAAATAAAATTTATTATCGAAAATCATCAAGAGATTTCAATTATAAAGACCAAACACATAGCGAAAAAAACACTGACATCAGCGTGTGAAAAAAAGTGTAATTTGTGGCTATATGGAGATATCAAAGAACTAATAGTTTAAACGATAGTGATGATCAACACGATTAGGTCAGATTATTAATGCAATCAAAATCAATTAAAACTTGAATGTCTTGACTAAGGAAACTTGAGAATAAGGGATTAATTCGTCTGAACTTAAAATCGATAAAATATGAAAACTGGTTGGACAAAATTTTTTAAGGTCGAAATGCCAAGAACGGGATATCATTGTCCAAATGGCGAAGACAAATTACACATAGAGAAAAATCTAAACTTTATGTGTGCATGTGGAGAAATCCATAACGCAAAAGACGCATACGCACATATTATGTTTCCACTCAGAAATAAAACACTTTATTCGTGTCCTTTAAATAAGTTTCTTTTTGTACTTGTAAGACCAACCGGATTGTTTAGGATTAAAGGTTTGAAAAGCGTTGCATCGTATGAAGTAAGTAATGAAAGTGAGTTAGAACGAATACTTGCCGATGTAGAAAGAAGAAAAAGAAAAAGTGGATAGCTTTTCTATTATGGCTAACAATGTTAAAATATTAATGAGGGAGCAAATGCTTAATATAAACGAATTAGCTATTAAAAGCATATGGCAAAAAAAAGAGCTGCTATTAACTCTATGCTAAACCTATAATTGGCTATAGTCCTTCACAAAAAAATACTGCAGATATAAATGATTATGAACTGAAATAAACCTAGAAACAAAATGCCATTTAAGGTCTTCGTGATTACAGTTAATTAACCAGATAAAGTATAAAATTCGTAGAAATCCCAATTATAAAGAAAACCATCGACCACTTTACATCAGGAATAACCCTGCTTAATGCTTCACCATTCTTTATTTTTATAACCGATGCTCTGTAAAACCATAAGGCTGTTAATAATAAAATGATAAAGAAGGTAAATTGAATGCCAGTTTCTTTGGGAAGAAGAGTTGAAGATTTTAGTCCAATTGTCAAGTACAGTAGCCTCATTAATAATGGACCAAAGCCCATTGAAATTGCAATAGCTGCAATCCAGCCAGAAAAAATAATTAGTAGTATTGTTGCGATGAAGACTAAATAAATCATTGTTAGTAATTATTAGGATCGTTGATTCAAACTAATTTAGTTGAGCATAGTCTAAGAAACAAACAATTAGTTTGCATACCATACAGTCCATTGGGGTGTTAGGTACCCCCCCCCTAATATGGGGTAAACTGAACTTTGTTTGTGAGCTCTCAAAGGTCTGACCGTCTGATATTAGAGAATTATGTTATCTGACTTAACCCATTGAAACCAATCATAACCTAATAACTTTTAGGCACTCCTCTGATACACACTCTTTCCACTGCCATAATAGTTAGTGTAGATATGCTGGTAAACACATATCGCAATATTCAACTGTTATTGTAACCTTCCCTTTTATCGAACTGGGTATAAATGTACATTATTCATTTAGTTAAATATTACTTCATCAAAGCAAGCTTGCTTTGATGAAGATTCTGCTTCTGCCTGTAAAGGTGTTATTCCTCCTAGAGCTTCATGTGGTCTATGACCATTATAATCCTTCACCCATTCTTCTGCTAAGATTCTCACCTGACTAATGTCTTCAAAAAGATGAGCATTCAGGATATCTTGCCTAAAGGTTCTGTTAAAACGTTCTATAAAGCCATTCTGCATGGGTCTTCCTGGCTGGATGTATTGAAGTTCAATTTCTTGCACTCTGCACCATTCACTGAGTTCTAACGAGGTAAACTCAGGGCCGTTATCTACTCTGATCTTCTCGGGCTTCCCATGCTGTTCAAAGGCTCTTTTGAGTACTTGGATCACTCCCATGGAAGGAAAGGTAAATTCTGCTTCTACAGCCACTGCCTTGCGATTAAAGTCATCCATGATGTTCAACACTCTGAACCTTCTGCCACTCTCTAAGCTATCGCTCATAAAGTCCATCGACCAGCATTGATTAGGCTGTTCTGTTTGCAATAGCGGCTGTTTTACTCTAGCAGGGATCCGCTTCTTGGATCTTCTTCCCATATTCAGTCCTAACTTCAAATACACTCTTCTAATGCGTTTTCTGTTCCAATTACAACCTTCTAAGCGCAATCGCTGATGCATCTTGTCCTGACCTTCCTTTGGACGCAAGGCAGCCATTTCCAAGAGCTAGGTGATCACCTCAGAGTCATCTTTAACCGATTCATAATAATACATGGACTTAGGAAAGCGGATGACTTTACACGCCCTGGTGATGCTTACCTCATAACTCTCATTCAGATAAGCAGCCACGTTTTGTCTCTCACCAGTGCTTACCACTTTTTTGACAAGACGTCCTTCAACATCTTGTTGTCCAAACTCACTTCTGCAAACATCTGTTTCAGCTTGCGATTCTCCTCCTCAAGCTCTTTTAAGCGTTTTAACTGCAAAGAATCCATCCCTGAATACTTCTTCCTCCAGAGGTAAAAGGTGTTCTTGGATATCCCATACTCTCTGCATATATCATCTGCTTTTCTTCCCGATTCGTGCTGCTTGATCGCAGCAACAATCTGTGATTCTGTAAATCTTGACTTCTTCATAATAACTGGTTTAAAATTAATCCTTTTAACCAGTCCGAGATTTAGGGAAGGTTACAAGTTGTTTAACTAAACTTGACTATATCGTTGAAAACAACAAACCAAACAACCTTTACTTTGCTTACGGTTCAAACATGAGCGAAACACAGATGATTGATAGAAATGTGAAATTTAAAATACTTGGTGCAGCAAAACTAAAAGATTATAAGCTCTTGTTTAATAAAATACGATCTAACTATAGTGGTGCTGGCTATGCTAACATTAAATATTCTAGAAACAGCCTTGTTGAAGGAGTTTTATACGAGGTGGAAGACTTTACTGAATTGAATAAAAAAGAGGGATTCCCTACACATTACCTTCAGCAGGAATTATTGGTAACTATTAATAATGAAAAAAGGCGAGCTGTAGTTTATGTGGCTAAGCCAGATAAAACAGATGATGGTTTAAAACCTACTAAAGATTACTTAGATAAATTATTGGAAGGTAGAAACTACTTATCTACCGGCTATTTGGAAAGATTAGGTGATATTGAGACGATTGATTAGTAGTTTTGTCAACTTCCCTAAATCTCGGGCTGATTAAAAGGATTAATTTTAAATCAATTATTATGTAGAAGTCAAGATATACAGGATCACAGATTGTAGGGGTTTAAGCAGTATAAATCAGGAAGAAAAGCAGATAATGTTTGCAGAGAATAAGGGCGATGTTGTGATACTTAACAAAATGAATAATCTAAATTTATAACCAGTTCAATAAAAGGGAAGGTTACCAGATCTCTTTGGCTGTTTATGATAATCAAAGTCCTCGATTAGGTTTTGAAATTAAGAGATTTCTGACAAAGCAAAGGGCTTATTAACTTAAATAGTTATTAGATCAATTATTTTACTTTTCCATGATTGAAATCTAAGATGGTAAATAAAGAGACCTGGGATGTTGTAAACATTGCTTCTTTTTATAAACTCTCTCAATTCCATTCTACTTATCTGATCAGATTGAATAATCTTTATAAGACAGATTAATGTTGAGTAATAATTCTTTTCATCTGCATAAAAAATGTAAGAAGCTTTTTGAGTGGAGCAACTTTCCCAAACTATTATTAATCCTCTTTTGCTATTAATTGTAAATAGGAAACTATCTTCATTTAAACTATTATTTTCAAAAAGTGGGACTATCTTGAAGTCCGAAGAATGAATTGTCAGCATAAAATGTAAATATTCATTTTTACTTCTTTTTATGGCAGATGATGCAAATGAATTACTGAGTTTCTTTATTTCTGAACGTATTTCTTCTGGAGTATACATTGTAAAATTTACAGAAAGCTCATTTACCGAATGAACATGTACAGCCTTGTATAATTCATTAATATTTTTAACTTCTAATATTTGTTTCCCAAAAAATATACAATCTAGAAATTGAATATTTAACTTGTTGAAATATGCCTTTATGAGATTAAATGATTTTCTTGAGTCTTTAAATAGATATGGTTCTGATAATCCATCTCCTATTTTGACTCGAAATAGATAATCATCAAAAATCACATCATTCCATTTAATAAAAACACGCTTTGACTCAATTGCATTGACTCTACTTAGTTTTGCTTCTAATTTTTTGATTTCACTTTGATAGAAGGAACGTAGTCGTTCAGTGATGGCTCTTTTATATGTTTTTTTACCAATCTTCACCTCTCGTTTTGAACGTAATTTATATTTGTACTCTTTTATTGTATGAAGTATACTTTGAACCTCGTCTTTAATTTTCTCCTCTTGAAGAGTACCCCTTTGTAAAGTGTCAAAGTTTGTAATCTCGATTTTCTTTTTCCCATGTAGCTTTTTATCTATGAGATCTTTGATTAAGATGATCTCGTGATTCTTTAAATATGTTGTCCCAGTACATACTACCCCTTTTTTATTCAAAAGGTCAATTAAATCCTTTACAGGAAGATTTAAACGCTTAGAGATAACCTTAACTCTCCGGGGAAATTTAAAACCTAATGGATTGTCGTTCATTCTTAAAAAAAATATTGATTTTATTGTAATTAAACGAACTTATCATCTTAAAAGAGATTTTTTGCTTATATCAAATTCAAAGAATGATAGACCATTTTGCTTATTGTCGAACAAAGTGAACGCATGTTCTACATTAGGATTGAGCTTGCTCAATGCTGGCCACTACATCTTTTGGTAAAAGGTTGAAATGCATGCGATGAAGGCTTTGGTCTACATCGATTGTAAAGTAGAAAGTTAGTTTCTCATCTTGGGGCTCAAAGGTTAGTATGTTAAAGAATGAGTCTTGGTTATTTGGCATAAGCAGTCAATTATTCAAATTCTATACTTCCGAATCCTAAGGTTCTACCATTCTCTTTTAGCGTCCTTTCTACATCATTTTCAAATCCTTCTTCTGAACTGGCTTCAATATGGATGGTGATTTTAACGTTTGATCCCTTAATGCCATCTAGGTGTTTCAGGATTTCTTTTTCAACATCATCAGCTGCTCTGAAGAACCTTGTCGCATCAGTTTCAATATGACCAAAAAACCGAGTCCTTTTAGTTTGGGTTGGTGGTTCATTCGCTGTTGAAGGTTGTGCTTCACCGCCATATGGTTTAACTGGTGCGCCTGTTTCAGGAGTTGGCTTTTCAGCTTCCGCTTCTGCTTTTTCTTTTTCAATCTGAATAGAAGCAATATCAGCTTTCACCAACAACCTTGACGAGTCAAGTGAGACCATGACAGAAGTACCTGCTTGTAAACCTAAGTATCTTCCACTTTCATTATTAAAGCTATCAGCAAGGGCAAAAGAGTCTTTTTTCCAAGAAACTAAAGCCAATCCACTTTCAATAGCTTGTTGAAGTAGTGATGGTCTAGAGAGCTTTGCTAGGTATAAATACTTTGCATAGTCTTCTCTTAGTTGGCTAATTTCAACTGACTCATCTCTCCATAAAGGAATATTATCCAAGTCCATTTTAAGCAGAGTAGGAGCAAAATCATTGTAGAGAAGACTTTGAGATGTCAACTTCTTTAATACTCTTGATAGATATGCTTCTTGGTTGCTACCATTCATCTTTGAAACATCCCATACAATGTCAGATGAACCCTTTTCCTGATAAGGGGTAAGTATCCAAATGAAAGTTTCAGGGAGTCTTAATTTTATTGTGTCAAGGCTAGCCTTAGTTTTAGATTCGGCCTGATTGCTTTGATAAGCATCTAGATTTAAAGCAATCTTATCATCAACAATAGATTTCCAAGCTAGATAAAGTTGAACGGCTTTCTTTAGTTCTTCAAGTCTTGACCTGTCTGCGCTAAGAAATAATAGTGTATTGCGATATAATCTTTGTGATTTTCCTTTAGTGGAAAGAATTTCTTTCGCTTTGTCTAATGCAGGACTGTTTTCATCTCTTGGAATATGCGGGTGATCAATACCAATAACTACTAGCTTCATCTCTAGGTCATCAGGAATATCATTAGAAGACTGTGGTAAGAGATGGATTCTTGAAAGCTGTGATTGGTTTGGTGTGAGTTGTTTGGAAAGTAGGTTGATTATTTCCTGTTCAACCCTATCAATTTTAATGTGAGCTGCTCGTTCTTCGGCAGTTCTATTTACGTTGTTTTGAGTGCTGTACCAATAATTTTTGCTTTGATGGTAAACGTATGTGGCTTTATCAGTAAGGTGTCTGAGCGCATCTGTAAAGGTTGGAATGTTCTCACCTGGTAAAATGCTACCTAACTTTATTTTTTGCTCGTCAATTCCACGATTTGCTGCATTGAAAGTAGGTGCTGAACCAAAAAATAGTGTACGTGCTACTCTTCTTGTAGCAGAAAAACGGCCAATATTTGGAAAGTCATTATCTATTTGGCGAGGAACGGCATTAGAACCATCAACATCTTTTTGGATTACAGCTCTCCAAGGTTCTTCCAAATATCTCATCAATTCATTCTGAATATCTGCGGCATCCATTGGCACATTGGCTGGAAGAATTAGTGGGCTTTGGTCATTGTTCTCCCAAAGCGAATGAATGATTTTGGCCATTAAACGCAGAATACCCCTTGTTTTTTGAAACTGAGGAATACTTGCCCATCTCTCTGCTAACGCATCGAACAACTCAGGATGAATAGGGAAGAAGTCCCTAATCCTTTTCTCGTAATTATTCTCTTGAGTTTCATTTGGGAAGTCTGCATTGTTCTGCCTGTAGAAATCACCAAAAGAACGGGCAGTAGCATCACGTTCAGCATATTGCTCCTTGGTAGATATTGGAGAGAATAATCTTCGAGTTACAATCTCAAAGGATTCTTCTGTGGTAGCAGCCATCCAAGGGGATTCAATGCGACCTACAATGTTGCCCAACTCTGCCGCTGATTGTTTACCTTTTTCACCACCCATTTCAATATCGGAAGCTGGTAAACTGACAACTACAAGCGCATTTGGAACTGCTTTTGCAGCTTCACAAAGTGCTTGGGCAAATGACATCTGTGTACCATAAGTACCACTTAAATCATCACCATCTTCTTTTAACTGTCTAGTGTAAGCAACCCACTCATCAATTAAAACAACACATGGTGCTGCGGCCTTAAACAGTTTAACGAGTGAGTCTCCTGGATTGGCAGCACGTTCATCTGCTTCACGAATGATTTCATAACCATCCTTACCTGCCAATTGCCAAGCCATTTCACCCCATAGGGTTTTTATGGTTACAGAATCAGTCTTTTTACTACTAACATTGGGCGATATTCTATTTCCTACTAATACCGCTCGATTAACGTTTTTCGGTGGGCGTTTATCACCAAGCTCATTGAAGAAGTCTTCAAGGTCTCTAACTGATGAAAAGTCTGCACCTGAGCATAAATGGTAAAGTGCCAAGAGCGAGTGGGTTTTACCGCCCCCAAAGTTGGTTTGCAGGTTAATCACAGGATCACCACCATCGCTGTTTAACCTTTCTATTGCATTCGTTAATAGTCTTTGGATTCCTTGAGTTAGATAGGTTCTATTAAAGAAATCAACTGGTCTTCCATATTCTCCTGCACCTTCACCATCTTGGTAAACACGCCAAAGGTCAGCTGCAAATTCAGCTTGTTGAAACTTGCCTGAAGCCACATCGGGATGGGGAGTGATGATTTGCTTCCAAGGTTTTAAGCCAATAGCACCGCTGACATCAACTAATTGCGTTTCTATTTTTCGGGCTTTTTTCCGAGTGTTTTCTTCATAGCGGATGCGAAGTAGTTCACTTTTTTGTTCTTGAGCTTCTTCCGCTTCAGGAGCGGCAATGGCGCTTAAAAGTCTTTCTATATTATCTAAGGCGCGATAGGCATCATCAGTATCAAACTTATTATGCTTGTTTTGATGTGCTGACCTTTTACGAACTTCCATTAATTCACTCACCATTGACCTTTCTGCAAAGCCTAAAGTTTTATTGAAAGTACCGTTCCAATTCTTCCACATGATCAGAAGAAGTGCCTGAACGTCCCATTCTTCAGGATTTAAGTCCCGTGAGTGGTGATCTTCAGGAAAAGAAGATACTGCAGCTTCTTGCCAATATGCTTTATTTACTTCTTTAAGTTCTCGAAGAATATATGGGTACAAACCACTTCTAAGTAATTCTAGTCCTTTGTTTACTCTGTCTAAGTTGCTCAGTGCCATTATTAAAACTCAATTTGTGTTTGAGATCCTTTATCGTCTCTAATGTTCAAAGATTCTGTAACTATTTGATTCCACGCTAATACAAGGCTGTTATAGGCTTGGGCTTCTTTCGACCATCCTTTCTTTTCTGAGATAGAGAACAGATGGTATGCAAGCTCACGGCATACATCAGCTTTAGGGCCAAGTACTTTATAAAGTGTTGCAGCGCCAACTTCTCCATTTTCTTGGAGTTGTTTTATTAAATGCTGAGTCATTTCCCAAATCACAACACGATCATCCTTAGTTGGGTCCCAATTTTCGTTTAGTTCTGTGCGTGGAATAAGTCTAACTTTTCCACTACCTGACTCAACAATACCTGAATGTACTAAACCATTTACTGCTGTATTCTTGGCGAGTGCAAGTGCATTAGCATCTCCGAAACTTCCTTGTTTGAACTCATTTTGCTCAAACCATGAAAGAGCCCAACGTGTCTCAGTGTCAAAATCTCCTTCCTGTTCAGCTAAAATTTCAGATAATGTTTGATTAATAAGAATTAAGGCAGTTCTTACAGACATTTGAGAACCGTCTTGCTCTAAGATAGAATTGTACCTAGAGAAAATGCCCATTCCTGGACCAATGGATGCCTGAGCAAGGTCAACAGGAGCTAGATTACTGATTTGAAGGATTTGAATTGCGCTAGGTAGTTCTTCTTTTAATTTTTGTAGGTATTGTCTCCTTGTTATGGTCTGACTAGATTCTTCTCTAGGTCTGCATGCTAGTACTATGTAACTCGTTAAGGAGTTAGTACCCATAGCGACCATTCGCCATTTTTGAGAAGCCTTTATTGGCCAAGTTGAAATAATTTGGAAGCCTGAAGTAATTAAGCTTTCTAACAAAGTTTCCCAACCTGTTGTCAGGGTTATTCCATGAGTGTTGGGTTTATTTTCGCTTTCATTTGAAACTTCTTCATCTTGTTTAAAAGCATAATAAACCGTCAAAGGAAACCTTCTATCTAAACCTTCATTAAAGCTTTTAAATGCATCTTTAAATCCATTCTCAAAATGATCCTTAGCAGCTTGTTTACTACCATACCTGAAGTCAGATGCAACTAACTCTTCCATTTTTGGTACTAAGACAGTACTCAATAAGTCAGGATATAACTCTGAAAGGCCGTGCCTAAGCCAAGTATAGAAGTAATCTGATAAGTCAGAATAACCAATGTTATCATAATAAGGTGGGTCAGTACTAACTATATACTTACTTTCAGGAAACTCATATTTGGATGCATTAAACTGGTTAGCTGATTGTGCAGTGGATGTTTTGGTAAGGATTACTTCAACACATTTTGCAACATATTCTATACATGTCTCCCAAGCCCCAACAGTGGACCCAAGTAAATTGGCTTCTCCAAAATCCCAAACCATAGGAATAGCTTGTCTTCCGAAAAGGTTCATTACCTTTTCGTTACCACTATTCCACCTACAAAGTGAATTATTAAAATCGACCATACGATCTATCGTCATCATCAATATGGTGGTAATGGCATTGGCATAGTCAAGGTCTCCGTGTTTTGTACTTATTGATTTCTTAATTTCATTTACGAGGTCGTACAATGTGCTTAATCCTTGAAGTTGTCTATTTGTAAATGACTGCCAATGAGAATAAATACCATAGAGAGGTGTTCGAATATCACGTAAAGCATCAGTCGGGAATTTTGTATTTGGTTTCCAAGCAGCTTTTGCCATATGAGCTAATGCTTCATCGTTTGGGGATGGAGAGATATATGTTTTACCCCTTCCAAACTCAATAACAGTAGCAATTAGTTTTGTACCAATTCGATTGGCTTTGCCTTCATTTCTTATATAATCAAGTTTGATAGTTTCATTACAACAAACACAAGTTGCACCGCTTCTATTAATTGTACCTTTTATTGAAGGTGAGCCTTTCTGAACTTCATAACCAACTATAAGATTTTGAGAGTCTTGTCTCTCAATTATTGGTTTGCTGTAATGATTGGGCTTCTTTTTACTCAATACAAAAGATCGGACTAAGGGCATATCGCAACCGCAAACAGGGTTAGGACATTTTACTGTTCTAGCCCAAATCCATGCGACAACATTGTTGTCTTTATTGCTATATCTCACTTTCGGATAAAGTTCACCAATGCGCTTTTTAGCTTCTTTGTTTATCCATTTCCCGTAATAGCGAAGGTCTTCGGCTAAACCCTTACCTAATTCCCATTTAGTCAGGGATTTTTTTGATTGGACTTCAGGGTTAATGGGTACATAATTTGAAAACTTTGGCAAAATTTCCAATTGCACTTTGTTAATTAAGACGGCAACAGGATTTAAGTCTGATGCTTGAACAGGTAACCCTAGACGCATACCTTCTAAAGGTATAGAACCACCACCCGCAAATGGATCAAGTAATGTAGGCAGCTGACCTTTACAATGGTTTAGGATTTCCTGATATGCTTCTTCAAACACATTTTGTTTTGTATGAACCTTCTTTTGGCATAAATTCTTGATTATCTCAAAAAGCCTTTCTCTTTCAGCTACCTGAGTTTCTTCTGTAGGAAATTTATCAGGGTTCGAAGAAGGGTCGTCTACCAATGAAGCAAATAATATGGCTCTTGCAGAGGGCAAAGGAAGTCTTGCCCACCAATGATGGATACCTTTAGGATGCGCACCAATACCCGGCATTTTATCGTATGCGGAAGCATCATTTATAATATCTAAAGGAAGTGCTACTTCTATAAGTTTTTTAGTCATACTTTTTATTCAAGTTCTATTTGTTTGCTCATCACTGCTTTGGTGAGCAAATCTTTAATGTTAAAATTGATGGAGGTTACTCCAAAATCAGGCTCAAAGGTGAATGCGTCTTTGATGTAGTGTACATCAGCCGTTTTGCCATTAATCAGGCAAATAGCCAAAAGGAACTGTTCAGGTAGATTAAGACCATGAATAATCTCGTTTTTGGTAATGGTTACAGTTGGAGCATCATATCTTCTACCTTTTACTTCTATAAACCTGAGATTGCCATCTTCACCATCTATACTTTCTATATCATAGCCAATCTTTTCGTGGCTTCTGTCTTTTGCGTTGTTTCCGAGTTCAGCTTCTATTTGAAAAACGGCTTGCATACCTGCTGCTTCAATTTTTGCCTTTTCTTCGGGAGAAGCAAAGCCTTGTTCTTTATAGGTTTCATCCTTGGTTCCTGTTATCCAAGATGCAGGTAGAACTAAAGAAGCTCCAATTATTACTGGTGGTTTACTTGAGATTTTACTCTCCTGGTCAAGCTCTTCTATGCGCTTTTGCAAACGTGCCTGTAGTTCATCTGCTCGTTTTCTTGCTTCATTTGAGTTGAGCTTGGCATTAGCTTTTCCTGCTTCTTCTTGGTGGCGAAGGTCTCTAGCTCTATGGTCCCAATATCGAATTTCATTGGTTAGCCGTTCTTCTACTGCTCCACGCGTTTTCTCTATTAGGTATTCGCGGTTTGTTTTTATTCGCTTTAGGTGGTCACGTGCAATAGAAGTGATGGCGAAAGATTTGATTTTGTCAGCCATAGAATCTTTTAACCATTCGAGTGATTCAGCTTTAGGTAAAAGTTCTTTCAGTTCGTTTTCGGTTGCAGTTCTATAGTCTAAGTATGGAGCATAACCTGCCTGGGTAATATTTCCATCTCCTGTAAGCTCTACGAAATGAACTTCTTTTGAAATGGTTCTTCTTCCGCCACTTTCAAGTTGTTTGGCATCTTGGACACTGTTTTCGAGATAGAATAATACTCTTGGAGCGGATGAAGGATTAAGTTCATCAATAAGAATAGAACCTTGCTTTAATAAGCTGAAACGGGTTTCTAACAATAGGTCTATAGTTGCATCAAGCAGCGGATGTCCGGGACAAACAAATGCAGCCAATGGTTTGCCTTGAACAGACATCAGTTCCTTATGAAAGGTAATGCGCTCGTAGTTTTTTAGAATAGGCTCACGCGTACCTATAATTCTATCTCTGTTTCGAATACCTGCAGGCACATGAATTACCTGGTATCTGCCTTTTTCTTTTTCGGAAATAGAACCACCTAGTGACTTGAATGCTGTAATGAAAAAATCTGCAATAAAGTGAGGCTGTAACTTCCTAGCAGCAGCTCTATCCATTTCTTCTCTGATCTCTTTTACATTTGAACGAGTCATTGTAATAGAGTGGAGGGAACGCTCTTGCAGAATCTTTTGAAGTTTTTCGTGGTCTAGTGAATCGTTCAGAACTCTATCTAAATAGGCCTTTCGCTCTGGGTCATTACCATATCTTATGGCTTCAATGAGTAGGTCTCTGAGACTTTTATTCTCAAAAGTCATTTCCCCTAATACATCAAATACTTGCCCGCCTAATGAAGCTCTTTCAACTTCTAGTTTTTCGAACAGTCGCTGCCATACTTCACCTTCTCTTGTCTGGTGAGCAATAAGATTCCATAATCGACAAACTTCTGTTTGACCAATACGGTGGATTCTACCAAAGCGCTGTTCTAGTCTGTTCGGATTCCAAGGCAAGTCATAATTAACCATAAGATGCGCTCGTTGAAGGTTGATTCCTTCTCCTGCTGCATCGGTTGCAATTAGAACTGAAACATTAATGTCTTGCGTAAACTGTTCTTGCGCTTTTCTGCGGTCTTCACGATTCATACCACCTTGTATGGTGACGACTGCTTCTTGACTACCCAATAATGCTCTAATTCTTGTGGTAAGGTATGTTAAGGTGTCTCGGTGTTCGGTGAAGATTACAAGTTTTCTTCGATTTCCCCCTGCATCAAACATCCATTCACTCTCAGTGAGAATGTTTGATAGCTCTTCCCATTTCTTATCGTTACCTGAGCGTTTTACAGAAAGTGCAAGCTCTTCTAGGGTTTTTAGTGTGTTGATTTCTGCTTGAAGCTCCTGAATGGTTTGAGCCGTTGTAGCCCTATCTACAAAGTCATTGCCATCATTTTCTTCATCTTCATTTTCAAACTCATCAACATAATCTTCAAATTCGTCTTCCGATTCAAATTCGGGTATTTGTTGAGTGGAAAGCTCTACACGTTGGAACATGCGTTCTTCTTCCAATCTGCTTTCAAGACGTTCTTTTCTTCTTCTAATGGATTGATATATAGCTTCCGGTGAAGATGCTAGTCTTCTTTGCAGAATAGTAAGTGCAAAACCAACAGTACCGCGTCTACCTGATTCGAGTCTGTCAGCTCTATTAAACTGCTCTCTTACATAGGTTGATACTTCAGTATAGAGTTGTTCTTCTAAAGGTGAGAGCTGATAAGGAACAGTTAAAGCAATTCTTTCAGGGAAGAGGGGCTTGCCATCAAACTTTACAAGTTCTTCCTTGAGAAGTCTTCGCATGATGTCAGATACTTCAACTGTATGCACACCATCTCTGAACCTACCTTCAAATCTGTCTCCATCAAGTAAGGAAAGAAATAACTGGAAATCTTCTTCTTTACCATTATGAGGAGTTGCAGTCATTAACAAGAAATGCCTGGTTTTTCTTGACAGTAGTTGACCTAATCGAAACCTTTTTGTGTACTTGACTTCACCGCCAAAAAAAGAAGCGGACATTTTGTGCGCTTCATCAACAATAATTAAGTCCCAATCGGTGACATTGAGTTTCTCCTTTAAATCTTCATCTCTTGCCAACTTATCTATGCGAGAGATTACCATGTTTTCTTCAGTGAACCAATTACCTGTTTTTGAAGCATTGATTTTGTCGTTGGTAAGAATCTCAAATGGAAGTTGAAATTTTTGATACAATTCATCTTGCCATTGTTCTGCAAGAACGCCTGGACAAACAATCATACATCGTTTAACATCTCCCCGAATAACAAGCTCTTTGATAAGAAGACCTGCCATAATCGTTTTACCTGCACCTGGATCATCAGCTAACAAAAATCGAAGTGGTTGCCTTGGCAGCATACTGTCATAAACTGCTGTAATTTGATGAGGTAGTGGCTCAATCATTGAAGTGTGAATGGCCATCATTGGGTCAAAAATGTAAGCAAGTCGTATTCGATAGGCTTCAGATACTAGTTTAAACATACCTGAATCAGCATTAAAGCTATATGGTGCTGACTCAAGGGCTATTTCCAAATCAGGTTCACTATCACGATAGAGTATTTCATTATTGACATTTCCATTGGCGTCTTTAAAAGTTATTTCAATAACATCAGAGCCATGCCAAGCTACATCAATCACTTCGACAGAATTGTTTGTGACAATTCCTTTCAAGTGGGTGCCTTTGGTTATGTTTTCAAGTTTGGTCATTCCTTGTCAGCTGATTTATTGTATTTGAGTTCTTATCCTGCAATCTTCAAAGTATCAGAAGCAACATTTTCATGCCTGACTAACTCATATAATTGTATAGCAGGATATAAAGTGAGCTGTCCCTGAACATTAACTTTTAAAAATTGTGCTAAAAGCATTACTTGTTCCTTTTGGCTCTAAATATTACAAGTTCAATTTTACTAAATATTGGGCGTTTATTTCCAAACTTGCAGCTGCAAATGTTTTTTACATGAACAAAGTACCTTCATGAGTCCACTTAAACCTATGACTCACTTATCAATAAGTTGTTAGACTTTATTGAGAGTAAGAAAATTAGGATCGATTTCTTCCCGTTGAATTCAGAAAATTTGGTTCTTTATCAAGTTTTGGTTGTGGATTGTTTTTTCAAATATGCCAAGGGCTAAGAAATTATCAAGAATGCGAATTGGGCAAACAGAAATTTTGTAGTTCTCGGTCGAATGAAAAAAGATCTGTTCAGTTCCAAGTATTTGTACACTTGCTCAATTTATTTTGATTTAATATACCATAGAATTCGGCGACTACATAATGTGATAATGGCTTTTGATATGGCAAACCACAGATTATCAAGCTGATATATACCCCGATTACTTCAATTAGTTTGAAATAAATTGAGAGTTGGAGGGATTATCTTCATTCGCCTTCCTTATTTGTGATAGACTTTAGACATGCCATGAACAACCTTGGGTTTTATACTTAACGTGGCAATAGCTTCCTGTTTTAAATAGACTAGACTGTCAGTAACATCTACAATTGCATCACAGTTAAACTCAAAGACAATGTTGCTTTGAGTGAGGGTCAAGGTGTAGTCGTCACTTTCACAATCATCATAAGGTACAGCTAAGGCCACTGTATGTAGGGGTATAGGATCTCTGAGTCCATAGGCTATACCATCTGTGATTGCTTTGATTTCCCTCTTTTGAACAGATGGTGGGTCATGGGAGAATCTATTTTGATAGTCACTAACTAGTATTTCAGTAATCTCATGGGTACTAAATAGCCCACTTGCTGCATAACCACCTGCTAGTCTGCCTACCGCCAATCTAGCGTGATGCCTTGAGCCCTCGGGGGCAGAGTTTAACTTTACTAAAAGTGTTTGAGTCGTTTTATCCTTTAGTGAACTGTTTTGGTATGAAATAATAGTCTTTCTTTCATCAGCACTTGGCCTTGATTTAAGCTCTGGAACTAGGCTAGAGTTTGCGTTAATCCATGGTTCTTGGTCAAAGGAGATTAACCGTAATTCTGTCGGTGCCTTCCCTTTGCTTAAGTCAATTTTGATTCCCTTTCCTTGAGCAAATTGATAGATACTTTCTGAAGTCTTTATCAAACTCGAACCACATTTTGCTAAAGCCCAAACCCCTTTCCCAGAAACAGAGTAAGCACAATAGGCGATAAATGGCCATTTTTTAACCTCATTCTTGATCTTTTCAGCAGTGAGATGAGGATTATCTTGCGCATCTATATCTACCTGAACGTAGCCCGAGAGCTCCAAGCTCTTATCAAGGTCCCGGGCTCTCCGATTACTGATTCTGGCATGAGGAGTAAAAGCGGCTAATTGTTTCTTCAAAGAGCTTTTTAACTCTTTGCAATCGGCCACTCTGATGCGCTCAACAATCACTCTAGAGGATTTGATTAACTGCTTTATCCTTTCATTGTAATCAGAGGGAAGACTATGAGAATGAAGGATCAGTAATAAATCCCTAAGTTCAATATCAAATAAAGGTTCTGTATGATATACAGACTCAAAGACACTCACTTTCGCTCTCATACCTTCAGGCAGAAAGGCACTTTTATTCTCTGTTTTTAGAGGGGGGTGTTTTTTTTCACCCTCCACAAAGCTACTTCTGTCAGAATGGGCATTCATCGTCATCTTGTTTTGAGTTTTCAGTACTATTGAATACGAAATAATTGATGGAGTTACTTCTTGAACTATTGTAAACCCATCCCTTAGATTCAGCGAAAGCCTTCATCCATTTGTTGAACTTTTGGACAGTAAGCTCGTTGCTTAGGCCAAAATAGTCTTCCTTGAATGGAATAAAGTAATCATCTCTAGTGTATGTGGTATCTACTTTAAAATCCTGTTCATTAACCCAGCTATAAAAGTCTTCATGAGTTTGTATGAGCAGTAAATTCTCTGAAAGATTCTTTGGCCCAATGGCTATGAGTCCAGTCTTAAAGTAAGATCGGCTACAAGAGATCATGAAATTGTAAAAACGATTCCATTCCTTTTGATCCCATTCTTGAAAGAACATGCAGCCGTGATGGTCCTTTACAGGTGTTTCTACGCCAGTAATGATTTTGGAGGAGTAGAAGTCAGAGAACTCGAGAATGTATTGTCTTCTTTTATTGGTTGTCCCCTTGTCGGAAAAAACATAATTTGAGGAAATAATAAATTTGGGTGTATTATCCGCACTAAATTTCCATGAGGTCTGGTTTTTACCCTCTACCGTTAGGCCTTCGGATAGGATTGAATGGAAAAACTCAAAATCCATATGTGGTTTGACATCGTCAATAACAACCACTTGAGTGTCCTCAGTTACATTCTGAAATACGAACTTACTGTTAGGATCAAACTTCTTTCCATCAATTACAACTTGCTGGCGTAGATAGCTCAAGGCTTTGGCAAAGATACCTTTACCAGTACCGCCTGATGGGTTATTGATATCAGTGATAGACTCATCATATAGTATGATTGCTTGGTTTTTTGATGGTGGGTTAGAATTGGCTAATACATAACCTATAGCTGAAATAAACGCCTGTTTCCACTGTTCTGATCCAGCAACGTTACTAATGAACTCTTCAAACATCGAATGATCATTAAATTCATCTAGCTGAATGTCATGATCGTTGATCCAAGATTTCCAGATGAGTTTGTTTTTAATCTTCTCATAAGGAATAAGTTCTTGGCCATTGCTAGAAGTTTTCACAACCCCGTTTTTAAAGTAAAAGAAGGAGTGGGCGGGAGTGTCCCTTAAGAACTCTTTCTTTAATTCTTTTAAGATATCTAGCGACCCAGAGGTGAAATACTGTGACTGAACATTGGCAAACTTCTCAAGAATAGCATCTTTGTTGATATTGATCAGTGCACCTTCAAAGTCTATGACCTCTGTCTCTAATCTTTCTAAGACTTCGAGCAATTCATTTTTAGCCATGTATGGGGGTGCCTCCTCCACAATTCCATTGTTGTACTTAACAATGATGTAGGAATCCTCTTTCAGTATCCTGTAGTATCCAAGTTCATAAGACAGAAACATTGAAAGCGTATGTCTATTGAATCCTGTAAAGAAATACTGATTTTCCTTCCTAGTCTTTTGAAACTTGAGAAAGCTAAGTTGAATCGTATTATACGCGGTCTGCTCAAAAGCGAACTGCTCCCTAAGAGATAATTGATGACTCATATTTTACCTCCTTGCTTTGACTGTGACAAATACGCTTCTGCTTCCTGCTCAATATCAGCTATTGATTTTCTGCTTCCAGACTTGACGTAATCAATCAACTGTTGACTTAAAAAATAAAGCCGTCCGCCTCTTTTCATAGAAGGGATCTCTCCGCTTCTAGACTTTGAGTAAATACTAGACTTAGAAATCCCTAAAAAAATAGCGGCTTCTTTGGCGCCCAGTAATTTGTTTTCCTCTTTTGTGGGAAAATCTTGTTCTTGCTCATTTAGCCTGTAAACGAGCGTTTCAATGTTAATGAGTCTTTGCTCAATTGCTTCAAATGGATTAATCATAAAATTAAATTTTGAGCAAAAGAAGATCTAAAAGGATACTGCGTGCACCCAGCAGGCTTGACTTGGGGGTGTAAAATGGGGATGATGTGATTGATTAAACTGGCTACAGCTCTATTTTGTACTTAAAGTTTTTTGTACGGCAGCCAATCTACATTACAAATTCTCTCGAACTTACTAACCCCACCTTTTTCTTTAGAGAATATATCTTTGATGGTATTCTTATTTAAACTTCTTATCTCACAGATTTTTCCTCTCTGAAATTGATAGGTAAACGTTGCACAGAGCCAATTAATTATGTCTGTCTTTTTACTGATGATCAATTCGTTGTATTTAGCTCTATGAAATAATTCAACAAGTTTATTTTGGTTACTAGGGAAATGTAAATGAGTTTTTAACTGTTTTCCTTGTAAGGCGTTATACAAAAGGTCCTCATCATTAGGAAAAAACCCCTTGAACACTCCGAAAAATTTATCGAGAACCTCAGGGCTTGAAAAAATGATTTTTGGGGTATTCTGGTTTCTTATCTTGATTTTATTCGTGGTAGGTTCTTTGGTTGATGGGCTCAGAAGGGTTTCAATGGCTATGCTGACCTTCTTTAATCGACTTAAAAATAATTTTAGCCACATCTTCCTGAATTCTGCAGGGTCGCTTGGTTTTATTGCTGAAAATGGACCTAAATCAGAAGATTTCTTACCCTCAGGAAGATAAGTGTAACCCCAGTCAGGATCAACTTGAATTTTGTCTAAATCAAGCTTGCTCTGTAGTTTATTGGAAACAGCAGTCTCTAAATTTTGTTTAATTACCCGTAGTGTTCTATCAGGAGCAAAGGCAAAATCTCTTTGGATATAAGGATCGTCAAAGTTTTCAAAGTTATCTAGATTATCATCAAGGTCCATCATTCGAGCAAAGTCTATCTTTTCAAAATGAACATTCTTCAGATAAGAGGAAAGTAATAGTAGCGATTTAGTTAATGACTCTTGTTCCATTTGACTGACTTAGTCTATAGATATTAAGTTAATTCTTTTTATCTAAGAAGCACGCACCTTAGTTAGAAGTTTTGAAACTATGGGGATGTGGTATATCTAGTAGTGGATGGATAGACTTTACGGAGATGAGAAGATTATTTTTTGAAAATTCTCAGGACTATAAAAGTATCATTTTATGCAAATCCTATGCAAATAAAAAAGGGCTAGAAACTTTTATCTTTCTAACCCTTTGGTAATCAAGCTCCTCCTCTTGGGCTCGAACCAAGGACCCTCTGATTAACAGTCAGATGCTCTAACCAACTGAGCTAAGGAGGAATATTACAATTTGATTCACACTTCCTGCAAATCGGAGTGCAATATTAGCAGAAGCCTTTCGATATTACAATACCTTTTTCTAAAAAATTAGTATAGCATTATAAGAAGTATACGACTACATAGATGACAGCAAAAACGCTGAGAAAGATCAAGCCGCAAATTGCCAGTACTTTAAGCCATTTTGGGGGTTTATCCTGCTCGTCAATTTGTTTACCCATGATCACCTTGTAATTGATCCAGGCAATGATCGGCGCCACGATAAAAGAGAAGGTAGTTGCTAAGTCTACTAACTGTTTGAGGTTAGCGGCTAGCTGCCAGATGAACACAAAAGCCCCAATGGAGACAACGATCATTGCGCCGCGATAAAGAGCGTTTTTATTAGCGTTTTCTTTGAAAAGTAGCCGAACCGTTTCGCCCATGGCTCTGCCATAACCGTCAACTACCGTAATGGTAGTACTAAACATGGTGGAGAAAGCGGCGATGGCTATGACAGGGTAGGCCCAATTGCCCAGTGCCTTGGTGTATAGTCGAACCACCTGGTCTGAAAAGATCGTGCTATTGCTGGACAGCTCTTCACCAGATCCGTACATGACAAATGCACCGAGTGTTAAGAAACAAAGCGCGAGTATAGCCGTGATGACATAGCCAAAATTGAAGTCAAAAAGAATGGCACGCATATTCCTTTTTGTACCCGACTGCTTCATTTTTTCTACAGCCCAGATGCTGTTCCAGGTAGAAAGATCGACCGCTGTAGGCATCCATCCCATCAAAGCAATGAGAAAGATGATTCCTGTTCGATCATAGACTTCTTTTGGAACAAAGGAGGCGACTGGTGTAATTCTGCCTTCGACTAATACACCAAAAAATGCAATAAGTGTACTGATCAATAAAACGCTGCCAATGACCTTTAATAGGTTGTCCAGCAGATTGAATTTTCCTATCGCCAACAATAGGGTACAAAAAGCGAGGATGAAACCGGACATGATGATCGGATCAATTGCCAAGCCGAGTAGGTTGTTGAGCATTCCTGCGGTAACATAAGTAACCGCTGCTGTTACCGTGAACATAGCGACAAGACTGATCAGGAAGTAAAGCCAAATTGCCCATTGCCCTTGTTTTTTATAGCCTTCCAATAGATGTTGCCCTGTGGCACCTGCGTAGCGACTTCCAAACTCAAAGAAAGGATACTTGAAAAGGTTGGCCAACACAATAAAAGCAACCAAGGCAAAGCCGTAGTCTGCTCCTGCTCGTGTCGATTGAACCAAATGGGAAACACCAATGCAAGTACTTGCGAAAAGGATTCCTGGGCCAAAGGCACTCCAGAGTTGTTTGCGATCTGTTTTCATAAAAATCAGACCAAAATAGACAAAGGTGAGCGAATTAAACAGTCAAATTATTTGGCTAATCACGTCAATATGGCGCAATAATTAGTGAAAACTTAAATAAACCGGCCAATATGGCATTAAAAGTGACTTGGTACAATTTTCACTTATGGGTAAATAAACAAAATTGAAAACTTAAAATTTTAACGATATGAACTTAGTAAAAAGAAATTCAGACTGGTTATTTCCGACAAGAGTAGACAATGTATTTGATCGTTTCTTCAATGACCATTTCCATGAAAGCACCACTACTTTCAACCCGAGAGTAGATATTGCTGAAACGGAGAAAGGTTTCGAGATCGAATTGGCTGTGCCCGGATTTGATAAGAAGAACTTCGAAGTGGATTTGAATGATGGCTTATTGACGATCTCTGGGGAGCGTAAATTCGAGAATAAAGAAACAGACAAAAACTTCTACTCAATTCAGACCGAGTATGGAAGCTTTAAAAAGTCTTTCCAATTGCCTGAAAACGTCATTGGAGAAAAAATTGAGGCCAGCTACACCAACGGTATTCTGCTGATTCGGGTACCGAAGGATGATTCGAAAAAGTTGGTTTCGAAAATTACTGTGAAGTAAGCAAAGTGTTGTTAAGGTTGAAGGAGGGTCGCATACGCGGCCCTTTTTTGTTAATAGCTGTTAAGAATACAATTGATATTTCCTTATCTTAAACCCTCTGCTTCTACAGCCGTTTATCTGTTCACAATAATTAAAAAGGGTATGATGAGCAAAAGACAATTCTTCATAGGCTTATTGGCTTCCTCACTGCTTGGTGGCTTAATCGTGTTGCTCGGACTTTCTATTCTGAAACCGGATGCAGATGTTGCGCAGCAGGTGAGTGCTAGTGTGCCTGTGACCAGTGCTTTTGATGATATTGACAAGACGGCCAAGACCTACGTGGTTCCTGAGGGTATCAATTTTGTGAAAGCATCCAGGGCCATTGTGCCGGCTGTCGTTCACATTACAAATAGGTCGAGGGTTAGCGGCAGATCAAATGGATGGTCCAGGCTTTTTGGTGAAAGACGAATGAGGCAGTCTACAGGCTCGGGTGTTTTGATCTCTGCGGATGGTTACATCACCACCAATTATCATGTGGTGGAAGATGCTGATGAATTGGAAGTAAGACTTGATGATAACCGCCGCTTGAATGCCAGTGTCATTGGCGTCGACCCTGATACAGATTTGGCCCTGATCAAAATAGAGCCAGGAGGCGCCTTGCCTTTTGTTGATTTTGGAGATTCCGATCAAGTTGAAATTGGTGAATGGGTGTTGGCTGTTGGCAACCCGTTCGATCTCAACAATACGGTGACTGCTGGCATCGTATCTGCGAAAGCAAGAAACATCAACCTGATCAGCGGTAGACAAAATCAATACGGTATTGAATCGTTCATTCAAACAGATGCTGTCGTAAACCGTGGCAATAGTGGCGGAGCATTGGTGAACCTGGATGGTGATTTGATCGGTATCAACACAGCCATTGCCACAAATACAGGCACCTTCAATGGTTACTCTTTTGCCGTACCTTCGATTTTAGTCAAAAAGGTCATGGACGACCTCTTGGAATTTGGTGAAGTTCAACGGGGCTTATTAGGTGTACAGATTCGTGATGCGGATGGACAGTATACAGATGAGCTGAGTGGCGTTTACATCAGTGGGGTTAGTTCCGGCGGTGCTGCCGATAAGGCGGGCTTAGAAAGTGAGGACGTGATCATTGGCATTGATAACAGAGAAGTTAGAACCACTAGCGAGCTGCAAGAATTCGTTGCAAGGAAGAGGCCGGGAGACGAGATAAAAGTCAAATTCAAGCGGGGAGGAAATACGCAGGAAGTGGCCTTAACATTGATGAAAAAAGAAAGTTTTATTGCGGCTAGTTCTCCAGAAGAAGTTACGCTTACCTATGAAATTCAAGGGGCTTTATTTACAGATGTGACTAATGAGCTGAAGCAAAAATTACGTATCGAAGGTGGTGTTCAGCTGTCGAAAATGGAAGAGGGGGCATGGCTCGAAGCGGGCATTCGCGAGGGTTTCGTCATCACAAAGGTGGGTGATAAAGACATCCAAGACCTGGAAGAATTCCAACAGATCCTAGATACTAAGAAAAGGGACTTTTATGTCATGGGTAAATACCCAAATGGCGATAAAGAATATTTCAAGATCAACTGGTAATTTCCACTAAACTTGCGGGATTTTTGATCGATGAGGCGATTAGTCTTTGAGGCTTTTGTTCCTCTCTTAAAATTCCTGTAACTATGGGTTCATTTTTCAAAAGGACTTAATCTATGGATATTCAGAATGGTTTCGGCATCTCAGATGCTCTTCAAAAACTAGGCGTTCAACAGTCAAATCATGGAACCTCAACGGGTGCGCAGACTTATGGCGCTGGTGAATCGGTACACTCATTTTCACCTGTCGATGGAGTAGAGATTGGACAGGTCACCGCCACAACACCAGCAGAATATGAAAAAGTAGTTCAGACTGCGCAGCAGGCGTTTTTGGCCTGGCGCAATTGGCCAGCACCTCATCGAGGCGAAGTCGTTCGTCAGTTTGGTCAGAAACTAAGAGAATATAAGGCCGAATTAGGAAAGCTGGTTTCTTATGAAATGGGTAAATCCTATCAAGAAGGCTTAGGAGAAGTACAAGAAATGATCGATATCTGTGATTTTGCTGTAGGCCTTTCCCGACAGCTGCACGGCTTGACGATTAAATCAGAACGACCAGACCACCACATGCAAGAGCAGTGGCATCCCTTAGGTGTTGTTGGCATCATCTCAGCATTTAACTTCCCTGTGGCCGTTTGGTCCTGGAACACGGCGATTGCCTGGGTTTGTGGAGATGTTTGTATATGGAAACCGTCTGAAAAAACACCACTGACCGGTATCGCTTGTCAACACATTGCAAATGAGGTTTTTCAAGCCAATGATGTTCCAGAAGGTGTCTCTTGCTTGATCAATGGAGATTATCAAGTGGGAGAATTAATGACCAAGGACGATCGGGTACCACTAGTTTCAGCAACGGGTTCCATCCGCATGGGTAGAGTGGTTGGTCAGACAGTTGCGGCGCGTTTAGGCAAGACTATTCTAGAATTGGGGGGTAACAATGCCATCATCGTAACACCTGAGGCTGATTTAAAAATGACCGTCATCGGAGCGGTTTTTGGAGCGGTTGGAACAGCAGGTCAGAGATGTACCTCAACGAGAAGATTAATTGTACATGAAGACGTATACGAGAACGTAAAGAACGCCATTGTTGATGCTTACGCACAATTACGAATTGGTAATCCGTTGGACGAACAAAATCATGTAGGTCCGCTCATTGATACCTTGGCAGTTGATGCGTACCAAAAGGCGATTGACAAAGCACAAGCCGAAGGAGGTAAAGTCTTAATTCCCGGAGGGGTTTTGACTGGAGAGGGCTATGAAAGTGGTTGTTATGTCAAGCCTTGTATCATTGAAGCTAAAAATTCGTTTGACATCGTTCAAGAAGAGACCTTCGCACCAATTCTTTACTTGATCAAGTACAAAGGAGATGTGCACGATGCACTTGCCATTCAAAATGGAGTCAAGCAAGGACTTTCTTCTGCTATCATGACCAATAGCATGCGTGATGCACACATCTTTTTATCTGCAGCCGGTTCAGACTGTGGAATTGCCAATGTAAATATTGGTACCTCAGGTGCAGAGATCGGTGGCGCTTTTGGTGGCGAGAAAGAGACCGGCGGAGGAAGAGAGTCAGGATCGGATGCTTGGAAAGCCTACATGAGACGTCAAACCAATACCTTGAATTATGGAACTAGCTTACCGCTAGCCCAAGGAATCAAATTCGATCTTTAGAAGGTAAATACAATATCAAGAAGCGGAAAGAATCCACGCGTCACCAATAGGTCGACCGTGGATTTTTTATTGATCAATCGTAAACCACCAGAGAAAATGGCATCTTCTCCTGAGGTGAGGATATAGTTTTCAGTGATCAATGAGAATCGCTTAGAGACGCGCGTCATCCCACCTATGGTCAGTACACCGCTCTGTTCAAATTGCTCTTCGGCAAAAGCGAAACCAGTACCGACTGTTAAGTTATGCTCTTGGTTTCCATAGGTCAACAAGGCATTGATAGTACCAAGACTTAAGTCGCTGGTGATATCCCCAAACCCGAAAAGATAGGTGCCAGAGGCTGCTATATGGAGCTTTTTACCAATTTGTCTGCCATATTTTAGATTCGTCAGAAAAGCAGGTGACCCACTAAACAGCGTGATAAGCTCAGTGCCTGCCATTACAGAGAAGTGCTCACTTACCCCATAACCGAAGATGTTGATGAGGCCATAAATATTTTGGTAATATCCTTCCCCTTTAGGTAGGTTGAAAGCAGACTGGCCAATGAAATAGCGGGTGGAATTAGGGTTTTCTCTCCATGATTTCTCGTTCAAGTAAACGATTCGTTTCACATTCTCTCTTTTAAATGTGAGTAAACCCAATTCTTGATGTTGGATCACAACTTCAATCTCATTGAGAGTGATGAGTTCTCCTACAAGCTCAGAACCATCTGTTAGTTCAATGCTGACACGTACTGCATTTTGCTCTGCCTCCTGAGCATACGTTCGTTGCACCAATCCAAGCATTCCAAGAATAAAAAGTAGGCAGACGAAAGGCTTCATTGAACGAAAAGATAAGGGTTCAAGACAAGGGTCAATTTTATAATGAGTTGTTTATATTCATCTCAGTAGCCGAAGCTGCACGATTTTTTTAATAATTTAAAACAAAACCTATGAATTCTTTTAGGCTGACATTTATTGTTTTTCTATTCATCAGTGGAAACTGTCTTGCACAAACAGAAAGTGATGCCATCAAAGCTGTCATCGATCAATTATTTGATGGGATGCGAAAGGGAGACAGTGCCATGGTTCATCGCTCGTTCGTCGACGATGTCCAGATGCAAACGATCGTGATGTCAGAGAAAAACTGGGCAAAGAATGTGATCACGAGTTCCTTAACCAGTTTTTTAGATGCGGTGGGCACACCACATGCCGAAGTTTGGGACGAGCAAGTAAAGGAGTATAAGATCACAATAGACGGGGCACTGGCAGCGGTATGGACTCCTTATGAATTTTATCGCGGGGATACGTTTTCGCATTGTGGAGTCAATTCATTTCAACTGGCCAAATTGAATGGCGAATGGAAGATCATCTATTTAGTGGACACTAGAAAACGAGAGGGTTGTTCATAAAAAAAGGAGCCATAAGCTCCCTTCTCTACTTTGTCTTCTTGAAGTGATCCGTCAAGATGTGTTTCACTGAAACACGCGGTGAATCACGACGAAGATTGATTTTTGCGTTTCCCACTTTTTGTCCTTCGTGAGTCGCCACATTAATCGTTTTTAGGGCTTCCATTGCTATTATAGTTTTACTTTTTAAAAAATTTTAATCCATCCATCGGGCCTTTACCCGTTCCTCTTTTACAAAAGTATGCAATCGTTTGCATAGCGCAAACAAGCGAGTTTAATTTTTTGATATTTTTCTCAACTCGTCTGCTTACTCAAAGTGCAAATTAAATTTCAAATAAATGAGTGCCTTTATCATGTGCAAAGCTGATCATCGTCATGGAATTGGACTGAAGAGGCTTCCCCGTTACACTAGACTCACTGAAAGTATATTGCACAAAAAAAGCCTAACATCTCTGTTAAGCTTTTTGCAGTCTCTAGGAAGGATGTTGCGTTTCTCAAATACTCCTCGGAGTATTTGCGCAACAGGCCAGTTTGTAGGTCGGCTTACCCGTTACACTAGACTCACTGAAAGTATACTGCACAAAAAAAGCCAAACATCTCTGTTAAACTTTATGCAGTCCCTAGGAGGACAATGCGTTTAGAAAAGCTCCAGCGGAGCTTTTTAGCATTGAGCCAGCCTGCAGCGCAAGCTCCCCTAGGGACAAAATGAAAAAAGCCCAGCCTACGCTGAGCTTTTTGCAGTCCCTAGGGGAATCGAACCCCTGTTTCCAGGATGAAAACCTGGCGTCCTAACCCCTAGACGAAGGGACCATTTGGTGCAGAGGAGGAGGGATTCGAACCCCCGGTACCTTGCGGTACAACGGTTTTCAAGACCGCCGCATTCGACCACTCTGCCACTCCTCTAAGTGATCTTTCCAATTTGGACTGCAAAGATAACGGGAAATTTATTCTGACAAACACCTAGTTAGAATTTTCTTCTTTCAGTTTATCATTTTTTGCCATGTCAATGGCGGCATTCATTTCATAGCCAACCAGAAGGATGAGCGAGAGCATGTAAAGCCATAACATCAAAACGATGATCACCCCGATAGAGCCGTACAGTTTATTGTATGTGCCAAAATTGTTGACATAGAATGAAAATCCAGCCGAGGCTAAAATGCAGGCAATGGCCGCGAATACAGATCCTATACTCAAGAAATGGAATCGCTCATGCACGGCCGGGGCGAAGTAATAGATGCAAGAGATGGAAAACTGGAACGATACATAGAGCACAATGATTCGTAAAATGAGAATCGTGTCTAGTGAGATGACCGCTTCAATATTCTCTTTTAAATGCGTCAGTTCTAAGAGTTGTTGCCCGACGACCAAAAGGCCAATGGCAATAATAATAGAGAAGGCCATCATAAAAAGGAGGAAGGTGGCGATCAGGCGCATTTTAACGAAGCCCCGTGTCTCTTTCGTTTTATAGCTCGAGTTGAATGCACTCATTAAACTCGTCATGCCGTTGGTCGAGAGAAATAGTGTAAGTAAGAAGTTGAAAGAAAGCAGTCCTCCTCGTTGTTGTCCAATGATATCGGTGATCGTGGCTTCAGCGGCCAGGTAAAGGTTTTTGGGTAAAAGATTCTCCAAAAACAGGATGATGTCTTCATTCGTGATCTCCGGAAAGAAATTTTGAATGTATGGTGTTAGCGTAAATAGAAAAATAATACCAGGAAAAATGGCGACCGTAAAGCTGTATGACACCGCATTGGTTCTGTCCAGAATGATCGGATTACTCATCTTCTTCAAAAAGATGACGATCGCTTCGTAGAGCCCGGTTTTGTGTTTCCCCAGTTTGATGTGTTGCAGTACACCGATGAACCGCTGAAACAGCGCTTGTCTTTCAAGCCAACTGATGAGTTTTGCGGTCATCCGTAATAGGGTTTCATGATGCTCAAAAGCGATTCAGGTGCGCGCACAGGTTTGTGTGTTGTTGTATTCAGAAAGACCAAGGTAGTGCTTCCCGAATTGATCAACTCTCCTTGCTCATTCGTGATCTGGTATTCAAACAACATCTTCACTGAAGGCAATTTAGGAATGCTCACTTCAATGGTCAAGAGTTCGTCGTATTTAGCTGGTTTTATGAAATTTGTGTGCAGGTCTAACACAGGCATCATCACACCTTGGGCCTCCATTTGTGCATAATCAAAACCGAGTTGACGTAGGGCTTCCACTCGTGCTACCTCATAATAGGTCGCGTAATTACCGTAATAAACGTACGACATCTGGTCGGTTTCGGCATACCGTACCCTGAGTTGAGTGGAGGCTGTATACATTATCGATAGATGTTTAGTTGGTTCAGTGCTTGTTGAAAAAGTCTGGCATTTCGGTTGTGTTCACTCAGTGTCTTGGCAAACCGATGATACCCAGAAAAGTCTTCTTTCGCACACATGTAAAGGTAGTCGTGCTTGGCATAATTCAAGACGGCTTCTATGTTTTGAATGGTTGGCAGGTTAATGGGCCCCGGAGGTAAGCCTGCATAGCGATAGGTGTTATAAGGACTATCGATTCGGGTGTCTTTGATCAGGATTCGTTGAATAGTAAAATCACCCAAGGCATACTTCACTGTCGGATCTGCCTGTAGTTTAATATTTTTCTTGAGTCGATTGTAATAGAGTCCTGCAATGGTTCCACTTTCATCCGATTTAATACTCTCTGCTTGCACAATAGAAGCCAAGGTCGAGACCTCTTGAGGAGTAAGCCCCATGTTTTTCGCTTTTTGTAAGCGCGACGAATTCCAAAACTTTTGGTACTCGCTATGCATTCGTTCGAAAAGCTCATCCACCGTAATGGTCCAGTAAACCTGATAAGTATTCGGAATGAACATGGACATCATGTTTTCTTCAGTAAATCCGTATTTCTTTTGTACTGCTTCGTCGTTGAACTTTTGCAAAAAAGTAAGGCTGTCTAATCCGATGGTGTTGGTGATCTTACCGGCAAGCTCTTCCTTTACTCGAATGTTGTTGAAAGTGATTTCTACCGGCACTTGGGCTCCCGCACGAAGCATTCTTACCGCTTCGAGGTTCGTCATCTTCGTCTCCAACTCGTACACTCCTGGTTTGACCAAGTCTTGATAGCCCAGGGTTTTGGCCACAAAGCTGAACGACAAGGCGTCTTGGATAATTTTCGCATTGTAGAAGTCGTTTCTGACCGAATCAAAGGTGTCATCATTATCGATCAGTACGATACGACTCCGGTCGTTTTCTTCCGTGAGAATGTTCGCACCAAAAAACAATTGGTAGAAATAGAAAGAAAAAGAGGTGAGTAAGACAGAAAATACCACCATGCCTAGTAAGAGCCGTTTTCTTTTTTTCATAAGCCGCAAAAATAGTCAATTTGTTCTAACTTGGTCTTTCAAAAAAAGCTCATGGCCTGCGAATTCATTAAGCTTTATGAAGAAAACCCGGAAGAGAAAAAGCTTCGACAGATCGTCAAGGTGCTAGACGAAGGTGGGGTCATCATTTACCCAACCGACACTGTCTATGGTATCGGCTGTGATTTTTCGAATACGAAAGCCGTGCAGCGAATCTGTCAACTGAAAGAAACGAGCCCTCAGGCCCTTTCTTTCATTTGTTATGATCTGAGCGAGATCTCTTCCTATACCAAAGGACTGAGTACGCCTGTCTTTAAGGTCATGAAAAAAGCGCTGCCCGGTCCATTTACGTTTATTCTCAATGCGAACAGCAATGTGCCTAAGGTGCTGAATGCCAAGAAGAAAACGGTGGGTATTCGTGTTCCTAATAATAACATCCCAAGGCAACTGGTAAAAATGCTTGGTCGCCCCATCATCACCACTTCCTTGAAGGATGACGATGAGGTGCTGGAATATTCGACTGATCCGGAGCTGATTTTTGAAAAGTACCAGCATTTGGTGGATTTAGTGATCGATGCCGGATACGGGGGCAACGTTCCGTCTACGATAGTGGACTGCTCGGGAGACCAGGTCGAAGTAGTGAGGGAAGGTTTAGGCGATATCAACGAGTTCCTTTAAGCCATGCGTATGGTCATTGAAGCGCAGTACTTTCCTCCTGTGGCTTATTTTTGGTTGCTCAATCAATCCTCGGAGGTGCTGCTCGATCTACATGAATATTTTGTGAAGCAGACCTATCGGAATCGAATGGTGATCAATGGGGCGAATGGGCCGCTGAGCTTGACCATTCCTATTCAGCATGAACAACCCAAAATGGCCATGAAAGAAGTGAAGGTCGATCATCAAGCACATTGGCGTAAACAACATTGGCGGAGCATTCGATCTGCTTACGGCAAGGCTCCTTTTTTCGATCATTTTGCGCCTTATGTCGAGCCACTTTACCAAAAACAGCACGAGCATCTGATCGATTATCTACAAGAAACCCTGACAATCTGTCAACGCTTAATGTCAACGAGTTTTACTGTTGCTTTCAGCGAAAGCTACATTGAAGGTCATGGCAAAGCCGATTATGATTTCCGCTCTGCGATCAGCCCAAAAACAGATACGCGCAATTTGGCAGGTTTTTCACCCAAACCTTATTTTCAGCTCTTTGGCAAAGACTTTGTACCCAACATAAGTGTGTTGGACCTTCT
Organism: Roseivirga sp. YIW32; assembly: GCF_057219245.1. Taxonomy (NCBI): domain Bacteria; kingdom Pseudomonadati; phylum Bacteroidota; class Cytophagia; order Cytophagales; family Roseivirgaceae; genus Roseivirga; species Roseivirga sp. YIW32. The sequence goes on along the minus strand of NZ_JBXVVG010000002.1, from coordinate 81,162 downwards.
TTTTTGTGAGGGTCCGAACGCCTTGTCAATCATCGATGGATCGGGTGAAATTAAAAAGGAACAATTAGAGAAAACGGGACGTTTTGTTCTATAATAGTAAGGTATTAGTTCTTATATTGAAATCTTGAATGAATACCTGCAGAAAGGGATTTAATGGAAGCAAAATTTTCAAACAGAGTTAAAGAGGTGATTTCCTTGAGTCGTGAAGAAGCGTTGCGCTTGGGTCATGATTACATAGGAACAGAGCACCTCTTGCTGGGAATGATTCGTGAAGGAGAAGGAGTAGCGGTCAGCATATTAAAGAAATTAGGCACTTCACTAGAAGAGCTGCGTGAGGCCGTAGAACGGGCAACAAAAGGCACTGCGAATCATAACGTAAAAAACTTGGCCAATATTCCATTGACCAGGCAGTCTGAAAAGGTGTTGAAGATCACGTATTTAGAAGCGAAAATATTCAAAAGTCAATTAATCGGAACAGAACATTTGCTTCTATCGATTTTACGTGACGAAGACAATATTGCCACGCAAATCCTTGAAAAATTTGATGTCAACTATGAGGTGGTTAAAGAAATGCTAGAATACCAAAGTGATAACCCAATTGCTTCGTCTGATACAGATGAGCCAGAAGAAGAATCCGGTAGAATGTTCAGCGGAGGAGGGTCTGGCAGTGGCGGAGGAGACCGCCCATCCGGCAAGGGCTCGGAGAAATCCAGAACACCCGTATTGGATAACTTTGGAAGAGACTTGACCAAATATGCGGAGGACGATAAGTTAGATCCTATCGTTGGTCGTGATAAGGAGATCGAGCGTGTCGGTCAGATCTTGTCGCGAAGAAAAAAGAATAACCCCATTTTGATCGGCGAACCCGGTGTGGGTAAAAGTGCTATTGCGGAAGGGCTGGCTTTAAGAATCATTCAGAAGAAAGTTTCTAGAGTACTTTTTAATAAACGGGTGGTAACGCTCGATTTGGCCTCTTTGGTGGCAGGAACAAAATATAGAGGGCAGTTTGAAGAGCGCATGAAAGCGGTGATGAATGAATTGGAGAAATCTCCTGATGTCATTCTATTCATCGACGAATTGCATACCATCGTTGGTGCCGGAGGTGCCTCTGGTTCTTTGGATGCATCGAATATGTTCAAGCCCGCCTTAGCCAGGGGTGAGATCCAATGTATTGGTGCCACCACCTTGGATGAGTACCGACAGTACATCGAAAAAGACGGTGCCCTTGCGCGAAGATTTCAGCAGGTAATGGTTGATCCAACCACTCCTGAAGAAACCATTCAGATACTGGATAACATCAAAGAAAAGTACGAAGAGCATCATCATGTAAACTACACGGAAGAGGCGATCAAGGCTTGTGTCAGTTTATCTGATCGGTACATTTCAGATCGCTTCTTGCCGGATAAGGCCATTGACGTGCTCGATGAAGCGGGTGCACGAGTACACATCAACAATATTCATGTACCGGACGAGATCGTGAAGTTGGAGGAGTCTATCGAAGACATTAAAAAGGAGAAGAACCGAGTAGTTAGGAGCCAGAAGTACGAAGAGGCTGCACAACTACGCGACAAAGAGAAAAAACTGATCGATCAGCTAGATCGTGCAAAGGCGAAATGGGAAGAGGATAGCAAGCTGAAGCGCTACACTGTGGATGAAGACAATGTAGCCGAAGTCATTGCCATGATGACCGGTGTGCCAACGCGTCGTGTTGCTCAAAATGAGCAAGAGAAACTCGTGGGTATGGCAGATGAGCTGAGTGGAAGAGTAATTGGTCAAAATGAGGCCATCAAAAAACTGACAAAGGCCATTCAACGGACTCGCGTTGGACTTAAAGATCCAACCAAGCCCATTGGTACCTTCGTGTTCCTAGGCCCGACAGGTGTTGGTAAAACGGAATTGGCAAAGGTGCTTTCAACCTATTTGTTTGACAAGGAAGATTCACTCGTTCGTATCGACATGAGTGAGTACATGGAGAAATTTTCGGTTTCTCGCTTAGTTGGAGCACCTCCGGGATACGTGGGTTATGAAGAAGGTGGACAGCTTACGGAAAAAGTAAGAAGAAAGCCTTACTCAGTAGTATTGCTCGACGAAATTGAAAAAGCCCACCCCGATGTGTTCAATATTCTCTTACAGGTTTTGGACGATGGGATCTTAACGGATGGTCTCGGTAGACGTGTAGACTTTAGAAATACCATCATCATCATGACCTCTAACATCGGTGTTAGGGACTTAAAAGATTTTGGTACAGGCATTGGGTTTAGTACTCAAGCCAAGAAAGATAGTGAAGACACTATCATGAAGGATACGATCCAAAAAGCCTTGAAGAAAACCTTTAGCCCAGAGTTTTTGAACCGACTTGATGATGTGATCATCTTTAACTCATTGAGCAGAGAAGACATTCACAAGATCATTGACATTTCGTTGAAGAAGCTACTTGATAGAATTGCGGCAATGGGATATTTGGTGACCTTAACGGAAAAAGCCAAAGACTTCTTGGCAGAGAAAGGATTTGATCCTCAATATGGTGCCAGACCCTTGAATCGTGCCATTCAGAAATACTTGGAAGATCAAATTGCTGAAGAGATTCTGAAAGGTGAGATCAATGAAGGCGATACCTTACAAGCGGATCATGACGGGAAGTCCGAAGGGCTGAAAATCAAGATCAAGAAAAAGAGGACGCCAAAAAAGAAAGAGGAAGACTCTAAAGAATAATCAGAAGGCCGGTGCATACCGGCTTTTTTTATGCTCTCTTGTGTTTCGTGTAAAAATTAAAAGGAGCCCAGAAGGGGCTCCTTTTCTTCAACCAAAATATATAGTATATGAACACTATAGTCTATCTATTTAAAAACGGATCAAAGAACTTTTCACTTGTAACGAAGCTTTCATCGGTTAGGGTATGAAGAAATGCAACTAATGCATCAACTTCTATTCGATTCAAGTTCATCCTCCTTACCTGATTACCCTGTACGCGTAAGCGGGCGTCGAGGTTCCGATTATTCTGTATTCCGTTATTATAAAAATTTATAACCTCCCGTATTGTTTCAAATCTTCCGTCATGCATATAGGGTGATGCCAGGGAAATGTTTCGAAGAGAGTTCACTTTGAACTTTCCATTGTCGTTCACGTTGCCCGTAACGGCACCTAGTCCTAGGTCGGGAAAACCTGCATCGAGCCCATTATTTCTTGCTTGATCCCCGGAAAAAGTAGCCGTTTCATGGCAGTTGCTACATTGTGTTCTTCCACTAAAGAACAGGTCTTTTCCCAGGTTTTCTAATTCAGTAAAGTTTGGAAAATCAGTTCCGATGTTTCCATTAACAGCACTTAGTCCTACATCAAATTTTGCTTCGTATGAAACCATGGAGCGTATGAACTGGGCCAAAGCGTCTCCCACTCGTTCACTTGTTACGGAAGTCGTACCAAAGGCTTCTTCAAAGAGTGGTTCATAATAATTCGCGGATTGAATTTTCGCCACCATTTCTTCAAGACTAAGTCCCATTTCCACTTCATCTTGAATTGGCATAAGCACCTGCTCTTCTAAGGTTGCTGCCCGTTCGTCCCAAAAGAAACGTCCATTAGCATAGTACTTCGCATTGGCCAGGCCCATTGAGTTCCTTCCTGTTTCGCCTCCTTCAAACCCAAGACTAAGTGGGCTGCTGTCTGAGAAACCAATAGATTGTACATGACAGGAAGCACAAGCGATCGTATTGTTGGCCGATAGAATATTATCATAGAACAAAACACGTCCTAATGTGGCTCCCGCATCGGTGATCTGGTTGTTTGCCGGTGTATTGTCAATTGCACCAGTGATCCCAAAAAAGTGATCAGGCAAATCCAATGCACTATAATTGAATAGCGCCTCTGGCAAATCTAGTGTAGCGGTGAAGGTGGCTGCTTGTTCTTCCATTAGCTGTTCAGCCGCCTCTTCTGATTCAGTGGTAGCACACGATAGGACAAAAAGAGCAATAAGGACTGACGCTAAATGTTTCATAATAATAAAGTCAAACAGTTAAAAATAGAGGTGGCACGCCACCTCTTCACTTTTTAAGAGGACTACCTTCTTCTGGGGGGTAGGCCTTCTTTTTTTCTCATCAGCTGACGATTGAAAGCGATTTGTTGCTCATCAGTCAAAATTGACTTGACTGCGGCGGTCTGATCAACTTTTAGTTTCATCAACTGCGCCTTTATATCCGATAAGTTCTCAATAACCCTACCTGCTTCTTTTTTATCAATCACATCGGCAGTCATCAAGCTTTGTAGTTTAGCCTCCAATTCATTGCTTTGATTCTTCAATGGCAGGGTTTCTTTTTCATGAGCTACCCGAAAAGCCTTGAGTTGGCTTTCCTGTTCTTCCGTTAAGTTGGGAATCTGTGGAGGTCTTGGTCCACGCTGCTCTTTACCAGCTTGTTCTTGTCTGGCCTTTGGCCGATGAGGCTGAGCTTCTTGGGCATAACTACCTAGACTCATGGTAAGCATGATCAAGGTTGATGCGACTAACATTGTTGGATTTAATTTTTTCATTGTTCTACATTTTAAAATTCACTTCTTAGATTGAATCCGTTAGAAAAGTTTATTCTGGGAAAGGTTAAAGCTTGTTAATTCATTGATTAACGTAACCTGAGTGACTTTTCTCATCACAATTTGGCTCAGATATCTAATGTTTGTAAGGTCAGCACAGCATTGATGTAAGGCTTTATTGGCTATCTTAGGAGAAGAAAAAGAACAGTTATGAAGGGAGTTCAGATCAGTGGTACAACGGTGCAAGCTGGAGAGGAGCGAGTAATCAATGTAAACATTGCACGCTTACCTTCATATACTGATATCGACCTGAACATAACCGTAGCTCGATCGAAAAAGCCGGGCCCCACATTGTTGTTGTCCGCAGGGCTTCATGGAGATGAAATCAACGGAACAGAAATAGTCAGACGAATGATTGAGAAGAGATCGCATGTACCCCTTATCGGTACGGTGATCTGCATACCCATCATCAACATGTTCGGTTTCATTAACTTTAGTCGTTATGTGCCAGACGGGAAGGATGTTAATCGATCTTTTCCTGGTAATCGCAACGGTTCGCTTGCCGCGAGAGTAGCCTATTACCTCACCAAAAACATCATTCCTTTGGTCGATGTAGGCTTGGATTTTCACACCGGAGGAGCAGATCGGACAAACTACCCACAGATCCGAGCCGCCTTAAGGGATTCGAGAAATCAAGAATTGGCAGAGACCTTCCAACCGCCTTTTATTTTAAACTCACCTTTTCGCCCAAAATCATTTAGACAAACAGCCGCTAAGAGAGGAAAGCATATTCTGGTGTATGAAGGGGGTGAATCGGCCCGTTTTGATCAACAAGCCATTCAAGCAGGAGAAGAGGGTGCTCTTCGTGTGATGAAATTTTTGGGTATGCGGGAAGACGCTCCTGTTGCCAGAGAGCCCACTCGCATCATTCACAATTCGTCTTGGGTGCGAGCAAAGAAATCAGGGATATTTTTAACTAAGATTCGCTCCGGGGAATTCGTAAAAAAGAATCAAGTCATTGGCTTTATCGCTGAGCCTTACGGGGCTAGCAAGCAACAGATCAAAAGTCCTGCGACAGGGTACATCATTGGGCTCAACAATAACCCACTGGTGCATCAAGGGGATGCCATTATGCACATCGGAATCGAAAAATAAGCATGGAGTCAAAAAACGCCTATATCGATGATATTTATCGCTTGGTTGAAACCCAGAACAGAGATGGACTTCATCAGCTGATAGAAGAGCTGAAAACGGAAGACCTGGTTTATGCCTACAATAGGTTCAGTAAATCAGATCAAGTGGCCTTTGTCAACTTGCTGAGTGCTGAGGACGCCGCACTTTTGATTGAGCGAATCCCACAGAGCCAAGCCATTGAGGCCATAGAAAATGCAGAGGTATCGACTGCCGCTTCCATTCTAAATGAGCTGTATAGCGATGAGCAAGTCGATATTCTCGGCGAAATGGACGTTGATGAGGCGGAAGCTATCCTCGATGAGATGATTCCCTCTGAGGCTGAGAATATCAGACGACTGATCGACTACGACAAGGAATCTGCGGGGGGACTAATGGTAACGGAGTATTTGGCCTTTCAGGCCGATATGACGGTCGTCCAAACCGTGAAGGAGCTTCAAGAGAATGCAGAAACTTACGAAGGTTATTCGGTTCAATACATTTATGTGGTGCGGCAAGAGCGTTTTGTAGGGGTGCTCCAGATCAGAGATCTTTTATTGTCAAGACCAAATACCAAACTGGAGGATATTGCGATCAAGAACACCTTTACCCTTCACCCGGAAGCCACATTAGAGGACATCATAAGCTTCTTCAATAAATATGATTTTTATGGAGTGCCTATCGTCGATGGGGAAGAGCATCTATTAGGCTTGGTACTCAGGAAGGACTTGCGAGAGGTCGAATCCGAAAAAATGAACCTGGAATTACTGGAAACACAAGGTATTGTAGGTGGTGAAGAATTGAGGTCAATGCCTGTTTGGCTTCGATCGAAACGCCGTTTGTCTTGGCTTTCGGTCAATATTGTGTTGAACATCATTGCAGCAAGTGTGATTGCTTTTTATCAAGATACCTTGGAAGAGGTGATCGCCTTAGCCATTTTTTTACCTGTTATCTCTGACATGAGTGGTTGCTCTGGAAATCAGGCAGTCGCTGTCAGTTTGCGTGAGCTTTCACTGGGTCTCGTCAAACCCTATGAATTAGCAAGAGTGCTCTGGCAAGAGATAAAGGTTGGATTGATCAATGGCCTTGTTCTCGGTATACTCATTGGCCTTGCTGCCTATCTCTATAAAGGTAATCTCTATCTTGGCCTTGTCGTAGGTGGGGCTTTGGCCATAAATACCCTGGTTGCGGTTAGCATTGGCGGTACAATCCCCTTGTTCCTCAAGAAGATGAAAACGGATCCTGCCTTGGCATCAGGGCCCATACTCACCACAGTAACCGACATGCTTGGGTTCTTTTTGGCCTTGACATTTGCTGGCGTTGCCTTGAGTTACCTCTCTTAAGAGAGATTTGCTGATTTCCTTTAGGCACGATGGAACAATTTAATGCGTGCATGTTTTATGTATACATAAAAATCAAATCATGGCAAGAACACCTTCTCATATGATGCCCTTGGGCACAAATGCTCCAAACTTCGAATTACTCGATACCCTTAGCGGAGAGATGCGCAGCCTGGATGAATTGAAATCCGAAAAGGCAACTGTGATCATGTTCATTTGTAATCATTGCCCTTTTGTGAAACACGTGGATCAGGGGTTGGTCTCTTTGGCACATGACTACCTCAACAAAGGGGTGAAATTTATTGCCATTAGTTCAAATGACGTCGAGAATTACCCCCAAGATGGGCCAGAATTGATGAAAGAGGAAGCGGAGAAAGTAGGCTATCCTTTTCCTTATCTCTACGACGAAACACAGGAGGTCGCCAAGGCCTATGATGCTGCATGCACTCCTGATTTTTTCATTTTTGATCAGGACATGAAATGCGCATATCGTGGACAACTGGATGGCTCCAGACCCGGGAACGAAGTTCCTGTTACCGGTGAAGATATACGCGCCGCTTTAGATGATCTCCTGGCAGATAGACCAGTAGAAGGGGTACAAAAGCCAAGCCTTGGCTGCAATATCAAATGGAAAGTCTAGCTTTTTTTCTTGGCTAAGATGTCATCAACGATCATTTGAGCATGGATGCGCGTATTTTCAATGAACAGCTTGCTGGTCTGTATGCCTGCGTTGATCACACCTGCCACGTATACCCCTGCTAAAGGGGTCGCTAAAGTGTTCTCATCGTGCAAAGGTACTTTATTCCCATCCTCACTGATTGGCAACCCTAATGATTCAAAAAGTCTATAGTTCGGCGTATATCCGGTCATGGCCAGGACAAAGTCATTTGAAATGGTTAGCTCACCCTCTGGTGTGTTCAAAACAACTTCGTTTTCCCGGATCTCTTTCACCGTTGTATTGAAATAGGCTTTAATGGCCCCTTCTTTGATTCGGTTCTCAATATTGGGCCGAATCCAGTATTTCACCTTCGGATAGATCTCCTCCTCACGAATGGCCATGGTGACTTCAGCTCCCTTATAGTATGTTTCCAACGCCACGTCGCAGGCTGAATTGGCCGCTCCAATGACCAGCACTTGCTGTCCGACATACGGATGAGGGTCATCATAAAAGTGCTTTACTTTTGGTAGGTTTTCTCCTGGAATATTGAGCATGCGCGGGGTGTCGTAGAAACCGGTAGCGACAATCACATAGGTAGTGCAGTAATTGCCTTTATTCGTTTCGATCAGATAGCCTTCCTCATCTGAATGCATCGCGATTACCTCTGTATATTGCTTAATGTTAAGTCCCCAGCTTTCTTGTACTCTCCTGAAGTATTCTAAGGCTTCTTTTCTTGTGGGCTTGTCAGAATGTGCAATAAAAGGCAAGTCTCCAATCTCCAATAGGTTTGACGTAGAGAAAAAGGTCATGTTGGTGGGGAAATTATAAATGGAGTTCACCAAGACTCCTTTTTCCAACACCACGTAATTCAAGTTTGCCTTTTGAGCTGCAATGGCACAATTTAGGCCAATAGGCCCTCCACCGATAATGATCAATTCGTAATCCAAGGTCATCTTCTTTGGTCTATAGTGATAAAGACTTTTTGAACAGAAAAGTTCTCAATAGGTGAGCGCAGGGTTAGATCAATTGAATAGAGGCATGTATTCACCACTACTTGCCTCTTTTTTTGGCGCCATATCGCTTTCTCACGTTAGCAAAATGGTTAAAAACGGTATTGACAAAGGTTAAGATCAATCCAACACCGATACCGATGTAGAGAATGGTGAATATTTTTCCAGCGTCTGTTTGAGGAGAAAAATCACCATACCCTATAGTGGTCAATGTGATGGCGGAAAAGTAAACGGAATCCAAATAAGTCCAGCCTTCAATGATATGGTAAAAAAAGGCGCCTCCAAACAGGATGACGATGGAGGCTCCTAAAAGACTTCTGTAATTTTTATCTCGAAGAAATTCAATAAAGGTGTGTATCAAAAACCTCATGCTAGAATTTCACTTCAGCAGCTTTCAAATCACTTCCTCTTTTGTACTCAACTACGGTCTTGTCGCCTCCCTTGAAAATGCTTAGCGCCCGCATATAGCTCATCATGTCCACAATGGTTGAGTCACCAAGTTTCACCACGATATCGCCTTTTTTCATCCCTGCCGCTTGTGCAGGTTTTCCTTCGGTAACGCCATCAATGCGCATGCCTTCTCCATCGTAGAGGTAGTCGGGGACAACACCCAATGAAACGCTAAAGCGTGGTGAGTTGCCTTCATCTTCCTGTGTTTTTGTGAATGCCAGCTGTTCCGGCTGATCCAATTCAACGATCAAGCGTTCAATGTATCTGATGATCTTCACCAAACCGTCATAATTGATCTTTTCTGCATCATCGCTCGGTTTGTGATAATCCTCATGCTGTCCAGTGAAAAAGTGTAGCACGGGCAGGTCTTGCAGATAAAAAGAAGTGTGGTCTGAAGGACCAACGCCTGAAGCTGAAGTCACCAGTTTTAAACTGTCAGTATTCACTAGTTCTAAGGCCTCATTCCAGCTTGGGCTAGTGCCAACTCCATTGATCGCCAAAGTGTTCTCAGCATTTAGTCTTCCTACCATGTCCATGTTGATCATGTATGAAACACGTTCAAGATCGACGGTTGGGTTCTTGACATAATAATTTGACCCCCAGAGGCCATTTTCTTCACCTGAAAAGGCGATGAATAGGACATTACTGTTGAGGTCCTTGCCCTTGAGGATGCCGGCTAACTGCACCAATGCACCCGTTCCACTGGCGTTATCGTCGGCTCCGTTGTGAATAGCGGGCTCTCCTCTATGCAAGGAGCCTTCACTACCATAACCGAGGTGATCGAAATGAGCACCAATGACAATGGTATGATCAGCATCGTTGTGGAGGTAGCCAATGACATTTCTGCCTTTCAAACCTTCACCGTTAGCATCCATTTTGGCTTGCTCATGTGGATTGGTGGGTTTATTCACCACAAATTCCTGAAAATATCCCTCAGTACCCAATGGCGTTAGCCCAATTGCTTCAAAACGTTCAGCCAAATATTGTGCAGCTTTTTCTTCCCCAATCGTTCCGAAGGCACGTCCTTCCAAATCGTCTGCGGCCAAATGGTAAATGTCTTTCTCTAGCTCTTGCCTAATGACTCGATCCGTGCGGAAGTCGGTGCAACCAATGGTAAGAGTTACGAATATTAGATAAATTGAATTTTTAAAAAGTCTCATGCTTTCTTGAATTAGCTTCAAAGATAATAATCATTAATTTCGCGACTTATAATATTACAGAAGAAGATGAGATATTTAATCGCATTATGTTGCCTTGTTTTTGTTGCCTGTTCAAATACAAACGATCGATCGACTACCGAAGAGGGGCGTTCAGCCACAGATAGCCTCTTGCTGCATCCTGAGGAAATGAAATACCTCAAAAACATCAAACAGCTTACCTTCGGTGGCAATAATGCAGAAGCGTATTGGAGTTTTGACGACAAGTACCTCGTGTTTCAATCTGATTATAAGGAATGGGGGGTGTCGTGCGATCAGATTTTCATCACCGACTGGCAGAATGACGACCTGAAGAACAATAAACCAAAAATGGTCAGTACTGCGCTGGGTAGAACGACTTGCTCTTACTTCTTACCGAATCAACAAATTGTATATGGTTCAACGCATCTAGGAGGAGAGGATTGCCCACCTACGCCGGAGGCTAGAACCGATGGTAAGTACGTCTGGCCGATCTACCCTTCGTTTGACATCTTTACCACAGACATGGAGGGTAACATGATCAACCAGCTGACCAATGAACCGGGTTATGATGCAGAAGCAACAGTGTCGCCTAAGGGAGATAAAATTGTCTTTACTTCCATGAGAACGGGTGATCTAGAGCTGTTTACAATGAACATCGATGGGACTGATGTTAAGCAAATCACCTCTGATTTGGGTTATGATGGCGGTGCTTTCTTCTCTCCTGACGGGACCAAGCTTATTTGGAGAGCTTCTAGACCGAAGACGGATGAAGAGAAAGAAGAATACAAAGCCTTGCTCAAAGAAGGATTAGTGACCCCGACTGAGATGGAACTCTACGTAGCAAACGCGGATGGAACCGATGCCAAAAAAATCACAGACTTGGGTCAAGCCAATTGGGCTCCTTTTTTTCATCCTAATGGTGAAAAGATCATTTTTGCGAGTAATCATACTGCAAAACGTGGGTTTCCATTCAACCTTTACATGATCAATCTGGATGGTACCGGGTTAACCAGAATTACCCGAGATGAGACCTTCGACGCCTTTCCGGTTTTCTCCAATGATGGCAAGTACATTGTATTTGCGTCCAATCGAAATAATGGCGGTACAAGAGATACCAACCTCTTTGTAGCGGAATGGATAGGGGGCTAAATGAAGGTTAAAAAGGCGTATTTTCTCGGTTCCGTACTGATTCAAATGTTTGTGATCACTTCACTGATCACCGCCTCGCCTGTGTTGGTTACGCCTGTGACTGCGGATGGTACATTGCCCTGGGGAAATGTCATGACTTGGGTTCTCTTCATTCTATTTCCTTTGAACTTTTTGTTGCTCAGAAAAAAAAGGAGGGTTCATCCCATTCCTAAAAATGTATATGCCGGAGCGGTCGGACTAAGCCTGATTCTTGGCATTTGTTGGCTACCGGTTTCTTATGCCCTTGCCGGTAACTGGAGCGCCAGTTTTAGCGGAGGTGGGACCAATCAAAAGGTATGGGCAGTATATACCTATGCAACGCCGATATTGCCATTTGCGGGTTATTTTCTGATGCGATTGTTGAGCGTTTTTTTCAAACTAAAAGGAGCTAATTGAAATCTTTTTTGTTGGATTGACGAAAAAGTTCAAAAAGTTTTCGTGCTTTGCATCCCAATGTATCAAAGTAGTCTATATAGAAAATCAAGCAGAGCCGCTGGGCTTATTGCTGCTACTTTAGTTTCTCTTAGGATCAGGAGGCGCTAAGCGCCTATATCATTTTGGCAGCCTACGTGGCATGCCTACCTCTCATTTTTATCGCTTTTTATTTATTCAGCCCTTTGGGTTAAATTCATTTTTATGAAGTTTCTTATCAAAGAAGCCATTAGTACGGATACAGTTTATGCACAAGCCATTGTGGATGAGATCGCTGCATCTGCTAAATTACGCGGTACAGGCATTGCCAAAAGAACACCGGAGTACATTATTCAGAAAATTACAGAAGGAAAGGCCGTAGTGGCAAAGACCACCGATGGCGTCTGGGCAGGCTTTTGCTACATTGAAGCATGGGGTCATGGCGATTTTGTGGCCAATTCAGGCCTCATCGTTGCAGAACAATTCCGGGGTCATGGACTCGCAAAGCAGATCAAAGAGGAGATCTTTAATTTATCTAGGAAGAAGTACCCTGAAGCTAAGATTTTTGGGTTGACGACGGGATCAGCTGTGATGAAGATCAATTCTTCCTTAGGCTACAAACCTGTGGTCTATGCCGACCTTACCACTGACGAAGCGTTCTGGAAAGGATGTCAAAGTTGCGTCAACTACGAGATTTTGCAGAGTAAAGAGCGCAAAGGCTGCATTTGTACGGCTATGCTGTATAACCCAATGTGGGAGAAGGACCAAAAGCCCAAGAGAAAAAAATGGAGAAATAGAGAGCTGGACAAGGACTTGAAGCTCTTTGAACGTTGGACTCGATTCAAAAAGACAGTCTTGTTGAAAACCAAAAAAACGAAGAATGACCATGGAGAAAAATAAAATAGTACTTGCCTTTAGTGGGGGGCTGGACACGTCGTACTGCGTCAAATACCTAAAGAATGAGTGTGGCTTTGAAGTTCATGCGGTTATCGTCAACACAGGTGGTTTTGATCAGCAGGAATTAGAAGAAATCGAAGAAAAGGCCAAAACACTGGGGGTAGCAAGTTTTGCATGCTTGGATGAAACCGAGAATTACTACCAACGCGTCGTGCGGTTTTTGATTTTTGGCAATGTGCTGAAGAACGCGAGCTATCCTCTTTCCGTCAGCGCGGAACGCGTTAGTCAAGCCATGGCCATAGCGCATTATGCAAAAAAGTTGGGAATCAACAAGATCGCGCACGGGAGTACCGGTGCAGGAAATGACCAGGTTCGATTTGACATGATCTTTCAGACCATTCTCCCTGAAGTAGAGATCATTACACCAATTCGTGATTTGAAGCTTTCTCGACAAGAGGAGGTCGATTACCTGATAAAACAAGGAATCAACTGGGATTTTTCTAAAGCGGCCTATTCCATTAACAAAGGCTTGTGGGGGACCTCGGTCGGAGGAAAAGAGACCTTAACCTCTCATGAGCAATTGCCCGAGGAAGCATGGCCGACGAAAGTGACAAAAACAGACGAAGAAAAACTCAGTTTGGGATTTGAGAAAGGGGAACTGAAAAGCATCAATGGGGAAGTCTTTGCCTCTCCAGTACACGCCATTCAGCACCTGGAAAGTCTTGCAGCACCATTTGGCATTGGACGAGATATTCATGTAGGGGATACCATCATTGGCATAAAGGGGAGAGTGGGCTTTGAAGCTGCCGCACCTGTGTTGATCATCAAGGCACATCATCTGCTAGAAAAACATGTGCTGAGCAAATGGCAGCTGTATTGGAAAGACCAAATTGCTTCCTTTTATGGAAACTGGTTGCATGAAGGTCAGTTCTTAGACCCTGTCATGCGCGATCTAGAAGCCATGATGTCTAGCACACAACACTATGTAACAGGCGAGGTTTTTCTGACCTTGCATCCAAATCGGTTCATGGTCGATGGCATTCACTCGGCTCACGACCTCATGTCTGCAAAATTCGGTCATTATGGAGAAGTCAATAATTACTGGTCTGGAGAAGATGTGAGAGGATTCGCAAAGATTTTCGGAAACCAAAATGCAATCTATCACCAATTGAACGAGAGCTTATGATCACAGTAGGAATCATTGGAGCGGCAGGTTATACAGGAGGTGAATTGTTGAGGTTGCTCACACACCATCCGCACGTGAAAGTCGCCTGTGCCGTAAGTAAAAGTCAATCAGGAAAATGGGTTACAGCCGTTCATCCCGACCTTACGGGGGATACGACCTTACGTTTTGAAGCAGAGCTCAGCGCGGAGGTGGATGTCTTGTTTTTGTGCATGGGGCATGGTCAATCCAAGGAGTATTTGGAGGGCCATAGTCTTTCCTCAGACACTAAGATTATCGACCTGAGTCAGGATTTTCGACTGAGCGAAGTGTATGGCCTTCCAGAATTGAATAAGAAGCGCATTGAAGAGGCCAATTTTGTGGCCAACCCCGGATGCTTCGCTACGGCAATTCAGCTGGCATTGCTACCACTTGCCTATAACGGGATGTTGAAAGAAATCCACATTTCCGGGATAACGGGTTCGACGGGCGCTGGCATGAGTCCGTCAGAAACTACACATTTCAGCTGGCGAAATAACAACATCTCAACCTACAAGGCATTTGAGCATCAGCACTTGGCGGAGGTAAGAAACTCCTTGCTTCAGTACCAAAGTTGGTTCGACCAACCCCTTAACTTCATCCCTTACCGAGGCAATTTTACAAGAGGGATCATGGTAACCGCGTATCAGTACTGCGAGTGGAGATTGAGCGAAGCCGTTCAGGTCTTCAAAGAGTTCTATGAAGAGCATCCGTTCACTCATGTGGTGGAGCATCCACTAGATGTCAAGCAGGTGGTCAATACGAATAAATGCTTGTTGCATCTCGAAATGCATAATGGATACCTCATGGTACAAGCAGTCATAGACAACTTGTTGAAAGGTGCATCAGGACAAGCCGTTCAGAATATGAATTTAATGTGTGGATGGGATGAGCGAGAGGGCTTACAATTGAAAGGATCAAGGTTTTAACGATGGAGTTATTTGACGTATATCCCTTATTTGATGTTGAGCCGGTAAAGGCCAAAGGAACCACCTTATGGGATAAAGAGGGGAAGACATATTTGGATTTGTACGGAGGGCATGCCGTTATCTCGATCGGACATGGCCATCCCAAATACATCAAACGGATCACTGCACAATTAGAAAAAATCGGTTTTTATTCTAATGCGATCATCAATGACCTGCAAAAGCAGTATGCAGATCGATTAGCCCATTTGTCAGGTCTTGAGGACTATTCCCTTTTTCTATGCAGCAGTGGGGCAGAGGCGATTGAGAACGCCTTAAAAGTGGCTTCATTCGATACCGGAAGAAAAAAGGTCATTGCAATGAAGGGGGCTTTTCACGGGCGTACTTCTGGTGCAGTAGCCATTACGGACAATGCTAAAATAGTCTCTCCATTCAATCAGGGGCACTTGGTCCAGTTTACCGAATTAAATGACCTTCAGGGACTCGAAGACTGTATGTCTGATGAAGTTGCGGCAGTGATCATTGAAGGATGTCAGGGAGTTGCTGGAATATTTGAGCCGACCGAGGAATTTTTGTTAAAAGCACGAGCCCTTTGTGACGCATATGGCGCCAAACTGATCTTGGACGAAGTGCAGTCGGGTTTTGGTCGAACAGGAAAGTTCTTCGCCTTTCAACATGCGTCCGTTGAACCAGATATCATCACGATGGCTAAAGGAATGGGCAATGGGTTTCCTTTGGCTGGTTTGCTGATTCGAGAGGGAATTCAGCCTTGGCATGGCATGCTGGGGACTACCTTTGGGGGCAATCATTTGGCTTGTGCCGCTGGCTTGGCCGTTTTGGAAGTCCTTGAAGAGGAACAATTGATCGAGCATGCCGCTCAACTTGGAAAGTGGTTGATCAACGAGTTGTCTGCACTACAAGGAATTCAGCAAGTACGGGGAAAAGGGTTAATGCTCGGTGTTGATATGGGTCGACCTGTCAAACACCTAAGAGGTAATTTGCTGACGAAGCATAGGATTTTTACGGGTTCTGCCGCTGACCCAAATACCTTACGCTTGTTGCCACCATTATGCATTGAAAAGGAGGAACTCTACAGTTTTTTAAACGCATTAAAAAAGGAACTATCATGAAACATTTCACTTCGATCCATGATGTTCAAGATCCATTCGAGTTGGTCAAAAAGGCCTTAGCATTCAAAGAAAAACCATGGCAGCCCAGTTTGCATGAGGGTAAAACAGTAGGCTTACTTTTTATGAACCCAAGTTTACGTACCCGCTTGAGCAGTATCAAGGCGGTGCAAAATTTAGGTGCTCATGCCATTGTATTGGATGTAACAAAAAATGGATGGGCACTTGCCTTCGAAGACGGCGTGGTCATGAATGGGAAAGAGGCGGAGCATATCAAGGAGGCGGCAGCCGTAATGGGGCAATACTTTGATGTGCTGGCCATACGTACTTTTCCAGAATTAAAAGATAGGGAACACGATTATAGCGAAACGGTGCTCAAGGCCTTTTTGGCCTATGCAGGGGTGCCAGTAGTAAGCCTAGAAAGCGCTACGCTTCACCCATTGCAAGGACTGGCCGACCTCATCACCATCCATGAGCATTGGCATGAAAAGCGAGTGCCTAAAGTGGTGATGACCTGGGCTCCTCATGTCAAGGCTTTACCACAGGCCGTTCCTAACACTTTTGCTGAATGGATGAATGCTGCTCCGTTCGATTTTGTCATTACGCATCCGGAAGGTTATGAATTGGATCCTCATTTTGCCGGAACGGCACCAGTGGTCAATGATCAGAAAGAAGCCTTGGCTGAGGCTGACTTTGTCTATGTGAAGAACTGGTCTTCGTATGATCGCTATGGAGAGGTCTTGACGAATGATGAGTCTTGGCGTTTTTCTCAGGCGCATTTGGCACTAACCAATAACGCGAAGGTGATGCATTGCCTACCCGTAAGAAGAGGTGTCGTGATGGACGACGATGTTTTGGATAGTGAACAAGCCATCCATTTGGATCAGGCGGCGAATCGTGTGTTTGCTGCTCAGGCTGTTTTTAATGAATTGCTCTCATGGAAAAGTTAGTCGTTGTCAAGATAGGGGGGCGCGTCATCGACGACAAGGAAGCCCTTGACGGTTTTTTAAGTCAATTTGCGGCATTGGAGCATGCGAAAATTTTGGTCCATGGTGGAGGAAACATAGCGAGCCAGATCAGTGAGAAATTGGAAATAACCCCTCAATTGACGGATGGAAGAAGAATTACAGATGAACAAAGCCTGCAGGTTGTGACCATGGTTTACGGCGGCTTGATCAACAAGCAGCTGGTCGCCCAATTGCAGGGTGCTCGTTGTAATGCCCTTGGCTTAACAGGGGCAGATGGCAATGTGGTTTTGGCAAAAAAGAGACCAGTTCAGCAGCTAGACTATGGTTTCGTTGGGGACGTCAATGTTGAAGCTGTCGATCACCGATTGCTCAAGCAATTGATCGAATCAGGTATATGCCCGGTGATGGCGGCCTTAACGCATGATGGTGAGGGACAATTACTCAATACCAATGCTGATACGATGGCAAGTGTCATCGCTCAAGCAATGGCGGAGGATTTTAGCGTGCAGCTCATCTATTGTTTTGAACAGCCCGGTGTGATGCTGGATCTAGACAAGGGCCTTGTTTTTGAGTCGATGTCAAAGGAAAATACCAATAAGTATATTAATGAAGGAAAGATTCATTCTGGAATGTTGCCTAAATTAGAAAACGCATTCCATGCAAAAGCCAATAAGATCAACGATGTCCGCATCGGCCACTACTCTGCGCTGCGCGAGCTAGTGGATCGCAAGAAAGGAACCGAGATTCTATGAAAGAAGAAGCCATCGATTTATTAAGACTATTGATAAAGACGCCTTCCTTCAGTGGAGAGGAGGACCAAACGGCGACGCTGATCCAGGATTTTTTGCAAAAGAAAGGCTATCAGGTCAAAAGAAAAGGCAATAACATTTGGGTCAGCAACAAGAACTTCCTTGCTGAACGGCCAACGATTTTATTGAATTCTCATCACGATACGGTGAAACCGAATGCCGGTTATACAAGAGATCCATTTACTCCGGCTGAAGAGGCCGGTAAACTCTATGGTTTGGGAAGCAATGATGCAGGAGCTTCCCTCGTCGCTTTAATGGCTACCTTTCTTCACTTTGGAGACAAGGATTTAACCTATAACCTCTTATTTGCCGCAACTGCAGAGGAGGAGATTAGTGGAAAGCAAGGGATCAGCTCAATTCTCGATGAGTTGGGACCTCTTGATTTTGCCATTGTCGGCGAGCCTACACAAATGCAAATGGCTGTTGCGGAGAAGGGCCTGATGGTCCTGGATTGTTTGGCAACGGGTACCGCAGGACATGCGGCTCGAGAGGAAGGAGAAAATGCGATCTACAAAGCAATGGAGGCCATCGATTGGTTTCGATCCTATCGCTTTCAAAAGCAATCGGCTACTCTTGGACCTGTAAAAATGACTGTCACCCAGATCAATGCGGGGACTCAACACAATGTAATTCCTGATGAATGCCGATTTGTAGTGGATGTGCGCAGCACGGATGCATATCAGAATAACGAGATTTTATCCATCATTCAGGAGGCTGTTCAAGTCGAGGTGCGAGCTCGGTCCACTCGGCTGAATCCAAGTAGTATAGCCATAGATCACCCAATTGTCGCATCAGGGAAGGCCTTAGGTCTATCGACTTTTGGCTCTCCAACCTTATCTGATCAAGCGTTATTGACCTGCTCATCCTTGAAAATAGGCCCTGGTGACTCAGCACGTTCGCACACGGCAAACGAATTTATTTTCCTGAGTGAGATTTCCGAAGGAATTGATACCTACATAGACTTATTATCTCCGCTTTTAACCCCAGACACATGACGAAGATTTGGCAAAAAACGAATGAAGCAGCAGCAGTAGTAGACCGCTTTACTGTGGGGCGGGACCTACAGTTTGATATAGACCTTGCGCCATTTGATGTGTTGGGTTCATTGGCGCATACAGAGATGCTTGCCAGTATCGGCTTATTGAGCAAAGAAGACAAAGAAAAGGTACACCATGCGCTTAAGGCAATCTATGCATCGATGGAGCGGGGAGAATTTCGCATGCAAGAAGACGTGGAAGACATTCATTCTCAAATTGAATGGATGTTGACCAAAGAGCTCGGAGATGTTGGTAAAATGATCCACAGCGGTCGTTCAAGAAACGATCAGGTGTTGGTTGATCTGAAACTCTTTATGCGCTCAGAGCTTACCGAATTAATTAAATTGACCAAGGAGGTCTTTGAAGTTCTCATTGGACTTTCTGAAAAATACCAATCGGTATTAATTCCGGGATACACACACATGCAGGTAGCCATGCCCTCTTCATTTGGCTTGTGGTTTGGTGCGTACGCAGAAAGCTTGGCAGACGATATGTCCTTCGTTAAGGCAGCTTACGAGGTGATCAACAAAAATCCTTTGGGTTCCGGAGCTGGTTTTGGTTCCTCTTTTCCTCTCGATCGTCAGATGACCACTGATTTACTGGGCTTTGATGCCATGAATTACAATGTGGTCTATGCCATGATGGGGCGTGGGAAAGCCGAAAAGGCGCTGGCTTCCGCAATGGCAGCGCTTGCCGCAACACTTGGAAAAATGGCCATGGATATTTGTCTCTACATGGGACAAGACTTTGGGTTTTTGACCTTCCCTGATCAATTGACTACGGGATCGAGCATCATGCCGCATAAAAAGAATCCGGATGTTTTTGAATTGATCAGAGGTAAATGCAATAAAATCCAGGCACTGCCAAATGACATTTCCTTGATGACCACAAACCTGCCCGTAGGATACCATAGAGAGATGCAGCTGATCAAAGAGCTCTTATTTCCTGCCATTGAAGACATGAAGGATTGTTTACAAATGACTACCTACATGCTCCCTCAAATGATTGTCAATAAGGAGGTGATCGAACAGAAAAAGTACGATTACCTGTTTACTGTGGAAGAGGTCAATCGTCTGGTTTTGTCAGGAGTGCCTTTTCGAGATGCCTACCGACAGGTTGGTCTTCAGGTTGAGCAAGGCGAGTTTGAACCGAATCGTCGGGTTGAACATTCCCATGCAGGGAGTATGGATCAATTGATGCTTCCGGAAATTAGAGCAGCTTTTGACAAGTCTTTAAAATCTTTTAATTTGGACAAAGTAGAACACGCCATAACGGCTTTGTTAAAAGATTAAAACGTATAGACACATGCGATTATTCGTGATAGCCTTCATCAGCTATTTCCAGGTACTCTTGTTACATGCACAAGTAGAACAGGTCATTGAGATCTCAACTGAAAGAGACAAGGATGGCAATTATACCTTTTTTGCGGACAACAATTCCTTTGCGACTCATCATGTCGCCATCTGGTTCGAGACCATTTCCGGGTTTACTGTTAATGCCAGTTTACCGGCTAATCGATCCATAGAAAAAGGAAATCATTTGATCTTTAAAATCCTCAAAAATGAAATGGGGAATCAAAACTTCCGCTATACCTATACTTACAGAAGAGGGACGGCAAACCCGAAGATCAAAGACATCGCTTACGCATTGCCCGTTGCACAAGGGAAACAAACCAAGACCTTAGAACTGACATCGATCGATGAAAGCTATCGAAACAAAAAAGCACCAGAGGGTTACTATTCCATTGGCTTTACGCTAAATGAAGGAGATACCCTTTTTGCCGCCAGAGGCGGTCGCGTGATCAAGCTGATCCAAAGTGAAGAAGCTGACCTTGAAGGATTAACCTTTTCCAGTGATCGAAACATACTTGAAATTGAGCATCCCGATGGAACGATAGGCCAATATTCGATTTTTAAAAAGAATGGAGCACTCGTGGAGGTTGGTGACGACGTGTTGATGGGCACACCACTAGCACTAGCTGGAGGAAAGAATTACCTGAGTGGTTATCAAGTAAGGTTTTCGGTCTATTATCTTCATTTTGACGCCAGTGAATCCCAAGACTCTAAAGATTGGTATAGTTTTAAATACATCACCCCGGAATTTGTCAGTTCTACAGGAGAAAGAAAAGTACTACAGCCCAACATCAAATACCGATCGGTACTGACAGAAGAGATGATCATGGCCGACATGAGTCGGAAGGAAAGAAAGCGTTACTTAAAATCGAAAAGCTCGAAATAGAAAAGGGTTAGATCATTTCCAATCCAAAGACTAGAAAGGCATAAATTGCTAATAGCAGAGCAAAACGTTGACTATTGGCTCTGGCTTTCTTAGGCGCACCAAAGTCTCGAATTACTTTGATGTTGAACGATAGGGCAGCCAAGACCAATCCTAGGGATATACCCCACGGTAATTCTGGATTTCCAAAATCCAACCAACCTTGTCCATCGGCCAATTCAATACCCATTGATCCTAGGAGGCAGAAAAGAGAAATGAGCTGAAGTTTTCTTGTTGTCATGGTAGCCAAAAATCAAAAATGATATCATTCATGCATTTAAAGTGTCCTTTTGGACACTTGTTAAAGCCGATCTTAGAGCACGGTCTGCAGGACAAGCCCTTTTTTTCCAGGATGGTAAACTTGGTGCGATAGGGGTACATGCCAAAGGATGGAATGGTATTTCCCCAGATACTGAAGATGTTTTTGTTAAATGCAGCGGCTACATGCATCAAACCGGTATCGTGCGTAAATACATAAGAAGCGCCTTTGATGATCGAAGCCGACTGATTAAAGTTGAATTTTCCACATCCATTGTAGATGATGGCTTTCTTGCCAAGTTCTTCCAGGGATTCTTTGAGCTCTTCTCTGTCGTGTTTTCTATCGAAGAAATCTTCAATTTTCACCCCCAGCTCTTCATCTTCTTTGCCACCCAATAAGATGATCGGCTTATTGATCTTGTCACATAACTCGATCATCCTGTTCAAAGGGAGCTGTTTGGTGGCATGTTTTCCTCCTATGGCAAAGGCCACGTACTCCTTTTGGTGCGTTGGAGGTAACCATTCGGTTTCGACTTCATCCTTTTCCGGAATGAAATAATCGAGCCCCAAGGCATCCGCCTTAACGCCTAATGGTGCGGCGGCAGCTAAATAACGATCGACCACATGCACATTGGGGAGTTTATCGATCCGTGTATTGACCATCAGCCATTTCTCCCAGTTGAGCTTGTTAAAGGCACTCGAGGCTGTGCGAAGTTTGCGCTTCAGCCGTTGTGTCCGCAAGTTATTATGTAGATCAATGACGTAATCGTATTGTTCGGCCGCGAGTTGTTTGGCTAGTTCTTTAAAGTCGTCCTTGAGTAGATGCAATTTGTCTACATAAGGATTTGATTCCATCAGGAAGCCGAATTGAGCTTTTGTGCAAAAATGCACTTCCACTTCTTCGAGTTGTGTTTTAACCGCCCTGATTACCGGTGTGGTCAGCACAATGTCTCCTATGGAGGAGAAGCGTAGGATGAGAACTTTCTTAGGCATTTGCCTTAATCAGACTTTTTCTTGAAGTAAAATGTTCCTCGATTTTCGATAAAGGTAAGGCATTGAAGGTCATTTCTGCCGTGAGCCCCCCCTTTCTACCCGTAAGTAGGCCGTACTGCATGTCGTGGTACCCTACTTTTTCGTGGGCATCTGGATTAATGGAAAGCATGACACCCTGCTCAATGGCGTAATGCACCCAGCGCCAATCCAGGTCAAGACGCCAAGGGTTGGCATTGATCTCGATCACTACTTGGTGTTTAGCGCAATGATCGATCACGGCTTTATGATCGATCGGATAGCCTTCTCTCCTCAATAGGAGTCGTCCTGTTGGATGGCCTAAGATGGTCGTAAATGGATTTTCAATGGCCGCCAATAACCTGCTCGTCGCCTTGATCTTATTCATTTTCAGCTGCGAGTGCACAGAGGCCACAATGAAATCAAAGCTAGCCAATACGTCATCACTATAGTCCAATTGTCCATCGTACAAGATGTCCGATTCAATTCCTTTGAATACTTTGAAAGGTGCTAATTCAGCATTCAATTCGTCGATCTCTTGGTGTTGCTGCACAACTCGATCTTCTTTTAGGCCATTGGCATAAAAGGCCGATTTGCTGTGATCACAAATACCCAAGTATTCATAGCCTAATTCCTTACAGTAAAGAGCCATGTCGCGAAGACTGTTTTTTCCATCGCTGTAGGTTGAGTGGTTATGCAAAATGCCTTTCAAGTCGCTCATTTCAACAAGTTTGGGCAAACTCTTGTTCTTGGCAGCTTCCACCTCAAATGTGCCTTCCCGTAGTTCAGGCAGGATAAAATCCATCCCAAGAGATTCATAAAAAGCTTCTTCGCTTCCTTGTGGCGATCTGATCGCGAGTTCTCGGAGCGTTGTTCGGTCAATAACAGGAGTCGACAAATGCTGAGAACTGGCGGAATAAAGGAGTTGATTTTTGGTCTTATCCCCCTCTTTAGAAAAGAGCAAGGATATTGGAGTCAGATGCTCGTCGAATGTACCCAGCCATTTGATCGGGCCACTGCCTTTGATGTCCTGCTGAAATTCTGTGGAAGCGTTGATTTTTTCTTCTGCCTCATCAAAATTCTCCGTCAACACCAACAGTTGGATTTCTTCTACTACTTCTAGTTTCCGTCGAAGCGCCCCAAGAAAAGAGGCTTGAAGGCCAAGGTTGGCCAAGGACTCAATGACGCGCTCAGCCAACTGTTCCGCTTCCGCATAATGCAATTTATTGGCATTTGCTTCTTTAAAAGCCAAGGCCGCAATGATGCTTTCTTGTGTTTTCTCTCCAAAGCCTTTCAACTTGGCGACCAAACCTGAGTTGGCTGCTTCCTTGAGCTCATGGCCACTTTCGATACCCAACTCTTTCCACAGCACCTTGATCTTTTTGGGGCCTATACCTTTCATGTCGAGTAGCTCAATGATACCTTCTGGTGTATTGGAGACCAGCTCATTCATGGCTTTTGAAGTGCCTTGCTGCACTATTTCATGTATGGTGCCGGCAATGCCTTTTCCTATCCCTTCTATCTGCTCAAGAGATGAAAGACTCATGTCGGCTAAGGGCTCTTCAAGTTTATCTAAATGAAAAACGGCATTTTGGTAACCTCTAATTTTGAAACTGTTTTCATCGTGAAGTTCCATGAGTGCTGCTTGAAGCTTCAATTGTTTGATGATGCTGCGATTATCCACTACTCGGTTGCTTAGTTTACTTATGAATTTTAGTTAAAATAGGGTGTTATTATCTAGATTAACAACGCGAACATGAACTATTGGTTGATCAAATCCGAACCGAATACCTATGCTTGGGAAGACTTAGTAGAACGAGGCAAAGACCATTGGGATGGCGTGCGCAACTATCAAGCAAGAAACAACCTTAAAAACATGAAGCAGGGAGATCTGGCATTTTTTTATCATAGCGTGAATGAAAAGCGCATTGTTGGTATTGCAGAGTGTGTTTCTGCTCCTTATCCTGACCCAACCACTGAGGATGAGCGTTGGGTGGTTGTGGATTTTGTGCCGAAGCAAAAATTGAAAAAACCCATAAGCCTACAAGAGATCAAGGAAAAAGAGGAACTCTCTGACATGGTTTTGGTTAAGCATACAAGGCTATCGGTTCAACCCGTGAAAAAAGAAGAGTTTGATTTGATCGTGGCCATGTCAGAAATATGAAGATTTTCTATTCCATAGTGTGCTGTTTCTCTGTGTTGTTGGCCACCGCGCAAGTTGAACATATTGGCCGGTATGAAACTGAGTACGATTGGAATACCGAAGATTTTATTCCAGTACCTAATGCGGGTAAAGGGGTACTCATCATAAGAGCAGAGCGCTCGCTTGATGGAAATGACTTCACCACACGATTCACACATTTGAATAATGAGTTTGAAGAAACATGGTCGAAGTCGCTTGAAGTGTCAAAATCCTTATTCATCAAAGGCTACGATTTCAATGGTGATCAAACCTATGTGCTTTTTCAAGACCGAACGGAGAGTAGAATTCTCAAAATCGTTCGTGTGGATCCTGACAACGATTCAATCACTGAGTTTGAGCCTAGACGCTTAACGGAAATGGAAGTGACAAATTTCGATGTCATCCAGAATTCTGCAGTCATTGCCGGGTACATTTCGAATCGACCGGCTGCTTTTGTCTATAATATGGACAATGAAAAACTGGTCACCTTAAATAATGTGTACCAGAACAAGAGTGAATTGTTAGAGGTAAAGATCAATGCGGACAGTCTTACTTTTAACATAGCGGTCGCTGTACAGGATGAAAAGAAGGACCGTACAGTTCAGATCAACACCTATGATTTTGAAGGCAACCCTATTCGTGATTATGAATTGATCACGCCCAATAATTACCAATTGATGACGGCTTCAACCTCTTCGATTTTTGCAGTTGAACAACTTACAGTAGGGCTCTACAACCTGAACCTAGGAACCTCGCCAAGTGGGGTGTATGTCAATCATGTGAACCGAAAGGGCCAGCAAACGATGAATTTTTTACCTTTTGGGGAGTTCAATACCTTCTTTGCCCATGAAGGAGAAAAACGTGCGGCCAAACTTAAGAGAAAATCCTTGTCAGCGCATAAAAAAGGAAAGGCCTATCGGTATCGAACAGCTGTGTTGTTTAGAAGTATGCTGGAAGAGGAAGACAAAATTGTGCTACAAGGAGAGTTTTTTAAGGTCTGGGGAGGGAATTCTCAAAACACAGGCTTTTCCAGCGGTTATGATTATGCCGGCCGAGACAGATTCAACGAGCGAGATCCGATGAGAGGAATACAGCGTGAAAGCTCAAATGAATATCAATTTACACATGCCTGGGCCTTAGCGATCGACAAATCGGGTAATGTCCTCTGGGATTATAATGCCCCTATTGGAGAAAGCATTGAAGGATTGTTGAGACCCTACGGTGATTTCACATACAATGAGGGCAATCTATTCTACGCTCACTACTACGATCAGGAGCTACTTGTCGATCACATGAATAAAAAGGTGGTGAAGGATACTACCTTTTCAACCAGCTTGACCTTACTGAATGAAGACGAGTTACTTTTTGAAGATGAAGTTTTTAGAGGATTGGTCAAATGGCATGAAAATAAGTACCTGGTCTACGGAATTCAGCATGTTCGCCCCAAGGATAAATCAGTCGATAGGCGACGAGTTTTTTACATCAATGGAATTGCAATAGGGCCAAATTTGACGTCGGGACAATAGATAAATATTCTCCTGCCTTCACGAGTCAAATCCTTTTTCTATATTTGTTTCTTGAAATGCAACGAAGACTTCTCCTAGGTCAACCGCAACTGGCCATCACCATTGGCCGACTCTGTCAACAACTGATAGAAAATCATCAAAATTTTGAGCATACGGTTATTTTAGGTCTCCAGCCCCGTGGCATTTACTTGGCAGACCGCATTGCTGCACGACTCAATGACTTTATTACAACAAAAGTAGATTTGGGCTACCTCGATGCGACCTTTTATCGAGACGATTTCAGAAGAAGAGATACACCTGTCAAAGCCAATGAGACCAAGATCGATTTCTTGATCGAGGGAAGAAAAGTGGTATTGGTCGATGACGTGTTCTATACGGGCAGGTCTGTTCGTGCAGCTATGGACGCCATGATCGCTTTTGGTCGGCCCGCGCGAGTAGAATTACTAACCTTAGTGAAGAGGAAGTATGCAGCACACGTTCCCATTGAACCGGATTATGTAGGCAAAGAGGTCAATACCTTAGAGAGCCAGCAGGTAGTGGTTGAATGGAGTGGACAAGCAGGCATTTCTGAGGATAACATTTGGCTACAAAACAAAGAAAATTAATGAGGCAGTTAAGCACAAAACATCTGTTGGGTATCAAAGGGCTTACGGCTGAAGATATTCAATTGATATTTGACACTGCAGATGAATTTAAGGATGTGATCAATCGACCGATCAAAAAGGTTCCGTCCTTAAGAGACATTACAATCGCCAATGTTTTTTTCGAGAATTCAACACGAACGAAATTGTCTTTTGAGCTGGCAGAAAAGCGTCTTTCGGCAGATGTGATCAACTTCTCGAGCAGCAATAGTTCAGTCAAAAAAGGCGAAACCCTTCTGGATACAGTGAATAATATTCTCTCCATGAAGGTGGACATGATCGTTATGCGCCATTCAAGTCCCGGGGCTCCCCATTTTCTTTCGAAGCACATTAAGGCGAATATTGTCAATGCCGGAGACGGGACACACGAACACCCTACACAGGCCTTGCTCGATACCTTTTCCATTCGCGAAAAACTCGGTGAGGTTGCAGGTAAAAAGGTCGCCATCATTGGCGACATCCTTCACTCAAGAGTGGCTTTATCCAATATTTTTGCCTTGCAGAAATTGGGGGCAGAGGTCATGGTTTGCGGACCGATCACCCTATTGCCCAAACACATTGCTTCCTTAGGTGTCAAGGTAGAACTTGATGTGAGAAAGGCCTTAGAATGGTGCGATGTGGCCAATGTGTTGCGCATACAGCTGGAACGACAGCACTTGAAGTACTTTCCTTCTTTAAGAGAATATTCCCTCTATTATGGAATCAACAAGGCGCTGTTGAATTCACTCAATAAAGAAATTACAGTGATGCACCCCGGTCCCATCAACAGGGGAGTTGAATTAGCCAGTGACGTTGCAGATTCTGATCAGGCCATAATCCTGAATCAAGTTGAAAATGGTGTGGCCATTCGGATGGCCGTTTTGTACTTATTGGCATCTGTTTCAAAATAACAAAACATGAAAAAGTTTATAAGAGCTCTCTTCGTCATCATTCTTTTGGTGGTGCTGGCATTCTATTTTTTAGTGGTGCCTTATTTTGTCGGCATGATCAAGGACTATGATCGATACACCTTTGATTTTGTGTTGTCAAACCCTGAAATGGTGACTGATTATGCCATTGGCGAAAACAGGGACCCTGGGGACTATGGCTTTGAATTCGAGGAAATCAGTTATAAGACCATTTTCGATGACTTGAACCTCAATGGTTGGTGGGTACCGGCAACGAAACCGGGTATTCAGCAAACCTTGATCATCAGCCATGGTCGAACGTCGAATCGACTAAAAACGATGAAGTATTTGGCATTGGTCAAAGAGCATGGATTAGACACCTTATACAACGTCTTCATTCCGGATCATCGAAATTCAGGCAAGTCAGAAGAGGCATCGACCGCTTTGGGGTATGAGTTTGCCGAAGACATAGTCGCGGCCATGACGATGCTTAAAGGTCG
This sequence comes from Roseivirga sp. YIW32, assembly GCF_057219245.1. NCBI lineage: Bacteria > Pseudomonadati > Bacteroidota > Cytophagia > Cytophagales > Roseivirgaceae > Roseivirga > Roseivirga sp. YIW32. The sequence continues at coordinate 53,001 of NZ_JBXVVG010000002.1, read as the reverse complement.
GGAACGGCAGCGCGAATTCGTGTTGTGGGGATTTTCCATGGGTGCCATGGCCTCGGCCATTGCGGTGAATCGACCTGATTTGGTGGATTACATTGATCGCGAAAACTTGAAGGTGACCAAACTCATTTTAGCCAGTCCTTTGAGTAATGCAAAGGAAACCTCTTGGGTGGCCGGAGAAGAGATGGGCATCCCAAGGCCTATATTCGACCTGGCATGGAAAGGTTTCGACAAAGAGGTTGACGGCTGGGCAGATAACATGAAGTTTTCCTATCTGTTATCCAATACGAAATTACCAACGCTGGTGCTCTATGGCACCGGAGATCGAACCACACCACATGAAACTCTGGAAGCTGAAGTAGAAGGTTTGTACAATGTCATACCCATCATGTTTGATGGCGCCGATCACGTTCAATTGTATACTCAAGAAAAGTACAAGGAGCGATATGGTACCAAGGTGAGTGAATTTTTAAGAATGGACTAGCTACGGGTTTTCTTAAAAGTAGTCTCGTATCATGCAAAGAGTACGGAAAACTTTAGCTTTGTAAACGTAATAGGAAAAGGAAATGAAATACTACAACAGCATCGTTGAAACCATAGGAAACACTCCATTGGTCAAACTAAATTCGGTCAATAAGGGAGTCAAGGGAACGATCTTGGTGAAGGTGGAGTACTTTAACCCGGGAAACTCCATGAAGGATCGCATGGCACTTAAAATGATCGAAGATGCCGAGGCCGCGGGTTTGTTAAAGCCTGGGGGAACCATCATTGAAGGAACTTCGGGTAACACGGGCATGGGGCTTGCCCTTGGTGCGATTGCCAAGGGATACAAGTGCGTCTTTACCTTGGCCGATAAGCAGTCACAAGAAAAAATCGATATCCTCAAGGCAGTAGGTGCTGAAGTGATCGTGTGCCCAACGAATGTTGAGCCCGATGACCCTCGTTCTTATTATTCGGTGGCCAAAAAGATCAACCAAGACACGCCAAATTCTTTCTATCCAAATCAATACGACAACCTATCTAATGCGATAGCGCATTACGAAACCACAGGTCCTGAGATCTGGCGAGATACGGAAGGCAAGATCACCCATTGGGCCGCCGGTGTCGGCACGGGAGGGTCGATGTGTGGCACAGCTAAATACTTGAAGGAACAAAATCCGGAGGTTGTTTCTGTTGGAATTGATACGTACGGATCTGTCTTTAAAAAATACAAGGAGACCGGCGAATTCGATACAAAGGAGATCTATCCTTACCTTACTGAAGGTATTGGAGAAGATATTTTACCTAAAAATGTTGATTTCAGTCTGATCGATACGTTTGTAAAAGTCACGGATAAGGATGGTGCTATCATGACGCGTCGATTGGCTAGAGAAGAAGGTCTTTTTTGTGGATGGTCTTGCGGATCTGCCGTTGCAGGGGCGTTGGAATATGCCAAAGAAAACCTGAAAGAGGATGATGTCATGGTGATCATTTTACCAGATCATGGAACGCGCTACCTCGGTAAGATCTACAATGACGATTGGATGAAAGCGAGAGGGTTCTTGGAGGAACGAGAATTTGGTACAGCTGCCGATGTGCTGGCACATCAAAACGGACATGGTAAACTGACTACGGTTTCCAAAGACACATCGGTCGGTGATGCAATTCGTCTGATGACATCGACAAGCATCTCTCAACTTCCGGTTACAGACGGTAAAAAGTTCGTAGGAAGTCTGATCGACTCGAAATTATTAGGGCTAATGATCGATGATCCTAACATTAAAGAAAGACCAGTAGCGGACATCATGGATAAGCCCTTTCAGTTTGTATCGGCAGATAACACCTTGGATGTACTATCAAGTGTGATCACAAAGGACAATCCGGCTGTAATGGTAAGGGATGAACACGATGAAGTGCACATCATTACGCGGCACGATCTGCTAAATGCCATGACGAATAATTAAACTGAAGCCTCGAAAGAGGCTTTTTTAATAAATACCCTTTCTACGGGCCTGATAATCTTTAATAATGGTGATAGCAAAAAGGCATAGCAAACAAGCCAGCGCAGAGTACTGCACTGCCGGTGTGATATCCCATTGTTTGATCATGATGTTAAAGAGTGCCCAAACGCCAACATAACTCATGTATGTGAGGTGTTTTTTGACACTCAAGAAGATGTAAATCAAGGTAGCAACAATGATGAGCAATACGGCCCAATAAGACGATTCCATAAGAAATGTCCACTGAATTTTGGTCAAGTAGGCACTGATGTTGGCCACCAAGGCAACTACGATCCAACCGGAATAAATTGAGATCGGCCACCATACCCAAATGGCGTGTTTTTCTTGTCCTATATCCAGTCGAATCACCAGCCAAAGCAAAGTCAACAGGAGAACGACCATCACAATTACACTGGCCAAAGTGTATTCGTTCAACCAACAATAGATCCATAAACAATTGGCCAGGTTAGCGACCATCAAGCTCAAGGCTTGTGGTTTGCTATAAGGGCTGGATGCATTTCTCAGCAAGTAGATCGCATTGCCCAAAAGGCCAATGTAAATGAAACCCCATATCGAAAAGGCATAACCGGCTGGGGTAAAGAGCGTGTCGTACTTGTTGCTTAGGCTTCCCATGGTTTCGCCGTTGATGATACCCGTGTTAGAAAGGTAGTTCCAATAAATCGTAGCCATGAGCACGATCAAATTGGCGATTCCATAGCTATTCGTTCTCTTCATTTCGTCTGATTTCATTGGCTCGCATGGGCATGCTGTCAATTAAAGCAAAAAGTGCTTGCTGCTCTGGGAGCTCCTTACTTTTTAATTTAACGCTTCCATCTAGGCCAATCAAATAGAAAACGGATTTTCCGTCGATGAAACCGGGTACGGGTCCTTTCATCTCATCATTGAAAAGCGCAACGACCTTGTTTTTTGTCACATGAAAGAAAAGGAGCTTACGTTCTTTTACTCCGATACTATCAAGATAGTGCCTAACCCAATCATGGCCTTGTGGGGCATCAAAGATGACGATTCGGTTTTTCCATTTGAAATCATTCAGCAATTGGGCATTCATCGCTGTGGACAGACAAAATAGACAGACGAGCAGTAGGCATTTCATATGCAAATAACTGCACGAAAAGCGCCTTGTTCATCAGATGTCATTGTTGCGGTAAAGCTGGCGGATCTGATCAATGGCTTGGTCATATATGCGATCAATGAAATTCCCAAAGAGTACTTGTGGAGATGGAGGGGAGATCTCGTTTTTTTCTGTCAGACGCAACTCTTGATCCGATAGCGCACGCTCATCTCCATTGAAGTTCGCCCATTGATAGGTCCAATTATCCTCACTGGCAAATTTTCGGTTGACCAAGACGCGATTCGAATAAGCATCTCGGACTTCGAAATTAAGCACACCAGCAGAGGAAAGAGTTTTTCTAAAAACGGTGAGGTCTGCTTTTACTGTACCAAAAACGTCATGTGTGGTACCCTCGTCGTCAGTGTAGGTGCCTACTTTCACACTATCCCTTTCTATCGTTCTACTTTCCTTCTCCACCAGTTGCTGACCCAGCGCAAAATCGTCGAAGGCCATACTGATCACATGGTCGGGTTGGATGTCAAAACTCATGGCTTCTTCATCGGTAATGAACCGGAGGAATTTCCCACGGCTGAATTGATCGAAATATTCGATCATGCGGTTGGCGAAATAGGAATTCGTGATCTCTAAGTTTCTCGAATGAACCGGGATGGGTGCGATCAACACCTTCAATGTGCCCATGTCTAATGCAAGATTCAACAAGCTATCGAGTCCGTTCACGTTAGGATTGAATCGCATAGCGGACCGAAAATGACCGTAGGCTTGTCTTCCGGTTTCAACGGTATTGAACTTGAGTTCTTCTAAGCCGAGCTGAACATGAACGTCGGCAGCTTCGAAGGCCGCCTTTTCCTGCTCATCGAAGTAACTAGCAGGTTTCACCGCATCAACGCAGGCTGGACAACCGTAAATGTCGCGGTAATACCTGTTGAGCAGCGCATATTCTGAATAAATTCGTTCCCATTTGAAACTGTCCGTACTCCTGTTGAACTCCCGAATGCGATTCAAATGGTATTGTAATGCATACTGATAGCCCTCTATAAGGACTTCTTTTGCTTTCTTATTGTTGGGGTTCGATTTTAACCGATTAACGGCTTTATCAGCAGTTACATAATCTCCTTTATCAAAGGCATTCTTGCCAGTAGCACAGGATGCCAGCATCGCTAGAGTCAACACAACCACGAAATTCCTGTAAAAAGTGTTCATAAAGGATCTGTTAGGATGAATGATCATAGACGAATATTATGCCAAACTTAAGCCTGCCCCTTTAGTTCAACTATTTTGGACCGCATGGCATCATGTGTTTTTTGAGTGATCTCCTCAACGTCTTGCTCTGTTTTTCCCTGGACTGAAATTTCAGGTAAACAATAGGTTGTAATGCTTCCGGGTTGAAGCAAAAGACTACCTCTTTTCATGAGTTTATCCGCATTATGGATTACCACAGGTAGAATATTGATCTGCGATTCAATTGCCAGACGGAAGGGCCCGTAGCGGAAGGGGAGCAGGGGTTCGTCGGTATTGTTGCGGGTTCCTTCAGGTGCAACCAAGATGGAGGTGCCCCCTTTCAAAATTCTCATCAACTCCAAGCTGCTTTTTTTGCGACTTTCTACACTGCTACGATCTACCCAAACGGTCCACCGACTGACAATGGTGCTGAAGATGGGGATTTTTTTAAGCTCAGCTTTGCCCAGCGCAACAAGTGGTGCAGGTATGGCGATCGGAATTGCACATGTGTCCAGGAATGAGGTATGATTGATCACAAAGACATAGGATTTGCTGCGATCGACCAACTCTTTATTGTGTGATTTAAAGAGAATACCAGAAGTATAGCCAAAGAGATAGACCCATACACGGATGAAAAAGAACGTCACGTGTAAATATTTTCGTGAGAAAAGGATCGGAAGGATCAGGAAAGGAGCACAGAGTAACATCGATAGGGTGAAGCTCAATGCGCACCAGGCGGTATAAATAACTTGAAGGATTTTCAACACGCGCTAGCTAGCTAAAATTTATAAATAATTCTCGAAAATAATTTTTTAAAGTCAAACCACTATTTACATTTGGTCGAATTTAATGGAAACCGGTGATGCTGACTCATCCTACGCATTGCCGTTAAATTTGGATGAAACCTAACTCTTTGCTTGCAACCCTGGCGTTTTCGTCAGGGTTTTTTTCGGCATAAAAAAAGGGAGCAAGTGCTCCCTTGATTTCAACCAAATTAAAACGAATTTACTGAATTGTTACATTGAAGGTGACTTCAACATCTGTTTCTCCGCCTGCATTTGCCGGATCACCTGCTGCTACACCAGAAGCAGTTTTATTAGGCTCATGGAGTAGAAGAACAGTCAAGGTTCCATTACTTGCTGTGGTGGTAACAGCTGAACCGCTCAGACCAAGTGGATTACCATCTCTGTCTTCGTCACCATAGCTGTAGGTAAGGTTTAACCCAGAGCCTACAACATAAAATACCTGATGCTCATAATCTTCTTCAGCCACCTCTTCCGTGATGTCTTCAGCAGGGGTTTCTGATTCGTTCAAGAACTCGATGCTAACACTGTAGGTGCTATTGGCAGAAAGCGTTGGGTTGGTGATGCTTGGCGCATTTCCGCCCTCTCCATCTGAATCGACAAAAAGTGCCGTTTTAACATCAGATGCGTTGGCTTGATTGGTGAAGGTTACCCTTACCGTTGTGATCAATTCTTCCTCATTCACGGGTTCTGGATCGTCGTCGTCACAAGAAGTAACAACCGTAACTGCCAGCAGTAAGCTGAACAGCATCCATAGTTTTCTCATCTCTAGTTTCATAGCGTTTAATTTTAGATGCAACATTAGTGCATATGCAACAAAGTTGCAACAATAAAATAGTGGAATGGACTATTTTCTTAGATTTTTTTACCGCAAGTAGGATAAAAATGAGGGCGCAACAGCAAATAGGTATTGCTCGATCAATTAGTACCCCGCGGCTTGACCATCTTTTCTGGATTCGGATGCACCATAGTACACTTTATTGACAGCATCCCACATAATGGCCTGGTAGCCACCATAACTACCAACATTCCATGAAAGTTGGTGTCCCATTTTGACCAATTCGCGAATGACCTCATAATCGATACCTGATTCGAGTTGCAATACGCCACCGTCGGACATACGACCACCTGTTGGTTGCGAAGAGCCATTGTGGAGAATTCTAGGGGCATCTCCAGCTTCCTGTAGGTTCATCCCAAAATCAATCAAATTGATGACAATTTGAGCATGACCTTGGGGTTGGGTTGCCCCACCCATCAGGCCAAAGCTTACCCAAGGTTTTCCTTCTTTGGTGATGAAAGCGGGAATGATGGTATGAAAAGGTCTTTTGTGCGGTGCATATACGTTGGCATGCCCTTCCTCTAATGAGAAAAGTTCACCACGATCTTGTAGCACAAACCCTAATCCCGGAGGGGTCATTCCTGAGCCCATGCCTCGGTAATTGCTCTGGATAAGCGAAACCATGTTACCGTCTTTGTCGGCGACGGTGAGGTAAATCGTATCTCCATCTTTTAATTGACCGGCAGGATAGGAGCGCCCTGCTTGATTTGGGTTAATGAGTTTTCTGCGTTCTGCTGCGTATTCGTCTGACAAGAGCCATTCGATTGGCGTCTGATAAAAATCCTGATCGGCATAGAACTTAGCACGATCTTCAAAGGCTAGCTTTTTGGCCTCGGTAAACGTGTGGATATACTCTTTGCTACCGAATCCCATCGATTTGATGTCATAGCCTTCTAAGATGTTCAAGATCTGGAGCGCAGCAATTCCCTGTCCATTCGGTGGTAATTCCCAAACGTCATAGCCTCGGTAATTGATAGACTGCGGTTCCACCCATTCGGAGGTATGATCGGCAAGGTCTTTTTCTGTTAAGAAGCCACCTAACTGCTGCATGTAGTCAGCAATGGTCTTAGCTACATTTCCTTTGTAAAAACCATCACGACCTTCCTGTGCGATGATGCGTAACGTATTGGCTAATGCCGGATTCTGAAAAACCTCTCCTTTTCGGGGAGTTCTTCCATTGGGCATAAAAACCTCTTTAAAACCAGGGAAGCGCTGAAGGTTTTCAGCACCTCTTTCCATGTACCAAGCAATAAGTTCTGAGACTGGAAAACCATTGGTCGCATAGTCAATGGCAGGTGCTAAGATGTCCTCCATCTCCATCAAGCCAAATTTACCGTGCAATTCGAACCAGCCGTCTACTGCGCCGGGAACAGAAACAGGCAGTGGGCCATAGGAAGGAATCTTGCTGTATCCATTCTGCTTAAAATAGTCAAGGGTCAATTTATAAGGTGAGCGACCGGATGCGTTAAGGCCATAAAGCTTTTGGGTCTTTGCATCCCACACGATAGCGAATAGGTCGCCTCCTATGCCGTTACCCGTTGGCTCTACTAAGCCGAGGACGGCATTGGCTGCAATGGCTGCATCAACGGCATTACCGCCTTTTTTGAGTACATCCAGGGCAACTTGGGTAGCCAGTGGTTGACTTGTAGCCGCCATGCCATGTTGGGCGATCACTTCAGATCGAGTGGCAAATTTCTTCCCTGTAATGCGATCTTGTCCCTGACTCGAAAGACATAGGACACCTAGAAGTACGACAATAAGTGCTATTCTCATGTTGCGTTAGTTTGTGATTTCTAACCCTCCAAATAGGATGAGTCCTTTGATAGTAAGCTTTTTTGAAGACACTTGATGTTCAAGCCCTTTTCTTTTATCCGAAATGCCACCGAACAGATTAGTGACCTGAAGGTCAACTTGCCAATCGTGCGGAACCCGAATTTTGGATCCTCCGAACATGTAGAAAACGTCAATAATCACGCGCTCATTGTCCATGTCTGAACTTGTTAGATCGATATTTGAGCCACCAAATAAAGCAGTCAAGGTGCCCCCTTTGAAATGTTTTGTCGAAGTGATTTTATCTCCTCCGCTAAAAATGGCGGTATCATTCACAGTGTCCCCTTCTTGCGCAGTAGTGATCTGCGTATCGGTTGATGTTTTTCTTCCAATCAGGTAAATACCAATAAAAACCAAGGCAAGTGGCCAAAGGTCCCAAATGGAAAGACGAATGTCGAACCAATTATCTAAGGAAAAGAAAACGCCAAGCGAAAGCAATATGGCACCCGCTCGAATGTTTTCACGGCTGAGTAAGAGATAACCTCCGAGTAGGATGAGTAGGCTCTCCCATCGGAAGAGAACATGACTAAGTTGACGCGGGATGATGTCGATATTATCAAGCGCCCAAACGATACCAATGAGCATGAAGAGAAGGCCAAGGTAAATCCGTTTGTTGTTTTGCTCCATAACACAAAGTTATCCTTAAAACTGCAAAGACTCGACTCTTGCGACAATAAGAAATATTCGAATGGAGAACTCTTTCATTTGATTGAATCAATCGGTTGATTACTTTTGCACTCCCAGTTCTTGCGCACGTGGTGGAATTGGTAGACACGCCATCTTGAGGGGGTGGTGCATTAAGTTGTGTGGAAGTTCGAATCTTCTCGTGCGCACAGGTAAAAGGCTCCGATCGGAGCCTTTTTTTATTTGCTCAGCATTGATAAAACGAACTTCATTGGGAAACCAGAAAGACTAAAATAAGCCCATAAATTCTATGCTCAGCCCAATATTTATTAAGCTATTATAATAAAATATTGCACTATAAATTTTATTGTACAGATTTTGACATTTTTATGCATTCTGATTTTTGCAGTTCACATTCGCTTAGCCACGATTTGCCACTGTTTTCCTCTAAAAACAGCCATAGAAATGCATTAAGGGTAATCCAGGATTCGATTTAATCCGTATATTTATCCAACCTAACACCGAACTAACTTATTTTGACTACGCAGCGACTCAGATGCTGGAGGAGATTCTCCGTTCTGTTCACTGTTGTATTGTTTCTAAGCAGTGGACTACTCACCAAGGCTCAGAACACAAATGCTTCAGTAAGCGGCTTCACAATGCAATTTGTGAAGGACGCTACCATTGGCTCTGTCAGTGAGGTAGCCTCCAACGTGCTTCGTATTGTCAATACCACAGGAAGACGAGCCGTCTTCACCCTCGATTATGCTTATCCTGCAGATTGGCGCGTACTGGCAGACCCAGAAAAGGTCTATAACGTCGGTAATGCCGATACGCTCTTTGTTCCAGTTCGGATGATCCCTCCCAAAGGAGCACAAGGAAACGTTAATTACTTCATCAATGCCACTGCCTTCATGACCAATGGGGTTCCTTTAGCCTCGGCGCCTTGGTCCATGCAGATCTCAAAAGTATCCAATTGGTTCGCGTCCATGATCGACACGGAAATCTATTTCCCAACCGATAAAAATGAAGCGGAGTTTCGGGTCAATATTCGTAACGAAGGCAATTCAGCCGAGAATGTCATTTTTTATTTCAATACGGACGTGCAGTTGACGGTACTCGACGAGTTTGGAAATTCCTTTGCAGATAATGCCATGGCCATGGAATTGCCGGTTGATGTTGACTCCACACTTCGTTTTAGAGTCGTACTCGACGAAGAGGCAACTAAGGAGAATTTCTCTACAGCGGCCCCATCAATGCTGTAGAGGAGGAGAAAATTGATTATCGATTGAACGTGCAGATCAAGGACATCGATAATGATCGAGCGAGTTTTGGCGGGCGATTGACCGTGAAGCGACTCAATAAGCAAGTCAAGATCAAATCGGAGAATGGGTCTTCCACCATCCCACTGAAAGTACAGTTGAATAGCTATAATGTGCTGTCACAGTTTACAAACTATAGCCTTGATTTAAGTGGTGATGTGGACCTTGGATTCGAGCGTAATTTCAGGTATTACTACCAAACGATCATTTCGATCAGCAGCTTCGCCGGGACTCAATTTCTCGGCTCTTATCGATTTGCCGAATAATTCTTCAGATTATACCGTGGCGGTAGGGGATTTGGGTGCCAATATGGAATTACTCCTCAATGGAACCGGAGCCAGAGGAACTTACCGTTTCGATCATGTCGATGTCACAGGGATCTTTGTGACAAGGCCTCAACCCGGAAACATCAATAACAACCTGACGAGTGCAGGATCTAGTGTTCGTTTTAAGTCAGGAAAAGGCTGGAATGTGGAGTCAGAATTGGTTTATCAGATCTACGAATTCAATCAGGTTGATCGTCAATTGGGGACTGTCAGAGGCAACTATCGCTTTAAAAATCAGGGCTTGGCCGAATTGAAGCTTGGTTATTCCAATGAGGCCCATCAAGGGATCGATACAACCTTCACTACACCGGGGGTTGGAATCGCAGGGCGATATACCGGCAGAATTAAGGAATTGAGCGTCAGTACCCAAGTGCGCTTCAATTCAAAGAACTTCTCTTCACAGTTCAGGGGTACACAGTCGTTCAGCATGAATGCCCGTTATCCAATGCCAAACAATAGCTTTTTAGGGCTTAGGGTCAACATGAACCAGCGCAACCCAGAGATCTACTCAAAGGGAATTCGCTTTCCTGACAGGTTGTTCAAACGGAATACTTACGAATTGAGGTATGGGTGGAATACAGCTGGTGGAAATTTCATCTTTTCTCCCAAGGTATATGACGAGGAGTTTTTGGATGTGAGAACCACTACCGCCGGAGCTGGAATTACCTTCTCCACAAACAACAGATCAGATCTACGATTCTTCACTCGTTTTTATTCAGGATTTACCAAGGCAAAAGACTACGACATTGATCCTTATTTAGTCAATCGGTGGGAGAATGTACTTCGCTTTAAGAACCTGAATCTGTCGGCCCGTTATTATTATGGTCCATACAACATCTTAGATAACCTACGGATCATTGAAGATCGGATCAATCCGCAATCCTTCTTTCTCAGTGCATTTGCCAATTTGAATTTTGTGCAAGCCCGCTTGTCGTTTCGCCCCATGATGACGATGAGCTACGAATCAGTGCTTGCCAGGTGGCGCATGAACCTTGCCCCTCAGCTGACCTACTATGCACCCTCTGGATTTGAGTTCAATGTGACCTTAGAGCATTTCAATATCAATCAGGGGGAGAGTCCTTTAGCCAGTATCAACGATGCAGGGACGAATGCATTCAATCCATTTGCCCAAAGCAATACTTTTTTGCGCTTTGGTATCACCAAACAATTCAACATCAAAAAGCCGGGAAAGAAATCGTATGAATTGGAAGTGGTCGTGTTCAAGGATATGAATGGCAATAACCTCAGAGATCAGGGTGAAGAGTTTGAAAAGAATGTGATCGTGAAAGTAGGTGACGCCATGTTGATGACGGATAAGAATGGAAATGTGATCTTCCAAGACCTTCCAGAAAATCGATACCAAATAGAGACCCAATTGCTGACAAATACCGAAGGATGGTTCCGGTCAAAGAGTATAGAGGTAGATCTTCGTAATGACCAGACCGTGTTCATTCCGCTGAAAAGAGGAGTGCAGATCAACGGGAGTATCATCTTACAAAAAGCCAGGTTCTCTGCACTTGGTGAAAACTCCATGGACTCGAAAGGTGTACGGGTGACCGCCATTGATGGCAATGGAGAGGAGTACTCTACTTTAAGCGGACCAAGTGGTGAGTTCAGGTTGTATGTGCCTTTTGGTCAGTATACCATTAAAGTGAACGAAAATGCTTTTGATCAACAATTCCAGTTTGCCCAAAGCAGCTATAACCTTGTGGTGAACAACCTTAATGTGATTTACACTTTAGCAGAAGACCTTTAAAATATTTTATTTACTAAGACGTAGTAAATAAGTTAGTTCGATTTATGTTGATTGGTAAAAGGGGTAGTATAACACTACCTCTTTTTGTGTTTTTATACCTTAGTAGTTTATGTTGAGAGGCATTGGCTTCATATTTCTATTCACCTTAACCACCCTTCCATTCTATGGTCAGACGATTGATATTGTCATAACGAAAGGAACTGACCTAAACTTTACCTTCAATACCATTCGTGACTACATGAATGGTGTCATTACCCCAAATGCAACCGAATTCCAGGTCACTTCTACGAGTGAGTGGGACCTTTATGTAGGTACACAAACCATCACTCCCGGAGAGTGGGACATTATGTCTTCTTATTCGAGTGCCGGCAACTCGCAGGTACCGGTTTCCATTTTAGAAATTCGCGCGGTCAGCCCAGGCGGATCGTCACAACAAACATCTTTTTTTCAATTACAAGATATTTCCACACCGGTATTTTTGATCGGTTCTGCAGCAGATGATGTACTGGTGACCACAGGTGTCGGCACCAATCAACCGGGTGACCCCGGTAGCAATGCCTTTACTCATCGATTTCGTATTGATTACAAACTGACTCCTGGTGTCGATTATCAGCCGGGGATTTATGGACTGACCATTGTCTTTACACTCGCTGAAGATTTATAAATCTCTTTTTCACACCGGCTAGAGGGCGTATATTCGTCAAAAAAAGTGCTATGCCGATCAATGTCTCCCTATTAAAAACAATTTGTGAAACAGCTGGTGCACCAGGCTTCGAAAAGCGGGTGCGTGATTTTGTCATACAAGAAGTTCGTCCTTTGGTGGATGAGCTCAGCGTTGATAATATGGGCAACGTGATCGCCGTTAAACGTGGGGTGAAGAATCCAGGTGGTAAAAAGGCCATGGTGGCTGCCCATATGGACGAGATAGGCTTTATTGTGACCCACATTGACGATAATGGCTTTTTACGCTTTCATACCCTAGGAGGTTTCGATCCCAAAACCTTGACCGCACAGCGCGTCATTGTGCATGGGAAAAAGGACATTATTGGTGTCATGGGCAGTAAACCCATTCATGTGATGACTTCCGAAGAACGGAATAAAGTAGCCAAAACGACGGATTACTTTATTGACCTTGGCATGCCAAAGGAAGAAGTAGAAAAGATAATCTCTGTAGGCGACCCGATCACAAGAGAAAGAGAACTCATCGAAATGGGGAATTGTGTCAATTGCAAGTCGATCGATAATCGCGTGTCGGTTTTCATTTTGATCGAAACCTTAAGGAGATTGAAAGACCAACCTTACGACGTTTACGGGGTGTTTACCGTGCAAGAAGAAGTTGGATTACGAGGCGCCAATGTATCGGCGCATCAGATCAATCCGGATTTTGGTTTCGGCCTAGATACCACCATCGCATTTGACCTTCCAGGTGCGCAGGCACATGAAAAAGTGACTTCGCTTGGGGAAGGGGCTGCCATTAAGATCATGGACGCTTCCACCATTTGTGATTATCGAATGGTCGACTTCATGAAGAGAACGGCTGATGCTCATCAGATCAAATGGCAGCCGGAAATATTAACCGCAGGAGGAACCGATACTGCAGGCGTTCAACGAATGGGTAAAAGTGGGGCAATTTCTGGTGCTGTTTCCATTCCAACACGGCATTTGCATCAAGTGATCGAAATGGCAGACAAAGACGATATCCAGGGGGCGATCGAGTTGCTTTCGGCTTGTTTGATGGATTTAGACACCTACGATTGGTCTCATTAGATTTTAGCGCTAAGCTTAAGGCCTGCATAGGCTAAAATAAGGCCTATAAAGACACTTAGGCCAAGATAGACGAAGGCTTGCAAGGGTTTTTCAGCCAGGAGGCCTTGTCCTTGCATTGCAAAGGTCGAAAAAGTAGTAAACCCACCACAAAAACCACTGATGAGTAACAGGCTACTGTTCTCCGAAAGGTATTTTTCCTGTTCAAGTAAACCAAAGAAAATGCCGATCATCAGACAACCAATCATATTGACCACAAAGGTTCCATAAGGCGAAAATCCTTCAATGTTTTTATGAAGCAATTCTTGAATTAAATAGCGTAAGGCACTACCGATTCCACCTCCAAGAGCCACTAAAAGTAAATTTTTAAGCATTCTCTTTTACCTCCTTTTTTGCTGCTTTTCGCTTGACGTACTGATAGACCTTTGTGTACTCGCTGTTTTCCTGATTGCTGAGTTTGACAAAGCCTTTGTTTTCAAAGACGAGCTTAAGCTCTTTAAATACACCGCTTTTTGTCTCGATAACGGTTTCTTGCCATGCACCAAGCGATTGAATCGGTTGGCTTGACCTGAACAAACGAAAGGGATAATAGACATGGACAACGTCATGGCTGATCTTGATCACCTTGTAGTTAAAGATCAATTTGTACAGCAGTACAGAGGTGGCCAGGAGTAGGATGCCAAGCACTACATAGCGCCAAGTTGAATCCTCTCCCTTTAGCAACGCATTCATAAAATAATACGATCCGGAGCCTGTTATAATGGTCGACATGCTCAAGGCAAAAATGGTTTTCCTCTTTGGCTTAGAAATGATCATCTCTGCGAATTAAGTAATTCTTCACGGAAATTGTTAGCATGATGGACTACCTCAGGGAAGAATGCCAGGAACTCTTGATCAAATGCCTCATGATGTTTTTGCAGATCCACAATCGCCTGCTCCATTTTCGAATCGAAGCTTGTCCGTCTCGACATCCCGCTCAATGAACGGTGTATTCCTGCAAAACTTTGATAATTCACCAGCCAATTTCCTCTGATCATATAAGGAAGCATCTGTTGTGCGCGCTCTGGCAATTCAGCTTTTCTTTCCATCAGTAGGGCGTATTTATCAGAAACAAATTGGTCCAAAGTCTCGGATGAAAAGTCCGAAAAGTGTAAGGCTAAAAAGTGATCATAAAACACGTCAACAAGCACACCGGAATAATGGCGGTACTTGTCCTTCAGGCGGTCTTTGCTTTGTCTAACAACCTCATGTTGATCTGTAAAACTATCTATTTCGCGATGCAAGAGAATGCCGACCTGAATTCGGGAGGGATACGTTTGGTACTGATTACCCTTGACAAAATCTCCCATGAAATTGCCTAAGGCGATTTCCTCATCTGGTCCAGATAGTAGTAAGTGCGCTAGAAAATTGATGGCCCTGCTTTTGATTAAAGCTAAGCAATCACTCGGAAATTCTACTTACCCTTTTTGAAAGAGTTTTTTGATATTGAGGTAATCGATGAAATAGACCATACGGATCGTTATGGTGTCAAAGTTGGGTGCTCCGATCACATTACTGAAGTTTTCGCCAAAACCCAATGCTGAATTGTTATCATCGGTACCAATTTGACGCTTCCAAATCACGCGTATTTCGCTACCGGGCTTGAATTGCCAGTTGTAATCCATGTCAATGTTGAAAGCATTAAAGTTTCGATCATGGGCAGGCAAACCTTCATCGTTAATTCCAGGATAATCAGAATCGATCAATGAACCATCTTCTTGCAAAGCAAAGTAGTCGTCGTATTTCACGCGACTCCAATAGTGCCGGACCCTAAATGTTAGGCCCATGCGGTTAGTGAAGATATAGCTGAAGTCAATCGTGTTTTCGAGATTTCGAACTTCTCGTTGCCCGATAATGATGTCCGTGAGGTCGCCATTGCCATCGTATAGACGACGAACATAACCACGTTCGTTCGATCGGATATCGTAATTGATGCGATGTGTGAGTTCAAAACGTTGGCCCACCCGAATTCGCTCAGAATGAAAAATGGATTGATTGGTGTTGTTCCATTCGGGCCGTCGGCTCACTCGGAATCGCCCATTTGCTCTGAAATTTTTGCGACTATCCGTTCCGTAGTCCATGCTAAAGGAGTGTTCTTTCGGCCTGATCAAATAGTATCCGTTGACCCGCGGTTCAAAATAATCATAGGTACTTCGCGGAGTGGAGCGGAAGTCAACTCCTGTTGACCAGAAGTTTTTGAATTGGCCCCTTACGTTGACACCGAAATTTGTATTTGTATAAACACGGGGTTCAAAAAGCTCATTGTATTGACCCGACAAACTGACACGCCAATTGTTGAACATTCCTTTCGGTTGGAAGGAATTGTACGATAGGTTTCCTTCATGCTCCACGCGATTGGCTCGCCTTAAAAAACCGATGTCATTAATGTCATAATCATCGGTTTCTACATTTCTATTTACCCTGAACTGAAAGTTTCCTCGTGCTTTTGAAAGGCCAATGTTGTATTTGTAACCGGACTTGACCTCTCGATTGGCATTGTCACCTTCATATGAGATCACATTGCTATAACTAAATACCCCATTCGTTCGCCAAGTCAAGGACTTATCGTTCAACCTGAAGTTCATGGCAGAAATGTTGGCATCATCTGCTGTACTTCCACGAACTACCATGGCATTAGTGAAGGTCACGCTGGAATTATTTTTCAGGTTTTGGTCCAATACCAGGATGTTATAATCCGTGATGGGTTCGCCCTCCACTTCACGAGTCTGACCTGTTGCCGTATCTTCAACGGTGATCAGGGTTCTGTCTGTAATCGCATTGAAAAAGCCAATGCCCAATCCTTTGCCTGTCCGACCTGTCAGCTTAAATGCATTCAGCAGCTGAGCTGTTTGGGGTTTACTAATGATTTCTTCCGAATCCTCAATTTCACCCGAAATATGTCCCGTTGTTCCACCAATTCTTCTCGAGTAGAACAAACCTGCGCGGTTAAAAAGCTCAACCCCCTCAATGAAGAACTGCCGTTGCTCGTCAAACCTGACTTCAAAAGGAGAGAGGTTCAATACTTGATTGTCTGATCGCACCCCACTAAAGTCCGGAATCAGGGTCATGTCTAAAGTAAAGGCGTCGGTTAAGCCATAGCGTAAATCCATCCCGGCATTGAACTGGGGATCAACAAAGCCAGTTTCTGTAGACCTTGATAGAACAGTCGATACGTAAGGATAGAAAAAAAGACGTGTAGGCGTTTGAATGTTTTTCAGGTTTTGCACCTCTCCCGCCTGATTCAAATATCCATCAAGCTCAGGGTCAATGCCATTCCAGAAAGACTCCTCATTGAGGTTCGTACTGCGGCGCATAAAATTAATTCCCCAATTTTGAATATCGCTACCGGTAAAGCGCAGAACGGCATAAGGAATTTTATATTCTACTACCCAGTGGTCGTCGTTAATGGCGGTTTCTGAAAGCCAAACAGCATTCCAGTCTTCATCATTTCGCCAGATGCGCTCATTCCCGCCACCGCTGTAGCGCGTGTCGTATTGAACCCCTGCAACTGTGACAAATAAGCCCACGCCATTCAGCCCCGCCTTGAAGGGGTCAAGACTGACCCCGAAATAATCTGAACTCCCGATGTTATCGCGGTTGGTCAATAAATTGAAAATGTCTTCTTCCTTTTCGTAAAGTTTAGCGAGAATGTAGACGGCTTCGTCGTCATAGACCATCCGAACCTCAGATTTTCGCTCGGACAATTCGCCAGGGGTTGGCCTGAGTTGTACGAAGTCCGTCAATACTTCAGCCTCTTGCCAGATGGCTTCATCCATCTTGGCGTCGACTTTCATTTTTTCCGTTGTTCGAGTGCCCTGAAAGCTTTTCTTTTCGTACTGTGCATTGACATTGCCGGTCGTAGCGAAGACCACGACAAGGAGAAGGCAAAAGCTTCGGAAAAGATTAAAGGATATGTTCAACACAATTTTCTCTATGAACGACGAAATTGACTAAATGCGCCGGTAATTGGAACGTATTTTATTCGAGATAAGCCGACGCTCGGATGAATGGATACCGCTCATAGAAAGTGGTACCGTTTATTGTCTAAATAGACTCTTTACTTTCAAATAGTCGACAAAATAAACCAAGCGAATGGTGATGGTATCGAAATTGGGTGCGGTGGCCGTATTGCCAAAATTTTGGAAAAAATCTAGGTCTGTTCTTACATCATCTGTACCAATCGCACGCTTCCAGATGATCCGTATTTCACTACCCGGTAAGAACTGCCAGTTGTACTCCATATCAATGTTGAATTGATTGAAGTTTCGGTCATGTCGAGGAAGCCCGTTCTCGTCTAGCCCATCGTAATCAATGGGGGTTAATTCGCCATTTTCTGATAGGTCGAAGTAATCATTGTACAAAACCCTTGACCAATAATGTCGCAATCGGAAAGTTAGTCCCATGCGGTTGTTGAAAATGTAACTCGACGAGAGGGTATTCGTCAGGTTGCGTACATCTCGTTGACCAATGACCACATTGGTCATTTCACCTTGATCGTTTCTGAGCTTGGTGACATAGCCTCTTTCTTGGTCTCTCGTCGATAGATCTATGCGATGGTCTACCTGAAATCGACTACCAATATTCAATCTCGCACTTAAATTGATGAATTTGTCCGTTTGATCCCACTCTGGTCTTACCCAATACCGAAGTCTGGTCGATACGAATAGGTTTTTCCTTCTGTCTGTGCTTAAGCGAGTGCCCACCGAGTAGTCTTCAGGTCTTGTAAAGACGTAGCCTGGCTCGCGAGCTTCAAAAAAATCATTACTTGGTACGGGGGTAGAGTTAGCATCGACAGAAAAGCTCCAAAAATTTCTAAACGAACCGGAAAAATTTCCGCTCATCTGAAACTCTGCAAAATCATTCGGCTGATAGAGCTCTCTATGCTCAAATTGTAGTCGATAACTATAATCGTTCCAAATGCCTTTGGGTTCGAATTGAATATAGGACAATTGCAATCTATGGTCGAGCCTGTTGGCTCTTCTTAAGAAACCAAGGTCATTGATGTCATAGTCATCCGTTTCCACATTCCGACTCAATTCAAATTGAAAATTACCCCGTTGCTTAGAAAACTCAACGTTGTACTTAAACCCTGTTTTGAGGTCTGCATCTTCTCCTTCTATCGGCCTTTGGGCAATTTGGCTATATCCATAAAAACCACGCAAACGCCAGGTCAGGCTTTTGTCATTCAAACTTAGGTTAAGACCAGTCACATTGGCATCATCACCATTTTTTCCTCTGATCACGCTGTTGTTAGTGAACGTGACGCTAGAGTTATTTTTCAAGTTTTGGTCTAAGACAAGAATGTTGAAATTGGTCAGGGGATCGGCTTCCACCTGTCTGATCTCACCAGTTTCTTCATTTTCTACTTCTACGAATGTTCTGTCCGTGATGGCATTGAAAAAACCAATTCCCAAACCACTGTTGGTTCTCCCTGAAATTTTCCAAGCGTTGATCAGCTGAGCCGCTTGTGGTCTCGAAATGATCACTTCATTAGGGTTCAGGTTTTCTGTCATGTTGCCAAAAGTGGAACCAATTCTTCTTGAATAGAAGAGTCCGGCTTTGTTAAATAGCTCCACGCCCTCCGTGAAGAATTGCCGCTGTTCATCAAAGCGGACCTCAAAAGGTGATAAATTGAGTATTTGATTGTCTGATCTTACCCCACTAAAATCAGGAATCAATGTCATGTCCAAAGTAAACGCGTCATTGAGCCCGTACTTAATGTCCATGCCACCATTTAATTGGGGCGAAACAAATCCGGTTTGGGTCGATCGGCTCACCACCGTAGAAACATATGGGTAGAAGAAGAGACGCGTCGGTGCATTAATGTCTTTTAAGTTTTTTACTCTTCCGGCTTGATTGAGAAAACCATCTATTTGTGGGTCAATGGGATTCCAATAAGAATATTCATTTCGTGAACGTGACCTTCTTCCAAAATTAATTCCCCATTCTTGGATGTTCTTTGAATCAAAGCGTAACACAGCATAGGGTATTTTGAATTCCGC
The DNA here is from genome assembly GCF_057219245.1 of Roseivirga sp. YIW32. NCBI lineage: Bacteria > Pseudomonadati > Bacteroidota > Cytophagia > Cytophagales > Roseivirgaceae > Roseivirga > Roseivirga sp. YIW32. The sequence continues at coordinate 33,410 of NZ_JBXVVG010000002.1, read as the reverse complement.
TACCCAATAGTCGTCATAGATCTTTGTTTCAGACAGCCAAACTGCATTCCACGATTCGTCGTTGCGATAAAAGCGTTCGTCTCCTCCATTAGAATAAAGGTAGTCCAATTGAACACCCGCTGAGGTAACAAATAAGCCCACGCCATTTAATCCTGCTCTGAACGGATCAATGGCGATCCCAAAAAAATCGGCATTTCCGACGTTGTCACGGTTGGTTAAAAAGTTGAAGATGCTGTCACGCTCCTCGTAAATTTTGGCCGCCACATAGATGGCTTCATCGTCATAAGAGAGCATGACTTCGGTGTCTTTCGTGGCCGGTTTTCCTGGATTTGGTCTCCGTTGGGTAAAACCTGATAAGGTGGATCTGTTTTGCCAAGTAGCTTCATCCAAGACCCCATCTATTTTGATTTTATCCAAAGCGCGTTCCGCGTCGAACTCTTTTCTAACCGTTTGGGCAGAAGTGGCAACTGATAGAAGAACTAATACAAGGCTGAATAAGACTTTCACAATTCACTTATAATCTCTGTACCAACACACAAAATTTAAATTTGTTCCTAAGACCTTGTAGTAAAATTGTACCAGCGATAGGTTTTTTGTTTGAGTGGCTACCGTTCATCTAAGTGATTGAGCCATAGCGAATTGAAATAATTCTATCAGATAGCTGACCTATAGAATTTAGCAGGGCTTACTGTTAATAGGCTGTATGGAAATTTGGTAAAGCAGGTATTACGCAAAATATAATAAGGATGGATATGGATTTACTTTTTGTAAGCAATACGTATCTTGTCCAAATGGACCCCTATGGACGAGCATTGAAGGATTTTGCGCAAGAAGAGGAGGTTGCCAAACTCATGGTCAATACCAGTTATGGAAAACCTGAAGAAATTCCACTATGGTACTTCTTTCGCGAATATGAGGAGATGCCAACCTTAGAGCAGCTAGCACTTTCTGTTTGTGAGGGGAGAGTCCTTGATATTGGTGGCGGTACAGGTTCTCACGCCATCTGTTTGCAACAAATGCAAAGGGAAGTGACTGCAATAGATACCTCTAGTGAAGCCGTCGATATCATGAAAGCATCCAAGGTGAAAGATGCGCGTAATCAGGATTTTTTTAGCCTTGAAGGGGAGCAATTCGATACCCTTTTGGGCTTGATGAATGGTATTGGGTTCATTGGTACATTGGATCGACTAGGGCTTTTTCTGAAAAAGGCGGATGAACTGCTCAGCAGAGAAGGTCAGATCATCCTGGACTCAAGCGACATCAGTTACCTTTATGAACGAGAGGAAAAGCCCAAGGATCGCTACTACGGCGAAGTGCAGTTCCAATACGAGTACAAAGGCCAAAAAGGTGATTGGTTCGATTGGGTCTACATCGACATGGATACTTTAACAGAAAAGGCATACGATCTTGGTTGGATCACTTACATCTTAAATAAAGATGAAAATGATCAGTACTTGGCCCGCCTTGTGAGGAGGTAAAGCACCGATTAGGAATCAAAACCTGTTCAACTGTAAGCCGGTTTTCCCAAAACTGTTTTCTAGTTTGACTATATTATGTGCTCAACCTTACCTACTATGAAAAGAATACTATTTTTTGCGAGCATGTTCTTTAGTCTGTTATCGCTTAGTGCTCAAAAGACCATCTTACACTGCGGAAAACTTATCGATGGAACGTCCGATCAGGTACAAAGCCGAATGTCTATTATTATTGAAGGAAACCGGATCGTTACCGTTGAATCAGGGTATACGCGCGGGGGAAATGACGATACGGTCATTGATCTCAAAGATAGAACCGTAATGCCAGGGCTAATGGATATGCACGTGCATATAGAAAGTGAAAGCAGTCCGAAAAGCCAGGTCAATGGCTTTATTCTCAACGAGGCTGATGTGGCCTATGATGCTCAGGTTTATGCCCAGCGCACCTTAATGGCCGGTTTCACCACGGTAAGGGACCTTGGTGGCAGCGGTGTTAACGTGTCCTTGCGAAAAGCCATCGACGCGGGCAAGGTGATTGGTCCGCGAATTTATACGGCGGAGAAAGCGATTGCTACAACCGGTGGACACGCTGACCCGACCAACGGGAACAAAGCGGACTTGATGGATGATCCTGGCCCGAAAGAAGGCGTGATCAATAGTTACGAAGAAGCGAAAAAGGCGGTTCGCCAGCGCTACAAAAATGGTGCGGATGTGATCAAGATCACAGCAACCGGAGGTGTCCTTTCTGTAGCAAAAGATGGTCAAGGTCCACAGTTTACCATGGAGGAACTCAAGGGGATTGTCGAAATGGCCAAAGAATACGGTTTTGTGACAGCAGCGCATGCCCATGGGGATGAAGGCATGTACCGCGCAGTGGCGGCAGGCATCAATACCATAGAGCATGGAACGTTCATGTCAGAAAGAACAATGGATAAAATGAAAGAAATGGGGACCTATTACGTGCCTACAATATCGGCGGGAAAATTTGTGGTAGAGAAAGCCAAAATTTCCGGGTTTTTCCCTCCAGTTGTGGTACCCAAGGCATTAGAAGTAGGGCCAAAGATCCAAGAAACCTTTGCTGCGGCTTATGTCCGCGGGGTTAAGATCGCCTTTGGTACTGATGCAGGGGTCTTTCCTCATGGCGAAAACGGTAAAGAATTCGTGTACATGGTGGAGGCGGGCATGCCCCCCATGAAAGCGATCCAATCAGCGACCAGAACAGCAGCAGAATTACTCAGGGTACAAGACCAATTGGGCTCAGTGGAATCAGGTAAAATGGCAGATATTATCGCGGTAGATGGAGACCCTATCCAAGATATTGCTGCCATGACCAAGGTCACTTTTGTCATGAAGAATGGAACGGTCTTCAAGCAATAAGAAGGAGCCAACTTCAATACAAGTCCACTAGACTTAGCCTTTTTCTACTTGCTGGTCTCGATAGGCTGAAGAAAGGAAAGAAAGCACATTACCAAAGTGTGTCAGTTGTTCTTGAATGTCTTCAGAAATTTCTTTTCCGTTCATTCGAGCCAAGAGCAAACCAAAAACACCATTCAAACAGATTTGAACCGGGTTGCTAATGAGTCCTTGTGACGCTTCAATGTTTTCCCTGATGGCAGGTCGAGCTGCGTTAAAAATATGTTGGTAGTCGGGATTAGTGCTCAGTAGCTTGATACTCAAATCCGCTAAATTCTCCACTTCTTCTTGTACATAGCTCAGATGGCCCTCCTTTTGAAGACCCTCTTTTTGCATGTCAGCAATTACTGTCACATACCAATTGAGGTTCTTCTCTTTTTCTGCGGGAGACATTTTTTCATCTGGAATGTTACCAAAAACATGCACCCTGATCTTTGATTCATCGAATTCAAAATTTCGAATCAGCAATTCGGTTTGATACATGTAAATGATGTATTCAGCGATGTTTTCTTGCTTTTTCTTATCGGCCAATAACATAGCTGCAAAACTAAGGGTTAGTGCTAAAAAATAGTTACGTCATGCTAAACTAGTTTCGGCATCTATTTCATGAGATCCTCAATAAACCTGTCTACCGGCAGGTAAATTCAGGATGACGGACAGAATTAAATAGAATATTGTAAACTGCTTACTAGAGAGAATCAAAATGCACTTGTTTTTCCTATTTTTGCAGTTCTTATGACAGGCATGGAGAGATTTAGAAATTTTTGCATTATCGCACACATCGACCATGGGAAAAGTACCTTGGCCGATAGACTCTTACAGCACACCGGAACGGTGGCTGATCGTGATATGCAAGAGCAGTTGTTGGATGATATGGACCTGGAGCGCGAACGTGGAATTACGATCAAATCGCACGCCATCCAAATGAAATACCAGCACAAGGGGGAGGAGTATACGTTGAATCTGATCGACACCCCCGGACACGTCGATTTTTCATATGAAGTGTCTCGGTCCATTGCTGCCTGCGAAGGAGCCTTATTGATCGTTGATGCCTCACAAGGTGTGGAGGCGCAAACCATTTCCAATTTGTATCTGGCCCTTGAGCATGACTTAGAGATCATTCCAGTGCTGAATAAAATTGACCTTCCAGGAGCAATGCCGGAAGAAATGACAGATCAAGTGGTCGAGCTTTTAGGCTGTGATCCTGAAGACGTCATCTTGGCCAGCGGCAAGGCCGGAATTGGCATCGAAGAAATTCTCGAAGCGATTGTTGAGCGAATTCCTGCTCCAAAAGGAGACCCAGAGGAACCGCTGCAGGCCATGATCTTTGACTCTGTTTTCAATTCCTTTCGAGGAATAGAAGTCATCTTCCGGATTTTCAATGGGAAGATCAAGAAAGGAGACAAGATCAAATTTGTGAACACAGGTAAAGAATATTTCGCTGACGAAATTGGTATCCTGGGGTTGCAACAAAAACCACAGCAAGAAATGTCCGCCGGAAATGTTGGCTACCTTATTTCCGGCATCAAGGTGGCTAAAGAGGTAAAAGTGGGTGATACCATTACCCACCAGTCCAATCCCACCAAGCAGACCATCAAGGGCTTTGAAGATGTAAAACCCATGGTATTTGCAGGGATCTACCCTGTAGAGACGTCAGATTTTGAAGAGTTGCGGGCATCCATGGAAAAGCTACAGCTCAACGATGCTTCCTTGGTTTGGGAGCCCGAGACCTCAGCGGCTTTAGGCTTTGGCTTCCGTTGTGGCTTCCTGGGTATGCTCCATTTGGAGATCGTGCAGGAGCGTTTGGAACGAGAGTTCGATATGACCGTGATCACAACGGTCCCCTCTGTTCAATTCCATGCCATCATGAACGATGGTTCGGTGAAAATGGTGAATGCTCCTTCAGAATTGCCAGAGTTCAATGTAATGTCCCACTTGGAAGAACCCTTTATTCGAGCGCAGATCATATCCAAATCAGATTACGTCGGCTCGATCATCGGTTTGTGTATGGAGAAAAGAGGGCAGATCAAGAATCAGGTCTACTTAACCTCGGACAGGGTAGAATTGACCTTTGAAATGCCTTTGGCCGAAATCGTTTTTGATTTCTTTGATAAGCTAAAAACCATCTCCAGAGGCTATGCTTCTTTGGATTACGAATTGATCGGTTTTAGACAGTCGAATCTGGTGAAACTAGACATTCAATTGAATGGAGATAAGGTAGATGCCCTATCTGCCATCGTCCACCGCGACAAAGCCTATGAATGGGGAAAACGCTTGTGCGAAAAGCTACGGGAGCTGATTCCTCGCCAAATGTTCGAGATCGCTGTCCAGGCGTCGATCGGCACAAAGGTTATTGCGCGTGAAACCGTACGGGCTTTGCGAAAGAACGTATTGGCCAAGTGTTATGGTGGTGACATTACCCGAAAAAGAAAACTCTTAGAGAAACAGAAAAAAGGAAAGAAACGAATGCGCCAGGTTGGAAACGTTGAAATTCCACAAGAAGCGTTCATGGCTGTGCTTAAGTTAGATTAGTAGAAAACAGTGCTTGGTGCTTAGTGCTTAGTGCCCAGTGCTCAGAAGATGGACAATAAAGATTATACTGATTTAGACGTTTGGAAAGAGTCGAGAAGACTTGTGTCCTACATCTATGAGCTCGTTAAATTATTTCCAGAAGACGAAAAGTATGCACTTACCAGCCAGCTGAAAAGAGCTGCTATTTCTGTTCCTTCAAACATTGCGGAAGGGGTGGGTCGGCAGTATACTAAGGAACGAATACAGTTTTTATACATTTCTCGTGGTTCACTCTACGAACTTGAAACTCAATTGTATCTTGCAATTGACCAAGGTTTTGTCAACTCAAGAGATATAAGTGATATTTTTGAACAAATCACCAGCTGCAAGAAATTGGTTCAAGGGTACATAAACTATTTGAAGAAGTAAGCTGTGCACCAGACACCGGGCACTATTAAACCATATCAACATGCAACTATTAGACGGAAAAGCAACAGCACAATCAATCAAAGAAGAACTTGCCGAAAAGGTCAACGAGATCAAGGCAATTGGTGGTAAAGTTCCTCATTTGGCGGCAGTATTGGTGGGAGAAGATGGTGCGAGCAAAACTTATGTGAACGCAAAAGTAAAAGCTTGTGAACAGATCGGCTTTGGTTCAACATTGATCCATTTACCTGAAAACACTTCTGAACAGGATGTGCTGGCCACGGTAGAACAGCTCAACAATGATCCGGAGATCGATGGGTTCATTGTGCAAGTACCGCTACCCAAGCAGATCGATGAGCAAAAGGTTGTGGAGGCGATACGTCCAGAGAAAGATGTGGATGGTTTTCACCCTTCGAATTTGGGTAAAATGCTACTCGACCTACCGACTTTTTTACCGGCTACACCAAAAGGCATGATGCTTCTGATGGAAAGAAATGGCATTGAGACTTCCGGTAAGAACTGCGTAGTCATAGGCAGGAGTCATACAGTAGGCACCCCGATCAGCGTGTTAATGTCTAGAAATGCAAACCCGGGTAATGCCACGGTCACCCTCTGCCATAGCCGAACCAAAAACTTAGGGGAGGTCACCAGACAAGCCGATATTTTGATCGTGGCGATCGGTAAAGAGGGATTTGTTAGTGAAGACATGGTAAAAGAGGGAGCTGTAGTGATCGATGTAGGGATTCATCGAGTGCCTTCCACAGAGACAAAATCAGGCTTTCGTTTGAAAGGCGATGTGAAATTTGACGAGGTAGCACCGAAATGTTCTTACATCACACCGGTACCCGGAGGTGTAGGTCCCATGACCATCGCTTCTTTACTTTGGAATACGTACCTTGCAAGCCAGAAATTAGTATAGCACACGAACCGTCATGCTGTCCCGAGAGCAATTGGGATCAGCATCTGGCTAGACCCTGAAGCAAGTTCAGGGTGACGGTAGATGGAAAAAGCAGTTACAGCCACCTGCTCTAAAAAAGTTGAGATGACAAAAGAACAATCTATGCTTCCTATTATGGAAGCATTTTACACCATTCAAGGAGAGGGCCATTACACTGGCACTCCCGCATACTTCATTCGATTAGGAGGTTGTGACGTCGGTTGTGTTTGGTGCGACGTAAAGGATTCATGGAAGGCTGATCAGTGGCCAAAGCAGTCTGTTCAAGAGATTGTCGAAGCAGCACAAGCGCACAAAGGACGTTTGGCCGTGATCACAGGAGGTGAACCACTGATGTACGATCTGAGCACGCTAACAGAGGCACTGGATCAAGTCGACATGCAGGTCAACATTGAAACTTCTGGTGCACATCCGCTAACAGGATCTTGGGATTGGATCTGTTTCTCTCCGAAAAAATTCATGAAACCACGAAGTGAATTCTATCACGTAGCCGATGAGTTGAAGGTGGTCATTTACAACAAGAGTGATTTTGCTTGGGCAGAAGAACATGCGGCGAAGGTAAATCCCGACTGCTTGCTCTACCTTCAACCAGAATGGGAGAAATCAGATAAGATGCTTCCTTTGATCATTGACTATGTAAAAGAGAATCCCAAGTGGAATATTTCGTTACAAACACATAAGTTCATGAAGATTCCTTAAGGTGAAACGTCTAGCGCTGATCATACTGTCCCTTCTTCCCTTACTTACCTTAGGGCAAACTGAGCTGCATTCACGAAAGAAAAAAGCCATTGAGGAGTATCTAGAAGCCAGGTCACTGCTGGTGCTGGGCCAAAATGCTGAAGCGACGCCATTGCTCGTCTCAGCAATTCGAAGAGACAAGAGCTTTGATGAAGCCATCATGTCATTGATGCAGGTGTACTTGAACACCAACCAAAAGACCTTGGCACTAAACCTTTATTCCAATAGCAAGGAGGAAGTAGAACAGCCTTTTCAGGCAAGGTTGACCTATGATTTGGCCAAATTTCTTTGGTCGGAAGGAAATTATGAGCTGGCCAAGCAATTTGCCGATCAGATCAGCCCTCCCATTTACAACACGCGGCAGAATGACCTTGCCTTGTTGGTAGCCTCAATAGACTTCGCCTTAAAAGCAAAAATGCCTGAACAGAACATCTTATTCGAAGACCTTCTTCCAAAAATGAACCTGTTTGATATGCAATACTTTCCATCATTGGATGCCTCAGGTCAGCTGATCTTTACGGCAAGAGATAAACGATGGGGAGGCGACGAACAGATCATGCGAGTTCGAGACAGCGCTGGTGTTTGGGGAATGCCGCAGCCCATTGCTGAACGCATTAACTCTTCAAAGAATGAAGGAACTGCGGCCATTTCTGCAGATGGCAAGACATTGGTATTTACCGGTTGCAATCGCAAGAACAATATTGGTGGTTGCGATTTGTATGTATCCTATAAAGAGAATGGGGAGTGGCCAGAACCAACACTCTTACCAAAGACAGTCAATACGCCATATTGGGAATCTCAACCTTCGTTGTCGAGCAATGGCCAGACCTTGTACTTCGTAAGCACGCAGCCGGGAATGGGAGGACAGGACATTTGGGTGTCGCAGAAAGTCAATGGAAGATGGACAACCGCTGACCCCTTGAATGAGATCAATACCATGAAAGACGATGCATCGCCTTTCATTTATCCGGATGATAAGACCCTTTTCTTTGCAACGAATGGCAGGCCCGGTCTAGGCCGTTTCGATCTGTTTAAATCGGTAAAAACAAACAGCGGCTGGTTGACCCCTGAGAATCTTGGAAAACCGATCAACAACGAACAGGATCAATTGGGTTACAGCATTAGCGTGGATGGTTGGGCTTACTTTTCAAGTACATTAACCTCGGGGAAGATCATCATGAGGCGATTTAAGTTCCCTGAATTTTTGTTGCCGGAGCTAAGCCTTATCGAGCAACAGGTCGTTTTGGTTGATGCAAAAACCAAAGAACGCATTGACGGCCAAATTAGCATCGAATGGGAGGATAAGGTGCAGCTTATGAGTCCATCTGCTCTGGGAGTTTTTGCTGAGGTCCTTCAATCGAGACCAGAACGAATTATCGCCAAAGCCAAGGGTTACGTTGAAAAAGTAGTCGTCGATCCAATGGATTCCATTCAGATCGAACTCAACCCACTCCCCCTCAATGAACTGCTCTCGGAGCCTATTTTCTACGCCAGCAATGAGTGGAGGTTAGGACAAGTGCATTACCCTGAGTTGGACAGGCTTTCCAAACGGTTACGGGAGCATCCTGAATGGAGAGTATCCGTCGAAGGGTATGCAGATACATTAGGCAAAACGGAAGACAACCTGCTGCTGTCCCAGAGGCGGGTTGATCAGGTGGTTCAGTACCTCATCAAGAAGGGGGTATCTCCTGATCAACTAGAACCTGTCTACTTTGGCGAGACAAAATCCAAGCAAGAGGCCTACTTACCCAATAAACAATCAGATCGAAAAGTGCTGATTCGGCTTAATGAAGTTTCAGAAAATTAGGGTGATTCGCATAGTTGAATAAAGTTTTGTTGTTGCCGACCGACCTAAGTGTTAAGTAAAGGGAGTTATTTTAAACAGAAAAAGCGATAAATCAGCAAGGCCGATGAGTCTGGCTTTCTATTTGCTTTAAAACGGAGGATATTCTTTACGACTATTTGGTTAATTTCAATGACCATTTTGCCATGAAACGATTACTACTCATCTTTCCGATTTGCTGTTCCTTCAATCTTTTGGGACAGGAAGATAGGCTAGAGCAATTGCAACAAACCATTCAGCAATACCATGCCGATCGACTCATTCGAGTGGAGGTCTTTATTACGAAAACCGAGCAACCCAAGGTGATCACTTTTGACGATGCACCCGCCCTTTACCTTTACGATGTCATCAACAATAAACCCATCTACCTCTCTTCTGACAACTTAGGCGCTGCTGTCAATGTCAACACCGATCAGCTCATCACGGGTGCTGCTGGTTTACAACTTAATGGAGAAGGTTTGCGCTTGCTCATCTGGGAAGAACCCGGTGGCCCAAGAGAAAAGCATGTGGAGTTCGAAGACAGGCTACTGCCAGGAGGTGATTTTGAGAGCAATGCACCGGTCAATCACTCCACGCATGTAACGGGAACCATCATAGGTGCAGGGATTAATGCCGAAGCTAGAGGAATGGCGCCAAAAGCAGGGGCTGTAGTGTACAATTTCACGAATGACGAAGCAGAGATCGCACAGGAACTGGCCACTAATGCCGAGACCATGATCCTTAGTAATCACTCCTATGGAGTGCCCGCCGGCTGGCGTTTTGAAGGTAACTCATGGTCATGGAATGGCGATGAAGACATTGACCCGAATGAAGATTGGAAGTTCGGCTTTTATTCATCAGGGGCTAGAAATTGGGATCAGCTGGTGTACGACGCGCCCTACTACCTGATGGTGAAATCTGCAGGAAATTCGAGAAATGGTGTCGGTGATGGGTCAAGACCACCCAACGGTCCTTACGATCAGATCGTTTTTCAAAGTGCGGCAAAGAACATCGTCACCGTAGGGGCCACACAGAAATTTTCAGGCACCTACAATGATCCGGGACAGATCCAGATGTCCAGCTTCAGTAGCTGGGGCCCCACAGATGATGGACGCATCAAGCCGGATATTTCAGCTCCCGGCGTCTCCATTCTTTCTTCTGCAGCAAGTGCCGACAATGCCTATGTGAGATTGCAAGGCACCTCGATGTCTAGCCCGGTAGTGATGGGCAGCTTGGCATTGATTCAACAGTTGCATCAAAAAAGGACCGGTCGATTCATGAAGGCGGCCACACTCAAGGCCTTGTTGTTGCATACAGCGCACGAAGCCGGAAATGCGGTTGGGCCTGATTATGAATTTGGTTGGGGCTTCATCAACACCAAAGGCATGGCCGATTTCTTGTTGCAAGAAAATGGCGATAACCAGGTAATCCGAGTAGATAGCATCTCTGAAGGAGAAACCGATACCTATACGTTGCAGCCGAAAGCAGGCACTGCCGTTAAAATAACCCTCGTTTGGACCGATGTTCCGGGGACCCCAGTGGCCCCTCAACTGGATCCTGAAGACCTGATGTTGGTCAATGATCTCGACATGAGAGTGAATAATGAAGGGGAGGAGCATCTGCCCTGGATCTTAGACCCTCGGCGACCAAATGCGGCGGCCACAAAAGGGGATAATTTCCGTGATAATGTAGAAAAGATTGAATTTCAAGCCTCCGGACAAGCCTACAGTTTGACTGTTGGGCATAAAAATGCTATCACGAATGAGGTGCAAGAATATGCGCTGATCATCGAATATGAAAGGGACGACGCTCCCAGAACCTATTACTGGATCGGAGGGTCAGGCAATTGGGAAGATGCGGCCAATTGGTCACTGACTAGTGGCGGGCAAGCAAGTGGGGCCATTCCTTCAAATAGAGATCAGGTTATTTTTGACCGCAATTCGTTTGGCTCGCTTGGACAGGACCAGGCGTTTACCATTCAATTGAATGCAAGTACTGCAGTTGCTGGAATAAGCTGGTTTGGAGAAAAATCAGGTCAGGTTGAATTGAATGGCAATCGGTTGACCATAGCCAATGATGTGTATTTGTCTGATCGAAATGCTGCCATCCAAGGAGGTGAATTGGTCGTGACTCCATCAACCAATAAGGCCAGAATCTTTGCCAATGCTGACTTAACAAATGCTACCCTCGTTGTGGATGCGCAGCAGGGGCAGGTGGATTTAGTAGGACGAATGAACTTGGCTGAACTGGTGATCGAATCTGGTCAAGTGACATTTTTGGGAGATACCTTGAGCGTTAACAATTGGATTGCCAGAACAACAGCCTCCAAAAGCTTTGGTTCCACGAATGCTGTAATTGAGGTGCGTAATGCGATCAATTGGGTGGAAGAATTATCATTAGCCAACAGCAAGACAACGCTGCATATTCCTTCTGGTGCAACAGTTACGGGTTTTTTCGGGAACCTCGACCTGAACGCGGCATTAGTGGTGAATGGTGCGCTTACCATGGAGCAGCTACCTTCCATGCAAAAACTGGACATCTCAGGCCTTGTCAATGTCAACTCTTCCTCATTAACAGATAGCTTATTCATTGCACCCGGTGGGCGCTTGAATTTACAAGCGAATGCAGGCTTCGACGTACTCGAGGGTTTTGTGGCTACGGGTACCCCCGATCAGCGCACAACGATCACAGGAGTAGGCGGCAATCGTTTTGCTGTTGCGGGTCATCAAAAGATCTGTCAAGATTTCATGACGGTGACCAATGTAAACTACGTAGGCGAAGCAACGATGACCATTGGAGCCAATAGTCAAGTCGAAAACGGCACTGGATGGCTCTTGCAAGCCTGCGACGACACCCTATTTGCTGACTTTGATTTTGCCTATGGCTGTGCGGTGGGGTTGACCTTTTTTGAAAACAAGAGTTCAGGGCCACTGACCTCTAGCCGATGGTCAGTGAATGGAAGCGACGTCGCCAATGACGGAAATGGAGCCGCCGCCGGTTTATCGGCCAGTTTTGAGAGCCCAGGCAATTACACGATTCGATTGTTGGTCCAAGGGGAAGGGGCATCTACCGAATACACAAAAGAGGTGGGAATAGTAGCCAATACTATCCAACCATTCAACATTGTGCAGCAGCAGGGAATCATGGTTTCCGAGCGAATGGGCGACCGTTACCAATGGTTCAAGGACAATGAAGTTCTTCCAAATGAAACCACCCGTCAGTACCAAACAGAAGAGCCTGGGTCTTACCGGGTCTTGCTGTATGATGAAGGGTGCAACAGGTTTTCAGAAGCGTTTGAGATCAGCGTAACTTCCATTGAGGAGGAGCCCGAAACAACGATTGAGGAAGCCATTACGATCTACCCCAACCCTGTGGACGATCAACTTCACCTGACCATTCAGGGAATGACCTTGTCAAGTCTTAAGATAACGGTAATGGACATGCAAGGGAAGCGTTACGGTATGGATAATTTTCAGGACATGGGTGCTGGCCGTTTCGAATACAACAGAGATATGTCTGCCTTAGCGGCAGGTATCTACCTCATAAGATTGGTACTCAATGAGGAGGTCGTTATCACGAAGAAAATTTGGCTAAAATAACCCTAGCCCATCGCATCAACTAAAGGGAAGGTCGAAGGCTTTCCCTTTTTCTTTTTTTTAAATGAAAGAGAGTCCTCTTTCGAGAATGCGGTTAAGAGCGAAATGGAAAGACCTGAATAGGAAAATTGAACTACCTGAATATTTTGTTGAAGCATTGCGGTTTCCACTCCTGATTTTCTAAAAAAATGTTAAACAGAAGAAAATTTGGTAATTCAAGAGAAGGCTAAATAATATGTATGTACATTTAATATCCGGTAAAATAAAGCAGTTGGAAATCATTAGATAGAATCCAAAATGTACGTATAGGCTGATTAATGGGCGATTTTTGCTCGTTTTTGAAGGATTTCGGAAACGTAATCGGAAAGAAATTGTTTTAACGAAAATTAAGAAATTGTTTCCTTCGGCTTAAGTCAGCCCTGTTTCTTATGCTTTCGATTACCCTTACTACGCCAAACAAAATTTTAAAATCGCCCCTATTTGGTTCTAAACGCAGAAAATTGTGTTTTGCTTTATGGAAACCGTTTGCCTGATTTGTTTTCAAAATGTTATTGATTAATAACTTTTTAGGCTATGTTTAGCCTTTCAATTCAAACAAATAAACTTTTACTAACTAAAATGAAAACAGTATGAATAGGAATTTACTGACGTTTTTCATGTTAGTGGCCTTTATGTCCGCGAACGTTGTGTTCGCTCAAACGAGAACCGTTTCCGGTAAGGTAACGGGCTCCGATGACGGACTGCCACTTCCAGGAGTTAATATCCTTATTAAGGGTACGACTCAAGGTGTTCCGACAGACGCAGATGGTGCTTACACCATTTCTGGCGTGTCGAACTCCAGTGTCCTAGTATTTCGTTACTTAGGATACGTAACGCAAGAGATTACAGTGGGTAACCAAAATGTAATCAACATCAAACTAGCTCCAGATGCAGTAGCACTTGGAGAAGTTGTCGTAACAGCTCAAGGTATCGCTAGAGAGAAAAAATCCTTGGGTTATGCAATTGGCCAGGTTGAAAAAGACCTATTAGAGTCAAGACCTGAAGCTGAAGTAGCCAGACTACTAAGAGGTAAAGTTGCAGGTGTTGAGATCTCTTACCCAGGTGGTTTCCTAGGTCAAGCACCAAACATCAACATTAGAGGTCTTTCCTCTGCTACGGGTAACAACAACCCACTAGTTATTGTGGATGGTGTATTCTATGATTTCGCACGTTTCCAGGATTTGGATCCTAACAATATTGAAGACATCAATATTTTGAAAGGTCTTTCTGCTTCTGCTCTTTACGGACAAGAAGGTAGAAACGGTGTGTTGATCGTTACAACAAAAACTGGTTCAACTAGTGGTCGTGACGGTGATTTCAACATTACTTTCAACCAGCAAGTAGTAATGAACCAGGTATCAAACTTACCTGATTTCCAAAATACTTACGGACAAGGAGCAGATAACTCCCCGAACGTAACCTTTATTGGTAACTGGGGTGGTCGTTTTTCTGATAACTACACTGTTCCTGGTCACTATGCTACAGGTCGTGTGCCTGGTTTGGATCTAGTGTTCCCTGAACTACAAGGAGATGTGCCTTACCAGGCCTTCCCTAACAACGTGAGCGATTTCTTCGAAAACAACTACGGTTCTAACACAAGTATCAATGCAAACGGTACAGTAGGTAAAACTTCAATTGGTTTCTCTACGGCTTATGTTGATCAAACGGGTTACATCAAAGAAAACCAGCTGAGAAGATTCAACTTTGCGACAAGTGTGAACACTGAGATCACGGATAGAATCAGGTTGTCAACAAACTTCAGCTACTCTGAAAATGATAGAAGAAGACCTACTTTCAACTTCTTCGATAGATTATTGTATCTACCAAGAAACTTGGATATCCAAGGACTTCCTTACTCTAATCCTATTGATGGATCAAGTGTATTCTACCGACCTGATTTGGAGAACCCAAGATGGCAGCTAGAGAATACGCAGAGCAAAGGTGAAAGAAAAGGTTTCTTAGGTAAGGCACAATTGACCTTTGACATTACAGACAAAGTCAACGTGTCATATCGTTTTGGTGTAGATTTCTACAGCAACAACAACTTCTTCACTAGAAACAAAGGTGGTTTAACACAACAAGGTATTGGTAGCATGAGCTCCACTACATCTACAGTTCAAAACTTTGACCATAACTTCTTGATCTCAGGTAATGCCTTGAAATTGGGTAACGATCTTGAATTGAACGTACAGGCAGGTTTGAACATGAGAAGTTTCAACTCTTCTTCATTCGGCTTGAACTCAACCGGTCAAGTAGTGTATAACTTCTTCAGACATGGTAACTTTACTGATCACCAGCCTACAGGTAACACAGACAGAAGAACTAACATTGTTGGTTTGTATGGTCAGGCTGAATTCGGTTACAAGAACTACTTGTTCTTAACCTTGAGTGGTAGAAATGACTGGGGATCTCAAGTAGAGGAAGAAAATAGAGCCTTGTTCTATCCATCTGCTTCTGTTTCTTTCGTTCCAACCGATGTATGGGATGGCTTGAAATCTAGCACATTGAACTCATTGAGAGTTAGATTCGGTTACGGAACTTCAGCAGGTTATCCTGGTGCTTTCCAAACAAGACCAACTTTGAGTGCTAATGCACAAGCATTTGTTACGCCAGCTGGTACTAACATTTCAACAAACGCAATCTCTACTTTCCGTCCAAATCCAGATTTGAGACCTGAGCAATTGCGTGAATTTGAGGCAGGTGTGAACGCCAAGTTGTTTGATTACAAAGTGGATGTTGATTTGAGTATCTACAAAAGAATCAGTGAAGACCAAGTATTGGGTAGATCATTGCCTTCTACAACTGGTTTTACGAGCACAACAATCAACGCCGGCCGTATCGATACGAAAGGTTTAGAAGCACAGGTCACTGTGTATCCGATCAGAACAAACAACTTCGAATGGAGAATCATCAATAACTTCACTACTTACGAAACTACGGTAATTGACCTTCCAGAGGAATTCATTAACCTAGCGAATGGTTTGAACTATGCGATCGAAGGTGAGCCTTTGTCTGTATTTAGATTAAGCTATGCAGTAAGAGATGAGGATGGTAATCTATTGATCAACCCGTCTAACGGTAAGATCATTCCGAATTATGATACACCATTGAACGACAAAGTCGTAGGTGATCCTAACCCGGATTTCCAATACACCATGATCAACGGTTTGAACTACAAGAACTGGAGTTTGAATATCCAAGTAGAATACACGCATGGTGGTGATGTTTACTCCCAAACTGCTTCTAACTTGTTAAGAAGAGGGGTAACGAAAGACACTGAAGACAGAGAAGGTTCTTACATCCTTCCGGGATACTACGGTAACCCAGGAACTGGTGAGGTCATTCTTGATGAGAACGGTCAGAAGATTCGTAATAACATTCAAATTGGTGCGAATGACCTATACTTCATCAACACAATTGATGTGAATGATAACCTAGTTTTCGATGCAACTCGTTTGAGAATTAGAGAGATCAACTTGAACTACAGCTTGCCGCAAAGCTTGATCGACAGATCTCCTTTCCAAAATGCGAGCTTGTCTTTCAACGTGCAAAACTTGTGGTTCAGAGCGTTTAACTTCCCTGAGCACATGAATTTTGATCCTGAAGTAAGCTCGAACAACTCGAATGGTAGAGGTTTTGATACACAATCAGATCCTACGATGAGACAATTCTCTTTGGGTTTAAACCTTACACTATAAACTAGAAGGAAATGTTATTTAAGTCATATAAAACTCTTTTACTTGTCTTTGCAGTGCTCATAGTGAGTGCATGTGAGACATTTGATATGGAATTGCAAGAGAATCCGGATGCGTTGACGCTTGAGTCTGCTGACGTTGACTTGTTATTCAACACGGTACAGTTCACTTTTAGAAACCAGATGAACTCAATGGGTTTCACTACTGACCAAACCATGAGAATGGTCAACCAATTCGGTTTCTACGCTTTTGGCGCAGGAACGATGAATGGTGAGTGGAGTCAAACCTACACTACAGGTACACAGCTAGCAGGTCTGCAAGTTTTTGCTGAAAGAGATGGGTTTACCTATCACTACGGCGCTGCGCAGGTAATGCAGGCGGTGATGTACTTGAACCTTGTGGATTACATTGGTTCTGCTGTATTTACAGAAGCGAACAAGCCGGAAGAATTCCCTAATCCAGGATTGGATAGCGGGGAAGATATCTATGCAGGTGTGTTGGCACTACTCGATGAGGGGATTGCGAACCTACAAGCAGGTGGTAGAGCACCGGTAAATGATTTCTTCGGCGGAAGCGCTGCAGATTGGGTTAAATTTGCCAATACGGTAAAATTAAGAATGGCCCTTCAAACACGTTTAGTAGATGCTGGAGCGTCAACTGCTGCCATCAATAGCTTGGTAGCTGGTGGTGAGTTGATCGATGAGATCGGTGAGGACTTCCAGTTCAACTATGGAACGAACGGACCTCCGGTAGAAAGTAGACACCCTTTATTTACGGGTAACTACATCAACGGAGCTGGTGGTTACATGAGTAACGGCTTGATGTCTTACATGAAAGATTCTATGTCTGTTGCTGACCCTAGATTGGTATACTATTTCTACCGACAAACCAATAGAGATTTGGTGAATGAAAACCCTGATCTTGTTCCTTGTTTGGGTGTTGCTCGTTATGACTTCTGTTATGTGGGTGATGGCTACTACGGTAGAGACCATGCCGATGATGAAGGTATCCCGGGTGATCAAAACTTGAGAACGACGTATGGTATCTATCCTGCAGGTGGTACTTTCGACGCAGGTCAAGGTGTTGCAGCCTTAGCTTCTGGAGCAACGGGTGCGGGCGCTTTCGCTCCAATTCACTTGTCTTCTTGGACGCACTTTATGTTGGCTGAAGCGGCATTGACGTTAGGAACAACAGGTAATCCGACAACGTATTTGGAGACAGGTATTCGAATTGCCATGGCGAAAGTTAGAGCGTTCAATCCATCAGGGATGACCAATGCACAGATCGACGATTACGTGACTGAAGTGTTGGCTGAGTATGCAGCAGAAGATGCAGCAGGCCAATTGGACATCATCATCAGAGAGTGGTACTTGGCTTCGTTTACGCAAGGATTGTTGCCTTACAACAACTACAGAAGAACAGGTTACCCATCTTTCTTACAAGATCAGGTAACTCCAGGTGGTGTATTCCCGAGATCATTGTTGTATCCTGAGTCGGAGCAGAACTCAAATTCTAATCCTGACTTTGCACAGAACAAGTCTTTGACTGACCCTGTATTCTGGGATACTAACCCTCCAGGTTTCGTTAACTAATAATTAGAATGTTAAGAAATATGAAAAAGAATATATTATGGACCGCATTATTGGCACTTATCGTCTCTGTCGCGTGTACAGATGAGGATTCATTCAATAATGAAGTGTTCTTCAAATTAGAAAGAGGTGGATTCGTCCGTTTCGTTGATCCGTTCAATCCATTGATCGGCGCAAGTACTCCCGATTCGTGGACTTATGATATCCCAGTTTGGGATCCTAATAACAACTTGAGCTCATACACAATAAGTGTGATCGGTGGTGACAAAGATGGTAATGGAGTGGTTGATACAACTGCTGTCAATACCATTACAGACTTCGGCGGTGCTGATGGTGTACCTATCAACATTACTGCTGCTGCTGTTGCGGCTGGTTTAGGTGTTGATGCAAGTACTTTTGAGTTTGGTCAGAGCTTTCGCTTCATTGGAACAGCAACACGTAATGATGGTGTTGTCTTTACAATGGAACCTTTGACAGCAGACTTTGATAACAATGTGTACACTGGTAATACGCAAGAGAACCTTGAGGAACCTGGCTATTTTAATGCCATGCGATTCTCTCTGACTATTGCATGTCCAGGTGAACCAGATGTGTCTACCTACCCTGGTACCTATGTAGTGACCTTTGGTAATGGTTGGTTCCAGGTAGGACAAACTGTGACTGTTGTTCAAGGACCTGGTGATAGTGATATCACCATCCAGAATCTACAAGGTAACACAGCAAACAACCAAGGATCAGGAGATTATGTGGTAACCATAAACCCTGATCAGACGTTGACTCCTGCAGCGAATACGGGTGGATGGACCAACCCATCGTTTGGAACAATTACCTTCCTAGATGGTGGCGGTGGAAACTTTACTTTCGAATGTGCGAATCATCAGCTCATCATTCGTCATGCAGTAACGGTTGCTGCTGGTTCTTTTGGTAACAGAACCCTCAGATTAGAGAAACAATAATCTGTTAGTACTATATTATAAAAAGGGGTTGCCATTGGTAGCCCCTTTTTTTTATCTTTGAAAGTATAAAATGGTCAATTACGATGCGTAGGAGGGTTTTGTTGTTCGGTTTTAGTCTTCTTTCGACATATCTATCAGCTCAAAGTTTTCTTGATTATACAAACTATGGAGATCTAAGTAATACCAAGGCCTCGCAGGGAGTGGCAGTTGCCGATTATGATAACGATGGCCATTTGGACGTTTACTTTACCTCCTACAATATTTATGATGCGAATGACCCAACAACCTGGTCAAGATTGTATCGCAACGATGGAAAAGGAAAATTTATTGATGTTACAGTCGCAGCCAATTTACACAACCAATACACACGCGATTCAAAGTATGATGACCTCGTAGGGATTACTTCAGGTGCTTCATGGGGAGACTTTAACAATGATGGGTATATCGATCTATTTTTAGGCAACGACGGCTTTGACTACCTCTACAAAAACTTAGGTGATGGGACGTTTGAGGATATTACGGAGACCGCAGGGGTTAGGGGTTGTGATGAGTGCTACAGCAGCTCTGCTCTCTGGTGGGATCTTGACAATGACGGTGATCTGGACATTTATATATCTGATTTCAGAACACATAACAGGTATTACGTAAATAATGGAGATGAAACATTCACGGAGCAAGCCGCGTCATTAGGCATCGACGTAGTTGATCCGAGTTGGGCTGCTATGCCTATTGACTATGATCTTGACGGAGATTGGGATATTTATGTGAGTAACGACGGTTATCCTAACAGTTTTTTTAGGAATGATGGAGGTCGGTTCGTAAATGTTGCTGCTGATCTGGGCATGAACGACGGCGGGAATGGTATGGGTATTGCACTAGGGGATTACAATAATGACTTATTGTATGATTTATACGTAACAAATATTCATTTCAATGCTCCAAATCCTTTTTATGTAGGGAAATATGAAGAAGCTAGTACAGAACAAGGGAATAGTTATTTTTTTGAAGAGCGTGCAGAAGCGCTCGGCTTAGAGAATACTGCTTGGGGCTGGGACATCGCTCTTTTTGACGCCGATCACGACCTGGATGGCGATTTGGCCGTAGCAACTTATGGTGATAATGATTTCAACTATTTTTTTTCCAACCGGCTAGATCAGAACCGAGACATTTATACTGACATTTCTACACAGTCTGGTGTGTATAAACCAGGAGGTGCTTTCGGTATAGAATCATTTGACTTTGACAGTGATGGTGACATAGACCTCCTGTTTAGTAACCGAAACAACGAGCCTTTTTTGTTAAAGAATACAGTAATAACGGGCACCGATTTTTCGAACCGCAATTGGCTACAACTATATTTTGAAGGAGCTGATTCGAACCGTAGTGGTTTTGGAACTGAAGTGACGATCACCTTGGATGGGAAAAAGTATAAACAACTGTATCATGGGGTTGGTGTAGGGCGTCAGAGTTTTAAACCAATGCACTTTGGTTTGGCCCAGTTTGAAACCATAGATCAGCTGCGATTGGTGTGGCCAAGTGGTCAAATTGATGAGTACCAAAACCTGTCAGTGAACCAATTGTATACGATGAGAGAGGGAGAGGGGTTCACTTCCAGAACCTTAGAACCCGTGATCACAGAAGAGAATTTTGAGTTCGATTTGTCCCATTCTATCGCACGCACATGGAATGAAGAATTATTACATGCCATTCGCAACGATTTTGCACGACCTACGGTACATGCGCGCAACCTATTTCATACTTCAGCAGCCATGTACGACGTCTACGCCACTTTTGATCCAAACCTCAACACCTATTTATTAGGTAAAGAAAAAAATGGCTATTTCTGTGCTTATGATGCCAA
This sequence comes from Roseivirga sp. YIW32, assembly GCF_057219245.1. Taxonomy (NCBI): domain Bacteria; kingdom Pseudomonadati; phylum Bacteroidota; class Cytophagia; order Cytophagales; family Roseivirgaceae; genus Roseivirga; species Roseivirga sp. YIW32. The sequence continues at coordinate 12,334 of NZ_JBXVVG010000002.1, read as the reverse complement.
TGTTTCATGGGCAAAAAACCAAGAAGACATCAAAGCAGCCATTAGCTACGCAGCGTATCGCATACTGACGAATCGTTTCGCCATAAGTCCTGGAGCTGTTGAGGTCTCGGCCAGAATAGACGCGCTAATGGATGAGCTGGGTTATGATATCGACTTTACGTCCACAGATTACTCTACCAACGACCCTCGTGCCTTGGGCAATTATGTGGGGTCCTGTATGATCGAATACGGTTACTTGGATGGTGCCAACCAAGAAAATGATTACGCCAATCTTTTTTACGAACCCAAGAACGATCCTTTGGTGATGAATGGAAATGGTAACCCAAACATGTCATCACCGAATCATTGGCAACCCTTGACCTTGGATGTTTTTATTGATCAGTCCGGGAACGTGGTGAGCGACAACACCCCTGATTTTTTAAGTCCTGAATGGGGTAATGTTTGGCCTTTCTCCTTAGGTGAAGAAGACATGACCACACACAGCCGAGATGGAGATCAATACCAGGTCTATGTCGACCCCGGTGCTCCACCGATGTTGGATACTGAATTGGCAGAGGAATACAAGTGGGGCTTCACATTAGTCTCTATTTGGTCGAGCCACCTAGGGAATGATGGCGTCATGTGGGACATTTCTCCAGGGGCAAAAGGTAACTATAGCATTGAAAATTACCCAAGGGCATATTCAGCCTATAGAGACTTTTATGATACGTTTGATGGAGGTGATCCTGGAACAGGACATGATATCAACCCGCATACAGGGCAGCCCTACCCCGAGAATATTGTGCCGAGAGAGGATTATGCCAGAGTATTGGCTGAATTCTGGGCAGATGGTCCAGACTCAGAAACGCCGCCTGGACATTGGTTTACCATTCTTAATTACGTCTCCGATCATGAATTGTTAGAAAAGCGGTTAGGTGGAGAGGGTAGAGAGCTATCTGATCTGGAATGGGATATCGTTTCTTATTTTACTTTAGGAGGTGCCATGCATGATGCGGCTGTATCGGCCTGGAGTGTAAAGGGCTATTACGATTATATCCGACCGGTTTCTGCCATTCGCTACATGGCGGATCAAGGGCAAAGTACTGACCCCAATGATCTCTCTTACCACGTCCATGGCATTCCGTTGTATGAAGGATATGTCGAATTGGTCAGGTCAGGCGACGCCTTGGCCGGGGCAAACAATGAGCATGTAGGCAAGATCAAACTGTTTGCCTGGAGAGGACCAGACTATATAGATGATCCTGAAGTAGATGAAGCAGGTGTCGGTTGGATCTTGGCAGAGAATTGGTGGCCTTATCAGCGGCCTTCTTTCGTTACCCCACCATTTGCCGGCTTTGTCTCGGGGCACTCTACTTTTTCTAGAGCCGCAGCAGAAGTCATGACCAGACTTACAGGAGACGAGTTCTTTCCGGGAGGCGTGGGAGAATTCACGGCACCAAGGAATGAGTTTTTGGTCTTTGAGGAAGGACCAAGTGTTGATGTTCATTTGCAGTGGGCGACCTATCGCGATGCATCGGATCAAACCAGTTTATCTCGAATTTGGGGAGGTATTCATCCTCCGGCAGATGATTTACCTGGTCGCATAATGGGCGAATATATTGGAAACAAGGCGTTTGACTATGCCCTAAGCTATTTTGAGAATGTGGTTACCGATGTGCTGCCTGATCAAATCGATGAGAAGCTGGAAATGACCGTATTTCCAAACCCAGTTGAAGCGAACAATGAATTTTATCTTCGCTTCACCGGCTCGTTTCAAACGCGCAATGTGGATTTAAAAGTAATTGATTTGAACGGTCGGAGTGTGTATGTAGAGCAGTTACTCAATGTAAGTGCTGGTACAGAACACCACATCCGAACACAAGAGTTAAAACCGGGTCTCTACATTGTAGAGGCAAGCCTCGGGGAGAGAAGAATATTCAAGAGGATCATTATCCAATGATCCTCTCTTTAGTTTTTATTTATTGTCGGCCGCTTTCGTGGTGATCAAGATCACACCACCACCGCCTTCTTGTCCATATCGGTTAGTAGCCGCAAGACCGGTTAATGCCCTGACCGATTTGATGTTATCTGGAGCTACTAAGCCATTGGCTTGTTCATAACTAGTACCCACGATCTGTCCATCAATGACAAACAAAGGCTGTAGGTTGTTGATGCCTCCACTACCCCCACCTCTTAAGACGATGTTAGGGTTTGATAAAGTTCCCGAAACCTGAACACCGGGTACCGAACGCAATACCTGCACAAGAGAGGTGTAATTCGAATAATCTTTTTCAGCATCTGCAGATTTTGGCGCGCTAGCTCCACCGCTCGCACATGAGGCAAGGAAGAAAGCGACAACCAAGGTTAGGCTAAGTGTATGTAGTTTTTTCATAGTTGTTGATTAAAAGCTGTTACAATTTACTAAACACAGCAAATATTATTCCTAAAAATATCGCTCTTGCTGTAAATACTCTTGCACATAGTCAGTAACTCCGGCTTCGAGTGAGGTAAATGGCTGTGTGAAGCCAATTTTCTTTAGTTTTTCCATTTTGGCTTCAGTAAAATACTGGTATTTATCTCTAATGTCTTCAGGGGTGTCAATGAATGAAATGGATTCCTCTTTGCCCATCGCAGCAAATGTCGCGCGCACAAGGTCTAAGAAGGTTCTGGCTTGGCCACTTCCTAAATTATAGATCGCTGAATCTTTGCGATGATGCATCAGGAAGTAACACACGTCAACCACATCTTTGACGTATACAAAATCTCGCATTTGCTCACCATCTTTGAAGTCGGGATGATGAGAACGGAACAGTTTCATGTGCCCTGTTGCAGAGATTTGCGTAAAGGCATGCATGATCACGGAGGCCATTCTACCTTTGTGGTATTCATTCGGTCCGTAAACGTTGAAGAACTTGAGCCCTGCCCAGAAGAAAGGCGTTGTTTCTTGTTGAAGTACCCATTGATCGAAAGCATTTTTTGATTCGCCATAAGGGTTCAGCGGCTGTAGATCAGGAATGATGGCATGGTCATCGGCATAGCCTAATTCGCCCAAGCCATAGGTGGCCGCCGACGAGGCATAAACCAGTGGGATCTGATAAGCGATGCATTGCTCCCATACCTTTTTGCTGTAAGTCGTATTGAGCTCTTCTAACAGCGCCCGATCAAATTCGGCTGTATCGGTCCGGGCACCTAGATGAAAGATGAACTCCACCCGATCTTGTTGCACATCGAGCCAGTCGCTGAATTCTGCTCTTTCGACAAAGGCCTGGATCTGCTTACCGGCTAAGTTTTTTTGCTTTGCTGTATCACCAAAATGATCGACTGCAACAATGGCACGAAAACCTTCTTGATTGAGTTTGCTGATAAGACAACTTCCAATAAAACCTGCGGCGCCTGTAACTACGATCATGATGCTCTATTTTGATGCCCAAAGTTAAAGATTTAGCGCGTATATTTGCCGTCAAATTCAGAGTAGATGGTTTACGTTAGTCGGAAAGAACACTTTAATGCGGCACACAAGCTGTACAATCCGAACTGGAGTGAAGAAAAGAATGTAGAAGTTTTCGGTCCTTGCGCCAATGTGAATTGGCATGGGCACAACTTTGAGCTGATCACCACGGTGAAAGGAGAACCTGACCCTGAAACAGGTTTCGTGATTGATCTGAAGGCCTTATCGATCCTGATCAAGGAAGAGATCATCGACAAAGTGGATCATAAGAACCTCAACCTGGATGTGGATTTTATGCAGGGCAAAATGGCCAGCTGCGAGATCTTAGTGATGGAGTTCTGGAAGATCTTGGCACCTAAGATCAAGTCAATTTGCGAAACAGGTGAATTGCATTCCTTGAAGCTCTATGAAACGCCTCGAAACTTTGTTGAGTACTTTGGCTAGCGCCTAAAGGAGAGGGTTCAATCCCGCTTGTCTGAATTTATTGCTAAGATTTAGAAGTGGAATCTCTTTTAAGTAGGCCGGCAATAAGGTGCTGTCAAATACCAAACACAACCTCTAGATTGATAAACTCAGATCAATTAAGGACGAGGATTTTTTCCGTTTTTTCGCACTACGCACTACGCACTACGCCACCTTGAGCTTTTTGAACTTCGACTTTTCAAATTGGTCTTTTGCGTAAGTCTTGTCAATGTGAAGAGATTTCGCATTCTCGTCTGAGGGTAATTCATACATGGCTTCTGTCATGATGGCCTCACAGATGGAACGCAGGCCTCTGGCACCTAACTTGAACTCCATGGCTTTTTCCACAATGTACTCCAAGGCGTCATCGTCGAAGGCTAGACTGATGTCTTCCATTTCGAACAGCTTTGCGTACTGTTTGGTCAAGGCATTTTTCGGTTCGGTGAGAATGCTTTTGAGGATATCGATGGTCAGTGGATTCAGATGCGTTACGATGGGTAGACGTCCGATCAATTCCGGGATCAATCCGTAATTTTTTAAATCCTGTGCATTGACGTACTGATGTAAATTATCACGGTCAATTTCCAAGTGCGATTCCTTCTTAGAAGCAAAGCCTAGCGGTTGGGTATTTAAACGATTGGCGATATTTCGCGCAATGCCATCAAAGGCGCCACCACAGATAAACAAGATGTTCTTCGTATCGACCGAGATCATTTTCTGATCCGGGTGCTTTCTGCCACCTTGAGGCGGTACATTCACCGCTGTGCCTTCCAATAATTTCAACAAGGCTTGCTGAACACCTTCACCACTCACATCTCGTGTGATCGACGGGTTATCTGACTTTCGAGCGATCTTGTCGATCTCATCAATGTAAATGATGCCCCTTTCAGCGGCCTCTACGTCGTAATTGGCCGACTGAAGTAAGCGGGTCAAGATGCTTTCAACATCTTCACCCACATATCCTGCTTCCGTCAAGACGGTCGCATCTGCAATACAAAAAGGGACTTGCAAAATATTCGCAAGCGTTCGTGCGATGTAGGTCTTACCGGTTCCCGTCTCGCCCACCATAATGATGTTTGATTTTTCAATCACGATATCATCATCTACCTTTTTTTGAATCAGGCGTTTGTAGTGGTTATAGACCGCAACAGAGATCACCTTTTTGGCCTCATCCTGTCCAACCACATATTGGTCGAGATACTTTTTTATCTCGACGGGTTTGATCAGGTTGAACTTTGGAGCGTCGTCCGAAGATTTGGTTTTCAATTCTTCGGAAAGAATTTGGTTGGCTTGCGTGATGCAATGATTGCATATATGCGCATGAATACCTGATATCATCAGGTCAACATCTTTCTTATTACGCCCACAAAATGAACAGGTAACCTCTGCCATGCTCTTTATTTTCTTGTTAATACCTCATCAATGAGGCCATATTTTTTCGCTTCCTCAGCTCTCATCCAATAATCACGATCAGAATCCTTTTCGATCTTGGCATAAGTTTGTCCTGAGTGCTTTGAGAGAATGTTGTACAAATCCTTTTTCACTTCAAGGGTTTGTTTCAAAGAGATTTCCATATCAGAAGCCTGTCCTTGCATCCCGCTCATCGGCTGGTGAATCATAATGCGCGAATGCTGCAAAGCAGAGCGCTTATTTTCTGCCCCTCCGGCAAGTAAGACGGCCCCCATGGATGCAGCCAAGCCCGTACAGATCGTTGCGACATCTGGCTTAACGAAATGCATCGTGTCGTACATGCCCAAACCGGCATAGACAGAGCCTCCAGGGCTGTTGATGTACATCACAATGTCTCTATTCGGATCGACAGACTCTAAGAAGAGGAGTTGTGCCGTAATGATGTTCGCAATGTTATCGTCTACCTGCATACCCAAAAAGATGATACGGTCCATGATCAAACGAGAAAAAACATCGATCTCAGCAAAACGAGTCGGTCTTTCTTCGATCACGGAGCGTGTCATGTTCTCGATGTAATTGGCGTACTTATCTATTGAGGTACCGCTCACCCCTTGGTTGTGGATGGCGTATTTTCTGAATTCTTCTTTATTTATCATTCGATTTTATTGCTCTAAGCCTAACAAATTTAAAAAAAAAGCCCTTCTACCAAAGGACTCTTTTTTAACATGCTGTAAGTCGCTTTAGTTCTCAACAATCTCTTTGAATTTGTCAAGACTCACTTTTTTGTTCGAGATGGTGATCTTTTCTTTGATGAATTCGATCACTTTGTCGCCTTGCACTTGCTCAGCCACCTTCATGTAGTTTTGGCCATTTTCTCCTTGCAAGTAGTTTTCAACAAAGGCATCCATCTGGTCAGCAAACTGACCCATGCCTGATCCCATAAATTGCGCTTCTATCATTTGACGAGTGGCCGCCTTGATATCTTCGTGCTCTGGTTTGATGTCATGCTGCTTGGCGATCTCACCGGAAATTAAGTTCCAACGAAGCTGATCGGCATAAAGGCCGTATTCCTTTTTGATGTCCTCATCAGTGACTTTGCCTTCGCCAGTTAATTTCAACCATTCTTTCAAAAAGTCATCTGGAAGAGAAATCGCCGTCTTGGCAACCAAGGCATCTTGGATCGATTTGGTCAAATAGGCCTGCGTCTCTCTTGCATAGTTTTCGGAGATGGTGTCTTTGATCTTAGCCAAAAACTCTTCCTCGCTTGAAACTGTGTTCGGGCCAAAGGTTTTGTCAAATAGCTCTTGGTTCATTTCTGCCAAGGCTCTTCGATTGACGTTTTTGACTTCAAATACAAAGTTCATGTCCATTCCAGCCAGCTCATCTGCAGTTTTGCCCAATTGAGCAGCTCTTTTTGATTCTTCTTTGTAAAGTTTTGCTAAGTCAACGGAGATCTCATCGCCTTTCGCTTTGCCCACAAAATTTTTCGCATGGGTTTTGGCTAGGTCGTTCAAGTCAATGGTGGTATCGTGAGAGAAGTCACCTTGTTTCAAGGTACCAAAAAGGACGTCGCCCGCTTCACTTTTGTCCGGGTTGGTCATTGTGCCAAATTGGGTTCTGACATTCTCTAAGGTCTCGTCAAGTACTTTTTTATCCGCCTCGATCTCGTAGGCAGTTACTTTCACCTTTTTGTCAAGGGCCACGTCAAATTCGTCTACCAAACCAATGTTGTATTCGAACTCGAAATCTTGTTGAGTATCCCAGTCGACCTGATTGATCGCTTCCTGATTCGGAATGGGTTCTCCTAAGATCTTCAGCTCATTGTCTTTGATGTAATCTTGTACTGCATGGCCAACCAGGTGGTTGATCTCGTCGACAAGGATCGACTTACCATACATTTTCTTGATGACTCCTTGTGGAACTTTGCCTGGACGAAAACCCTTGATCTGTGCTTTCTTGCTGTAATCCTTGATCTTTTCGTCCACCTTCGATTGATAATCAGCTTCCTTTAGTGTAACTTTAATAGAAGCGACATTCGAATCTTTTTTGTCTAACGTGATATCCACTACTAACTCTTTTTATGTTGACAATAAATAAAAACCCTCAAATCTTGCGACCGAGGGTTCCTTTTGTGCGGATGGAGGGACTCGAACCCCCATGCCCGGAGGCGCTAGATCCTAAGTCTAGTGCGTCTACCAATTTCGCCACATCCGCCTATGTGTTTGAAAATGGAATGCAAAGGTAAGTGGAATACTTTTTAATGCAACAATATTCTCCTGAAATATTTGTAAGGCTACAACACAAATTCTGATTAAATTTACTCTATGATCGCGGTTGACTTAGAAGAAGAAAGAAAAGAGATAATTCGGAGGTACAGAAGGCTACTGCGGAAAGCGAAACCCTTTTTAAAAGACGACGACGCGAAGGTCATTAAAAAGGCATTCAATACCTCACTAGAGGCGCACAAAGAAATGCGTCGAAAGTCTGGAGAGCCATACATTTATCATCCTCTCGCGGTGGCACAGATCTGTGTAGAAGAGATCGGACTTGGTACGACTTCCATCGTATCGGCATTGCTACATGATGTGGTAGAAGATACAGACATCGAGCTGGAGGAGATTGCCGAAGATTTTGGCCCCAAAGTGGCACGCATCATCGATGGCCTAACCAAAATATCAGGGGTTTTTGATCACGGTTCTTCACAGCAAGCGGAGAACTTCAGAAAAATGTTACTGACCCTTTCGGACGACGTCCGGGTGATCTTGGTCAAATTGGCCGATCGACTCCATAACATGCGCACGTTAGGGAGCATGCCTCGTCACAAGCAACTCAAGATCATTTCAGAAACCATTTATCTCTATGCGCCTTTGGCCCATAGGCTGGGCCTTTATGCCATCAAATCGGAATTGGAAGACCTTTGGTTGAAGTATACTGAGCCTGAAGTATATGAGCAGATCGTAGAAAAAGTTGCCGAAAGCAAGGCATCAAGAACCCGTTTCATCCGTGGGTTTATCAATCCAATTTCAGATGAGCTGGACAAAACGGGTTTGCATTTTGAGGTTAAAGGAAGACCTAAGTCCATCTATTCCATCTGGAATAAGATGAAGAAACAAGACATACCTTTTGAAGAGGTGTATGACTTGTTTGCGGTGCGGATCATCATTGATACGGATCTTCAGCATGAAAAATCTGCATGTTGGCAGGTATATTCCATCGTGACGGATTTTTATATGCCTAATCCAGATCGCTTACGGGACTGGGTGAGTACGCCAAAGGCCAACGGCTATGAGTCGCTGCACACAACGGTAATGAGTCGTAAAGGAAAGTGGGTCGAGGTGCAGATCAGAACCAAACGAATGGATGAGATTGCTGAAAAGGGCTATGCAGCACATTGGAAGTACAAAGATGGCATGTCGCCGGCTCATGAGTCGGGCCTTGAAATGTGGATTCAGAAAGTGCGGGACATCCTGGAGCAGGATGACACCAATGCCATTGAATTCGTAGATGATTTTAGGGGCAACTTATTTAATGAAGAAGTTTTCGTCTTTACCCCAAAAGGCGATTTGAAGATCCTACCCGCCGGGGCAACTGCACTCGATTTCGCCTTCGATATCCATACGGAAGTGGGCGCGCGGTGTCTGGGGGCAAAAGTCAACAACAAACTGGTTCCTCTCAACTACAAATTGCATAATGGTGATCAGATCGAAATACTGACCTCGTCCAAACAAAAGCCGAATGAAGACTGGCTGCGGTTCGTGGTGACCTCAAAGGCCAAATCCAAGATCAAGGACACCCTCAAGGAGGCCAAGAAATTAGCGGCCGCCGATGGGAAGGAGATCATTCAGCGAAAGCTCAAACAGATGAAAGTGCCTTTTGATGGTGATGTGGCGAACCAATTGCGTGCCTTTTTTGAAGAAAAAACCATTACGGATTTCTATTATAAGGTAGGTAAAGGCCTGATCGACCCGGCGGACATTAAAAAGTATAAGGACTTTAAAACCGAAAAGAGCAAAACGAGGCGATCCAAAACCAATAAATCTGCTTTTTCGGATGACTTCAGCAAGGTCAAAGACAATGGGCACGACATTCTCCTGATCGGAGAGAACATGGACGTGATCGATTACAAGTTTGCAAAATGCTGCAATCCGATCCCAGGGGATGATGTGTTTGGCTTTGTCACGATCAATGAGGGCATAAAGATTCATCGGACCACCTGTCCCAATGCCCCGGAGTTGCTGTCAAATCATGGCAACAGAATCGTGAAGGCCAAGTGGCTCTCAAAACAACAGTCGGCTTTCTTGGCAGGCTTGCGCATCATCGGAACGGATCGAGTAGGCCTCATGCGAGATGTGACCGATATCATTTCAAATGAACTGAAAGTCAACATGCGATCGATCAGTATTGATACAGAAACTGGAATTTTTGATGGACAGATTAGGTTATATATCAACAATACTGCCCACCTTGACGAACTCATCGCAAAACTAGAAAAGGTACAAGGCGTTATGGGAGTGAGTCGATTTGAATCCAAGGAGGATTTATAGATTCTACAAAGTATTATATTTGCAATCTAACAGAGTTGATATGGCCTTGAACCAAGGTGTTTTTGATGAAGTAAAGAAGATTTTCACGGCTTATCTCGAGAATAAGTCCTTGAGAAAAACACCTGAACGCTTCGCGATTTTGGAAGAGATCTATTCGAGAGATGGTCACTTCGATGTAGAGTCTTTGTACATTAGTATGAAGAATAAGAATTATCGCGTAAGCAGAGCCACCGTGTACAATACCCTTGACTTATTGGTTGAGTGCGATTTGGTCACCAAACATCAGTTTGGTAAGAACATGGCGCAATACGAAAAGTCTTTTGGTTATAAGCAGCATGATCACATATTAATGATAGATTCTTCTGAGGTGAAGGAGTTTTGTGATCCGAGAATTCAAAACATCAAGAATACCCTGGAAGAGATGTTCGATATTGAGATCATGCACCATACGCTCTACTTTTTCGCTAAGCAGAAATCTGAAAAAGAGGCTCAATGACATTCAAATCAGAAATTCATCACGACTATTTATTGTTGACCCTGGAGGGAAATCTGATCGGAGAAGACATGGGCTCGGGTATTCTCGAAGTAGCCAATGATGCGATCAGTGAACAGGTCAAGAATTGCATCATCAATATTAAAGGAGTCAAGTACATCAATAGTACAGGGATCGGTGTGTTGATCACACTTTTAACGAAATTCCGTAACAATGACGGAGAAGTAGTGATCATGCATCCGTCTGAGCATGTGCAAAAACTACTGATCATCACAAAATTAACAGCCATCTTTAAGATCGCCGATGGGATAGAAGAGGCGATCGATTATTTACAACAGTCTTAACGGAGCAATCAATTAGTTTAATGAAAGCAGATGTACTTTTAGGTTTACAGTGGGGAGATGAAGGCAAGGGAAAAGTGGTTGATTACCTCGCTCCAAAATACAATGTTGTTGCGCGTTTTCAAGGGGGGCCTAATGCCGGGCATACGCTTGAGTTTGATGGACATAAGCATGTGTTGCATCAGATCCCTTCCGGAATTTTTAGGCAACAGATCAAAAACATCATCGGCAATGGGGTAGTGCTCGATCCGGTGATATTCAAGAAAGAGATTGAAGGCTTAGCTGATTTCACCATTGATTTCAAGGCCAATTTGTACCTGTCGAAAAAGACACAGCTGATCTTGCCTAGTCACAAATTGCTTGATGCGGCATACGAAAAGGCAAAGGGAAAAGATAAGATCGGTTCTACCCTAAAGGGAATAGGACCTTCCTACCAAGATAAGATCGCCAGAAATGGCTTGCGTGTGGGAGATATTTTAGCAGAAGGCTTTGAAGAGCGTTACCGCAATTTGGTCAGTAAACATGAACGCATTCTTGAACATTATGAGTTCGAGTATGATCTTTCAGAAGTAGAAGCGCCCTTCTTTGATGCCATTGAGTTTTTAAGGGGCTTCAACTTGGTCAACTCAGAGTACATGATCAATGAAGCCATCAATACCAATGAAACGGTATTGGCGGAAGGTGCACAAGGCTCTTTATTGGACATTGATTTTGGTAGCTATCCATACGTGACCAGTTCCAATACCATGACAGCGGGTGCCTGTACAGGGCTCGGTATTGCTCCAAGAAACATTGGAGAGGTATTCGGAATCTTTAAAGCCTATTGCACACGAGTAGGAGGAGGCCCTTTTCCAACCGAGCTTTTTGACGAGGTAGGCAAAGCGATTCAAGATGAAGGTAGGGAGTTTGGGGCAACCACAGGTCGACCTAGGCGTTGTGGATGGTTGGATCTTCCTGCCTTGAAATACGCGATCATGATCAATGGTGTAACACAGCTTTTCATGATGAAGGCGGATGTGTTGTCGATCTTAGACGAGATCAAGATCTGCACAAAGTACCGTTTGGCAGATGGTAAGGAAACAGAAGAGATGCCATTTCAGCTAATGGATGAAGACATCACCCCGGTGTACGAAACCATGGAGGGTTGGACAACAGATCTGACAAATGTGAAGTCGTATGATGACTTTCCAAAACAACTGATGGATTATGTCACCTACATTGAGAAGGCAACGGGTATTCCGATCAAGATCGTTTCTGTAGGTCCTGATAGAACACAAACTATTCTGCGCTAAGCAGATAGCTTTACCGAAGAATTTTCTTTGAATTTCTTTTCACAAAAGGCTTTCCAAAAGAAATTATTGTTTTACCTTTGCAGTCCCTTAAGCAAATGGCGTAGGGAATAACTTGAAAAACTGACCAATCACTGAAAATATTTTTCTTGATTTATAGGTTGGAATCAAAACATCTTCTTACCTTTGCATCCGCTTTCGGAACGAAGGTTTAGAAAGTGTAAAAAAGTGGGGGCTCACAATGGTGAGTTTTCGAATAAGACTTAAGGGGTTTGAAAGCCTTAGAAGTTTTACGTTTACTGCGAGGGATCGGCGATTAGATATAACCATGAGTTAGCTATTGTAGAAGCGTCTAATTGGTCAGATCC